>NZ_JANHOK010000001.1 GCF_026929975.1 Bartonella sp. F02
TGTAAAGTCACGTCGAAATGCATGGCGAATCGCAGGTATCACCTGCGTTTTTGGTTTACTTGGTATGGCATGTGGTGTTGTGGGGTTTTCTCAGCCAGCTCCAACGCCCTTAATATTGCGTGTTGATAACGCTACCGGTGCTGTCGATGTTGTTTCAGTGATGCGCGAACATGAAACGAGCTATGGTGAAGTTGTAGACATATATTGGCTCAATCAATACGTACTTAATCGCGAAAGCTATGATTATGATACGATTCAGTTAACTTATGATACTGCAGCATTATTGAGCGCGCCAAATGTTCAACAAGAATTTTTTAGTATTTATGACGGTGACAATGCTCGTGACCGAGTTCTTGCCAACAGAGCACGCATTACTGTAAAAGTACGCTCAATCCAACCCAATGGACGTGGTCAAGCAACCATACGTTTCACAACACAAAAGCACAATAGCAATGGCACCTATGAACCGCAACAGCATATGATTGCGACGGTTGGTTATACATATGTCGGTGCACCAATGAAATCATCTGATCGCTTGCTTAATCCCCTTGGTTTCCAGATTACGAGCTACCGTGTTGACCCAGAAATGCTTTCGAATAATTGAGGTAAATAATTGAGGTATTGGTTATTATGAAAAAACTTGCGTTTGTTGCCTTACTATTGCCCTCGCTTTACGCGACGCCTGTGCAGGCACTCCAAACTCCGTTCAGTTCGCAACATGATCATCGAATCCGTTATGTGACTTATGATGGAGCTGATGTGGTTCAAATCGAAACCGTTCTTGGGGTTGCAACACATATTATCCTTGAAGAGGGTGAACAATATATCACGCATGCTTTTGGTGATTCTGAAGCATATGCTTTTGCCCACAGAGGGCGTCATATTTTTATTAAGCCCAAAGCAGAACTTGCCAATACTAACCTCATTATTGTTACAGATAAACGGAGTTACAAATTTCGGTTACAGTTCCGTAATGACCGTGCTGGTGCTACCTATGAATTAGCTTTCCATTATCCTGAAACTGATGCTAAAAAAGTGCAAGAAAGCAAGCGACACGTCGCAATTGAACGTGCTTTTCATAAAGGAGCCAAAACCTATAATCTTAATTACACCATGAGTGGTGATAGAGATATCGCTCCGATTAACGCTTGGGACAATGGGCTTATCACTTACTTTAAGTTTTCTGCCAATATGGATATGCCTTCAATTTACGTTGTTGATTCTGAAGGAAAGGAAAGCTTAATACCACGAACTGTCATGGGTGATTCTAATAACATTATCGCTCTTCATAAAATCAATCCTAGGTGGATAATACGGCTTGGTAATCGCGCCTTAGCTATCTTTAATGAAGCTTATGACCCCAATGGTGTGCCAAACACGACGGGTACGATATCCCCAGTGGTTCATCGCATCAATAAAGGAGATAAATAATGTTCGGTCGCAAGAAAGGAGATGGAATTAACGCGAGTGTAGAGCTGGATTACGTTGAACAAAAGCATATTACGGGTGATTACGGTCACTCCAACTTAGATTCGGAACGTCGTCCAACTGTGCCCGGTATGCGTGCATTGTTAATAGCAGTGTTTATTGCCGTAATAGCAATACCGCTTGTATTATCTTGGAAAGCTTGGAATATACGCAAAAACACTCCTGAGCATGAAGAAAAGCAACAAGAGGTAGTTGAACAAATTATACCTAGCTACACACCTCGTATCATTAAAGAAGAAACAGAGAGTGTAGAAGAAGCAGTGCACCCAGAAGAAAATCTTTCTCAAACATGGTCTCAGCTCATTCAAACAACGATTCCATCACAGTTGATTAAAGATACCGAAGAATTAGCTCGTAGACGTATGCTCAATTCGAGCCTTAATACTTCTTCTGACTCAGGCAGCAGTGGCTCATCTTATCAATCAAATGATACCGCAACGACAGAAAATAACCATGAGCTATTTAATCAATTGCAACCCGTGCAATTAAACAAGTCGCGTGCTCATCAACTTAAAAATCGTGATCTTATTATCACACAAGGAACGCAGCTTGATTGTATCCTTGAAACCAAAATCATTACAACACAACCAGGTATGACTACGTGTCATTTAACACGTGATGTCTATTCCACCAGTGGTCGAGTTGTGTTGTTAGATCGTGGTTCAAAAGTTGTTGGATTTTATCAAAGTGGTATTCAACAAGGACAATCTCGCGTTTTTGTTCAATGGTTACGCGTTGAAACACCTTCTGGCGTTGTTATCAATCTTAATTCACCAGGCACTGGTGCATTGGGTGAAGCTGGTATTGGTGGTTGGATTGATCGGCATTTTTGGGAGCGATTCGGTGGTGCGATCTTAATCAGCGTTATTACTGATGTAGGAGGCTGGTTAAAAAATAAGGCAAATGCAAAAGCTTCTGACGAAAAAAAGTCTCCTCCATTGCCAGATACTCAAAATGCTGAATCAGTTGTTACAGAATTACTGCATAATTCAATGAACATTGAGCCAACACTCTACAAAAATCAGGGTGAACGTGTGAATATTTTTGTTGCTAGAGATTTGGATTTTAGTGATGTCTACACTCTCACAACAAACTAATCGGATTCAAAAAGATCAAGCGGTTGCACAGCTTCTGCGACCTCTTGATCGCTTTTTAGAAATTCCAGAAGTGACTGAATTATCAATCTGTCGTCCTTGTGAATTGTGGACAAAAACTTTCGAAGGGTGGCAGGTACACAGTGTACCCGAATTAACGGCATCTTTTTTGCAAACTCTTGTAACAGCTGTCATTGTTTATAATGGTCTAACACCTAAAAGTGTTAACAATGTCGTGTTACCTGGAGGACAACGGGGTGTCATTATTCAGCCCCCCACTGTCATCGATGGAACGTTGTCATTTGTAATTCGAAAACATTCTCTCGTGGTCAAAACACTTGATGAACTCAAGGCTGATGGAGCTTTTAGTTCTTTTAATGATGTGAGTTTCAATAAACCTTCGGCACAAGAAGCAAATAATCTTCTCTCCGTGCAAGATTTTACACGATTAGAACCGTTCGAAGTTCATCTGTTGCAATTAAAACGAGATAATCAAATTTGTGAATTTTTAGAACAATGCGTCCTTTATAAACGCAATATCATTATTTCAGGGAAAACTGGATCAGGTAAAACAACATTTGCTCGATCTCTTGTTGAAAAAGTCCCTACAGAAGAACGTATTATTACAATTGAAGATGTTCATGAACTTTTCCTTCCCAATCATCCTAATCATGTGCATATGCTTTATGGTTATGGTGCAGGTCGGATTTCTGCTGATGAATGTTTAGAAGCATGTATGCGCCAATCACCTGATCGAATCTTTCTCGCTGAATTGCGTAGCAATGAAGCATGGGAATATCTCAATTCGCTCAATACTGGACATCCCGGATCGATCACAACAACACATGCGAACAATGCTTTACAAACATTTGAGAGATGCGCGACACTCATAAAGAAATCTGAAGTTGGTCGTCAGCTTGATATTCAAGTAATAAAGCAAGTTCTCTATACAACAATTGATGTTATATTATTCTTCAAAGATCGAAAGCTCACCGAAGTTTTTTATGACCCAATTTTTTCTAAATCAAAAATGGCTTAAATAAATTTTTGAGAGTTTCTTTTAAAATTTAGTCAAAACTTGTGACATATTACTGCAGTTTTTTTGTATCTGAAAATACAGTTTTTGAATTTTCTTCTTCATAAGACCAATTGAGGAGGAAAGTGGATTTTTCACATAGACATAAATACAGCGCCTTTAATAAAGGGTAGGATCTTGTTCCGCTCTGCGTAAATCTGCACGTTGCATTTTAATTTACGAACTAAACTTTACGAGTTTTTTAAAATAATGAGAAGAAATGCTGAAACGGCATATGATCTACAAAAATAAAATTAAAACAATCTAATTCAAAAAGATTCGTTTAGAAAAAAAGAAAAATTTAAAAATGTATTTCAGCAATAATCTATAATGATCTTCAGTGTCATTGATATAACTATTATAGTTCTTCTAGATAATTGGGTCTCATTGAAATAAAAAGCTTTCATGAGTCTTTTTTAATTAAATGAAAAACAATAAAGTGCTTGATATTGATCAAACACTTTAATCTTTTCACACGAGTATCATTCATTAAATGATTTATGAATAAACTCAAACGCCGCAGTCCACAGAAGAAGAGTGCTCTATATTTTCTGTTTCTTCTAGAACAAAATTTTTAAAGACTGCGCTCAACCATTAACTTTTTAATCTCAGCAATTGCTTTTGCTGGATTTAATCCTTTTGGACACGTTTGCGTACAATTCATAATTGTATGGCATCTGTAAAGTCGAAAAGGATCTTCCAAATTATCAAGACGCTCTCCACACATTTCATCTCGAGAATCAGCAATCCAACGATAAGCCTGAAGTAAGATAGCCGGACCTAAATAACGATCCCCGTTCCACCAATAACTTGGACATGATGTCTGACAACACGCGCAAAGAATACATTCATAAAGACCATCAATTTTTTGGCGATCAGAATAGCTTTGTAGCCACTCTTTTTCAGGTTCAGGCGATACCGTTTGCAACCAAGGCTCAATCATACGATGTTGCGCATAGAAACGCTTTAAATCAGGAACCAAATCTTTAACAATTGGCATAGAAGGAAGCGGATAAACTTTAATTGGATGTTCTACCTCATCCATACCTTTAGTACAGGCCAGCGTATTTTTTCCATCAATATTCATCGCACATGAACCACAAATACCTTCACGGCATGAACGACGCAGTGTTAAAGTTGGATCAATATGATTCTTAATAAACAAAAGACCATCAAGAATCATCGGCCCACAAGCAGATCGATCCACGTAATAAGTATCAAGACGAGGATTTTCTTCATCATCAGGCGACCAACGATAAACATGAAACTCGGTCAGTTTTGTTGCGCCTTCCGGTTTAGGCCAAACTTTTCCGGCTTTAACTTGAGAATTTTTGGGCAGCCTAATTTGCACCATAATTCATTTTCCCCTTAGTAAACACGTTTCTTAGGCACAATACGTTTCAAGTCAATCCCTCCATCTGCTTCAGATGTCAACGGATCCACATGAACAGGCCTATATGATAAGGTCACTTTCCCATCTTCTGACAAACGTGAAAGTGTATGCTGACGCCAATTTTTATCATCACGTTCTGGATAATCTTCACGCGCATGTGCACCACGGCTTTCCAAACGCGCTTCCGCGGAATAAACAGTCGTTATTGCATTTGCCATCAAATTCTCAAGCTCTAATGTTTCTACCAAATCAGAATTCCATATCAAAGAGCGATCAGTCACTTTAATATCGGAAAGCTCATCCCAAATTTTACTGATGCGCTGACATCCTTGCTTTAAAGAATCCTCTGTCCGGAAAACTGCAGCATCTTCTTGCATCGTACGCTGCATTTTCTCACGCAATACCGCTGTTGGAACAGCACCCCGAGCAAAGCGTAAACGATCAAAACGCGCCATAATTTCATCAACTGCTGCTTCATTAATTGGTGGAATTTTTGCTTCACGGTCGATTACTTCACCCGCACGAATTGCTGCAGCACGCCCAAACACAACCAGATCAATCAACGAATTCGAACCCAAACGATTAGCACCATGAACCGATGCACACCCCGCCTCACCTACAGCCATCAAGCCTGGTTGTATGCGGTCAGGCGAATCAACGGTTGGATTTAAAACTTCTCCATGATAATTGGTAGGAATACCACCCATATTATAATGAACTGTTGGGAGAACAGGAATAGGTTCTTTTGTCACATCAACGCCTGCAAAAATACGGGCAGATTCAGAAATTCCTGGTAAACGTTCGTGCAATACAGCCGGATCAATATGACTCAGAACCAAATGGATATGATCCTTCTTTGAACCAACACCGCGTCCTTCACGAATTTCGAGCGTTATACACCGTGAAACCAAATCACGTGAAGCTAAATCTTTAAAAGAAGGAGCATAACGTTCCATAAAACGCTCTCCTTCAGAATTGATCAAATATCCTCCTTCACCCCGAGCCCCTTCTGTGATTAAACAACCAGCACCATAAATTCCTGTGGGATGAAATTGAACAAACTCCATATCCTGCAACGGTAATCCTGCACGTGCAATCATTCCTCCACCATCACCCGTACACGTATGAGCTGATGTCGCGGAAAAATAAGCACGCCCATAACCACCTGTTGCCAGCACAACCATTTTCGCAGAAAAACGGTGTATTGTACCATCATCAAGGTTCCAAGCAACAACACCTGTACACACACCATCTGTCATAATCAAATCAAGTGCAAAATACTCAACAAAAAACTGCGCATTATGTTTCAAACTTTGCCCGTAAAGCGTATGCAAAATTGCATGTCCCGTACGATCAGCCGCTGCACAAGTTCGCTGCACTGGAGGTCCTTCTCCAAATTCTGTTGTATGCCCACCAAAAGGACGTTGATAAATTTTACCCTCCTGCGTCCGCGAAAAAGGAACGCCATAATGCTCTAACTCATAAACAGCGGCAGGCGCATTACGCACTAAATATTCCATCGCATCCGTATCACCAAGCCAATCCGATCCCTTGACAGTATCATACAAATGCCATTGCCAATTATCAGGTCCCATATTTGAAAGTGACGCAGCAATTCCACCCTGAGCAGCAACTGTATGTGAACGTGTTGGAAAAACTTTTGTAATACACGCTGTCTTTAATCCTTGTTCAGCCATGCCAAGCGTTGCACGCAAACCAGCACCACCTGCACCAACGACAACAACATCAAATTTATGATCTTCATAACGATAGGGTGCGTTACCCACTTTAGCGCCCAAAGATGATTTTGTGCCCACCATACTGCTTAAACCCCTAATGCGATTTTTAAAAGGGCAAAAATCATTACACCGCCCATAATAAAACAAAATAAAACATTCAACACGAGAAATAATATCCGTACACTTTCTCGTGGAATATAATCTTCAATAACAACCTGCATCCCAAGTTTCATATAATACAGGCTTACAAAAACCATCATCCCCATCAAAACAGCCACAACGGGATGTGACAATCGTGTATGAACAACACTATAATCTTTTCCGACAACCGAAAGAAAAAGAATAAGAAAAAATATAAAAAACGGCACATTAATAAAGCTTAATAAACGCTCCGACCAAAAATGTTCTGTGCCTCTATGCGCACTGCCAAGACCGCGCACCTTCCCCAGTTCTGTTCGAAAATCTTTTTTCATCTGTCTCTCCACCCCTAGCTAAATGACACTATACCCAATAATCCAGATTGCAATAGTGAGAATAAGAGAAATAAAAACTGTTGCCCACGCAATCAACGTTGCTTGTTCTTTCGCTAAAAGACAAGGATTCATGTCCAAAACAATGTGGCGAATACTACCAACCATATGATGAACCCCAGCAAGAGTATAAAGAAATAACAAGCAAAGCCCAGGGAGTGATCCGTAAATTCCATTAACGGTATTAAATATGTCTCCTCCACAAGCAAGCGCCACTAACCAAAGAGCAAGAAATATCATGCCAAAATAGAGAGCAATACCAGTAATGCGATGTCCAATTGACATCGCCATCGTGATTGACCACCGATAAATAGTCAAATGAGGAGAACGAGGGCGAGCTTTTGTCCTAACTTTCTCTGTCATAAAATATCCTGACCTGGCTTTCCTGCAACTTTATCATAAGCGAGTCCCCCGCATAAACGACCAAGTGCATTACTTTTCACTTGCTCAGCATTTTACGATGCTGATTTTCAGGTCGGTTGTTTAAAATGACGGATTAAAGGTCACGCATAAAAAAACCGATCGTTTTGCAAGTATTACACTGCAAAACACGTACTGTTTAATACAATTTTATCTTCACGTCAAAGGTCTAACGCCATTTCTTACTGGTAAACGAATATTTTTTCATACTCATCGCATTTTATTTTCAAATATCGGTGGAATATTTTACAATAATAACAATAGCTTTTATAATAACGAAAACTGCAATTGTTATAATTGAAATAAGTTGTATCAATTTTGATTGTTGGTAAACTACAATGATTTTCTTTGTAAAGAATAAAATTCTTCAAGATTTATAAAATATTTTTTTATCATCATTCTTCATAAAACAATAAAAAATAAGACAAGAATCAAAACAAATATAAAAAAAGATAAAATGGTTGTGATAAAGAACAACCATTTTATAGACACGATTAACTCTTCCTGCTCGAAATCCTGCTCGAAAATCTTCAAATCAAGAATATGACTTACAAAAAGATTTCTAATAATAATAAATTATTTGAAAAATTGTGGTACTTTTTACATAAACAGCGCAATGTTTTGTCCACATCGAGATGCCAAACGCAGTATTAACCTATCATAAAACCACATGAGAATAAAAGAACCAAAACCCATTATGAATCCCATGACCAAGGGAAAACTTATTGGTGCAGAGCTATTAATTGCTATAAAAGCTGTCATTAAAAGCATTATTCCACCTAAACCCATAAAGATTTTTAACACTAAACGTACCGGAAAACGAATCCACATAAGAAAAAGAAAAATAGAATAAATTAACGTATTAGAAGTATTACCTTGATGATATTCTTTGTATAAAGGAGCTCCATCATGTTCTTCGCGAAGATTGTTTTCTTGTTCATTATTTGTGTTACTTGTCATTGATATCCCCTTTTTCATATTTCGAACACATTCAGCATGTTTTCTTACAAAAAAAAACACAATATGCAAATGTTAAAGTAGTTATTGAACTAAATTGCAATATAATTGATATCACTCAAATTCCATGAGTCATCAAAAATTTAAAACTCTAAAAAGAACGTGAATTTAAATCAGTATACTATTTTTAGAATTATACTGTTTTATAATTTATGAAAAATGAAAAGCGCAAATTCTTCAGAATCGTGGCGTATTCTGTTATTATTCTGGAAGATGAGAGTAAGCATTTGAAAAAAATATCTTGAACTGCATCGTATTAAACGAAACAGAAAATGAGCCCACGTGTTCGAATCAACATCGAAGAACCGCTTCTTTTCACTGATCACAACACTTCAAGCCATGACGATTAAGCTTTTCAAGATGTTCTAAAGTGAATCCGTGGGACACTATCTTTATAATATCTATTAAAAATTTATTCAGTCGTCTGATTTCCAGCACTTTCAACAACGACTTCTGTGTCTGCTGCTTTTGCAACTGCAGAATTCTTCTTTCGATAGTCTCTCTTTTCAGAAATACGCGCAGCCTTACCTCTTAAAGCACGAAGATAATAGAGTTTTGCGCGACGAACTTTACCTCGGCGAACAAGTTCAACACTTTCAATTAAAGGAGAATAAACCGGAAACACACGTTCAACACCTTCACCATAAGAAATCTTACGAACGGTAAAAGTTTCATTTAAACCGCCTCCTGAACGTGCAATACAAACACCTTCATAAGCTTGAACACGCGTCCGCGTACCTTCCGTTACACGCACCATAACACGTACTGTATCCCCCGCCTGAAATGCTGGAAGTTGACGTTTTTCTTCAATCTTCGCGCATTGCTCAGCTTCAAGCTGTGCTATAATATTCATGTCTTTCATCCTTCATGCTCTTTATCGAACAGCCAGAGCGCTCAACTCTTGCCGAAAAAAGTTTTCTCACATGACAAGAAAACATCTTTCAGGCTATGCTTGACACAGGAGCGAATACACCATCTCTTAATTTATGTTTTGATTCACAGAAAATTCTCTGGAAAATGTGTTGTGCAATACACTATCTTGCACAATGAATCAAGTTTTCTGACGATCTTTGTTGTAAAGAGAATAAAGATCAGGTCGACGTTGCCGCGTCAGCAATTCAGCTTGCTTCTGTCGCCAATCTGCAATCTCTTTATGATGACCCGACATCAACACTGATGGAATATTATATCCTTCAAAAACAGAAGGACGCGTATAATGGGGATATTCAAGCAAACCATTTTCAAAACTTTCATATTCTCCAGAAGCTTTATTTCCCATAACGCCAGGAAGAAGACGCACAATAGCATCCAAGAGAACAAAAGCCGCTGTTTCTCCTCCAGAGAGAATATAATCCCCAATAGAAACCTCTTCCAATTTTCGTGCCTCTATCACACGTTCATCCACTCCTTCGAAGCGCCCGCAAATCAACGTCACACCTGTTCCTGACGCCAAAAAACGGGCATAAGCCTGGTTAAAAGGGCGTCCGCGTGGACTGAGTAATAACTTTGGCGAATCACTAGGAATGCTATCAATGGCAGCTGCTAACACATCTGCTCGCATCACCATTCCAGCCCCACCACCAGCCGGTGTGTCGTCAACGCTATGATGTTTATCGAAAGCGAAATCTCTAATCTGCACTGTTTCTAAAGACCATATTCCACGTTTTAAAGCTTGCCCAGCTAAAGAATATCCCAAAAGACCAGGAAACATTTCAGGATACAATGTCAAAACACGTGCTTGAAACCTCATTTGGTTATTCCTTTATCTTCATTTTTTAGTTCAAGCTCTTTACTTAATTCTTTATCTTCAGATAAACCGGCTGCAACTGGGTCAATTACAATAAAACCAGAATCCATACAAATTTTTGTTACCGCTGCTTTACTAAATGGAATGAGAACTGTTTTGCGTGAAATTAATCGTATTTCCAATAAATCACCCGCTCCAAAATTAAACAAGCCGCTCACTTCGCCCCAAAACTGATTGACATCATCATAAACACGAAGCCCAATCAAATCGATTTGATAAAATTCATCCTCATCCAAATTATCGGGCAATTGATCACGTTCTACATAAAGATTAATTCCTTTTAAAGCTTCCGCATCATTGCGTTCTTCGACACCTTTAAAGTGAGCAATCACACCTTTTTTTTGTACTCTAAGTGTTACAATTTCATAAGAACGCCCTATTTCATCATAGAGAATACCATATGTCTTTAAAATTTGTGGTTCAGCACTAAATATTTTGAGCCAAACATCTCCTTTTATACCATGAGCTGCACCAATAACAGCAATCCAGGCTTTCTTTTTATTTTCTTTTCTATTATGTTCCATATGAAAACAACATTTCTTTTAAGTAAATTGAAAGACGTAATTCTTAGTCCATATTTTTTTTAATTTTGTTGCCATATCAAAAATCTCTTGAGAAGACCTTTTTTGATGACAAAAGTAAATTAATAAAGATTAATAAAAGGAGACATCTTATGGCAAATATTATGCTTTTTTATAAGAACATTATTCCATTCAATAAAATCACTCATAAAAATTTTAAATTTGTCTCTCCCAAAGATATGTCTTTTGCCAAAGATACGCATTGGGTTCCTTTAGCGGGAAGTGAATTTTTTCAAGCTGCTGTAGATTATCCTATTTTGTTTATGAGCGCACTCGATGAACAAGAAAAGCGACATTATACATCTGTGGCTCTCGTTGGTCTTTCTAATAATGAAAATGACTATATTGCTGCCGATAAAAGTTGGAAAAAAGTTGCATATATCCCGGCTTTTGTTCGCCGCTATCCTTTCGTTCTTGCACAAATTCCCAATGAAAAAGAACTTTCCGTTTGCTTTGATCAACAATCAGGGATGTTTAATGAAGTTGAAGGAACAAACCTCTTCAACTCAGATGGATCTGTTTCACCTTTTATGGAAGACCGTATCCGTTTTCTTGAAACATTTAGAGTTGCGATGGAAAAAACTTCTGAGTTCATCGACACCCTCGTAAGCATGGATCTTTTGAGCCAAAAATCAATTAATGTAAAAGACGATAAAGGGCTATCAGCCTTATTAGAAGATTTCTGGATTGTAGATGAAGAGAAACTAAATAAATTATCGGCTCAGCAGCTTGCAAAACTGCATAAAAATGGCTTCTTAGGGTGGATTTTTGCGCATCTTATGTCAATGAACAATCTTGTCAAAGTTCTCTCTATGAGAAATGAAAATCAAATGACAAGCAATAACACAGATCTCTCCCAAAAAGATAATCCTACCAATGACATGAAACCTCAAAACAAGAAAGAAAAAACAAATTAATACTATCTTGAAAAATGAGCAAAAAAAAAGACAAAAATAGTGGTCTGCTTCCAGCAGACCACGCTATTTTAATCGCGAGAAAAAACTGGTTAGATAATCTTGTAAAAACACGTCGTATGGCTATACATACAATAAATGCTTATGAACGTGATACACGGCAATTTTTATCTTTTCTCTGTCAACATTTAGGACACCAACCAACCTTCAAAGATCTTGCTAACTTACGTGTTGTCGATTTTCGTTCTTACTTAGCTTATCGTCGTACATCCAATATAAGTTCGCGTTCTTTAAGCCGAAATATGGCGGGTTTACGCTCTTTCTTCAAACATTTATCTCGCGAAAAACTTGTTGATGTTCCTGCTGTCAAACTTACGCGCACCCCTAAACAACCAAAGTCACTCCCTAAACCTTTAGCTATCCACGCTGCTCTTAAAGTTATCAAACAAGAAAATCAACAAGAAGATGAACCATGGATTACAGCACGTAACGCTGCAGTTTTAACCTTGATGTATGGTTGTGGAATGCGGATATCAGAAGTTCTCGCACTCACTCCAAAACATTTTTCTCATTCCGAAATCAAAAGTCTCTCCATCATTGGAAAAGGTGGAAAAACACGCATTGTTCCTCTTCTCAAAATCGTCCACGAAACAGTACAGCATTACCTTCAATGTTGTCCTTATGTTTTAGTGAATGATCAACCAATGTTCCGAGGCGCTCGAGGCAAACCTTTGCAACCTGCGATTATTCAACGAGCCGTTCAAAATTTACGCACTCACCTCGGTTTGCCAGAAACGGCAACACCGCATACACTACGTCATTCTTTTGCAACGCATCTTTTATCGCGTGGAGGCGATTTACGTACCATTCAAGAGCTTCTTGGTCACGCAGATTTATCCACAACACAAATCTACACCCACATTGAAACAGAACATTTGCTAGAAATTTATCAAAAAGCGCACCCACGTGCTTGAAAAAATGATAACATAAACACATCAAACCGCTTCAACTTCAAGCGCCAAGGCATGAATATTTTCTGCTAATTCCTGTTGTAAAACTTTATAAATCGCACGATGGATTTCTACTCGCGTCATTCCTGAAAAAAAAGAAGAAATCATCTTCACACGAAAATGTGTTTCTCCTCGCCCATCAAAAATATGATGTTCATGATGATGCCCAGCATGAAGATGGCTCTCATTAATCACTTCAAGTGTTTGTGGGCAAAAAGCATCATTAAGCTTTGTTTGAATCACCATTTGGACAGAAAGAGGCATCTTTTTCCTTTCACAAAACGAATATTGTGTATTGCTTTGTTTTAAAAAACATAAATATGAAAACACATTTTTTAAAAAGTCAATTCTTGTAAAATGAGTCAATTTTGCATAAGTCAAAAATATGACTACAACATCTAAATTATTCGACTCGATTCGTATTAGCTCCAATAAAGGAAAAAAAACCGAGACACAAACACAACAGTGTCAGTGGGAAGGGTGTGAAAAAGAAGGATCACACAAAGCACCAGCAGGTCGAAATCGTGAAGGACAATATCTTTATTTTTGTATCAATCACGTACGCGCCTATAATAAAAATTTTAATTATTTTTCAGGTTTGAGTGATGAGGATATCGCAAAATTTCAAAAAGATTCTCTCACAGGTCATCGTCCTACATGGTCAACAGACATGAGAAATAGCACTTCTAAAAGAACAGCTGCCGATTATTCAAAAATCCGTTCTGGAACTGCTGCTTATCAAAACCGGATGCATAATCCTTATACTCTTTTTACTCAATCTCATTCAACAAGTACTCGCACACGAAAAGTAAAACCTTTAGAAGCCAAAGCTTTTGACACTCTAGGATTAAAAACAAATGCTTCAGCCCAAGAAATTAAAGCAAAATATAAAGAGCTTGTCAAAAAACATCATCCTGATTCTAATGGGGGAAATCGTTCTTCAGAGGAGCGTTTTCGTGCTGTTCTCAACGCCTATAATTTACTCAAAAAATCTGGCCTGTGTTAAAGCTTTAATTGTTCCAACTAAACCGTTTCATTCTGTTTCAATGGGTAATATAGCAAGTTATTCTTTAATCTTTTCATAAGCCTCTTCATAGAACATTGCATAAGTGTCTTATGTCCTGTATTGTTTTTTTTCTTGAAGTGGTAAACAGCGGCAACTCCTCTAAATAAGCAATGACAAAAACAAATCTTACTGACGACAATATACCTGACATTACAATTTGCGCTCGCGATGTATTTAAAATCAATACGGATATGGAAGTTCCCGCTTTTAGTATCAAAAGCCCGCATGTTCCTGATATAGATCCTAATTATCTTTTTGATCAGCAAACGACTTTAGCCATTTTAGCAGGTTTTTCTTTTAATCGTCGCGTCATGATTTCTGGTTATCATGGAACAGGAAAATCAACACATATTGAACAGGTTGCCGCGCGTCTAAACTGGCCTTGTGTTCGAATTAATCTCGACAGTCACGTCAGTCGCATCGATTTAGTAGGAAAAGATGCTATCGTTTTAAAAGATGGGATGCAAATCACAGAGTTTAAAGATGGTATTTTACCCTGGGCTTATCAAAATAACATTGCTCTTGTTTTCGATGAGTATGATGCAGGACGACCTGATGTTATGTTTGTCATTCAACGCGTGCTTGAAACCTCTGGACGCCTGAGTTTACTTGATCAAAGTCGTGTTATCTCACCTCATCCAGCTTTTCGTCTTTTTGCAACCGCAAATACCATTGGCCTTGGTGATACAACAGGACTTTATCATGGAACACAGCAAATCAATCAAGCTCAGATGGATCGTTGGTCGATTGTTGCGATATTAAATTATTTGCCTCACGATACTGAAGTCAATATCGTATATTCAAAAGTTCAAGCTTTTCAAAATACTAAAGGTAAGAAAATAATTTCCTGCATGGTGCATGTTGCTGACATGGTTCGGAAAGCTTTTATCAATGGAGATCTTTCAGTCGTTATGAGTCCACGGACCGTTATTACTTGGGCAGAAAATACAACCATTTTTCAAGATATTGGCCTTGCTTTCCGTTTAACTTTTCTTAATAAATGTGATGAACTCGAACGCGCAACTGTTGCAGAATTTTATCAACGTGCCTTTGGGAAAGAACTTTCCGAATCGTTTAATTATAGTCTCTCGCCTTAAGGAATTGCTTCATCATGACCGCAAAAAATGGCGATAACGGTCAAAACCTGACAAAACTCGTTTCCAAGAATACTTTTGATCTTGAATCTTTTAAAAAAGCCACTTCCACTTGTATTCGCGCCATTTCTGGAGAACGCAATCTTGAAGTTACTTTTCGTCACAACAAACCATTACTCAACGGAAACTACGCCTATTTACCAGAATTACCACAACACGCAACAAACAAAGATATTGCGATCACTCGTGGATTAAGCGATTCTATAGCTCTTCGAAAAGCATGGCATAATAACCACATTCACGCTCAATTTGCACCACAAGAACCAGAGGCACGCGCTATTTTTGATGCGCTTGAGCAAACCCGTGTTGAAGCAATCGGTGCTTTAGCAATGGAAGGAATCGCACAAAATCTTGATAGAATGCTTGCTGATAAATACACAAAAGCACATTATCCGCTCATTAAAAATCAAAATGAAGCTCCTATTCACGAAGCCCTTGCGCTTTTATTACGTGAAAAAATAACAGCACGTCTTCCTCCAAAAGAAGCAGGTCTTGTTTTAGAGTTATGGCGTCAATCAATCGAACAAAAAATTGCATCAGAGCTCTACGAACTGACAAATCACATCTATAACCAACACGTTTTTGCGCAAATTGTCCGCAAAATGCTTGTTTCTTTAAAGATGTCCACTCAGCTTGAAGCAGACCCTAACGAATCCAACAATAAAGAATTAAAAAATGAAGATAATACTGACAATAAAATAAAAACAGAGAGCGATAAAGAAAAACGACTTCAAAATCAAAAAGAAGAAAAAACCGAACAAGAATGTGATGAACAAGACGAAGGGAAAACACAAGCGACACAATCTAATGATCATGATCAAATAGGATCAGAAAAAACAGATCCTTTGTCACAGAAAACAAATAATTCTAAATATCCTCTGCGTTCTTTGCAACAAATGGAACATCTTACGGATTATAAAATTTTTACCAATCAATTTGATGAAATTTTGGAAGCCACTGATTTCTGCTCTGAAAGTGAATTAAATCATTTACGTCAGTGTCTTGATAAACACGTCAATCATCTTCAAAACATTGTTGGTCGCTTAGCCAACCGCCTCCAACGTCGCCTTATGGCGCAACAAAATCGTGCATGGAGTTTTGATCTTGAAGAAGGATATCTCGATACTGCAAGGCTTCCACGTCTTATTATTGATCCCATGCAATCGCTCTCTTTCAAAATAGAACGCAATACACAATTTCGTGATACAATTGTTTCACTTCTCATTGATAATTCAGGCTCAATGAGAGGTCGACCAATTACTGTTGCTGCGAGTTGTGCAGATATTTTAGCGCAAACTCTTGAACGTTGTCACGTTAAAGTTGAAATTTTAGGTTTTACAACTAAAACTTGGAAAGGTGGACAATCACGTGAAAAGTGGATTGAGCAAAAAAAGCCAAATCATCCAGGACGCCTTAACGATTTATGTCACATCATCTATAAAAATGCAGATACTCCTTGGCGTCGCGCTCGCCGCAACTTAGGTTTAATGCTACAAGAAGGCTTACTAAAAGAAAATATTGATGGTGAAGCACTCATTTGGGCTCATCAACGTCTTTTATTGCGACGTGAATATCGCCGTATTCTTATGGTGATCTCCGACGGTGCACCTGTTGACGATTCAACACTTTCTGTTAATTCTAGTTATTATCTTGAAAAACATTTGCGCGCTGTTATTCAAGAAATCCAAACACATTCACCGATAGAATTAGTTGCTATTGGCATTGGCCATGATGTAACACGTTATTATCAACGTGCTGTGACAATTGGAAGCGCTGACGAATTAGCTAATGCGATAACAAAACAATTAGAAGTACTCTTTAAAACTTAACAGCTCAAATAGATTTTTTCTTCATCAAACCTATTATAAATCATAAAAATATAGAAATCTGTATTTGATGATATACCATACGCTCAAGATCAATAGATATAAGTGCTGTCAAGCATATTTCTAAAAAATGCCTTTTTGATAGTTTTACAAAGAAATACGTTACCTTTGCATCTCTTTGGATAAAGTATAAGACTTAAAATTTTTTAAAATGACCCCATATGGAACCAGCATAAACAAACTCATAACGATTTTTACCAAAAAATCACCAAAAGCAAGTGAAAGCCAAACTGGAATTCCAATTCCTAAAAAAACTGTACTATCCCAAATAGAACCATCAACATACCCTGTCATTTGATCGATAAAAACAAAATGATGAGAGAAAGCAATAGCAAAAAACAAAACTGTATCCAAAGCAGAACCAACCAATGCGGCTGCCAAAGGTGCTTTCCACCATTTTTGACGTCTCAAAGGTGTAAAGACCAGAATATCTAGTAATTGCCCAAATAAAAACGCCGTACTTGATGCCACGGCAAGCCGTGGTGTTACTAATATCCAAGAAACAAAACATCCTGTTATAAAACCAGCATACACAACGCGGCGTGCAGCATCCGGACCATAAAAACGGTTGGTTAGATCATTAATCAAAAAAGCAATCGGATAAGTAAAAGCCCCATAAGTCAATAATTCATTGAGACCAAACCAATAGACAGGATATTGCACAAAAATATTGGACAACGTCACTGTAATGCACATGGCAAAAATAGAAAAAACGATCGGTTTTTTATTTTGTTGTTCTGTCAGAACTTCACCTGTAAACAACATTTCTTCCCCTAAAGAATAAACTCAATCAAACACCAAAAATTCTATAATAAAAATCTATCTTTGGTGCAAAACACATGAAAATCTTAAACGATCTAATTCGCTTTTTTTAAGTGTTCCAATGTTTTGATAAACACGTAAATAATCATGACAATGATCCATGAAAAACACACTTAAATATTACAAATTGGCAATTTATACTGAAATATTTTAACAATCAATGCGAAAAAATTAAAAGTAATATTTTTAGCAGATCGTATAAATGCTATATTTAAGGAAAATATTATAAATTCTACATCTAATGTTTTATATTAAGGTGATACATGAGCATTGCATAGACGATAAATATCAAACTGCAGCATAGAAAAAATCGAAGAAATTAGGAATCACATTCTGAGCAAACCAAACAAAAGCGCCACGGAATTTACTTTCCAGCAGCAATGTAATTGCTAGATCAAATGCTCTGTATATAGCCGCGTACATCGTACTAAATATTGCCGGAAAGCTCATAATATTCTCCTAACACCAAACATAAAAAATCAGACACATTGGAATACACAACCCAATGTCGCAAACTTCGCATTACATTATCAAGATTGAATAGAATAACAGCCTATTAAAAAAACAAAAGCGTATCACCCAACTCTGAGCTGATTGCACGTAAATGATGTACCATTCCTACTAAAAACACGAACCATTATTGCAAAAAATAAATTGAAAAATAGAAGCCAACCAATCCACCACATTATTCCAAAATTTTCTTTCAGCTAACTGAGCATTTGCTAGAGACATTATATTCCACTTTACGTTAGCAGTAGGCGAATAGAAAATCATAATCTTCTCCAGAACACAAAAATAGATAAGGATATTTTAAAACAGAAAAAAATGAAATCACACTCAAAGCATTTCTTTGATCTTTTTTCAAAAAACATAGCAACGATCACGAACGCACATATTGACTTTATTAAAGATAACATTTCAGTGTGCAAATAACAGATAATTCATATACACACAACGAATATTCACACAAAAATTAAACCATTTTGTTTAAAACAAATAGCATAATTCTTATCATTCATTGCGATCTTAAACTAAAAAAGAACGTGTGAAGATAAACCAAAAACAGTATTAAATGAAGAAAAGCTCTTCGCTACCACTTTATAAAAAGCTCTCATAAAACTCGCAATCTCACCGAAAAGATCATACAGAGCAGGCATATTCCAGTAAGATTTATAAGACATATCAGAGACTAAATGCACCCATGTATACAACGAATTATATGGGTCAAATAACTTAGCTAGAATCTCTTTAGTGCGACAGGGAAACTCTGAAACAGAGTAAATTATATTATACATATAAAAAACCACAAAACGGATGTGAACTAACACAACTAAGCGAGTTATTCCACTTTTTAATAATTTAACGTATTAAAAGACATATATATTATTATAATTATTTTTATATAAAAACTCAAAAAATGTAATGATTCTCAATCTAAATATAAATCATTCAATCAAAGTAATTTCGTAGTTAAGATTATACGATTAAAGATCTCATCAAAAACAATACGTATGAGTTTACCAATTAAAATAAAAAACGTCTCTGTTGAAAATAAAACATTGTATTATTAATCATCTAATCAAAATCTCTGAAAAGCATCGCGATTAACATTCCAATCAACACAACACACAACCGAGGGGCAAATGTGTATAAAACTTTTAAAATAAAACGTATTACATTATAATTAGGTATAGTAAGTATCATCATATCATACTCTCTAAAGTTAGATAAAACACATTTTGAAATAAATTAAAATAGTAAAAATAACCGACTATTTGAATCTACAGATATATCGTAACATATTTATTTTTGAGGTTTTCTATCAAAATCTTTGAAATCACCTCATCTAATTGCTTCATAAATATACAAATATCCTATTCTTTTCATAGTCAGCACTATAGAATATCGAACAGATCTATTTTATAAATATGAACAATATCATCCATTGTGTAATCTAAAAATTTTAAAATAAAGCACCATACACAGGTGTGCTATAAATGTCAGGAAATGACGTCATAAAATTATATAAACCGTTTGCAATTTCCTTAAAAGCATCCCATATTTCTCGTAAGTTATCCCAAATTTTCATAGCTCTTTTCTTCAAAATTACATAAAAAAGATGTTTCAAAATATGACAAATCATTCAATCGTTTATTCAGCTCTTAATTGAAAGATTTAGCCTCTTAAATACACTGTAATATCTTCTCACACAGTCTCATCCAAAACCGACAAACTATATGTAATATTTATACTTTCATTCATTCTTCAGAAAAAAAACCATACCAAAGCGCTTTTCAAATCAATATAACAAAACAAAGAATTCATGAAATAAGCACAATCTTTGCGGCATCAATATAGCTGCCATACAAGACAACCACTTTTATCCATAAGCAAACTAATCTATTTTTAAAATTTTTCTTTAAAAAAGAACGTGCGAAGATGATTCTATAGCTAGAGCAGATGCATGAAGCCCTGCCATTATACCATCTGCAGATGTATTAACATGATTTACTGTAGTATCCACAATGAAGCCTATAGCCTTCGAAAAAAAACTATATAACCAATTTCCTAGATTACTAAAAAACTGAGACACTGTAGACCAAGAGCCTTGCTGACTTACAGAAACTGTCGACATAATCTTCTCCCAAATTAGAACTCAAGAACCACACGCAAAAGTGAGAAAATTAAATACACCTCCATTCATTTTTAACTTAATGGAATAGCGACATTGTTTGACAAACATACAAAAAAAGATTTTCATAACTTTAATTTAAAAGCTAAAGAAAACCTATTATAATGATATTTAGGTCCTCATTAAAATACGCAAATAGCAACTCTATCGCAAGGCTTCATAACAAAGACTAAACCAACAACAGATATACCATTTGCGTAATTAATTTATTGCTACAATCAGCAGACCTTTTGCGTTAACAGGAAAGCATAACTCACCTGTTAACACTATTCTGTTACTAGCTGAAACCTTCAACTGAGCACAAAGTCGCACGCGACACCCCCTGAGAACATTTCTAGGATCCATGTAAATAACAAAGGCTCCTATCAACACTCCACAAAAAAGCCGGTAAAAAATGATCCCATATTTTACCACTTGCTCGGTTAACATTATCAGCTATACTAGACAGCTCTCCTCAATGACACAGAAGAACCTTCTTATTTGATATTACTCAAACTTCTCTAAATAACACCCTTTAAAGGGGAAAATAAATATTAGAAAGGTAACAAAAAAATCTTAAAAAATATTAAATCTAAGCACAAGGATTCTATCCCTCGTCAGAAAATTCACAATATCCCCCAAGATTTAAAGCGTATTACCACTTTCTAAGACAACAGGGCTGTTATTCAGCTTTTTTCTTAGAAATTTGGCGCTTTAACAAACGTGCACGTTGTGATAACTCCTTATCATCAGCCTTAGCCAAGAAACTATCCAAACCACCACGATGCTCAACTGAACGCAAAGCATTCGCTGAAATACGCAAACGAAATCCCTTCTGAAGGACCTCTGAAATCAATGTCACGTTACAAAGATTTGGTAAAAAGCGACGACGTGTCTTATTATTCGCATGGCTAACATTATTTCCATACTGAACAGCTTTTCCAGTCAATTCACAGACACGAGACATAGACTTCACCTTATACATTTTTAATATTCAGCTTTTAAAGAACTCCATACATACCCTAGAATTTTCTTCGACAGAGCGCTATTAAAAACTTGCGTCTCTATAGAATAGTAATTACAAAATGTCAAATCTTTTATGAAAAATTCTTCTCTCTTTTTTACAAAACGTATAAAATTCTTTAATACATTACCAAGAAAACTTTATTATGAATAAAATTCACCGACCAAAAATGAGCTTTCAAGGCAAATACATTCATTTTTCTTCTATTTTGTTTGGCGCATTATGTCTCTTTTTTTTTCTTATTTTTAGTGCACTTGGAATTTGGCAAGTGCAGCGATTAAACTGGAAAACGAATCTTATTACCAGTGCCAATCAACGAATTCATTTACCCCCCATCCAAGCTCCTCCTCAAAATCAATGGCCACACGTTACTTTTGAAAAAGATGAGTATAGACCAGTTACAATCACTGGAAAACTTCTAATAGACAAGACCATTTTTGTCACTGCCGTTGCCCAAAATACAACCGGCTATTGGGTTTTAACGCCGTTACAGACAAATGATAAAACTCTAACTTTTATCAATCGTGGTTTTATTCCTATGGATGCGCGTCATCATTTCCAAAAACAAGAAAATACTTTTTCTGATTCTCATTTTGAGAATACAAAACAAACGACAATCATCGGCCTTTTACGAATGAGTGAAAAAAATGGATTTTTCCCACGTAAAAATGATCCTTCTCAAAATCTATGGTATACGCGACAATTGCCTGCTATGGCGCAAAAGCTCGCATTATCGCCTGTTGCTCCGTATTTTATTGATGCCAGCCAGCAAACACAATCAGATCTCCCCATTGCAGGTCTAACCGTAGTAAAATTTCAGAATAATCATCTGATTTACGCAATAACGTGGTTTACTTTAGCTGCTGGTATTCTAGGAGGTTGTCTGTTTCTTTTGCGACATAAAAATTAAAAAAATCATCCTTCATGATAAAAAAAGTGTTTCAGATTTCTCATTTTATAGGTTTCTTTCTTCACCATAAAGCATCTCACATTTAAATTTTCTATGAACAGAGCTCACATTTCTTTCTTGCGAAGAAACACATATGAAAAAACCAAAAAGACATTGATGATAATATCTCTTATTACTTTATCCTAGCTTGATAATAAACCATAAAAAAACCGCCGATTTTCTACCAACAGGCGGTTTTCATGATTAAAACACTCATATCAATATCGAATCAAAAATTAATAAGAAGAAGATTTATGGACTGAACGCCATGCAACTAAGCGAATATCGCCACGATTAATACCAAGGTCATTCAGCTCATACGCAGAAAGAGTACTTAAAGCATTAATCGTTCGACGATACCGACGCCAACGACTATAGGAACGTAAAATATTCACGTCTTTTACCCAAACCTTATGTTAAAGTTCTAAAGCACTTTACATAGAATAAATTACAAAAATGAGATGTGCTATAAATGCATATAAGTTATGCATTTATAGCACAGAAACACTGAATACTTTTTTCTTTTAAACAGCTAAGAATCTTTGCCAATCAACTTAATGACGGAAATGTCGTACACCTGTGAAAACCATAGCTAAATCATGTGCATTCGCCGCTTCAATGACTTCCTGATCACGCACAGATCCCCCTGGTTGTATGATCGCTGTTGCACCAGCTTCAACAGCAGCTAATAAACCATCAGCAAAAGGAAAAAACGCATCAGATGCAACCACAGATCCTTTGGTTAAAGGTTCTGTTAATCCCATTCTTTGCGCACTTTCTTCGGCCTTTTGAGCGGCAATTTTTGCCGAATCAATACGACTCGTTTGACCTGCCCCTATACCAACTGTAGCGCTATTTTTTGCATAGACAATAGCATTTGATTTAACATGCTTAACCACACGAAAAGCGAATTGAAGATCTCTCATTTCGCTTTCACTTGGTGCTCTCTTCGTGACCACTTGCAAATGAAGATCATCAACAACCATATTATCCCGAGACTGTACCAACATTCCTCCTGCAAGTGTTTTAGCCATCCATCCACTGCCGCGTGGATCAGGCAAACCACCTGTTATAAGCAAACGGAGATTTTTTTTCTGCGCAATAATTTCACGCGCAGCCATTGTCGCATCCGGAGCAATAATCACTTCTGTAAAAATTTTTATAATCTCTCGTGCACACTCTTCATCAAGTGTCTGATTTAAAGCTATAATTCCACCAAATGCCGATACACTATCACAAGCAAGAGCACTCAAATAAGCCTCTTTCAAACTTTTCCCTTCTGCGACTCCACAAGGATTAGCGTGTTTAATGATAGCAACAGCAGGTGTTTTCTGAGGATCAAATTCTGCAACAAGCTCAAAAGCTGCATCTGTATCATTCATATTGTTGTACGATAGCATCTTGCCTTGCAAAAGTGTTGCTGTTGCAACCCCAAAACGTTTATCACGAAAACGATAAAATGCTGCTCTCTGATGCGGATTTTCTCCATAACGCATCACACTTTCAAGACGACCAGAAAAGCTCTGCCAAGATGGCGTTTCAATCTTTAAGTCTTGCGCAAACCAAGACGCTATAGCAGCATCATACGAGGCTGTGCGTTCATAAGCACGAAGAGCTAATTGACGTCGAAATAGAAAACTTAGGAATCCATTATTCTTTTTTAATTCATCTAAAACCGAATCATAATCACAAACGGCTGTTACAACACCTGTATAAGCATGATTTTTAGCTGCAGCGCGAATCATTGCTGGTCCGCCAATATCAATATTTTCTAAAATTGTCTGCGAATCTGCCCCTGATTGAGATGTTTCTTCGAAAGGATAAAGATTAACCACAAGCAGATCAATGCCTTTGATTCCATGCTTTTCCATCGCATCTGCATGATTGGGATTATCTCTCACTCCTAATAAAGCACCATGAACGAGAGGATGAAGTGTTTTAACACGCCCATCCATAATTTCTGGAAAGTCTGTTACTGCAGAAATATCTTTGACAGGTAAACCAGCAGCAACCAGCGCGTGAGATGTTCCTCCTGTTGAAATCAATTCAATGCCATAAGCATGAAGTGCTTGAGCAAATTCCACTAAACCAGTTTTATCAGAAACAGAAAGAAGCGCACGACGAACACGATGAAGATCAGGGATAGGAAAATTTTCTGAAGTAACAGCCATAACAAAATCCTAAAAATAAAATGGCAAAGATTCAAATACAATCATATAAAAGAATCACAGCATACACCATTGTCACAGCTTCTTAAAAGAACACAATGCTCTTCTTCGACATCAACATTAAAGAAAATCACGCTTCTTTTAGCGAATCAGCTTAATTGATAGAGCTTTTATGAATTCATTTGATCACGAACAAAACGCCAACGAACTTTTTCCTGCGATACGGGACGAAAATATAAAACGATCTGCTGCGTACGTTGTGGACCTGATATTTCTGCAAAATCAATAGAATCTTCAAGACAGATATGCACGTCAGGTGATATAAAATGCCACACATTTTCACTGCTAGCAGCCAAACGTATAGAATTTCCCTCATGGCTAACCTCAATGTGTGGATGAATATGAAATCGCACGGCCACATTATTATTTTCTTGAGCAACTTTATTACGCTTATTTGATTGCTCATTATGAGGCATAAAAAAGCGATCGAACCCTTCAATGATAGATCCATTTGCCGCTAAAATAAGACCACGTTCATGAATCAAACTAAAAGGTTGCACATAACCATTATGGCTTGCAATAAAACCAATTTTCTCAGAATTTTCTATACGTTGCACATTTACATCTGTTGGACCTTTTATTAAAAGGGAAGCTTCACTGTTCTTTTTTTTGCGAAAAATGCCTACTGAACAATCATTCACTGTTGCCGTTGAATGCGCCGCTGTGACACGTCCAAAATGCCGATATTCTGAACGTCCATAAGAATTAATCCCTGCATTAATAATAAAACGACTCCCTTGTGAAGACATTTCAAATGACAAACATCCAGAACAAGCATTTTCTGCAACAGACAATGGTGGAAACTTTCCCGTATCTGCAAGAACTGTCGTTTGATTGGCCTGTAAGCGTTGAAAACCGGAATAACGTGCATAACTAAAAGGGTGCCCTTCTGTTTCATCAAGATCTAAAATAACAGATAAATGTGCTGGCATAATAGATCCCGTCCCATTAAACTGCGCCAACGTTTTATCTTCATGGACAAAAAACCGTAAAGCTGGCAGCATACGTTCAATAGAATCAATGAGAATTCGTGGGGCTTTTTCATTGCTGTGCATATAAAGGTGACGCAAAGATAATAAATCAGACAATAAACTGAGCAACACTGCAGGACTGCGTGAAATATGACCTCCATCGATAAGAATTTGTCGTGAAAGCTCTTGAACAAGATATATTTGCGCTTTCTTTTTCATCGCAGAAGAAACAGGTAAAGCGAGTGAAGCGAATGTCAAAGCGATTGCGGCTTGCAAGCGTTTATCATTGTTTTCCATACTACGAATCGAAATGCGTAAATAGCGAAACTGAAAACCAAGCGAACGTAAAAAACGTCTTTCAAATCGTTCACTTGCACCTCTCAATAACATTTGTGAATGACAAATCCACGAAATCAAACGCCGCGCAACAACAACATTGCTCCATGGGAGTCCTTTGACACTCTTACTACTATGGTCAAACCAATCTTCCAATAAAGAGCGCGCATGCGCTGCAGCTAATTCGCTGTGCGCCATTGTCATATGCCGTAACCAATGAAAATCATGCAGTGCAATTTCCCATTCAGGGGTTGGCGGAATCAAGGAAAACGGCGAAACAGCACCAGAATGGACAACACGACCCGCAAAAGCAAAACGGCCATGATAAAATTCATGCGCCATTGCAGGATCAGCAAGATGCAAATCAATCGGATGCGCTAAAATCTTGTGCGGACGAAAACCTGAAAATCGCCAACGAAACAATGGCCCAACCCATAAACGCCGTAAAAATTGATGTGCCTTATACACAAAAGTCGATGCTTTTATCTGTGGGACTATCACTGCAATCGTCACAACCATATCTCCGTATATTTTATCAAACATACTTTCGATGATTTTGGTAAATGAAGCGTTAACTAAAATACTTTCCGAAAACGAGCAGCAAAAAAACCGTCCATTCCTGTTAACAATTTTTTCTCAGAATCAACAACATCACCACAATAATCAGCTGGCGTTGTGCGTAAAACCCCCTCATCCGACAATAAATGAGCCATACCACCCATTTCTTCTGCTAAAATAGGCTCTAAAACAATATCATTACGTGTCGATAAAATTTTCTGAATAAGATCTTCACCTTCTTCTTTTGCCAAAGAACAGTTAGAAAAAATAATCCGCCCACCTTTTTTAACCAAAGTGATTGCCGTCAAAAGCAAATCATACTGCAATGCTGCCAATTTAACGATATCGTTCATCGATTTGGTCCATAAAATGTCCGGATGACGACGGATCGTTCCAGTAGAAGAACAAGGAGCATCCAGAAGAACAGCATCAAACAATTGTCCAGAATCAAAATTTTTTACATCACCAGTCCAATAATTGACTGAAAAATGAAGCCGATTCATATTTTCATGTAAACGTTTTATTCGATTCGCTGAAATATCAATGGCTGTCACATTGGCACCTTGCAAAGCCAATTGCGCTGTTTTCCCTCCAGGGCAAGCACAAAGATCAGCCACTTGTTTTCCACGGATATCTCCCAACAAACAAGCAGGCAATGCTGCCGCAACATCTTGAATCCACCATTCTCCTTCTGCATATCCTGGTAAATCAACAACAGAACAATTCACAGTGTTTAATCGAACCGAACCATTCGGTAAAACAATACCTCCAAGCCGTTCTGCCCAACCAGAGCTATCAGATTTTACTGTCAAATCAAGCGGCGGTTCCTTTTCCTGAGCAGTAAGAATTTGATTCGCTTTATCCGCTCCATATGCAGACACTAAAAGCTGTGCAAACCAAGCTGGAACATTCTCAAGAATGGGGTTTTGCATACGCAAAGAGACTGCTGCACGTGCAAAATTACGTAAAATCGCATTCACCAATCCTGAAAAACGGCGCATACGAGGATCAAGTTTAGCAACACGCACAGCCAAATCAATTGCAGCATGATCAGGAATATCAAGATAAAGAATTTGAGCTGCACCAATATGTAAAAGATGCTGCAATGAAACCGCTTGCCGTGGTAAAGGACGTTCTAAAAATTGTGATAACGCCGCTGTAATCTGCCCTCTATGACGCAACGCAGCGCTCAAAATAGCACGACACAATAAACGATCTCGATGTGAAAGCTTTAAATAATGTGGATGTCCATGCTCATTATCTGTTAAACCAGAAAGAGATGTATGTTTATCGAGTATAGCCCCTAACAGACGAACGCAAACTTGGCGAACAGCCAACCCCGGAACATTTATTTCAGATCCATATCCCGTTTTTTTGCTGTTCAAAATAGTGCCTTATTATTTTATGTTGTTTAGAATTTATCTTCTTTAAAATTTATGATCGAGGTTTCTTCGAATCTTTATGAATAAGCCAAGCGGGGCGATCTGTTATGCGCCGAAAGCCCCTTATTTCTTGATCACTCAGTTTTTCGTTCTTAGCATTTAACTCAAAATTTTTATAGCTTAAATTCTTGTTTTTTTCACTCATTCCACTGTCTACAGTCCACTTTATACTCTGAGGTAATGGCTCATTCATCTCTTTGGCTTGTTGGTAAAGAGCAGCAATACGATTGGCCGTCTCGGGATGTGTAGAAAAGAGGCTATCTGCCTTTTCACCACTTAAAGGATTAATAATAAACATGTGAGCGGTTGCTGGATTATGTTCTGCTTCTTCATTGTATATTGCATGTCCTCCCCCTGCAATCTTACTTAAAGCTGAAGCTAACCATAAAGGATTACCACAAATTTCAGCCCCTCGTCGATCAGCAGCATATTCTCGTGTCCGACTAATAGCCATTTGCACCATCATAGCTGCAAAAGGTGCCACGAACAAAGCAATAATCGTTCCAATCATTCCAGAACTATGAGAGTTTTCTGAAGAATTGCGTTGTCCTCCAGAAAATAGAGCGAAATTACCAAGCATCGAAACAGCTCCTGCAATGGTTGCAGCAAGTGTCATCGTCAATGTATCACGATTTTCAATATGCGCTAATTCATGAGCCATAACACCAGAAACTTCCTCTGGACTCAATTGTTTCAGCAGTCCTGTACTTGCAGCAACAGCAGCATTGTGTGGATTACGCCCCGTAGCAAAAGCATTTGGTTGCTCACTATCAATGACATAAACTCTTGGCTGTGGCAGAGAAGCTCTTCGGGCTAATTCATGCACAATTTTATAATAAACTGGAGACGAATGCTGATCCACTTCACGAGCACCATACATTCGCAAAACCATTTTATCCGAGTTCCAATAAGAAAAAAAGTTTAAGCCTCCCGCTATCAAAAGCGCAATAACCATACCATTGCTTCCTCCAACGAGATAGCCAACCCCCATAAAAAGAGCCGTCATAAAAGCCAAAAGCATTGCTGTACGCATTATGTTCATTCTTGAAAAAACTCCGTGATAAAACATCATTATTCTTATATGATGGGTTTTTGTTCCTTCTTCTTCAATGGAACTAAGGTGTAAAATGAATAAAAAAGATGAAAAAATAAATAAACAGAGCGTCAATTTCTCTCAACAACAACGCTCTCTCTCTCCAGAGGCACAACGCGCTTTACAAGAAGCCGAAGAAAGACGCAAAAAAGAAACAAAAGAAAATGTACCTTTAGAAAAAGGAGGGCGCGGCGGTAAAGATCCAGCTCGCTATGGAGATTGGGAAATAAAAGGCCGTGCTATTGACTTTTAAAAAACAAAAATCAACCTTAACGAATAAAACAACCTTATTAAAAAGTCCAATATCCTCAAAATCGCTCCCATAAAAAGAGATTACAACCGCCTACTTACACATCAATATTTTAAATACAATGTAGAATGTAGGCGATTGTGAAGAAATTACGCTTGTTCTGTCTCAGCAGCAGCTTCCTCTGCAGCTTGTTTTGCTGCAGCCATACGTTCTTGTGCTTTCTTGCCAGGTTCACCTTTATGTGGATTATTGCGCGCTGGACGTTTTCTTAAACCAGCAGCATCTAAAAACCGCAAAACACGATCTGTCGGTTGAGCACCTTGACCAAGCCAATATTGAATACGGTCTTCGTTCAATTTTACACGCTGCCCATCTTTAGGCAACATGGGATCCCATGCACCAACACGTTCAAGAAAACGACCATCGCGCGGGCTCCGCGCATCTGCAATAACAATATGATAGTAAGGACGTTTTTTTGAACCACCACGGGACAAACGAATTTTTAATGCCATATTTTTCTCCTATTATTAGCCTTGGCTTTCGTCGCAACCAATGCACTATTTTTTTTGCTCTTCAGCAATTTTTATACAATGACGAATAACTTATTGAAAAACGCTCTTTTAAATTTTTTCTACCCCAATAACCATCTATCATGCATTATCGCGAACCAATTACCTGATGTTGCAATTGCATAAAATCTACGCGAGACAAAACATAATGACATTTTAAAATTTTATTTCCCCACACACAATGACAGGACTTTGCCACAACACGCATCAATGTCGTAATGGAAAGCTCAATTACTCTTTGTAAACGCATTAATTTGTTTACTCTTTTTATCGGCATAAAATTCTTTCTTTTATTTTTTCTTCGGAAAGAGAGGATTTTTTCCTCCCCTATAAGGGAGATTTCCAAGGGATTCAGGGAGTTTTACTCCACTTCCAGGAAGACCCGGAAGAGTCTGCCCTAAACTGCTTTTCTCAACATGTTTTTGCAATTCTGATAATTGACTGGGATCAAACCCCGATAAATCAGGCATAGAATTAGGAGCATTTTTAAGAGAATCTGCGCCCCCTAATCCCATTTTAGCCCCAAGTCCTTCAAACATTTTTCCCATAAAGCTCCGTTGATTTTTTCCTCCCATCGCCTTTACCATGTCAGCCATTTGGCGATATATTTTCAACAGTTTATTAATATCAGCAGCACTTGTGCCGGATCCTTTTGCAATTCTTTGTTTCCGATTATGCTTCAACAGCTCAGGGCGAGCCCGTTCTTCTGGAGTCATGGACGAAATAATAGCCAATTGTCGGTTAAAAAGACGATCATCAAAACCTGCAGCCATAATTTGATCTTTTGCCTTACTCAAACCCGGTAGCATTCCCATAATGCTTCCCAGTCCGCCAAGCTTTTTCATTTTATGCAATTGTTCTGCAAGATCATTTAAATCAAATTTCCCAGCCTGCATCTTTTTTGCAAATGCTGCGGCTTTTTCATGATCAATTGTTTCTGCAGCCTTTTCAACTAAAGAAACAATATCTCCCATACCAAGAATACGATCCGCAATACGACGAGGATAAAACTCTTCTAAAGCGTCTATTTTTTCACCAATTCCAATTGCTTTAATCGGCTTACCCGTAACAGCACGCATAGAAAGAGCCGCACCCCCACGACCATCACTATCCATTCGAGTTAAAATAATCCCTGTAATTCCGACACGTTCATCAAATGAACGTGCAAGATGAACCGCATCCTGACCGGTCAAGCTATCAGCAACCAACATAATTTCATGAGGATGCGAAGATGCTTTGACCTCCAACAATTCCTCCATCAATTCTTCATCAATATGGTTACGCCCTGCCGTATCAAGCAGAAGAACATCATAACCACCCAATTTAGCTGCTTGCACAGCACGTGCAGTAATATCAATAACAGATTGACCAGTAACAATAGGTAAGCTTGCAAGATTGGCTTGTTCACCCAATTGACGAAGCTGTTCTTGTGCCGCTGGACGACGTGTATCTAACGAGGCCATTAAAACTTTTTTACTTTGCTTGTCGGTTAAACGTTTTGCAAGCTTTGCTGTTGTTGTTGTTTTTCCTGATCCCTGCAAACCAACTAACATGATAACAACTGGCGCTGGCGCATTTAAATCACTTAAAACACCTTCCCCACCCAACATGTTAACAAGTTCATCATGAACAATTTTAACAACCATTTGGCCAGGTTTAATGGACTTAACAATTGCAGACCCAACCGCTTTTTCACGAACTCTGTCGGTAAAAGAACGCACAACATCAAGTGCAACATCTGCTTCTAATAAAGCACGACGAATTTCACGCAGTGCTGAAGTCACATCTTGATCAGACAAAGCTCCACGTCCTGTCAAATTAGACAGAATAGATCCCAATCGTTCTTGCAAAGATTCAAACATCACTTACCTCATTGCTGCATAACCAACAAAAAACCAAAACAGCACCCGAGAACGCATCGCGTCGTCGGATGTTGACCTCTGGGATCTCTTTATACCCAACAGCGGGGTCCCAGTCAGTGGCTCTCATTTAGCTTTTTGTTATTAAATGCTCATTTCTTCAAACAACAAAAACTTTTCTTTGTCAAGATTATATCACATATTTCCTTTTTATGCGAAAGAATAGGGATATTTAATTTATAAGGTAGGTATGTTTATCAAAATTCATTTTGAACGCGCACAAAATTTCCTGTTTCATGATCCATACTCCACAGTTCACCACTTGAAATATCAAACCAAGCTCCATGTAACGTTAAGAGACCCTGATCTTTGCGCGCTTTTAACCATGGAAATGTTTCCAAATTTTTCAAAGAATAACGGATAGAAATACGTTCTAACGCTGTCTGTCGCTCTGCTGCAGTAAGAAATTTATTACTCGCAACAGCTTCTCCTGCTGGAGCTAAAAGCTTCATCCACTGACCAATAAAATCATCTGATGCTAAAGATTGACAGCGTCCATCGAGAATAGTGTTAATCCCACCACAATGCGCGTGACCCAAAATGACAATGTGCTTGACCTCTAATAATTTCACTGCAAATTCAATTGCTGCTGATGTTGCATGATACTGTTGATCAGGAGAAAATGGCGGAATTAAATTTGCAACATTGCGCAACACAAAAATTTCACCGGGTCGAGCATCAAAAATTGTTTCCGGAATAGCACGAGAATCACAACAAGCAATCACCAAAATCTCTGGTTTCTGCCCTTCATCTGCCAATTGCTGATAATGCGGCATTTTGTGCGAAAAATGATTTTTTATAAACGATTGATACCCAGTTAAAAGTTTTTTTGGTAAATATGTCATGATAAATTACTTTGCTTTATATTATACATTTAAAATATCCTTCTTTCTACACAATAGACTTTCTCCATATACCAATAGTTTGCCAAAAACTAAGAAAAATAAGTTTATTATCTTTTTAAAAAACTATCTCATTCGAAAAGAAGGTGTTACAGTGCACAAAGGTTAACATCATGACCTACTCTTGTGAGGAGGACAGGTCGTCAAGAGGAAAAAAGGGGCAATTATTGTGTTAAAACAATGTGTAAAAAAAAATTACGATGAAATAGAACAAATCCTTTTCACTCATACAGATAGAGAAGATATAGTCTGTTACAAAAAAGAAGAGCTTCAAAAAGCTGCTGCTACCGCCACTGAAGCCTTTAACCAGCATAAAACAGAAGCAACAACAATTTGTTTTGACCATAATTTAACCCGTAATGGAAAGCCTATCACTGTTGTCACGCTTGTTAATGATAACAAACCTTTTCTGCTTGATTCTATTTTGAATGTCTTCAATCAACATACAAAGCACATTTATTTGATTGCTCATCCTATTCTCGATTGTGCTTCTGGACAACGAATCAGCTTAATGCAAATTCACATTGAACTTTTTGATGAACAAAAAACTAAAAAACTTAAAGATGAACTCTTTTTAGTGCTCGAACAAGTTAATGCTGCTGTGCAAGACTGGAACCCCATGCTTGAGGAAGTCAAAAAGCACATTCATGCCTATCAAACAAATCTGCCACAACATTACCAAAAAGAAGGTGAAAAAGCCGTTGAGTTTCTTAAATGGCTCATGGGCAATAATTTTATCTTCCTTGGAATGCGTACATATAATTTCACCCCAAATGTAGAACCTTCCAAAGCCTTCACAGCAGGAGATATAAAACTTGGTATTCTGACAGATGCTTCCATTCGTATTATTGGGGATGCCTGTGTAGAAGAGCCTCCTCAAGAAGTTTTATCCTTTATGGAAAGCAATAATCTGCTTATCGTAACAAAAGCCAATAGCCGTTCAAAAATTCACCGTCCCGTTTGGCTCGATTATATTGGCATTAAAATTTTTAATCAAAAAGGACATCTCAGCGGAGAATTGCGTATTGTAGGATTATTTACCTCTTCAGCATATACACGCTCTATTTTGCAAATTCCTTTCTTAAAAGATAAAGCTGAAACGATTATTCAACATCTTGGTTATAATCGAGCTGATTATTCTGGGAAAGCTCTTGTCAGTGTTCTAGAGACCTATCCAAGAGATGAAATGTTTCGTTCCAATGTCGACACATTAACTGAAAATGCCAAACTTATTCTACAACTAGATGAGCGCCCACGTTTACGTGTTCTTGCTCATACGGATCCTTTTGGACGTTTTGTTTCTATCCTTGTATATGTACCCCGTGACCAATATAGTGGGAAAATTCGCGAAAAGATCGGTGAACATTTAGCAGACATCTACAAAGGTAATTTTGTTGAATCCTATCCCCTTTTTTTAGAAAGCACACTGACACGTGTCCATTATACCATTCACTGTAAAAGAAATGAAAGCATCCCTTTTATTGAGCGTGCAACTCTTGAAAAAAATATTCGTTCTATTACTCAAAACTGGGAAGATAGTATTCAAACAGTGGCTCTTGCACGAAAAGCTACAGACCAGCAAACATTTCTTGCCAATCAATTCCCAAATAGTTATCGTGACTTATTTTCAGCAGAAAATGCCGTTGATGATGCGGGTCACATTCTAAGCCTTAATAATAAAAATCCTCTTTTTGTTACTTTTTATCCGACTCACAATACAGAAAAACACAGAATTGCTCTCAGATTATTTCACCGTTCTGAAGCTCTATCTCTTTCTAAGCGGGTTCCTCTTCTTGAAAATATGGGCTTTCGTGTTATCGCTGAACAAACCCTAAAGCTCCCAGATGGACACGGACACCATGTGTATCTTCATGACATGTTGTTAGAAAGTGCTTTCCAACTTCATGTTGATCTTGACAAAAACGGTTCAAAGTACGCTGAAACATTCGAAGCTGTTTGGGCACGCAACGCTGATAATGATGCTTTCAACGCTCTCACTCAAACAGCTCAGCTGAACTGGCGTGAAATTGTTATTTTGCGTCATTATGGACGTTATCTTCAACAAGCTGGGATACCGTACTCACAAGAACGTGTTGCTCAAACTTTAAACGACTATCCCGATATTACTCAAGATCTGTATGCTCTGTTTTATTTGAAGTTTCACCCAAGTCATACAGAAGAAGAAAGACAAAAGAATGAACAAATCATTCAACAACGCATCGAAGAAAAACTCCAAAAAGTACCGAGTTTAGATGATGATCTCATTTTGCGCCGTTATCGTAACCTTATCGCAGCAAGCTTAAGAACCAACGCTTTTACTCCTCTTTCAGATGGCAGCCCACGACGAATCTTAGCAACAAAATTGAATCCTCGTAAAATTGAAGATCTCCCTGAACCACGTCCATACCGAGAAATTTTTGTTTATGGCCCAGAAGTTGAAGGGGTTCATTTGCGTTTTGGTTCGGTTGCTCGTGGTGGTATTCGTTGGTCCGACCGCGCATTAGATTATCGTACAGAAGTCTTAAGTCTAGTTAAAGCTCAACAAGTTAAAAACTCGGTTATCGTTCCTGTTGGTGCAAAAGGAGGGTTCTATCCACATAATCTTCCTCAAACAAACGATCGTGCTCTTATAGCAGAAGCAGCACGGCAAGCTTATATTGATTATATCACAGCAATGCTCTCCATTACAGATAATCTAATCAATGGAAAAATAAGTGCGCCTCACAATGTGATTCGTCATGATGGTGATGATCCTTATTTTGTGGTTGCTGCTGACAAAGGAACGGCAACTTTTTCTGATACTGCAAATACCATTAGCCAAGCCAATCATTTTTGGCTCGATGATGCTTTTGCTTCTGGGGGATCTGCAGGTTACGATCACAAAGCCATTGGAATCACTGCAAAAGGTGCATGGGAAGCTGTCAAAAGACATTTTAGAGAATTGTTTAATCATGATATTCAAACAACACCCTTTACGTGTGTTGGTGTCGGAGATATGTCCGGTGATGTTTTTGGAAATGGAATGCTTCTTTCCCAACAAACAAAGCTTATTGCAGCTTTTGACCATCGTGACATTTTTATTGATCCAGACCCAAATATCGCTGAAAGTTACGCAGAACGCATGCGTTTATTTCAACTTCCTCGCTCAAGTTGGCAAGACTATGATAAAACCAAATTATCAAAAGGTGGAGGTATCTTCTCACGCACAGCAAAAACCATTACGCTTTCTCCCGAAGCAGCACAGGCTATCGGCTTTGAAAAACAAGAAGGAACACCTTTTGAAATTATATCTGCTATTTTAAAAGCACCCGTTGATCTTTTATGGTTTGGAGGCATTGGAACCTATATCCGTGCAACAACAGAAACCAATGCTCAAGTTGGTGATCGTGCCAATGATGCTCTTCGAATTACCGGTAATCAAATCCGCGCTAAAATTGTCGGAGAGGGAGCCAACCTTGGCATGACTCAACGAGGTCGCATTGAATATGTTCTGAATGGTGGACGCTGTAATACCGATGCTATTGATAATTCTGCAGGTGTTAATTGTTCTGATCTCGAAGTTAATATCAAAATCGCTCTTGCATCAGCATTGCATGCAAAAACACTTACTCGCGATGCGCGAAATGAACTTTTGAAAAATATGACTCCGCAAGTTGAACAATTAGTTCTTCGCAATAATTATCTGCAAACGCTTGCTCTTTCCCTCGCTGAAAGTCATAGCACTGTTGATTTACCTTATCAAATACGTTTTATGCATGATTTAGAGCAGAAAAAGCTGCTTGATCGTCATGTTGAAATTCTTCCTAGCGAACAAATCTTACGCCAAAGAATAACCCAAAACCAAGGTCTCATGCGTCCAGAACTTGCTGTTCTTTTGGCCTATGCTAAGCTAACTTTGCAAGAAGAAATTGCTCAAAATTCTATTGTTGATGATGCATATTTCAACACAGCTTTGTTGAGCTATTTTCCGACTCCAATGCAACAAAAGTTCGAAAAAGAAATCATTCATCATCAGCTACGCCGTGAGATTATCGCAACACTCATCGCCAATGATATTGTTAATCGCGGAGGAATTACTTTCATCAGTCGTCTGCAAGATACAACAGGACAAAAGATTGAAAATATCATTCGTGTCTTTATCGCTATCCGAGATGGTTTTGAAATTCCTCAATTGTCTGAACAAATTGATCGCCTTGATAATAAAGTATCTGGTCTTATTCAAAATAAATTCTACGCAGCAATTACTTCAATGCTCTTTGAAGCAACAAATTGGGGTCTGCGTAATATGGACCTTTCTTCATCATTAGAAGAGCTTGTATCAGCCATTAAAGAATCCCGTAGTCTTATTGAAAAGCAACTTATGCACTTCAACGAGAGTGGTATTAAACAAAAAATTGAAGAAAAAATGATACACTATAGTGAAGAAGGAGTCTCAAAAGAGATTGCAAAACAATTGGCTCTTCTCGATGTTGCATCTATGATTTGTGATATTTCTTTAGTCGCAAAGCAATGCAACAGCGACCTTATTAAAACCGCAAAAGTTTATTCTTCACTTTTCCAAACTATTCGCATCAATCGCATCAATGAAGCAAGTCAAACAATTCCCGTTATTGATTATTATGATAATATAGCTTTGAGCCAAGCAAAAGAGAACATTGCTGAGAACTTGCGTCAAATCGTGATAAAAATTCTCAAAAATTATGGTGAAAATAATGATCCTCTTGCAGCTTGGAGTACAGCAGAAAAAGATCAACTACATAATGTCATCAACCGAATTGGCGCCCTTATTGAAGGTGATCTCAATATTTCTCGCTTTACTTTTGCAGCCAGCATGATTGCTCAACTCACAAACTCTGCTTTCCAAGCTTAAAAGTAATAAAAGACGGCCAAATTTAAGAAAAACTTTTCCTCTCTTTATAAGAGATTTCATAAAAGATGCATTAAATTGGCCGTCTATTTATTTTGAAACTAAAAATAGACGATATTTTTTAAAGATCAAAATAGTCAAAATCATCCCTTCAACAGCTGAGCTGAAAAATATTTTTTCACTCTCAATCGACAAAACACACACAATAAAATTGTTTTTAAATGATCACATTAAACACAAACGCCATTTTTAATTTTCATAGGCCAAACAGCAGGGAGCACCAAAAATATGAAGCAGCATATTTTTGAACCATTTGCGTAAAGCGCGATCATAAACTAAACGACCTTCAAAGTGTGCAGAAACAGGTTGTGCTCCTTTTTCAGTTAATTTTTGAGCAGAACACACCACCAGACGCCGCATCATTGCTCGTGTAAATTCGGCATGAAATTGTATACCCCACGCATTATTTCCATAACGAAATGCTTGTGTAGGATAAAGCTGACCTGTTGCTAATAGAACAGCTTCTTTCGGCAAATCATAGATCCCTTCATCGTGAAACTGATACACCATTTCTGGCCACTCCATCAGAGCTTTTCCCTGTGATGTTGCTTCTAATGGATACCAACCAACTTCAACAAATCCATCATTTCTCGTATGCACACATCCACCGATATTGCGTGCTAACATTTGTGCTCCAAGACAAATTCCTAAAAAAGGTTTATTATTTTTCAGGGACAAAGAAATCCAATCAATTTCTTTACAAATATAAGCATCTTTATCATTGACACTCATAGGGCCCCCTAAAATAACAACGCCCGCATAATTTTCTAACGTATTTGGAAGTTTCTGACCAAAAATAGGCCGATAAATATCAAGAATAAAACCATTTTGTTGTAAAAATTGCCCCAAACGACCCGTGTATACAAATTGACGATGAAGAACTACCGCGATTCTTGGTTTGTTGTTTCTTTGCTGTTTACAAAAGCATTTTTCTACCAAAGACATTTTTTAACCAATCAATTGACCTCTCGAATGAAATTTGATTTATTTTAACCAAGTCATTCAATAATGTTTATTATAGCTCTTTCTCTTTAAATAACCCTCTTTCTTTTTTGATAAAGAGGTATCCTCTTCTATTTTTATTCCTGGATTATCAACATTTAAATGTATCGGATCTTGTATCTCTTTTTCCTGTTTCTCTATTTGAACTTCATTAGAAAATTCATCTTCCATAGGAAAAAAGACTTCAGATGGTTTATCTTCAATAAAAACAACTTTGTCTATACTATATTTTTTATATTCTTTTTTCAGTGCAATATTTTCAGCCTCTAATGTTACAGGAGGCAAACGAGGCGGAACTTTCCATTCAAAACAATCCAATCGTCCACTTATCGGAGAAACTGCTGCCCAAGAAGAAAAAAGAGTCCCTTCACAAATCCATGCTGGATCACGTTCCGCACGCAAAGCTAATGAAAGCCACTTTTTTACCAATCCTGGATCATTTCCTTGCACTTCTTCAATATCTGCCAACAATAAATAAACGCTTTCACGTGGATGAATTTGTAGTGCCTTTTGCGCTTGTTCTTTCGCTAATACCAATTCACCGGCATCTAAAGCAGCTTTGGCAATAAGAAACATTGATTCAAATGCATTTTCGTTATAGGCCGCTAATTTTTTAGCTTTTTTCAAACGCCCAACAGCTCCTTTTTCTCTTTCAAGATAGAGCATTCCTAAATCAGGATGAGGATTTTTTTGCCAAGCCTTAATAATCATTTTATCGGCTTTACGGACCTCTTTTAATTGATACAGAATATCTGCCGCAATCGTTATTATCGGTTCAAAATCTGGCATTAACTTATGTGCTTGCAAAATAGCGGTACGCGCCTCAACAGGATGCGTATCAAACAAATGAAGGGCTTTTCCACTTAACAAAACAGCATATGTACGGTTGTGTTCTTCTGTAAAACGAGCAGCGCGTGGTAAAGTTTTCTGTGTTTTTTTAAAAACCTCAAGCGCCTTATCCCATTGTCCTTCAGCACTTAAACGATCAAGAACAGCTTGGCTTGCCCACAAAAGAGCTGGAGACAAAGACAACGCTTCTTCTGCATATTGCTGTGCTGCATCATAAGCTTTTGCGTTCATTGCTTCACGAAACAAACCGTAAAGCCCAGCAAGTTTTGTTGAAGAATTTTCTCTCATTTCTTCATATAATTCAATGGCATCCTTAGAGTTTTTTTGCAAAAATAAAATTTGAGCCTGTAAAAGTTTTATTAATGGTTCATGATTTTTTGCTAAATATTTTAATGCTCGACCTTCCATTTTTTGTGCAGTTCCACAATCACCAGCAAAAACAGCAAGAAATCCTCGTGAAAGAGCTTCGCGACCCTGTTTTTGCTGTCGTGCATAAAAATAATTAGAAAGACCACTAGGAATAGAAAAAACAATTCCCAAAAACCACCATAAAAGCATAAATATTCCTAAAAGGAAAATAAAAGCACTTAAAAGAGTTAAAAGTGAAATTGTTAATCGATAATGTAAAAATGTTATCACTAAAACATCATTATGATTAGCAATCCATGCAAAAGCTGTACCTAGGATACATACAATAAAAATATAGATAAAAATACGTACCATTTTTGATCCTATTTACATATCCATTGCCTAAGAAGATTCTTATTGCACAGAAATTAACAGTTTCTGAAGAGCATTCTGCACAGCCAAATTCTGTTCAAGCTGACGCATAAAATCGATTGAAACATCTTGTGCATTTTGAGGCAATGTTTGCCATTCTGTTAAAGCTTTTTGATAATCACCGGCTTGAATAGCAACTTCCATCCGTGCCACAATTGCACCAAGCGTTGCTCCTTCAACATCTCCTATAGGTCGTGAAACAACCAAATTTTTTATCCACATCCATATTTGCTCAGAAAAACCAGCATCCGGCGCAGCAATATTTTGTGTACGAACAATCGTATCTGCAACATTTGCAAAATTAGCTGAAAGCCTAGCAGAAGTAGGAAGACCTGTATGGGCTGTTTTTTGTAATAAATCAAAACTTACATCAGAAGGAAGAACATTCTGTAGCATTTTCAATTCATCAACATAGGATCCACCACGATCCACGGCATTTTTTAACGCGTTGATCGCAATAAACTTTGCCGTTTTTGTTTCATCTTTCTGATGACTCTTTGCAGCAATTTCTTCTTGTATAGTGTTTAACTGCTGTTTTAAGACACTTAAATCATTGATATTATTTTGTCCAACAAGCAATACTTCATTCATCTCTTTTGAAATATTAACAAAAGTTTGCATATGCTCTTCAAGAGCAGCCACCTTTTCTTCTAAAATGGAAAAACTTTCCTTTTTTTCTTCTTTAAAAGATTTAACAGATTTCATAGCTTCAAATTCTTCGGTAAGCTGATCTACTTTTTCTGCTAAATTTGAAAGAATTCTTTTGTATTCTTCTTGAGAAGTTTTATCTTTTTGAAAAAATTTAACAGGTTGCGATGAAAAAGAGTGAAAAGCTTCTTTCAACGTCTCAATCTCTTTAGTAACATTCTCTATTTTGTCTTCAAACAATGGAAGAGAATTCCTATATCGTTCCACCACTTCTTTTAATTGTTTTCGTTCTACTTCAAATTCATGAAAAACACGCTCTTCCTTCATATGATGATGCACTCTGGAAGGATGCACTTTGGAAGAAGGAAAAAAACCAGATTTTTGAAGCCCTATTCCAAAACCTAAAGCAATAAAGCCACCGATAACGCCTGACATTAGTAAATAAACTTTAGAAATACAGGAAACTGTAGAAGTATTTTCTTCATAGGGCTTATTTTGTTTTTCTACCACAATTGAATCTGTTGAACTGTGTCTTGTTTCCTCTTCATCACTTTCTACAGTCTTATGTTCAATCACAGGCGCTTTACGACGACCACCTGTATAATGTGATTTTGCTTTCGGTTTTTCTGCCATAACTATCACCTTATATTTCTCACATCATTTTACAATAAAATAACAAAATGAAAGAAATTTTAATGAATTTTTTTTGAAAAATATTTTTTATGTGTCTTTTTTTTCATAAACAGCGCACAGAATAGTCTTTTTCTTCAAAGAGATACTTGTATGATACTTTTTTAAGCTTACTTCCAATCACAAATATGTATTTAAAAAATAGGATAAATACGCAATATGCATTGAAATATACTCAAAAAAAATCAATCTTTTTATATGATCTATGAGAGTATCATTGTAAAAGTTTCAAGAAGAGCACGATAAAATATCAATATTTGTATATATCTTCTTTATGTTTGCCAAAACTCATTTTAAGAAATCTCCTTTGCATCTTCATTTGTACATGATACGCACACTCGAAAGAATCTTTCAATTTAACGATAAGGTTTAGCCTAAAATGCGCCTATTGGGAATAGAAACAAGTTGTGATGAAACTGCTGCTGCTATTATTGAACATAATCCCAAAGGAAAAAGTCGTATCCTCTCCAATATTGTTTGGAGCCAAATTGAAGATCACGCTCCTTATGGTGGTGTCGTTCCAGAAATTGCCGCTCGTGCTCATGTCGAAATTCTCGATAGTCTCATTCTTAAAGCATTAACAGAAGCAAAACTAAAACTCAAAGACATTGATGGTATCGCAGCAACAAGTGGTCCTGGTTTAGTAGGAGGGCTTTTAGTCGGACTTATGAGTGCAAAAGCTCTAGCTCTTGCCACGGGAAAACCTTTTATTGCCGTCAATCATTTAGAAGGACACGCTCTGACAGCTGTTCTTACCCATAATGTTCAATTTCCCTATTTACTATTGTTAGTATCAGGCGGCCATACGCAAATGATTCTTGTTCATGATGTTGGCAATTATCAGCGTTTAGGAACAACAATTGATGACGCCTTAGGAGAAGCTTTTGATAAAACAGCAAAACTCTTAGGTCTTCCTTATCCTGGTGGTCCTTCACTTGAAAAAGCAGCTTTATCAGGTGATAAAAATCGCATTCCTCTTCCTCGACCTCTAAAAGGTGAAAAACGATTAGACTTTTCTTTTTCTGGTTTAAAAACTGCTGTTCGACAAGCCGCAACAGCTATGGCACCTCTCACAGATAAAGACATCGCTGATATTGCTGCAAGCTTTCAAGAAGCTGTTACTGATACCGTACAAGATCGCGTTAGTTTGGCTCTGCAAGAATTTCTTCGCCATTATCCTTTTTCTCAGAATCAAAAGAACCATTCTCCTGCTTTAGTTGTTGCTGGAGGTGTTGCTGCTAATCAAGCCATTCGTTCTACTTTACAAGAACTTGCTCATCAACACGGTTTTGAATTTATCGCTCCTCCTCTTTCTCTGTGCACAGACAATGCTGCAATGATTGCTTTTGCCGGAGCAGAACGATTAATACGAGGGCAAACAAGCTCTCTTGATATCGCTCCTCGTTCACGCTGGCCTCTCGATGAAAAAGCCACACCTTTAATTGGAGCAGGACGTCGCGGAACAAAAGCATAAAAATGATAACTGAATTTTCAAAATGCTTACTCTCAAATAAGACAAGAAAATAACACCATAAAAATTGCCTCCTACAATTTATGTTTTTATCAAACAAAAGCGCTTTTTATGACAATCTGTTAAGATAATTTAAATTCCAAATCGCTTTTAATAATGTTATTCAACCATTTGTTTTTTATTAAAAACAATCCGAAAACACATTCCAATGGACATCAAAAGGAACTTTCATGGCTTATTGGCTTTTTAAATCTGAACCCCAAAAATGGTCATGGGATATGCAAAAACAAAAAGGTGATTCCGGTGAAGAATGGGATGGTGTGCGCAATTATCAAGCACGCAATAATATGCGCGCTATGAAATATGGAGATAAAGGTTTTTTTTATCATTCAAACCAGGGTTTAGAAATTGTGGGCATTGTGGAGGTTTGCGCTGAAGCGCATCATGACACGACAACACTCGACCCGCGCTGGGAATGTGTCGATATTCGCGCAATTTGTGATATGCCAGTACCTGTTTCATTAAAACAAATCAAAGCCAATCCAAAACTCAAAAACATGGCACTCGTTAAAACCATGCGTTTATCAGTCCAACCTGTTGCAGAAGATGAATGGAAAGAGGTTTGCTCTATGGGTGGGATCAATAAAACAACACTTTTATCTTAAAACAATAATATTTGTTCGCTGATTAATATAAGGTAAAAGACGCTCCATATCATGACGAGAAAGTGCAATACATCCTGCTGTTGGCGCATAATCATGCCGTGCTAAATGCATAAAAATAGCGCTTCCTCTTGCCATTCTCCTCTCAGTAATATTCCAATCCAAAATAAGACCAATAGCATAAAGCCCATCATCACGTTGCATCTTTTCAGCACTTTTAGGATAAGGGAGACGCACCAAACGATTATAATTGGCATCACCACTCGCATCACACCAACCATCTTGTGCTCGAATGCGCCAAAAAGGCAAAGTTGAGCGTGGAAAAGAACGATAAAAAGTACTACGAAACCCTGCTAAACAACGCATAGATGCCAAAGGTGTCGCACCATCACCTTCACGTTTAAACGAAGAAATACCTGATCTTCCTAACGCACAAAAAAAACGATGCTGACCAATACAAACAATACCCCGTGCCTGTGTTCTCATTTGCCGACGAATAACTATAGTCGTAATACAAGTTTGTTTTTTATATAATTTCTTTTTTAATTTTACTTGCATCAAATACCATTTTTCATGAAACTCATTTCCACTTACGATAATGCAAACACGCTTTATAAGGAAAAAAAATGAATGATTATACTCTTTTAATTGTTGAGAATGATAATGATCTACGCCCTATTTTGGTAGAACAATTGCAAATTCATGAAGAATTTAAAGTGCTCCAAGCAAAAACAGCTGAAGGAGGAATTAAAATAGCACAAGAAAAAAATGTTGATCTGGCCATTTTTGATATCCAACTTCCTGATCTTGATGGGTATGAAGCTGTTAAAAAATTACGTACCCAAGGATTCCGCTCTCCCATCATCATGATCACTGATAATAATACAAATTGTGATACTTTTTTAGATCTAGAAAAAGGCGTCAATGACTATGTAACAAAACCTTTTCGTTTTGCAGTACTGTTAGCACGCATCCGCACTCAACTACGCCACCACGAACAAAATGAAGAAGCTGTTTTTCACATTTGTTCTTATACTTTTAAACCAGGGCAAAAACTTCTTCTTGATCAACATAATAACCCCATTCGTCTTACAGAAAAAGAAGCAGCGATTCTTAAATATCTTTATCACACCAAAAATCAAATTGTGAGTCGAGAAACACTCCTAAAGCAAATTTGGGGCTATAATGAGAATATTGTTACCCATACATTAGAAACACACATTTACCGCTTACGGCAAAAAATTGAAAAAGATCCTTTCAATGCACAAATTCTTATCACAGAACAAAACGGATATTATCTTAATCTCTAAGTTTTATCTGTAATTAATTTGTTCTCCCTCATTTTTTCTTTATAACAAAAATCATATTAAGAGGAAATATATTTCTCGCGAGTCTGTGGTGATAAAGCAGGAATAAAAATACGTCGCGACAAACGAGGCTGTACAAATAAACCTTGATAAATACGTTTTTGCGCTTGGCACATTAACAACCCGCCAAAATAAGGAAAAAGATGGCGTGCAAGTGGTTCATAAAAAAGTGAAAAGAATGGTGCCCCATACCGAGAAGAAGGAATATAATGGACAATTTCTTGGATTGGTCCAGCAATAAAATTTGTTTTTTCAAATAAGCGAATAACTTGCTGCCGACTATAAGGTTCTCCATAACCAAAAGGTGTGTGATCGTTTCGCGCCCAAAAACCAGAACGATTTGGAACAACAACAATCAAACGGCCATTAGGTGCTAAAACACGCCATATTTCCTTTAAAGTTTCATGTGAATTTTCCGTATATTCAAGCGCATGAACTAACAAAATACAATCAACTGAAGCATCAGGAAGAGGTAAATCCTCTTCAAAGACAAGTGCTGTAGCAACCTTATCCGAACAAGGCCAAGGCAAAGATCCTTGACGCGCAAGCATAAAAGCAAAACATTGCTGTGCACGTTCCCGCAATGCAGAAAGATAGGGAAGCGCATATCCCAAACCAATAACTTTTTTATCTGTAAGATCAGGCCAATACAAATTTAACTGGTCACAAAGCGTCGTCTGAACTCGTATACCAAGTGTAGAAGTATAAAAATCTCTAAGTGTGACTACGTCCAATTTAACGTCCCAAGTAAAAAAATTTTAAAGGCTACAATTTCTAGATACTCAACTTTATATGGATTCTTGTCTTTTCTCCACAAGAGGAAAAAATTTTAATATTCTATATTTTAACTCAAATGATTCCGAAAAAATCATAAAATAAACACAAACCTTCTCTTAAATAAATTTATGAGAAATATCTTTGCTTTACCCTGTTATACTGAGTACATTTCTCATCAAAACTTTTAACATCCTTGTTGCCCATCATAACGAGAACAATCGATAGCTAATTAAAGCGAAGAAGTCTTTCCAGATAATTTTTTTCTATTTCTGGAATATACTCATTTCCAAGACGTTTACGAATTTCTTCTAAAATTTTCTGCGCACGAATTCTATCACTTTCTTGCGGTAAAAATTGGTTTTCTTGATCTTGGCTCGTTTCTGTAGACAATGAACGCCCTAATGGATCTTTAGGCTCAGAAAAAGTCTTTTGATTATTGCCTGCTCTTTTAAGTTCTTCACGCATTTTTTTCAAAAGATTCTGTGCACCTTGTCGTAAAGCTTCTAAAGTCTCTGATTGATTTTGTATAGACATTTCATGATTCCCACGACCAAGAGCAGTCTTTGCAGAATTCATTTTCTTTTCTGCCTCTTTTAGAGCTTCACTTTGTTCAGTTCCTTGTAACGACAGCTCTTTTTCCAACACGGATAATTCAGACTGCAACTCAGCTTGCCGCTTTTTCAAAGCGTCACTTTTCTTTTTGGATATATTTGCTCCTCGTCTATTTTCCATTTCTAACTGATGCGTATCGTTAAGAATTTCTTGCTGACGACGCATTAAATCACCCAGTTGATCAATCTTTTCTTTCATTTGTGCTGTAGGATTATCTTCTTTATTTTCCATTTGACTGTTTCTGAAAACATGCAAATGATCAAGCACTTGTTCCATTTCAGCTAAAAGTTGTTCAGCCGCAGAAGAAAATCCTGTTTTTGCCATTTCTTCAATCGCATTCAGCTTTTTTTGTAAGGTATCTTCAGAAAGATTTTTTCCATTAAAATCACTATTTTCTAACATTTCTTGAGCCAAAGAATCGATATAATTATTCATTGCTTGGCGTAAATCCGCTATCAATCGTTCAATTTCTGTACTTGAAGCACCATGACGCAGCGCATCACGCAAAGCAGCTTGTGCTTGTTTTAATCTTTGTTGAGCAGATTCAATCTGATCTTCTTCAATTCCTAAAGCAATTTTCCATAAATAATGAACCACATCGCGTAATTGATCTTCCGTCTCTGCCAAAGAAAGCCTTGTCCATGCACTCTGTAATGCAAGAAAATGTGTTGAATTTTGCAGCCCCTCTTCTGGGCGTACCAGCAAAGCAGCAAGCATATCAAGAACATTCTCTCGCTTGGACGCATCAAGAGCTAATAAACGACGCTGTTCACTCACCGCACGTGCAACAGGATTCCCAAAAATACGCTGAGGTAACGTCATAATAAAAGTTTTACTGCGTCCTTGTTGACCAGCTCCATCTTCTGCCACCAGAGTAATTTTAACTTCTGAACCCGCCCATGGATGACTTGATACATCTTGTACCATTCGCGTTTTACCTTTTCCACCACGAGCTAAAAGCAGATTTATTTCAGGAGCTTTATAAAGAGAAAGGGCATTTTTATCTTGATCGAAAAGAGGATTTATTTCAACAAAAGCCTTTGTAACTCCATAATCATCATCCATTTCATACTGTAATTCTAATGAACCCGATAAAATCCGTCCTGGTTTTTCTAACCAATGAATTGTCGGAGATGTATCTTTAATAACCTGTAAATGCCATTGATGTTGTTTCTGCCGAGATAATACAGACAAATAAATTGAACGTTCTAACTTTGCTTCAAAATGAGTAATTGAATCATTTGAAGCTATTTTTTCACTTTTTTGAGACAATAAAACTGATTGTGCATTTTCTTCAGATACTGCTTTTACCGTAACATCCTTACCATTGACGACACGCACAATCAGGTTACTTCCTTCAGGTACCGTCAACAGTGTTTCTTCACGTTTTGTCAAATAAATAGGTGCAATCCCTGTATAAGAAGGTGGTGTAATCCACGCATCAACTCGTGTTGATGTATCATTTACCGCAAGATGTAAATCAAACACATCGGCCAAACGTCCTCCTGACGAACCGAAAGAAAAACTAAAAGCGCATACCCAAAGAAGCACAAATAAAGATCGGAGCGCCATAGGATCATAAAAAGCACTATTAGGATGGGCAAAACCAACGCGTAAATGACGTATTTTTTTTGCCATACGACGCTGATGTTCATGCCAAATAAAAGCACTCAAACCTTCTTCATCTTCAGAACATAAGTAATCTGTCTGAACACTTAAGGGCTGATTTTTAAGTCCACTTTTTTGTTCAATATAGCGATCAATATCTTTGACTGTAGGACAATGAAAACCATACAGTAGAAATAAACTCCCAACCATGGACAACAAAAAAAGACATAAAAGAAATAAATGCACCCAATAATTCAGGATGCTAAAAATGCCAAACCAGCTTACTGAACACAAAAGACTAAAAATGAGAAAAAATGGCAATAGTCGCGGCCATATTCGTTCATAACATAAAACGCACAAAGCCAAAATGCGCACATACAAAAGCTTTATTCTCGCAAAACTTTTGATGTCTTTATTCCTCATTGATCAATCTTTATCCTTCTTTATTATAATTTTTATAGCAGCTCATTAAAATTATAAGATCTCTTTAGTAATAAAAAAATAAATTGTTTCATCAAAATTAAGTCGAAATAAGACAAATAATCACTAACAATGCTCAATCCACTCAGGAATACGATCAAAACCTATTAATTGTGCATACTCAAAACGCGGACGAATAATTGCATAACGCGTCCCTTGAACCAAAATTTCTGGGATCAAAAGTCGGCTATTGTAGGTACTTGACATGACAGCACCATAAGCTCCAGTTCTTGTAATCGCTAAAAGATCACCTGTCATCAAAACAGGTAAAGAGTGATCCAATCCTAAATAATCACCCGTTTCACAAACTGGACCAACAATATCCGCCTGCATCAGCGGCGCATTTTCTGGAGTTTTCTTAACAGGCATCACATTTTGCCATGCATCATAAAGCGTTGGACGAATAAAATCATTCATCGCCGCATCCACAATAACAAAATTCCGTCCTTGTCCTTTTTTTAAATACACAACAGAAGTTACCAATACACCAGCTTCACCAACAATACTACGCCCAGGTTCTATGATAATGTTGATTCCTAAGGGGGCAATATGTTTCTTAACCACTGCTGCATAATCAACAGGAGATGGCACTGAATATTGCTCATTACCATACGAAATACCAAGTCCTCCTCCAATATCAATATGGGTTATTGGAAGACCTTCATTCCATAATTGACGGACAAAATCTGCGACAATAGAAAATGCATCTTCAAATGGTTTTAAATCACAAATTTGACTTCCAATATGCATATCCACGCCACAAACATGAATATTGGGCAATTGTGCTGCTTTTTTATATACATTCTGAGCTAATGATAACGGAATACCAAATTTATTCTCAGCTTTTCCTGTTGTAATTTTCTTATGCGTCTTTGCATCAACATCTGGATTAATACGCAATGAAACACGTGCTTTTTTAGAAAGCGCAACAGCGCGCGCTGATAATTGTTCAAGCTCTGGCTCAGATTCAACATTAAAACAATAAATATCCTGTTCAAGAGCAAAATCTATTTCTTTTACCGTTTTTCCAACACCAGAATAAACAATACGATGAGGCGGAATACCAACAGCAAGTGCGCGTCGTAACTCTCCTTCTGAAACCACATCCGCGCCCGCTCCATTGATTGCTAAAAGTCGTAAAACAGCCTGATTTGAATTCGCTTTAACAGCATAAGCAATCAAACTCGGCATATCTCGAAATGCATTTTGATAGTCTTTAAAAGCTGTAACCAGTGCACAAGCTGAATAACAATAAAAAGGCGTTCCAACATCTTGTGCAATTGCAGAAAGTGAAAGATCTTCAACGTGAAGCATATCCTGGTGATAAGAAAAAAAACGCATAAAAATCCCTACTGTATCAACCGATCGAGAACAAAAGACTTATCTGCTGTGCTCTTAGAAACTAATCCTTCATGCGAAGTCTCCACCACCGTTGAAACAGGTGGTAGCAATGCCCCTTTACGTCCACATCCAGCTATAATAAAGCAGTAAAAAAAGACAATCGCTAAACGTTTAAAAATTATTTTCATCTGTCTTTTTCTCTCATATTTTTTATGCATTTAAAATAAAAGCACTCAATCAATTACAAAATATTTTTTTCTATAAACAATTTTATAAAAATTTTCTGAAAGAGTTCTTCCATTAAAACGGCTGAAATTTTACATTGCAAAATGATTTCCATTTGCGCTAACATTGCACCATTAGAAAGTAAATATACAATATTTGTAGATAAAACTTTTGAGCAAAAATAATTAGAATATTAATTTCTTCTTTAACTGTAGAAAAATCCTTCTCAACTCAAACTGTTTTATAAATTTGACGTATTATTTGTTGTACGCTGAAAGCAACACACTTAGGATAAAATGATGATTTCTCAAATTCTTGCTCACTTTCAAATTCAAAAGAAAACAATTCAATACTTCATCGCATTTTCGCTTATTTTTTTTGGTTCATACTCAATAATAAACCACAATGAAAAAATAATAGATTTGTCTTTTAACTTTATTTCAGAAGCAAAAGCACAAGAAATTAACACCCAAAAAACACAAGCAGAAAAAATAATGGTCATAAAAAAAGCAGCTAAAGGCTTTTTTACTTATCTCCGCTTTGCTGATACACCTTATAATACAAACCAACTTTCTTTTAAAGATCTTCACGGTACAGATCATATACTCGCTGAATTTAATGGAAAACCGATGCTCATCAACCTATGGGCTACATGGTGTGCACCATGCCGTGCAGAAATGCCAGAACTGGCACAATTAAAACGTGATATGGGCGAAGAAAACTTTGATGTCATGGCGATTAACGTTGATAAAGCAGCTTCTCCTGAAAAAATTCAAGATTTTCTCCAAAAGGTACACGCAGATAATTTAGTTTACTACCGTGACAAAACAATGAATATCTTTAGAGACATCCGAAAACAAGGATTGGCTGTAGGATTACCCGTCACACTTTTAATCGATAAAAATGGCGATCTCATTGCATCATTCAATGGCGCAGCTCCATGGAACAATGATGATGCTAAGGCATTGATAAAAACTGTTATTAAAGAAACACAATAGCTTAATAGCCGCGCCTTTTTAAACGTTGTATTGTTAAATCCAATGCCGATAAAAAAGAAGAACGGTCTTTACGACAAAAAGGGCGAGAACCTCCTATAAAATTTCCTTGTTCTCGCAAACTTTCCATGAGATTGCGTATCGCTAAAGCTTGACCAATAGAATTTTTATCAAAAATACGACCGACTGGTGAAATACATGCTGCTCCAGCCTGAACAACTTGTGCTGCTAAAGGAATATCACTTGTGATGACAATACTCGCTTCATGCACATGTTTCACAATCCAATGATCAGCACAATTTAGTCCTTTAGGAACAATCACTCTTTCAAGAAGCATATTATTGGGAAGAGAAAAAAAATGATTTGCGACAACAAATGTTTTAAGCTGATAACGATCCATAACGCGATAGATTTCATCCTTTACAGGACAAGCATCCGCATCAACAAATAAAGTGATAGGAAGTTTTTTATGTTTGCTTTCACCTTTACTTGTATTCAAAAAAAATTCTTTCATTCATCTGAATGTTGCACATTCTCACGATAAAACATAATTGCCGCATTCATTTCGCCCCCCAGAATGAAAATTGCACTTAACATATAGAGAAAAATGATTGCAACCATAATGGAAGTCAATCCTGCATAGGTTGAGGTATAATTAAACATTGTTAAATATTGAGCAAAAGCAATTGAAGCCACAAGCCAAAAAAACATTGTTATCACAATTCCTGGAAAAACATCTATAAATTTTCGTTTTCCTGCCGGCAACCATTTGTGAACAACTAAAAGGCTTATAAATAAAACAATCATCGCAATCGTATAACGCCATAAACGTATTATACCAATATATTCAACAATAAAGGGAAAATGTTTTTGCATAATTCTAATCAACAAAGGTGCCAAAACCAATAAAAAACTGATCACAACAAGACCAATCGCTCCCACAATCACAAAAAACAAACTTTGAAAACGACAAAAAAATACACTCCGCCGATCAACAACACGATAAGCTCTATTCAAAGCTGTCCGTAACGCTTCCACTCCATTAGAAGCAAAATAAGCTGCTCCAATAGCAGAAAGTGTTAACAAATCTCTACGTTGAGTCATTAAAACATTGATAATTTCTTTTGATAAAGGCTCTGCAATCGCATCTGGTAATAATTGCACAAGCGCACCAATTTTTTGTGGTGTATTTTTAAATGCTCCTAAAAAACTCGCAACAGAAGTTCCAAAAATAAAAAAAGGAAAAAACGCTAAAAGCCCTGAAAGAGCAACATGACTTGCAAAAGCACTCCCATTATCACGCCAATAATGACTTACAGCATTAACAACAATGCGATAACTATACCAAAACATAACTTTTACCACATTTTCATACCTTCTAGAGATATTGTTTTAATTTATTCCAAACTCTATAAAAGTTATCTAAAATTCATAAATGGAAGCCTTTTGGTATAAAAACAGATGTATTCTAAAGAATAATCATGAATAGGGTCAAGTTCTTAAAATGCCTAAGCCCTAATCAATTTGAATCAATCCACAGATTGCACAAATTCTATATTTTAAGATGCTTTTTGACGCTGTGCAGTCACAGCTAAAGCTAATAAAGCTTGACGAATAATCGCTTTACTCAAAAATGGATTTTTACGACTTTCTAAAACAGCACATTGAATTCTTTCCATCGCAGAAGCAATTTGTTCTAATTTCCAATATCTCAAAGCACTTTCAACGGTTTTTCTTCGCTGAAAAAAAATGGGTGGTCGCGCTTGAGAAATAACTGCAAAAGCAGATTTTCCTTCAACCTCCACTTGATAACGCAAAAGCTGTAACTGTTGAAAATGTCTTTGTGCAGCGCTTAAGATAAAAAAAAGTGCACTTTGTGTTATCGCATATCGGCGAAAAGAAGCATCAAAACCAGTAACATCTCCCAATAAAATAGCATCAATCACTTCATCTTGAGAAAAAGCGCTCACATTACTCACGACAGCTCTGACATCCTCAAGAGTAATATGTTTTTTATCTAAAGTACAAAGGCACAGTTTTTCCAATTCGCTTCGCGAAACAAGATGATCTCCTCCTAAATTTTCATGTAACCACTGACGCGCTTCTACAGAAAGAGTCATCTTAAAAAAATTCAAAACCTCATTAATTAATACATCAAGAGCATCAAAATCATCTGAATAACAAGGCAAAGCTATTGCTGTTGATGCTGTCTCAATAAGACTGCGCAACCCTGTTCCTTTTTTCAAATCCTCTGCCTCAATTAAAATAAAACTTTTTTGAGGAGGCTCTTTAATTAAAATTTTAAGTGCAGCAAGAAATCCTTTTTGGTTAGCTCCATTCGATATCCATATTAAACGATCTCCTCCCAAAAACGATAAAGTATGCGCTTCATCGCCTAATCGTGCGGGATCTTTATCAATTTCAGTTGCATCCAAACGAACAGTCGAAAAAGGATCTTCTACCGAGATCTGTGTCAATTTAACGAAACGCCGTGCACGCTCACAAACAAGACCACGATCAGGCCCATAAATTAAAACAATAGGAAAAGAGCGCGAAAAACGCGTTAAAAAAGCATCAACTTCATGCGCTTTTTTTTGAGCCAAAACTTTAATCCATTAAAAGTTCATCATCATCGAGAGCTTCTCCGCGAACTTTTTGAAACATAGCAATTAAATCATTCACATGTAAATTTTTACGTTCTTCTTGATGTACATCCAAAATAACACGTCCCCCATGCAACATCAATGTACGATCTCCATGATCAAGTGCTTGGCGCATAGAGTGCGTCACCATCATAGTTGTTAGTTTTTTTTCTTTAACAATTTTTTCTGTTAAATTCATTACAAAATCAGCCATTCCCGGATCAAGCGCTGAGGTATGTTCATCAAGTAATAAAACATCTGCACGCGCTAAAGTTGCCATCACAAGGCAAATTACCTGACGTTGTCCACCCGATAAACTATCCATGCGGTTATGCATGCATTTTTCAAGGCCAAGACCCAATTGAGCAATCTTCTCTCGAAAAAACTCTTTATTTTCGCGCGTTAAAGCTAGACGAAAACCCCGTTTATGCCCCCTAAGAGTAGCAAGCGCTAAATTTTCTTCAATGGTCAAAGCACCACAACTTCCCATTAATGAATCTTGGAAAACACAAGCAATCCTTTCTGCTCGTTCGCTTACCGACTGGCGAGAAATATTATGCCCATTGATAATGATTTGTCCTTTTGTCGGAAGAATAGCTCCTGCTAAAACACTCAATAATGTTGATTTCCCAGCACCATTAGACCCAATAATCGTAACAAAACTTCCTTGATCAATTTTGAAGTTAATATCAATCAAAGCTCGTTTTTCTAAAGGTGTTTTTGGCTTAAAAGTAACCTCTACATGAGAAAACTCAATCATGTCTACGTCTTTCTAAATAGCGCGGCACCACAAGAGCCAAAACAACTAAAAGTGCTGTAATTAATTGAAGATCTGTCGACGGATCAATTCCAAGTCCCCCTATTTCAAATGCAAATTGAACCGCAACACGATAAAGAACAGAGCCTACAATACAGCTAACAATAATCCAAAAAATACTTCGCGTCCGAAACAAAGTTTCACCAATAATAACAGCAGCTAGACCAAAAACAATTGTCCCAATTCCACCTGTAATATCTGTCGCTATTGCTGTTTGAATATAAAGAGCTCCTCCAAGTGCAACACACGCATTTGAAAGACCCATCCCAAAATAAATCAATGCAGATGTATGAATTCCTTGTGCTGTCGCCATCCGTGAATTAGTACCCATAGCTCGCATAGCAAGACCGAGTTCACTCACTAAAAAGCGCCAAACAAAAAAAGCAACAACAAGCAAAATAAAACCAACAAAAAGAGGACGCACAAATATATCTGGTAAACCAAACAAACCATAAAAAGGTGTTAAAGCTGTATCAGAAAGCGCTAAATTAACATTTGCTCCTCCTGTAATTCCCATAATACGCAGATTAACCGTATAAAGTGCTGACATTGTTAAAATTGAAGCTAAAAGATTTAAAATACCAAATTGCAAATTTAACAAAGCCGTTAATAAACCAGCCATCATTCCTGCAGCAAAAGCACACGCCATAGCAATCCACGCATTAAAACCCAAAAGAATCAAAACACCACACACACATGATCCAAGAAGAAACGAACCATCGACGGTTAAATCAGGAAAATCCAAAACGCGAAATGAAAGATAAACACCAAGAGCAACAAATGCGTAAATAAGGCCTAACTCTACAGCTCCAGAAACAGCGAATATATTCATAAGATAATAGCCTATATAAAAACTTAAGATACTTATTAATGGAAATCTATTGAAGAACTTTCACTGCAGATTCAAGAACTGTTTGCGGTATCATCACACCAATTTGTTTGGCTACCTTCATATCAACCATCATATTGTTGTTATTGACACGTACCACATCAATATCCCCTGGTTTTTCACCTTTTAAAATACGCAAGATCAATTTTCCAGTTTCAATCCCCATATCATAATAATCTACACCCTGCGTTATGAAAGGGCCACGCCCAATAGTATCAGAATCAGCAACAAATAAAGGCGTTTTTGTTTCAAGAGCAACCTTTGCGGCTCCTTCTAAAACAGATACAATCGTATTGTCTGTAGGAACAAAAATAACATCTACCTTACCGATTAAGGCACGTATTGCAGCTTGAACATCGGAAGATTTTGCTGCTGATGAAGGAATAACATCCATTCCAGCACCATCCGCCAATTTTTTTAAAACCTTAAAAGTTGAAACAGAATTAGCTTCTGATGCATTATACAGATAACCTATTTTTTTCAACTCTGGTTTTACTTTTTGTAACAGCTTAAGATTTTCTGCAATATCTGTATAATCAGAAACTCCTGTCACATTGCCTCCAGGCTTAATTAACGAGGGAACTAATTTTGCTTCAACAGGATCAAAAACTGCAGCAAAAACAATGGGAATTTTTTTTGTCGCAGCTGACATCGTTTGCGCTGAAGGTGTACTAAGCGCGACAATAACATCAGGTTTTTCCCCTGCAAATTTCCGTGCAATCTGAGTTGCTGTAGTAATATTTCCTTGTGCTGATAAAAAGGTTATTTGTAAATTTTCACCATTTTTATAACCGCTTTCTAACAGAAAATCTTCCATTCCTTTACGAATTGCATCTAAAGAATTATGCGCGATAATTTGAGTAACAGCTATTTTTACTCGATCTTCAGCTTTTGCAAAATCATTTATTATAAAAGAAAATACAACAGCAAAACATACACTTACTATTTTCAACACTTACTATCTTACCCTTATTGATGAAAAATACAGGCAGTATCCCATTAAGCGGCAAACCTATTAAAGAGCACTCTAAAAATCAATATTTATTTCCATTTTTTAACATTGAAAAAATAAATCACAAAAAATAATATTTTTTTGTTGCAATTCTGATAAGCCTACGCCATACAGACAATGCGTGAGACAGAATTTGTTTCAAATCGGTGAGCGGGTGTAGCTCAGGGGTAGAGCACAACCTTGCCAAGGTTGGGGTCGTGGGTTCGAATCCCATCGCCCGCTCCATTTTTTAATTTGTTGTTATGCAAATTGGCGTTAGAAATTTTCTATGAGAATATTTCGATTTTCTCTATTATAAGAAAGTCAATTGAATTCTGTTCTTCTCAAAAAAAATTGAGATAATTTAAAGTATTTTTAAAGCAGTTTATTGCTTCTTTAACTGCCAAACTTTATGAACGAAAATAGCACCTTTTTAATAAAATGGAATCTTGTTCTATAAATTACTCATAGTTATAAAACATGGTAATTTTTTATAAATCGTAATAACAATTTTGTCATGCAGTTCAGCTGTAAAACTTAATATCTTATGCTTATTTGCATATTTCAAAATAATTCAATGAATAAAAATATAATGTAGAAAATACGGATATTGCTATTCATGTTTACCACACTCACTATCAGGGATTGTTATGATCAACACAAGATTACAATTTCAATAAAAATTTGAGAAATAACAACGAAGAGAAATGGCAAAATAAAAAACTTGTTTTTAAGTATTTATGATGTCATCAATTGTTTTGTATTATATTTTAAACATTTAAAAATAAATAACTGAAAAATATAAATAAAGATATTTTTCAGGTATAACTGATTTATACAATAAGGTTTTTAGCAACCATGAAACAGAACAATGTCGTGCTTGTTTTTCGTTCTCTTCTTTTTACATTAGTTTTTTACATTGCAACCTTTTTACAAATGATTCTTTATGCCCCTTTTTATTTTTTAATGCCGCGTAAAAAAGCATGGATTGTTCCAAAAACATGGGCGCGCATCACTCTTTTTTTGCAAAAATACATCGCTGGCACAAACTACGAAATCGAAGGTTTAGAAAACTTACCCAAAGGGGCTTATATTGTCGCGCCTAAACATCAATCTGCATGGGAAACTTTTAGCCTTGTTCCTTATTTAGATGACCCTGTTCTCATTATAAAGCGCGAACTCATGTGGATTCCCTTTTTTGGCTGGTACATGGCAAAAACACAAATTATTCCGATTAACCGAACAAGCCCTATTAAAGCGCTGAAAACCATCATACAAATTGCAAAACAAAAAGCAAAACAAGGCCGACAAATTTTAATCTTTCCTGAAGGAACTCGTCGACAACCCGGCCAAGAACCAGACTATAAACCGGGTATTCTTGCGCTCTACAACGAACTCGGACTTCAAGTTGTTCCCATTGCTCACAACGCCGGTTTATATTGGCCACGAAATAATTTTCGCCGCTACCCAGGCACAATCCGCGTTCGTATTCTTCCTCCCATAGAGGCAAACTTAAGCAAAAGTGATTTCCGCGAAAAACTCATCAAAAAAACAGAGGAAGCTTGTGACGAATTGCTTTTATTAGCTGCAAAAGACTCAACTCCTCCACCAATGCCACCTTCTGCCGTTAAAAGACTTCAAACACTCGGCTATCATTGGGAAGGTCCTATCCGTGATTAAATTTTATCTTTGATTTAACGGATATGTACATACTTATTATGTTTTACCATTAAAACAATTTTAAATCATTCAAACTGAGAAATTATTGAATCCATTTTATGTGTAAATTTTTTTGTAATATTTTTTTATTTTGTACACTCAACATAAGCAGTACTTTTGCCTTTGCGCATCCTTTCATCGCTGTTGATACAACAACGGGACGAATATTAGCACACAATCAAGCTTTTGAACGTTGGTACCCTGCTTCTTTAACAAAATTAATGACCGCTTACGTTATTTTTCATGCTATAAAAGCAGGAAAAATTTCACCACAACACCAAATTACTATTAGCAAAAATGCAGCAAAAGCACCTCCCAGTCGTTCAGGATATAAAGCAGGCTCAATTCTTACATTGGAAACAGCTTTAAGTATCACTCTCGTTAAATCCACCAATGACTTAGCCATTGCCATGAGTGAAGCTGTTGCTGGGTCACAAAAAGCTTTTGTACAAGAAATGAATGCACAAGCTCAACGGTTAGGTATGTTTGGAACTCATTTTGCTAATGCAAGTGGACTACCAGATCCCAATAATTATTCCACAGCACGAGATATTGCTCTTTTAGCTGTTCAAATTCGTCGAGAATTTCCTCAATATGCTCATTATTTTTCTATTCCAGCTATTGATTTTGGAAACGGCGCAAAAATTGAATTTAATTCAAATAATCTCATCGGTCGTTTTGATGGAATAGATGGAATGAAAACGGGTTTCATTTGTGCTTCTGGTTTTAATCTTGTTGCTTCAGCAACCCGTAACCAACGCACGATTATTGCTGTAATTTTAGGGTCAGATACGATTAAAAAAAGAGAAGAAAAAGCAGCACAGCTTCTCGAAGAAAGTTTTTCACACCAAGGATCAATGACATTAACCTTAGCAACACTACAACCTTATGGGACAAAAACAAAGAAAATAACTGACATGAGGCACCAAGTATGCACACCTGAATCAATACAAATACTTGTGGACGCTTATGATAAAAAAGGAAATATTATTCTCACTTCACCATTGATTAATGATGTACCTGCTTATGTTTTACCTCTCTCAGTCAAACTCATTTCTGTTCCCAAAAAATATAAAACTCAAAAAAAAAGAGTACGAAAAATTCCCATTCCCCACCAACGACCTGAACTTCACTTATGATAAGCACCGCGAACTATAATGACGATTGAAGAAAAAGAAAAACGTATTCCCATTACTCTCATCACTGGTTTTTTAGGCTCAGGCAAAACAACCTTACTGAATCGTCTACTCCAAGACCCTCTTTTTACAAATAGTGCTGTGATCATCAATGAATTTGGTGAAGTCAGTATTGATCATTTGCTTGTTGTAAAAACAACAGAAGGAATCATCGAGTTAGCAAATGGCTGTTTGTGTTGTGATTTGCGCAGCGATTTAATAAATACATTGATTGATTTTATTGATCGTATTCAAACAGGACGTCTCAAAAAACTGGATCGCATTATTATTGAAACAACAGGATTAGCTGATCCTGCCCCTATTTTACAAGCACTTCTCAGTCATCCTGATTTAGCACAAGCATTTACCATCGATGCTGTTCTTGCAACCTGTAATACATTGAACACAATTTCTATATTAGAACAATATCCTGAAGCACAAAAACAATTCGTTTTTGCAGACACAATTCTTCTCACAAAAACCGATCTTCTTGATTCAAAAATTCCTTTAGAGACACTGATTAAAACACTTAAAGCGATTAACCCTACAGCGCAAATCATCAACGCCCATTCACATCAATTCTGCCTAAAAACATTAATCAATAAAACATTATGGGATGCAAAAGAAGAAAATACTCATCTAAAAAAATGGTTTACTTTTTCTCAAAATCATCATTCTCATCATAAAAAGATTCGTACCTTTTCACTCGATTGTGAGGAACCAATTCATTATTCTGCTTTAGAGTCTTTTCTCGATCATATAAAAAGCCTTTATAGCCAAAAATTATTACGCATAAAAGCAATTATTGCATTACACGATGACCCACACCGTCCAATAATTTTGCACGGTATACAGGCATTTTTCCACCCACCAATAAGACTTCCAAAATGGCCCAAAGGAATTACACAAACTCGTTTTATCATTATTACAGATAATCTTGAAAAAGAAACGATTCAGGAAATTTTTGACATTTTTTTAAATAAGCCAGCAATCGATACCGCAGACAAAATAGCTCTTCTAGATAATCCCTTAGTTATTCCTGGGATGACATTTAAAACTTAATCAATCATTCAAATATGCGTCTCTCCATAAAACACATTGCACTTCATTAAAAAAAGAACATCACCTAAAAAAAGCATAATATCTCTTTTATATATTTTATGGAATGATAGACATTGAACCTTTATCTGTAAATTGATTGAAAACGTAGCGTTTCTCATAAACATCAACTTTTGGAGGCTTACGTTCCATTTCAAAGATATCATAGCCCTCTTTCAAAACTGTCCAAAATTGGTAATGAGGACTTAAACGATGACGCATCATATTTTCATCCGTCATACGAAAAGGGAAAGCTTGTAGCTGAAATTCTTTTTGCCCTCCTCTAAAAGCATCTCGAGCGAAAGCATAAATCTGTGCCATATTTTCATCATTCATAGAGTAACATCCTGCAGAAGCACAGCCTCCATGAACCATAAGGTAACTTCCTGTACGGCCATTAGCCTGATCATAAAGATTAGGAAAGCCCACATTAAAAGAAAGATAATACTTCGAATAAGGATTCATTTGATTGGCACCAATCTTATAAAACCCTTCTGGTGCTTGAAAATCTCCTTCTCTATATTTGGGTCCAAGTTGCCCCGACCATTTGCAAATATCGTAACGTGCCACAAGCACAAATGATCCCATCCGATTTTGCTTCCAAACTTCAGCGATACTTTCTTCTTTAAAAAATCGCATCATAATGGGTGCATATTGATCAATATTATGCGCCGCCATTTTCTCTTGAAGTTTTTTAGGTAAGCGCTGTTCAGCTTTAGCTCGAATAGAAGTTGGCAATCTTTTCTGACAAGCTGCTAACATTCCACATAAACACAAAAAAAACAAAGCAAAACGCCGGCTGAATTTCATTAAAAACTCCAACTGATAAAGGCTCACATCAAACTAAAGAACGGCCAATTTGAAGATATTTCTCCCAACGTTCTTGCTTAATCACTTCACCTTCTTTACCAGCCATAGATTTTAGAGCTTCTGAAATAACATTACCGGCTTCTTCAATCACAGCTTCTTTTCCTCGATGCGCTCCTCCCAAAGGTTCCGCAATAATACCATCAATAACTTTTAAATTATAAAGATCCTGAGCAGTAATACGCATATTTGTTGCAGCATCTTTTGCACGAGTCGGATCACGCCATAAAATAGAAGCAGCCCCTTCTGGTGAAATCACAGAATAAATTGAATGCTCCAACATATAGACTTTATTAGCCGCAGCGATAGCGATTGCTCCTCCCGATCCCCCTTCACCAATAATAAGAGAAACAACAGGAACACGTAAACGCAATGTTGTCGCTGTCGATTGAGCAATTGCTTCTGCTTGTCCACGCTCTTCAGCACTGACACCGGGATAAGCACCAGCAGTATCCACAAAAGTAAGCAACGGTAAACCAAAACGATCAGCCATTTCCATGATACGTACTGCTTTGCGATATCCTTCTGGACGCGCAGAGCCAAAATTATGGCGTAACCGCGATTGCGTATCATGACCCTTTTCTTGACCGATGTAAGCAATAGCTTCCCCTTGAAAACGTGCAAAACCAGCTTGAATTGCCTCATCTTCAGCAAATTTACGATCACCGGCTAAAGGCGTAACATCACTGAATAATTGTGTTGCATAATCCACAAAATGAGGTCGATCAGGGTGTCGAGCGACTTGTGTTTTTTGCCATGGTGATAATTTTTTATAAAGATCTCTCAAAGCTGTTTGAGAACGCATCTCAAGACGTGCAATTTCATCGCTCATATCAAGACTTCCTTTTTCTTGAGCAATTTTTTTCAACTCAAGAATTTGTATATCAAGATCAGCGACCGGTTTTTCAAAATCAAGATAATTATACATTCCATCCAACTTATTTTTGTATAATTCATATACTAACAAATTTATTTTATAAAGTTTTTAAAATATAATTCTTTCTTTACTTGGTCTTCTATTAATCGACAAGAGGGTGATGTTCATTAACTAGTCGATAAAGGCCTGTCTCTAATACATGTGTGTAAATTTGCGTAGTAGAAATACTACAATGTCCTAATAAATGTTGAACAGCACGCAAATTAGCTCCATTTTGCAAAAGATGACTCGCAAAAGCATGACGTAACACATGAGGAGAAAAATCGTCGTTTTTTACACCCGCTCTTTTTGCGAGATTTTTTAATTCTCGTGCAACAACTTGGCGAGCAATATATCCTGCTAATGAACGAGCAGGAAAAAGATAAAGACTGCCCGCATCTTTTCTTTGATCTCTCAATACCAACCATTGAGAAAGAACATGACGCGCTTTTTCTGATAAAAGCACTATCCGTTCCTTTTCTCCTTTACCACGCACTAAAATAACTGGCTCTTTCCTTCGCACCGATTGAACCGGAAGACTCACTAACTCACTAATACGTAAACCCGTTGCATAAAGCATTTCAATCAATACTTGAAGACGTAAGGCACGAAAATGCTCTTTTGAACCATACTCCGTTTGATTGACCTCGAATTCTGCAAAATCAAGCAATTTTACCACGATATCTTCACTGATCACTTTCGGCAAAAGATATCCTTTACGGGGTGCCTCAATATCACTGGAAGGATCATCTGCTCTTAATCCTTCAGCATAAAGAAATTGATAAAACTGGCGCAACGTTGATAAGCGACGCGCCTGTGATGTTGCAGCAAATCCAACCTGATGCATAAGCGATAAAAGATCAATCAAGTCTTGTTTTTGTGCAGAAAAAAGAGAAACAGAATGTGAAGATAACTCATCTTGTGCCCATTGCAAATCACGCCTATAAGCTTCAAGCGTATGAGTAGATGCTCCCCGCTCAGCACTCATCATTTCAAGAAAACGGTCAATCATCTTATTTATCTCTTTTTAAAGATGTATTCAATGAATCTAACGGGATATCAATCTGTATATCCGTTGTTATGGGTTTAACACAAATAACGAGCGCACCCATAATACTGAAAATAATTGCGAGAAGAATAAAAAGAATTATTAAAAGTCTGGTTAATGTTGGCATAAATAATAAACTACAAAAAACAATTCGCACTCTATCATAGCTTATAAAGATTAACAGAAATTGACTTTAAAGCAGATAAACGCTGAAAATAAAATTGTGAAAAATGACTTCATCTAAAAAAATCTCAATACAATAAAATGAGTCATTATTGAAAAGCACATTATCATAATAAACTATAAAAGTAATAACTGGATCATATTAATTTAAAGCGAGAAGTGTAGCTTGTATTCAAAAAACAATGGAAAACGGATCATTATATCTCATCCATTCATTTGTTTTGAGCATGTGTTTAAAAACTTTCACTTCTATAATTAATATTTAATTCTTCATGATAAAAATACGGATAAACTTTTCTTTCTTAGAGTACAAAAATTCACAAAATAGCTTAATTATCATTCTAAAATATAAATATGATTTATCAGTTATCACAAAAATATCACTTGAACTTTTCTAGAACAAAAATTAATGGAAACACAATAAGAGTTACTTATATAATATAATTGATTAATTTTTATACTTTCGTTAAAAGAATAAATATAATTGGGTCTGCGTAGCTCAGTAGGATAGAGCACAGGATTCCTAAGAAAATTGGGCGCTTTAAGGAGAAATTCTCAAAGTGGATCTGCTCAAATTCGGGGAAAGCTTCATAGGGAACTATATGCCAATCCCGAGCCAAGTCTCTCTTTAAAACAGAGAGGAAGGTGTAGAGACTGAACGGGCAGTGCCTAAAAAGCACAAGCTTCAAGGTAAAGAGACAGTCCAGACCACAAACAGCTGACCCTAATGAAGCTGGCGATGAAAGTCGAAGTGGTATGAATCCTGGGGTCGTAGGTTCGAATCCTGCCGTAGACACCATCACATTAATCAAAGTTATTATTTTGCATAATTTATAAATAGGAAATACGATGAAGAAAACTCCACTTATCTTACAGCTTTCCGCTTTTTTAAGTTTATCACTCTTCAACTTAACCAATGCCTCTGCTGGTTCTTTAGTTATTGAAGTCTCAGATCATCCGCAACCAACAACACAAACGATTTCCTATCAATGTGGTACCGGAAACCATAAAGAGAAAGTAGAAGCAACTTATCTTAATGCAAATAACATTGCATTAGTTGATTTCACATGGAAAAATGAACGTGTCATTGGAGCCAATGTTATTTCCGCTACAGGAGCAAAATATATGGGAGCTCAGTATATTTGGTGGGAAAGTAAAAATGAAGTTACGCTTTATGATCTTGTTAATGATCCTAAAGAAGAAAAACCTATCCTGTGTGTAGAAGAATCAACATTATTATTCTAATCAGTAAGGAAATGTCATGAAGAAAACTCCACTTATCTTACAGCTTTCCGCTTTTTTAAGTTTATCACTTTTCAACCTAACCAATGCTTCTGCTGGTTATTTAGTTATTGAAATTCCAAACGATGCAAAACCATCAGAACACACTATTGTTTATCAATGTAATATTGGAACGAATAAAGAGAGAGTAGAAGCAACTTATCTCAATTTCAATAATATCGCATTAGTAGATTTAAAGTGGCCAAATGAGCGGATCATTGGAGCTAATGTTATTTCCGCCACAGGAGCAAAATATGTAGGCGCTCAATATGTTTGGTGGGAAAACAAAAATGAAGTCGCGTTTTATGATCTTATCAATGATCCTAAAGAAGAAAAACCTATCCTGTGTATAGAAGCAAAAGAAGTAAAATAAAAAAATTAAGAATTAACTCACGCTGGTTTCAATCTGGTAATTTTTCTTCTTTAGATGATTTTTCTTTTGTCTTATCCAGAAGAAAAGCCAGCGATTCTTCCAAATAATTTGATAAATAGTTACGATAGGCAGTTGCCTGTGATATCAACATAGACGTTATGGGTATTGTCACAATAAAAAAAATCATCAGTAAAATTTCATGAATAACAAAACGATGGTTCACAAATATTGAATAAAGAAACGAAGCTATAAGAATACTACCAACACCCCAATTTGCACCCAAAGAAGACATATGCAAACGTTCATAAAAATTAGAAAAACGGAGAAGACCTATCGTTCCAATCAATGCAAAACCCGATCCAAGCACTAAAAAAAAAGCGATAATAATAGCAATCCACAGCGAAATATCTTCTTTCATTCAATAATTTCTCCACGCATCAAAAATTTTGCCAAAGCGATACTCGAAACTGAACCTAAAAGACTAATGATAAGAGCAGCTTCAAAATAGATGGTTGTTTCTGAACGAATATCAAATGTAAGAAACAAAAGAGCAGCTGTTATATAAAGAGTATCCAACCCAACGATACGATCTTGCGCTCTTGGGCCACGAACCAATCGAAATAATGCTAAAATCATCGCCAAACTCAAAAAAGATTGTGCAAGAAAAAAACCCCAAGAAAGAATGACCATACTCATGCAAAAATCTCCAAAAGCAATGCTTCATACCGTTGCTTAATCAATTGTTTATAATCATTTTCATTTGTCAAATTGAGCACATGAATTAAAAGCTCTTTGTTTTTTTTATTATAAGCAACCCAAATACTCCCTGGTGTTAATGAAAAAATGCACGCTAAAACAGCGAGTGCTGTGCGATTTTCAAGCAAAAGCGGAATAACAACAAAACCAGACTGATATTCTTTTTTCTTTTTTAAAGTACAATAAGCCACCGAGACATGTGAAGAAATCGAATCGATAAACACTCGAAAAGCGAGTACAAAAACCGCGCTCCAGTTTTTAATTATGATTTTTTCTGGTTCCAAGCGCTGCATTATCCAACCACAAAACAAGGCAACTATAATCCCTACAAGCAATTGACCCAAAGTGAAACCACTCAAACTCAACCACATAAAAACAATTGAACCAGTTAAAAATGGGTAAGGTAAAAAGCGATTCATTGATTTTTCCTCACATTTTTTAAAGAAAAATCATTTAAAACGCTATCAATGTAGTTTTTAGGATCATGTAAAGTTTTAGCGGTTTCAGACATATAATAACCAACGGATCCAGCTTTAACTGTTATAATAAAACATAGAGCTAATAAGGTAACAATAGGTGTAAATTCAATAACCTGTACACGCGGCACTTTTCCTTCAAGAGAAACCCAAAAAGTTCGAATACCCACGCGCGTCATTGCAATTAAAGTTGCAAAACTTGAAATGACAACCAAAATGACAAAGAGCCAATCCCGTACAACAAGTCCAGAAGAAAAAAAATCTCCTTTATTTGAGTTCAAAACAGCTGTGAACATCATAAATTTAGCAATAAAATTAGGAAAAGGTGGTATCCCAATCATCAGAATCGCACAAATACCAAAGCAAGCCCCAAGAATTGCCAAAGTGACTGGAAAATAAACGCCAACTTCATCGTCTTTTTCTTCTTCTTCATCTTCACTATATACTTCCACTGTAAAATCAAGAGTGTTAGCATCTATATCTTGATTACGCTCAATCAATTCAACCAAAAGAAAAAAAGCCCCTATAGCCAAAGTTGAGGCAACAATATAAAATAATGCACCAGTAGTCAGCGCTGTATTTCCTATTCCAAGTGCTGTTAACAATATGCCAGAAGATACAATAACATTATAGGCAGCCAAGTGTTCTAAAGCTTGACTCGCCAATATGCCGATAAAACCAAAAATTAAAGTGGCAAGCCCACCATAAAAGAAAATTATCTGACCAAAATGAGCAAAGTGTCCACCTTCAACATCAAAACATAACGATGTTAAACGTAAAATAACATAAATGCCTACTTTACTTAAAATCACAAACGAAGCACCAATAGGTGCCGCTGCAGCACTATAAGTTGGAACCAACCAGAAATTAAGCGGCCACATACCAGCTTTAAGCAAAAAAGCGATACCCAAACATGCTGCACCCATCTCAAATAAAACAATATCTGTTGTATCAATATGTTTTATTTTGATAGCTAAATCCGCCATATTTAGCGTGCCAACGATACCATAAATAAGTGATATACCAATTAAAAAAAGCAACGAGGCAACAAGATTAATCACCACATAATGCAAACCTGCACGGATTCGCAACAAACCTGAATTGTGTAAAGCAAGACCATAAGAAGCCGTTAACATAACCTCAAAAAAAACAAAGAGATTAAATAAATCGCCTGTCAAAAAAGCACCATTTATCCCCGCCATCAAGAACTGCATTAATGACTGAAAATGAGAACCTGCTTTATACCAATGAGCTTGCGAAAAAACTAATGCTGCAGCAATCAACACACTTGAAAGTAAAAGCATCATAGCACTTAAACGATCAAGAACTAAAACAATGCCGAAAATAGAAGGCCAGTTGCCAAGACGATACACATCTGAGGCTGGCGCTACTTCAAGAGCACGCGCAAGTAACAAAACAGAGATCATAACCAATAGACCTGCCGAAGCAAGACTTATCCATGATTTCAGTTCTGAACGCCGCTCATCATAAAAAAGAAGAACAGCTCCTGTGCTTAATGGCAAAATAATTGGTAAAATAAGTAAATGGTGCGACCAAGATTCCATCACTTTCCCTCACATCCATCAACATGGTCAGAACCTGTTAAACCGCGTGAAACCAAAAGAATGACCAAAAATAAAGCTGTTGTAGCAAAACCAATAACAATCGCAGTCAACACTAAAGCCTGTGGAAGAGGATCAGCATAATTTGCTGGATGAATTACAACAGAAGGATCAACTATCGGCACAGCATTACTGCGTGGTCTACTCATAGAAAATATAAAAAGATTCACACCATAAGAGATAAGAGATAAACCGAGAATAACTTGAAAAGTTCTCGGGCGCAAAAGAAGCCAAAGACCTGATCCAATGAGAACACCAATCCCTAAAGAAAGAACAATTTCCATTTACCTTACCTCTTTTGCGTAACAGATTTTTTACCAATCCGGTAACGACGGATTGATTGATGTGCGATCGCAATTAAAATAAGAACAGTCGTTCCCAAAACGAGGGAAAACACACCAACATCAAATAAAAAAGCAGATGCTGCAGGAACCTTTCCAATCCAAGGTATATCAATATACTGAAAAAAGGATGTTAAAAAAGGAAATCCAAAAAACCATGAACCCGCCCCTGTTGCAACTGATAGCAATAAGCCAAAACCGATCCAAAGCAGAGGTAAAACACGGAGACGATTTTCCACCCAGCGAATATTCGCCGCAAGATACTGCAAAATAAAACCTATTGCTAAAGTAACACCACCAGCAAATCCACCTCCTGAAAGATCATGTCCACGCATCAATAAATAAATTGCAAAAGCAAGAATAACCGGAAAGAGCCAATGCATAATAACAGCCGGAATAGCTAAATAATCTGATAATGTATCTCCAATTTCACGATTAGGCTGTGCCATGTCAAAAGCTGTTTGCTTTTGCTGCTGAGAAGGCGCATCAATACTTTCAGGAGCAGGACGAAAACGCCGTAAAAGAGCAAAGATAGTAAGAGCCACAATGCCCAAGACAACACTTTCCCCCATTGTATCAAATCCACGAAAATCAACCAACAAAACATTCACGACATTACGTCCACCTGCATCAGAATACGCATGAGTAAGAAAAAAATCAGAGACTGTCTTTCCTTGTGGACGTGTCATCATCGCAAAAGACAACCACGCCATACTTATACCCCCGACACACGCTATAATAAAATCACGCAAACGACGTAATCGAACTGAAAAAGAAATAGGAAAAGAAGCAGGATCATACAAACGTTTAGGCAACCACCGTAAACCAAGAAGCAAAAGAACGGTTGTTACAACTTCCACAACTAATTGTGTTACCGCCAAATCAGGTGCAGAAAGCCATAAAAAAGTTGCACAAGTCATCAAACCAGCGCCACCCAATAACATTAATGATGCAAAACGATGAAACTTTGCTTGCCAAGCAACTAAAAGTGCACACGTTCCACCAATCAACCAAAAAATAATAAAAGGAAAATCAGGAAGAGACAACGACAAAGAACCTGCTAAAATTAAACCATCATACCAAAGCAAAAGGCCAGCAAATGCAAAACATATACCCAATACCCAATGTAATTGAATCTGTAAACGACATGTTGATAAAAAGGATTCAGCTCTGCATGGCCACTTCCAAGAAATCATCATAAAGATTCGTTCAAAGATTCGTTGTCTTTTTAAATTCCGAAGGAAAGGAGGACCTTCCTCACAAAATAGGAAATAACGATGTCCTATAATATAAAGTAATATCCCTCCTGATAAAGCTATAAAACTCATAATTAATGGAGTATTAAAGCCATGCCATACAGCTAAACTATAAGAAGGTGTCATAGCTCCTAAAACAGCTACAACCGCATTATCCAAAATAAGTCCTATGGTAAAATTTGGAAAAATACCGACCGCTAAACAAATAAAAACTAACAATTCTATTGGTAAGCGCATAAAATGCGGTGGTTCATGTGGTATTTTAGGTAAATCAACGGGTTTTTTTCCGAAAAAAACACCATGCATAAAGCGTAAAGAATAAGTGACACTAAATAAACTCGCTAGCGTTGCCACATAAGGAGCAATCCAATCTAGCCATGACTCCATATGCGTTTCAATTGCTTCAGTAAAAAACATTTCTTTCGATAAAAAACCATTTAACAAAGGAACACCAGCCATCGCTGCACTGGCAACAAGAGCAAGAGTTCCTGTAATAGGCATATAACGGAAAAGACCTGTTAACCGACGCATATCACGTGTGCCTGTTTCGTGATCAATAATACCTGCTGCCATAAATAAAGAAGCTTTAAAAGTTGCATGGTTAGCCATATGAAAGATTGCAGCAACACAGGCAAGCGGACTTCCAAAACTTAAAAGCGTGGTAACCAAACCAAGATGACTAATCGTCGAATAAGCCAATAAACCTTTCAAATCTTGCTGAAACATTGAAAAATATGCACCAAGAAGCAATGTTATGAGTCCCGAAAAACCAACCAACCAAAACCAAGATTCTGTTCCTGATAAAACTGGCCATAAACGAACAAGCAAAAATAATCCCGCTTTCACCATTGTTGCTGAATGTAAATAAGCTGATACCGGCGTTGGTGCAGCCATTGCGTTTGGTAACCAAAAATGAAATGGAAATTGTGCACTCTTCGTTAATCCTCCTAACAAAAGACAAATGAGTACAGGAAGATAAAGAGAACTCGACCGAATAAGATCTCCAGACTGTAATACTTTATCTAAATCAAAACTGCCAACAATCCGCCCAATGAGTAAAACTCCAATAAAAAGCGCAAAACCACCAAAACCTGTAACCGTTAACGCCATGCGTGCCCCATCACGCGCATTAGCATTATGATGCCAATAACCAATTAATAAAAAAGAGAAAACACTTGTTATTTCCCAGAAAATCACCAAAAAAATGAGATTGCCTGATAAAACTATTCCTATCATAGATCCCATAAAAGCAAGCAAAAAAGAGAAAAAACGCGGAACTGGATCCGCAGGATCCATATAATAACGCGCATAAACAACAACAAGCAGCCCAATTCCCGCAATTAAAAGGCTAAAAAGCCATGATAAGCCATCCATACGTAGAACAAAATTAACACCCCACTCCGGAAGCCAAGAAATATCTAAACGAACGACACGATTTCCACGAACTGCAGGATACAGCATAATTGTAAAAAGAAAGCTGAAAAGAGCAATTGCTCCAGCAAACCACGCTTCATTGTTTTTAGCTGTTGAACGGAAAAAACCAATAATAAAGCTACCACTAAAAGGAAGCAAAACCAACAATATCAACATTGCTTCCCGTGTTGTCATTTTCTAAGTTCCACCTTACTTTGCATACTTTGCCATCAAAAAAATAAAAATGAAAAAGTACAAAAAACATATTGTCATTTTTCATTTTATACTAAGTCTATAAACTTTAAATAAGCTTAAAAACATCAAAAACTCTTATGAAACAATCCTTTTCTTAAAAACAAATGGAACATATCTCGAATTTCATTTATCTTTAAGGATTTCCTCATCCTTTAAAAATACGAGAAATGCATTGTTTTCGAGCTCCATGAAAAGGTTGATAACTATTATCATTGATATTATAAGAACGATAGCGTTTCATACAAGAATCGATATGCTGTTTAAGCATCCATGGCTTTTTTCTCTCTACAGAATAAGCTTTCTCTCTTTTTGGTGAAGCCAATACTGTTTCTAAAGAAATATTTTTAACATCCACATTTTCAAATACAAGAAATGCTGCCTCAGGATACCACCAATTATCACTATACTTACGATACCCATGTCGATAATTATGATATCCCTTAAAACCATTAAGCTCTTTACGACCTGTGATAACTAAAGGAGCAAAATCTTCTTGAAAAGAAGATTGAGGGATTATTTCAGCATCATCTTTTTGCGCTAAACCAGCAATATTGGTTAACATCACAAAAATATTTCCAATAAACATAATTGCTAAAACATAACACAAATTATTAATAATACGCATAACACAAATCTCAAAAAAACAAAACTCAACAACAAGCTGTCTTTAGGACTGTCAAATGAAAACAGATTTTCCTTTACAATTCTTCTTTTCTTGAGACATGCTGTTGCCATGCGTACTAAACGCGAATATGAATAATAAGATCCTTCATAACGAGAATAAATAAACAATGATAAGCACACCTTATTATCTTATCGATAAATCTAAACTCATAAAGAACATGGAAACTATTACCCGATTACGAAAACTATCGGGAGCAAAAGTTGTTTTGGCTTTAAAATGTTTTGCCACATGGAGTCTGTTCGATTTTATGTCGGAGTATATGGATGGAACAACATCATCATCTCTCTATGAATTGCGCTTAGGAAGAGAAAAATTTGGCAAAGAAACCCATGCTTATTCCGTTGCTTGGGCAGACGATGAAATTGATGAAGCGTGCGATTATGCAGATAAAATTATCTTTAATTCCATCCAACAGCTTCAACGTTTTTCTAACTCTACAAAAAGTATTGAACGAGGTTTAAGATTAAACCCAGGAATAAGCGCATCAAATTTTGATCTCGCAAATCCCTCTCGCCCCTTTAGTCGTTTAGGTGAAACAAATAAAAGCGCTATTCAAGAAATTTTACCTCTCATCAATGGTTTAATGATACATAATAATTGCGAAAATTCTGATTTTAATCTTTTTAATCAGATGCTTAATCATATGGAAGAAAAATTTTCAGATCTTTTCTCTGCGGTTGATTGGATTAGTCTTGGTGGAGGCATCCACTTTACTGCCGAAAACTACCCTCTAGAAATCTTTGCGGAACGTCTAAAACATTTTGCCCAAACTTATAATGTAACCGTTTTTTTGGAACCGGGAGAAGCTGCTATTACCAAAAGCACAACCCTTGAAGTTAGTGTTCTTGACACACTATACAACCAAAAAAATATCGCCATTGTTGATAGTTCTGTCGAAGCGCATATGCTTGATCTTTTAATTTATCGCGAAAACGCCAAATTAGAACCCAATCAAGGCCCTCATGAAATTATGATTTGTGGAAAATCTTGTCTTGCTGGAGACATTTTTGGAACCTTTCACTTCCCTAAACCTCTTAAAATCGGTGATAGATTATCTTTTCAAGACGCTGCAGGATACACAATGGTCAAAAAAAATTGGTTTAATGGCGTAAAAATGCCTTCTATTGTTATCAAAGAATGTGATGGTACGTTAACACTTCAACGTCAATTCGGATATAATGATTATAAAAATAACCTTTCATAATAAACTAATGTGTTAAAACAGTTATGTGACAGACAATATTAAAAGGAGATAAAACCACAATGAAGAAAAATATTCTCATTATTGGTGCTGGGGGTGTTGCGCAAGTTGTCGCCCATAAATGTGCTCAAAATAACGACATTCTCGGAGAAATCCATATTGCTTCACGAACATTGAAAAAATGTGATGCCATCATTGCTTCCATTAAGGATAAAAAAGCAATGAAAGTAGAAAATGTTCTTCAAAGTCACGCCGTTGATGCAATGAAAGTAGAAGAAGTTATAGCGCTTATTCAAAAAACGAGATGTGAAATTGTCATTAATGTTGGTTCTCCTTTTCTTAACATGTCTGTTCTTTCAGCCTGTATTGAAACCAAATGTGCTTATATTGACACCGCAATCCATGAAGATCCTCTAAAAATTTGTGAAACACCACCTTGGTATAACAACTATGAATGGCCTCGACGTCAAGAATGTGAAAAAGCTGGTATAACTGCCATTTTAGGAGCCGGATTTGATCCCGGTGTTGTTAATGCGTATGCAGCATTAGCCTATAATGATTATTTTGACAAAATTACCGATATCGATATTATTGATATTAATGCTGGCAGCCATGGACATTGGTTTGCTACAAATTTTGATCCAGAAATTAATTTTCGAGAATTTACGGGACAAGTATGGTCATGGCAAAATAAAAAGTGGATCTCTAATCAGATGTTTGAAGTTAGCCAAGAATGGGATCTCCCCGTTGTTGGAAAACAAAGAGCTTACATGTCAGGACATGATGAAATCCATTCATTGTCTAAAAATCTTAATGTTCCCAATATTCGCTTTTGGATGGGATTTGGAGAACGTTATATAACGGTTTTTACTGTTCTTAAAAATCTTGGGCTTTTGTCTGAACAACCGGTAAAAACCGCAGAAGGACAAGAGGTTGTCCCTTTGAAAGTTGTGAAAGCTGTTTTACCAGATCCCGCTTCTTTAGCGCCAAATTATACGGGAAAAACCTGTATAGGAGATCTTATTAAAGGTGAAAAAGATGGAAAACCAAGAGAGATTTTCATTTATAATGTAGCTGATCATAAACAAGCATTTAATGAAACAGCTGCACAAGGAATTTCTTTCACAGCTGGTGTACCGGCAGCTGCAGCAGCTATTCTCATTGCTACAGACACATGGGATGTTAAAACCATGGTTAACGTAGAAGAACTCCCACCAATTCCTTTTCTTAAATGTCTCGACCGTATGGGACTTCCTACCCACATAAGAGAACAACAAGAAGATAAAAAATTACAATTTTAATTTATTCATATCTTTAAGATACGATAAAACCACCTTTAAAAAAGGTGGTTTTATCAAAAAATATACAAACTTATAAAAAGCTCTTTTTTCTGCCAATTTCTGCTAAAAAACAAAACGCCTCTAAAAGATTTTTAAGTATGAAGTGGTTTAGAAAATGTTGCTAAAGCAGCTTCTCGAACGGCTTCTGATAAAGTAGGATGGGCATGACAACAACGCCCTAAATCCTCTGATGAGCCACCAAATTCCATTAAAACCGCAATTTCGTGTATCATTTCACCAGCACCAAATCCGAGAATATGTCCACCTAAGACGCGATCTGTATTTTTATCGGCAAGAATTTTAACAAATCCATCACTTTTTTGCATTGCACGTGCACGCCCATTAGCCATAAACGGAAACTTGCCAATATTATAACTAATTCCAGCAGCTTTCAGTTCTTCTTCTGTCTTACCCACACTCGCAATTTCTGGCTGTGTATAAACAACACTGGGAATAACATTAAAATTAACATGACCTTTTTGACCAGCCAAGATTTCAGCAACAGCAACGCCTTCTTCTTCAGCTTTATGAGCTAACATTGGCCCTTTTATAACATCACCAATTGCGTAAATACCTGCAATGTTCGTTTGCCAGTGCTCATTTGTTTCAATAAAGCCACGCTTATCTACTTGAACTCCAACTTCTGCTAAACCGAGTCCCTCTGTATATGGAACACGTCCCGTAGCAATTAAAACAACATCTGCGTCTAAAGTTTCAGTTAAATCACCTTTAACAGATTCAAAAGTCACCTTAGCTCCTGAATCTGATCGAGTAACAGCTGTTACTTTTGCGCCAAGCTTATACTCAATTCCCTGCTTTTCCATTAATTTTTGAAATTGCCGAGAAAGTTCACCATCCATTGAGCCTAAAACTTTATCAAGAAACTCAACAACTGTCACTTTAGTACCGAGACGATTCCATACAGAACCAAGCTCTGAACCAATAACACCAGCGCCGATAACCACCATACGTTCAGGAACTTTCTCAAGCGCAAGTGCTCCGGTAGAAGATACGATAACTTTTTCATCAATATCAACACTGACACCAGGAATACCTGAAACGTCTGATCCTGTAGCAATAATAATATTTTTTGTTGAAATCGTTTGTTGATGACCATCTTGAGCCGTAACATCAATTTGATTTGCGCTTAAGATTTTGGCTGTCCCTTCAAACGTGTCAATTTTATTTTTTTTCATTAAAAATGAAATGCCACTCGTATTAGCTGTCACGACAGATTTTTTGTGCATCATCATTTGTTCAAGGTTAAGCTTAGGTTTAGAAACTGAAACACCCAAAGTTTCAAAACCGTGTTGCGCTTCAGCAAAAACTTCTGAAGCGTGTAATAAAGCTTTAGAAGGAATACATCCAACATTAAGACATGTTCCTCCTAGTGTTGTGCGTTTCTCAATAATTGCAGCTTTAAGCCCCAATTGCGCTGCTTTTATCGCTGCTACATAACCACCAGGACCCGCGCCGATTACAACAACATCATAAGACATTTGTTTTTCCTTTCATTTTGAAAAACTATGTTTACAAGTCAAGAACCAAGCGTTCTGGATCTTCCAAACTTTCTTTAACACGCACAAGAAAAGTTACCGCTTCTTGTCCATCAACAATACGGTGATCATAAGAAAGCGCCAAATACATCATTGGACGAATAACAATTTGACCGCCAACAACCATTGCACGTTCTTTTATTGCATGCATTCCTAGAATACCAGATTGCGGTGCATTTAAAATTGGCGTAGACATTAACGATCCGTAAACACCCCCATTTGTAATCGTGAATGTTCCTCCTTGCATATCATTAACTGCTAATTTTCCATCACGAGCAAGACGCCCCAAGCGGCCAATTTCTTTTTCTATTTCTGCAATTGACATTTGATCTGCATTACGAACAACCGGAACAACAAGTCCTTTATCCGTTCCAACAGCAATTCCCGTATTGACATAATTTTTATAGACAATATCCGTCCCATCAATTTCCGCATTAACGGCAGGAAGCTCTTTTAGCGCATGGCAAACAGCTTTTGTAAAAAAGCCCATAAAACCAAGCTTAACGCCATGTTTTTTTTCAAAAATATCTTTGTAACGCTTCCGTAAATCCATTACTGCAGACATATCAACCTCATTAAATGTGGTTAACATTGCTGCAGTATTTTGGGCATCCTTAAGACGGCGTGCAATTGTTTGACGTAACTTTGTCATACGAACACGCTCTTCATGGACATCATCCGTAGAGGTTACCGGAGAGGAAAAAGAAGCTGATGACTTTGTTCCTTGTGCCAACGTATCAAGAACATCTCCTTTGAGAATTTGTCCACGCTTCCCAGACCCCGTAACATCATTTTTCGCAAGATTGTTTTCAGCCATCAATTTTGCTGCTGAAGGAGCAGGAGGCATTGAACTTCCTGAAGAAGACTGAGTTATTTCAGGTGATCCTGTTTCTGATGAAAGAGGAGCAGTCGTCGATGCAGAAGATGTAGCAGCCGTCGATGGTGCATCACCTGCAACTCCAGCTTCTACCAATCCTAAAAGTGCATTCACTTCAACGGTATCACCTTCTTTTGCAATAATTTCGGATAATTTCCCTGCAACAGGTGAGGGAACCTCAACTGTTACTTTATCAGTTTCTAATTCAACCAAAGGTTCATCCATAGACACAGCTTCACCAAGACGCTTAAACCATTTACCAATTGTTGCCTCAGTAACCGACTCACCCAAAGTAGGAACACGGATTTCAGTAGCCATAATTTTCTTCCATACACCAGAGTAATAATTAATTAAGAACCTAACGCGTCTTCAAGAAACGCGGCAAGCTGTTCAAGATGTTTCCGCATCAATCCAACAGCCGGCGACGCACTTGCAGGACGCCCAGCATAACGTGCACGCGAATATTGCGCATTAATATGTGTTAAAACCCATTCCAAATAAGGCTCAATGAACGACCACGCTCCCATATTTTTGGGTTCTTCCTGACACCAAACAATTTCTGCTTGTAAAAAACGCGACAAAACATTCACCAAAGCTTTTGCTGGGAAAGGATAAAGTTGCTCAACACGCAATAAATAAATATCATTAATTCCTCTTTTTTCACGTTCTTCATAAAGGTCATAATAAACTTTACCCGTACAAATAACGACACGACGAATTTTATTATCTTTTTGTAATTTAATTACAGAATTTTTGAGATGCTCTGCATCATCAAGTAATAAACGCTGAAAACGCGTTTCCGCTCCCATTTCATTCAAAAAAGAAACCGCACGTTTATGACGCAAAAGCGATTTTGGCGTCATCAAAATCAGAGGTTTACGAAAATCACGTTTAATTTGTCGGCGCAAAATATGAAAATAATTTGCAGGTGTAGTACAATTAGCAACCTGCATATTATCCTCTGCACATAATTGAAGAAAACGTTCTAAACGTGCTGAAGAATGTTCTGGCCCTTGTCCCTCAAAACCATGAGGCAATAAACAAACAAGACCAGACATGCGAAGCCATTTGCGTTCTGCAGATGAAATAAATTGATCGAAAATAACTTGCGCACCATTAGAAAAGTCGCCAAACTGTGCTTCCCAAAGCGTTAAAGCGCGAGGTTCAGCAAGAGAATACCCATATTCAAAACCAAGAACAGCCTCTTCAGAAAGCATAGAATTTACAACTTCATAAATAGCCTGTCCTTTTTGCAAATTATTCAAAGGAATATAACGCGTTTCATTTTCTTGATCATAAAGGACCGAATGACGCTGCGAAAAAGTTCCACGTTCAACATCTTCACCAGAAAGGCGAACTGGAGCCCCTTCCAAACAAAGTGAACCAAAAGCTAAAGCTTCTGCTGTAGCCCAATCAATTCCTTCACCCGTTTCAAACATTTTAGCACGGTTATTTAAAAAACGCTGGATGGTTTTATGAACATGAAAATTTTCTGGGATTTCAACAAGTTTTTTTCCAATTTCCTTTAAAGTTTGCACCCCAACGCCTGTCACACCGCAATTTTGATCACCTGAATCATTAGCTGCTTGAAGACCTGCCCAACTTCCATCCAACCAATCAGCTTTATTTGGCTTATAACCAGAACTTGCTTCAAATTCTAATTCAAGCTTATCGCGCCATGCTTTCTTTTGCTGTTCAATATCTTTTGGATCAACAACACCCTCAGCCACCAACTTATCGCCATAAATCTGAACTGTTGTTTTATGATTACGAATGGCTTTATACATAAGTGGCTGTGTAAAAGAAGGTTCATCTCCCTCGTTATGCCCATAACGACGATAACAGAACATATCAATAACCACAGGTTTATGAAAAATTTGCCGAAATTCCGTTGCGATTTTTGCCACAAAAACCACCGCTTCTGGATCATCACCATTGACGTGAAAAATAGGTGCGTCAATCATTTTTGCAACATCTGATGGATAAGGTGAAGAGCGCGAGAAACGAGGATCTGTCGTAAATCCAATTTGATTATTTATGATGACATGGATAGAACCAGCAACACGATAACCTTTTAATCCAGAAAGTCCAAAAGTTTCCTGAATAACACCTTGTCCTGAAAAAGCCGCATCACCATGGATTAATAGTGGCATTACTTTTGCACGTTCACTTAACGGTATTACTTCAGTACGAACAGAACCAACAAGCAGATCTTGTTTAGCACGCGCTTTACCCATAACAACCGGATCAACAATCTCAAGGTGGGACGGATTAGCCAAAAGAGAGAGATGAACCTTTTTACCATTAAATTCACGATCTGCTGACGTTCCTAAATGATATTTTACATCACCCGATCCTTCCACATCATCAGGTTTATAAGAACCTCCTTCAAATTCATGAAAAATAGCCTGATGTGGCTTTGTAAAAATTTGTGAAAGAACATTTAAACGACCACGATGGGCCATTCCACAAACAACTTCTTGAACGCCTAAAGAACAACCACACTGAATAATTTGCTCAAGAGCAGGAATAAGCGCTTCACCACCATCAATTCCAAAACGTTTTGTTCCTTTATATTTAACATCTAAGAATTGTTCAAAACCTTCTGCCTCAATAAGCTTGTTAAGAATAGCTTTTTTGTCTTCTTGTGTAAAAGAAATTTGTTTATCTAATCCTTCAATACGCTCTTGAATCCATGCTTTCTGAGTAGGATCAGAAATATGCATATACTCTATGCCAATTGTCGAACAATACGTACGATTGAGAATTTCAAGCATTTGTGAAATTGTTGCATATTCCAACCCTAAAGCATTATCGATAAAAATTGGGCGTTCATAATCAGCAGGGCTAAAACCATATGACTCCGGAGATAATTCCTTATAATCATCAGGTTTTTCTGACAATTGAAGGGGATCAAGCTGTGCACGAAGATGCCCACGTGTTCGAAAAGCGCGTATCATCATAACTGCAGAAACAGAATCACGTGTCGCCTGAATAATATCTTGTTGACTAGAAGACACGTCTTTTTGCGTTGCACCAGATGCTGCTTTTTCTTTTAATTTATCACTAAAATGTTTTTCAAGAGTAGACCAATCACCATCTAAAACGGAAACCAACTCTCCATTTGCTTTTAACGGCCAATGATCACGCTGCCAAGTTGCCCCTTTAGCATTTTTAAAAACATCTTCTTTATTATCTTGAAAAGATTCAAAAAAAGTGCGCCATTGCGGATCTACATTCGTGGGATTTTTTTCATATTCGGCATAAAGCTGATCAATATAATCTGCATTTCCACCATAAAGAAACGACGTTTGCGCAAAAATATTATTTATTTCACTTTGCCTTGCCATACATTTTCCGAAACACTTGTTTCGTCTCCTTATATATCCCTGCTACCTTTTAAAAGAGCAAACACTCAATAAAAAATTTATTTTTTACAACCCACATTTCATCTAAATGAGTGTACGTGACTCATTTAGATGAAATTTCTTTTTAACCTTTCAAAACCTCAACTAACGTCTTACCCAGCTGAGACGGTGAAGGAGAAACACGAATACCAGCAGATTCCATTGCTGCAATCTTATCTTCTGCACCACCTTTACCGCCAGAAATCACTGCACCAGCATGCCCCATCGTACGCCCTGGAGGAGCCGTGCGGCCAGCAATAAAACCAACGACTGGTTTTTTGCGTCCTTTTTTTGCTTCATCTTTTAGAAACTGCGCTGCTTCTTCTTCCGCAGAACCACCAATTTCGCCAATCATAACTATAGACTCAGTCTCATCATCAGCCAAAAACATTTCTAACACATCAACAAACTCGGTTCCTTTTACAGGATCACCACCAATACCAATAGCCGTTGTTTGACCAAAGCCTTCACTGCTTGTCTGAAATACAGCCTCATAAGTTAAAGTTCCTGACCGAGAAACAACCCCAACGGAACCTTTTCTAAAAATAGAACCAGGCATAATACCAATTTTACATTCATTAGGCGTCAAAATACCAGGACAATTAGGGCCAATTAAGCGCGACTTCGACCGCTCCAGCTTAGCTTTAACCTTAACCATATCCATAACCGGTATACCTTCTGTAATACAGACAATCAAATCCATTTCAGCATCAATCGCTTCTATAATGGCATCTGCAGCCCCTGCAGGAGGAACATAAATAACAGAAGCATTAGCCCCTGTTTTGTTTTTACCTTCTATAACACTGGCAAAAATAGGAAGCGTTTCACCTTTTGACCCTTCCCATGTCTCTCCTCCCTTTTTAGGATGAATACCCCCAACCATTTGCGTACCATGATACGCAAGAGCTTGTTCTGTATGAAAGGTTCCCGTTTTTCCTGTAAGTCCCTGAACAAGAACTTTCGTATCCTTATTGACAAGAATTGACATTATTTAGGCTCCCTTCACTGCTGCAACAATTTTCTGAGCAGCATCATCCAAATCATCAGCAGAAATAACATTTAAGCCACTGTCACTGATAATTGCTTTGCCTTGCTCAACATTCGTACCTTCAAGACGAACAACTAAAGGAACCTTTAAACCAACTTCCTTAACCGCAGCAATAACACCTTCAGCGATAACATCGCAGCGCATAATTCCACCAAAAATATTAACTAAAATACCTTTAACATTTGGATCAGCTGTAATAATCTTAAAAGCAGATGCTACTTTTTCTTTAGAAGCACCACCACCAACATCAAGAAAGTTTGCTGGTTCAGCCCCATACAGTTTAATGATATCCATTGTTGCCATAGCAAGACCGGCTCCATTGACCATACAACCAATCGTGCCATCTAGTGCAACATAAGCAAGATCATGCTTTGATGCTTCAATCTCCTTTGGATCTTCTTCCGAAGTATCCCGCAACTCCAAAATATCTGAATGGCGGAACAAAGCATTGTCATCGAAAGAAACTTTCGCATCAAGAACACGCAAACGACCATTTTTCATGACAATAAGCGGATTTATTTCCAGAAGACTCATATCCTTTTCACAAAAAGCTTTGTAGAGAATTGGAAAAAGTTTTTCGCCATCTTTTTGTGCATCATCTTGCAACTCGAGCGCATCACAAAGCTTTTTACAATCAGAAGAAGTCACTCCTTGTTCAGGATCAATAGAAAGAGTTAATATTTTTTCTGGTGTTTCTTCAGCAACAGTTTCAATATCCATTCCTCCTTCTGTTGAAACAACAAAAGAAACACGACCAACTGTACGATCAACCAAAAGCGAAAGATAAAGCTCTCGTTCAATATCAGCTCCATCTTCAATATAAATACGGTTGACCTGCTTACCTTCTGCTCCAGTTTGTTTGGTTACCAAAGTTTTACCAAGCATTTCTTTCACATTAGCGACAACCTCTTCAACCGACTTTGCAAGTCGAACACCGCCTTTTGAATCAGGGCCCAGCTCTTTAAACTTTCCCTTACCACGACCACCGGCATGAATCTGACTTTTAACCACATAAAGCGGACCAGGTAACTTCTTTGCCCATTTTTCAGCCTGCTCTACAGAATAAACAGCAACACCATTTGCAACTGGCGCACCATATTCATGAAGCAGACGTTTGGCCTGATATTCATGGATATTCATTCATTTGTCCTTTTCTTTTATGGATCACAAAACCGATTTTAAATTTTCATAGTATGTCAATAACTCTGTCTTCACTAACAGAATTTTGTTTATCCGAGACTTGGCGCAAGAGTGATACATGCATCACAAAGTTTTTGTACCGCATCAACAGATCGCTCAAATGCGCTTTTTTCATTTTTATCGAGATCAATTTCAATGACTCGCTCAACACCACCAGCACCAATAATAACAGGAACACCAACATACGTATCCTTAACGCCGTATTCACCAGAAAGATAAGCAGCAACAGGAACGATACGCTTTGTATCTTTCAAATAAGCTTCAGCCATAGAAACAGCAGAAGAAGCCGGCGCATAAAAAGCAGAACCTGTTTTTAACAATTTCACAATTTCTGCACCACCATCACGCGTACGTTGAATAATTTCATCTAATCTTTCTTGTGTTATCCAACCCATTTTTACGAGATCTGGCAAAGAAATACCACCAACTGTCGAATAGCGCACTAAAGGCACCATAGTATCGCCATGACCGCCCAAAACAAAGGCTGTTACATCTTTAACAGAAACTTTAAGTTCTTCAGACAAAAAGTAACGAAACCGCGCTGAATCAAGAACACCAGCCATGCCAACAACTTTTTGTGTTGGAAGACCGGAAAATTTCTGCAACGCCCAAACCATTGCATCAAGAGGATTTGTAATACAAATAACAAATGCTGACGATGCATATCTTTTAATTCCGGTACCAACTTGTTCCATGACCTTTAAGTTTATACCTAAAAGATCATCGCGACTCATACCAGGCTTACGCGCAACACCTGCCGTTACAATAACAACATCCGATCCCTCAATTGCTTCATAAGCATTTGTACCAATTAAATTGACATCAAAACCGTTAATAGATGAAGATTCTGCAATATCTAAAGCTTTACCTTGTGGCACACCTTCTGCAATATCAAACAAAACAACATCACCGAGCTCTTTAAGCCCAATCATATGAGCTAAAGTACCCCCAATCATCCCTGAACCAATAAGAGCTATTTTTTTCCTTGTCATTTTATTTCTCCCGAACTTGAGATAATTTGATGCAACACTTATAGCAGTAACATATTAAATTCTTTTGTAAATCTAATCATACTTTTCAATAATATCTCATTTTAACAATATTACTCAAAACATATGAAGGACAAACTTATCAAATCATCCTCTTCGAAACGGAACTTTTCTCTAAAAAATTGTCACAGATTGTTACATTATATCGATAAGATGAATCTTCAAAAAGTGCAACAGAATTATTACAATACTTTATATTCAAAGAGTTATTGTTTAAGCAGTTTACGTAAAGGTAAAGTAATAATCACTCTTTATCATCAAAAAATCGTTTTTTCCAAAGATTAAGATAATCTTCACTTTGCATTTCAAAAAGACGTGATTGTGTTCTTTGAAACTCAAATGTTTCTGTTGTCTTCAAATGTCCTTTGTATAAATTTTCAAGTTTTTCAGCAGCAGACATAAATAATCTTATGTTCCGCTCATAAAGAACATCGATAAGTAAAATAAATCGCTTAGTTTCATTGCGGTGTGTATCATCCATCACTGGAACATTATCAATAAAAATTGTATGATAACGCTTTCCTAAAACCAAATATTCAGCAACCGATAAAGGTTTTACACAAAGATCTTGATAATCAAAACGAGCACACCCCAAACCAGAGCGTGGAACATGAAGAGAATGTCCTTTAACAGATAAATTATCAAATGTTTCTTTTTGTCCTTTTAACGCCTGCATCCAAATTTGATTCATCTCTTCATCAGCTTTTGATCCTAACGGTGTTATATACACATTTTGTGAATTTGACTTTTCAAGACGATAATCTGTTTTGGCATCAAGATTAATAACATGAACATGCTTTTTCAAAATTTGAATAAAAGGTAAAAATAACTCTCGATTTAAGCCATTATAATAAAGATCATCAGGGGCAACATTTGAAGTCGCAACCAAAAGAACTCCCTGATTAAACAAAGCGGTCACAAGACGCCCAAGAATCATAGCATCAGCAATATCTGTTACGCTAAATTCATCAAAACATAATACACGCGCTTCTTGTGCAATACTTGCTGTAACTGCAAAAATAGAATTATCTTGTTCAGTTTTTGCCTTTTTAAACGCTTGACGATGCGCATTGATACGTTCATGCACATCCGTCATAAAATCATTAAAATGAACACGTTTTTTATTTTTTGTTGGCAAACAAGAAAAAAACAAATCCATGAGCATTGTTTTGCCTCGCCCAACTTCACCATAAATATATAATCCTCGAAAAGAACTTTCAGTATTATTTTGTTTTGAAACAAGAGAAACGATTTGTTTCTTTTTTTTAAAACGATTCAAAAATCTCTCAAACCAAGAAAGATTCCGTTCTGAAATAGTTTGTAACAAACAATCAAAAGATTCTGCTAAAGCCAATTGAGCCGGATCAAAATCAATTTCTTTTTTTGAAATTAGCTCTTTATAGCGTGTTGAAACTAAAGCCACTCAAACACTCCTCTGTCAAATCGTCTTCATTATGCAGATTTTTTATAAAAGCCATCCGCAGACATATATCTTTTTTTATCTACAGATTAAAATGAATTAACGATTTAACACAACACTTTGATTATCAAACGTAAGTCCTTCAAAACGGCCCATGCTATTAGAATAAAAAGCAGCAACGGCACGTCCCGCACCATCATAAAAATACAATCTTTTGCCTTTAATATTCCACGATTTTACCCGAGAAAAGATTCCTGGACAATGAAGAGGACCAGCCCTATACCCCTGACCAAATTTTGTTTGCGGTGTTGCGATTCTACAACCTCTTCCCCCAATAGAAAGATTCCATACACCAGCAACACTTGCAGGAAACAAATCAACTGCATTACTTGATAATTCAAGATTGACCATTTGTGTATCGTTTCTGATTTCTTCTCTTTCAGAAAATGAAGGTGAGGAATCTTCAGATGATGATAAATCATATGTCATTACAGGATAAAAAACTTTTTGTGTGTTCCCGATCTCTTTATTCTCAAATCGTGATGTTGAACAACCACTCAAAACAGCTATCATCGACACCACAATAAAAAATGATTTTTTTGAATATGTCATATATTTTACTCTTTCCCATAACGACAAATAGATTGACTCAAAAATGAATAAACTCTTCTTAGTAGTAGATATTTCTTAATATTGTATGTCATCTTACAAAGATAAATGAACAAAACGCATGAATAGATATAAAAAACAATAAAAACTTCTTCTTTTAAAAATGATCCTGTATCATTGATTATTTTTATCAAATACTAGAAATTTACAAGTTTTTCAGTCATATATTTCTTAATCATTAGACACGAGAAATAGAGAAGTTTTATGAAAATACCTTTCAGCAAAATGAATGGTCTAGGAAATCAAATTATCATCGCCGATATGCGCAAAAGTACATACAATATTACATCACAAGCGATTCTTACTCTAGCAAAAAATCCTCAAACACGCTTTGATCAAATTATGGCGATTCACAACCCCACACAAAAAGAAGCGCATTTTCGCATCGAAATATGGAATACTGATGGCTCAATGGCAAAAGCCTGTGGCAATGGTACGCGCTGCGTTATTGAATGGCTCTCTAACCACAATCTGGGTGAGAATTTTCTATTAGAAACACCTTCTGGAATCATTGAAGGTAAACGCCAAGCTGATGGTCTTATTTCTGTTGATATGGGATGTCCGCAGCTTAATGCAAAAAATATGCCTGTTTCACGTGAAATAATCGATACCAACCACGTGGAAATTACATCTGGCCCTTTAAAAGATGCTTGCCTCGTATCCATTGGCAACCTTCACGCTATTTTTTTTGTCGAAAACAATATTCAACATATCCCTCTGGAAAAATATGGACCAGAACTCGAATATAATCCACTGTTTCCAGAACGATGTAATATCTCTATTGCTCATGTAACATCACCAAAAAATCTCGTTTTACGAACGTGGGAGCGAGGAGCAGGATTAACCAAAGCATGTGGAAGCGCTGCATGTGCTAGCGCTGTAGCTGCCTATCGACGCGGACTAACAGAACGTCATATTAATGTAAACTTACCAGGAGGAACACTTTCTATTTTTTATAGAGAAGATAATCATGTTATTATGATAGGCTCGACGGAACATGAATTTAGCGGTTTTTTTGATCCTTTAACAGGCATCTATCAAAAGGATAATCTTTTATGACAATAGAAGTTGTAACATTTGGCTGTCGGCTCAACAGCTACGAATCAGAAATAATTCGTAAAGAAAGCGCTTCTTCAGGTCTTGGAGATCTCAAAGATGATACGATCATCTTTAATACATGTGCAGTTACTGCTGAAGCTGTGCGACAAGCCAAACAAGCCATCCGAAAAGCAAGACGTGAAAATCCTCACGCACGCATTATCGTAACAGGATGCGCTGCTCAAACAGAAGCAAAAAACTTTGCACGGATGACGGAAATCGATCTTGTTTTAGGGAATGAAGAAAAACTACACGCTCATTCTTACCGCCAACTTCCTGATTTTGGTATTAATCATGATGAGAAATTACGTGTTAATAACATTATGGAAGTCCACAAAATTGCTCCGCATATGGTTAATGCAACAGAGGGACGCACACGTGCCTTTGTACAAGTTCAAAACGGATGTGATCATAAATGTACATTTTGCATTATCCCTTATGGACGCGGACCTTCACGTTCCGTTCCCATGGGAGTAGTTATTGAACAGATAAAACAACTAACTGGAGACGGTATTCAAGAAATTGTTTTAACGGGTGTTGATCTCACAAGCTATGGTCCTGATCTTCCAGGAAACATTAGTTTAGGAAAATTAGTTTCAGCCATTTTGCGTCACGTTCCTGATTTACCGCGATTGCGTCTTTCATCTATAGATTCTATCGAAGCAGATCAAGAATTAATAAATCTTTTAGCTTATGAAAATAGAATAATGCCACATTTGCATTTATCCTTACAGGCAGGGGATAACATGATTTTAAAAAGAATGAAGCGACGGCATCTCCGTGAACATGCTATTCAATTTTGCCAAGATTTGCGTGCTAAACGTCCTACAATGGTTTACGGTGCCGATTTAATTGCGGGTTTTCCAACAGAGACAGACGAAATGTTTCAAAACAGTTTAACTTTAATTGAAGATTGTGGTTTAACTCATCTCCATGTTTTTCCTTTTAGCCCAAGAGAAGGGACTCCTGCAGCCCGCATGCCACAAGTCAACCGTGAAACAATAAAGCTTCGAGCAAAAAAATTACGCAAAGCTGGTGACAAAGCCTACCAAAAACATCTCACCCATTTGCAAAATAGCCAACAAACAATTTTAGTTGAAAAAGATGAATTGGGACGAACAGAAGATTACACTCTTTCATATATTAAAGGAGCTAAAGCAGGAACTATTGTAAAAGCTCTTATTGTTGATCATGATAACAATAAATTAATTGCGACACATCTCGAATCAAATGCTGCTTAAACAGGAAAGTTCTTATGACAAAATCTCTTATCAAAAAAATGTTTTCTTTTAAGAAGTCTAAAGAACAAAAACAGCCTCTTTCTTCTTGTGAAGCTGAAAAAGTTATCAAAAAAGATAAATATGAAAACGATACGACAAAAAATAATCAATCGTTTATAAACAACAATATAACAGAACAAGAACAAAAAGAAATATCGAGCTCGACATCTCAAAAACAGCATGAGCAAACGCCACACCTTGAGATTTCTTCGAATAAAGTGATTATAACTCATACGATTTATGAAAAAAAAGCGGAAGAGTCTTCATCAACACTTAATGTTGAACCTCAAAAGACCATGTGGTTTGAACGCCTAAAAAAAGGCTTATCTCTCTCGTCACAACGACTCGGTGATTCGATTAGTTCACTCTTTATCAAACAAAAACTTGATGAAGATACCTTGCAAAAATTGGAAGATATTCTTATTCAATCCGATCTTGGCTTAGAAACAACGACACGTATTATTGATGCTCTTGCTTCTGATCGCTATGAAAAAAATTTATCTTCTCATGATATTCATACTATCGTAGCAAATGAAATAAAAAAAGTCCTCGAACCTGTTGCTATTCCATTAGAACTTGACCTTAATCATAAACCTCATGTTATCTTGTTGGTCGGTGTAAATGGTACTGGAAAAACAACAACAATTGGAAAATTAGCTGCCAAACTCATTGCAGGAGGTTTAAAAGTTACACTTGCTGCAGGCGATACATTTCGTGCTGCCGCTATTGAGCAACTCCACATTTGGGGAAAACGGACAGGAGCTCCTGTTATATCAACAAAACTTGGTGCAGATGCCGCTAGTTTAGCTTTTGATGCTTATGAACAAGCTAAAAAAACAAACAGTGACGTATTAATTATTGACACAGCTGGACGTTTACAAAATAAAACTGAATTGATGGATGAGTTAGCAAAAATTATTCGTGTTCTAAAAAAACAGAATCCTCAAGCACCTCATACTGTCCTTCAAACACTTGATGCAACCACCGGACAAAATGCACTTAATCAGGTGGATATTTTTGGTAATATTGCAAATGTGAATGGTTTAGTTATGACAAAACTTGATGGTTCAGCACGGGGGGGAATTCTTGTTGCTATCGCAGCAAAATTTAAATTACCCGTTTATTTTATTGGCATAGGAGAGAATATTGAGGATCTTGAACCTTTTTCTGCTTCTGATTTTGCCGATGCTATTGCAGGAAGACACTCATGAAAAACTCTTTTTTCGAAACAAATTCACAAAACAACACTGAAAATACAAATAACAATCAAAAAAAAGCTCTTTCACAAAAACTCAGGTTTTTCTTGGAAATGGGGCCATTAATTATTTTTTTTCTTGCCAATTATAAAGGCGAATGGTTGATAAATAATATTGAGCTTTTTAAAAGTTTTGATAAACCCATTTTTCCTGCAACAGCTATTTTTATGATAGCGATTGTTATTTCTCTCATTTTATCATGGATTATTGCACGAACAATTCCTGTAATGCCTCTTATTTCAGGAATATTTATTTTGGTTTTTGGTTTTCTAACACTTTGGCTTCACAATGACACTTTTATCAAAATGAAACCAACAATCATTAATATGCTATTTGCTGCTATTCTTTTTGGAGGTATGCTCTTTAAAAAAGCATTACTCAGTTATGTTTTTGATTCTGCCCTGAAACTTGATGATTTGGGCTGGAAAAAATTAACATATAACTGGGCCTTTTTTTTCTTTTTTCTTGCAATTTTGAATGAAATTATTTGGCGCAATTTTAGTGATGATTTCTGGGCCAGTTTTAAAGTTTTTGGTATTATGCCTATAACAATTTTATTTACATTAATGCAAATGCCTATCATCTTAAAACACTCAAAAAAAACTTTGATAGAAAATAATGAATCCAATTCTTAAAAGGGATATATTCTTAGTCACGAGCTATTCATAAGCTCGTGACGTATTATTCATTGGAGAGAATAAGTGTTAATTGAACAATTTATCTGTAGAGAAGATAATTTTGGTGTGCTTATTCACGATGAAAAAAGTGGTTATACAGCTGCAATTGATGCACCGGAAGGCAATGCAATACATAAAGCACTAAAAAAACGGAATTGGACGCTTCAAGCTGTTTTTGTGACACATCACCATTATGATCATGTAGCAGCATTAGCAGAAATAAAACAAATCTATAACGCTACAATTATTGGACCAGAAGCAGAAAGTGATAAAATTTCTCTTCTTGATAGAACATTACAGCCTGAAGAGAAATTTCGTTTTGGTACACATATTCTCTCTGCTCTTTCGACCCCAGGTCATACGTTAGGAGCCGTTTCTTATTATTTTCCTCAAGCAAATTTACTATTTGCAGGAGATACTCTTTTTTCTCTTGGCTGTGGTCGCCTTTTTGAAGGAACCCCAGCGCAAATGCTTAATTCTTTAAAAAAACTTCGTCAATTACCTGATAAAACACTACTTTATTGTGGTCATGAATACACTAAAGACAATGCACTTTTTGCATTAACGATTGATCCAAAAAATCAAAAACTTCACAAAAAAGCAGAAGAAATTTTTCAATTACGAGCAAAAAATGCCATGACTTTACCAACAAATCTAGGAGAAGAAAAAGAAATGAATCCTTTTCTTCGTTGGGATGATAGTGCTGTGCGAAGAAATCTCGCAATGGAAAAAGAAACTGATGAAGAAGTCTTTGCCGAAATACGGAAAAGAAAGGATCATTTTATACCATGTTGAAATTTTCATTAAATCTATTCTTTATTTTCTTTTTCCTTTTAACATCCTCTCACAAAGGAGGAGCAAACAGTACAGATAATAATTTTGTTTCAGCTCCTATTAAAAATCTAAGTATCGTTGAGAATTTTCCTTTAACAGAAGATTTTCTTTCTAAAATAGAACAAATTCAAAAAGAAATTAAAAATTTACCTTCAGAATCTATAACACCTTATGCAGAAAATGATAATAGTATTAACGGGCTCGTTGCTTATGTATCTGCTCAACAAAAACTAAGTGATATTTTAGAAAAAAATAATATTTCACCAAAAGATTATGTTATTGGGTTAATGGCACTCCAAATAACATTGGCTACTGTATCAGCTCTTGAAAATGAAGATTATTTTTTTGATAAAAAAACGACTCTCTCCCAAAGTAATGTGGAGTTTGGTAAGAAGCATATTAGCCGCATTCGCACTATATTAGATAATTAATTATTTTTGTAAACGTCGGCAAATATCATCCAATTGTTCTAGTGAAGAATAATGGATTTTTAAATCACCGCCTTTTTTACTATGCCGAATAACAACTTTCATTCCAATAACATCAGAAAGTAATTTTTCTAAAGATTTTGTTTCGGCATTTTTCTCTATTGTCGTTTGTTTTGTAACTTTTGAATCTCCTTGTTTATGTACAAGCATTTCTGCTTGACGAACAGAAAGTCCTTCACGAATAATTTTTTCAGCTAAACTTTGCGGATCATCAACAGTAATAAGACAACGAGCATGCCCTGCTGAAAGTTGTCCTTCTATTAGAAATTGTTGCACTTTTGCTGGAAGTTTTAATAAGCGAAGGGTATTAGCAACATGACTTCGACTTTTTCCAATAATTTGTGCTAAATCTGTTTGGGTATAATTATGTTCATTAAGCAAAATTTGATATCCCATCCCTTCTTCTATAGGATTAAGATCTGTACGTTGAACATTTTCAATAATAGCTAATTCTAAAGCTGTTTTATCATCTACATCACGAACAATAACAGGCAACTGATTTAAATTTGCTCTTTGTGCAGCGCGCCATCGCCGTTCACCTGCAATTAATTCAAAACGATTGGGATGATCTCGCAGTGGCCTTACAATAATAGGCTGAACAATACCATGTTGACTGATAGATTGTGCTAAATCGTCAAGTTCTGAATCCGTAAAATAACGTCTTGGGTTATTGGGATTTCGCGAAATAAATTCAATAGGAACAATTTGTTCAAAAGCTGTATTATTTGTAGAAACTGAAGAAACTATATTTGTATCAGATTTCAATTTAGTATAATGCGATGAATCTACAGAGCTTGGATTTAAATTTATATCTCCAATCAACGCTGCTAATCCGCGACCTAGTCTTTTTTTAGATTGATCCTCACTCATAGTTTTTCTCTTTAATTTATTTTATTAAAATATTTTTTTACGTTTTAAGCCGCATTTTGCGCTTGCTTTTCTCGTTGAATAACTTCTGATGCTAATTTTAAATAAGCTTGGCTACCTGCGCATTTAAGATCATAAAGTAAAACTGGTTTACCAAAAGAGGGAGCTTCAGATACACGGACATTACGAGGAATGATAGTACGATAAACTTTTTCTCCCATAAAAGAACGTACATCTTCAACAACTTGGTTTGAAAGATTATTCCGTTTATCATACATTGTTAAAACAATTCCTTGAATTTCTAAAGATGGATTTAAAACAGAACGCACCTGTTTTACCGTTTCAAGTAATTGGCTTAATCCTTCAAGAGCTAAAAATTCACACTGCATAGGAACAAGAACAGAATCTGCTGCTCCCATAGCATTTAATGTTAAAAGATTAAGAGAAGGAGGACAATCAATCAGAACATAACTGAATTTTTTATCCATTTTTGGATCATTACATAGAGCTTTACGCAATCTTTTAATACGATCTTGTGATGAAGCTATTTCCATCTCAACACCTAGAAGATCAAGCGTAGAGGGGACTATATGCAAATTAGGAACAGCTGTTTTTAAAGCAGCTTCTGCAATTGAGATTCCAGAAACCAAAACATCGTAAGATGATAAGGGGCGATTATTGCGATCAATTCCAAGCCCTGTACTGGCATTTCCTTGAGGATCTATATCCATAATAAGAACATTTTCACCAATAGCAGCCAAAGCTGTCGCAAGATTAATTGCCGTTGTTGTTTTACCCACCCCACCTTTTTGGTTTGCAATAGCGATGATGCGTGTTTCGCTCATTTTGCTTTACCCTTTACATGATCGTACATGAGAAATTTCTAAAATAACAGAATTTTTGTCAACTTTGCTTTGATATTTTAGCAAATTAAATTCCCAATTGGCAGAAGCATTTTCAATTTCTATAACGTAATCCCGACCTTTTTGCAAAAGAGCAATTGTTTTTTTCTCTAACCAAGGTGATATAAGGTGAAAAAGACTGTCTAATGAAGCTAAACCTCGTGCTGTTATTACTTCTGGTGATTTTATTTTTTGGTAAACATTTTCGATTCTACAATGATGAACGGTCGCAGGAAGATTGAGTTGAGCAATGACAGTCCGCAAAAAAGCAACTTTTTTTCCATTACTTTCAACTAAATCAATATGCCCTCTTTTTTGTTCTTTCATAAAAATAGCGATAACAATTGCAGGAAATCCTCCTCCTGATCCAAGATCACACCAACGTAAAAACTGACTCTGTAAAGGATAAATTTGCGCAGAATCTAAAATATGACGTGTCCATAAGACAGGTATTGTTGCATTTGATATCAAGTTGATATGTGCATTCCATTGAATAATTAAAGATTCGAACTCTATTAAATCTTCCATAGTTTCACGTGAAACAGAAGGAATTATATTTAAAAGTTCTTTATATTTTTTTTCTTTTGAAATAATCATTAAGCTGATTTAGCCTTTTCACGTCGTTGACGTTGAATATATGTAATAATTAAAGATAATGCTGCTGGTGTCATTCCATCAATTTTTTGAGCATCTGCAATCGAACGAGGAGATACTTTTTTCATTTTATCTTTTAACTCATTAGAAAGTCCAGAAACACTTTGAACATCAAAAGAAGAAGGTATTTTTAAATTTTCATCTCTTTGAAGTGATGCAATATCTTGTGCTTGTCTTTCTAAATAAACCGCATATTGCGCTTCTATTTCTAAAGCTTCAACTGTTTTAGAATCAATTGATTGTAATTGAGGCCAAAAATGTGAAAGACGTCCTATACTCATATGAGGATAAGCTAAAAGATCATATGCCGAACGCTTAACGCCATCATGATTTACTTGCAATCCATGAGAAGATGCTTCATTTGGAGTTAAAAATAAACTTTGACAGATTGATCGTGCTTGATCAAGACGTTGTTGTTTATGCTGATAACAAGACCAACGGAGATTGCTTACAATACCCCATTGATAAGCTAAAGGTGTTAAACGTATATCAGCATTATCAGCTCGCAAAGACAAACGAAATTCAGCGCGTGAAGTAAACATTCGATAAGGTTCACAAACTCCTCTTAAAACTAAATCGTCTACCATAACACCAATATAAGCTGAAGAACGACTTAGAACTATTTCTTCTAATCCACCGACTTTACGTGCAGCATTTAAACCAGCCAAAAGTCCTTGAGCTCCAGCTTCTTCATATCCCGTTGTACCATTAATTTGACCAGCTAAAAATAACCCTGACAAAGATTTTAATTCTAAACTTTTAGAAAGTTGTCGTGGATCGATAAAATCATATTCAATAGCATATCCTGGCTGTAAAATTTCAACATTCTCTAATCCCTCAATTGTTTTTAAGAGAGAAATTTGTACATCTTCAGGAAGAGATGTAGAAATACCATTCGGATAAATAGTATCGTCATTCAATCCTTCTGGTTCCAAAAAAATCTGATGTCCATCACGTTCACCAAATTTAACAATTTTATCTTCAATAGAAGGACAATAGCGTGGCCCCAATCCTTCAATAGCTCCAGAATATAATGCAGATCGATGAATATTTTCACGAATAATTTGATGTGTTTTCTCATTTGTACGTGTTATGGCACATTCAATTTGAGGTTGTTTTATTTCTTCTGTTAATAAAGAAAAAGTTACAGGATCTTCATCTGCTTTTTGTTTTGGAAGAATATCCCAGCGAATTGTTTTTTTACTAAGACGAGCAGGCGTTCCTGTTTTTAACCGTCCAAGATTTATACCATATTTTTTCAAACGTTCAGCAAGTTGTATACTTGATTGTTCTCCCATTCGTCCAGCAGACCATTTTTTATCTCCAATATGAATGAGACCACGTAAAAATGTTCCCGTCGTTAAAACAACCGCACCAGAAAAGACATTTCCTTGCTTCTTTAAAAGAACACCTGAAACACAATTTTCTTTTACAATTAAATCAACAACCTCGTCTTCAATAAGAGTTAAATTATCTTGTTCTTGGAGAAAATTTTGAATTGCTTTTTTGTACAATTGCCGATCAGCTTGTGTACGCGGACCTCTTACTGCTGGCCCTTTACGTCTATTAAGAAGACGAAATTGAATTCCTGCAGCATCTGCTGCTCGTCCCATAAGGCCATCTAAAGCATCTATTTCGCGAACTAAATGCCCTTTTCCAAGTCCACCAATAGCGGGATTACAAGACATTGTTCCAATTTCTGATATTTTATAGGTAATAAGGGCTGTTTTCGCTCCAGTACGTGCTGAAGCTGAAGCAGCTTCACAACCAGCATGACCACCTCCAACAACGATGACATCATACAATTGCATTTTAAATTCATCCTAATAAAATAATTAAAACAACTCTATAAAATAAAAAGAGTTTATAAAATACATGATCTTGATCGTATCTGTCTATGAAATAATAAATGTTTCACGTGAATCACTATTTACCAATACAGAATTGCGAAAAAATAATATCAAGTAAATCTTCAACATCAATATCTCCCGTAATTCTTCCAAGTGAATCACTTGCACGACGCAAATGTTCTGCTCGTAAACTTAAATCAAGAGAAACATAATTGATTGAAGCATCAATTTCTTTAACAGCTTCTCTCAATAGTTGAATCTGCCTTTTTCGCGCTGGAACAATATTTCCAATTTCAGAAATACGCCGTAAACAAAAAGACTCTATTTCTTTTACAAAATGATCAAAATTTAAACCTGTTAAAGCAGAAAACTGTATAGGCCAATGTGTTTTATCTCCTTCATAAAGGTCAAGTTTATTTCCAACAGACCATATTTCAGCAGATGTTTCAGGTAAATGAACCTGTTGAGGATTCCCCATATCACTCACTAAAATAACTAAATCAGCATCCATAACACACTGTTTAGCTGCTTCTATTCCTAACTGTTCAATTTTGTTTTCTGTTTTTCTAAAACCAGCAGTATCTGTTAAAAGAATTGGTAAACCAGCAAGGACTAATCTAATTTCTAAAGCATCACGCGTTGTCCCTTCCTCTTCTGTTACAATAGCAACAGACCTTCCAGCAAAACGGTTAATAATACTTGATTTTCCGGAATTTGGAGCTCCTACAAGAGCAATTTTTATTCCATCGCGTAAAACGCTTGCCCTTTCTCCATCAGTAATATGTTTACAAATTGAATGGCAAAGTTCTTTTAAATCTTGCCAAATTTTTTCAGATGAAAAACTAGAAACATCAGCCTCATCAGAAAAATCTAATTCTGCTTCAATCAAAGCACGTGCTGTCATCAATTTATGACGCCAATCACGATAAAGATTTGTAAGACTACCACTCGTTCCCATAACAGCTAAACGTCTTTGACTTTCTGTTTCTGCTTCTATGAGATCAGCAAGAGCTTCTGCTTGAACTAAATCTATTTTCCCTTCGACAAAGGCTCGACGTGAAAATTCTCCTGCTTCAGCAATACGACATCCAGTAAATGTGGATAATTCATCAAGAAAACGGCTAACGACAGCTTTTCCTCCATGGAGGTGAAATTCAGCACAATCTTCACCTGTAAAACTGTGAGGAGCAGGAAAAAAAACAGTTAAAGCTGAATCTAAAAAAGTTCCATCACGAGCAATAAGGTCACCATAATGCATAAATCTTGCTTTAGGAAGAAAACCACAAAGCGTTTTAACAACTTCAACAACATGAGGACCAGAAAGTCGAATAACAGCGACTCCTGAAGGTAACAACCCACTTGAAACAGCAAAGATTGTATCCACAGGATTAACCCTAATAAAATTAAGTATTCATTGAATCAAAAAATTCACTATTGTTTTTCGTCTGTTTTAGCTTATCAATCAAAAACTCAATTGCATCTGTCACATTCATCGGTGCTAGAATACGACGAAGAACAAAAATCTTATGTAAATCTTGACGTGCCACCAAAAGATCTTCTTTACGTGTTCCGGATTTTAAAATATCCATTGCTGGGAAAATACGTTTATCAGCAACTTTACGATCAAGAACAATTTCCGAATTACCAGTTCCCTTAAATTCTTCAAAAATAACTTCATCCATACGGCTACCCGTATCAATTAAAGCAGTTGCAATAATTGTTAGAGACCCACCTTCTTCAATATTACGTGCTGCACCAAAAAAACGCTTTGGACGTTGTAAAGCATTTGCATCAACACCACCTGTTAAAACTTTACCAGATGAAGGAACAACAGTATTATAGGCTCGACCAAGACGGGTAATTGAATCAAGAAGAATCACAACATCACGCCCATATTCAACAAGACGCTTAGCTTTTTCAATAACCATTTCAGCAACTTGAACATGCCGTATTGCTGGTTCATCAAAAGTGGAAGAAACTACTTCTCCTTTTACAGAACGCTGCATATCAGTAACTTCCTCTGGTCTTTCATCGATCAAAAGAACAATAAGGTAACATTCAGGGTGATTAGTTGTAATAGAATGTGCTATATTTTGTAATAAAACTGTTTTCCCCGTTCTAGGAGGAGCTACAATTAATCCTCGCTGACCTTTTCCTAAGGGGGATATTAAATCAATCACCCGCGATGACATATCCTTTTCTGTAGGATCTTGTATCTCCATTTGGAAACGTTCATTTGAATAAAGGGGTGTAAGATTATCAAAATGAACTTTATAACGAATTTTTTCAGGATCTTCATAATTAATTGTATTGATCTTGAGAAGAGCAAAATAACGTTCTCCTTCTTTAGGGCTCCGTATCGGTCCCTCAACAGTATCTCCTGTTTTTAAAGAAAAAGATTGAATTTGTGCTGGTGAAAGATAAATATCGTCTGGACCAGGGAGATAATTAGCATTTGCTGATCGTAAAAACCCAAATCCATCTTGAAGAACTTCAACAACTCCTTCTCCAATAATTTCAACATCTTGCAATGCTAATTTTTTTAAAATAGCAAACATTAATTCTTGTTTACGCATCAATGAAGCGTTTTCAACTTCTAATGTTTCGGCAAAAGAGACAAGTTCAACTGGGTTCTTGTTTTTAAGTTCTTGTAGTTTCATTTCCTGCATGAAATATGCTCTTTGGTTTTATTAGGAAGTTATTTTAAATTTACGGAAGATTTAGAGAATGGAACAATTCTATAAGTTGTAAAGAAGCGCCTTTATACACTCAACTCTTTGAAACTGCAAGCATAACTCTTAATGATTTCTCCTTAATACATAGTTTTTTAATCTTTTTTAGAAGAGCTATTGTTAATAATTTTTCAATTTTTTTAAATTAATAATTTTTTAGAAGAGAGTTTTTTTTCTTATTTAAACCTGTGTTTTATGTGAATTATTATTTATACTCTTTTTTCCTCAATTATATCCACAACTAGAAATAAAAAAAATATAAGAATAAAATTATCTTAGAACTATTATCCACTATCTTTAAGAAAATAATGGATTTATTCGCTAAGGTTATTTAGTTTGTGCATAAGAGTAGAATTTTTTCCTTGAATTTTAGTTTTATAAAAAAATACAGCGCTATATACACATGTATTAACAAGGAGTTAAAATTTCTGTGACAAAAGAAAAAAAATCTTTTCATTTACATATGATTTCTGATGCAACAGGAGAAACTTTAATCTCTGCAGGGAGAGCTGTCGCAGCTCAATACGCGATGTTTCAGGCAATAGAGCATATCTATCCGATGATTCGAAATAAAGTACAGTTGCAGAGAGTTCTCGATGAAATAAAACAAGAGCCTGGTATTGTTCTTTATACAATTATTGATAAAAATATAAAATTACTTATCAATAAGACATGTGCAAAAGTGGGTATTCCCTGTATTGATATATTGAATCCTATTTTAAATGCTTTTCAATCTTATCTTGGGATACCAACAAATTTACGTGTAAGTGCGCAACATGATCTCAATGAAGATTATTTTCGTCGTATTGAGGCATTGGATTTTACAATAGAGCATGATGATGGACAATCATCTGAAGGATTAATGTGTGCGGACGTAATTCTTATAGGAATTTCAAGAACATCTAAAACACCAACCAGTATTTATTTGGCAAATCGTGGTATAAAAACCGCTAATGTACCGCTCATTCCAGGGATTGATTTACCACAAGGTCTTTTTAAAGCTAAAAATTCTTTGATTGTTTGTTTAATAGCTTCTGTTGAAAGAATTTCACATGTTCGTAAAAATCGAGATCTTGGAGATGGTTTTGTTTCTGAAAGTTATATTGATCGCACCAAGATAGCTGAAGAATTAACTTATTCAAAACGTGTTTGTGAACGTTATGGGTGGCCTATTATTGATGTTACAAGACGTTCTATAGAAGAAAATGCTGCAGCGGTATTTGAACTTTTATCACGATTTCGCGAAGGAAAATGAGAAAAACATGGTAAAAAATATGTTAATATTAGCATCTCTTAGTTCGTATCGTGCGCAATTATTGAAAAAAGCTGGTTTAAATTTTTTTGTTGAGGGTTCTTCTATTGATGAACGAAGTGTGGAAAAAAAAGCAGAAATAAAAACACCTAAAAAATTGAGTCATTTTCTTGCAAGCGCTAAAGCTAAATATGTTTCAGATCGTTTTCCTAATGCATTTGTTATTGGATGTGATCAGATTCTTGAATTAGAAGGTCAAGTTTTTCACAAAGTAGAAAATAAGAAAGAGGCTTATGAGCGTTTATGTATTTTATCAGGGAAAATGCATTCTCTTCATAGTGCAGTGGTGTTATTTAAAAATGGTCAAGAGATTTGGGGAGATGTTTTTAGTGCTTCTATGACAGTACGTCCTCTTTCATCAGAATTTATTGAATATTATTTAAAGCGCGCAGGAACGGATGTTTTAAAAAGCGTAGGAGTATACCAAATTGAAGGAGAAGGAATTCATCTTTTTGAGAAAATAGAAGGAGATTTTTTTACTATTGTTGGTTTACCTTTATTGCCTTTATTGAGCAAATTGCGTGATTTTAATATCATTAACGGCTAGTTTGATAATGAATTATAAAAAGAAAAAAATGGATATTTTTATAGGCTGTTTTAAAAATCAAAGTAATCAAAAACTTTTATATTTCTACTTTTAATTAACATGGATGAATGATTTTTTTTAGAATTACTGATGATATGTGTTTTTTACACTTCAAAAACAGATGGTATTTAATTTGAGAGATATGGATCAAGATAGAAAATAAAAAATGAAAATCATAGGATTAACAGGATCAATAGGTATGGGAAAATCAACAGTTGCTGATTTTTTTAAACAAGCCGGTATTCCTGTTTTTAGTGCTGATGAAACGGTGCATCAACTTTACAAAAATAAAACCATTTTATCTCTTATAGAAAAAACTTTTCCTGGTGTAGTTGAAAAAGGTCAAGTTAATCGCTTAAAACTTTCCAAAATTTTGATTAATAATTGTGAAAAATTAGAAATATTAGAAAGAATAATTCATCCTTTAGTCCAAAAAAAAGAAAAAAAATTCATACAAACAGCGCGTCAACAAGGAAAGCCATTAGTTGTTTTAGAGATACCTCTTCTTTTCGAAACAAAAGGAGAAAATCGTGTGGATAATGTCGTTGTTGTATCTGCTCCGTTAGGAATACAAAAGAAAAGGGTAATGATTCGTCCTAATATGACAGAAGAAAAATTTGCAATTATTAATGCTAGACAAATGTCCGATGAAAAAAAAAGAAATCGTGCCGATTTTATTATTGATACTGGAAAAGATTTAGAAAATACTCGCCAACAAGTTTTTGATGTAATCAAGAGTTTGTTAAAAGATATTTCTTAAAAAAAATAAAGTAATGCGTGAAATTATTTTTGATACAGAAACAACAGGTTTCGATAAAGACAGCGATCGTATAATCGAAATTGGTTGTATAGAAATGATTGATCGTTATATTACAGGACGTAGATTTCATACTTATTTGAATCCACAAGGGGTGATTATTCCCGATGAAGTTGTTGCTGTCCATGGATTGACTAATGAACGTTTAAAAGATGAAAAAAAATTTGGCGATGTTGCTGATTTATTTTTAGAATTTATCGATGGAGCAATGATGATTGCTCACAATGCAAGTTTTGATATTAGCTTTCTTAATGCTGAATTGAAACGTGTGAATAAATCGCTTATTAGTATTGATAACGTTATTGATACATTAGCTCTGGCACGACGAAAATTCCCTATGGGGCCTAATTCTCTCGATGCTTTATGTAAACGTTTCGGAATTGATAATAGTCATCGTGTTCTTCACGGAGCTCTTCTTGATGCAGAGATTCTTGCTGATGTTTATATTGAATTAATTGGTGGAAAACAGGGTAGATTCGTTTTTGATGATAAGACTAATGTAGATACAAAAAATGGTAAGTCTTTATATACGATCAAAGCTCGTCCACAAACTTTACCTTCAAGGTTAAGTGAACAGGAAAAAAGTATGCATGCTGATTTGGTAAGAAAAATAGGCAAAAAAGCATTATGGAATGATTTCATAAAGATTTAATAGAAACTTTGTCATACTTTTTAAATAAAAAAATGGTCGTTGTGGGGAGGGGAACACCACAACGACCTATCACTGCATCGTGCCCTTTAGCCATCATAGGAGGAGCAAAATGAAAGCTATTATGTCCTGTAACAGCAAAAAAAAGCTTTAGGTACAAACGTAAACGCAGCGATGTTAAAACCATAAAAACAAAAAAAATGGCTTTTTAGAGGCAACAATCAATTTTAAGATAATATTTTTAAAATATAAAAATAAATTTGATTTAAACTGAAATGGAGAAGAAAAATTGTTATGAAAGCAAAAGATCATCTTTTTTTGATTGATGGATCAGGTTACGTTTTTCGTGCTTATTACGCTCTTCCACTTTTGAAACGAAAAAAAGACGGACTTCCTGTAGGAGCTGTAGCTGGTTTTTGTAATATGCTATGGAAATTACTTTGTGATGCCCGTAATGCAGATACTGGTATTGTCCCAACACATTTTGCTGTTATTTTTGATTATTCATCTGAAACATTTCGTAAAAAAATTTATCCTCAATATAAAGCTAATAGAGAAGCTCCTCCTGAAGATCTTATTCCTCAATTTGCTTTGATAAGACAGGCAACAAAAGCGTTCAATTTACCTTGTATAGAAAAAGAAGGATTTGAAGCAGATGATTTAATTGCAACTTATGCACGTCTAGCAACACAAGCTGGAGCAACCACGACCATTATTTCTTCTGATAAAGATTTAATGCAATTAGTCAATACGCATGTTTCGTTGTATGATGGAATGAAAGATAAACATATTGGTGTTCCTGAAGTTATAGAAAAATGGGGGGTAACACCTGAAAAAATGGTCGATTTGCAAGCTTTAATAGGAGATTCTGCAGATAATATTCCTGGTATTCCTGGAATCGGTCCTAAAACTGCAGCACAATTATTAAATCAATATGGCACTCTCGATCATTTGTTACAGAATGCGGAAGAAATTAAACAAACAAAACGTCGTGAGAATATTCAAACTTATGGTGAACAAGCAAAGAAATTTCGTGAATTGGTTAAACTTAAAGAAGACGTACCAGTAGATAATAACTTAGATAGTTTTGTCTTAGAACCTCAAGATGGTCCGCGTTTAATTGCTTTTCTTAAAGCAATGGAATTTACAAAATTAACACGTCGTGTGGCGGAATCGACAGCATGTGATGCAGCAGTTATTGATGCACTTGAAATAGATATTGAATGGAAAGAAACAACACACGGATTTAATTCTGAAGATAGAAAAGTTAATACAACACAAATTCATGATTTTTCTGAAAATTCTCCGCAATCTTTAGCACAAAAACGGAAAGATCAAGCTCTTGTTCAAAAAATTAAAAGAGATGTTTATGAAACTATTCTTGATGAACAAATTTTAAAAGAATGGTTACTGGAAGCACAAGATCAAGGTTATTTTGCTTTTGATACTGAAACAAATTCTCTTGATCCTATGCAAGCAAAGCTTGTTGGTTTTTCATTAGCTTTACAGCCTGAAAAAGTCGCTTATATCCCACTTGAACACATTAAAGGAGAATGTGATCTATTGGGAAATGGCCGTATTACTGAACAAATAGAAACACAAAAAGCTTTGGCTCTTTTGAAACCAATATTAGAAGATCAATCAGTTTTAAAAATTGGACAAAATATAAAATATGATTGGCTAGTTATGAAGCAACATGGAATAGTAATACGTTCTTTTGATGATACAATGTTATTGTCGTATGCTTTAGATGCTGGAGCTTTTACACATGGTATGGATGTTTTATCCGAAAGATGGCTCGGACATAAACCAATTGCTTACAAAGATTTGACTCATAATGGAAAAAAAATTTCTTCCTTTGCACAAGTAGATTTGCAACAAGCAACTCTTTATGCAGCAGAAGATGCTGATGTAACACTGCGTTTATGGAAAGTTTTAAAACCACAGCTTGTAGCACGTGGTATGACAAAAATTTATGAACGCCTCGATCGACCTTTGGTAGAAGTTCTTGCAAGAATGGAAGAGCGTGGAATTCTTGTTGATAGGAAAATTTTATCACGTCTTTCGGGAGAATTAGCACAGGCTGCGCTTGTTTTAGAAGAGGAAATTTATACTCTAGTTGGTGAAAAATTTAATATTGCTTCACCAAAACAATTGGGAGATATTCTTTTTGATAAAATGGGTTTACCAGGCGGAAGTAAAACAAAAGGTGGACAATGGTCAACATCGGTTCAGATCTTAGAGGAATTATCTGCTGAAGGTCATATTTTACCACGTAAGATTATTGATTGGCGTCAACTTACAAAATTAAAATCAACCTATACTGATGCTTTACCGCATTATATTTCGCCTAAAACAGGACGTGTTCATACAAATTATTCTTTAGCAACAACATCAACAGGACGCTTATCATCATCTGATCCTAATTTACAAAATATTCCAATACGGACAATTGAAGGACGCAAAATTCGAACAGCTTTTATTGCACCAGAAGGCCATGTATTGTTATCGGCTGATTATAATCAAATTGAATTACGTATACTTGCTCATATTGCTGATATTGCTGCGTTAAAAGAGGCATTTGCGCAAGGTCAAGATATTCATGCTATCACCGCATCACAAATGTTTGGTGTTACAATAGAAGATATGTCTTCAGATATTCGTCGACGTGCAAAAGCAATTAATTTTGGCATTATTTATGGTATTTCAGCTTTTGGGTTGGCAAATCAGTTAGGGATTTCACGTGAGGAAGCAAGTAGCTATATTCAATTGTATTTTGAAAGATTTCCGGGAATTAAAGATTATATGGAAAAAACTAAAATATTTGCACGCCAATATGGTTATGTAGAAACTATTTTTGGGCGTCGTATTCATTATCCGGAAATAAAGTCAGCTAATCCACAAATTCGTGCGTTTAATGAACGAGCTGCTATTAATGCGCCGATTCAAGGATCAGCAGCAGATATTATTCGTCGTGCTATGATTCAGATGGAAAAAGCGTTAGAAAAAGAAAAACTATCAGCAAAAATGTTGCTACAGGTTCACGATGAACTTGTTTTTGAAGTTTCTGAAATTGAAAGTAAAAAAACAGCCATTCTTGTTAAGAATATTATGGAAAATGCTACAATGCCAGCATTATCTTTATCTGTTCCTCTTGAAGTGAAAATAATGATTGCCCAAAATTGGGATGAAGCACATTAGCTTTTTTACTTATTGTTTATGAAGAGTCTCTGTTGCTTTGATAAGATTAATATAAGATTTTATCGGCAAATGATCTGAAGCAATACGTGCTAAAGGCGAATTGTGATTTTCAATTTTTGTGACTAATTGATGAGGAAATGCAAAAATTCTATCAAGAGCAAGAAAAGGAAAACGAGAGGGAAAGCTTGGTACAGTTTCAAATGTTTTATCAAAATAGGAAGAGAAATGATTTAAAGATGATCTTTTTCCTATACGCCATTCGTTTAGATCACCAATGAGAAGTGTGGGCATAAGAGGTCGTTTTTGCAAAAAAGCAAGAAGTTTTTTGACTTGCTGATTTCGGGAATGACGCAGTAAACCAAAATGAGTTGCAATGATACGAATAAATCCAGTTTTCATTTTTAATTCTACAATGATAGCACCACGTGGTTCAATACCAGGGAGAGAGATTTGAAAAATATCATGGATAGATCCTTGACGTAAAAAAAGAACGTTTCCATGCCAACCATGACCATTTGGAGACATGGTATTTAAAGGAACTGGAATTAAACCTGTTTCAGCTTTTAAAAATTGAAGATCAATTAAGCCAACGCGTTTACCAAAACGTTTATCTGCTTCTTGAAGAGCTAAAATATCAGCTTGTAATTCTGCAATAACATGAACAATACGGGTAGGGTTAAAAATTTTATCAACGCCTACACATTTATGAATATTATAAGAGGCTACAACAAAATCATAATGGGTACCATAGTGAATAGTTTTTGATTGATAATTAAAGTTATTATGAATAGTTTTGAATAAAGAGTGATTAAAAATTTTATTTGTTTTTTTTATCATTTTTATCCTTTGAATATAATTATTTAGAATGTTAAAGGATAAGCAAGTATTTGTCTTAAAAACAAAAAGCCCCACTTCTTAAAAGAAATAAGGCTTTTAAATAAAGAATAATAGCTATTATGTTTAATCGCGGTTTGAGCCAATAAACTGCAATAAAAATACAAACATATTAATGAAATCAAGATAAAGATTTAATGCACCCATAATAATTTTACGACCACGAGTGTCATATCCATCTCCTTCATAATACATTAATTTAATTGTTTGTGTATTATAAGCGGTCAAACCAGCGAAGATAAAGACACCAATGATTGAAATAGCAAATTGTAAAGCACTTGATCCAAGAAAAATATTAACAATCATGGAAAGTATTAATCCGATCAAACCAATAAACAAAAACGATCCCATCGCTGTAAGGTCACGATTTGTAGAGTAACCATAAAGAGAGAGAGAACCAAATGCTGCAGAGGTAATAATAAATGTTTGTACAATGCTTTCTGGTGTGTAACGCAAAATGATTGATGACAATGAAAGTCCAACAAGAGTAGCGTAACCAAAAAACAAACTTCGCGCGGCACTTGTGCTTAGTTTATTAATTTTAAAACTAAGAAATAATACAGCAATAAGTGGCGCAAACATAACGATATAAGAGAATGGTGAAGTATAAAATGTTACTCCAAATGATGTGAGATAAACACTTCCATTAATTTGAGCGACTGCTTGACTCATGTCTGTTGTTGTGGCCAATGATGAAATTGCATAAGCGGCAACAGCTGTAATAAGCAAACCAATGGCCATTGTATTGTAGACACCCAGCATATAGCTGCGCAACCCTTGATCAATTGATGCATCGGCATGAGAAACAGACGCCGAACGTAAATTTTTGAAACCAGCCATAACATTAAAATCCTTTAGTACACGTTCTGTTAGTCATATAAAACAAGTCTTATCATTGTTCTGTTTTACTTTATATAAGAACTTGTCTAACAAACAGATACAACAAATCTTATGCTCCGCTGATAGAATTTCAGCATACACTTTTCTATTATGGAGAATTATTTAAAAAATACAAGATACTTTTATGAAAGAAAACTTTACAAATTTGTAACATAAGAATTTGTTTTTTATCAAAAATATTAATATTATTTTGTGAAGTTGTGGAGTTTATTTCATTGGTGATCATAAAAAAACATTCATTTCAATAAATAAAGTAATGATTTTTTCTTGCAAAAACATTTGGTTTGATTGGACACTCTATTTTTATTGATGAATATCAAATATTTATATTTTTAAAATTTGTATTAATTTTTAAATTAATAGGTTTAATGATAATAACACGTACTTTAGGAAAAAGTTTACGGTGTGTATACATCTCTGAAAAATTTAAAAAAAAGAAGCGTTCGAGGTCATCAATTTTAATAGGGATTATTTGAGCTCTTATTTTACCAGCAATCATAGCAGCATAATTATAGATTTTTAAGAGATTCTATAATGGTAATAAGGCTTTATAGGAACATAATAAGCGGTGTTTTTGTTTTATCATGCGTATAAAATGACGGGTTCTGAGAGAATGAGTATGACCAATACAAAAAATATTAATGTGTTTTAGAAAAGAAAGAATCCACCAAGTTTTTGTAATGTCAGTGTAAATAGCAAAAGATGGATTACGCATATTTATTGTTTCACAAATGATGAAAGCTAGAAAACCATCAAGAAAAGAAATATGATTAAATGATAAGATAGGTATTTTTCTTGAATACAAGGTTTAAGAATAGAAAATGAAAAGAATAAGAATATTTTTGACAAAATCATCGTTAAAAGCGGAAAAAAACTGACGTGAAAACAGAAGTGCAAGAGTGCGTGAATTGAGTAAAAAAAGCGATTGCCCATTTTAAAAAATCATTACGTTGTTTTTTGTCATTCATTTACTCTTCCGTCTCTTATTGTTTATGTGAGATTCAGGAAGCTGTAAAAATGTCATATTGCTCAAAAAAGAGTATTTTTTTTGAATTTAAGCCCATAATTGTGCTGTTTCTTAATGTTCTGTAGGCTTTTCACTCTTGTGCTTAATTTATCACCATTTCACTTGAAAATTAGAATGATAAAAACTTTAAAATATTGTTTTTACAAAAATGAGATAATTAAAAGTATTTTATTCAATTTTTATCGATAATACTTATATCTTTAATGATCTTTTATTCAGGAAAAGTATCAAAAGAGCGTCTTTTTTTGGGATAAAGAAAAAGTTCGTCAATTAAAATAGCGATGGCTCCAAGGGTGATAAAAGTATCAGCAAGATTGAAGATAGCAAAAGAAAATATACCGTCAACATGCAGTGATATATAATCTATGACATAGTGGAAACGTATACGGTCAATAAGATTTCCAATAGCTCCACCAATAATACCAACAATACCAAAAGATGAGAGAGTTTTAGTTTGAATATTCTTAGTATTATTCCATAGTCCTAAAAGAAAAATAATCATGATGATTGTAAAAAGAATAAATACCCAATGAGGAAAAGAGGAAAGAAATGAGAAAGCAATGCCAGAATTGTGTACGTGGTAAAGAGAAATAAAAGGAATAAGAGAAATTTCTGTTTCTAAAGGTATAGTATGCGTAACCCAGTATTTAATTGCTTGGTCAAGCCCTACCATGATGAAAAGATTAAAAAGAAAAAAAGAAAGAGATTTGAACGTCATATTTATGTCTCATTCGGTTCAAATGTTAAATGAGGACGGCGAATTTCATAAAGCATTATTGCTGTGGCAACAGCTAAATTAAGAGAGTCAGCGCGTCCGCTTTGTGGAATGCGCACAAGCTGATCACACCGATTTGCGAGACTATCTGGCAAACCTTGTTGTTCATTGCCCATTAAAAGTATAATAGGACCATTTTTAAAATCGATTGTACGGTAATCGACAGATTTTTTCAAATGTGTTCCAATAATCATGCCTTTAAAGTGTGTAGACCAGCTTAAAAAAGCATCTTCATTTAAGCGATAAAGAGGTATAGAAAAAATTGATCCCATTGTTGCACGAACAGCTTCGGGAGAAAAAGGATCTGTTGTTTCCCCAATTAAAATAACTCCTTTTGCTCCGACCGCATCAGCAGTTCTGATGATTGTGCCAAGATTACCTGGGTCGCGCACACGATCAAGAGCAATATAGACATCTTTTGGCAATCCTTTTATTTTTTCAATAGGATGCCATTGTTGTTTAAAAATACCAATAACTGTTTGTGGATTATCGCGTCGAGTTATGGATTCAATAATTTTTTGTGAAGTTTTAATGACAAAACCTCCGCAAGCTACAGTGCGCGCTGCTGTATTTTCAATGAGAGGATTACCAAGTCCGTTTTTTGAAAAAATGAGAGTTTGGATTGTCCATCCAAGATTTAAAGCATCAATGACGAGTTTCAGCCCTTCTGCTATGAAAACACCTTCTTTATTTCGATTCTTCTTTTGGTTAAGTGCTTTAAGATCTTTAATGATTGGGTTACTAAGAGAAGTTATTTCTTTTACTTTTCCAGTCTTTTGTGTACACATATTCAAGCAATCCAGCGGCTAAAAAGGGAAGTAGACAAAGCACGTCCAGCAACTTCTTCACGTAAGATGAGTTCTCCTGATTCAATTGTTCCTCCAATATTGGTGAATTCATCACGCATTAAAGTGTGAAGAGTATAAAAAGAAGCACGGATAGAGTAGGCTGTTAGAATAACAGCAAGTGACTCATTGGATAAAAGTTTACGACAGTCTTTAATCATTTCGGGTAAATGATCGAAAAGTTGCCAAACTTCACCTTGAGGACCACGCCCATAGGCTGGAGGATCGAGAAGAATCATATCGTAGGTTTTTTTACGACGCAGTTCGCGCTTAACAAACTTTACAGCATCATCACAAATCCAACGAATAGAGCAATTGGATAATCCTGCTTTTTCTTGATTTGTTTTTGCCCAGAGAATGGCTTTTTTGGAAGCATCAACATGAGTAACAAGAGCTCCTGCGCGTGCAGCAATCAAAGAAGCAATACCTGTATAGCCAAAAAGATTTAATAATTTTATAGGGCGTTTAGCTTTAATAATTTGTTCTTCCATTGAGCGCCAGTGAGCATCTTGTTCTGGGAAAACGCCAACATGACGAAAAGACGTAAAACGTCCAAGAAAAGACAAACCATTCCAAGAAAGAGGCCATGTTTCACCGAGTGGTTTTTTAGGAAAATACCAGCGACCAACACCTTCTTCATCTCGATTTCCCGTGAAAATAGCATCAACATTAGACCAATGTTTTTGAGATAAAGTGGGTTGCCATAAAGCTTGACCTTCTGGTCGAATAATACGGTAAGAACCATAACGTTCTAATTTTTTTCCATGGCCGGAGTCAATGAGAGCATAATCTGCACTTGCGTTTGTTTCTAAAATAAGAGGAAGCTGTTCTTTCAGATATATATCATGGGAGTTGGTCGGAAAGAATTGAGTAGACATATTAGGCATCATGATACATGTCTTTTTTAAAAATTATCTTAAAGATTATTCAAATTTTGTAGAATACCAAAAATTAAGGTGTATCAAAGCACGTATAAAAAAGAAAGAATAATATATTTGAGGATTTCAATTGAATATAAAAAAATTCATTGAAAATGCTCTTTATGTTTAACTTATTCATCAATATATACATTTGTCGACATTTTTAATTTTTCAATTTCATTCTTGCTTTCTTTAAGTGCTTTGCGATAATGATGCTGAGTAAACCAATTAATAATACTACTAAATAAAACACCTAAGCTAAAAAACGTAAAAAGCCAAACAAACAAAGGAGCTCTAAACGAAAGACTTTCAGAGTTATTTTGAAAAGGGTTAAGTACTAATGTGACCATTTGACGATTAGCTACAATAAAAGCGATCAAAAGGATAGTAAGAGGGACTAAAATAATAATTAAGAAGATCTGTTTTGTTTTCATAAATTTACTCATGAATTAAGCCGATTGCGTAACTCTTTACCAGTTTTAAAAAAAGGAACCCATTTTTCTTCAACGGCGATCGTTTCACCTGTTCGTGGATTACGACCGCTGCGAGCTGAACGATTTTTGACAGAAAAAGCTCCAAACCCGCGAAGTTCAACACGGTCGCCATTGGCGAGGGCTTCAGAAATTTCCTCAAAGATAGCATTCACTATATTTTCCACATCACGTTGAAAAAGATGCGGATTTTGACGGGTAATAATTTGCACAAGTTCTGACTTAACCAAAATAGCCTCTCTTTCACACAAAAAGGAAAAAATGTTTTTATATTTATAATTGTACGTTCTATGTGTGTACGTTACATATATAAATCATTGTAAGCAAAATAAAACGAAGAAAAGTAAGATTGCAATATGCAAAATTTGAAAATACGTATTATAAAATTTTGCGAATAAAAAAATGAGAGATATAACAATATGATTATACGTAATCATTCTGAATTTTTTACAAGGAAATCATCTTTTGGTGATATCTTTAAAATAGCTTGTCATCACTCCCGTCGGGTTCGTTTTTTAAAGGTTTTTTTGCCTTTTTCTGCATTGATCATAATGTTATTTTTTTTCTGGTTTACATTTTTTTCAGTACCAGCTTCTTCTGATCGCTTGATATTAAATCATGAAGAAGATGGCGTTATGAGACTAGCAATGATAAATCCAAAGTTAGAAGGTTATACGCGTTCGCGTAAACCTTATTGGTTGAAAGCAGAAAAAGCATTTCAGGATCGTACGCGCTCTGGAATGATTGAGTTACTCAACATTACGGCTGAAATTCCTGCAGGCAAACAGGGATCATTTTTTATTGATGCACAAGGAGGAGTTTACGATAATATTAATGGTTATTTGCAATTGGATAAACCATTTACAGTGACAATAAAAGATAAAATGATTGCACAGTTTTTGGATGCAAATATTAATTTATCTGAAGGTCAGTTAAAAACCAATCAACGTATAGATATTCAATATACTACAGGTTTATCTTTGACTGCGAATGCTTTGCAAGTCCGTGAAAAAGGCCAATCTTTATATTTTAAGGGAGGAGTGCATTTGATTGTTGATAGGCGATGAAATAATAAAGACGACTTTTCAGTGATTTTATATGGAAGAAAATTCATTATATCTTTTATGCGAATACAAGTAAAGAATCTGAGAACGATAAGATGAAATCAAAAATATCGTATAAAAAACGGATAGGTCTGTATTTAGCTTTAAGTGTAGGAATTTTAGGATTAGGGACAGTTTACGGATACGCTGCAAAAACTCATTTTGGAATTGATTTATCAAATAGTAAAGAACCGGTAGAGCTTTATGCAAATTCTTTAGAAGTACAAGATAAAGAAGGGATAGCTATTTTCTGTGGTAATGTTTCGCTGACACAAGGTGAGAATCTTTTGCGAACATCAAAGCTTGTTGTGTATTATGATAAAGAATATGAAGAAATTGATGGAAATCAAGTAAGTGCGAAGTCAGTTTTGCCTATGGGATTTGGCTCAACAGCTATTAAAAGAATGGAGGCTTCAGGAAAAGTTTATATAAAAACAGCAACACAAATTGCTACGGGAGATGAAGGTGTTTTTGATGGAAAATCAAATATAGTTGTTTTGACAGGTCGTAATGTTATGTTAATTGATGGTGATAATATTGCAAAAGGATGCAAATTGACGGTAAATATGAAAACAGGAAAAGCCTCTTTAGAAGGATGTAAGGAGTTTGATAAAAGGAGTCGTGCTTCGATGATTTTTAAGCTAAATCAAAAGAATGACCATTAAGATTTCATGTTTGGAATCAAAGAAAAAAGACAGGTTATTGGGGATAATTTTGCAAATGAGGCTTTGAAACAACATTCAGAGAGTGTTTTAGTTGCCAATAATTTGATTAAATTTTATCGAAAAAAACGTGTTGTGAGTGGTGTTTCTTTCAATATCCGTTCTGGAGAAGCTGTCGGTATTTTAGGTCCTAATGGTGCTGGCAAGACGACTTGTTTTTATATGGTTACAGGTTTAATTCCACCTGATGGTGGTTCGATAGAAGTTAATGGGTTTGATATTACTCATATGCCTATGTATCGGCGTGCGCGTTTAGGTATTGGATATTTACCACAAGAGGCTTCCATTTTTCGTGGTCTTTCAGTTGAAAACAATATTAAGGCTGTTTTAGAGGTTATTGAAAAAGATCGTTTAAAACGCCGCGAAGAACTCGATGCACTTTTGCATGAATTTAAAATTGACCATTTGCGTAAAATGCCAGCTATTTCTTTGTCTGGTGGTGAGCGTCGGCGTCTTGAAATTGCACGTGCACTCGCTTCTCGTCCTCATTTCATGTTGCTTGATGAACCATTTGCAGGAGTTGATCCTATTGCTATTTCTGATATCCAGCAGCTTGTTCGCCATTTAACCAAACGCGGTATCGGCGTTTTAATAACAGATCATAACGTGCGTGAGACATTAGGTTTTGTTGACCGTGCTTATATTATTCATGCAGGACAAGTATTAATTCATGGTTGTCCGAATGACATTATTGATAATGCAGATGTGCGTAGAATTTATCTAGGAGATCAATTTTCTCTTTGATTATTTCCAATTTATTATATAGCCGTTATGGATCTTTAATAGAGTTATAACATTTAATCTTATTTTATAATAAAGTTCACTAAGATTTCATTTTTATTTTATGTTAAATATTGTTAATAGACATTTGAGTTTCACAATAGAAACTTCTTATTTGTGCCAGAATTTATTTTATAATTAAAAATAGTCAGAATGTTGTTTTTTATTCGTGAAAAACAAGAAAATAGGGCGTTTTTGGATGGAGCTTTCTTTTGATCTATTGTGTAGAGAATATTGTTTATACAGTTTATAATAAATGGTATAGAGAGGATCAGAGAAGGCAATAAATTGTTTTGGGGAATGTATATGAAGTATCCAAAAATTTTTTATATGTCGTTGGATAATGTGTCTGTAATCTTGTTTCAAATATTTTAATCAGAATAATATAGGTTTATATTATGGCTATGAAGTGTGTAGTCATGTTGTTTTCTCGCTTGTTGCATGGTGTGTTCACACATTGATGTGTTATTCGTTATTACAGATGTTAAGATAAGTATAAAATTTAGATATTTTAATGCGGTAATTGAGCAGAGGTACGCACTTTTCTAGTTTTTAGGTTTGAAAATATTGTCCATATATTTAAAATAAAAAAAGTGTTCTAATTTTAAGTTGATACCAGAGTATGAAATTGTTCCTTTTTAAAATATGAACTCATTTTGAGATTAAGGCTATTACGTTATTATATCTGAGATATCCGATAAAACCATTTAATGATAAATGTTGATATGATTGTTTAGATTTCTCGTGAAGAATGTTTTTTATTTTTTTGATATTGTTAAGAGTGAGTTGAGTATTATTTATTGCTGCACTGGAAGTGATATTGAATGAATTAGGCGAGCATTTGTTATTCGTTGAAAAATAAATGTGTATGCTGTGGTGAAAGAGATCGACAAGAACGAATAATGAATGTCGTGTGTTTATTTTGTCGTATAATAAGGAAAAAAAAGCATGAATTTGAGTGAATTAATTTCACCGGAGTCAATTATTCCAGCGGTTAAAGCAAATTCGAAAAAACAAGTTTTAAGAATTCTATCTGAAAAAGCTGCTGAAGTGACAGGTCTTGATAAGCATATAGTTTTTAATACTATTTTGCAGCGCGAAAAATTAGGATCAACCGGTATAGGAAACGGTATTGCAATTCCTCATGGAAAGCTTCCCGGTATTAATAAAATTGTTAGTATTTTTGCTCGTCTTGAGACTCCTGTTGATTTTGAAACTCTTGATGATGAACCGATTGATCTTGTTTTTCTACTTTTGGCTCCTGAATATACTGGTGCAGATCATTTAAAAGCTTTGTCACAAATTGCGCGTGTATTGCGTTATTCTGATGTGGTTCAGCAATTACGCAATACACGTGATGCTAATGCGCTTTATGCTTTGTTGATACAGCATTCGGCATTAAATGCGGCCTAATAAAGAGCCTTGTGACAACATATGCTGTAAGAATATTAATTCTGGGAATTACAATTCACACCTGAAAAATGCTTGGCTCGAGGAAAAGAGAATAAATGCATTGGTGGTCTTTTTTTATTATTGGTTTTTCTTTTGTTGTCTTTTTTATTCTTGTGTATAAAGCACTGATTTTTGCGTTTTTGGATTTATCTAATTTGATTATCTGTACGTGGAGTCTAATGCGTTTTGTGAATTAGATTAGTTTTATTTTTTAAAGAGCGGGGGAGTGCAAGTCTTGATTTTTTAATGAACAATAATCTTTACGCAATTCTGAGTGCATTAAAAAGTTTTTGCTAGTTTATTATGATTTTCCAAAATATATAATAACTAGATGTAGAATATTTTATACTTTATAAGATATATTAGAAATCAATATTATCAACGATTTAATTTTCTAATTGTTACAGATTGAATTTATAAAGAAGTTTTGCAATTTAAGGTTTTTCGTAAAATCTATTTTTGCAGAGCTTTACAATAATTTTCTTGTTTGTAATATAATTATAGAGTGTGTTCACTTTTTTATGTTATTTCGTAATAGAGATTACGAAATAAGGTGTGATATATTTCTATATTTTTATGTATAAGAACACATATTTTTTAAAAATCTAGTTGTTGAATAAAAATTTTATGTTTTAGTAAGATCTAGAAAGTCATAATTAGTTTGATATCAAAACTTTTTAACGAAAAAATATTTAAAAATGAAAAAGTGAGCTAAGATGAGGATGTTTAAAAAGATTTTTGTTGCTGCGTCTATGATGATTTTAATTACTGCGGGTGCAGTGCAGGCGCAAGCGCCAAGCCGTTTACATCAATTTGATGCTTGGGGGGTTTATTCTTATATTTCACCAGAAAATACAATTTGCTATGTTTTGTCATTACCTTTGAGTTCGCATCCAACAACTGTTAATCATGGTGATAACTTCTTTTTGGTTACGAAACGTTCTCATTCACCGATTTCGTTTGAACCACAGTTTTTGGCTGGTTATAAATTCAAAGAAGGATCAACTGTGACGGTAACTATCGGGAAAAGAGATTTTGAGTTTTTTACAAAAGGTTCATCAGCTTGGTTAGCTTCTCCAGAAGTGGAAAAGCAATTTGTTGCTGCAATGCGTTCAGGTCTTCATATGATGGTGAAAGCTATTTCAAAACGTGGAACGCATACCACTTATACTTATTCTTTAAAAGGAATAAGTGCTGCCTTGAATGCAGCGCAAAAGTGTCATTAAGATATTCTCTGGTAATTATATAAATAGTAAAACAATGGCTGTTTCGTATGACCTTAAATCAATTAATGCGCGTCAAACACTTAAAGAAGATAATTTTGTGTTGGAAGATAGACCTCATAAATTATCTTTGATTGGTCTGTCTTGCGATGAAATGGCGCAAGCTTTAAAAGAAATTGGTGTACCAGAACAGCAAGCGCGTATGCGTGTTCGTCAACTTTGGCATTGGCTTTATGTCCGTGGTGTTTCACATTTTGATGAAATGTTGAATATTGCTAAGCCAATGCGAGAAAAGCTTAAAGAGCATTTTTCTATTACATGTCCAGAGATTGTTGAAGAACGAATATCGCAAGATGAAACGCGTAAGTGGCTTTTGCGTTTTCCAGCACGAGGTGCTGGAAAGCCTGTTGAAATTGAAACAGTTTATATTCCTGAAGAGGGGCGGGGTACTTTATGTATTTCATCGCAAGTAGGATGTACATTAACGTGTTCTTTTTGTCATACGGGAACACAGAGACTTGTTCGCAATTTAACAGCAGAAGAAATTTTGGCACAATTATTGTTTGCGCGTCGTCGTTTGGATGATTTTCCTGATAGAGAGACACCTCATGCTGCGGGAGTATCGAAAGGACGAAAAATTACCAACATTGTGATGATGGGGATGGGTGAACCGCTTTATAATTTTGAAGAGGTTAAAAAAGCGCTTTTAATTGCTTCTGATGGAGATGGACTTTCTTTATCAAAACGTCGCATTACTCTTTCAACCAGTGGAGTTGTTCCTGAAATTATACGAACTGGAAAAGAAATAGGAGTTATGTTAGCTATTTCTCTTCACGCTGTTAATGATGCATTGCGCGATGTTTTAGTTCCAATCAATAAAAAATATCCACTTGCTATGTTAATGGATGCGTGTCGCAAATATCCTGGCCTTTCTAATGCTAAACGCATTACATTTGAATATGTAATGCTGAAAGATATTAACGATAGTTTAGACGATGCTAAGCAATTGGTGCAGTTACTTAAAGGGATTCCTGCAAAGATTAATTTGATCCCTTTTAACCCATGGCCAGGAAGCGATTATCAATGTTCTGATTGGGAACAAATTGAACGCTTTGCTGATGTGGTTAATCAAGCTGGTTATGCTTCACCCATTCGTATGCCGCGTGGACGCGATATTTTTGCTGCATGTGGGCAGCTTAAATCTGCTTCAGAACGTTTACGAAAATCAGAACGTTTGCGACTTGAAAATGTAGCTGAGAATGCATGAATTTTACTGAATGTATTTTAACGACAAACAAATATAAAAAAGCATTGGATATAATATTTGCCAGTAAGTTAATTAAGTAAAATTAATTGATTATGCTTTTCTGTCTTTGTTGGCGTAGAAATAACACGCTATTTATTGAGTTTGAGTTCAATACTAGAAGATTTGCTTTCTTGTTGATACGTATAATAGGAAAATCCTATGATTACGGCAATTAAAGCAATGATAATTAAAACAAGCAAATTACGATTCATAATACTTATACTTTAAATTTATATAATAATTAAAAAGACTATAACGAGAATAATAGATCAGGTATTTATAATGACAAGAGTAAACTGAATAGATTTTTTTAGTTTTTAGCTTGTTCTTATTGACGAATAAATTCAAGAACCATACAGCATGTTATTAAAGAATTTAATTTTAGGATAAAAATAATGATGCGCAATCAGAATGATGCCTTGAGTCTTACACCCGAATTAATAGATGCAGCTGTTCAGTCGAAAACTTGGCCGTTTGAAGAGGCGCGCAAAATTATTAAACGTTATGAAAAAACCGGTTACCCTGAGTGTGTTTTATTTGAAACAGGTTATGGACCTTCTGGTTTACCGCATATTGGGACTTTCGGAGAAGTTGCACGGACAACGATGGTGCGCCATGCATTTCATATTTTGACGGAGAATAAAGTAAAAACAAAACTACTTTGTTTTTCTGATGATATGGATGGGTTGCGAAAGGTTCCTGATAATGTTCCTGATCGTGAGAGGATGAAAAATTACCTTGGTCAACCATTAAGTCAGGTTCCAGATCCTTTTGGCGATGCTTATCCTTCTTTTGGAGTTGCTAATAATGCACGTTTATGTGCTTTTCTTGATCGTTTTGGTTTTGATTACGAATTTGCTAGTGCAACAGATTATTATAGTTCTGGTCGTTTCGATGAAACGCTTTTAAAAATTCTTTCTTGCTATGATAAGATTATGCAAATTGTTTTGCCAACGTTGGGTGAAGAGCGACGAGAAACTTATTCACTCTTTTTGCCTATTTCTCCTATTTCTGGGAAAGTACTACAAGTTCCGATGATTGCTCGGAATGTTGAAAAAGGAACTGTTACTTATATCGAGCCTGAAACCGGTGAAGCCATTGAAACAGAGGTTACAGGTGGTAAAGTTAAGTGTCAGTGGAAAGTGGATTGGGCAATGCGCTGGAAAGCGCTTGACGTTGATTATGAAATGGCGGGGAAAGATCTTATCGATTCAACAAATCTTTCTTCTAAAATTTGTAAGGTTCTCGGTGGAATTCCACCTGAAGGATTTAATTATGAGCTCTTTTTAGATGAAAAAGGGCAAAAAATTTCCAAATCCAAAGGCAATGGTTTAACGATTGATGAGTGGTTAACTTATGCACCAACAGAAAGTTTAGCTCTCTATATGTTTTTAAAGCCTAAAACAGCAAAGCGGCTTTATTTTGATGTCATTCCAAAAGCTGTAGATGAATATTATGCACATCTTTCAGCTTATGGTCGTCAACAACAAAAGGAGCAAATAAATAATCCTGTATGGCATATTCATAATGGTTGTCCTCCAAAAGTTGAATTGCCTGTGTCATTTGCCATGCTTTTGAACTTGGTAAGTGCTTCAAATGCCGAAAATAAAGAAGTTCTTTGGGGATTTATTTCACGTTATGCTCAAGGAGCAAATGCACAAACTTATCCAATGCTTGACAAATTGGTAGAGTTTGCCATTAAATATTTTGATGTTTTTGTTAAACCAAATAAAAAATTTAGAATACCTGATGAGAGTGAACGTTCAACATTAATGGCTATTGATGAAAAATTAGCAAGTTTACCAAAAGATATAGACGGGAATGTAATTCAAAATGCGATTCTTGATGTTGCGCGTCTCATAGAACGTTATCAAGATCAAAGTAAAAAAAGCCCAGAAGGCGGACCTGGGGTTTCGAATGTATTTTTTCAAATGCTTTATGAAGTTCTTTTGGGACAAGAACGAGGGCCACGATTTGGGTCGTTTATAGCGATTTATGGAATTAATGAAATGCGTGCGTTGATTGCTGAGGCGCTTGCTCGTTCCGTGGAGGAATAATGGAAAAGTTAGCGCAAGAAGTAAAGCAGAGACGGACATTTGCGATTATTGCTCACCCCGATGCGGGAAAAACGACACTGACAGAAAAACTTTTGTTGTTTGGGGGAGCTATTCAGCTTGCTGGTGAAGTCAAGGCAAAAAAAGATCGTATTCAAACACGTTCAGATTGGATGAATATTGAACGTGATCGTGGTATTTCAGTGGTCACATCCGTTATGACATTTGAATATGAAGGTCATATCTTTAATTTGTTAGATACGCCAGGACACGAAGATTTTGCAGACGATACATATCGCACACTTACTGCTGTTGATAGTGCTGTTATGGTTTTGGATGGTGCGCGCGGAATTGAGCCAAGAACATTAAAATTATTTGAGGTGTGTCGGATGCGAGACATTCCTATTGTTACTTTTGTTAACAAGATGGATCGTGAGGCACGTGATCCTCTAGAGATATTAGATGAGATTGAAGAAAAACTCGCACTGGATACGGCACCTATTACATGGCCTATTGGCGCAGGTAAAGATTTCGTTGGCACTTTTGATCTTCATCGTAATTGTTTTCGTCAAAAAGATAATGAAATAACACCACGTTCTATTTCTGGTCTCAATGAAGTTGCAGAATTACTGCCTGAAAATCAGCGTATGTCTTTTATGGATGGAGTACAGCTTGCGCGAGATGCTTGTAAAAGTTTTAATCTTCAAGCTTTTTATGAAGGACATATGACACCCGTTTATTTTGGTTCGGCATTACGAAATTTTGGTGTTCGTGATTTGATTAATGCTCTTGTTGATTTTGGTCCAAGTCCTCGTAATCAGGTGGCAGATACACGGGATGTTATCGCTACTGAATCAAAAATGACAGGGTTTGTTTTTAAAATTCAGGCGAATATGGATCCCAATCATCGTGATCGTATTGCGTTTTTGCGAGTGTGTTCGGGAACGCTTGAGCGTGGTATGAAAGCAAAATTAGTCAGAACTGGAAAATCGATGACTCTTTCTACGCCGCAGTTCTTTTTTGCGCGTTCACGACAAATTGCTGATCAAGCTTATGCCGGTGATATTGTGGGTATTCCCAATCATGGGACGTTGCGTATTGGTGATACTTTAACTGAAGGAGAAAGTATTCTCTTTAAAGGTGTACCCAATTTTGCTCCAGAAATTTTGCGTCGCGTTTGTTTAGGCGATCCTATGAAAGCGAAAAAGCTTAAAGATGCTTTGCAGCAAATGGCTGAAGAAGGTGTTGTTCAATTATTTATTCCTGATGATGGATCACCAGCTCTTATTGGTGTGATTGGCGCTTTGCAAATTGATGTTTTAACAGAGCGGTTGAAGGTAGAATATTTTTTACCGGTGAGTTTTGAACCAGCGCGTTTTAGCGTATGTCGTTGGATCTCTTCAGAGAATAAGGATGAGCTTCAAAAATTTCTAACAAATCATCGTTCTGCTATTGCTCATGATTTGGATGGTGATCCAGTGTTTTTAGCAGACAATCATTTTTCATTAAATTATGAAGCAGAACGCGCTCCGAAAATCAAATTTGCAACGTTTAAAGATTATCAGATACATTCTAAATAGATAAATATTTTTACTACAGAAGAAGATTTGTTATTCAAATTAAACAAGAAGGACTTTTTAGTCCTTTTTGTTTAATGAAAATTTTTTTAGAAATAAATTAACGGAGATTCTCTGTAATCCATTCAGAAAGACGTCCTTTAGGAGCACTTCCAACCATATTAGATGAAACATTTCCATTTTTGAACATTAAAAGAGTGGGAATTGAACGTACACCATATTGAGCGGCGAGTTCTGGATTTTCATCAATGTTGACTTTAGCAATGATTACTTGGTCTTTCATTTCTGTTGAAATTTCATCAAGGAGAGGTGCAATCATTTTGCAAGGTCCGCACCATTCAGCCCAAAAATCAACAACGACAGGAGTTGAAGAAGACAGAACTTCGTCTTTGAAATTGTTATTATCAATTTTTATACATGCCATTGTTTTATCCTTTATATCTATCTTTATACATGGGTATAATTGTGCTTAATGTCAAATTATTGCAAAGATCATTTATAATAAGCAAGTTGTTTAAAAAGAAATTTCTTTTTATGTTGAGGTTTCATAAAGTAATGCATCAAGTCTTTCAGAAGAAAGTGTAAAAATTTTTGCATCTTTACTATAGATGAGGAGAGCTTGTATATCTTTATCGGGGTGAATATTGTGCAGCAATTTTTTATAAAGAGCCATTTGTAACAAATAATGAGGCGAAATATCAGTTTCGTCTTTTGGTGAAGTTCCAGTTTTAAAGTCAGCAAAAAGAATACGATTTTGTGTAATACATAAACGATCAATTTGACCGGAAACAGTTCGTTCTTTGCCACGAATTTTGATGGTTCCCATTAATGATACTTCAGCACGTGAAGAATGAGAAAAGAGTAATTTAAGATGCGGATGCTCTAAAAGCTTCAAAATATGTTGGAGTGCATCTTTTCTTTGAGTGTCATGCCAGTGAGAAGCCTTAACACTGAGGTAGCGTTGAGCATAATCTTGGCGTTTTTCAGGAGTGCAATTTGGTAGATACTGCAATAACCGGTGAATCACATTACCATATTCAAGAGGAAAAGTTTTATTAGTGTTTTTTTCTCCTAAAACGGGTGAAATTATATGCTGTTTTGAATTGAAAGAAAATTCAGAATCCTCATCAATAGTAAGATTGGAAACAGAAGGTCTGAGTGGTTTTGGTAAAGCTGGCTCTATAAGCATTTTTTGATGAAAAAAAGCAGGAAGAGGTGGAAACGATTGACTAATTTCACAATTTATTTGTTCATCTATTGAAGGAGAAGAAGAGGGTGTGATAGAATAGTGCCAAGCTGCAATATCGTCTTCAGAGGTTTGGATAGCAACTGCGTGGGGAGTGAGAGCTTTTTTGACTAATTCTAACCACGTATCAGGGTTTTCTTTTTTATTTTTATAGCCACAAACAATTAATCGATCTTCAGCACGTGTCATACCAACATAAAGAAGACGTTTATATTCTTCGGTTGCTCGTTCTTTTAAATATGAAAATGCTTTTTTAGAAAGTTTTGTGTCAAATTCTTTATCTGGATGCCAGATAAAAGCTTTTCTGTCATTGAAGGGTAGTTTAAGCAAATGCGGCACATATTGTGAATGCAAGACTTCACTTCCTGGATCAACAAGAAAGACAACAGCACTTTCTAAACCTTTCGCTGCGTGGATGGTCATAATACGAACTTCTTCATGACCCTGATCGAATTCACGTTTAATTTCTGGTTCGTTTTCATTCAATATTTCCAAAAAAGCTTGCAATCCAGGTAGGCCTGTTTTTTGAATAGCAAGCGTATAGTCCATGAAAGCATCAAGGACTTCATTTGCCTCAGATCCTAAATGAGCGATAATTTTTTGCCGTCCTTTATCGTTATTAAGAATATGGCTATAAAACTCAAAAACAGGCATTTTATCAACCAAATCACGATATTTTTTGAGATTCTCAAAGGCATTTTTAAAAATGGTGTGTGATGAGGCATGAGTGCAAAGACTTTGCCAAAGTGATCCTATACGTTGTGCTGCAAGTTGATAAAGTTCATCTTCGCTAAGAGAAAAAAGAGGACTTTTCAAAACACAAGCCAGTGAAAGGTCATCGTGTGGTTGTAAGACAAATTGTGCAAGTGCCATTAAATCGCGAACACTAATATGATTTGTTAAGTATAAACGATCTTCACCAGATACGGGAATATTGCGAAGTTTAAGGGCGCGAGAAAGAGTAGGAACAAAAGAATCGCGTTTACGAACTAAAATCATAATGTCACTGGCACGCAGTAAGCGTCCTTTTCCTGGAAGCATTTCACCTTTGTGCAACCAATTGGCAATAGTTTCAGCAACTCTTTCTGCTAGTTGTATTTGAGGTGTATCCAAATAATCAACAGGGGAATGCCAATCATGAGGAAGTTCATTTGTTTCTGCAGCGATAGCATCCCATACAATGACACTACCTGGACTGTTAATACGAATAGGCTCGTGGATCGTTTTCACATTATCGGCGGAAAGCCCTTTATAATTTTCTGGTGTTTCAAAAACAAGATCAACGCTTTTAAGAACCTCAGCAGTAGAACGAAAAGAATAATGCAGTTGTATTTTTTCAAATTTTTGATTGATTTGCTGTATTTTTTTTTGAATTATTCGACCGTTTTCAGCAAAATTTTCTGGTGCGGCACCTTGAAAAGAATAGATGGATTGCTTTTCATCTCCAACGGCAAAAAGAGTGCGAGTGTTTGTGCGGTGGCTATGACCTGTAAAAAATTCTTGCGCTAAAAGTTGAATGATTTGCCACTGTTCAGGATTTGTATCTTGAGCTTCATCGAGTAAAATATGATCAATACCGCGATCAAGTTTATACTGTACCCATTGGCTTGCGCCTTTGCGTTGCAATAAATGGAGTGTGCGCTCAATGAGATCGTCAAAGTCTAGCAGACCATTAGATTTTTTTAAATCTGCATAGGTTTTCAGATACATAGCACAAAGCTGAAAAGCCGCTATGTTGAGAGGAATGAGTTTTGCACATTGATATTTGTCTAAAAGGATAGAAAGTTGGTTTTGTTTGTTTTCAATCTCTTTTTGAATAAAAAAAGAATGTTCATGAAATTTTTTAGAAAAATGACGTGAAAAATTGCGTGGATCACCGCCAGTTGTAAAATAAATATTTGAAATAAGGTTGATGGTATCTCTTTCATCAGAAGATTTTGCTAACAAGGAGAATTTTTCAATTGTGTTTTTTGAGTTTCCGTTTCCATAAATTTTATATTGTTCTAGGATGTAAGAAGAAAGCGCAGCGGTTTGTTGAATTTTTTCCAGCAAGCATTGAGTTGTTTCATTAGGAGTTAAATCAAAAAGCGCATAGAGTTCTTTTTTTCCATTGTCAGATAAAATAAACGGTAAGAAATCAGAGAGCTCATGCTGATTTTGAACAGCTTCTTTTAATAATTGATCAAAGGTGCTTTCATTAATAATTTTAAGCAATTGTTTCAGTGTTTTTTGCGCTTCGCTTTGCGTTAAAAGTTGGCAACGTGCTTGTTTCAATAATTTTTCTTTGCTGATATCATCTAATAGTTCAAAATGGCCAGCAATATTGGCTTCTAGTGGAAATTGGTGTAATAAAGCTTCACAAAAAGCGTGAATCGTTTGAATTTTAAGACCACCAGGTGTTTCAAGAGCACGAGCAAAAAGTTGTCGTGCGTAAGTTAGTTTTTCTGCAGAGATAGATTTTTTATCAAGATGCGATAAAGTTGTTTGAAGTTGCTCATCATCAAGTTCACTCCAGGTGGAAAGTGTACGAAAAATGCGTGATTGCATGACTGCAGCAGCAGCTTTGGTGTAAGTAAGACATAAAATGCGTGATGGAGGAGTACCGTTTAAAAGCAAACGAATAACACGTTCGCTTAAAACGTGAGTTTTTCCAGATCCTGCATTTGCAGAAACCCATACACTTGTTTGTGGATGGGTTGCTGTTTTTTGTGCATCAAGAGCGGCTTGAGGAATAGAGAAAGATGTCATGATTGATCCGCTTTATAAAAATTATTCGACCATTCCCAATATCGTGCGAGATGATCATAATCACTTTCGTAATATTTTGGAGAAGGAACGGCATGGGAAAGATAACCGTGATGTGGGTTTTGATAATCATTAATCAATTCAATAAGATTTTTCCAAGCTTTTTCACCAAGCAGAACAGCGTTTTCTTGGTCTTTTCCTTTCGTTGTTTCAATAATTGATTGAGGCTTAATTTTATTTCTGCCTTTTAAAGGAATATAAAATAAATTCGAAGGAGAAAGATCTTGAAATCCTCTAAAAGCCCCATGTATGAGTAAAGCGGCTTCTAAAGGGAGTTGTGGAAAGAGTAAAGCGCGAACTTGTTTGGATGAAGGAGGTTCGCCTGTTTTAAAATCAATAATTTCAGCCATTTTTCCAGGTAAAATATCAATTCTGTCAGCACGTCCTGAAAGAGTGACACCTGTTGTCCCTATAGGCATTGACTGGGCTATAACTTCAGCATGTCGTTCTCGAAATTCAAGACTTTGTTCCCATTTGATAATTAAAGGAGCAAGATTTTCAAATGAGGACCACCAAATTATTTCAATATCAGAAGGTAAGTTTAATTTGTCAAATTCTTGACGTCCAATAGTCAGTAAATCCTGTAATGCATTTGCAGTATGAGGGTTTTTTATTTGTGTACAAAAAGCAGCCATAATCGCGTGATAGAGAATACCGCGTTCTTTGGCATTGGGGTCATGAATAAGGGGTTTAAGTGGTTTGAGATGCAAGATTTTTTTGGCGTAAATAGCATAAGGGTCGTATCTCAATGTTTCTATTTCAGTGACTGAGAAATGACGTGGGCGCATTTCAAGTGGAGGAATAGGACAAGGTCTTTTGACAGAGAAAGTTATCTCTGTATGATCGAGCATTTTTGCCCAATGAATAAATGTTTCTCCTCGTGTGCAAATTTGCTGCCATACCTTCTTTCCTATGACTGTTTCTAAACGCTGTAACCAACGTGAAGGAATGGAAGGAGTATGATTAACTCGTTTGGCACGACTCATGACGACTTTATTCATTCCCATAGCCCATTGGAAATCATGAGCGGAAAGACCAATGCGCTGTTCTGGTGGCTCGAGCGTTAATGTCATTTTCATTGGTCTTGATAAAAAAGCATTATTGCGAGTTGTTATTGGCCATGTCCCTTCATTAAGACCACCAATGATGACAGTATCGACTGTTTGTAAGCGTGATTCCAAAGTACCCCAAATAAATAAACGTGGATGACCTCCTGGGGAAGGAGACACTGAACGTGTTGCTATAAGAGCAGAAAATATGGCTGGCCACTCACAAAGACGAAATTTTAATCCTGATTGATCACTGACAAGTTCATGTAAAAAAGTTGCTAGGGCTTGCCCTGCTTCATCTTGATAAAGATGTGTAAGCGAATTGTCATCATCACGTCCAAAATTTTCAAAAACTTCAACAGTGGCGATAGCAACTTCATTAATGGTGCATTCTCTTTCTTGTTGCATTAAAGATGTTAATGGTTCAATCGCTTTGATTAAAAGCTGGCAGAGTAGGCGCGCTTCTTCACACTTTTGTGGATCAAGAGTATCAGCGTCAGAATTGTTATAGGAATGTGTTGCAATCCATGTTTCAAGAAACTGATCACATTCACAAAGGTGGATACGACCGATGTTACCTCGAAGGAAAAATAGTTCGAAATTTTCTGCCATTTCGCGCAAAAAATAACGCTTGTACTTGAGGGTTGTCAGTGGATGTTTAAGAAGAGAAAGAAAAGCAATAGGATCACTGGGTTTAAAGATGTTTTCTAGGATAAGCCGTAATAAAGTTGCAGGTAATGTTTGAGCCAATGGCATTTCGCCTGAATCATTCGCTTCAATGCCGAATCGTTGTAACTCTGCTGCAACACGACGTGCTAAAGTGCGATCATTTGTTATGAGAGCTGCAGTTTTGTGAGGCTCTTCAATGGCATCGCGTAAAGCAACGGCAATTGCTAAAGCCTCTTCGCGTTCGTTTATCGCTTCAATAAGTGACCAATCTGAACAAATATTTTCATAATCGTCACGAATAAGATGTGCCCATAGATCTGTTGTGGAAGCGGGTCGAAGAGCTTCTGATAAAAGAGCAATGCGTTTTTCTTTTATTGTGTTGCGTTGGCCAATTTCTCGGACATGGATGCGTGGACATTTCATCAAAGATAAAAGTTTTTTTAAATGATATTGAGGATGACTAAAAGCAGCTGTTGGATGGCCGGTGAGGTCAAAGGTACTTTTTTCTTCTTGTATTGTTCCAAGTGCATCCCATTGCGCTTCATCCATATTTAAATCAAGACCTGGAAGGACGACAGCTCCTTTGGGTAAGGAAGCAATAACCTTTAAGAGATGTGCTACTGCAGGGATAGAACCTGTTGCACCTGCAGCAATAATGGGTTTATTGGGGGGGGTGCGTTGTAAAATATCTGCTTGTATTTTAAGAGCCTGATTGCGCCATTCAGCAGGATTACTCTGTTGTCTTTCTTTTAAAATTTGTGGCCAATTTTGCGTAATGATTGTGAGAAAATCAAGCGTTATTTGCCACCATTCAGCGATCATATCAGGTGCGATTTCTTTTAATTTTGACCACTCTATAGATTCTGTTTCAACTTCATCCATCAAACGTGCCAAATCTTGAGCAAGCCAGATTGCATCGGCAGTATGAGCAGGAATAAGAACATCTTCTGTGCCAAACATGGCTCGTAGGTGGGCAGGTAATTTTTCACGCCAAGGAAGAATAAGACGCGCTAAAAGAAGGAGACGCTCACTTTCTCCAATAGGAGGGTTGTTGATCAGAGCGTTGGTATGATCGTCAGTAAAAAAAGAATGATTTTCATCGATGTCTCCCAAAGGGAGAATGGTTGGCAAAAAGCTTGATTGTGTCGAGCTTTTTTCAACAAAAGCAGCGCGCAAAGCACGGGCAGCACGACGCGTTGGTACATAAATGATGGTATCAGTTAGAGCGCTTTGAATATCACCATTTGGTGCGAAGTTTTCAATGAGAGTTCCGGAAAAAAGCGCATCAACAAAATGAGGTAAAAAAGGGGTTCCAGAAGAAATAGAAAATATGCGCGATTTAAAGGTCATTTTCACTCATTTTGAATCCGTAAAGATTTGTTATTGTTACTTTATAGTTATTTTTCTTCAAGAGAAAGGAGAATATGGCGATTTCCTTGATAAATATAATGTTGTCACTCATAACAGTTTTGTGGTTATTTCGTATTTTGATATAAATTTATTCTTGTTGTATGAAACCGATGAATCCAGAATATATGGAAAGCTGTATTGTTATGAATATGACAGACAATATTTTAAATTTCTGTCTCTTTCAGCAGAGATCTAACAAAGCATATACGCTGAATGGATATAAGAATAGCGGTAAATGAAGAGAGATGCATTGTTACATCATGTTTTACTGTTACGAGGTTTTTGAAGCAACATCATAAATGAACAAGTTAAAAGTCTACGATGTTTTTTCAAGAAGGCCAATTTCTTTATAAAAATCGTATAAAGGAGCTAAAATTGGGTGTGAAAGATTACGAATGAGATAATCTTGCATGTGAGGTAAATGTTTTAGATATGATGATTTTCCATCTCGTTGATGAAGTTGTACAAAAAGACCTAAAATTTTTGAAACACGTTGCGCTCCTGCAACGGCATAAAATTTGCGCAATTCATCTTCATTAAAAGAATTTTGTGCTTGATGGCGCGCATGGCAATAGGCATTGATGAGTTTTTCTTCAAGTTTTGGAGAAATAAAGAGATGCGCATCTTGTGCCAAAGAAACCAAATCATAGACAGTTGGTCCCTTTAAACCATCTTGAAAATCGATGAGGCCGATTCGATCTGTTCCTTTTTGATGTTCACGCCAAAGAATGTTTGGTGAGTGATAGTTGCGCATGACAAAGGTATTTTCGGTTTTAATAAGCTCTTCAAGGTAAGGTTTCCAACAAGTGAAAAAAGCTTCACGTTGTTCTTTTTCTATGTTTTTTTGTGTGTGAAAAGGAAGATACCAGTCGAGAAGTAAAGAAAGTTCTGCTTGCATCGTCTGGTAATCATAAAAGGGAATTTTGAGAAAAAACATTGAAAATTGATTCTCTAAAGACCATGATTTTTGGTGAAAAGTTGCGAGAAATTCACTACAAGCAATGTATCGTTCTTCTATAGGTTGTCCTTCTTGATCTAAAAGTCCTTCATGTCCAAGATCTTCTAAAATCAAAAGACCTTTTTCAAAATCTTTTGCAAAGATATGAGGGGCATAAAATCCATGATTTAAGAGAAGCTGACTAATTCCTACAAACTGACGAATATCTGTAGCAAGATTCATTCGATTCACGTCAGAAAAAGCTGTATTTTGTGTCGTTTGCAGAGTTTGGGCTTTCATCAGAATTTCTTGATGATGGCCATCATCCAAAATTTCATAAGAACGCGTTGAGTCATCGCCAGTTAAAAAATAACGATGAACATGACCACGACCATGGGCTTTTAAAAAAGTACGAATTGCAAAAGATTTTTGCAAACGTTCGATAGAATGTTCTGCGGATATAAGGGTGATATGGCGCCCACAGTTTTCATGTTTTAATGTAAGCGCAAAAGTCGCAGGTCCTAAAAGGTTTTCTCCTTTTTCTGGCCACTCAACGAGCAAAACACTTTGTTCACGAGCTTCATAAAGTCCTAATTCATCAATTTCTTCCTCTGTAGAAAGGCGATAAAAATCAGCGTGAATAATTTCAAATTGCGGAAGTTGATAAGTTTGAGTAAGAGTAAAAGTAGGACTTGGCACATCAAGAGTATCATCATTGGCAAGAGCATGAATGAGCGCACGTGCAAAAGTTGATTTTCCTGCTCCAAGATCGCCTTGAAGTGTGACAAGATCGCCTCGTTTTAGAGCGAAAGCTAAATCTTGAGCAAAAAGTTTTGTTGCTTCTTCATTTTCAAGAAAAAAACTAAAATTCATTAGATAGGCCATTGATGGAGAAAAAATGTAATAACGGAGTGAGATTATAGAGTTTTATTTCATTTTGGAATTGGGAAAAAACATTTAACTGTTGTTCCTTGTTCTGTTCCAGTGCAAATTTCAACGTGTCCACCATGAAGTTCAACAAAGCTTTTAACAAGAGAGAGGCCAAGGCCTGCTCCGGCACGTCCACCGTGATGAGAATGAGAAGAAAAACGCTTGAAAATGCGATCAAGAATATCAGCAGGAATATCAGATCCTTCATTATGAACGCTAAAAATTATAGTATGATCTTGCATGTTGGCACAAAATTCAATTGTACTTTTTTCTGTTGCAAAATTGACAGCATTATTAAGAACGTTAACAAAAATTTGATGCAAACGTGTCGCATCAGCAGAAATAAAGTTTAAAGAAGGAGAAATTTGTTGCACAAGTGTAATATGACGTCCGTTAAGACGTTCTTCTATTCGTGTGACTGCTTGCGCCATAGCATTTGCAATATTCACTGATTTTATATCCAGTGTCATAATACCTGCATCGAGGGTTGCGAGATCAAGGATATCATTGACAAGATTTAACAGTGTACCCGATTCTGAATGAATATAACCAAGGTACTCGTACTGACGTTCATTGATAGAGCCAAAAATTTGATCTCGTAAAATATCAGAAAATCCAATAATATTTGTAAGAGGTGTACGCAATTCGTAAGAAACATGTTGAACGAATTCATTGCGAAGACGATCAGCGCTTTCTAAAGCTTCATTTTTTTCTTGAAGAGCCCGTGCGACATGAACACTATCTGTGACATTAACAAAGGTTAACATTGTTTGTCCGTCAGGCAAGGGCGCTAATGTGTAATCAAGGATCATTCCACTGTTTAAATCTATACGGCCTGAAAGTGTGTCACGTTTTTCAGGAAAGCCAGTGACAAATTGAGTAAATAGATTCCATTCTGTTCCAGTTGTTAAAGAGGAACAATGAGTTTGTAGCTGTGTAATATGTGTGCCTTCTACGAGTAAATTATAGGGTAAGGACCATAATGTTGATAAAGCTGGATTGGATAAACGAAGACGTCCATCAGTACCAAAAACAACGACACCTTCAGAAAGTTTATCAAGTGTTTCCCCTTGTATTTTGATCAGTGTGTTATAGCGCCGTTCAAGATCAATTTTTTCTGTGAGATTTTCATAAAGCCAAGTGACCCCCCCTTGCGGGTGAGGGGTAGAGATGACACGCACTGTACGTCCGTCAGGCAAATCCCAAATTTGTTGATTTGATGCTGTTTGTTGAGAAGCTTTAAAAAGATCTTCTTTCCAAGCACGCCAATTAGGGTGTTCATTAATAAATCCTTTTTCACGCAGACGCTCAAGAAGCAAAGTATGACTTGGTTCACTCTCTAGAAAAGAGCTTTCTAATGGCCATAAAACTTTAAAAGCATGGTTGCAAAATTTTAATTTTTGATTGGTATCAAAGATCGCAACAGCTGTTGAAATTTGGTCAAGTATTTCACAATGACTTTGAAGAATGTGCTTCATTTCATTGGTAAGATTTTCATATGCGCTATCATCACGAGCAAAAGCGGCCATCCCTTCATTGGTGGTAATTCGTGTAAGATGAAAATGATGTCTTTCTCCATCAATAACTGTATGGATATGGTCTTGAAAAACAGTTTCTATTTCATTTGTTTTACGCTGTGTGGTTTCATTAAAAAGATCAATAATGCTATCGCTATTTTCTTGAAAGTTTATCATTTCGCGAAAAACGCGATTTATAAAAATGATTTTTCCTTCATGATCTAAGATCCATATGGGTTCTTTAATACGATCGAGGAGATTACGTTGCATTCGCAATTCTTTAAGAATTTGAGCCATATCGTTCTGAAGACGAGTATTTTCGTTTTGCAGTGCTGAAGCATCTTGAAAACGCGCAATAGCTGTGGTTCCTGCGATGATTCCTGTAACGTGCAATAATGTTTTATTTGTTGTGGTGATAAAAAGTTCGAAAGAGCAACCCTGATGAAGCAGTTGAGTCAATGCTTTATTGAGTTGTTGAAAAGAAGACGCTTCAAGCCAATGTTCAAATTTCTGGAAATTTTGACGGCTAATTCCTATTTTTTGTAATACAGGAATACTCCCATCTATACGTGGTTTGGCTATTGGATTTTCCCAAATCAGAAGGCATTGTCCTGTTTTTTCTAAAAACCATTCATAATGCTTAAGTTTTTCAACGAAATCTTCTTGTATTGCTTTTAAGGGTTTTCGCAAAACTCTTTTCGTATTGATAATAACTGCAATGCATGTGAGAAAAGAAGCGCAAGAAAGACCTCCGAAGAGCACTATGATAAGCCATACTCCATCTGGAAAAGTGAGGGTAGAAAGTAAATCAGAAATCAATGGTTTGGCAATAGCGTGCATTGGAAAAAGAAAGAAAAGAAAGCACAAAATATGAGAACCAATTTGGATAAATTTTTGCGTTTTTTTCTTAGGGTTATAGTTCCCCACGATGTGTTTTCCTTTTGTTTTTCAAACCAAGGAAACGTTTTAATAACGGTAATGATTTGGTTTATAAGGTCCTTGTGGTTTGACTCCAATATAAGCAGCTTGCTCTTCCGATAAAATGCTTAATTTGACTCCTAGTCGATCAAGATGAAGACGTGCAACTTTTTCATCAAGATGTTTGGGTAAGACAGTAACTTCGTTTTTATAATTTTCTGTATGAGTGAAGAGTTCAATTTGAGCTAGAACTTGGTTGGTAAATGAAGCAGACATAACGAAGGAAGGATGACCTGTCGCATTTCCAAGATTCAGCAAACGTCCTTCAGATAATAAAATAATTCGTTTTCCATCGGGAAATGTGATCATGTCAACTTGCGGTTTAATATTTGTCCACGGTAAATTTCTGAGAGCTGATACTTGGATTTCATTATCAAAATGACCGATATTTCCTATGATGCACATATCTTTAACTTGTCGCATATGTTCTAAACGGACAATATCTTTATTTCCGGTTGTTGTTATAATGATGTCTGCACTAGAGGCTGCATCATCTAAAGTAACAACTTCATAACCATCCATTGCAGCTTGAAGAGCGCAAATAGGATCAATCTCTGTTACTTTAACGCGTGCTCCAGCACCAGAGAGTGAAGCTGCAGAGCCTTTACCAACATCACCATAACCGCAAACAATAGCTGTTTTACCAGCTATCATCACATCTGTTCCTCGTCGGATGCCGTCAACTAATGATTCTTTACATCCATATTTATTATCAAATTTTGATTTTGTTACGCTATCATTCACATTAATGACTGGAAAAGGCAAAAGTCCTTTTTTGTGTAATTGATAGAGGCGGTTTACACCTGTCGTTGTTTCTTCACTGACACCTTTAATTGCTGCGCGTTGGCGCGTAAAAAAACCTGGTGTTGCAGCTATACGCTTTTGGATTTGTTTGAAAAAAAATTCTTCTTCTTCTGTTTTTGGATGCAGTAAAATATCTTTGTTTTCTTCTGCATAGCTGCCCGTTATAATATAATTGGTTGCATCAGCTCCATCATCTAAGATAAGATTGGAAAGATTTCCATCAGGCCATTGGAAAATCGCGTCTATATAGGTCCAATATTCTTCAAGTGTTTCACCTTTAATGGCAAAAACAGAAATACCTGCAGCGGCGATGGCGGCTGCGGCATGATCTTGTGTAGAAAAAATATTACTCGAACTCCAACGCACGTCAGCTCCTAGAGCTTTGAGTGTTTCAATTAAAACACCCGTTTGGATTGTCATATGTAATGAACCGGAAATACGTGCTCCGCGTAAAGGTTGACAAGAAGAAAATTCTTTACGGCAAGCCATTAAACCGGGCATTTCCGTTTCTGCAATATCAAGCTCTTTACGACCGTAAGCAGCAAGCGTGATATCTTTAACAATATAATCTTGAACTGCCATTTCTTATTCCTTCAAAATAGATTTTTTTCAAGACGGTATGAGAAATTTAAAAAAAACGCAAGCAAATATAAGGATTTCTTTATATAAAAAGTCATTTTAAAATGTCTATAAGCTTGTATAGTAGAAAACATATTTGTGTTAAGGAAAAATATGAGCCTTGAGCACAAAAACTTTATTGAGAATATAATAATCACAGAGTCTTATTTGACTTTTGAATGACAAAGACATTGACACGATGTTTTTTAGAAAAAAGGTATGAGAACAACCTTTAGCGTTAGGATTACTTTTTATCTATTGTTGATGAAAAAATACATTAAACAGGAAAGTCTTGAGAGAACTGCCCTTGTGGGCGAAAGCGCCATAAGTAATTTGGCAAAATAGCAGCCATCGTTTTGGGTGTAATTCCTATGCCTTCTAGAGTGTATCCATTGTCTATAGCTTCTTGAGAAACAATATTATTCATTTGCAGGAAGCGTATTTGATCTGCTGTTATGACTGGTGATAGAAGAGGTAATTTACCGATAACACCTAAAAAGCTTCCAATGGTAAGACCAACAGCAAAAGGCATGGGGACAATAATTTTTTGTCGATAAATAATTTTGAATATATTTTCGAGAATATTTTGAAATGTTACAACCTGTGGTCCACCAAGATCATATGTTTTCCCAGAGAGAACGTGACCTTCTAAAGCGTGGATAATAAATTTTGCAATATCGCCTACGTATACGGGTTGAAATTTGCTTTGTCCGCCACCAAAAAGCGGCATAATCGGTAAAAAACGAGCTAAATTTGCTAAAGTGTTAAAGAAACAATCTTCTGCTCCAAAAATAATGGATGAGCGCATGATAACTGCTTCAGGGTGCGTATTTTGAACAATCTGCTCACTAAGAAATTTTGCGCGTGCATAAAAGAGAGACGCATTCTCATTTGCAATGAGTGTTGACATATGAATGAGAGGAATACCAGCTTGAGCTGCTAATTCGGAAACATTTTGTGTGCCATCAATTTGTATTTTTTTGAAATTTGATCGACTTGTTTGTGTCAAGCTGCCAGGAAGAAAGATTGCAGCATCTGCACCCATGAGAGCGCGTGCAACAGAAGCACGGTGTTTGACATCGGTTTGAAGCATTTGAGTTTGCCCTACTTCACCGATTTGCAGCATATAATAAGCTTTTTGTGGACGACGTACAGCAATTCGAACGCGATAACCTCGTTTGGTTAAAGCTTCAACAACATACCGTCCTACAAAACCTGAACCACCAAAAACAGTGATAAGTTTAGGATATTGATAAAGTGTACAATCAAGTTTCATGATCAAAAATTCTATTTTTTAAAGCTTCACAAACAGCGAATTGCTAACATGGCGGTGTTTCATTGTCACGTAAAATATCGCCTGCAAGATAAAGAGATCCACCAATAAAGATGATGGCTTCTTTATATTCTAAATTAATTTTATTAAAAGCATTTTGTAAATTATCTTGTGGGATAGCAATAAGGCCTGCTTTTTGTGCTGATTCAGCTAAAGTTATAGGATCGATTCCTGCATTGCTAGAAGTTAAGGGAACAGTATATACTTTATCGATGAGATTGGCTAATGGACGAAAATAACCGGTAGCATCTTTGGTATTAAGCATACTGGCAATCATCACAATGGGACGGTTTGAGTTTTTTTTCCAGCGAATTAATTCTGCGGCAACGACTTTTCCCGCGGCAGGGTTGTGACCGCCATCAAGCCATAAATGAGTATGAGGAAGAAGTTGATCAACTAAGTGGCCATAAGTAAGATGCTGCATTCGTGCCGGCCAGTATATATTTTGTATAGCTTTGCTTATTGTATATTCTGGAAGTTGGAAACCTGCTTGAAAAATAGCTTGAATAGAAGCTCCAGCGTTTGCAATTTGATGTGCACCAACAAGATTTGGGAGAGGTAGATCCATCAGGCCTTGGTCGTTTTGAAATACCATGCGTCCATGTTCTTCATAGCTTGCATAATCTTGATCAAAAAAAGAACAAGGAGCTTTATTTTTTTCGGCAAGAGTACTTAAAACAGAATAAACGGCATCGTGATTTTGTTTTCCAATAACAAGAGGAGTTCTGGGCTTAATAATGCCTCCTTTTTCAAAAGCAATTTTTTCTACTGTGTTGCCAAGAAAAACTTCATGATCATAGTCAATCGGCATGATAAGAGAGACAGCAGGTTTTTGGATAACATTTGTGGCATCAAAACGTCCTCCTAATCCGACCTCTAAAATAACTGCGTCAGCTGGATATGTGCTAAATAACATAAAGGCAGCTGCTGTTAAAATTTCGAAAACAGTGATTGGTTCTTTACAGTTTATTGCTATAATTTTATGAACTGTTTCAGTTAATTCTTTTTCTGTAACAAATTGCCCGCTTCCTTTTTGGCCAAGCCGATAGCGTTCATTCCAATTGACTAAATGAGGTGAGCTGTATACATGCACGCGATAACCAGCACTCTCTAAAAGTGCTCGGCAAATGGCAGAGGCGGAGCCTTTTCCATTTGTTCCTGCAATATGGATAACGGGTGCAAGTTTTAAATGAGGATTATCGAGGCGTTCTAAAAGGCGAAACATACGATCTAAAGAAAGATCACATCTTTTTGGATAGTTTTCTAGTAAATCATCTATCGTTTTTTGCATACAGTTTTTATAGAATTTAAGCTGTTTTGAGATTAAAATTAAAAGCTATGATTAAGAATCTATGGAAGATGAATGAGAGGATTTAGATGGTGCAGGGTGCTTCATCATCAAACGTAAAAGTCGTGCAATAGTGCTTTTCATATTTAAGCGTGACACAACCATATCAATCATGCCATGTTCAAGGAGATATTCACTGCTTTGGAAGCCTTCAGGTAAAGTTTCGCGGATAGTTTGCTGAATGACGCGAGGACCTGCAAAACCAATCATAGCACCTGGTTCGGCTATGTGAATATCACCGAGCATAGCATAGGAGGCTGTAACGCCTCCTGTAGTAGGGTTGGTGAGAACGACAATATAGGGTAGTTTTGCTTCTTTTATCATTTCAATTGCTACTGTTGTTCGGGGCATTTGCATTAATGAGAGTGTTCCCTCTTGCATTCGTGCTCCACCTGAAGCAGAAAAAAGAACTAACGGACATTTTTCTGCAATAGCGGTTTCAAAGGCTTTGATAATAGCTTCTCCTGAAGCCATGCCAAGAGATCCCCCCATAAAAGCAAAATCTTGAACAGTAGCAATAATCGGTAAACCCTCAATAGTGCCTTGTGCGCTTAAAATATTATCATCAACACCAAGTTTTGAACGATAATCCTTTAACCGATCAATATAGCGTTTTTCATCTCGGAATTTTAATGGATCCGTTACAACTTTTGGATTTTCTAGTGGTGTATAAACACCATCATCAAAAAAATGCATGAGGCGATTCTTAGCGCTGATACGCATATGATAACCAGAAGAAGGAAACACATATTGATTCGACTCTAAATCTTTTTGGAATACCATTTCACCACTTGTGGGATCTTTCACCCATAGATTCTCTGGAATTTCACGACGACCTAATATAGAGTTTATTTTAGGACGCACATAATTTGTAATCCAGTTCATCTTTGTGACCTTTCCTAAGATGTTATGCACTTTAAGTGTGATTTTTGAAGTATAAGACTAAATAATTGAATTTTTCTGGTTAAATAAATCATATTTAATATAATGATCCAATTTTCATTAGTTTGGAACGATTTTAATTCTATCATTATTCATTAATTCCCTAGAGTGATAATGATTTAAATGAAAACCCTCCCTACAGCAAAGATGCTAGCAATTGTGTAAAGTATTTTACTTGTTTTTTTATTTTAATGTCAAATATGCAACTGCGTGTTATTCGATTATTTTTAGCTTATGTCAACAAATGATGTTTTTCTGAGTACTTCATTGATCGCTTTTTGCAGAAATAGCATACATGATATTTGAATTATCATGCAGAATTTTAAGAATTATACTTAACATTAATTATTAGATAGATAAAAATTGTTAGAGAGATAAAGGCTAATTCTGTTATCTGTTATGCTTCGATAAAGTTCTAAGCTTGTTCTGTAACTGAATAAAATTTTTGCAGAATTATTTGCATTCACATGACATAAATTGATGTTTTTTTATTTTAATCGGTAAAAGCAGATGAAGAGAAAAATGAAACAATAGTGTTGGCTAATTTTTCAGCAACTTGTTGTTTACTCATGTGTGGCCATTGTTTAACGTTTTCTTTGCTGATTAAATAAACTTGATTTGTATCAGAACCCATAACACTTTTACCATCAACACAAATAGACACATTATTGGCAAGAATGAAATCTGCTCCTTTTTGGATTAGTTTTTTTTGTGCATTAACAATGAGGTTATCTGTTTCAGCAGCAAAACCAACGACAAGTGAAGGACGATTTGGAGCATGACCAATTGTTGCTAGAATATCAGGATTTTCAACCATGTTCAGAGAGAGTGGTGCTTTATTGGTTTCTTTTTTTATTTTTTGAGAAGAAAGTGTTTGACTTCGCCAGTCGCAGACAGCCGCAACAAAAATAGCGCCATCAGCAGGTAAAGCGTCTTTTACAGCCTGTAACATTTCGCAAGCTGTGTTAACATGAATTGTTTTTACTTTTTGTGGATCAGCGAGATTTACAGGCCCACAAATAAGTGTAACTGTAGCACCCAGATTGGCTAAAGCAATCGCAATTGCGTGTCCTTGTTTTCCTGATGAGTGATTCGCAATATAACGAACAGGATCAATGGGTTCATGGGTTGGACCAGATGTAACGATAAAATGGCGTCCAGATAATGGTTTTTTTTGTTCATTTAAAAGTGCTTCTGCTGCGGCTACAATCGTTAAGGGTTCACTCATGCGTCCACACCCAGCTTCATTTTTTTCTGCCATTTCACCGATTTCTGGTCCGATTATATGAATGCCATCTGCGTGGAGTTGTGCGACATTGCGAACAGTTGCTGGATGTGTCCACATTGCTGGATTCATGGCAGGTGCAATTAAGAGTGGGCAGCGTGCTGCTAGAAGCACACAATTGGCGAGGTCATCTCCTATTCCAGCAACCATTTTTGCAATACGGTTGGCGGTTGCTGGAGCTAAAATAATTAAATCAGCATCACGTGCTAATCGGATATGACCGATATCATGTTCTTCTTTATGTGAAAATAAATCACTATATACAGTGCTTCCACTTAGAGATTCTGCGGCTAAAGGAGTAATAAATTTTTGAGCAGCTTGTGTCATGATAATGTTTAAGCGTGCTCCACGTTCTTGTAAACGACGAATTAAATCTAGTGTTTTATAAGCTGAAATACCACCGCCAATAATAAGAAGAATAGATTTTGATTTCAATGATTGCATATTAAGAGGCGTTGCCTGCAAAGATGGTGTGTATGATACAGTTGGATTGCTTAATAAACGACGAGCTTCTTCTTCCATAGAAACACCATTTTTTGCGGCACGGACGCGTAAAAATTCTTTAGCTTCAGATGAGAGGTTGCGAATAGTAATACTGGCCATGAAAGAGATCCAATAAATAAAATGATTTCAATGATTTTATTTAAGGTATTTTTAACAGATTAAATCAATTAGGAAAGGTGAAAAAGAAAAAAAATAAGAAGAGAACACTAAGAGAAATAATAAGAAGGCGGTAATGATTATGACGTTGAGCGCGACTTTGTTCTAAAGCAAGTTGCTTGAGAGTAAGAGGCGAAAGATGAAAGCCTGTTTTTGTTATTTGATTGAATTTTTCTTCTATATTTTGGAAGTTAGTGATCAATTGTGGTGTTTTTCGTGCGAGGGATAATAGAGCTTCTGCTCCTTCATTGAAATCTTTTATGAGACCTATTGGGCCTAAATTTTTGCTGATCCATTCTTTGACGATTGGTTCAGAAGATTTCCACATATTAAAATTGGGATCCAATGTACGGGCGATGCCTTCCACAACGACCATAGTTTTTTGCAGCAATAAAAGCTCAGGCCGTGTTTGCATATCAAATAATTCAGTAACTTCAAATAAAAGTGTAAGTAATTTAGCCATCGAAATGCTTTGTGCCGACTGTCCATGAATAGGTTCACCAATGGCTCTGTTAGCTTGTGCAAAATTTTCAATATTATGATGGGATGGAACATAACCTGCTTCAAAATGAGCGCGTGCTACTCTATGGTAATCGCGGGTGATAAATCCGTAAAGAATTTCGGCAAGAAAATGCTTTTCTTTTTTGCCAAGCCGTCCGGTAATGCCTAAATCGACGGCAACAATACATCCTTGTGGATCGACAAATAAGTTACCAGGATGCATGTCGGCGTGGAAGAAGCCATCACGCAAGGTATGACGAAGAAAAGATTGAACCAGTGTTACTGCTAAAGATTTTAAATTAAAGCCTGCTTCTTGGAGGGCTGGAATATCAGACATTTTTATACCATCAATCCATTCCATGGTTAGAACATTACGCCCTGTTCGTTCCCAATCAACTTTGGGAACGCGAAAACCTGAATCATTTTTAGTATTCTCAGCCATTTCTGACATCGCTGCAGCTTCTAAACGCAAGTCCATTTCAATGCGTGTAATTTGCGCTAAGGTGTCAACGACACAAACAGGACGGAGGCGTCGAGAAGAGGGAATATAACGTTCTTGTAAATGAGCAATGAAGTAAAAGCTTTTAAGATCTTTAGCAAAACGGGCTCTAATGTTAGGACGGATAACTTTAACAGCGCATTTTTTTTTATGACCTTTTTCGTCATAATATTCAGCAGGATGAACTTGAGCAACGGAAGCGGCGGCAATGGGTGAGTGAAAGTTTGAGAATAAATCGTTAATAGAGCGACCGAGTGAACTTTCAATTTGAGCAATGGCGGCGGTGCGAGGAAATGTTGGAACACGATCTTGTAATTGTGCTAAATCTTCTGCAACATCACGCCCCACAATATCAGGCCTAGTGGCAAGAAATTGGCAAAGTTTGATGTAAGAAGGACCAAGCTTATTGATTGCATGTGATATATTCTCAGATCGGCACTTCTTTTTCGTTTTTCGTCGTGCTAAAGTTTTTGCTATACGATGACAAAATGCTGGAAATCCTTGAAGATCATCACTGGGGAGAGCACTGAGAACGCCTTCACGTGTAAGAATCCATCCTGCCCGTATTAATTGAAAATAAGTGAAAATCTGTACCATGTTAAATCTTCCAGCCTGAATGCATTGCCGCTATTGCACCTGTGAGATTGCGATATGATACGCGTGAAAAACCTGCATTTTTGATCATATGAGCAAAGTCATCTTGTTTGGGAAATTTGCGAATGGATTCAACCAAATAACGATATGCGTCTCTATCTCCTGCAATGAGTTGACCCAGTTGAGGAATTACATGGAAAGACCATAGGTCATAAATTTTTTCAAGGAGAGATATTTCAACATTTGAAAATTCTAAGCATAAAAAACGACCACCAGGTTTTAAAACACGAAAAGCTTCTGTAAGAGCTTTATCGATATGAGGTACATTACGGATTCCAAACGCAATCGTGTAAGCATCAAAGCTTTGATCTTCAAAAGGGAGATCTTCTGCATTGGCCTCAACAAAATCGATAAGAGAAATAAGACCATTTTCATGAGCACGTTTTTGACCAACGCTTAACATGGAACTATTAATATCAAGCACAGTTGCATGAGCTTTTTGACGTGATGCACGGAGAATGCGAAAAGCAATGTCACCAGTTCCACCAGCGACATCAAGAACCTTCCAGCCAGAACGCGCTGGAGGAGATAACCATGCAACCATGGAGTTTTTCCATGCACGGTGCAATCCAAGAGATAGAATATCATTCATTCTATCATAATTTTTAGCGACAGAATGAAATACACCATCAACCATGGATTGTTTTTGATCTTCATCGATTTCTTTAAAGCCAAAAGAGCGCTCCATGCCACCTTTGGCTCCTGTGCGTTCTATTTCAGCTGTCATATGCATGACCTTTCTTATTTTTTATTGTAAGTTTTTATCGCAAAGAAAGTATAATGAAAATATTCCAATACAAAACAGTAATGCGTAAAACAACGATGTTCATACAGCTAAAAACAGAAGAGTTTTTTAGATATCAAGATTAGCAACTCTTAAGGCGTTATCTTGAATAAAATTGCGACGTGGCTTTACTTCATCTCCCATTAAACGAGAAAAGAGAGAATCTGCATCCGTTGCATCGTTGATTTTAACTTGTAAAAGAGAACGCGCATTGGGATCAAGAGTTGTTTCCCAAAGCTGTTCAGCATTCATTTCTCCAAGACCTTTATAACGCTGAAGCGTAATACCTTTTTTGCCATTTGTAAAAATACTCTCTAATAAACTCATCGGTCCAAAAATTCTTTCTGATTTATCTTTACGATGTAAAAGAGGTGGCGGACTATATATGTCTATAAGGTTTTGAGAAATGCGATCAATTTGGCGTGCATCTGCTGAATTTATAAGTCCTGCATCAAGAGTTATAACATCTTTAACACCACGCAAGATACGTTCAAAATACAGTCCTCCATCTGATGTTGTGTGACCGCTCCAACCACGTTCTGTATCATCAGCAATTAAATTAAGATGGTGGGCTATATTATCTGCAGTTTTTTGTGCTTTTTCTGGTGTTGCAAGAGCATCGGAATGAAAGGCACCAGCGATTGCTGCTTGTTCAACAAGAGTACGATCATAGCGAGTATGGAGACCATTTAAAACTCGGCGCAACACTCGAGCATCTTCGATCAATTGACGCAAATCAGATCCTGCACGAATTTCACCTGTTGCTAATTCTAAAGTTGTTTCTTCTAGACCAGCATCAATCAAAAATTCTTCAAAGGCGGCTTCATTTTTAATGTATTGAGAAGACTTTCCTCGCGATACTTTATAAAGCGGTGGTTGAGCAATATAAAGGTGACCATTCTCAATCAATTCAGGCATTTGTCTGAAAAAGAAAGTAAGAAGTAAAGTACGAATATGGGCGCCATCGACATCTGCATCTGTCATAATAATGATTTTATGGTAACGCAATTTCTCAAGAGAAAATTCATCTTTACCGATGGATGTTCCCAGAGCAGTGATTAGTGTTCCAATCATTTCAGATGAAAGCATTCGGTCAAAACGTGCTCGCTCAACATTGAGAATTTTACCACGCAAAGGCAAAATTGCTTGATTTTGACGAGAGCGCCCACTTTTTGCTGAGCCTCCCGCTGAATCTCCCTCAACAATAAAGATTTCGGATTTTACAGGATCACGTTCCTGACAATCAGCAAGTTTTCCTGGGAGCGAAGTAATATCAAGGGCACCTTTTCTTCGAGTCAGCTCTCGTGCTTTTCGTGCGGCTTCTCGTGCTGATGCTGCCTCTACAACTTTACCAATGATAATTTTTGCTTCATTAGGGTGTTCTTCTAGCCATGCAGAAAGACCTTCATTGACTAAGTTCTCAACGATAGGACGTACTTCAGAAGAAACCAATTTATCTTTTGTTTGAGAGGAGAATTTTGGATCAGGAACTTTGACTGAAAGAATAGCTGTTAATCCTTCGCGACAGTCATCACCTGTTAAATTCACTTTTTCTTTTTTCGTAATGCCTGAAGATTCAGCATAGCCATTAATTTGACGTGTTAAAGCACTCCGGAAACCTGCTAAATGGGTTCCACCATCGCGTTGAGGAATATTGTTTGTAAAGCATAATACTTTTTCGTGATAGGAATCATTCCACCATAAAGCGACATCGACACTCATTCCATCTTTTTCACTCGCAATGTAAATAGGATTATCGATAAGTGCTTTTTTTGATTGGTCAATATATTTGACAAATTCAATTAATCCGCCATCATAGTGTAATTCGATTGATTTAACATCAGCGTGACGTTTATCAACAAGAAGAATGTGCACACCAGAGTTTAAAAAAGCAAGTTCTCGTAAACGGCGTTCCAAAGTTTCAAAATCAAATTCAATCATGGTGAAAGTTTCAGAACTGGGGAGGAATCTTATTTCTGTTCCGCTTTCTGTATCGCAATCACCAACAATTTTTAGGGGAGAATCGGCAACACCATGAGTGAATGACATCTCATGAACTTTACCATTACGCTTGATTCGCATTTGTAACCAAGTTGATAACGCATTGACAACAGAAACACCGACGCCGTGTAATCCTCCTGAAACTTTATAAGAATTTTGATCAAATTTTCCACCGGCATGAAGCTGTGTCATAATGACTTCGGCGGCTGAAACACCTTCTGTTGGATGAATATCAGTTGGAATTCCACGTCCATTATCACAAACAGAACAAGAGCCGTCAGCATGGAGTGTGACATTTACAAGAGTAGCATGACCGGCTAACGCTTCATCAATAGCGTTGTCGACAACTTCATAGACCATATGATGTAAACCTGACCCATCATCGGTATCACCGATGTACATTCCAGGACGTTTGCGTACAGCATCAAGGCCTTTGAGAACTTTGATGGAATCAGCACCATAGTCACCAGATGTTGGCGAGGTTGTTTCATCACTCATAAGTCAATCCATTTCTGTGTTTAGTTACAACATGTTATAAATTTTATGTTATAAGTTTTTTAAGCTTCAAGCTTATAGCGTATTATTTACAAATAGCCACACTAAATATCTATCGTATATCAAGCCTATATTCAACATCTGCTAGTTTATAATCAATGTTATGATTTTTTTATAGATAGCGGTATGATTTTTGTGTTTTTTGTGGTTAGAAAAGTAAATGAGCTTCATGAAATTATTTATATCTGAGATAAGCTGATTGTTGCGCTTTAAAATGAGTAGATTTATAATGACAACATTTATAAAATCTTATAAAATAAAAATAAGAAATAGATAATATAACGAGAGAGTTGATCGCAATATTAATTTAATACTAATGATGTATTGAATTGAAAGATACATTATGTAAATTTATGAGAGGTTAAAGTGATTTTTATTCCTGGTGTAGCGATTTTTTCTATGATTGTAGGAATTGTAGTGTTGTTGGTGAAAAAGTTTGTCACTTAAATTTGCGCAAACACATATAAGATCCACGACAGTAGTAACTGATGTGTTAGATGAAGTATTTGCAATAATTGCTGAAATACATACAGTGCTGGTGTGAGCTTTTATCGTCGTTATAACAAATTAGATCTTTGTTAAATATTTTAGTATGTGTGAAAGTATGTAATCAGTGTCTTACCTGACTATTTATGTTAGAAATTTTAAAATTAAGAGTTTCTTTTTTACGTCGTGATTCATTTTCATTTTTTAAAGAATTTGAATAAAATTTGTATGTTATAGAGCTTTCTTGTAGTACTTTATTATCAGCATGGAAATGTGTGTAAGGTGCTTCATGAAACTATTTATTTCTGAGAGAGATTTATTGTTGCAGTTTAAAATGAATGACAAGAAAAAATCTCATAAAATATGTTATAAGAAACAAGCGATATAACAAGTGAATTAATTTTAACACTAATAATGTATATAGCTGGAATATATTAAGAGGGTAAAATGATTTTTATGTCTTTAGTGATTTTAATAGTATTGTTTGCGACAGGTGAAGTCAAAGATAGAGATGCTGTTGGCGTAACTAAGGGACCAAGTGTGCAACCCGTGGCAGCAATGAGTACTGCAAGTCACTAGTTGATGTGTTTAAGAATGAAGTATTAAAAATAATTGCTGAAATAAATATAGCGTTTGCGTAACCTAATTATTTATGTTAGAAATTTCAAAATTAAGGCTTTTTTACGTCGTGTTCTTGGTTATTTTTATCATCAATAATCGAAAGATTCTTTTATTTTGATGATTTGTAGATTGATGGTGATAAATAAATTCCAAGTCAAGGCCTTTGAGAAAATTGATGGATCAGCATCATAGTCAGCGGATGTTGGCGAGATTGTTTCATCCCTCATAAGTCAATCCATTTCTGCGTTTAGTTAAAACATTTTATAAACTTTATGTTATAAATTTTTTTAAATCTTCAAGCTTATAGCGTATTATTTACAAATAATTACATTCAATATCTACCGTATATCAATCTATATTCAACATCTGCTAATTTATAATAGATGTTATTTTTTATAGATAATAGATAGCAGTATTATTTTTGTGTTTTCTATGGTTAGAAAAGTAAAAGAGCTTCATGAAATTGTTTACATCTGAGATAAATTAATTGTTGCATTTTAAAATGAGTAGATGTATAAGGACGCAATTTGTGAAAATTTCACAAAATATGTTATAAGAAGTAAACGATATAACAAGTGAATTAATTTTAACACTAACAATGTATATAGCTGAAATATATTGAGAGGATAAAATGGTTTTTATGTCTTTAGTGATTTTGACGGTATTTGTTGCAGGACGGTATTTATTTCAGTAAGTGCAATCACAGGTGCAAACGCAGATACAACCACAGGTACAAAATCCGCAGCAACAGCGAGTGCTGAAAAGAATCATTAGTGCATTTAACAATATCATTAATATGTTTAATAATAAAGTATTAAAAATAATTGCTGAAATAAATATAGCGTTTGCGTAATCTCTTATTTTGGTCATAACAAGGTAGGGTTTTGAATATGTGCGAAAGTGCGTAATCAATACCCTATCTAACTATTTATGTTAGAAATTTCAAAAATAAGGTTTTTTACGTCGTGTTCTTGGTGATTTTTATCATCAATAATCGAAAGATTTTTTTATTTTGATGATTTGTAGATTGATGGTGATAAATAAATTCCAAGTCAAGGCCTTTGAGAAAATTGATGGATCAGCACCATAGTCACCAGATATTGGCGAGGTTGTTTCATCACTCATAAGTTAATCTATTTCTGTGTTTAGTTACAACATGTTATAAGCTTTTTAAAGCTTCAAGCTTATAGCGTATTATTTACAAATAACTACATTCAATATCTGCTAGTTTATAATCAATGTTATGATTTTTATAGATAGCGGTATGATTTTTTGAGATTATATTTCTCTGAAAGAAGATGATGGTTTTAATTGAAATGAAACGCTTAAATTGCGTTCTATTATCAAAAATAAAAATTACATTGGAAGATATGGGAGAGTATCGGGTTGTAAAAAAGTGTATTTTCTACATTTTTGATTTTTAATCACTGACACTCATTAATGATCTTTGTGCTTTGATTCGTATGTTGTTCAAATGAGAAAATTATCTGAAAAATTTACAATTCCATATTTTCGGAGAAAATTTTTTTAGAATAATTGAAATATATGTCAAAAAAATATGAAAGCAAAATACGAGAGTAAATAGCATATATTGTATAGTGAGATATAAAAATATACAATGTATGGAAAATAGTATAGCGAGTGAATTCATTTTAGCATCAATATGTCAATGTACGACATTTTTAAATATTGACGTTGTTTAATAAATAATATACTCTCATGTGAGAATTGAGTAATAGAAGGAAGATTGAGTTTATTGTCTATCTATTCTCTTCCTCCTATTTTTGTTATTTTACTTACTTTTTCTCAGCGTTTTGATGAGCGCTGAGAGTTCTGTGATGAATATGAGGATTGTTATAATTTGATATGCTTCAGTGCAGTGGCATATCTCGTTGTAGTGGTAGTACATGTTTTTTAGAAGATTGATCAAGTAGATCGCACGGTTTGCTGAAATTTTTTTATCATTCATAGCTGCTCCTGTTTATTATATATATACATACCATATGTATATATTATTATTATAGCATATAATGACCTTGTTTGAGCGAGATTTTGGATATTTTTTTGCAGATTTTGAAGAACTTCATATCGTGCTGTATGGGATTTTTGAGGAGATCAAGAATAGCTATTTTAAACAGAATCCAACCAGTTTTTATCTAAAATTTCTGCTGTTATCTAGGAAAGTTACTGATATTAGCGTTTTGATTTTTGTTTAAATCAAATGAATCAGTGAATTGATGGAATCAATGTAGGTTATAATTTTAGTATCTTGTTTTTTAGAGAACGAGATGAAATGTGTTTTTATATAATGGTTATATTATTATATTGATAAAATTCACTTCTTTTATTTTTAATATAGTAAGTATTTGTTTAATTATTAGTATTTTTTGAATGAATAAATGAGATAAAATTGTTTAATTTTCGTTGAGAAAAACAGGTAGTCCATAATTCAATGGGTTGGGGAAGAGCATGTTCTTATCAAGATAACACATTATACTTATTATACTGAATAATTTTTAGCTGTTTTTCTTATTTAGAGTATTGATTTTCTCATTAAACACCAGATTTTTCAATTAAATACATTATATTTATATAATACTGTGAAAGACAGTATTTTGGTTTGGAAAATCGGGAAAAATTTTTAAAATGAGTAAATGTACAGAGATATTCACTTCTTGTATTAAAGTTTTATTGATGGTGTGGATATTTCTTTTTTCTTCTTTTGTTTGGGCTGAAACAGTTAATCAATTGCCTTCTTTTTTTAATTCGCGTGAACGTTTAATACAACCCAATACAGCGGGTATCACGCGTTTGCGTTTTGTAACAACTTTTGATTTTCCGCCCTTTAATTTTCTTGATCAAACAGGGCATCTAATAGGTTATAATGTTGATTTATTACGCGCTATTTGTGCAAAATTAAATCTAGAGAAATTATGTGAAGTCGAAGTTGTTCCTTGGGAAGAGTTAATTGATCATGTTAAAAATGGTGAAGCAGAAGCAATTATCGCGGGTTTAAAAGAAACAGCTGAAACGCGTGAAGATCTTGTTTTTAGCCAAACTTATTTACGTTTTCCTGCGCGTTTTGTTTCTGCACATTCTTTGAAGCTCAATGAACCAATCAATGATAAGCTTATGCATTTAAAGAGCGGATTTATATTAAAAAGTGCTCATGAAAGACTGTTTCGGAGTTATTTTCCCAACGTTCAATCGCAAGGATTTAAGAATAGAGCTCTACTTTATAAAGCGTTACAAAATCATGAGATCGATCTTGTTTTTGATGATGGATTTGCTTTGTCTTTATGGTTAAATGATCCAAAATCTGCATATTGTTGTCATTTTGTTGGAGGGGCTTACATAGCACCGCAGGTATTAGGAGAAGGCATGCAGATTGCTGTGGCAAAAAAGAATGCAAAATTGGTTGATATGTTCAATTACGCTCTAAAATCTTTGGAGCGTGATGGTAAGCTTATAGAGCTTTATTTGCGGTATTTTCCCATTAGTTTTTATTGAGATATCTTCATTTATGCGTGAGCTGTTAATCGTTCACTCCCTAGTCGATAGGAAACAGCTTCGGCGATATGATGACGAGCAAGATGTTCTGATTCATCAAGATCAGCAATTGTGCGTGCAACTTTGAGAATACGATGATAGGAACGAGCAGAAATATGCATCTTTTCACTAACATCGCGCAACAATATTGCTGCATCTTTATCGGGAATAGCAATTTCTTCAATAATTTTTGCAGGGCAATCGCCATTCGTACGAATATGAGCAAGATCGAGTGCAGAAAAACGTTTCGTTTGCAGAGTGCGGGCACGAGCAACTCGTTTTGCAACATCACAACTTTTTTCTGATTGTTCTGGTTGCATGAGATCCATAGCTGTTAGAGCAGGAACATCGATACGCAAATCAATTCGGTCGAGCAAAGGACCCGAAATGCGAGATTGATAATCAATTCGGCAACGATCTCCTTTTGCACAAATATAACCATTTTCACCAGCCATGCCACATCGACAAGGATTCATTGCAGCAATAAGTTGAATACGAGCAGGATAACTGATGTGGTGATTAGCGCGTGCAATAATACATTCTCCACTTTCTAGAGGTTGACGAAGAGAATCAAGAACTTTTGGAGAAAATTCAGGTAATTCATCAAGAAATAAAACACCATTATGAGCGAGAGATACTTCTCCAGGGCGCCCTTTGAGACCACCACCGATCATTGCAGCCATAGAAGCAGAATGGTGTGGAGAGCGAAAAGGACAGTGGTGTGAAATGGTTTTATGGATTGTTTCTCCTGAAATAGAGGCAATCAGAGAAACATCTAAAATTTCACGGCTATCTAGAGGTGGTAAAATAGAAGGTAAGCGCTGAGCTAACATAGATTTTCCTGCTCCAGGAGGGCCAACAAACAAAAGGTTGTGTCGTCCAGCAGCACAAACTTCTAAGGCCCGTTTAGCAATTTTTTGTCCTTTAATTTCACAAAGATCAGGTAATTCAGTTTGCGTAGCGTATTGGCGTGGTTGTGGGCGTTTTTGAATTTGAGTTCCTTTAAAATGATTGACCATAGTAAGAAGACAATCAGGTGCTAAAATATCCATTTCTGCATTAGCCCACGCAGCTTCAGATCCGCACTGATAAGGGCAAATTAAACCTTTGTTCAGTGATGAAGCGGTGATCGCAGCTGGTAAAACACCATTGACAGCTGTAATAGATCCATCCAGTGATAATTCACCTAAAATAATGTATTTTTGCGCGACTTCAGAAGGAAGAAGCCCCATTGCTAACATTAAGCCCATCGCAATAGGAAGATCATAATGTGATCCTTCTTTTGGCAAGTCAGCTGGAGCAAGATTAATTGTAACGCGTTTAATAGGCATAGAAAGACCACAAGCGTGTAAGGCTGCTTGTACGCGTTCACGGCTTTCTGCAATAGCCTTATCGGCGAGACCAACAATCGCCATTCCTATTTTACCGGGAGAAATCATAACCTGTACATCAACAGGAACTGCGTCTAGACCGCGAAAAGCAACAGTTGTAACATGTGCGATCATTTGTTGATATTTCTCCCCCTCCTATTTTTATTTTAGAAAGAAAAAATCATATCTATACACAAAAATCAAGAAGCCTCTGTATAGTCTTTTGAACAAGGAGAACTATATATAGATTTAAGTTTTTACGGTGTAATTATCGTTATGGCACAACCATAAGTAGTTATTTCCAAAAATTTAACCATGATAATATACAGTGCAATAAAATATTTAGAATAAGCCAAATGAATATGTTAAGAGGAGGGGAGCAGGGCTGTTTTATTGCGCAGTAGTTCAGAATCCTGCCAATATTAAAGACAGAATATGACATTACGCTCTAATGTTAGTGAGGGCGGGTGTTTTTATAAAAAAATTAAAAAATAAACATATTTATCTTTTTTATTAGAGCTTAATTTGTAAAAAATAATATTATTAAGAGTATCTGATTTGATGAGATATCAGACAAAAATTTTGTTAAGCTTAAAAAGTGTGCGAAGTGTATTTATCGGTTTATGTTTATTCGTTGCTTTTCCGCAACCCCTTTCTGCCTTCGAGCTTTTCGGTCTTCATTTGTTTGGTAAAAAGAAAATAAACACTTCTCTACACAATATGAGTGGTGAAGAAAAATCCTATAAGGTTGAAGTCGTCGCGTTGCCAAGAGCATCATCTGTGGGCGTTAAAATAGCTAAAAATATTTCTTCTCTTGTAGCTGATCAAGATAAGATACTTTCCAGTTCTTCTGGTTTGTTAGCTAAAGCACGTTCAGATTATCGAACAATTCTTTCTGCTCTTTATGCTGATGGACGTTATGGTGGTATCATTAGTATTAAGATTAACGGTTTAGAAGTTGCTGATTTGAGCCCTATGACTCAGCTTCCAGCACAATCTTATATTGTCATTGCGATTGATGCTGGGCCACAATACCTATTTAAAACGACACATGTTGACAAAGCTGCTTCTCTTGCGAAAAGCAACACAGGAAAGATGCTTTCAGTTGAAGATTTGGGTTATCAGATTGGAGCTGTTGCAAAATCTGAAACTATTCTGAAGGCAGAACAATGGGCTGTGGAGGGATGGCGCCAAAAAGGTTATGCAAAAGCGCACATTATTCATCGTGATGTGGTTGCGGATCATGCTGCGCGTCTCATTGATGCGCGAATTGCAATTAATCCTGAAAAAAAAGCTTATTATGGTCCTTTAAAAGTCCATAATGTCAGTAAAAAACCACGCATGAATTCAAATTACATTATGTGGATGACAGGGTTGCAGGAAGGTCAGAAATATGATCCTGAGGTATTGACAAAGGCTAATAAACGGCTCGGACGGCTTGGTGTCTTTCGGGCAGTCAATATGCTGGAAGCTGATACAATTAATGCTGATGATCGTTTACCTCTTACACTTGTTGTGGAAGAACGTAAGCCTCGACGCTTTGGTATTGGTGGAAGTTATTCAACATTAGATGGCGCAGGTTTTGAAGCTTATTGGACTCATAATAATCTTTTTGGTCATGCAGAGCGTTTTAAGATAGAAACGAAAATAAGCGGTGCAGGTAATCATAAAGTAAAATCTTATGATCCAAAGAATTTTAATTATCTTTTGGGAATGACATTTGTTAGACCAGGAATCATTACTCCTGATACAGATTTTAGAGCGGAATTAAAAATACAGCGAGATATTTTAGATAATTACACCACAACGGCAACGAAAGGAAAGTGGGGTGTTGCGCATATCTTTAATGATAATTTGTCAGGCCAGATTGCTATTGCGGTTTCTAATAGTTATGCGCGTGATAACTATTTTGGAAACCGTAACTTTATGACGATTGGATTACCGAGTGGTTTGATTTATGATAGCCGAGATAATAAATTAAATGCTACAGAAGGTCTGTATGGTGAAGCGATTCTTGAGCCGCTTTATGAATTGCGCTTCAATAATGTTGTCACAAAAATGATGGTAGAGGGTCGTTCTTACTGGACACTTGATGAAAAAAGCCATTTTGTTTTTGCAACGCGAGCAAAGCTTGGTACAATTGTTGGAGCTGATACGTTGCAATTGCCCGTCGATACTCTTTTCTTTGCGGGCGGTGGTGGGTCTGTTCGCGGTTACGCATATCGCAATATTGGTATTAAAACAGATAAGGGTACGACTATCGGAGGGCGTGCACTTATTGAAGGATCGGCAGAGTTACGTTTTTCTTTACATGATAAATTGGGTTTTGTCAGTTTTATTGATGGTGGTTTTGTTGGAGGAAAAGGTCATTTTGATTTGTCGAAAAACATTAAATGGGGAGTGGGGATTGGAGGTCGTTACATGACGGATCTTGGTCCGTTACGGTTTGATATAGCTGTTCCTCTTAAGCGTGAAGAAGGAGATCCTCGCGTTGGTTTTTATGTGGGTATAGGGCAAGCATTCTAATGAAAAAAATATTGCGTCTGGGGGTTTTGTTATTTGGGCTTTTTTTTCTCATTGTGGGATCTCTTTTTTTTATACAGAAAAAAAACGCGACTTTTTATGAAACACAAGAAAATAATCATTCATGGCTTGTTTCTTTTATTGAAAAAAAGCTTTCAACACCTAATCGCCATGTTCGCTTGTATAATGTGCAAGGAACGTTATCTTCAAAAATATCAATTGATACTATTACTATAAGTGATAACAAAGGTGTTTGGCTTAAAATTGCTAATGCAGAAATAGATTGGAATCGTCTAGCGTTGTTGAGAGGACGTGTTGATATTAATCAGCTTTCGCTAGAGCATATTACGTTTTTACGCAAACCAAAGAATTCTTCTTTTGGTTCTTCTTCTAGAATTGATCAATTTTCTATACCAAAATTGCCTCTGTCTCTTTCTGTCAATACGCTTGTGTCTCAGCGTGTGACTTTTGAAAAAGATCTTTTTGGTTGTTCTGCTGATGTGTCATTAAAGGGTCATTTAGTCTTAACGAATAGTGATATTAATGCAGATATCAAAGTACATCGTTTAGATGCACCGGGTTATGTTTCTCTTTTAACAACAATATCTAATAAAGAGCGTACGGCTAAAATTAATATTTTTGCTGATGAACCACAAAATGGTATTTTAGCAAATATATTAAATGTTGAAAAACGTCCTGCATTGAACCTTGCTATTGAAGGTGATGGCACTTTTGATGATTTGGTTGTTGCTCTCCATTTGGATGCAGATCATAAGCCTATTTTGGATGGTGATCTTACTCTTATCAAAACTTTAGAAGGTCATAGTTTTTCTACAAATCTTTCCGGCATAATTGATGATTTTGTTCCTGTTCAATATCGTCATTTCTTTGAATCTGAAATAATATTACAAGCTGAGACAATAATAACAAAAGAAGGTGCCACACGCCTTGATCATATGACGATTCAAAGTAAAGAAATGAATTTTGAAGCGAATGCCGAGTTAACAAAAGATGGGTTTTTGCGCCAATTGTTTATCGATGGTAAAATGGCTTTTGATAAAGTCAGTGAATCTACGACGTTAGAGGCGCAAACACACTTGGATGATCTGACATTCAAGATTGATTATGGTCGTAAAGGACAACCGGTCTGGAAAGGGCAACTTGTTATTCATAATTTGATCAATGAAAATGTTCATATTCGTAATGCTGTTTTTGACATGGGAGGTGTGAGCGAAAATCTTGACAGTTTGACTTCTCGCCATGTTGGGATTCAAATTAATGGAAATATTCAAGGAATTACGAGTGCTAAGAATGAATTGTCTAATGCTTTAAATCAAACTGCTCATGTACATTTAGATGCAGATATAGTAGCCGGAAAACCAATATTTATTCATGACTTAAGTATGACTGCTCAGGGTTTTTCTGTTTGGTTAAAAGGGAAAGTGAATCATTTTGTTTTTAGTGGTGATCTTGGTTTAAAAGCGCAAACCTTAGAACTTTTAGGGCTGTTTAGTGGGAAACCGCTTTCTGGTGGTGCAGATATTAAAGCTAAAGGAACGGTGAATTTAGTAAGAGGCGCTTTTGATCTTGAACTTTCAGGCAATACTGATGATATCAAGGTGGATGTAGAAGCTCTCGATCGTTTATTTAAAGGAAATCTCATTCTTTCAGGAAATGCTACGCGAAATATGGAAGGTTTCGTTGTAAGACATTTACGTTTGAAAAATAAATATACTGACATAAAAGCTAAAGGCCATTTTTCAAATAAGAATGCGAAGATGGATTTTTATGCTCAACTCTCTGATCTTACTGTCTTGAATCCAAAAATGAATGGTGCGGTTATAGTGCGAGGAGCGATTAGAGGGCATCATAATTTTGTAATGCTGAGTACGCACGCTCATGTAGATGAAGCTCTTTTTGTTGGAAAAAAACTTCAAAATACAATGGTTAATGTTAATGTTCTTATGAATAATACATCGCTAACTCCTTCTTTCACGGGTTTTGTAAAAGGAAGAGGGGTTTTTGCTGAAAAACCACTGCAATTATCAGCTTCTTTTGATAATTCTAATCGTATTTGGAAGGTTGAAAATATCAATATTAAAGGGGGTGATGCAAAGATAACGGGCGATTTTTCTCAGACGCTTAAAGGTTTTATGAAAGGAAATTTACACATTGATGCCGACAATATCTCAACACTTGCTGCGTTGTTTTTACAAAAAGGAAGTGGAAGTGTGAAGGGAGATTTTGTTTTAGATGAACAAAATGAAAAACAGAAAGCCAACTTGAAGATTAATATTGATCGTTTGAATCTTGCAAAAAATAAGATAAAAAAATTGGAAATACAGGCTGATATATTTGATCCTTTTGGTGCTATTCAGTTTGAAGGTTTTGCTAATGCAGAACATGTCCAAACACCATTAATAATCGTCAATCACTTCAATGCTCATGCAAATGGTGATAAAGGACAAACAGTTTTTGATGCTCAAGCAACATTACATGATAATATAAAAACACAGCTTTCTGGTTATGTGACTACGGTAGGATTACCGGCTGATGTACGGAAAAAAGTGCAACTTGAAACTTTGGATGTGAAGCAATCTAATGTTCATGCCACATTACTCAAACCAGTTACGATTATTCATGATGCAAATGGGATCGTGATGAGTGAGTTGGGGCTTACGGTTAATGGTGGGACAGTTTCTCTTGTAGGTAATTTTTATGATGCTCTTAATCTACGTTTCTCAATGAATGCTTTTCCTGTTTCTTTGGTCAATTTGTGGAAACCTGATCTTGGTGCTCGTGGTACTTTGACGGGAGACATTATGATTCGTGGTCATTTTGAAAAACCTGAAGTGAGTTACGTTTTAAATGGAAAAGAATTAACAATTGCTGCTTTTGAAGACAAAAAAATAACGCCTTTTGCATTTTTAGCGAAAGGTAAGATGGTGAATAAAAATCTTATTGTGCAAGCTGATTTAACGGGAGAAGATCTACATGCACAAACGCAAGGAACGATATCTTTAGATAACAATAAACTTGATTTGAAAATTGATTTGCAAAATGTTCCCGCACATTTGGCGAACGGCTTTATTACAAAACAAGCTCTTTCAGGAATGATGATGGGGCAAGTTGGTGTTGGTGGAACATTAAAAGATCCTTTAATTCGCTTTGAGCTTTCTAGTAAAAATTTAACAGTGATAACGCATAAAGGATTAGAATCAATTAATATGAATGCTCGTGGTTCTTATAAAAAATCGACATTTCATATCGAACATATGGTTGCAACAGGATTCAAGGAGTTGGATCTGTCACTCAATGGACATGTTCCTTTGAATGGTTCAGAAATTGGATTGAATGTTAAAGGAACAATTCCTCTTGTCTTAATTGATCCATTTTTAGCTGAGCGTGGCGCATATATGGAAGGAATTGCAAGAATAGAGACAACGTTGAATGGTACGATGTCTGAACCAAGCTTGATAGGAAATTTTTCTGTCGCGAATGGCCATTTTTTCGATTCACAAACAAATTTTGGATTGAATAATATCGTGCTTGAAGGAAAATCGAATGGTGATAATATCACTTTAGAGCGTGCATATGCTTATTTTCCTGCTGGAGGATCTGTTTCTGTTTCAGGAAATGTTTCAAGTGATTTGCAGACAGATTTAGCTATTCATTTTGATCGGGCTCGTTATAATGATGGGTCGATGATTTTTGCTACATTAACGGGTAATATGACAGTAACTGGACCTTTGTTGAGTGATCTTCTCATAGGAGGGAATCTTACTGTTGAAAAAGCTGAAATTCTGGTTCCTGATCATTTCCGAAATACAAAATTTCTTGATATTAAACATAAAAATTTAACTCAGTTAATTCAAAAAACGCTTGAATACGCTGAGGTTAAGAGTCTTGATCATAATCAAAATCTTTCTAAAGAGCCTTCTGCTATTGTGCGATTGAATATGAATATTAATGCGCGCAATAAATTTTTTGTGCGTGGTCGTGGTCTAGATGTTGAATTAGGAGGACGCATTAATTTGGCTGGTCCTTTGCACAATGTTCGTCCAGTTGGTGAGTTTCAGATGATTCGAGGGCGCTTTGATATTCTTTCACGACGTCTCAATTTTGATCAAGGACAAGCAAGTTTTAATGGAAACCTTAATCCCACTGTTTATTTTGTTGCGAATAGTAATAGTGGAGATACAAACGTTACTGTAACTGTTAGTGGAACGATCGATAATATTAATGTTAATTTTTCTTCACAACCTGTTTTACCGCAAGATGAAGTGTTGGCACGTTTAATTTTTAATCGTTCTTTGAATGAGTTATCACCATTACAAATTGCTCAGCTTGCAGCGGCAGCAGCTGAGCTTGCAGGCGCTTCTAATACATCTTTGTTGAATACTTTACGCGCTAAAATTGGTCTTGATGATCTTGATGTTGTCGTTGATGAAAAAGGAAATACGGGTTTACGGATTGGACGCTACATCCACGATAACATTTATTTAGGTTTGGAAGCAGGGTCAAATGGAAAAACAAAAGGAACAGTTAATTTAGATATTTCACGAAATCTCAAGGCTAAAGGTGCTATTGGGAATGATAATGACTCTAGTTTTGGCCTATTTTACGAAAAAGATTACTAAAAAAGAAATTTTGAAAATTCATCTCTTAAAGATTATTGCCTTTTGAATTGAATATTATGAAGTTTTTTATAAAGACCGTTTTCTTTTGCGAGTAATTCTGATTGGGTTCCTTGTTCAACTAAATTACCATTTTTTATGACAATAATTTTATGGGCACGTGCAATTGTAGAGAGTCGATGGGCAATGACAAGCGTAGTACGCCCCTTTGTGAGATGGTGAAGAGCTTCATTGATTTGCGCTTCCGTGTGTGAATCTAAAGCGCTTGTTGCTTCATCAAGAATTAAAATTTCACTATCATGCAGTATAGCTCGAGCAATAGCAAGACGCTGTTTTTGTCCCCCTGAAAGGTTATTCCCATTATCACCGACTTGTGTGTCATAACCATTTGGAAATTCCATAATAAAATCATGAGCATTAGCTGCTTTTGCTGCTTTTATTATATCTTCATTGCTCGCTCCTTCTTTGCCAAGTCCGATATTGTATTTGATGCTTCCTTGAAATAGGAAAGTATCTTGGCCTACGTAAGCCATAAGGTTGCGAAGAGAGCGAAATGTGGTTTGGCGAATATCTTGATCGCCAATGAATATCTGCCCTTGTGTAGGGTCATAAAGACGCATAATCAGGTTAATAATTGTCGATTTTCCTGATCCTGATGGCCCAACTAAGGCTGTCATTTTTCCTGCTTCTATTTCCAGATTGATATCATTTAGAACCATTTGACCATCTGTGTAAGCAAATGAAACATGTTCAAAACGGATGGAGAGATTTGTTTTATTGAGATCTTTAGCGTCTTTATGTTCTACAACAGTAATAGGATGATCAAGTATTTCAAACATTGTTCGGATACTAATCAAACCCGATTCAATTTTGACGCGTACATTTGCTAGCCTTTTAGCAGGTTCATAGGTTAGAAGCAAAGCGACAATAAAAGACATTAATTCACCTTGAACGCCTGCTCGTTGTGTAGCGAGGTAACCAGAAAGACAAATAACCCCTGCTATGGCAATTCCGGTAAGTGTTTCCATAATAGGGTTTGTAGCAGCTTCAAGTGTTGCAATGCTGTTTGCTTGTTTTTCAACATCGCTAATAGCTTTATTCATGCGTTGTTTCATCAACTTTTCAAGTGAAAAAGCTTTTATAACACGAATTCCAACAGCGGTTTCTTGAACGAGCTTGATAATTTCTCCGAGTGAGAAAAGTTCTTTTTCCACCAGATTACGAATACGTTTTAAGGCTATTCGAATTCCTAAAAATGCTAATGGACCGATTGTTAAGGTAATAACAATTAACGTGAAATTTTGAATGAGCATCACAAGAACTAAGCCAATAACAGAGAGTAAATCACGTACAAAAGTTGTAATGATTGTATCAATGATGTTACGTGCTGCTGTTGCATTATGTGTTACGCGGACAAGAAGATCTGATGAAGTATTCTTATGATAAAAAGAAACACCTTGTTCCATAAGACGTGCGTAAATTTTGCGCTGTTGTTCCGCAACAATACTATTACCTGCTTTGCTTAAAAAATAGATTTGAGCAAAAGTTGAGATGCCTTTGAGAATAAAAATGAAAGCAATAATGCTAGAAATAAAAACAATCATACCAAAATTCTGTGCCGCAATAATATAATTGACAGCATCGCGCATAATCCACGCGCTGGCCGCAGTTGTGCATGCAATGATGATCATTGAAAAAATAGCTGCACTATACCAGAAGACATGTTTATGAAAATTTTCTCGAAAAAGACGAATAATAAGATATTTATCAAACGAAGATATTGGTTTTGTGATCATACAACGCTTTTATTCTCTCTCGTTGTTTTATGCAAGATAGAGGTATCTCGCGCAAAAGATAGAATGGTTTTTCTCTAAAAGGGAAGAGAATTTTCTTGTAGAGAAATTTAACATCAGAATACAAAAAAATCCTGAAAGACACCGCAACAACAATCAGCGGTGCTTTCATGACATAATTGCGTGTTTATTTTAATAGGATGTGCACACGAGATCCCTCTATGAGAACTATTTGGGTGCTATAACCATCATTATCTGGCGTCCTTCAAATTTTGGTTCAGATTCGATTTTAGCAATTTCGCTCGTATCTTCTTTGATTCGTTGAAGAAGTTTTATCCCAAGATCCTGGTGTGCCATTTCGCGACCACGAAAACGTAAAGTGATTTTCACTTTATCACCGTTGCTGATAAAGCGATGAATGGCTTTAAGTTTAACTTCATAATCGTGAATATCAACATTTGGCCGCATCTTAATCTCTTTGATTTCGATGACTTTTTGTTTTTTACGTATTTCAGCCGCTTTTTTTTGATTTTGGTATTTGAGTTTTCCTAAATCAACGATTTTACAGACAGGCGGCTCCGCATTTGGGACAATTTCAACCAAATCAAGGCCAGCGGCTGCAGCCATAGCAAGAGCTTCTTGCGTTGGAACTACTCCTTGATGTTGTCCTTCATCATTAATCAGTTGAACACATGGAACACAGATATCTTGATTTGAACGTGGCCCATCTTTGAGGGCGGGGGTTATTCTAGATGGTCGGCGAATGGTTTATGCTCCTTAATTCCGATTTATTTACAATATATTTAATATACAATACATATTTTAATATACAATTGTATAAGGAAAAACAACTGGAATTTATATATGAAAAAACAACAAGGAGATGTGTTTTTTACTATTATTTGTAATGTATATTAATTTATTATTCTGAGGTTAGTGTTTTTCTTTCTATATATTAAGGACATTTTGGGGAGGAGATATGATAATGAATCAAAATATTCCTTGTCAGTTTTTTTCATTTGAAAAGACAGCTCTTGCTGTTCGTTTTCGCAAAGGTAATCGCTCTCCTGGTTTAGTTTGGCTTTCTGGTTATCGATCAGATATGCTTGCGAATAAAGCGATGAAAATTGATTCTTTTGCTCAAAAAAATGATTTGTCTTGTTTGCGTTTTGATTATTCCGGTCATGGAGAGTCGGAAGGTGACTTTTTTCAAGGAACAATTTCTCGCTGGGTACAGGAAAGTTTAGCAGTCTTTGAAAATTATTGTGAAGGACCACAAATTTTAATTGGTTCTTCTATGGGAGGATGGATTGCATTGAGACTTGCAATGATGCTTGCGCAGAAAAACAGAGAAATTGCTGGCATGGTATTGATTGCACCTGCTCCCGATTTCACGCAAACTTTGGTGGAGCCGGCTTTGGGAGAAGCAGAATGGAAGATTTTAGAAGAAAAAGGTTATGTTGAACGACCTGCGGTTGGTGATGGGGATCCGCTTCCTTTTACGAAAACCTTAATTGAAGATGGGCGTAATAACTGTGTCATGAAAGGATGCATTGATCTTAGGTGTCCAATTCATATTTTGCAAGGGATGGAAGATACAGAGATTCCCTATCAGCATACGTTGACTTTGCTCGATCATTTACCTTTACATGATGTAACATTAACACTCATTCGTGATGGAGATCATAGATTGTCGCGTCCGCAAGATTTGGAGTGTCTTGAGAAAGTGTTAATGTCATTGGTTGAGCGTATTAATGCAAAATAAAATTAAGTTTGAATCAATGATTAAAGAAATGATTTATGATTCTCAAAGGAAGAGATTTTCTTTGAGCGTATAATTTTGTTATGTGTGCTGTTTATGTCGATGACAAAACAGTAAGAGTTTGTTTTTTAATTATTTGTAAATTCTTCATTCTTTAAATGATTTTTTTAAAGGAGATGCAGTGGATAAAAATACTTCTTGCCAATTTTTTTCATTTGAAGAGACAGCTCTTGCTGTTCGTTTTCGCAAAGGTAATCGTTCCCCTGGTTTGGTTTGGCTTTCTGGTTATCGATCAAATATGCTTAGCAGTAAGCCGATTATGGTTGATTCTTTTGCTCAAAAAAATGATTTGTCTTGTTTGCGTTTTGATTATTCCGGTCATGGAGAGTCGGAAGGTGATTTTTTTCAAGGGACAATTTCTCGCTGGGTACAGGAAAGTTTAGCAGTCTTTGAAAATTATTGTGAGGGACCGCAAATTTTGGTTGGTTTTTCTATGGGTGGGTGGATTGCTTTGAGGCTTGCCATGATGCTTGCACAAAAAAATAAACCGATTGCTGGTATGGTACTCATTGCACCGGCACCTGACTTTACACAGACTTTATTAGAACCGATTTTAGACATAGAAGAAAGAAAGATGTTGGTAGAAAAAGGTTACGTTAATCGACCTATGGTTGGTGAGATGGTTCCTTTTACAAAAGCATTGATTGAAGATGGGAAAAATAATCGCATTATGAGGGGACGTATCGGTATTGAATGTCCAATTCATATTTTGCAAGGAATGAAAGATGAGGAGGTTCCTTATCAACATACGTTGACTTTGCTTGAGCATTTGCCTTTACACGATGTAACATTGACTCTTATTCGCGATGCAGATCATGGAGTGTCACGTCTGCAAGATTTGGAGTGTCTTGAAAAAATACTTATGTTATCGATTGAGCGAATGAATACCAAATCAATGCAAGAATAAAAGTTAAATTCTTATTCTTTATAAAGAAAATGATTGATGACCATTTATGAGAAAGATTTAATTTTTTCTGGTCGTGTTATCCCTTTACATGTCCGAGAATACGCATATGCGCGCCGCTTTACTTTACGCATTGATGTAAGGACGCAGAAAGTTTTTTTAACAATACCACCTGCAATCAATCTATGTACTGTTGAGCGTTTCATAGATAAACATCGGACTTGGATTGAGTCACAGCTTTCGCGTGAAAATTATTCTATTAAAGAAGGAGTGAAAATTCCTTTGTTGGGTATTGCGCACACTATAACGCGTAAAGAAGGACGTGGCGTTTTTGAAATTATTGAAGGTGATACAACACAAGAACCAAAAATTGTTATCTATAGTCGAGCCGAACATCTTCCAAGGCGTGTTGCTGATGTTTTAAAAAAGCAAGCTGAAATTATTATTACTCCATTAGTAACACATTATGCACAAAAAGTAGAACGCGAGGTTAAATCGGTCCGTTATAAAGATACGAAGAGCCGTTGGGGATCATGTTCGGTTGATGGACGCTTGTCTTTTTCATGGCGTCTTATTATGGCACCAAAGGAAATCATTGAATATGTTGTTGCACATGAGATAGCTCATCTCATTGAGATGAATCATGGAATAAGATTTTGGACTCTTTGTGAAAAATTGTATCCTGGGAGTAAAACATATCGAGCTTGGTTGAAAAAAAACGGTCACACACTGCAAGCAATTAATTTTCATGATAGATAAAGTCTATGATTTTCTCACAACATATACGAAAAAATATAGGCGTTATGACCCAATTTTTATTCATAAATTATTCAATAATATTGGCTGGAACTTTTTGTTGAATGTGTTGTTATATGTTTGCATAGCCACGGAGTATTGAGGCTATAAAAAGCCTCAATACTATTATTTTTTCTTGTGGTATTTGTAAGTAACCTTAATATTTTACTTTATCTTTTTTATCATCCGATCTAGCCTTATTTTAAAGTAAATCCTAATTGATGAAAGAGTGTTTATGTCTTCTTTGACAGATCCTATACAGTTATTACAGGCGCTTATTCGCTGTCCTTCTGTTACACCTCATGAAGCGGGTGCATTATCCATTTTAGAAAAATTTTTAAAAGAGATCGGCTTTCATGTTGAGAGACCCGTTTTTATGGATAAAAATACGGAAGATGTTGAAAATCTGTATGCAAAGATGGGAAGTGAAGGACCTCATCTGATGTTTGCAGGTCATAGCGATGTAGTGCCACCCGGTCAATTGGAAAGCTGGACTTATCCTCCTTTTGAAGGTGTGATCGAGCAAGGAAAATTGTATGGGCGTGGTGCTGTCGATATGAAGGGAGCAATTGCTTGTTTTATAGCAGCCCTGACTCGATGTTTAAAAAAACAGTCAATAAAAGGAACAGTAAGTTTTTTGATAACAGGTGATGAAGAGGGACCTGCGATCAATGGTACAGTAAAACTTCTAGAATGGGCAGTCAAAAAAGGTGCAAAGTGGGATGCAGCTATTGTTGGTGAACCAACAAGTGTGAAAGAAGTTGGTGATGTCATAAAAATTGGTCGTCGAGGATCAATTTCTGGAGTTATTACAGTTAAAGGGCACCAAGGTCATGTTGCTTTTCCCGAAAGGGCAGCCAATCCGTTGCCTTTAGCGAGTAAGCTTATTCAGGCGTTAACTCAGACTGCTTTGGATAAAGGAACAGAGAATTTTCAAGCAAGTAATTTAGAATTAACGACTATTGATACGGGAAATTCTGCTGTGAATATTATTCCAGCACAAACAATGATCCGTTTTAATATTCGTTATAATGATCTTTGGACAAAAGAAACACTCATAACTGAAATTGAAAATCGCCTTTCTTCTGTGCAACCTAAAAATAGCAATGATCAATTGCCATATTATAAGCTTGAATGGATACAAGGAGCAGGAAGTGTGTTTTTAACCAAAAATGATCAGTTGGTTGAAACGTTATCAAATGCTATTAAAAGCGTAACAGGAAAGATACCAGAGCGTTCAACTTCTGGAGGAACTTCAGATGCGCGGTTTATAAAAGATTATTGTCCTGTTGTTGAATTTGGTTTACCAGGGCAAACAATGCATATGGTGGATGAGTGTGTGACGCTTGATGCAATGGAAAAACTTACTGCCATTTATGAACGCTTTATTGTTGATTTTTTTGCTTAAAATACGAGTGTGTCTGATTAAGTAGAGTTGGCGAAAACTATGAAAATTTTAGTTTGCTAATTGTTGGATGATATGATCGAGGATTATACGTCCTGTCTTTGTCGCTTTTAAGCGCTGATTGCCGACCATTTCCACGAGGCCTTGTTGCTGTAAATCCATGAGTTTTTTATGAGGTAGACCTTTAGGATTTAAAGCTTCATAACGCAAAAGGTCTAATCCTTCTGAAAGACGTAAGCTCATAATTAACATTTCATTGGCTTGTTGTTCTTGAGTTAATTCTTCTGTCTCAACACAGCCATGACCGGTTGTTTCTACCAATTCAAGCCATTGTTCAGGATGTTTTTTATTCATTGTGACAGAGCGTTCTTGGTTTTCAATGTTGTTGAAGGAGGATATTTCTGCAGAAGTGGAAGAATTTTTTGATAAGTACTTTATAAAACGCCCATGTGCACCGGGACCAAAACCTGCATATTCATGATAACGCCAATAAAGAAGATTATGACGTGATTCAGCGCCAGGGATTGCATGGTTTGAAATTTCATAGGCTGGAAGACCATGCAGAGTGGTTATTTCTTGTGTAAGATTATATAGGTCTGCGGCAAGTTCTGATACAGGAAGAACGAGTTTTCCTTTCGTATGAAGACGTTTAAATGCAGTTCCTTCTTCAATGGTAAGTTGATACAAAGAAAGATGATCTGCTGCTAAATCAATGGCTTGTAAAAGTTCGCATTTCCACTGCTTGAGTGTTTGCTCGGGACGAGCGTAGATGAGGTCGAAGGATAAACGTGAAAAAATTTCACGGGCTAAAGTAATTGCATGCAAAGCTTCTTTGACATTATGTCGACGACCAAGCTGTTTGAGGGCTTGATCATTGAGTGCTTGGACACCTAAAGATAAACGATTAACACCTGCTGCACGGTAACCGTGAAAGCGTCCTGCTTCGACGCTAGAAGGATTGGCTTCTAGTGTGATTTCAGTTTTATCGTCGACTGTCCAGTTTTTTGCAACAGTTTGTAATAAAGTATCAACGGTTTGAGGTGCCATAAGAGAAGGGGTTCCACCGCCAATAAAAATACTTGTAATATGACGTGGGCCTATTTCGTTATATTGTGTTTCCATTTCACGCACAAAGGCAGCTACAAAACGAGGTTGATCGACTTCATTAACGCGAACATGTGAATTAAAATCACAGTAGGGGCATTTGCTCGCACAAAAAGGCCAATGAATGTAAATACCAAAAGGTTTAGGCATGAGACACCAAAAGATTTTCGGCTAAAAGTTTGAAAGCGCGTGCTCTATGTGAAAGAGGATTTGTTTCGTTAAGTTTCCAACCATGTTTTTGCTCTGTTGACATTTCTCCAAAAGTTTTTTCATATCCATTTGGTAAAAAAATTGGATCAAAGCCAAAACCTTGATTTCCTCGTGGTGGCCAAATTAATGTTCCTTCAACGCTACCATGAAAATAATCTGCATAACCATCAGGCCATGCAATGCAGATTACTGATATAAATCGACCTTTACGTTGGTCTTTTTCAAGAGATCCAATTTTTTGGAATTCATCTTCTATTTTTTGCATTGCTTTTGAAAAATTACGTGTCCCATCAGATTGTATAGCCCAATCAGCTGTATAAACGCCTGGTGCACCACCTAGAGCATCAATTTCTAAACCAGAATCATCGGATAAAGCGGGAAGTTCTGTAGCTTTTGCAGCAGAAAAAGCTTTAATATAGGCATTTTCTTCAAATGTTGTTCCTGTTTCTTTTGGTTCGGGTAAACCAAGTTCTTTTGCGGATTGCAGTTCTAAACTAAAAGGAGTGAGCAATGTGGTAATTTCATGCAACTTGCCGGCATTATGTGTCGCAATGACGAGTTTTTTAGGTGTAATACTTCTCATGGGTATTTCTCCTGAATTGAAGGATCAATGATTTTTTGATTAAGAATTTATTTTGTAAAATAGACAAACTCGACAATAATTTTTGCAAGTTCTAATAGAGTAGCAAATATAAAATCATTCGAAAGCTTTTATTTTAGTTATTGTTTCAATTTCCACAAAAGCAGCGTAATACTTGAATAATAAAATTTCTTTTTGGGTTTGTATGAGTTTTTTATCATAGTTAAGATACAAGGAGTGCATTTATAGATATTGCAAAAAATTTCAAAAATGTGATTTTAAAATTTTGTCGTAGAGGTATTATAAACAGGATTTAAAGTTTATTGAATAAATCGTAAAATGTGAGAATATCTATTTTTTATGAGAAACAATATTTGTACACATTTATTGTTATTTTATTTAATTGTTTTTTTATGAAAATAGGGATTAAACAACTATGCAGAATTTCCAAGCATTTTTAATGATGGTATTTTTACGCTAAATTATGTGATATACTTTATATACTGCTTTAGATTATTTGACCAAATTTTTATACAACTTATATAAGAAAAAATGTCTTTGAAATAATGAAATAATTGTGATGAAGCACCAATCTATTGATGATGATTTAAAATATCTTGATAAACGTTCGCGCGATATTTTTCGCCATATCGTTGAGTCTTATCTTAGTGATGGTGAGCCCGTTGGTTCACGTAATCTTTCGCGGCTTTTACAACAAACTTTATCGCCTGCAACTATCCGTAATGTTATGAGTGATCTTGAACATTTGGGTCTGATTTATGCTCCTCATATATCTGCAGGGCGAATGCCAACACAATTAGGTTTACGTTTTTTTGTTGATACATTTATGGAAGTGAATGATTTGCCAACCGAGGAGCGTGAAACTATTGAAACTCAAGTTAAAGAAGCAGGTCATGCGCAATCTATTGAGCATTTTCTTGTTCAAGCAAGCCAAATTCTTTCAGGTCTTTCACGCGGAGCGGGATTAGTTTTAGCAATGAGACAGGAAGGAACATTGAAGCATATTGAGTTTGTTCGTCTTGATGAAGAACATGTTCTTGCAGTTTTAGTGACAGAAACAGGTGAGGTTGAAAATCGCATTGTTCATTTACCGGAAGGTATTACGCATACACAATTGACGGAAGCCACAAATTTTCTTAATGCTCATATTCAAGGACGTACTCTCGGTGAGGCAAAGGTAGAGCTCGCTCGTTTGTGTGTTCAAACACGGGATGCACTTGATCAATTATCTCATCATCTCATAGAAACTGGGTTAGCTCTGTGGGAAAAAGAAGGTGTTAATCATAAAATACATCTTATTGTTCATGGACGGAGCAATTTGCTTGAAGATGTAAGAGCAGAAAAAGATTTAGAGCGGCTGCGGCATTTGCTTGATGATCTTGAAACGCGCGAGAGTATGGTGAAATTACTTGATTTGACTGATGAAGGTTCGGGAGTTCGTATTTTTATTGGTTCAGAAAATAAGTTGTTTTCACTTTATGATTCTTCTTTAGTTGTAGCACCTTACTGTGATTCACAACAAAGAGTTGTTGGTGCTTTGGGTGTTATTGGATCAACTCGATTGAATTATGCAAGAATCGTACCTATGGTTGATTATACGGCTCAGCTTGTGTCTCAATTATTGCGTTAATGTAGTTGCATATTTTTATTATAGTATTCATTGTGTTAAGATGCATAAATAATTCTTGATTTTTGTTCATAGAACTTCGATATCGAGAATGGTAAATCTTATGAAGGAATAAAACTTTTATGTCTGACGAAAAAAATAAAGTTGCAGATGCTGTGTTAGAAAATCGCGATTTAAAAAATCCAGCTGATCGTGATACATTAAAACGAGCTGCCGATGAGTTTTTGAAAATGAATAAAGCAGAAGTTTGTGCAGATGTTGAAGATGAAAAAAGTGAATCTAATGATCCTTTACTTGCGCTGCAAAATGAAAATAAAGAGTTGAAAGATCAGCTTTTGCGCTTTGCAGCAGATATGGAAAATCTTCGACGTCGTACTGCTCGGGATGTTGCTGATGCAAGAGCTTATTCGATTGCAAATTTTGCCCGGGATATGTTGTCTGTTTCTGATAATCTTAATCGTGCTTTGGAAGCTATTCCAGAGGGAGCACGCGAAAATGATGCAGGTTTGAAAATGTTGGCTGAAGGCGTTGAAATGACTGAGCGTGCAATGATGACTGCTTTAGAACGCCATGGTGTAAAGAAAATTGATCCAGAAGGTCAAAAGTTTGATCCACATTTTCACCAGGCTATGTTTGAAATTCCTAATCCTGATGTTCCAGATAACACTGTTCAGCAAGTTGTTCAGGCTGGTTATATTATTGGCGAACGTGTTTTGCGTCCAGCGGTTGTTGGTGTCGCGAAAGGAGGATCAAAGGAAATTTCTCTTGAATCTGATACAGAGTAAATCTGTGATAACAATTCTTCTAGCATGAAAATGCGATATTCATTATTATACTAAAGCATCTTACTCAATCGTTCTCTCGTGTGATTTTCAGTAAGATGCTTTTTAGATTTGAAGTGACCAGATGCCTTTTACAATATAAGGTGCATCACTTGAGGGTTTCTCTGACAAAAATAAAACAAATTGATCAATTTTGAAAGATGGAAAAGAAAAATCTCCTTGAAAAGACAAGTAAGAAGAAAGATCCTCTGATTTTATGTCGAGTAATCGCGCAAGAGTGATATGCGGAGTAAATTGTTTTGGATCAAGAGTTAACCCTAATTGATTTTGAATAGACCGTATTTTTTCGTGTAAAAAATTCAGTTCTGCACAGGGTGCAATGCGAACAACAAGAGAATGAGGTTTATTTTCTGATCTGAAAACATCAAATCCATTTAAATGTAGAGAAAAAGAAGGACATTTTATGGTGCTTAAAGCATGAGTAAGTTCATCAACCATAGAGTCCTCAACGTTACCAAAAAAAGATAAAGTAATATGAAAGTTTCTTGGATTAATCCATTGCGCTTTTGGTAACCCATTTTGGAGAGATATAAGCAACTCTGTTGTTTGTTGAGGAATTTTAATAGCGCTAAATAAACGTAACATGACAATTCCTTATAGATCTCATAATATTATGAATATAACAGTGTGTCCAGCTTATAAATGAGCCGCATAGCTCCAAAGACAAAGAATAATGCTGATAAAGAGTGGCTAAAAGAGGGCTGTTGGGGTATTTTTTTATTTTGAGTAAGTAATTTATTGAACGAGAGGAAGCGTAATGATAAATCGTGCACCACTTTTACTGTCTGTAAGTGAGGGATCAATAATATTTTCAGCGGTGAGGGTTCCATTATGGGCTTCAATAATTTGCCGACTAATTGAAAGACCAAGTCCTGAGTTTTGTCCAAATGCATCTTCGGTCGGTCGGTCGGTATAAAAACGTTCAAAAATATGATCGATATTTTCTGAGCGAATACCGGGACCATTATCTTCAATTGTTAAAATGAGAATTGAAGTATTACTTTTCATCTTAATATAAATTTTACCATTTTTATGTGGAATGAATGAACGTGCATTTTCAATGATATTAGAAATAACTTGGCCTAGACGTAATTCATGACCTAAAACAAGATAAGGTTTATCATGAAGACGCGGGATAATATCAAGACTGATATCAATATTTTGCTTATTGCGATAGACTTCACGAATTGCATAAGTGAGATTTTTTAGAAGCGATCCCAAATCAACGATTTGAGCTGTTTCACGGGCAAGTTCTGCATCTAGTCGTGAAGCATCTGAAATATCAGTAATTAAGCGATCAAGACGACGAACATCATGTTGGATGATTTCAAATAACTTTAGCTGTGCTGCTTTATTTTTAGCCAAAGGAAGTGTTTCGACAGCACTTCGTAGTGAAGTGAGAGGGTTTTTTAATTCATGACTTACATCGGCTGCAAAACGTTCAATTGCTTCAATCCGCATATAAAGAGCATTAGTCATATCTCGGATAGAGGTTGAAAGATGCCCAATTTCATCTTCACGTGCTGAAAAATCAGGAATTTCTACTCGTTTATTATGGCCATGACGGACACGATTAGCTGAGGCGGATAATCTACTTAATGGATTAGCAATTGTATGTGCTAAAAAGAGAGAAAGAACCAAAAGAACGCTGCCAACCACAACAAAAACTTTGAAAATAACAAGTCTTTCGCCTTTTACAATATTGTCGATGTCTGAACCGATGGTTGAAAGAAGAAGAGCACCTACAACTGCACGATAACGTTGAACAGGAACGGCAACAGAAACAATTAATTGGCCTTGTCTATTTCGCCGTTTGGCGGTTGCAGAAGAACCATTCAGTGCTCTGTAAACCTCTGGATAAACAGCGCCATTTCCTTTAGTTTGTTCTCTATCAAGAACGAGACCATTGCCATAGAGTGTTTGTGAAAACCATGAATAGAGACGTTCCCATAGATTTTTTTGTGTTTCGATTGGTGGTAAATCGTAGCTAAAAATTTCACCACTGGAATAAAGAACGCGTGAGTCAAGAAGTAATGTAGCATCACGATCATAAATACGAGCTCTTGTTGTTTTGGGTGTAATGAGACGGCGTAAAAGTGGTGCAACTTGCTCAGGATTAATAGGGAAATCCCAAGTATCTGTCGATTGAGGTGCGGGTGTAACACTTTCTCCAGCTTGTAATTCTAAAAGTTTTTGAGGATCAATCAAAATAGAATTTGTATCGATCGTTGCAGAAGCGGCAATGGCACCCGCAATAATTTTTCCTTGAGTGCGTAAGCTTTCAATTTTTGCTTCTATTAAGCCATCACGAAATTGATTAAGGTACAAAATACTTGTAACCAGAACACCAAGTGCAGCGAGGTTCAAAATAACGATGCGGCGTGTAAGACTGGAAAAAAATAATTGTCTAAATAAACGCCGCGCTCGAAAACGTAAATGTGTTAATGTGGAGAGTCGTGTCGACGAGATATCATTTGGTATTCTGTGTGGTAGAGCTTTTAGTTGAGTATGTTTCGTCATTAATGATCGCCGTTCAAACTCTTACGACAAAATAACTTTACACTTCATGAAAGCGATAACCTACTCCATAAAGTGTCTCAATCATTGCAAAATCGTCATCCACTTGTTTAAACTTTTTACGTAAACGCTTAATGTGACTATCAATGGTGCGATCGTCTACATACACTTGATCGTTATAAGCTGCATCCATTAAAGCATCACGACTTTTCACAACACCTGGACGTTGCGCTAAGGTTTGCAGAATCAAAAATTCTGTCACTGTTAAGATAACAGGTTTATCTTTCCATGTACAGGTGTGGCGTTCTTGATCCATCACAAGGTCTCCACGTTTGAGAGAGGAGATGGGTGAGGTTCCTGTTGAAAGCGGTTGGCTTCGAGCGTTTGAACGGCGCAAAATGGCTTTCACACGCTCAATGAGAAGACGTTGAGAGAAGGGTTTAGTAATAAAATCATCTGCTCCCATTTTTAGACCAAAAAGTTCATCAATTTCATCATCTCTAGAGGTAAGAAAGATGACGGGAATATCAGATTTTTGACGCAATCGACGTAAAAGTTCCATACCATCCATTCTCGGCATTTTAATATCAAAAATAGCTAAATGCGGGGGATGAAGCGTCAACCCTTTAAGCGCAGATGCTCCATCCGTATAACTTTCAACTCGATAACCTTCTGTTTCGAGTGCGAAAGATAAGGATGTCAAAATATTACGGTCATCATCAACAAGTACAATCGTTTGAGTGATTGTTGGATTATCCTTCATAGCTTCTTAGACCTTTCTATTGCTGTGGCAGCAAATCGCCCACGCTATTTATATGGGAGTTCACATTTTTTTTGCAAAACAAATATAATACAAATTGTAACAGAGTAAAAAACCTTTTCTTTTTATGCTGATAGCTGTTTTTCTTTGCAATTGTATAATGCTTTTATCTTTGTTGAAGATCCTTTCGTTTAGAAAAAAATATTTCAATGTGGTTTCATAAAAATTTACTCCTATTTACAGTGAATAATTATAGGGAGTAGGCCGTACTATTTTCAATCGTTGAAGTTTATAAAACTGACCTATCTGTTTTAAGAATAAAAGAAAATATTATGATAATAGATTAAGCGAAGGATGAGCTTTTTATTGTATGAAAGGAAAATTATAATGGGATTTTTTAATTTCATTAAAACAGTTGGTGATAAACTTGGTGTTGGTGACCATGAATTGAAAGGAAAAGATCTTAAAACGGTACTTAATAATTTTGACCTTGACACAAAAAAAATGGATATTCACGTTGAAGACGGTAAAGCTGTTTTAAGTGGTGCAGTTAAAGATAAAGAGACACTTGAAAAAGTAATTTTAGCGGTTGGTAATTCGCACGGCATTTCTTCTGTTGATGTTAATCAGTTAAAGGTTGAAAATAATATTTTAGAAAAAGATTCTCGTTTTTATGAAGTTAAAACGGGTGATAATCTTTGGAAAATTGCCGAAAAAGTTTATGGGAAAGGACAGGGCGATAAAAATAATATTATTTTTGAAGCGAATAAACCGATGTTAAAGTCGCCTGATAAGATTTATCCTGGACAGGTTTTGCGTATTCCTGAAATTAGTGAAGCGTGATTAAATTAATACATATTTTTGTGTTAAGGAAGATGTGTATTGGAGAATTTTTCTTTTCTCTAGAAAATAAGAAGCAGTATAAGTCTTTATTGTGCTTCTTATTTTTAAAAAAATTGATTGAATGTAACAAAGTCATAAATTTATTTATGAGAGTGTGCTCCTATTATAGCATCTACGCAAAAATCAACTTCAATTGTACCTGCTTTTTCGAATATTAATTTTGCAGTGAGTTTATCACCTTGTTGGAGAGGTTTTGAAAGTCCCATAAACATAATATGATTTCCACCGGGTTTTAGGGTGATTTCACCATTTCCTGGAATTTCGATGCCATTAGACATTTTTTCCATTTTCATAATATCATTCACAACAGCCATAGAATGAATTTCTGTTTCTTGTACTCCTTCTACTGAAACAGCAATCAATCGGTCAGGGGTATTTCCATGGTTAATGATATAAAGATAACCACTTCCAACTTTTGCGCCTTTAGGTGTTTCACGCGTCCAAGGATGAATAATTTCTAGATTACCAAGTTGATATTGATGGGCAATTGCAGGTAACGCTGTAAAAGTGAAAATAAGAGTACATAAGATGCCTGTGATAATTGTTTTAAGTAAATATTGCGCATAGGCAATATAGGTGAACATAATTTTTTTTGTTCTTTTGGCAATGAAGGTCATAATTGATGTATCCTTATTCATTAAGTTCATATTCTTTTATTTTTAGCAGAAATTTTTCTTAAAATAAAAGAAGATATTTCTAAATTATATTGATTCAGATATAAAATAAAAAGATTGTGCGGATGCAGTATTTTTACGGTAGAGTGACTAAATAAGACTATAGAACAAAATCATTTATTTATATATTTCAAAACAGAGATGTATATTAGTATGAATAATTGAGCAGTTGTGTCCAAAGTATCTTTTATAAAAGATAACAGTGAGTTTTTAACTCGTTGAAGTAGATTTTTCGATACTATCCTCTTAAAATTTCGAAAATCTTAATTGAGTGGTATAAGTGGTGAATATAGAAGTTATATTAATCGCTGATAAGAAAAATATTTGCTGCTTAAAGTGTGATACGGTGTAATATTTTTGGGAAATAACCTAATAAAAATTTTTAGAAGAATTTTTAACGAGATATTTTGTATTATTGTAACAGATAAATATCGAAAGCTAAAAAAGTAGATATTTTTATTTCTTTAAACTACGTAGCGCATTGAAATTTTGATGAAAACTGAAGAAATAATTTGCTATTATGCCTGTACTTGCTGTAGAAGAAATGCTTTGCAGGATTGTGAAGAGTAACAGTGCTATTTTTTAAAGAATTTTTTTAAAAATGTTTCTTTCATTGTTCTCTTGTAGGGATAAAAAGCTGTTCTTATATACCAAACAGTAGGTCTGTTATGGCTGTTGATTTATTGTTTGTATAATAAATTTTGAATGAAGTTAGCTTTGAATGTGATAGGAGCTGTCTTGAGAAAATGCTTGATAAAGGTTGAGATAGCTTGCTGAATGGAGATTTAAGATATGGCAAAAGTAATTGGTATTGATTTGGGGACGACCAACTCTTGTGTTTCTGTGATGGATGGTAAACAAGCGAAGGTCATTGAAAATTCAGAAGGGGCTCGAACAACGCCTTCTGTTGTTGCCTTTACCGATAGTGGTGAACGTCTTGTTGGACAACCTGCTAAACGGCAAGCTGTGACAAATCCTGAAGGAACAATTTTTGCGGTTAAACGTCTTATTGGACGCCGCTTTGATGATCCTATGGTTGAAAAAGATAAAGCTCTTGTTCCTTATAAAATTGTGAAAGGTGACAATGGCGATGCATGGATTGAAGAAGGCGGTAAAAAATATTCTCCATCACAAATTTCTGCAATGACTTTACAAAAAATGAAAGAAACTGCAGAATCTTATCTTGGTGAAAAAGTTGAACAAGCAGTTATTACTGTTCCTGCTTATTTCAATGATGCTCAACGTCAAGCGACAAAAGATGCTGGTAAAATTGCTGGGCTTGAAGTTTTACGGATCATTAATGAGCCTACGGCTGCTGCCTTGGCGTATGGTTTGGATAAAAAAGATGGAAAAACCATCGCTGTTTACGATCTTGGTGGTGGTACATTTGATATTTCTGTTCTTGAAATTGGAGATGGTGTTTTTGAAGTTAAATCAACCAATGGAGATACTTTCCTAGGTGGAGAAGACTTTGATATGCGGTTAGTGAGCTATTTTGCGGATGAATTCAAGAAAGAACAAGGAATTGATCTGAAAAATGATAAATTGGCATTGCAGCGCTTAAAAGAAGCTGCTGAAAAAGCCAAAATTGAGCTTTCTTCTTCACAGCAAACAGAAATTAATTTGCCATTTATTACTGCTGATCAGTCAGGTCCTAAGCACTTAGCAATGAAGTTAACTCGGGCAAAGTTTGAATCTTTAGTTGATGATTTGGTTCGGCGCACGATCGAGCCTTGCAAGGCTGCATTAAAAGATGCAGGGTTGAATGCTGGTGAAATTGATGAGGTTGTTTTGGTAGGGGGTATGACCCGTATGCCTAAAATTCAAGAAGTGGTACAAAGCTTCTTTGGAAAAGATCCTCACAAAGGTGTTAATCCGGATGAAGTTGTTGCTATGGGAGCAGCTATTCAAGGAGGTGTATTACAAGGCGATGTGAAAGATGTGTTGCTCTTGGATGTAACGCCTTTGTCTTTAGGTATTGAAACATTAGGAGGAGTGTTTACACGTTTAATTGAACGCAATACGACTATTCCAACCAAAAAATCACAAACTTTTTCAACAGCTGACGATAATCAAAATGCAGTGACAATTCGCGTTTTTCAGGGTGAACGTGAAATGGCTAATGATAATAAATTATTAGCGCAATTTGATCTTGTTGGTATTCCACCAGCGCCACGTGGTGTTCCTCAGATTGAAGTTACCTTTGATATTGATGCAAACGGTATTGTGAATGTTTCTGCCAAAGATAAAGGAACGGGTAAAGAACATCAGATTCGTATTCAAGCATCAGGTGGTTTGAGTGATGCTGATATTGAACAGATGGTTAAAGATGCTGAGACACACGCTGCTGAAGACAAAAAGCGTCGTGAAAGTGTTGAAATTAAAAATCAAGCAGAATCTCTTATCCATTCAACTGAAAAGTCTTTGACTGATTACGGTGATAAAGTATCTGCTGATGAAAAATCTCAGATTGAATCGGCTGTAGCTGATTTGAAAGCGTCGCTTGAAAGTGGTGATGTCGAAGAAATCAAAACAAAAATGCAGAAATTAGCAGAAGTTAGTATGAAGCTTGGGCAAGCGATGTATGAAGCTTCTGAAGCTGCAGCAAAGGAAAATCCTGAAGCAGATACAAAAAATGATGATGTTGTTGATGCTGATTTTGAAGAAGTTAATGATAAAAATAAATAGTTGAAAAATATGTGTTGACTCAATATAAACCCGGCCTTTGAAAATAAGGCTGGGCTTTATTGTTTGAAAGACATTGTCTCTCTCAACTAAAAAGCATAAACTTGAAAACAAGTGTTATCTTGAAATATGAAAAAGATAACAAAAAAATTATCAGGAATACATGATGAAGATTGATTATTATGAAATTCTTGGCGTAACCCGTGATTGTAATGATAAGACGCTAAAGTCTGCATTTCGTAAGTTGGCGATGCAATATCACCCTGATCGTAATGCGGGTGATAAAGAAGCAGAACGAAAATTTAAAGAAATTGGCGAGGCTTATGAGGTTCTTAAAGATCCTCAAAAGCGTGCTGCTTACGATCGATTTGGTCATGCGGCATTTGAGAATGGTGGTCGCGAAGGGGCAAATCCATTTAATGGATTTGCTGCAAGCGGTGGATTTGCTGATATTTTTGAAGATTTTTTTGGCGACATTATGGGAGGTGGACATAGAAAGCGCAGTGATGGTCGTGAACGTGGAACAGATTTAAGCTATAACATGGAAGTAACTTTGGAAGAGGCTTTTGCAGGAAAATCCGCGCAAATTAATATTCCGAGTTCTATTATGTGTGATGGATGTGAAGGATCGGGTGCGAAAAAAGGATCAAAACCACAAACATGTGGTACGTGTCACGGATCTGGACGTGTTCGTACGGCTCAAGGTTTTTTTTCTATTGAAAGAACATGTTCGAGGTGTCACGGGCGAGGAGAAATGATTACAGATCCGTGTCTGAAATGTCACGGTAAAGGACGAGTTGAAGAAAGTCGTTCTCTACGAGTGAGTATTCCAGCAGGGATTGAAGATGGTACACGTATTCGTCTTTCTGGTGAAGGCGATGCAGGTATTCGTGGAGGGCCTTCTGGAGATCTTTATATTTTCCTTTCTATTAAGCCGCATGAGTTTTTTCAGCGAGATGGTGCAGATCTTCATTGTCGTGTTCCTATTTCGATGATTACGGCTGCTTTAGGAGGTGAATTTGAAGTTTCTGATCTTGAGGGTGTTAAGGTTCGTGTTAAAGTACCAGAAGGAACTCAAAATGGGCATCAGTTTCGTTTGAAGGGTAGAGGGATGACTATATTGCGTCAACAAGCAAGAGGTGATCTTTATATTCATATTACGATTGAAACACCACAGAATTTGACGCAAGAGCAGCGTGAACTATTGCAAAAGTTTGATAAACTTTCAAACCATGAAAATTCTCCACAGTCACATGGGTTTTTTGCGCGTATGAAAGAGTTTTTTGAAAATATTGCTGGTCAAAATTAAAAAACAAACTCAGAAATACGTGTTTAAAAGATGAATATTGTGAATTTTTTTATAAAAATAAAAAATGATCAATAAAATACGTTTATCATATTCTTGTTCTGTTGAATATTTAGCAGCTGTTACTTCAAAAAATAATACTTTTTTTGAAGGAGGTTGCGGTGTGTGAGAAGTCTTGTTAAGAAAAAGATATAAGATGTATATTTTCTGATGCGCTTTTCTGAAGAAAGAGTCATCAGTTATCATTGAGTTGAAAAATAAAAAAAATCACTTTTATAGAAATTTTCAGAGCTATGAGTTTTGTGAAGTAGTTTTTTTGTCTATAAAAATATAGCCATTGTGCACAATTGAACTATTATGTTTCTTTGTGCAATGATTATCTTCTTATCTAAATATTGTATTTTTTTATAATTTATTTCACAAAATAACGGGTCATATATAACTGTATTGTTGTGAAGAGTTTTATTATGGAGTATGTCACAGTTAATAGAGAGATTGAGATTCATTCGTTATTATAATGGTTTTCTGAAAAGTTTTTTGGATTATTCTGTTCATTTTTAGACATAAAATTATAAGATAATAGCATTTTGCACATCTATTTCGGTGAACTTTTTTGTGTTAAGTGTTGTTGGGGAGGTTGCTCTTAATGAATCTCGTGATACTTTTCAATAAAGTAAATAATCGAAAAATTGATTTAAAATTTACGTGCGCTTTTTCTCACTTCCATTAAGAGAAGGTAAAAATGATGAGGAGATTCTTTTGATGGATAATGTTGAAAACGTTGCTGTAGATGCTTTTGAACAACAAGCGGAGTTTCTGTCGTCTGCTTTACCTTATATGCAAAAATATGAAAATGAAACCGTTGTTGTAAAATATGGCGGGCATGCTATGGGTGATCCTGCTTTAGGGAAGGCGTTTGCGCGAGATATTGCTTTGCTAAAACAATCAGGGATTAATCCTATTGTTGTGCATGGTGGGGGGCCTCAAATTGCTGAGATTTTAATGAAAATGGGAATTGAATCGCGATTTGAAAATGGTTTACGTGTGACGGATGAAAAAATCGTTGAAGTAGTTGAGATGGTTTTGGCAGGTTCCATTAATAAAGAAATTGTTGCTCTCATTAATGCTGAAGGTGAGTGGGCAATAGGACTTTGTGGCAAGGATGGCAATATGGTTTTTGCCGAAAAAGCCTATAAAACAACGATAGATCCTGATTCAAATATTGAACGTGTGCTAGATTTGGGTTTTGTTGGTGAGCCTGTTGAAATTGATCGAACATTATTGGATCTGTTAGCGTGTTCTGAAATGATCCCTGTTATTGCTCCTGTTGCGCCCGGACGTGATGGTCAAACCTATAATATTAATGCTGATGTTTTTGCTGGAGCTATTGCTGGTGCAGTAGAAGCTAAACGTCTTTTGTTTTTGACGGATGTTCCTGGTGTATTGGATCAAGAAGGTAGGATTTTAAAGGAATTAACAATTACTGAAGCTAAAAATCTTATCAAAAATGGAACAATTACCGGAGGAATGATTCCAAAAGTAGAAACGTGTATTGAAGCAATTCAAACTGGCGTAGAAGGTGTTGTTATCCTGAATGGCAAGGCTCCTCATTCTGTTTTACTTGAACTTTTTACGGAACATGGAGCAGGAACACTTATTGTTTCGTAAAATAATGTGAAATGAATTTAAGAATGGAGCTTTTCATGACTGAAATAGAACAGGTGAAACGTCCTTTATTTAGTAAGCAAGAATTAGCATTATTTGCAGCAACAATACTTTGGGGTATTACGTTTTTAATTATTCATATTGCGGTACGTTATAGTGGTCCTCTTTTTTTTGTTGGTTTTCGTTTTATGGTTGCAGCATTCATATCGGGGATGATTTTTGGTCGCTCTATGAAAAATTTAACTCTTTATGAGGTTTTTGCTGGACTGTGCATTGGTTTAGGAATGTTTTTTGGATATGCGTTACAGGCAGCAGGGCTTCAGACAATTATCAGTAGTCAATCTGCCTTGATTACAGCGCTTTATGTGCCAATAGTGCCAATTTTACAATGGATTTTTTTAAAAAAATTACCTCATTTGTTAAGTTGGATTGGTATTACTTTTTCGTTTATAGGACTTGTATTCGTTTCGGGACAAGGTTTGGACGGTATTAATTTTTCAAAAGGTGAAATTTTCACTTTATTAGGTGCTTTAGCGATTGCTGGAGAGGTCATTTTGATTGGACTTTTTGCAAGAAAGGTTGATAGTCGGCGTGTAACAATTATACAGTTGTTTTTTTGTGGTCTTTTTTCATTTCTTTCTATGCCTCTGATAGGTGAAAAGATTCCTGATTTTTCATGGGTATGGTTTAATGTGGGGATAACGTTGGCATTGATGAGTGCGGTCATTCAATTGACTATGAATTGGGCACAAAAATCTATTTCACCCACTCGTGCAACACTTATTTATGCAGGGGAACCTGTTTGGGCTGGGATTGTTGGACGTTTGGCTGGTGAGCGTTTATCCTCTTCTGCTTTATTTGGAGGTCTTCTTATTTTTATTGGGATTGTTGTTGCTCAACTGAAATTTTCACCACAGAGTGACGAAGAAAACAATTGAAAATATTGATTATATTGTTGAGAAGAGAGTTTTCTGATCAGGGTGATTTTTCATTAACTTTTTTACGGTTTATAGAGATATGTAATTGACCTTTGCGTTTTGTGTTATTCTTTGCTAAAGCGCATTATATGACAGTAGATCGCAATCACATTCGTAATTTTTCCATTGTGGCTCACATTGATCACGGGAAGTCAACCTTGGCTGATCGTTTGATACAAATGACGGGTGGTCTTGATACACGGGAGATGAAGGATCAGGTTCTTGATTCTATGGACATTGAACGTGAACGTGGGATTACCATTAAAGCTCAAACTGTTCGTTTACATTATAAAGCTAAAAATGGTGAAATTTATATTCTCAATCTTATTGATACACCTGGTCACGTTGATTTTGCTTATGAAGTGTCACGTTCTTTGGCCGCTTGTGAGGGATCGTTGTTAGTGGTTGATGCAAGTCAAGGGGTAGAGGCACAAACATTGGCGAATGTTTATCAGGCTATTGATAATTCTCATGAATTGGTTGTTGTTCTCAATAAGGTAGATCTTCCCGCTGCAGAACCGGAGCGTGTGAAGGAACAAATTGAAGATGTGGTTGGGATCGATGCGTCTGAAGCATTAGAAATATCAGCAAAAACAGGTTTAGGGATTATTGATGTTTTGGAAGCAATTGTTACACAATTGCCATCTCCACGTGTAGGTGATGCTGAAAAACCTTTGAAAGCGATGTTGGTTGATAGTTGGTACGATGCTTATCTCGGCGTTATTGTTTTGGTTCGAGTCGTTGATGGTGTGTTGAAAAAAGGCCAAACTATTCGCATGATGGGTACAGGGGCAAAATATCCGGTTGAACGTGTTGGTGTGTTTACTCCAAAAATGGTTCAGGTTGATGAATTAGGGCCAGGAGAGATTGGTTTTATAACAGCTTCTATTAAAGAGGTCGCGGATACACGTGTTGGAGACACTATTACTGAAGAACGTCGTCTTTGTGAAGAAGCATTACCTGGTTTTAAACCGGCTCAGCCTGTTGTCTTTTGCGGTCTTTTTCCAGTTGATGCAGCTGACTTTGATGATTTACGCGCTGCTATGGGGAAATTGCGTTTAAATGATGCTAGTTTTTCTTTTGAAATGGAAACATCAGCTGCTTTAGGTTTTGGTTTTCGTTGTGGCTTTTTAGGGCTTCTTCATCTTGAAATTATTCAAGAGCGACTAGAGCGTGAATTTAATTTGGATTTAATTGCGACAGCACCTTCTGTTGTTTATCGTATGAATATGAATGATGGCTCTGTTAAGGAATTACATAACCCAACGGATATGCCGGATATTGTTAAAATTTCTTCTATTGAAGAGCCATGGATTCGCGCAACAATTATGACACCGAGTGATTATCTTGGAGCAGTTTTAGAGCTTTGCCAAGAACGACGTGGATTGCAAGTTAATTTGTCCTATGTTGGGGCACGTGCAATGGTGACATATGATTTGCCTTTAAATGAAGTTGTTTTTGATTTTTACGACCGTTTAAAATCAATCTCAAAGGGGTATGCTTCTTTCGATTATCAAATGACTGATTATTCTGAAGGTGATTTGGTTAAAATGTCGATTTTAGTCAATGGTGAGTCTGTTGATGCATTGTCGATGCTTGTGCATCGTAGTATAGCAGAAAAGCGTGGACGAGCATTGTGCGAAAAACTAAAAGATCTTATTCCTCAACATATGTTTCAGATTCCGATTCAAGCAGCAATTGGTGGTAAAATTATTGCTCGCGAAACTGTGCGTGCTTTACGTAAAGATGTGACGGCTAAATGTTACGGTGGTGATGTTACGCGTAAACGCAAATTGTTGGAAAAGCAAAAAGAAGGTAAAAAACGAATGCGGCAATTCGGAAAGGTAGAAATTCCGCAGTCAGCTTTTATCGAAGCGCTTAAAATGAGTAAGTAATGTCAAAATAAAAGTGTTTTTGTTTTGATATTGAACAGACTGCGGATTTTTAAAAATTTCTTTTAATCACGCAAAAGATCATTAATAGATGTCTTTTCTCTCGTTTTTTGGTCAACACGTTTAACAATAACAGCGCAATAAAGGTGAGGACCGGCTTCACCATTTGGAAGTGGTTTTCCAGGGATTGAACCTGAGACAACAACAGAATAAGCGGGAACTTCACCTATAAAAATTTCACCTGTTGTACGATCGATAATTTTGGTTGATTTTCCAATAAAAACACCCATGCCTAAAACAGCACCTTCACGAATAATGCAACCTTCTACAACTTCGGAACGTGCACCGATAAAACAATGATCTTCAATGATCGTTGGGTTTGCTTGGAGTGGTTCCAAAACTCCTCCAATGCCGACACCACCAGAAAGGTGAACATGTTTTCCGATTTGTGCACAAGAACCAACCGTAGCCCATGTATCAACCATTGTTCCTTCACCTACATAAGCGCCAAGATTAACAAAAGATGGCATCAAGACAACATTGGATGCAATATAAGCAGAGTGACGTACGATGGCTCCTGGAACTGAGCGAAAATCAGCTTGCTTAAAATCAGCTTCTTGCCACCCAGAAAATTTTGAAGGAACCTTATCCCACCAAAATGATTCACTTGCTCCACCAGTAATGATACGTGTAGAGTTGAGGCGAAAGGAAAGAAGAATCGCTTTTTTTAACCATTGATGAACATGCCATTGACCATTCTGTTGTCGTTCTGCTACGCGAATTTCACCTTTATCGAGAAGATTTAATACATATTCAACGCTATCACGTATTTCACCTTTTGTAGCAGTATTGACAGTATCACGATTATTGAATGCTTTTTCAATGATCGTTTCAAGTTGTATGAGATTATGCATTGCTCAGATTCCGTTAAAATTAAAGGTGTCAAGATTTATTATTTATGACCTACGCGAAGAAAAGAATACAGTCAATAAACTGAATAGAGGAAAATGTAGGAGTATTGTGTAGTGAAAAAATATAATAGAATGATAAAAAAAGAAAAAAAATCGATCGAGCTCTCTTATTCTCAAGAAGTGCCACAACAGGAAAATAAAATATCTAATACCCCTCAAATGCGTTCGCCGACTTATCGTTTAGCTTATGTAGACCAAGAATTTATGATGCGTCCTGAATTGCGTTCACAACGGATTAGTCTTGAATTTTTGAAACCAGAAATGACTCTTGAGGAATACGGTATTCAATCAACCGTTGTATTGTTTGGTGGAGCACGTATTCCTGCACCTGGGCGAGATGCAGGGGCTGCAAAAAACGAAATACAAGAAAAAAATTTGCGAGCAATGTCGCATTATTATGATGAAGCAAGAGAGTTTGCACGTTTGTGTTCGCGTTATGCTGCTACGACACAGTATCGTGAATTTGTGATTGTTACAGGAGGAGGGCCAGGTGTCATGGAGGCTGGAAATCGTGGTGCTGCTGATGTTGGTGCTCCAACGATTGGTTTGAATGTTATTTTACCGCATGAGCAAGTCCCTAATGCTTATGTGACGCCTCATTTGTGTTTTAATTTTCATTATTTAGGGATGCGCAAAATGCATTTTTTAAGGCGAGCAAAAGCAGTAGTTATTTTTCCTGGTGGATTTGGGACTTTGGATGAATTATTTGAAACACTCACTTTAATACAGACAAGACGTATGGAACGCGTTCCAATTTTAATGTTTGGCAGGGAATTTTGGGACAATTTGATTAATTTTAATTATTTGTCTGAGCAAGGTACAATTTCTCCTTCTGATATTAATTTAATGACATTTGTTAATACAGCAAAAGAAGCTTTTGAAGAAATTTGTGCTTTTTATAAACTTGCATAATCTTTTTTGAAAGTGAGAGAAAAAATATTTTAAGGAGAGTTAATAATCAACTTTCGTTAAATAAAGACCTGAAGGAGGAGCAACCATTCCACAACGTGCGCGATCTTTAGCATGGAGAGCATTTTCAAGATCTTGAATTGTCCAGCGTCCGATGCCAACTTCCATGAGGCTTCCGGCAAATGAACGGATTTGATGATGCAAAAAAGAACGAGCACGTGCGTAAAGGAGAATTTCCTCTCCTTCTCTTTGTACATCTAAGCATTCAAGAGTACGAATAGGACTTTTGGCTTGACAGTGTGCTGATCTAAAAGTTGTAAAGTCATGTCGTCCTACAAGTTTTTGGGCAGCTTCATGCATTGCTTCAGCATTGAGAGGTTTTGGCACCCACCATACGCGTTTGGCATTTAGAGCTGGTGGAGAGCGACGGTTAAGAATTTTAAAAAGATAATAGCGTTTAGTGGCAGAAAATCGTGCATCAAAGCTTTCAGGAACGTTTTGTACATTGAGAATTGAAATATCTTCATTTTGTTGCCGCAAGTGAGCATTAAGTGCATCACGTACAGTATTAGAAGGCCAATTTTTTGAGAAATCAATATGAGCAACTTGTCCTGTTGCATGGACACCTGCATCAGTTCTACCGGCTGTCGTGATGGTTAATTGTTGACCACTAAAATGAAAAATTGCTTGCTCAATAGCACCTTGTATAGTGCGAAGTTGTGCTTGACGTTGCCATCCAGCATAATTTGAACCATCATATTCGAGAGTGAGTTTAAAACGTGGCATGTTAAAAAATTGCCGAAATTTTAGCTCCACGCAAAAATGTTGAGCTATCAAGAACTTTACCACCAGATCTTTGAAGCGATGTTATTTTGATCCGTTCTTGTCCACAATGGATAACCAAATCATCTGGTTCCAGTCGACCAATCTCAAGAGAAGGCTCAGTAATTAAACGACTTCCAAGAATTTTTACACGTTCTTGTTTTCCACTAATATTCATTTCACACCAGCTACCAGGAAAAGGAGAAAGGGCACAAATCTGTTTATGAATTAATTCTGCAGGTTTTGTCCAATCAATTCTGGTTTCTTCTTTTTTTATTTTCTGAGCATATGTTACTCCCTCTTGTGATTGTGGAGTAAGTTTAAGATGTCCTTGTTCAAGGGCAGATAAAGCTTCTACGATGAGTTCTGCTCCTATATGTGACAGTTTTTTTGAAAGTTCATGGGTTGTGGTATTTTCTGTTATGGCAATTGAACGAGATAAAGCGATAGGACCTGTATCAAGTCCTTCGTCCATTTTCATAATCATCATACCTGTTTCTTTATCACCAGCCATGATTGCGCGTTGAATAGGTGCAGCACCGCGCCAACGTGGTAATAATGAAGCATGAGCATTAAAACAACCAAAACGTGGTATGTCGAGAATGGCTTTTGGAATAAGCAACCCATAAGCGACAACAACCGCAACATCAACAGAAAAAGCAGAGAATTGAGATTGTACTTCAGTAGTTTTAAGACTTTTAGGTGTGAAAACAGGAATAGACTTTGCTTCTGCTGCACTTTGAACGGGAGAAGGAATTAACTTAAGACCACGGCGCCCTGATGGACGAGGAGGTTGGCTATAAACCGCTACAATATCATGACCTGCATCCAATAAAGCATGTAAAATGGGAACAGAAAAGTCAGGCGTTCCCATAAAACTTAATCTTAATGCCATTACAAAGTTGCATCCTTTGAAATTTTATTTCGTTTTTTAAACTTCCGGATCACCATGTCACGCTTAGTTTTTGAAATATGATCTATGAAAAGGCGACCATCTAAGTGGTCAATCTCATGCTGTAGGCAAGTCGCAAAAAATTGATCTGCATCAATTTCTACTTGTTGTCCACAAATATCTCTATAGCGAATACGCAGGCTTTTAGGGCGTTCAACTTCTGCAAAATAACCAGGAATAGAAAGGCATCCCTCTTGGCAAACACTCCGTTCATCGGAAATCCAGAGAACCTCTGGGTTAATAACAACAAGAGAATCTTGAAGTGTTTCTTTATCAGAGAGGTCTGCAACTAACATACGTATATCGATCACTAGCATACGTAATGGAACACCAATTTGGATAGCTGCAAGACCAACACCAAATGAACTGCGCATCGTTTCTATCATGTCATCAGCCAATTTTTGGATGGATGTATTAACATCTTCAATCGGCTTTGAAATTTCACGTAAAATCGGGTCAGGTAAAGTCACTAAAGGTTGTATTGACATATAAACACGCGAGCTAATAATTTACTATTATGACTATTAATAGTTAAATAAGCGATTCGTTTGCTTGGTTGCAATAAAATTACTATTGTTTTTTTATGTTTGATTTATTTTTTTCTTTGACACCTTTTGGTACATATCTTTGGTTTTTAATTATTCTGCTTTTGCTAGTTGGTACGCTTTTTTTTATGATTATGCGGGGCAATCGGAAAAAGGATCTTTGGGAGCATGAAGTTGCTGAACGTGCTCGTGAAACGCAGATACAAATAGCTACATTATTAAAAACGCAAAATGAAATGCAAGGTCGTATGCAGACAATGATAGAAGTTTTTGGTCAAAGGCAAGCTGAATTAAATCAGTCTATTTCTGAACGCTTGAGTGGAATGTCAATAAACTTAGGCCAAAATCTTCAAGCACAAGCAAAGTCAACTTATGAAAATTTAACACGTTTGCAAGAGCGTTTAGCGGTGATTGATGCAGCGCAAAGTAATATTCAGTCTCTTACAGGACAGGTTGTTCAATTACAAGCTGTTTTAAACAATAAGCAAACACGTGGGATTTTTGGTCAAGGACGAATGGAAGCCATTATTGCGGATGCTTTACCTGCTAATGCATATGTTTTTCAAGCAGTTCTTTCCAATGGAAAGCGTCCAGATTGTCTTATTCATATGCCTAATAAAGCACCTTCTCTTGTTGTTGATGCTAAATTTCCTTTGGAAGCATGGAATGCAATTCGTAAAGCATCATCATCTCAAGATCGCCAAGAAGCAGAGCGCCAATTTCGCACCGATATGGAAGTTCATATTCGCGATATTGCTCAAAAATATCTAATTCCTGGAGAGACTCATGATACAGCCTTTCTCTTTGTGCCGTCAGAATCAATTTTTTCAACAATCTATGAAGATTTTGAACCATTGGTGCAAAAAGCTAATCGAGCGCATGTGATTATCGTATCACCATCTTTGTTAATGTTATCTGTTCAAGTTGTTCAAAATATTATGAAAGATGCAAAGATGCGTGAGCAAACACATTTAATTCAATTGGAAGTAGCAAAACTTTTAGAAGATTTGGGTCGTATGGATACACGTGTCCGTGCTTTGCAAAAGCATTTTTATAAAATGGGTGAGGATATTGAAGCAATTTTAATATCATCTTCTAAAATTATGAAGCGAGCTCATCGTATTGAGGCTGTTGAATTGAAAGAGCATGATCCTCTATCAACATCAAAGATGACTTCTATTCAGCCGCAAACACTGCATTTGAGAAATGAAGAATAAAGCAGTTCCTAATTTTACAATTGTATCTTTTATGAATTGGTAAGAACTTCTTAGTATTGATGATCTTGTTTATCCTTTGAAAAAGGAGAATAGGAATGATGCGGTATTTTTTGTTTTTAGGATTATTTGTGTTTTTATTAGGAGGATGTGCAACAAAACCTCCCAAATATACGAATAATGCTTGTGCTGTTTTTGCTCAGAAAAATAGTTTTTTTAATAATTGGAGGAAAGCTTCTAAACGTGCAGAAAAGCGTTATGGAATTCCTATGCCTATCATTCTTGCGACGATTAATATGGAATCAAGTTTTCGTCATAATGCGCGTCCTCCACGTACAAAGCTTCTTGGCTTTATTCCATGGAAGCGTCTTTCAACGGCTTATGGTTATTCTCAAGCGATTGATGGTTCATGGAAAGCATATTTACACTCTACAGGAAAATTTTCTGCACGACGGACTAATTTTTCAGATTCAGCAGATTTCGTTGCTTGGTATCATCGTCAAAGTGTCTTGCGCAATAACGTGCATCCCAGTGATGCATATAATCTTTATTTAAATTATCATATGGGACATGGTGCTTATGCACGTAGTGGAGGGCGCCCAACTGCAGCGCTTGCAGCGAAAGCACAGCGTATGAAAAATATGTCTATACGGTATGATCAGCAATTGAGAGCATGTGGAATGCGTTAATTTTTAATAAAGAAAGTAAAGACGTAACAGAAATGAGATTTTTTTGGCAATTTGCAAAGAAAAAAGTTTTACGTTTTAACAACTGAATTAAAATTAGGATTCTTATAAGAACGATTTATTGCGTGCGTCATCAATATTGGGCTCAACCATAGATCTCCGTTTCAATAATTCGAAAAACTTTAATGGAGTGTTACAAGCTGCAATTCACGTTCATTGGCACCCGCAAGAGCAATAGAACGCTCATCAGATAAAATGATTGGATGACCTGTTTCGCCAAAGAGAGCCCATAGTGTAATACCTGGGGGCATAGGAGGTAAATCTGGAAAATTTTTAGCCAGATCATCCGTACATACTTTTTTAAGATAAGCAATTTGTTCTGTATCAGGAGAGGTCATATTTTTAACCATGATAAGGTTTGTTTACGGTTCTCTCATTTATATATGTTTTTAATTTTCATTTGTGAAGAGTAACGGATAAAGGATTATTTTGCAATTGAGTATTTGTGATATGTTTAAATTTCTGCATGAAAATAGATCAGAACAGGAAGAATATTGAGATTATTGATTTGGAAATTGACCAAACAAAATATTATGATGATGTGTGTGCAATATTTGTGATTATTCTTGGAAGAGTATTTAATGCTGCACTGCGAATGCGATAGATTTTACTAAATTGATTACATTAAGATGTTAAAACAATATTATACTGTGATTATTGGGGTACTTTCTTGTGAAAAAATTCTGTGACAAAGCGCTAAAAAGCATTGAGAGTATTTGTTCGGGCTTAAATAATAATTTTAGAAAAAAATAGTAAAGTGTCATGACGGAAAGAACAAAAACATTACGGACAGCAAGAAAAGTACGTGGAACATTGTATACAGAAGATGAAATTATAGAGATATTTCATCGTTTTTCTATTCAACGTCCTTCTCCTGAAAGTGATCTTATGTACACGAATGCGTTTACGCTTTTAATTGCGGTTGTTCTTTCGGCGCAAGCAACAGATGTAGGTGTTAACAAAGTGACACGAGAATTATTTCGTCTTGCCGATCGACCAGAAACAATGGTTGCGTTAGGAGAAGAAGGGATTGCTCAGCATATCCGTAAAATTGGTCTTTGGCGAGCTAAAGCACGAAATGTTTATGCGCTTTGCTGTCTTTTAATCGATAAATATGATGGAAAAGTTCCTGATAATCGTGAAGCACTTATGACATTGCCTGGTGTTGGGCGTAAAACGGCTAATGTTGTTTTAAATGTTGCTTTTGGTAAGCCCACTATGGCAGTGGATACGCACATTTTTCGTCTTGGCAATCGTCTTGGTTTAGCACCAGGAAAAACACCAGAAGCGGTTGAAAAAAAGTTGGTAAAAATTATTCCACCTCGTTATCTGCATCATGCACATCACTGGCTTATTTTGCATGGCCGTTATATTTGCAAGGCGCGTAACGTGCTATGTATGCAATGCATTATTGCAGATCTTTGCAAGGCTGCTGTAAAAACAAATGCAATCCCTGCTCCTCTTGTTGAAGTTAAAGGAAATGGAGCACCGCTTTTTTTTTGATATGCTCTTGCTATTTTATGCATCCTGGCTTATTGAAAAAGAGTCAGTAAGCCGCCCGGCAGGGCATGCCGTGGCTGTTTGAGGTGCTAAATCAAGCTTTGGTCAGTTTGATTGGATTTTTTAAAGATGGAGTAGCAAAATGCCCAAAATGAAGACCAAGTCATCCGCGAAAAAGCGGTTTAAAGTTACTGCAACAGGCAAAGTTAAAGCAGCAGCTGCAGGAAAACGTCACGGCATGATTAAACGTTCTAATAAATTCATTCGTGATGCACGTGGGACGATGGTTCTGTCTGAATCAGATGCTAAAAAAGTCATTCAGTGTTATTTGCCGAATGGTCTTTAAGTTACGCGTTTTTGGTTTTTAGGAGATTGTCAAGATGGCACGTGTAAAAAGGGGTGTTACAGCCCATGCTAAGCACAAAAAAGTTCTTAAACAAGCGGAGGGTTTTTACGGTCGGCGTAAAAATACTATTCGTGCAGCGAAAGCAGCGGTTGATCGTTCGAAGCAATATGCTTACCGTGATCGCAAAAATCGCAAACGGACTTTCCGCGCTTTGTGGATTCAGCGAATCAATGCAGCTGTTCGTATGGAAGGTTTGACTTACGGACGTTTTATTGACGGTTTATCCAAGGCAGGGATTGAGATTGATCGTAAGGTTCTTTCTGATATCGCTATTTATGAACCCAAGGCATTTTCTGCTTTGGTTGCTTCTGCAAAAAAAGCTTTAGAATATTTGAACAATACAACGCCAAATGCTTTTAAAGACGCTGCCAAATAGCCATCGCGTTTTCTTCAAGCATTCTTATTCGGAATCCCGCGCTGGTTATTGCTGGCGCGGTTTTTTATTAAAAAAATAGGCAGAAATATGAATGATATTGAGCGTTTAGAGCAGGAAATTGGTTTAGCGATAGAAACAGCAAATGATGAACATGAACTTGAAAGAGTGCGTGTGGCAGCATTAGGAAAAAAAGGCAGTGTTTCTGAAAAATTAAAAATGTTGGGTAAGATGAGTGCTGACGAGCGTCGCAAAATGGGGCCAGCGCTTAATGGATTAAAAAATCGTATTCTAGAATTATGGGAACAAAAGTGTGAAGCTTTAAAACGTCAAGCAATGACCTTACGGCTTGCGAGCGAAACAGTTGATGTGACTTTACCTGTTCGTTCTTCTCCTATAGAGAGGGGTCGTATTCACCCGATCTCTCAAGTGATTGATGAGATCATAGCGATTTATGCTGATATGGGTTTTGCTATCGCAGAAGGACCTGATATTGAAACAGATTATTATAATTTTACGGCATTGAATTTTCCTGAAGGTCATCCGGCACGTGCAATGCACGATACTTTCTTTTTTGAGGAAGATGAAACAGGAAATCGAAAATTATTGCGGACGCATACATCTCCAGTTCAAATTCGTACGATGGAAAAGCAACAACCACCAATACGCATTATTATTCCTGGAAAAACTTATCGCATGGATTCTGATGCAACGCACTCACCGATGTTTCATCAAGTGGAGGGATTGGTGATTGATAAAGCTTCCACTATTGCACACATGATGTGGCTTCATGAAACCTTTTGTAAAAGATTTTTTGAAGTGTCGACGGTGAAGATGCGTTTTCGTCCTTCTTTTTTTCCTTTTACTGAACCGTCTATGGAGGTGGATATTCAATGTGATCGCTCCGGTTCAGAAGTAAAGTTTGGAGAGGGTTCTGATTGGTTAGAAATTTTAGGATGCGGCATGGTGCATCCTCATGTGTTGAAGAATGTTGGTTTTGATCCGGATGAATATCAAGGATTTGCCTGGGGGATGGGTCTGGATCGTATTGCGATGTTAAAATATGGCATGTCTGATTTGCGCGCTTTTTTTGATGCAGATTTGCGATGGTTGGGTCATTATGGTTTTCGTTGTTTTGACATACATAGTCTTTTTTCTGGTTTTAAAAAATTGTGATCTTAAAACAGTTTGCGTGTGAGGTTTTAAAATGAAATTTACATTGTCTTGGTTGAAAGATCACTTAGAGACAGATGCATCTTTGGATGAAATTTGTGATAAATTAACAGCGATTGGTCTTGAGGTTGAACATGTTGACGATCGTTCTTCTTTAACAGGTTTTGTGATTGCAAAAGTTTTAACGGCTATTAAACATCCTGATGCGGATAAATTACAGATTTTGTCCGTTGATAATGGATCTGATGCGCCTGTACAAGTTGTTTGTGGAGCACCAAATGCACGCGCTGGTTTGGTTGGTGTTCTTGCATTGCCTGGAACTTATGTGCCTGGGCTTGATGTGACATTACTTGTGGGTAAAATCCGAGGTGTTGAGAGTTTTGGTATGATGTGTTCACAATCTGAGCTTGGGCTGTTGGATGAACATGATGGAATTATTGAGCTTCCAGAAGATGCACCTGTCGGAGTGTCATTTGCGTCTTATGTGGGTTTAGATGATCCGATTATTGATGTTGGTTTAACACCAAATCGTTCTGATTGCACAGGTGTTCGCGGGATTGCTCGTGATTTAGCTGCGTCTGGTATTGGTCGTTTAAAAGAATTATCGATACCACACAGTGTTTCTTCTTTTGAGACAGCGATACAATTTTCATTAGGTGATTCACAAAACACATCATTCTGTTCAGGTTTTTCTTGGCGTGAGGTTCGCAATGTGCACAACGGTGCGTCACCGCAATGGATGCAAAAGCGTTTAATAGCAATTGGATTAAGACCGATAAATGCATTGGTTGATATGACCAACTATATGTGCTTTGATCTTGGCCGCCCACTTCATGTTTTTGATGCCGATAAGATTAAAGGACATTTAACAATACGTCACGCACATGAGGGAGAACAGCTTCAAGCGCTAAATGGTAAAATCTATAACTTGGGAGTTCAAGATTGTGTCATTGCAGATGAAGAAGGGGTTGTTGCCATTGCAGGGATCATGGGTGGTGAAAGAACGGGCTGTGATGAAACGACGCGTCGCGTTATTATTGAATCGGCACTTTGGGATCCATTAAGCATTGCACGAATGGGTCGTGTATTAGGACTTGTAAGCGATGCGCGTTATCGATTTGAACGCGGTGTTGATCCATCTTTTATGGAAGCAGGACTTGAGATTGCAACAGAACTGGTTTTCGACCTGTGTGGGGGTGAAGCATCGAAAGTGCAAGTTATTGGTTATCAGCAACCTAAAAGAAAACAGATTTCTTTTCCATTTTCTGAAATAAAACGCTTAACCAGTTTAGAGATTGAACGTAAAGAAGCTATCGCAATTTTAACACGACTTGGATTGCACGTTGAAGGAACAGGAGATGTTGTGACGGTGACAGTGCCAACGTGGCGTCATGATATTGAAGGTAAGGCGGATTTGGTAGAAGAAGTGATGCGGATTTATGGGTTGGATAAGATTGAACCTATGCCTCTGAACAAAATAACAGAAGTTAATGAAAATATTTTAACATTTTCGCAAATTTGTTCACGTTCTGCTCGTCAGGTTTTAGCTTGTCGAGGTATGATGGAGGCCGTAACGTGGTCATTTATTTCTGAAAAACAGGCACAAGCATTTGGAGGAGGCCAAGCTCAGCTTAAATTGGTTAATCCTATAGCTATTGATATGTCGGTTATGCGTCCCTCTCTTTTACCTGGTTTACTTGTAGCCGCACAGAGAAATGCGGATCGTGGTTTCTTGGATCTTGCTTTGTTTGAAGTTTCAAATATTTATGAAGGTGATGCTCCTGACCAACAGCAGTGTGTTGCTGCTGGTATTCGTCGGGGCACAGAAAGATTTGAAGGAACGGGACGCTTTTGGGACGGCAATGCAAAAGTGGTTGATATTTTTGCTGCAAAAGCAGATGCACTCGCTGTTTTGGAAGCGTGTGGTATGGATATCAGTAAAGTGCAAATTGAAACTGGAGCACCTGAGTGGTATCACCCTGGTCGTTCAGGTGTTATAAAGCTTGGGCCGAAGATTATTCTTGGTTTTTTTGGTGTTTTCCATCCTACTACATTGGAAGAATTAGATGTGAGTGGTTCTTTGTGTGGTTTTGAGATTTTTCTCGATCGAATTCCGGTGCCGAAGAAAAAAACAACAAAGGCTCGTCCTCCTTTAAAGCTGTCACCTTTCCAAATAGTCCGACGTGATTTTGCGTTTGTTGTTGATAAAACAGTTGAATCTTCTCAGGTTGTTCGTGCTGCACTGGGAGCAGATAAACAATTTATTCATTCGGTGAAAGTTTTTGATCTTTTTGAGGATCCAATTCTTGGTGAAGATAAAAAATCGGTAGCAATTGAGGTTTCTATTCAGCCTATTGAACGAACCTTAACAGATGAAGATCTTGAAAACCTGGCTTCGAAGGTAATAGAAAATGTTACTAAAGCTACGGGAGCCTATTTGCGTCGTTGATTATGGTTGTCTTGTCAAGTGAAGAGTTTCTTTGCTGGAATTATTATAAGATGCATTTGTGTAGCGTTTACGCAATCAACGTAAGTGATGAGATTGTTTCTTTATTGGTTTTTATGAGAAAGATCAGGTCTCAAAATTATAAATATTAAAACGGTTTTAAACGATTAAAAAGTTCATATTGAAAAATAATCTTTTATTGCAAAGGCTTAAATTAGCTGTTATTTATAAATGATAATGCAAATCATTGGCAATAGAAAGAAAATGAATGAAATTTAAGACTTTTTTTACCACAGTTTTTTTGGGGGTAATTTTTTTAGTACCAATCTCAGCTTTGAGTGCTGATAAATTTAAAGCGGTGACAACTTTTACAATCATTGCGGATATGGCACGTAATGTAGCAGGTGATGCAGCTGATGTTGAGTCGATTACCAAACCAGGCGCTGAAATTCATGAATATCAACCTACACCACGTGATCTTATGCGTGCTCAAGGAGCTGATCTTATCTTTTGGAATGGGTTGGATTTAGAGATTTGGTTTGAAAAGTTTTTTCAAGGGATCAAGAATGTTCCGAGTGTTGTCGTTTCAGAAGGGGTTGTTCCAATTGCGATTGGTGAAGGACCTTTTAGCGGGAAACCAAATCCACATGTCTGGATGTCACCAACCTCAGCGTTGCTTTACGTGGATAATATTCGCGATGCTTTTGTAAAGTATGATCCTAAAAATGCGGCTATTTATAAAAAAAATGCTGAAATATACAAACAGAAAATTCGTTCAAACATTGACCCAATTAGAGCCATACTGGAAGCATTACCAGAAGAGAAACGTTGGCTTGTGACGAGTGAGGGTGCTTTTAGCTATTTGGCTCGTGATTTTGGTTTGAAAGAGCTTTATTTATGGCCAATCAATGCTGATCAGCAGGGAACACCTCATCAGGTTAAGCATGTCGTTGATATGGTGAAAAAATATAATATTCATGTTGTTTTTTCTGAAAGTACGGTTTCTCCTGCTCCCGCTAAGCAAGTTGCGAGAGAAACGGGCGCTAAATATGGTGGTGTTCTTTATGTTGATTCATTGAGTGATGAAAATGGTGAAGTGCCTACTTATATTGATTTGCTCCGTGTGACGAGTACGCGTATTGCAAATGCTTTAGCAGGTGAGGCGCAAAGCCAATGACTAATTCTGGAATATTTGTTCAGGAAACAACAGTAACTTACCGCAATGGACATACAGCATTGCGGGAAGTGAATTTCCAAAGCCCCGTGGGGTCTATTACAGCATTGGTTGGGGTTAATGGATCAGGAAAATCAACATTATTTAAGGCTATTATGGGGTTTGTGCGGCCATCAAAAGGAGAAATTCGTATTTTTGGTTTGCCTGTTGAAAAGGCTTTAAAGCAGAATCTTGTTGCTTATGTTCCTCAAAGCGAAGATGTTGATTGGGATTTTCCTGTTCTTGTTGAAGATGTCGTTTTGATGGGTCGATATGGCCATATGAATTTTTTTCGCTATGCGCGAGCAGAGGATTATGAAGCCGTTCGCGTTGCATTAAAGCGTGTTGATATGTTGGAGTTTGCTAAGCGTCAAATTGGAGAGCTTTCTGGAGGGCAGAAGAAGCGTGTTTTTTTAGCTCGTGCTTTGGCACAAAAAGCAAAGGTTATTTTGCTTGATGAGCCGTTTACAGGGGTTGATGTTAAAACAGAAGATAAAATTATTTCTTTGTTGAAAGATTTGCGTGAAGAAGGTGCTGTAATTTTAGTTTCTACCCACAATTTGAGCTCTATTCCTGATTTTTGTGATCGAACGGTTTTAATCAAAGGAACGGTTTTAGCTTCTGGGTTGACAGAAATTGTCTTTACAAAGGAAAATCTTGAAAAAACTTTTGATGGTGTTTTGCATCATCATATTTTTGATTTTCAACACGCAAAAGAAAAAGATGCTTTTTCAAATGGGGAAAAGACTGTATGTCCTAATCATGATCAAACGCGGGAGCATGTTTTATGACTTCTTGGTTGCTTGAGCCATTTACCTATCAATATATGGTTAATGCAATGTGGGTTTCAGGATTAGTCGGATGTGTTTGTGCGTTTCTTTCGGCTTTTTTAATGTTGAAAGGATGGTCATTGATCGGTGATGCACTTTCTCATTCGATTGTTCCTGGGGTTGCTGGAGCTTATCTTTTAGGATTACCGTTTTCGTTGGGAGCTTTTTTTTCTGGTGGTTTAGCCGCAGCTGCAATGTTATTTTTTAATAACCGGACAAAGCTTAAAGAGGATACGATTATTGGTTTAATTTTTTCTTCTTTTTTTGCTTTTGGCCTATTTTTAAAGTCATTAAAACCAATGGCTGTTAATATTGACACAATTGTTTTGGGGAATGTTTTGGCCGTCAGTTCAGTTGATATTATGCAGTTGGCTTTTATTGGCTTTGTATCTCTCTTTATATTGCTTTTAAAATGGAAAGATTTATTGGTTGCTCTGTTTGATGAAAATCATGCGCGTGCTGTTGGATTGAATGTGAGATTATTAAAAATTCTCTTTTTTGCGTTGCTTGCTGCTTGCACAGTTGCTGCAATGCAGACAGTGGGTGCTTTTTTGGTTATTTGTCTTGTTGTGACACCGGGAGCAACAGCTTATCTTTTAAGTGATCGTTTTGCAAATCTTTTAGTGATTGCAGTGTTTATTGGGACATTTACAAGTGTATTGGGTGTTTATGTGAGTTATTTTTTGAATGCGCAAACGGGTGGTATGGTTGTGCTTTTCCAAGGGCTTTTGTTTCTTGTAGCTTTTATTTTTGCTCCTAAACACGGTTTTATTGCTGCGCGCTTGCGCGTAAGAGCGGCAAAAAGGGTGCTCTGATTTATGATTGATCAATTATTACTTCCTTTTCAGTTTGCTTTTATGACTAACGGTATGATTATTACCATTATTCTTTCGATTCCAATGGCGATGCTTTCGTGTTTTCTTATTTTGAAAGGGTGGGCGCTTTTAGGAGACGCGATTTCTCATGCAGTTTTTCCGGGTGTTGTTATTGGCTATATGATAACACCATGGGTTGCAGCATTATTGGTTGCTTTGCCATTTTCTTGGTTTCAGTATGTGCGTGAAGAAAATATAACGATGACTTTGATTGCTTGTGGCGCTTTTGTTATGGGCATGGTTTGTGCGGTCGTAACGGGTTTTTTAGGAAACAATAGCCGGATCAAACAGGATACTGCCATGGGCGTTGTTTTTTCATCAATGTTTGGCTTGGGTCTTGTTTTGGCGACAACAATTTATAGTAGTTTAGATTTGAATCATATTCTTTTTGGTAATCTTTTAGGCGTTAATTGGCTCGATATTACGCAAACAGCGATAATTTCTGGAATGATCACTCTCATTTTGGCTGCAAAATGGCGTGATTTTATGTTGTATATTTTTGACTCAATACAAGGACGAGCAATAGGGTTACATGTATCTGTGCTCCATTATGTTCTTTTAACAATGATTTCTCTTATTATTGTTGCAGCCCTAAAAGCTGTGGGGATTATTTTGGTAATTTCTTTGTTAATTACACCAGGGGCGATTGCTTATCTTGTTACAAAGCGATTTTCTTCTATGTTGCTCGTTGCTGTTCTTGTTGCAGCTTTTTCTAGTTTTTTGGGGATTTATTTAAGCTTATTTATTGGTTCTGACTCTGCATCTACAATTGTATTGATTTTAACACTCATTTTTATCGTTATTTTTGTATCAATGTTTTCTCATCAGATGAAGATTCAAAAAAATTGAAAATGGTAAATTTTGTGCATAGCAGCCATGCATTTTTGTTGGTTGTTTCTCATGTTTTTTTTTATTAGACACCAAGGCGCTAGGTTATTTTCCTCCTAATGCTTAGCGAGATGAATGCAGTATTTCCTCCTCCCAACACTGCATTCATAATTGAAAGGCTGCATTGATTTATTCTGCAGCCTTTTTATTTTGTTTTCTTAAAATTCATTCTTATGACTTGAAAATTATGTAATGGTGCTCATATTGCGTAAATTGCTTTATGTTATAAAAAAATCGTTGCTAAAAATATGTTTATTTGTAAGACGAAATGAAGCGATAATTTTATGTTCAAATGTATTAAAATTATAATAAAACATAAGGCCTTATAGAATGGTGTTTGAAGTGAGAAAAAAAACAACACCTGATGATGAGAAAAATATTAAAACATTTCGTCCTTTGCGTATTTTTTATTCTATCTTAGGTTGGATAATGATTGTATTGGGTATAATTGGGGTAGCTTTACCTGTTATGCCGACAGTGCCTTTTTTGCTGATTGCTTCGTGGTGTTTTGCACGTTCATCACCGCGTTTTCATCATTGGTTGCACAATCATCGTATTTTCGGTCCACCCCTTAAACGATGGGAAGAAAATAGAGTCATTCCGCTTTTTGTTAAAATTTTAACTGTTGTTAGCATGGCTAGTGGTTTTTTATTATTTGTGGTTTTTGCGCATCCTGCCTTGTGGCTTTGCGTATTGGTTGCAATTGTTTTGTTTGCCGTTGCTATTTACATTATGACACGTCCTTCTTCGCCGAAGTCGTCATCCTTGTCATTATCGGAATAAAATACACTTTCTCATTGCACTAGGAAATACAAAAAAAGGTTTTTTGATTAAAAATATTGCGAGTTATATTTTTATTTATATGAATTGTTGATAGGCAGATCTATAAGTTGCTCAGAAGATCACAAACATATATTCATGAGATAGAATTCTATTGTTGCTCGTTAAATATTACTTAATAAGATTGATACCTTTTCTATAAGGTTTGCTTTGATTTGTAGAATTTTGTTCATGATGATCCTTTAAAAGACTTAGAATTGCATTCTTTACTTTTAAAAAAATTTATATAGCGTTGTATTTCTTTTGGATCACCAATTGCTTTTTCAGGATTATCAGAAAGTTTTACAGCTGGACGACCATTTACGTAAGTAGCTTTACAAACAAGAGAAAGAGCATCAAGATTTGCGATTTCTTTTGGTGCGCAACCTTCAAAATCATTTGTAAGATTTGTTCCCCACCCAAAGCTCATGCGCACTCTACCGTAAAAATGGTGATAGGTTTTTTCAATCATATCAACATCTAATGCATCTGAAAAAATCAATAATTTTTCGTGAGGATCTTTCCCTTTTTCTTTCCACCATTGAATAATACGTTCTCCTCCTTCGATAGGTGGAGCGCTGTCTGGTCTAAAACCTGTCCAATCTGCAACCCAGTTAGGAGCATTGCATAAAAATGCTTCTGTTCCAAAAGCGTCAGGTAAAACAATTAAAAGGTTTCCACCATAATATTGATTCCAATCTTGCAAAACTTGATAAGGTGCTTTGGATAATTCATCGTCATTATTAGCAAGAGCAGCTAGAACCATAGGGAGTTCATGGGCATTTGTGCCGAGAGCCTCTAAATCTGTATCCATAGCGAGAAGAACGTTAGAAGTTCCTATAAAAGAATCACCAATACCTTCTTTTAGCGCTTCAACACACCAGCGTTGCCATAAAAAAGAATGGCGACGTCTTGTACCAAAATCGGATATTTTAATATTAGGAAGTTTTTTAAGACGTTCGATTTTACTCCACATTTTTGCTTTAGCACGCGCATAAAGGACATCAAGTGTAAAGCGGCCAAGATTTTTTAAAGCTGCCCGTGAACGGAGTTCACTGATAATAGAAAGAGCAGGAATCTCCCACATAGAACTATATGCCCATGGACCATCGAAACGAAGAATATATTGTCCATTTTTACGAGTTAGTTCATATTCAGGAAGTTGAAATTTTTCAAGCCAGTGTAGAAAATTAGGTTCAAAAATCTGTTTGCTGCCATAAAATGTATTTCCAGCAAGCCAAATCATTTCTTTTTTAGTAAAACGTAAACTAAGAGCGTGATCAAGTTGAGCACGAAGTTCACTTTCATCAATGTCGTCAGCCAAATGAATTTTGGGAGAACGGTTAATGAGTGAGAAGGTAACATTAACATTTGGATAAAGTCCCCAAATCATTTGCACCATAAGCAGTTTATAAAAGTCTGTATCGAGGAGCGAACGAATAATAGGATCAAGTTTCCACGAATGGTTATAAACTCTCTTAGCAATATCTGTATGCTTCATAACCCTTTTTCTTTTCTGAATGAACTCTAAAATTGTTTACATATGAATGCACTCTTATAAAGAGTATAAAAACTATAGCAATTCTGTAATTTTGGGCAATATAAAAACATCTTTTATTTTTTATAATGTGAAGGTTTTAGAGTTCGTATGATTTCATGGTGTCCTGTTTTTTGTAATTCTATTCCTGTATCAATTTTATGGCATGTTTTCCCGTTAATACTAAGTGTATTTTGGAGATCCTGTTTGACTTTAATAGTATAGACAGCATCATAAAATTTCATTTTTGCTTCATATTCAGGCCAAGATGAAGGCAAATGTGGGCGTAAAAATAATTGATTCCCTTGGCGATGAATTCCAAGAATAGTTTGTGTTGCTGCACGATAAAACCAGCCTGCTGCACCTGTGTACCATGTCCAACCTCCTTGTCCTTTGTGTGGTTCAGTAGAATAGATATCTGCAGCCATAACATAAGGTTCAACACGATAAATTTCAGGGTTTTTACCATGATTGATTGGATTTATCGTGGAAAACAGGGCATATGCTTTATCTATTTCACCTATTTCAGCAAGAGCTAAAATACTCCAAATTGCGCCGTGAGTATATTGCCCACCATTTTCTCGAATACCCGGAGGATAACCTTTGATATATCCCGGTTCGAGAGCACTTTTGTTGAAAGGAGGCCAGAAAAGCCGCAGAATACCAGCTTCTTCATCATATAGCTGATCCAGCATGGATGTCATGGCTTGCTTTTGGCGCATGGGAGATGCCATTTTTGAAATCACAGACCATGATTGAGCGATTGTATCAATTTGGCATTCAACATTTGTTTGAGAACCTAGGGGTGTTTCATCATCAAAATAACCACGGCGATACCAAGCACCATCCCAACCATTTTCTTCTAGAGTTTTAGTTAAATGCTTAAGATACGAACGCCATGCTGTAACACGGTTATGATCATTACGATTTTCGGCAAGAGGAATGAAGAGTTGTAAGGTTGTACCAAGAAACCATCCGAGCCAAGTACTTTCACCTTTTCCTTTAATTCCTACTAAGTTCATACCATCATTCCAATCGCCACCTAAAATGAGCGGAAGTCCATGTTGACCGCAGCGTTTTATGGCAAGATCTAAGGCTAACGCACAATGCTCATAAAGCGTTGCTGTTTTTGATGACTGTGTAGCTTGAAAATAAGCATCATGTTGTTCTTTTGTTAAAGAAGATCCTTCAATAAAAGGAACTAGAGTATTAAGAAATTCATAATCCCCCGTTGCACTGACATAAAGAGCTGTTCCATAAGCAAGCCATACAATGTCATCAGAAATAAGTGTACGAACACCGGTGTTTGTATGAGGCAGCCACCAATGCTGTACATCACCTTCTAAAAATTGGTGGGCTGCCGCATTGAGCAATTGCTCACGTGCGAGTTTTGGTTCCAGTAAAAGCAGAGATAAACTATCTTGCAGCTGATCACGAAAACCAAATGCACCACTTGCTTGATAGAAAGCAGCGCGTGCCATCATGCGGCATGCATAGATTTGATAAGGGAGCCAATGATTGACCATAATATCAAAAGAAGGGTCAGGCGTTTTGACTTGTAGTGTCGAAACAAAATTATCCCATTGGTGTTTTTGTTGTTTGAGAACAACATTAAAATCATCCATTCGTATTTGATCGAGTATTTTTGTAGCTTCTTGTTTGTTTTCAGCGCTGCCAAGATAAAAAATAATTTCTTTTGTTTGTCCTGGGAGTAAATCAATATCATAAGCTAAAGCTGAGCAAGGATCGTGACCGGCTTCAGCTGTATTTGACAGTGCTTCCGCTTTCTGGATAGCGTATGGATGTTGAACAGTTCCTATTGAGCCTATAAATTCAGTACGATTGGTTGTAAAGCTTGTTGGCATTTCGGATGCCGATAAAAAAGTAACTTGTTGAGATTTTTCAATGTGATAGGGATTTTGGATAAAATGTGCACCACGTTTAGGATCGTAAGAAGGGATAATAAAGGGTGCATATTTTGTACGAAGGCTTCCTAGAACCCATTCAACATAATTGTAAAGGCGTAGACTGCGTGATTTTTTTCCTTTGTTGGTTATAATAAGGCGAGAAAGGCGAACGGGTCTTTTTTGATCGAGTGTATGCGTAAGTTCTAATGCAATATCTGAATGTACAGATTTGAAGGTTGAAAATCCAAAACCGTGACATATTTCGTAGAGAACATTTTTATTGCATTCAACGGCAGAAACTGGAGAGAAACATTTTAACGAAAAACGATCAACAAGATAAAGCGCTTCTCCTGGTCGGTTAGAAACAGAGTCATTCGTCCAAGGTGTTAATTGATAATCTCGACTATTTTTTGCCCAAGTGAAGATTGCTCCTTCAGCTGATACATGAAAGCCAAAATGGTGATTGGAAATCACATTGATCCATGGGTGTGGGGTGGTTGTATTTCCGTTAAGACGGACAACATAATGGTTATGACGATTAAATCCACCATAACCATTCCAATACCGTAAATCCTCACCATTGATGGAAGAATTTGATGGTTTTTGATGTTCGTTATGATCAATGGTAGAAGAATGGTTTTGTTTTGTGAGTGTGATGAATGGCTTTCTTATGCGAGGCTTGTTGTTATTTGTGTAATAATGAGATTTTTTATTATTTTTGTTCGTATTTAGATCTGAATCAATATTCTCTATCCATTTGAGTTGCTGAGATAAAGATCCATTGTGAGCATGAAGAATAATACGGGCTGAAGCAAGAAGCGTCTTAAAGCTTTGTTCATTGATCTGATCACGTCGAAGAGCAAAAATATGCTGATTTTTATGTGTTGTATTGATATTGAGACCATAAGACTCGCAGATCCATTCGATCGTATGTTGCATATCTTGTATATATGAAAAAGATCGTTCATTTAAAATAACGAGATCAATGATGAGTCCTCGTACGCACCAATATTGATAGGCTTTAAGCAATTCATGAAGAACAGCTATGTTGGCTTCATTATTTATTCTCAAGAGAAAAATAGGGTAGTCTCCTGAAATTGATAACGGCCAAAGATCAGATTGTTTTCCAAGAGTTTTTGCTAACATTTCAGGAAAGAGACGCCATTTATGATCTGGATAAATTAGGGGTGTTGCATATTTTTGATAAATGATTGCGTCTTTAGGGTGGATGTCATTTTGATATAATGCAATCTGCGAATGTGTCCATGCCTTAGAAAGTTCCTGTTGGAATCTATTGGATTGCTGATAATGCTCAATATGACTTTGTAATGCTTCTTTTGAATGAGCAGCAAAAGTCCAATAAACAAGCTCTATTTTTTTATGTGCTGGAATTTTAATGTGGCAGCGAATTGATATGATCGGATCTAAAACACAACCTTGACTATTACTGAAATAAGCGTTGCTATCAAATGCAGCTGGATGATGAAGAGATTGACCGCGGCCCATAAAAAAATAACGGTTAGTTTCTGCTTCTGTTTTGTGAATGACACCAGATGTATCCGTAACAAAATGAGCAATATGGATATCAGGATCGTTGGGAGCGCGTTTGCGTCTTTTGGCAAAAATTGTTTTTCCTGAATCAACAATTTCTGTTTCTATAAAGAGCCGTGAAAAGGCAGGATGAGCCCAATCAGTTTCTGTTGTTGCGAGTGCAAGTTCTGCATAAGAGGTTATTTCAATTGTGCGCTCTTTATTGGTTGTATTGGTAAGTTGAATCCGTCGGCCTTCGCCATCACTTTCAGGTGTTACAAGACATTCGAGTGTTGATTGTATGCCATCGATGATCTTTGTATATTTGGCCTTTTCGTTTGTAAAAATGCAGATGGATTCTTCTTCGATAATCCGTGTTGGTTCGCCGGTGAGAGACCACCAATGTCCATTTTGTAGATCACGTAGAAAAAATAAAGTACCTTGTTGATCTTCTGTAGGATCAGGAATAAAGCGTGTGATGGCATAATTATGCCAGCGGCTATAACCAGAACCATTTGCGGTGAGCATGACGGAATAACAGCCGTTCGATAAGAGTAAAGTTTCACGAGCTTTTAAAAGTGGATTCTTTATAATTTGGACAGGAGTATTATCAAGATCTTCAAAATGGTTGCTTGTCGAATGAGCAAAGTGGGTATGAATAATGGGAATTTGGCGCGGAGCTCTTTCTTGTAATAATAATTCTACAGTTTTAATGACGGGATCGCGATGAAAGCGATGGCGCATTCGCCCTTCAAAGATAACATTGTTGACGGCAAGAATGGACATACCATGATGGTGTGCATAATAGTTCCGCACAATAGCGTATTTTTTTCCATTTTGTATTCGTGATGGTGTAAAATCAAGAGAGTCATAATAACCATATGTTCCTAAAGCTCCAAGATCGCGCAGATATTTTAGATTGCTTACAGCTTGAGTTGGTTTATATTGTGCTGCTAAAAGACTTGCATAAGGAGCGATAACAATATTGCGTTCTAAATCGCGTTGAAGCCCAAGACTTGGAACACCAAAGTTCGAATACTGGTAATTCATTAAGTGATCGCGGATGTTAAATGCAGCTTCTGAAATACCCCAGGGTAAATTTCGTTTGTGAGCATATTCTATTTGATGACGAATAATTAAGTGATTTGTTTGGTTGAGTATGGAGCCTACAGGTTCATGCATAATCAAAGAAGGCATGAGATATTCAAACATGGATCCTGACCACGACAAAAGAGCACCTTTACAACCAATTGGGGTGAGTAATCGACCAAGATGAAACCAATGTTTGTATTTTATATCGCCTTTAGCAATGGCAAAAAGACTAGAAAGACGTGCTTCCGATGCAAGAAGATCATAACAACTTTCATCGAGTTTATTTTCTTGAACACGATAACCGATGGATAATAAATGTCTTTTAGGCTGTTCCAAAAAGTCAAATTTCATATCAAAAGCTATTTGCCGCGCTCGTTCAGCTAAGCCATTTAATGTTTTATGCAATTGTTCAGGATCGTAATCACGGTTAATATCTTGGTTATGAGCTTTGCAGGTTTCAACAAGATATTGCGCCCAAGATTGTGCACATGCAGATGCTTCTGTTTGAATTTTTTCATTGAGTGTTGTTGTTAAATGCTCAATGTTATGGGCAATCGTTGAAAGCTGAAGGATATGGGAAGTTTCAATCTTTTCTTGTTTTATGAGAGGACTGATAATACAATGAAAATGAGTAAGATGTTCTTTAATTTGTTGATGTAAGGAACGTAAAACACCCTGATTATCTGAAATTTCTTTTAAAGTTTCTTCAAGAATATCATGAACATCTAGTAAGCCTATTAAATTGCTGTGTAAAAAAATATGAGGAGTTTCAGCCCATTCATTTAAAGCAGAAGAGAGTGTTATTAAGTGACCGGCGAGATTCCCTGAATCGACAGTTGAAACATAGATTGGCAATAAAGGTCTAAGTGTATCTGTTTCATACCAGTTATAGAGATGTCCACGGAATTTTTCCATTTTCTCAAGAGTACTTAATGTGTTTGCAATGCGTTTAAGAGTATCTTCAGAACTAATCCAACCAAAATCACGTGCAGCAATAACAGAGAGGAGATAAACGCCAATATTGGTTGGTGATGTGCGTTGAGCAACAAGAGGTTTAGGATCTTCTTGGAAATTATCAGGAGGTAAATGATTGTTTTGTTCATTCACAAAGGTTGCATAATAACACCATGTCCGTCGTGCAATATGTCGGAGTATTTTTTTATCTTCTGAGGAAATATGAAGGGTATTTTGAGATGTTTTTTGTTGACTGACAAACCATGCAATGAGGGGTGAGAAAAACCATGCTAACCCAAAAGGTAAAGCAATAAAACTTGTTGAACTATGCCAGAATACAGGAAGCCCCACAGCGATCATTCCAATCAATGATGCTGGCCACATTGTTAGAATATAAAAGTGCAAGCTATTGGGCATTGATTGTGTTGCAGCTGAGGTTTTCCATTCAAGAAGATGTTGTTTCGAAATCAATAGACGATAGAGCGTACGTATGATCGCATCTGTCATGAAATAAGATGAATGAGCGATAAATGTTATTTTAAGGAGTATGCTACTGATTGTAGATATAAAATTTTCTATAATTAATTGAAATTGACTGAGAAAAGAGTAACGAGTTCTAAAAGGAATGAGTCTCTGAAATAAACAAAGAATTTGGGAGATGAACGGACTGAAAAATAAAAATATTTGCCAGATAAGCGCTGTTTTAAAGGGCAAAAGAGACCATCCCATGATTGCTGCAATCAACCACATAAGTGGAGAAAGAGAACGACGTAAATTATCTTGTATTTTCCAGCGTGTAATAAGGCTGATTTTTTGATGATTAAAAAGGTAAGGTAATAACTGCCAATCACCACGAACCCAACGGTGATGGCGAGCAACATCAACATTATAGGCTGTTGGATAATCTTCAATTATTTCTGCGTTACTGATGAGAGCTGTACGTGCGTAGCCACCTTCTAAAAGATCATGACTAAGAACCGTGTTTTCTCTAATTTTTCCTTTAAGTGCGCGTTCAAATGCATCAATATTATAAAGACCTTTACCCGTAAACGTTCCTTCTCCTAAAAGATCTTGATAGGTATCTGAGACAGCAAAAACATAAGGATCAATGCCGCGATCAGAAGAAAAAATCTGCTGCAAAAGAGAAGTATTTTCGCCAATTGAGAGAGAGGGTGTGATACGAGGTTGTAAAACGCTATAGCCTTTTACAATCATTCCATTTTGGGGATGAAAAATAGGATGGTTAAGAGGATAATTCAGTTTGCCAACGAGTTTTGTAACACTTTCATGAGTAAGACGGGTGTCTGAATCAAGTGTCATGACAAAACGGAAGTCCATAGGAAGACGTGGGTCTGGAGGATAGAAACTTGTATTTTGATGTCCTCGTAATAAGAGATTGAGCTCATGAAGTTTGCCGCGTTTGCGCTCCCACCCCATCCAGCATTTTTCTTTTGTGTTATAAAGACGACGACGATGTAAAAGAAAAAATAAAGGAATATCATCTTTATGATAGCGGCGATTAAGTTTAGCAATACCTGCTTGTGCATGATGGAGAAGATCAAGATCATCTTGTGTTTCTTCTACAAGAGCATCTACCCAGTCTGTGATAAGTGCAAAATGAATAGCACCTTGTGGATTAGAAAGATAATGAACTTCAAGATTGCGTATTTGTTCATCTATATAATCGCGTGATGTCATTAAAGTGGGTACAACAACAATTGTACGTGCATGTTTAGGAATACCCTCTTTATAGTCATAACCAATAAGGTGTTTTGGTGAAACGAGCCATGAGATGACAGTATGAAAGAAAGAAAAACTCACATCCATAGCGGGAAATAATGCTAATATGGTAAAAATAAAAGCAAGCGCTTGTGTTAGGCCTGATATTTGTAAAAAAATATAGATTGCGTACAAAAGAGAGACAGTTAAAAGAGAAACAGGAATTGCAATTGTTCCAATTTTTAAGCGACGATAAGCGCGTCCCCATTTGACAAAAAGAGAGGGATTATATCCACAGGCTTTTTCAAAAATATAACGCCCATCATCAACAAGATACCACCCAATAGTAGAAGTGTTTTTTTGAGAGCAGTCTTTAGAAAAGTGTTTTGCTATTTCTATAGCTTTGCGTGTAACGTCTAGTTCACTCAGAGAAGAGTGATGCGCAATTTTTTCGATTACTTGTCTATAGATATTGCGTGAGTGAGGATCAATTTCAGAAAAATCACTGTTTTGATTCAGAAGAAGATCCACATGACTAACCGTTTCAAACCATGTTGTCCAATCGATATCGTCAATGGCTTTCAGAGAACAAATGATATGACCCATAGTTATGTTGTTTGTTGTCTGATGTGTATGTTCATTGAGAGTGACGGTTTTTGAGTTTGTCCCGTGATGATGCAATTTCTTTTCAAACCAAGATAATGTTTGTTCTGAATAAACAGATGTTTCTTGTAGACGATAAAATAAATGAGACGAAAAAATTGTATTAGAGATTAACCCTTCATAAGGAAGCCAGATCTTGTGTAATTGTGTTTCATTTTCTGCAAGCGCTATTTTATTAACTACTTGATCAGCAAGATGATGCATATATTTTGTATGTTCAATATGTAGCGACAGACGTCGAATATTTTCAATTAAGATCATACGAATAATGGAAGGTAATATCCATAATTCTCTAATTGTGAATGCATCAACTTTTTGAAAACCATTGATGATAGCGATGAGAGTTTCTTCTGAAAATTTGCTATCTGTATGGGCAATATAAAGCCAGGCTAAAGCAAAAATTCGTGGAATTTCTGTTTTGTTTTTCCATGAGGGAAGCTGTTTGATGCAAGATTTGGGAAAGTCGTAGTGTAATTGTTGTATTGTTTTATCAATGATATAATAATTATCGATGAGCCATTGAGCAGTTGGAGTAATTGTTTCATTTTTACGCGCATCAGCGTCGCTCGTATGAAAAGAACAGAGAATAAGTTTAGCGTTTTCTGTCAATCGTTTATGGAGATTGTTTGTTCCCATATATTTAGGAAGTACAATTTCTTTACCATTCGCTATATCATAACCTAGTTTGTGGAGTTCCTCTTGCGATTTTTTTGTTGAACGGATGGGGAAATCGGTTTCAACAGAATAATAGGTTTTCGGAGAAAAAAAACGCTTTAGAGAAGATATTATGGTGCTGTAATATTTTTTTTTCATTAAATGATGCAATCTCTTCATTGATGCAATAAATGGAGGTATTTTATTTCAATAATGGGTGATGCCAAGAAAAAACAATAATTTTTTCTTTCTATTGGAAAAATGTGATTATTTTTGCTGAATGACTGAAATATCAAGATTATAGTTTTATTTCAAAATAAAAAGGTCGCTAGAAAAACTAACGACCTTCATTCAAATGATTAATTAAGGTTAAATGACCAATAATTACTCCTGTTCTTGTTTTTTTAATGCTGCGCCCAGAATATCTCCAAGAGAAGCTCCTGAATCCGCTGAACCATATTGAGCAACAGCTTCTTTTTCTTCTGCAATTTCTAAAGCTTTTATAGAAACTGAAAGCTTACGTGTTTTTTTATCAAATGTAGTAATGCGAGCATCAATTCTTTGCCCAATAGAAAAACGTTCAGGGCGTTGCTCATCGCGATCACGTGCTAAATCAGCACGACGAATGGTTGTTTCCAGATCATGGTCAATGAGTCTTACATCAACGCCATTATCGTTGATTTCAGTGACTTCACAGGTAACAATAGCACCTTTACGTAATTCACCAGAAGCTGCAGCTTCTCCAACTTTATCACCGGAAAGTTGTTTGATTCCAAGTGAAATTCGTTCTTTTTCAATATCAACATCAAGAACAACGGCTTTAACGATATCACCTTTGTTATAGGTATCAATAACTTGTTCACCGGGACGATTCCAATCAAGATCAGAAAGATGAACCATACCGTCAACATCACCTTCAAGACCGATGAAGAGACCAAATTCTGTTTTGTTTTTAACTTCACCTTCAATTTGTGAATTTACAGGGAATTTGTTTGCAAAAGCGACCCATGGGTTTTCAAATGTTTGTTTTAGACCGAGAGAAATACGTCGTTTAGACGGATCAATTTCAAGAATAACGACTTCTACTTCTTGTGATGTGGATAATAACTTTCCAGGGTGGATATTTTTCTTTGTCCAACTCATTTCAGAAACGTGGATGAGTCCTTCAATACCCGGTTCGATTTCAACAAAACCACCATAATCAGTGATGTTGGTGACCGCACCAGTAATTTTTTTACCAACGGGATATTTTGCACTGATACTATCCCAAGGATCACTTTCAAGCTGTTTCATACCGAGAGAAATACGGTGTGTATCTTGATTAATACGAATAATCTGAACTTTAATTGTTTGACCGATTGTAAGGATCTCAGATGGATGATTAACGCGCCGCCAAGCCATATCTGTTACATGCAAGAGACCATCAATCCCTCCCAGATCAACGAAAGCACCGTAATCTGTAATATTTTTAACAACACCTTCAACGATTTGAGTTTCTTCAAGATTTTGAACAATTTCTGAACGTTGCTCAGCTCGACTTTCTTCTAAAACAGTTCGACGTGAAACAACGATATTGCCTCGACGACGATCCATTTTTAGAATTTCAAAAGGTTGAGGGTTATTCATTAAAGGAGCAACATCGCGAATGGGACGAATATCCACTTGACTGCGAGGAAGGAAGGCAATAGCACCATCAAGATCAACAGTAAAACCACCTTTAACTTGGCTAAAAATAACTCCGTCTACACGTGCACCGGCATTGAATTTCTCTTCAAGACGAATCCAGCTTTCTTCACGACGTGCTTTTTCACGCGACAATACAGCTTCACCCAACGCATTTTCAATGCGTTCAATGTAAACTTCAACTTCATCACCAACTTGTAAAGAACCATCTTTTCCTTTTGCTCCAAATTCTTTAAGTGGGATGCGTCCTTCTACTTTAAGACCTGCATCGATGATAGCCATATCTTTTTCAATGGCAATGACACGGCCTTTAACAACGGATCCTTCATTAAGATCATTCGTTTGAAAGGATTCCATTAAAAGTGTTTCAAAATCCGCTGTTGTGGGGTTGTACTGTGACATAAGAACTCCTAATACATACCTTATATCATATTGCAAAATATTGCAAAAGGTATAAGCGCTGGGTTAGTGTTGATACGCAGTGATTTCATGCCTTTTTCTTTCATAAACAAGAAAACTTAGCGCTTGGCTTGAAATCACCAAGGTGATTTTATTCAAAACCATAAGCTTTTATGATGGGATCAATAAAAGCACATGCAGTTTTTAATGTCGCTTCTATACTCAATTCTGATGTATCAAGCAAGAGGGCGTTTTTTGCTGGGACAAGAGGACTGTGTTTACGTGTCATATCGCGGATATCGCGTTGTTCAAGAGTAGCGAAAATTTCATTATAATTTGCTGGTTGCCCTTGGTTTAATATTTCTTGATAGCGACGTTGTGCACGAGTTTGAGCATTGGCAAAAACATAAAGCTTCACATTTGCTTCGGGATAGACAACAGTACCAATATCACGTCCGTCAAGTACACTACCAGGTAAAGTTTTCGCAAAATCACGCTGTTTTGCAATAAGAATTTCACGAACAGAAGGCATAAGAGCTATTTTTGAAGCGGCTTCACCAATTTCGTGAGAAGTTAATAGAGATGAGTTTAAGGTGTGAACATCAAGCTTTTTAGCATATACAATAGCGTTTTCTTCATCATCAAGTGCTAATTTATGTTGTAAAAGTGTATAAGCAACATTGCGATAAGTAAGACCGGTATCCAAATGATTAAGATGATAATGAGCCGCAATTTTGCGTGCTAATGTCCCTTTTCCTGAAGCGGCAGGACCATCAATAGCAATGACAAAAGGTTTCAATGGATTTGACCTCCGAGTTGCTGCATTAAAGGGATAAATTCTGTAAAATAAGGAGATATTATTTTTGTAGTATCTATAGTAATAGGTTTTTCGGAAACGAGACCAAAAACAAGAAAGCACATTGCAATTCGAGGATCAAGATGTGTGACAACATGTCCACCATCTAAACCTTTTGCTGAATTTTGTCCATGAACGATGAGAAAGTCTGTACCTTTTTCACAGTTTACTTGATTGTTTTTTAAGCCCTGGATCACAGTAGAGAGCCTATGTGATTCTTTAACATGTAATTTGTCAGTTCCTAACATGATTGTTTTTCCTTCGGCAAAGGCTGCAGCGACTGCTAAAATATCATAGTTATCAAGGATGGATGGAAAACGCTCTTTTGGGATAGTGATGCCTTTTAACGGTGAAGATTTGACACGGAGATCAGCAACATCTCCTCCTACAGTTTTCCGTTTATTCACAAGTTCAATGTTTGCTCCCATTTCCCATAACGTTTGGATAAAGTCTATTCTGGTATTATTTATCAGAACATTTTCAATGAGAACATCCGAATTTTCTACAAGAAGAGCTGCAATAAGTGGAAAGGATGCGAAAGATAGATTCCCTGGAATATCAATCATTTGTCCAGTGAGGTGTGGTTGACCACTGAAATGAATAAATTGTTTGCCTTCTTTATTGGTTTCTACTTCAAGTTTAGCTCCAAATGCTTTTAACATTGTTTCTGTGTGATTTGGGGTGAATGTTGGTTCAATAACAGTTGTCGTTCCAGCAGTATTAAGACTAGCAAGAAGAATGGCTGATTTAACGTGTGCAGAAGCGGTTGGCATATGATAGCAGATTGGATTAGCCATTTTAGGGCCATAAAGCGTTAAAGGTAAAAAATTATTAGGTGGTGTTTCAATTTCAGCGCCCATTAAACGCAGTGGATCAAGAATTTGTCTCATCAAGTATGTTGATGAAAAGGAATCACCGATAAAAGTTGTTTTCATATGATAAGAACCAACCATTCCGAGAATTAGGTGTGCACTTGTTCCAAAGTTTAAAGGAGCTTGTGCTTGCAATAAACAACCATTTCCAGTTCCGTGAATAATCCAGGAATCTTTTTCTTTGTGAATATGTGCTCCCATAGCCTGCATGGCTGTGGCTGTATATAAGATATCTTCATTTTCATGAAGTCCGCGAATACACGTTTTGCCATTTGCCAATCCTCCTAGTATCAAAGCTTGATGAGCAATGGACTGATCAGCAGGTATTTTAATTTTTCCAGAAAGATTGATGGATTTATGAACGATTGCAGGTCTTGATTTTTGCATAGAAGATTTATTTACTTTATTTACTTTACAGAATGAAGCGCTCTTTATCATAAGCTTTCATAAACGTCATAAGAAAAATACGCGTGTAATAATGTATTTATCTTTGACAAATGCATCTTTTTTTGCTTAAGCACCATAAAATCAGTCTTTAATGAAATTGTCTAATTTAAAGAGGCACGATCTATGGCAAAACAGGAACTTGGAACCAAACGCATTGACCCAGAAACGGGTAAAAAGTTTTACGATCTGAATAATGATCCTATCGTGTCACCTTATACGGGTATTTCTTATCCACGCTCTTACTTTGAAGTTGTGGCTGCTGAAGCGAGCAATGAAGAAGAAGTTGATGCTGAGGAACTGGACACAGCATTAGAAAAATCTAATTTCATGCTTCTTGAAGAGGATATTGATGATTCTAAAGATGAAGATATCCCTGATTTGGGAGATAGTGATGTAGATCTCGGAGACGATGATGATACATTTTTAACTCACGATGACAGCGATGAAGATGACGATGTTAGTGATATTCTCGGCAGTGGTAATGTTTCTAACGAGGATGATGCGTAAGAAAAACAAGCAGAGAAGGAATTATTTTTATTCAATATAAATTATCCTTGATCTTGAATTTGTCTCGTTCTAAAAATTTTTAATGGATTTTTCATTCCTTTTTTCTAGGGGGTGGGTGTCTTTATGGGGCTATAGCTCAGCTGGGAGAGCGCTTGCATGGCATGCAAGAGGTCAGCGGTTCGATCCCGCTTAGCTCCACCAAAAAACGGTTATTTTTTCACGAAAAACGAAAAATCTATTAAGAATGATTTTTTCTGTTTTTGGTATTAAAACTCTTATTTTGAAATTAAATCACAGGACAACGGAAAAAATAAGAGAAGGGGGGAGGGAAGTCATGCCTTCTTATCGTTCGAGAACATCGACGCATGGGCGAAATATGGCAGGTGCACGTGGACTTTGGCGTGCAACTGGCATGAAAGATATTGATTTTGGGAAGCCCATTATTGCAATTGCCAATTCCTTTACACAATTTGTACCGGGACATGTCCATTTGAAAGACCTTGGACAATTGGTTGCACGCGTAATCGAGTCTTCTGGTGGTGTTGCAAAAGAATTCAATACGATTGCTATTGATGATGGAATCGCTATGGGTCACGATGGAATGCTTTATTCTTTGCCTTCACGGGAGATTATTGCTGATTCTGTTGAATATATGGTCAATGCTCATTGTGCTGATGCTCTTGTGTGTATTTCTAATTGCGACAAAATTACCCCCGGCATGTTAATGGCTTCCTTACGGTTAAATATTCCAACTATTTTTGTTTCAGGTGGCCCGATGGAAGCGGGAAAAATTAAATGGAAAGGTCAAGAGATTACGGTTGATTTAGTTGATGCAATGATTGCTGCGGCTTCTGATCAAAATTCAGAAGAAGAAGTTTTTGAAATGGAGCGTGCTGCTTGTCCTACTTGTGGTTCTTGTTCAGGAATGTTTACTGCTAATTCTATGAATTGTCTTACAGAAGCATTAGGCCTTTCTCTTCCTGGAAATGGATCTATGTTGGCTACGCATGCGGATCGTAAGCTTCTTTTTGAAGACGCAGGACGCCGAATTGTTGCATTAGCTAAGCGTTATTACGAAAAAAATGATAAAACAGTTTTGCCACGTTCTATTGCTTCACGTAAAGCTTTTGAAAATGCAATGACTTTAGATATTTCTATGGGTGGATCGACAAATACTGTGCTGCATCTTTTAGCAGCAGCACAGGAAGGTGAAGTAGATTTTACCATGGCTGATATTGATAGGCTTTCACGGAATGTTCCTGTTTTGTGTAAGGTTGCGCCTGCAGTGGCTCATATCCATATGGAAGATGTTCACCGTGCCGGTGGTGTGATGGGATTGTTAGGTGAATTGGATGAAGCAGGTCTCATTGATACATCCACTTATACGGTTCATGCAAAAACAATGAAAGAAGCTCTTTGTCAATGGAGTATAAAACAGTCGAATGAAACAACTGTTCATGAATTTTATCGTGCTGCACCAGGCGGGATATCAACGCAGGAAGCATTTAGTCAGCTCCGTCGTTATGATAGTCTTGATCTCGATCGTGAAAAAGGTGTTATTCGTGATGTTCAACACGCCTATTCTCAAGATGGAGGATTGGCAGTTCTTTATGGGAATTTGGCACAAGAGGGTTGTATTGTAAAAACAGCAGGTGTTGATTCATCAATTTTAACTTTTAGAGGCCCTGCAAGAGTTTTTGAAAGTCAAGATTCAGCCGTTTCAGCAATTTTAACGGATAAAATTAAGCCAGGTGATGTTGTCTTAATCCGTTATGAAGGTCCGCGAGGAGGACCAGGAATGCAAGAAATGCTCTATCCAACAAGTTATCTGAAATCTAAAGGATTAGGCGAGGTTTGTGCTCTTGTGACTGATGGTCGTTTTTCTGGAGGAACTTCAGGTTTATCGATTGGTCACATTTCTCCAGAAGCTGCTGAAGAAGGCGTTATTGCTTTGGTGGAAGAAGGGGATATTATAGAAATTGATATTCCCCATCGTAAAATTCAGGTTGTTCTCGATGACGTTGAGATTATGCATCGTCGTATTCAGATGGAAAAAAAGGAACAAGCTGCTTGGAAACCAATAGAAGAACGTAAACGTAAAATTTCGAAGGCTTTGAAAGCTTATGCCGCGATGACAACTTCTGCAGCTAAAGGAGCAGTTCGTAATATTTGATTGAGAGCAGGTTTCGTATTGAAAAAAAGCTTTACGGATAAATAAAATTACTTTTAAGCAGGACGCATATAAGTGTTGTAAATTTATATTTTTGAGGATGAATTTATTTTGTATCAAGTTGTTTGAGGCGGTAAAGTTCTTCTAAAGCTTCTTTTGGTGATAGTTCATCGGGATGGATATTTTTGAGAGCTTCTTTAACAACACAACATTCATTTGCTTTTTGATTTGTTGCAGAAAGATCTTTAAGGGAAAAGAGAGGTAAGTCATCAATTAATTTATGTCCTTTTCCAGTCATTTCGCTTTGTTCTAATTGATGCAAAACATCTGTGGCACGTGTGATAACTTCTGTTGGAAGACCAGCAAGTTTTGCAACTTGTACACCATAGGATTGATCGGCAGCTCCTTTTGCAACTTCATGAAGAAAAATAACATCGCCATCCCAATTTTTTACTTTCATTGTTACATTATGTAAGCGGTCGAGTTTTTCAGTGAGTGCGGTCATTTCATGAAAATGCGTAGCAAGGATTCCGCGACAGTGGTTAACTTCGTGAAGGTATTCAACTGCCGCCCAAGCAATTGAAAGGCCATCAAAAGTTGATGTTCCTCGTCCAATTTCATCAAGAATAACAAGAGAACGGCTACTTGCATGATTGAGAATAGTTGCTGTTTCTACCATTTCCATCATAAAGGTTGAGCGTCCTCGTGCAAGATCATCAGATGCACCAACACGGCTAAATAAACGATCAACAACACCAATATGCGCTGAAGTTGCTGGAACAAAAGAACCCATTTGCGCCATAATAGTAATGAGAGCATTTTGCCGTAAAAAAGTTGATTTTCCCCCCATATTAGGGCCTGTTAGCAACCATATTGCTGCATATTCATGATTTTTTTGTGCAGATAAATCGCAGTCATTGGCAACAAATGGTTTGATTGCCTGTTTACGTAAGGCTTGTTCGACAACAGGATGGCGTCCTGCAGTGATATTAAAAGTGAGTGAATGATCAATTTTAGGGCGACAATATTCTTGTTCTTCGGCTAACTGAGCTAAAGCAACAGAGACATCTAAAATAGCCAGTGCTTCGGCCGCTTTTCGAATAAAATCAATCTGCGTAGTAATTTCATTAACAAGTGTGTCAAAAATTTCTAGCTCAAGCGTTATGGCATGGCCTGCAGCATGAGCAATACGGCTTTCAAGTTCGGCAAGTTCTGTTGTCGTAAAGCGCATAGCATTTGCCATTGTTTGTCTATGAATAAAGCGTGCTTTTGCTTGTGGACTATGTGTGAGCGCGCTCGCTTGTAAGTTTGTGACTTCAATAAAATAACCCAGAATGTTGTTATGCTTAATTTTGAGTGTTTTAATGTCTGTTTCTTGAGCATATTGCGCTTGGAGTTTGGCAATGACGTTTCGTGATTCATCGCGTAAACTCCGCATTTCATCGAGTTCTGGGTGGTAATTGGTACGGATAAAACCACCATCACGTTTGAGAAGTGGCAGATCATCAATCAATGCTTGTTCCAGACGAAAATGTAAGGCTGTTGGCAAGTGTGAAAATACTTCTCGTACATCATTGATTTCTTGAGGAAGTAATTCATTATTTAAAAGTTGGTTCAGTTCACTGATTATTTCAAATCCACGTTGGATTGTTCCGATATCCCGTGGTCCTCCTCGGCCAAGCGCTAAACGCGAAACTGCGCGTGGCATATCTGGCCCCCCCTTTAAAATGAGTCTAATAGCTTCTGCAAGAGATGTATTGCGCAGAAAAAAATCAACTGAATCAAGACGTTTATCAATGGCTGAAGGAGTCGTTAAAGGAGTCATAAGACGATCAACGAGAAGACGTGAACCACCTCCTGTTACAGTACGATCAATGGCTTTTAGCAAGCTTCCATCACGTTGACCTGATGTAGTTCGAGTCAGTTCAAGGCTAAATCTTGTCGCAGCATCAATGAAAAGAGTTGAATTTTCATTTTGGCGCTCAGGTCGCATAAGAGGAGGGCGATGAGTAATTTGCGTTTTTTCAATATAGCGAATAGCAGCAGCAATTGCAGAAAGCTCAGGACGTGAATAATCGGCAATACCTTCAAGAGTTGATAATTTAAAGTAATCGCAAATATCGCGTTCAGCAGTGATCGTATCAAAAAGACTAGCAGGTTGTGGTGAGACAAGACGACCAAGAGCATTAAAAAGTGATTTCTGAGATTTATCATGAAAAAGTGTGTCAGGGACAATCACTTCTTGCGGATCCACACGCATAATGTCTGTTAAAAGTTTTTCTCCATGACTTTCTGTAACACGAAAGATCCCTGTTGAAATATCAATCCAAGAAAGAGCAAATTCTTCTTCATCACTTGTTTTTATGCGAGAAAGTGTCATTAAATAGTTTGCACGTGTTGGATCAAGGAGTTTTTCTTCAGTGATGGTTCCTGGTGTAACAAGACGAACAACGTCACGTTTAACAACTGATTTCGAGCCACGCTTTTTTGCTTCTGCAGGATCTTCTATTTGTTCGCATACGGCAACACGGTAACCACAGGCTATAAGTTTTTGTAAATAATCATCAGCAGCGTGGACAGGGACGCCACACATGGGGATGTTTTCTCCTAGATGCTTTCCTCGTGTTGTGAGTGTAATTCCTAAAGCGCGAGCGGCTTCAATGGCATCATTAAAAAATAATTCATAGAAATCGCCCATACGATAAAAAAGGAGAGAATCATTATTGAGCGCTTTAATTTCTATATATTGTTCCATCATAGGTGTAGGGCGTCCTTGATGGGTGTTGTATGAGGATTGAGGTTGAAGAGTTACGCTATTTGTATGTTCATTTTTTTCCATTTTTTTATGCGCCTATTTTCCTCAATGTAAGCTATTTCGCTTTTTTTATTTACTTCACCATCTATATCTTTATTATCTCTGAACTCAAACGCATGGTAAGTTATCTTCTGGTAAGTTGTCTTTTCAAGACCAGCATAGCGATTTTAGGGATATGAATCAAATTTTAAAACTAAAATTGTATCTAGTTATCAAGTAGATTTTATACCATTTTTGGGAAAGTAAGTGACATGACAACGAATGAAGAAAAACAGAAATTGTATAAAAAAAATTACAGTACAAGTGAACAAGAAGCTCTTGATTTTCATAGTCATGGTCAACCTGGAAAGCTTGAAATTGTTGCAACAAAGCCTATGAAAACTCAGCATGATTTAGCACTTGCTTATTCACCGGGGGTTGCCATTCCGGTTCAAGCTATAGCTCAAAACCCATCATTGGCTTATGAATATACAGCGAAAGGTAATCTTGTTGCTGTGATTTCAAATGGAACAGCTATTTTGGGGTTAGGGAATTTAGGAGCGTTGGCATCTAAGCCAGTGATGGAAGGAAAAGCTGTGCTCTTTAAGCGTTTTGCCAATATTGATTCCATTGATCTGGAAGTTGATACGGATGATACAGAGAGTTTCATAAGTTTAGTTCGCAATTTAGAGCCATCTTTTGGTGGTATTAATCTTGAAGATATTAAAGCACCTGAGTGTTTTATTATTGAGAGTCGTTTACGCGAGATAATGAATATTCCTGTTTTTCATGATGATCAGCATGGAACAGCAATTATTGTAGCGGCTGGCATGATTAATGCTTTACATTTGACTGGACGTGATATGAAGAATACACGATTGGTGTGTAATGGTGCTGGTTCTGCAGGAATTGCTTGTATTGAACTGATAAAAGCTATGGGATTTAATCCTGAAAATATTATTTTATGTGATACGAATGGTGTTGTTTATGAAGGTCGTGAAAAAGGAATGAATCCGTGGAAGGCAGCCCACGCCATTAAGACAGATAAACGCACTCTTGCTGAGGCAGTGGAAGATGCTGATATGTTTTTTGGAGTTTCTGTCAAAGATGCGTTAACTTCAGAAATGGTCAAATCAATGGCTCCTAAGCCTATTATTTTTGCTATGGCTAATCCCGATCCAGAAATTACACCAGAAGAAGTACTAAAAATACGTGATGATGTCATTATGGCAACCGGTCGATCAGATTATCCTAATCAGATTAATAATGTTCTTTGTTTTCCTTACATATTTCGCGGTGCACTTGATGTGCGCGCAAGAGTTATTAATAAAGACATGAAAATTGCGGCAGCAAATGCTCTTGCTCAATTAGCGCGTGAAGAAGTCCCTGATAGCGTTGTGCAAGCTTATGGGGGAAAGCAGTTAAAGTTTGGTTCAGATTATATTATTCCTGCTCCTTTCGATCCGCGGTTACTGACAGTTGTTTCAATGGCAGTTGCAAAAGCAGCAATGGAAAGCGGTGTTGCTAGAAAGCATATTGATGATTTAGCAGCATATGAACGTGAGTTAAAGGATCGACAGTCTTCATTAAATTTATAATGGATTTTTTTGTAATTATGTGCGGTTTGTTTAGGATAAAGATTATTTTTAGCTTAGACAAAGATAGCTGGGAGGAGAAAGGAAGTGATTTTCTCATTCACTCATATTTGTGAAGTAAAAGACTTTGATTGATCCGCAAAAATAAATAAAAAATATTCTTTATTCTTGTGCGGACTGATATGTAACTTTTGCAGAGTATTTTACATTTTTTCTTATCTGAAAACAAAGCTATTACGTACATTTATGGTATTGTTTATGTTCTAAATACAGATGCATTCTCACTATCATATTTAAAAACACCCATCTGTATATCAATATTTATTACATTTTATTCTATTGCTCAGAATAGTTGTTTAAAAGAAAATATAAGACATTTAAAATTTTAACTTTTTTTGCAATAAAAAGAGATAAAAAAACGGGTGTTAAAGGACTTTATGATGATGGCGTTTGGGCATCTTGTTGCTTTTCGGCAACGCGCTTTTGGAACAAAGCTGTAAAATCAATTGGATTAATCCACAAAGGTGGAAAACCACCACTTTGAGTAGCATCAGATATAATTTGTCGAGCAAAAGGAAATAAAAGACGGGGGCATTCAATAAAAACCAGCGGCATAATATGTTCTTGTGGAATGTTATTGATATGAAAAACACCACCATAAACAAGTTCTACATGAAACAGTGTTTCGGTATTATCATTGGCTTTAACCGAAAGAGATAATGTGACATCATAATTATTATCACCAATAGGATCTGCGTTAACATCAATATTAATGTCAATTTTAGGAGCCGTTTCTCGTTGACGTAATGAGTGAGGAGCATGAGGATTCTCAAAGGAAAAATCTTTTAAGTACTGAGATAATACAGCAAACGTAGGCTCTCCGCCCTTATGACTCATTTCACTTTCAGTCATATTAAAACCTTTCATTATCATATATATATTTCTATTTTAGGGCTCAAATAAATTGGTTATCATGTCCTGCAGAATGTTGCAAGAAATGCGCTTTTAGGCTTTTCTACTTTTTTATGTCTGAAGTGTTATCATCATTTTGGTGCCAAGGAGATTCTTTAGGGTCATATTTTTGATAATCTTCTGCATTGAGTTCAATGATTTTCTCAGATTCATTATGAGCGTGAGTGTTGGTTTTGTATTTTAAAGATGAAAAAAGAGATAAAATAAGAGTTCGTATTGGTTTTATAAGAAGTGATATTCCTAAAATATCGCTCACAAAGCCTGGAATAATAAGTAAAATAGCACCAATAATAATGAAAACATTCTCAGTGATATAATATTTTTGTGTTTGTCCTTGGATAAGTTCGCGTTGGATATTTTTAAAAAGATTAACGCCTTGAATGCGTAATACACAGGTTCCAATTATCATTGTTAACAGGATCAAGCTCAGAGTTGCTAAAACTCCAATTTCTTTTCCAACAATGATAAAACCAGCAATTTCAATCAAAAGAGCGCTAAGAACAACCACTGTAAATAAGTAAGGTTTTATATGATAAAACTGTGTCACACGAAAATTCCCTTTTTAGTATTTTTTGTAGAATATATAATTATTCTTCTTTTCACTTAAACTGAAAGGTTATAAATACTATTTGAATGGTAGGTTTACCGATTTTACATGTTTTATTAATATATGATAGTAATTATATATTTTACAAAGGCTTTATGTTTGGAGATTAACAGCCCCCATGGGATTTGACATTGTACTTGTGATCGCTCTTGTTATTATGGTTGTTGTTTTTGTGCAACTAAGGAATGTATTAGGAAAACGGATTGGTTTCGAAAAGCCTCCTTTTGATCCTTATTCGAATCATTCTAAAAAAACAACAGAAACGACGGATGATGTTATTTCATTTCCTAATCAGAATTATTCACAAAAGAATGATTTTAAGGACATTGATGAAATTTCACCAGAAGGAAGTCAATTAAATAATGGTTTGCGGGCTATTCGTCAGGTTGATCCTCATTTTTCTCCTCAATTCTTTGTTAATGGTGCTCAAATTGCTTATGAAATGATCGTAACAGCTTTTGCACAAGGTAATCGTGATCAACTCAAAAAATTGCTTTCTCAAGATGTTTTTAAGAGTTTTTGCGCTGCTATCGAGCAACGAGAAAAAAATAACGAAAGAGTTCAATTCATTTTTGTTGGGATTAATAAGGTTGAGTTTGTTGCAGCAGAAGTGCAAGACAGAGAAGAGTTTATAACCGTACGTATTGTCAGTGAAATTATTTCCGCGACATATAATGAAAAAGAAGAACGCATAGATGGTGATCCTGAAGCTATTGTAGAAATTAAAGATGTTTGGACTTTTGTGCGCAACAGTGTATCACAAGATCCGAATTGGAAGCTTTTTGCAACAGAGAATGAGAGTTAAAGTAACTTTTATTCATTCAGTATTTGCAATAGAAATCCAGTAGTTAAGAGTGAGAGAGTGCAAAGAGATCGTCACCCACTTCCACAGGATCACGTTTTGTGGGATAAGGTTTGTCAAACCGTAATTCCGCTTCATGATAATTCTCGCGTTCATATCCAAAAAGATATTATCTATAAGAAATCGCGTGTAATAAAAAATTTTTCTTTTCTGCAGGAAGAACAACAGAGATTAAAAACGATCCAAAAACAAAAAAAAATGCTTCAACAAACGGACAAAATTCGTTCTTTTGATCGTACAATACATCGCAAAATTACAAAAGGCCATTACCCTATCGAGGCGCGTATTGATCTTCATGGTTTTGTGCAAAAAGAAGCTTATTCTGCTCTAAAACAGTTTCTACAGTTGTCGCAACAGTGTAGATTGCACTATGTTTTGGTTATTACAGGAAAAGGACAATCGTATGGGAGCGATGGTATCTTGTGTCGTCTTGTTCCTTATTGGTTCTCAACGCCGATTTTTCGAAATTATATTCATGCATTTGAAATAGCATCTCATAAACACGGTGGTAAGGGAGCGCTTTATGTTAAGTTACGCCACTGATGAAATAAAACAATGACCATGTTTTTTGTATTAATTGTATAGAGTATTCGCTGACATGATGTTTATTAAAAATAAGCGATAAAAATACTTTTAAAGAAAAATATTCTGTTATTTTGCAAATTTAATATCTAAAAATATTACTAAATATATTGAATATAATATTCTGTGATCTTTATGATCTAACTTAAAAGCTTTTTATCTTGTACTTCTGTATCTGATTAAAAAAGAAAAAAATCTATCTCATGATATAAAAGGAGATGTTTATCCTTTTGCGTCGGCTAATTCTTGTGGTTGGAAGTGGTAGCTTGTTGAACAAAATTCGCATGTAACAGAAATTTGTTGATTTTCAATCATTTGAGTTCGTTCGTTTGGAGAAAATTTATTTAATATTTCTTTAGTTTTTTCTCGAGAGCAGGAACACTGATCTATGATAGGAAATTCTTTAAAAACTTTAACACCTCTTTCATGAAAAAGTCGGAAGAGTAATTTTTCAGTGCTGACTTGAGGATCAGTGAGTTCTGTATTGTCAATGGTAGCGATGAATGCTTCGACCTCTCTCCATTGATCTTCAAGTTGAGCACGTGTTTTGAAATCTTCGGATTGTTGATTGGTCGAGAATGTTTTTCGATGTGGTGAAGCTTGGGGTAAAAATTGAGTTAAAATTCCTCCTGCTCTCCAGCTTTTTTTTTGTTTTCCTTGTTGATCACGGTAAATTAATGTGCCAACAGCTAAACGAATTGCGGTAGGAATTTGTTCTGACTGTTTGAAATAAGAATGAGCAGCTTCCTGTAGACTTGATCCATCTAGTGCAACGATTCCTTGATAACGTTGTGTATAACTTCCTTGATCGATGGTAAAAGCTAAAGTTCCTTTACCAAGAAGCATCTCTGATGATGTTTGGTTATTGGCTATTGCTTGTTGAATTTTTTCTTCATTAAAACGGGCGTAACCGCGTAGATTGGAAGGAGTGGAAAAATCACATACCAACATATTAACTGGACCATCAGAATGAGTCTGTAAAATAAATTTACCTTCAAATTTGAGTGAGGTTCCAAGTAAAACAGTTAAAGTTAAGGCTTCTGCAAGAAGACAAGAAACGGGTTCGGGGTATTGATGTTTTGTGAGAATAGAATTTAAACTTTCTCCAAGTTGGACAGCACGTCCACGCGTATCCAGTTCTTCGACTTGAAAAGGAATAACTGTATCTTCTTTAGCAATATAGATATTTTTTGAAGAGGTTTGATCTTTCGTGTGGTCACGTTCTTCATTCATGTTGTTGCCTTTTTGCAATGGATATAAACAGTGATATTACTGTGACCAAAATTGTATTTTGGGATCAGCTAACATTATTATATCCCCACCAAGTTGATGCGTATCTACATAAAATGAAATATGGTTTTGTATAGACAGTTTTTAAAATATCACTACTCATTTTTGCAAATAAAAGATTTTAATCTTTTATTGCTTGAAAAATTATTTTGTCTATTTTCACATTATCAATAATAGTATGCCCTATTGGTGGGGTTCAAGTAATAAGTTGATGAAGTTTCAAAGAGTTTTGTTATGGCGTTATGCTGACTGCTCTTTCTTGGTCTGCGAAAGATAAGCAATCGCTTTTTCAATGCGATTTAAACCTTCACGAGCCTCATCTTCAGTTATAATAAGAGGAGGGAGTAGGCGGACGATATTATTGCCAGAACTAATGCTAAGAATATGCTCTTTGTCTAGAGCGTTGATAACATCACTGTGAGGAATGACACATTGAATACCTATCATAAGTCCCATACCTTGAACGGCACAAATAATATCAGGATAAGTCTCAATGATCGTTGCAATCTCTTGTTTGAGTATATGAGATACATGCTGGACATGATCAAGAAAGCCTGGTTCTAAAATAGCATCAAGAACACTGTTACTGACAGCCATGCCAAGAAGATTCCCTCCGAAAGTTGAACCATGAGTTCCTGGTGTCATACTTTTTGCGGCTTTCTCTGTTGCAAGGCAAGCACCTAGTGGAAACCCTCCACCCAATCCTTTTGCAAGAGTGAGAATATCAGGTGTAATATTACTCCATTCATAAGCGAAAAGTTTTCCTGTTCGGCCAATACCAGTCTGAACTTCATCTAAAATCAACAATAGGTCATTTTCATCACATAATTTGCGCAAAAGACTTAATGTTTCGTGAGAGACTGTTCGTACTCCTCCTTCCCCTTGAATAGGTTCAATGAGGATTGCTGCAGTATTTTGGGTTATTGCATTACGTAAAGCGTTTTCATCGTCAAATGGAACTTGAACAAAACCACTTGCTTTAGGGTCAAAACCTTCGAGATATTGTTTTCTTCCTGTCGCGGCTAGAGTTGCAAGTGTACGGCCATGAAATGCACCTTCGAAGGTAATAATTTCAACACGTTCTGGGTGACCCGATGTATAATGATAACGGCGAGCCGTTTTTATTGCACATTCCAATGCTTCAGCACCAGAAGTGCAGAAAAAAACTTTATCGGCAAAGCTATTTTCGCAAAGACGTGTTGCAAGAGCTTCTTGCTCAGGAGATTGAAAAACATTGGAAACATGCCAAAGTTTTTCAGCTTGTTGTTTAATCGTATCAACCAATTTGGGATGAGCATATCCTAAAGCATTAACAGCAACACCAGAAGTGAAGTCAAGGTAACGCTCTTTTTTATCAGAAATAAGCCACACACCGCTGCCTTGTTCAAAACGCAAATCGCGCCGAGAAAAGACATTATAAAGTGACTTTGTAGAAGTAATGCTCATTATTATTTCCCTTTTATTTTCAATCTTACAGTTATTATGAAAAATAATATTGTATTTATTCATATAAGATAGTTAAATTGTTTTATTGCGGTAAACTACCGTGTTAATGAGTAAAAAGTCAAATGAAGGTTCGGAGAATAGATAGTTGCATTAAAAACAAAAGATAAAATTTTTCTTATGGTTTATTTTCAAGTTGGGGAAAACATTCTAAACGTACATTTCAAGAGTTAAAGTCTCTTGTCATAGAGTGAGTTCATATTGTAGTTTATAATTGTATTTTTGTTTACAAATTCTGCGAGTTAAGTTTAGTCTCTAAATAGTGCCTTCTTTTAAAGCGCAAAGATTTTTCGTTAAATTATTTAAACGAAGAGTTGGAGCATTTATATTGAGCGCATCTCAATGCAGTGATCAAAATGGAGTTTTGGTATGAGTTGGACATGTGAGCGTGTTGAACTTCTTAAGAAGTTTTGGAGTGAGGGTTTAAGTGCAAGTCAGATCGCAGCTCAATTAGGTGGGATTAGTAGAAATGCTGTTATTGGTAAAGTGCACCGATTAAAGTTACCAGGCCGTGGGAAAACAGCACAAGTGGTATCACGTACACAAAAAACGTTAGCTGGGGTGAACCCATCGATGTCACGTATACGCCGATCTGCGTCATCTGTGTTGCCAGAAAATGCTCCTGTTTCTCGTCGGGTTGAGGAAACTGCTTTAAAGGTTGCTTCTCCTGCTGAAAATATATCGGGAGTTGACATGTCTGAAAAGTCAGACGTCGTTGTTCCTATGTCGCGGAATCTTAATCTTTTACAACTGAGTGAAAATACATGTAGATGGCCTGTTGGAGACCCTTTGTTGTCAGATTTTTACTTTTGCGGTGCTGATTCTGGTGAGGGTAGTCCGTATTGTTCTTTTCATGCTAAAATAGCATTTCAGCCGATTTCAGAAAGACGGCGGATAAGGGTGTAATATATAAAGCTGTCTTTTAAAGAGTGTGTATTTCATAAATCAATTTTTTAAAATGTGGAATTTTTTCTTTTAATCACAATATTCGATAAATTCTTATATTTATATAAGTATTTATATAAGTTTCTCAATTTTTGGTAAAAGTTCGTTTTGGTAAGTTGACCATGTTAAAGGGCCGGTATATTTGGCAATAATAATGCCTTCTTTATTCAAAAGGAATGTCTCAGGTAAAGCATATACTCCCCAGTAAATAGCAGTATGACCTGATATATCAAAACCAACAAATTTAAAAGGATTGCCGAAATTGACTAAAAAGCGTTGAGCGTGATCTTTATTATCTTTATAATTAATTCCAATAAGATCAAAACGCTGATCTTTTGCAATATTCATTAGAATAGGGTGTTCTGCACGACAGGGAGGACACCACGATCCCCAAAAGTTAATCAATGTCACACGTCCTTTAAGGTATTCTGAATTTAAATAACCTTCATTATTTAATAAAGGAAGATAAGTTTTAGGAGCCTGTGTTCCTTCTAAGACATTGGGAATAAGCGCAGTGTTATAGAGAGAGTGCTTATTTATAGAGTTGAGAAATACTGTGATTGAAAAGACAAGAAGAAACAATAATCCCGCAAGCTTTAGAAGAATAGAAAATGATATATTTTTTTTAGATTTTAGTAGAGTGATTTTCATTATATTTATTTTTCCAAATCAGCTCTTTTTCTTGCAATTGTTGTAGAATTTTTTTCTGATATATTCCTTTGTAGATAATATATCCGAAAAGACAAAGTAAAATAATTGCAGAAAGTGTGTAGCTTAAAACAACAGTGTATTCATGAGAAAGATGCCCAAGAAGAAAATCAATATACTGGGAAAAATTTCCTAAAAATTCACTCTGCATATTATTTAGATTGCTCATGCTGAAGAATCCTGATTTTTAGTATGATGAGTCGCTTTGATTTGAAGTGATTGAATCTGACGAAAAATGATTTCATTTTGCATAGCCATTAAATGCAATACAATAAACATAAAAAGAAAACAAAGAGCCATTATAATAAGTGGCCACAGCATGATACGGTCGATAGCAATGCCGCCTGAGCGTAAAAGTGATGATTGCTGGTGAAGCGTATTCCACCAATTGACAGAAAATTTTATGATAGGAATATTGATGAGTCCAACTAATGTTACAATTGCTGTAGCACGTGCAGCTTTTATTGGGTTATCAAAAGCATGAGAGAGTGCAATAATCGCAAGATAAATGAAAAATAAAATCAAAACAGATGTTAGTCTTGCATCCCAGACCCACCATGTTCCCCATGTGGGACGTCCCCAGAGCGCTCCTGTCATGAGAGCTAAAGCTGTAAAGATTGCTCCTATAGGTGCACTACACTTTAATGCTATGTCAGTGAGATAATGACTCCAAATCAGATTTCCTAATGCTGCAGCGCTCATCATAATGTAGCAGAATGTAGATAACCACGCAAATGGTACATGGATATACATGATTTTTACAGTCATTCCTTGTTGATAGTCATCGGGTGAACGTATAACTAAAATCATTCCTAAGATTAGAAAAAATAATGTTGTAGAGATTAACCAAGGCAAAGCGACATTACTTATTGCCATGAAACGGGTTGGATATGTAAGAGAAAGCTTTGTTGTTTTTGTTTGTGAGATTTTTTTCATAAATTTATAATAAGTAGACTTTAGTTGTGGGGCAATTACCTTTTATTATTCTGATAAATATTTAAGAATTATCGCTGTAACAAAAGGGCTGAAAACACTCCAAAAGAGTGAAAAAGCAATAAGAAAAGCTAAGGCGGTTAGAAAAGAAACATTTGGTGTTGTTGGAGCTGTAGCGGCTGCAACGCCGAAAATCATCATCGGAATAGTCCATGGTAAGATAATAATGAACACAAGAAGAGTATTGTGCAACAATGATGTTGCTAATGCTGCACCAATTGCACCAATAAAAATGATGGCAGGTGTTCCACATAAAAGAGTGAGCATTGTCGCATAAGTCGTTATTGTATCTAAATGGAGCATAAAGGAGAAGATAGGAGTGGCGAAGATAATAGGAAGCATAGTTCCAGCCCAATGAGCAAGGCATTTTATAAAAACAAGAAGTGTTAAGCTTTGTCTTTGGCTGGAGAGAATAAATTGATCTAAATTTCCATCCTCATGATCAGTTTGAAAGAGTTTACTAAGATTGAGAAGACTAGCGAGTAGGGCTCCAAGCCATAATATTCCTGGACCTATTTGCGCAAGAATCTTTGGATCTGATCCGATGGCAAACGAGCTTACAATAATAACGGCGAAAAAAAACAAAATTCCTATTAAAAAAGAATGTTGTGACGCTAAAATTAATTTTACATCGCGTAAAAATAATGCTTTCATTTTAATTTGTTCTGCTCAGGTAGAAAATGTTCTAAATCAATCATATGATGTTCTGGAAGACCGAGAGGTGTATGCGTTGCGGTGATAATCATTCCGCCTTGGTTGAGATGATGTTGAAAAAGATTAGCGCAAATAGTTTGAGCATAACTGTCAAGCTCAGCTGTCGGTTCATCTAAAACCCACACAGGTCGATAAGAAAGTAAAAGGCGAGCAATGGCTACACGTCTTTTTTGTCCATTTGATAAAATATTAAAAGGTAAGTGTTCAAGATCCGAAAGACCAATGTCTGAAAGTGCTTCGTGGGGAGTGCGAAGAGGCTGTCCGTAAAATTTTGCCCAGAATTGTAAGTTGTCAATAACTGAAAAAGAAGGTTTCATGGCATTTTGCACACTGAGATAATGGCATACAGTGGCTACCGGATATGTTTGTTCGTGATCTTTAAATGTTATATGACCTTCAGTAGCATCAAAAAGACCAACAATGATTCGTAATAATGTCGATTTTCCGATACCATTAGAACCTATAACTGTCATGAGTTGTTGCGTGAATAAACAAAAAGATAAATTCTGAAAGAGAATTTTTTTGTTTCTGAATGCCGTTAAATTTTCGCCGGATAGTCTCATGGAATGATCTGTTTTCTGTTATTTTTATAGATTTATTGTATTTTAAAATAAAAAACACGTTAATTTTTATGTAATTGTACCTAGAATAGTTCTAGGAATAGTTCTATAAGGCACACAACGCCAATCACTGGTGTGGAATGAATCTTAAGGCTAATCACCGAATTTGCCTATAAAATAAAGTAGGAAATGAATAGCAAGAGTGATTGTATTCGTGTTTAAACTGTGATTTTGATGCACATTTTTGTTATTCGTTCTGAGAACTGAGTGGTTTGTAGTATGAGGGTGGACACAGTTATGTCTCGAATTGATAGTTTTAAGTGTCGCAAAACTTTAAATGTCGGTGGCAGAGAGTATGTTTATTATAGTTTAATTGCAGCAGAACAGAATGGGCTTGAAGGTGTTTCTCGCTTACCATTTTCAATGAAAGTTCTTCTTGAAAATTTATTACGGTTTGAAGATGGTCGCTCAGTTAAGAAAGAAGACATTTTAAATATTGTTAAGTGGCTTAAAAATAAAGGCAATGCAGGTGCAGAAATTGCTTACCGTCCTGCGCGTGTTTTAATGCAAGATTTTACGGGTGTTCCTGCTGTTGTTGATCTTTCTGCGATGCGTGATGCTATGGCTCATCTTGGAGGTGATCCGGAGAAAATTAATCCACTTATTCCTGTTGATCTTGTTATAGATCATTCAATTATCGTTGATAATTTTGGGAATGCGTCAGCATTTAAAAAGAACGTTGAACGCGAATATGAGCGTAATGGTGAGCGTTACCGTTTTCTGAAATGGGGTCAGCAAGCTTTTCAAAATTTTCGTGTCGTTCCTCCAGGAACAGGGATTTGCCATCAAGTTAATCTCGAATATCTAGCACAATGTGTGTGGATAAAAGAGGAAGATGATTGTCATACTGTTTATCCTGATACATGCGTGGGAACTGATTCGCACACGACTATGGTCAATGGTTTAGGTGTTTTGGGTTGGGGAGTTGGTGGCATTGAAGCTGAGGCTGCAATGTTAGGGCAACCTGTTTCAATGTTGTTACCTGAAGTGGTTGGTTTTCGTTTAACAGGAAAGCTTAGAGAAGGTGTGACAGCTACTGATTTGGTATTAGTTGTTACGCAAATGTTGCGTAAGAAAGGTGTTGTTGGCAAGTTTGTTGAATTTTTTGGCCCAGGTTTAGAGCATATGACTCTTGCTGATCGGGCAACAATTGCAAATATGGCGCCTGAATATGGAGCGACATGTGGTTTTTTCCCGATTGATAAAGAGACTGTGCGTTATCTCAATATGACAGGGCGTGATGAAGATCGCATGGCTTTAGTGGAAGCTTATTCTAAAGCACAAGGGATGTGGCATGATGAAAAGTCAGCTGATCCTATTTTTAGTGATACAATTGAGTTAGATATGGGAAGTGTTGCACCTTCTATGGCTGGTCCTAAGCGTCCTGAAGGGCGTATTGCATTGGAAAATGTTGGGCAGACTTTTGAAGAAGCGTTGGTCAAGGATTATAAGAAGACGAGCGAGCAAAATAATCGTTATAGAGTTGAAGGTGAAGAGTATGATCTTGGCCACGGAGATGTAGCGATTGCAGCGATAACTTCTTGTACGAATACATCAAATCCAGGTGTTCTGATTGCTGCGGGTCTTTTAGCGCGCAATGCCGTGGCAAAAGGTTTGAAAAGTAAACCATGGGTTAAGACTTCTTTTGCACCTGGTTCACAAGTCGTTGAAGCATATCTTTCCAACTCGGGTCTCCAAAAAGATTTGGATGCGTTAGGGTTTAATTTGGTAGGTTTTGGGTGTACAACCTGTATAGGGAACTCTGGTCCTTTGCTCCCTGCTATTTCCAAAACGATTAATGATAATGGTTTAATCGCAGCAGCAGTTCTTTCAGGTAATCGCAATTTTGAAGGACGCGTATCTCCTGATGTGCAAGCAAATTATTTGGCTTCACCGCCATTAGTTGTTGTACATGCTCTTGTAGGTACGGTTCGTAAAGATTTAACTAAAGAGCCTCTTGGGGAAGATTTAAATGGTCAACCGGTTTATTTGAAAGATATTTGGCCTACTTCTAAAGAAGTGCAGGAATTCATTGAAAAGAACGTTACACGTAAAATTTTCGTCGAAAAATATGCGGATGTATTCAAAGGGGATGAAAATTGGCAAAGAGTTCATGTTCCTGCTGGTGTTACTTATTCTTGGGATGATGAATCGACTTATGTTCGTAATCCGCCTTACTTTGATGGTATGCAGAAAGTTCTTAGTGAATTACAAGATATTAAAAATGCACGAATTTTAGGCTTATTTGGTGACAAAATCACAACAGATCATATTTCGCCGGCTGGATCCATTAAAGTTGATTCACCTGCAGGGCAATATTTGATTGATCATGGTGTTAAAGTTGCTGATTTTAATCAGTATGGAACACGTCGTGGGAATCATGAAGTTATGATGCGTGGAACATTCGCTAATATTCGTATTCGGAACTTTATGCTAGGAGAAAATGGTCGCGAAGGGGGATATACAATCCATTATCCATCCAAGAAAGAAGAAGCGATTTATGATGCTGCAATGATGTATAAAAATGAAGGAGTTCCGTTAGTTGTTTTTGCTGGCACGGAGTACGGGAATGGGTCGTCTCGTGATTGGGCTGCTAAAGGGACTAATCTTCTTGGTGTCAAAGCAGTGATTGCTCAATCTTTTGAGCGCATTCATCGATCTAATCTTGTGGGGATGGGCATTGTTCCTTTTGTCTTTGAAGAAGGCGATAGTTGGCAGTCATTTGGTTTGAAAGGAGATGAACAGATCTCGATTGAAGGAATCAATGGTTTAAAGCCTCGTCAGAGAACAACAGGAACAATTACTTTTTCAGATGGAACGGTGAAAACTATATCATTATTGTGTCGTATTGATACTGAAGATGAATTAGATTATTTGCATCATGGTGGCATTTTGCAATATGTTTTGCGTAATTTAGCAGTTTGATCACCGTTCTTTTTAAGGATTTGTATCAAAATCAGAGTGTATCAAATAAGCCAAACATTTATTTTTATGCTATTTGTGAGAAAATAATTGACGTTGGCTTTAAGGTTACGTTATAAGTCTACTTGTAATGAGCAGCTTGAGGGTTTAATTGCGTTTTAGGTTGCTCAGAGTGTTTTTACCGATCAGTTAAAAGAGAAAGATGCATTTATGGCGAATACACCTTCGGCTCAGAAAGCTGTGCGTAAAGTTGCGGTACGTACGCAAATCAATAAATCCCGCCGTTCACGCGTTCGCACTTTTATGCGTAAATTTGATGATGCTTTGGCGAGTGGTGATAAGGCATCTGCAGAAGTGGCGTTTAAAAATTTTGAACCTGAGATTATGCGTGCAGTTTCAAAGGGTGTTTTTCATAAAAATACTGCAGCGCGGAAAGTGTCACGTTTGGCAAAGCGTTTGAAAGCTTTTAGCGCGTAGAATTTATCATCATTTTAGATAGTATTTAACTAGCTCCTACACAGGAGCTAGTTTTTTTGTACATTTTTTTTGGAAAGGAGCTATGTCGTTATTTTTCCATTAAAAAATAGAATAAATTTATAGACTATTTGGATAGTTATCCACAAAATCTGTGGATTTTGATTGAGTTTTTTTTGTCAAGTTATTTTATTTTTTTTTTTTTTTTATGAATGGATTTTTCGTTGTTTGGAAAATTCGTAAAAAAAAAGTTAATTGAATCAATTAGCTTGTTTACGCGATGCTTTTATTTGAGAGTTTATAGGGGCTTTTAATCGTGTCTTGATTTTATTTTGACCTCTTGCATTTTACCTCTGCTGTTTTGTATGGTTCTTGTAGAAACTGAAAATACGCAAAGTTTATATCAGTTAAGTACTCTACATTATATTGGGTTTGAGGTACTTTATAAGGCTTCGAGTTAGAGGGGTTTTAAGTGGTTTATTACTCTTATTGATATGTTCTCCGTTTTTGAGAACGTATTCATGTAATCAGCACACAATGAACCTTACGGGTCATCTTTGTTTGCGGGGTTTTAATAAGGCTATCCTAAGGGGGGGGTAAAATCTTATTTGGGAAAGGTGTATTTGTCTTCGCTAAGTGTAGATCTTTAGCTGTTTGGCAAGACAAGACTTTAGTTTTTATCGGGATGAAAGATGGTGGATAAATTGAACTTTAAAGCTGGTTCTCTTAAGAAGGTTTCGATGGATCTCCTGCCAACAGAGAGAATAATAAATAAAATGACAAATATAAATGAGTTAGTTGATACAAAGAGTTCTGTAGAGCGTTTAGTTCTTTCAGAAGAAGAGGGTTCGGCTGCATTTACGCGTGTTATGGCGCAACTAAAGGTGCAGGTTGGTGTAGAGGCTTATACTAGTTGGTTTGGTCGTTTGAAACTTGCAGAGTACAGTCGTAATCTTGTGAAACTTTCTGTTCCTACGGCGTTTTTGCGTTCATGGATTAATAACCATTATGGTTCTCTTTTGACAAATTTATGGAAACAAGAAAACTCTGCGATTCTACGCGTTGAAGTTGTTGTTCGTAGTATGAAGCGCGTTTCAAAAGGTGCAAAATGTAAGACGATAGAAGCTCCTGTTGGTTTTGTTTCTGAAGAGCAAATAACTTCCTCTTTAGGAGAGAGTAGTGGAGAATTATCAGATAAGGGATCGCAGACAGGTATTTTTGGTTCACCTCTTGATTCGCGTTATACTTTTGAAAGTTTTGTTGAGGGGCCGTCTAATCGCGTTGCTTTAGCTGCAGCCCGTTCAATTGCTGAAGGGCATAAAAGTGCTTTACGATTTAATCCTCTTTTCATTCATGCGTCTGTGGGTTTGGGAAAGACGCATTTGCTTCAAGCAATTGCTGCTGCGGCTCTAAAGCGTTTAATGCCTGCTCGCGTTATTTATTTAACAGCTGAATATTTTATGTGGCGTTTTGCAACGGCGATTCGTGATAATGATGCTCTTTCTTTTAAAGAACAGCTTCGTGATATTGATCTTTTAATTATTGATGATATGCAATTTTTGCAGGGAAAATCGATACAGCATGAATTTTGTCATTTGCTGAATATGTTACTTGATAGCGCGAAGCAAGTTGTTGTGGCCGCGGATCGTCCGCCAGCAGAATTAGAATCGCTTGATCTTCGGGTTCGATCTCGTCTTCAGTGTGGAGTGGCTCTTGAAGTTGAAGCACCAGATTATGAGATGCGCTTAAAAATGTTGCATCAACGGTTAAAAGTAGCACAACAAGATGATGGTACAATTACAATTTCTGATTCTATTTTGGAATATATTGCTGAGAAAGTTTTGGGATCTGGTCGAGATATTGAGGGCGCATTTAATCAATTATTGTTCCGTCAGTCATTTGAGTCTGATTTATCTTTAGAGCGAGTGGAAGAATTATTGAGTCATTTCACACGCTTGGGTGAGCCGAAGCGTATCCGAATTGAAGAGATTCAGCGTACTGTTGCACGTCACTATAATGTTTCTAAGCAAGATTTATTGTCTAATCGTCGCACACGCACAGTTGTTAAACCTCGGCAGGTTGCTATGTATTTAGCAAAAATATTGACACCTCGTTCGTTACCTGAGATTGGCCGTCGCTTTGGAGGGCGTGATCACACCACGGTCTTACATGCTGTACGAAAAATTGAAGATTTGGTTTGTGATGATAAAATCTTAGCGAAAGAGCTTGAATTGCTTAAACGCTTAATTGGAGAACAAGCTGTATAAAAAATAGTTTTTATGTTGGAGAGAATCAATAAAAGAACGTTATTTTTATTGAATAATCGAGCCTATTGCTATTTTAATGCAGGTTGCATAGAATTCAATATGATTTTTTAATGTATCTATTGTTTTCTGGTTAAGTGAATCTTATTGGATGGATTATACATAGGAATTTTTATGCGCGTTACTATAGATCGCAGTCAATTTCTTAAATCTCTTAGTCGAGTTCACCGCGTGGTTGAGCGTCGTAATGTTATTCCTATTTTATCGAATGTTTTAATTGATGCGAGTGGTCATGGTGTACAATTAAAAGCAACAGATCTTGATTTGGAGGTTATAGAGTCTTCTATTGCTCATATTGAAGAAGCAGGAGCAATAACTGTTCCAGCGCATTTGCTTTATGATATCGTTCGAAAATTCCCTGATGGAAATGAGATTATATTAGAAACTGATGTGAATCAGGAAAATACAATGTCTGTTGTTTCTGGCCGTGCTAATTTTCGACTGCAGTGCCTTCCCAAAAAAGATTTTCCAGAATCACTTCCGGGACAATTCAACTATCGTTTTTCTTTATTAGCATCAAGTTTGAAGTATTTGCTTGATTGTACGCAGTTTGCTATGTCAACTGAGGAAACGCGTTATTATCTTAACGGTATTTATTTTCATATTATTGATGATGGTGCTGTAAAAAAGTTGCGTTTAGTTGCTACTGATGGTCATCGTTTAGCGCAAGCAGATGTAGAAGCGCCTTCGGGTACTGAAGATATGACAGGTGTTATTATCCCTCGTAAAACTGTTTGGGAACTGCAAAGACTTCTCATAGAAGAAACTGATAGTGATGTATGTATAGAGCTTTCAGAGACAAAAATTCGCTTTTCTGTTGGATCTGTGGTTTTAACATCTAAGTTAATTGATGGTGTATTTCCAGAATATCAGCGTGTTATTCCTACCACACGCTTGGGTGAGTCGAAGCGTATCCGAATTGAAGAGATTCAACGTGCTGTTGCACGTCACTATAATGTTTCTAAGCAAGATTTATTATCTAATCGTCGTACACGCACAGTTGTTAAACCTCGGCAGGTTGCTATGTATTTAGCAAAAATATTGACACCTCATTCGTTACCTGAGATTGGTCGTCACTTTGGAGGGCGTGATCACACCACGGTTTTACATGCTGTACGAAAAATTGAAGATTTGGTTTGTGATGATAAAACCTTAGCGAAAGAGCTTGAATTGCTTAAACGCTTAATTGGAGAACAAGCTGCATAAAAAATTTAGTTTTGATGTTGGAGAGAATCAGTAAAAGAACGTTATTTTTATTGAATAATCGAGCCTCTTGCTATTTTAATGCAGGTTGCATAGAATCCAATATGATTCTTTAATGTATCTATTGTTTTCTGGTTAAGTGAATCTTATTGGATGGATTATACATAGGAATTTTTATGCGCGTTACTATAGATCGCAGTCAATTTCTTAAATCTCTTAGTCGAGTTCACCGCGTGGTTGAGCGTCGTAATGTTATTCCTATTTTATCGAATGTTTTAATTGATGCGAGTGGTCATGGTGTACAATTAAAAGCAACAGATCTTGATTTGGAGGTTATAGAGTCTTCTATTGCTCATATTGAAGAAGCAGGAGCAATAACTGTTCCAGCGCATTTGCTTTATGATATCGTTCGAAAATTCCCTGATGGAAATGAGATTATATTAGAAACTGATGTGAATCAGGAAAATACAATGTCTGTTGTTTCTGGCCGTGCTAATTTTCGACTGCAGTGCCTTCCCAAAAAAGATTTTCCAGAATCACTTCCGGGACAATTCAACTATCGTTTTTCTTTATTAGCATCAAGTTTGAAGTATTTGCTTGATTGTACGCAGTTTGCTATGTCAACTGAGGAAACGCGTTATTATCTTAACGGTATTTATTTTCATATTATTGATGATGGTGCTGTAAAAAAGTTGCGTTTAGTTGCTACTGATGGTCATCGTTTAGCACAAGCAGATGTAGAAGCGCCTTCGGGTACTGAAGATATGACAGGTGTTATTATCCCTCGTAAAACTGTTGGGGAACTGCAAAGACTTCTCACAGAAGAAACTGATAGTGATGTATGTGTAGAGCTTTCAGAGACAAAAATTCGCTTTTCTGTTGGATCTGTAGTTTTAACATCTAAGTTAATTGATGGTGTATTTCCAGAATATCAGCGTGTTATTCCTACAGATAATGATAAAAAATTGATTGTGAATCGACAGGAATTTTCTTCTGCGGTTGATCGCGTTTCAACTATTTCAAATGATCGTGGTCGTGCAGTAAAGTTAACGATTGAAGATGGGTTACTGCGATTTGTAGTCAGTAATCCTGATTCGGGAAGTGCAGAAGACCAATTGGTTGCAGATTATACTTCTGCTCCACTTGATATAGGTTTTAATTCACGTTATCTCCTAGATATTGCTGCGCAACTTTCGAGCGATGAGATGATTTTTATGCTGAACGAACCTGGTGCGCCTGCTCTCATTCGTGATAACGGTGATACAAATGCGCTTTATGTGTTGATGCCTATTCGTGTATAAAGGTTAGGCATTTTGCAGAGTGGGGTTGGTTTTGTGCATAAAGTTGCGGTAAGGCAGTTGAAATTATCCCATTATCGCAATTACAGCTCTCTTAATGTTCATTTATCAGGTAAACATGTGGTTTTAACGGGGCATAATGGTGCTGGTAAAACCAATTTTCTAGAAGCTCTATCTTTTCTTTCTCCTGGCCGTGGTTTGCGGCGTGCTGCTTATTCTGATGTCTGCCATTTGGAGGATGGAAGGGATCGGTTTTTTGTATTTGCTCGTCTTCAATGTGATTTATATGGTGAAGTAAATATTGGTACGGCTTTAGAAGCTGGTGATAATGGTCGGAAAGTTCATATCAATGGCGTAAATGAGACCGGTGATTGCTTAACAGAATACTGTCGTATTAGTGCATTAACTCCTTCGATGGATAGACTTTTTACAGGACCTTCGCAAGATAGGCGCCGTTTTTTGGATCGTATGGTTTTGGCTATTGATCCGTTGCATGGTCGCCGTATGGTTGATTATGAAAAGGTCATGCGAGCGCGGAATCGTTTATTTGCAGATGGGAATCAAGATCGTTCTTTGTTTGATGCTTTAGAGACACAGATGGCTGAACTTGCAACGGCTATTGCAGCAGTACGGATAGATCTTATCCGACTTTTAAATGATTTATTTGCACAAACACTCGTTGATTCACCTTTTCCCCGAGCCTTTTTACAAATTGATGGCTTTTTAGAAGGGGCTTTTGAAGAGGGAATATCAGCCGTTGAAGTTGAAGAGCGGTTTTCAAAGCGATTGCGATATAATCGTGCGTTAGATTGTGCGGCGGGACGGACATTAGAGGGGCCGCATCGCACAGATTTTCGAGTTTTTTATGCAGATAAAAATATGGCTGCGGCATCTTGCTCAACAGGTGAACAGAAAGCATTGTTGATTGGTTTGATTTTGTGTCATGCACGCTTAACAGGTAAGATGTCAAATATGGCGCCTATTCTTCTTTTTGATGAAATTGCAGCTCATCTTGATATTTATCGTCGTGCTGCTTTATTTGATATTCTTGATGATTTGGGTGGGCAGGCATTTATGACAGGAACAGATGGCATTTTCTTTGATTCTTTAAAAGGGCGAGCAGAATTTTTTAAAATTGAAAATGGAGTTTTGTTTCAGGAATAAATCTACTCTTTTCATTTCAAAGAAAGAATGCTTGAAGATAAGAGATGTATTCTGGTTATTATTATAATGGTTTTAAATCATTTTAACGTTATTTATTTTATGAGTTAGAAATTTGTAGCTCTGAGAATTTGAAACATGTCAGAATGAAGTTCTAGGTATAAAAAGCAATTGATATGAGTATTCAATTGACTATCAATTCAGCAATCTATAGTAGTTTATTGATTGTAATTTTTGATGTCTTAAAGATATTCTCAGACTTAAAATAGGAGAAGCTCAATTATTGAATATTGAGTGATTCGAAATTGTTGTTATCATTTTTTTGCTTTCATAATTATATGGGAAATTATTGCTGGTATATGGGAAATTATTGCTGGGTTTGAAGGTAAGAGACCATTTTGTTCTTGAATATATTATGCGATGATTTAAGTGCAATATAGACAAAATGAAAATTGAATAATATTGATATACAGACATTTAAATTTACTTTATAAGCTTTATTGTAAAGTGCTATCATTGTATTTGTGAGTGACGTCTCGTACAGATATGGGGGCAGGTAGAAATGGGAAATGTTTTTAAACAGATAAAAACGCTTGTAATTCTAGCGGGAGCGCTTCTTTTATCTGGTTGCAAAATTGATGTTCTTCAGCCGGCTGGGTATGTTGCGCGTCAACAGCTCATTTTGATTGCTGTCTGTGTTTTTGTTATGCTTTGCGTTGTCATTCCAGTGATGATTGCAGTGGTTTATTTAGCCATCAAATATCGTGCATCAAATACAACAGAAGACTATTTGCCTGATTGGGGGCATTCCAATAAAATTGAAGCCTTTATGTGGGGCATTCCGGTTATCATTGTATCTGTTTTAGGTTTATTGACGGCTTATTATACTTATAGACTTGAGCCTTCAAATTCACTTCCAGTAAATATTGTTGGTGAGCAAAAGCCATTACAATTGGATGTTGTTGCTCTCGATTGGAAGTGGTTATTCATTTATCCTGAATATGGGATTGCATCAATCAATGAAATTTATGCACCGGAAGGACGTCAAGTACTGTTACAGTTGACGTCGGAGAGTTCTGTTAATGCATTTTGGGTTCCAAAGCTTGGTACGGTTCTTTATGCTATGCCACAGATGAACTCTAAATTGCATTTAATTGCTGATCAGCAAGGTGTGTTTAATGGAAGTTCAGCGAATTATAGTGGTGATGGTTTTGCAGGGATGCGTTTTAAATGGCATTCTGTATCTTTGAAAGATTTTGATCGTTGGATTGATAAGGTTCGAGCCAATGGTCAAAAACTTGATCGTGTGTCTTATCGTCAACTTTCTATAGCCCCTCGTATGGGTGATGTTATTGCGAAGGAACAAGATGCTAAAGTGCGTTATTTTGCACCTGTTGAAGAGCGGCTTTATTATCGAATTGTCAATCGATGTGTTGATGAAAATACGATATGTAATGAAGACTTAATGAAGCGTGCTGCAGCTAAGACACTTTGGGGTGCACTTTGTTCTGTTTTTGATATTGATGTTATTTAGAAGATATCAATAAGGAAAGAAGCTTATTTAACAGATAAGCTTCATTTAAATTGAAATTCATTTGATATGGGTTTGAAAAAAATGTTTGGAAGACTTCTAGATCCCACAGCTGGTGCTTTTCATGCACTGACACATGAGCCGATTGTTCTTTACACATGTATTGCGATTGTTTTGGGTGGTTTGGTTACTGGTGTTGCTTTAACAGTATTGGGCTGGTGGGGAGCTTTATGGAGAAACTGGATTACGACAGTTGATCATAAGCGTATCGGCATTATGTACGTTATTCTTGGTATTATCATGCTTGTTCGTGGTTTTGCTGATGCAATAATGATGCGAACTCATCAAGCTTTGGCGCTAGGGGATGAGACTGCGGGATATTTGCCACCTGAGCATTTCGATCAAATTTTTTCGGCTCATGGTGTTATTATGATTTTCTTTATGGCTACGCCGATTTTATTTGGTTTGTTCAATTATCTTGTCCCACTTCAGATTGGAGCACGTGATGTTGCTTTTCCATTTGCAAATAATTTAGGATTTTGGATTACAGCTGCGGCAGCAATATTAATTAATGTATCTTTGGGTATTGGTAATTTTGGACGTGGTGGCTGGTTGATGTACCCTCCTTTTTCAGAATTGCAAAATAGTCCAGATACAGGAGTTGATTATTATCTATGGTCACTTCAGCTTTCTGGTATTGCAACAACAATGGGAGCTATCAACTTTATAGCGACCATTATTAAAATGCGTGCTCCGGGCATGACGATGATGAGAATGCCTGTTTTTTGTTGGGGCGCTTTTGTTAGCAATGTTCTTATTTTGATTATTTATCCTGTTTTGGCTGTAACATTTGCATTGCTTGCAGGGGATCGTTATTTGGGGATGAACTTTTTTACCAATACTGCTGGTGGAAATCCAATGGTGTGGATAAATTATGTTTGGATTTTTGGTCATCCAGAAGTTTATGTTTTAGTTGTTCCGGCTTTTGGGATCGTTTCTGAGATTGTGCCCACTTTTTCTTCAAAGCGTCTTTTTGGGTATACTACAATGGTATGGGCCATTTTAGTTATTTTAATTCTTTCTCTTCTCGTTTGGGGACATCATTTCTTTACAATGGGAGGTGGTGAAGCTGTTAATACTTTCTTTGGTATTGCGACAATGATTATTGCGGTTCCAACAGGCGTTAAAGTCTTTAATTGGTTGTTCACCATGTATAAAGGACGAATTCGCTTTGAGCCTCCGATGCTTTGGTGTTTAGGAATGATCTTTACATTTGTTGGTGGTGGATTAACAGGTGTTTTGATGGCGATTGTGCCTGCTGATTGGCAGTTTCATAATTCATTATTCTTGATTGCACATTTTCATCATACAATTATTGGAGGTGTTGTTTTTGCTTATTTGGCAGGATTAGCTTTTTGGTTTCCAAAAGTTTTTGGTTATAAACCAAATCGTATATTAGGAATTGCATCTTTTTGGTGTTGGTTTATTGGTTTTTACCTTGCCTTTTTTCCGGTATACACTCTTGGCTTGATGGGTGCTACACGTCGTCTTCAGCATTATATTGAACCGAGTTGGCAACCAATGTTTATTATTGCTGCAATTGGTGCTGTTATTATTCTATGTGGGATTCTTTGTTTTGTGTTACAAATAGGTTTAGCTATTTGGTACGGCATTAAGCACAAAGGACGTTTACCGGTAATATCAAATGACCCTTGGGGTGATGCACGTACGCTTGAATGGTCTATTTCTTCACCTCCTCCTGCTTATAATTTTGCTATCATTCCAGAAGTGCAAGATGAAGATGCTTATTGGGATATGAAGAAAAGAGGTGTTGAGCGTCCAACAAGTGGATTTACAAAAATTCATATGCCAGCAAATACACCTGCTGGGGTTATTGCAGGCTTTTTCTCATTAATTATTGGTTTTGCGCTTGTATGGCATATCTGGTGGCTCACAACGGTTGGTTTTGTTGGCTTTGTTGCAACGATTCTTTATCATTCATTATTCGGTAATCACCATGGTTATTATATTCCAGCTGAAGAGGTGCAGAAAACAGAAGATGCCTTTACAGCTGTTCTTAAAGAACAAGGAGTGAAAGCATGAGCTCTGTAACAATGCATCATGTTGAATCAGATGAGCATCATCATGATAATAGCTCAACCATGATATTTGGGTTTTGGGTTTATATTCTTTCAGATTTGATTTTGTTTGCAACGCTTTTTTCAAGTTTTGCAGTATTCTCTGCTTCTTATGGTGAAGGTAAAGCAGGCAATGAGTTCATTAATTTAAACTTTGTTTTAGGTGAGACAGCCATTTTATTATTATCATCAATTACCTATGGATTCGTAATGGTACAAACGCATAAAGGTAATTTGGCTGGTGTACGTTTCTGGATGTTTTTAACTTTTTTGCTTGGTGCTTGCTTTATTGGAATGGAAATTTATGAATTCCATGAACTTTTAAGTGAAGTATTTTATTATGATTCTCGAGCGTATGCAGGAATTGATGTTGCAACAGGTTTACCAATTTTTGGAAAAGAAGTTCTTTCTGCTTATTGGTCAGCATTCTTTGCTTTAGTCGGAACGCATGGTCTTCATGTCAGTGCTGGTCTTTTGTGGATGATTGTGATGTTTTTCCATCTTCGTCGTTGTGGCTTGGATCAGGATAACAGAACGCGCTTAGCATGTTTGTCAATTTTTTGGCATTTACTCGATATCGTTTGGGTTGGTGTTTTTACTATGGTTTATTTGTTAGGAGCATTGTAAATGAGTTCTCATAATAAAGTGCATGATCCAAGTACTGTTTCCTATTTAATTGGCTTTGTTCTCGCTGTTTTTTTGACATTAGGATCTTTTCTTCCCGTTATGTACGGCATCTTAGACAGTTGGGCAATTAGCACAAAAGTTATTTATTTAATTGGGATGGCGCTTATTCAGATTACTGTTCAGATTGTTTTCTTTTTGCATTTGAATTCTGGACCAGATGCTAAGTGGAATCTGGGAACTTTGTATTTTGCGGCTGCGTGTGTTTTCATTATTATTGGAGGAACTTGGTGGGCTATCTCTCATTTAAATTATAATATGATGGGTGGTTCAGGGCGAATTGTTGAGCCAAAAATATTAAAAGAAGTCAACGAGCCTGTTGCGGTGAAGCCGTCATCAGATCCGCAAATACCAGCAGAACAGTTATCGAATGAACAGATTTTAGAGAAGAATTTTTCGAACGATACTTCAGGGGTAGAAATGCCAATAAATAAATTATCAGATAGTCAAAATCCAAAAGAAGAGTTATCGGATACGCAAGCTCCTGCAGAGTGATTTCCAGTTTTCTAGCTTCGATGAAGTAATCTTTAGAAAATGTCTTACTTTTACAAATGAGATTTTGAACTGTGAAGGTTATAATTTTACCTTAAGGCAGATTATTGTCTTAATTTGTCTTTTAGAATTTTCGCTTATTATTCTTCCTGAATATCTTCACTTGTCTTTAGTTCTTCGAGTATTGGCATTGACATAATATTATAGCCTGAATCAACGTAATGAATTTCACCTGTGACGCCTGATGATAGGTCAGAGAGTAAATAAAGAGCAGATTTTCCAATTTCATTGATGTTGACAGTGCGGCGTAGAGGTGAATTTCGACGTTGATGTGAAAAGATGGCGCGAGCAGATGCAATACCATTTCCTGCTAAGGTTCGAACAGGACCAGCTGAAATAGCGTTAACACGAATATTTTGAGGACCAAAATCTGCAGCTAAATAACGAACTGTAGCTTCGAGGGCTGCTTTAGCTACACCCATGACATTGTAATGAGGTACAACTTGCTGTGAAGCTCCATAGGTTAATGTTAAAAGTGCGCCGCCATTAGGCATAAGTTTACCGGCACGCTGAGCAACTTCAGTGAATGAGTAAGCTGAAATTACCATTGTACGTTTAAAATTTTCTCGTGTTGTAACATCAACATAACGTCCTTTTAATTGTGTTTTGTCTGAAAACCCAATGGCGTGAACAACAAAATCAATAGTTCCCCATTCTTTTTCGAGATATTCAAAAACACGATCAATATTTTCAGCTTTTTCAACATCGCATTCAAGTAATAATGTGCAGCCAAGTTTTTTGGCAAGTGGTTGAACACGTTTTCCGAAAGCATCGCCTTGATAAGTAAATGCTAATTCAGCTCCTGCATTTGCTAATTGGCAAGCAATACCCCACGCAATTGAATGGTCGTTTGCAACTCCCATAATAAGGCCACGTTTGCCCTCCATCAAACTTTTCATATTACTCTCCGTAAGACCATATTGTTATCAATTAGCTAAAAACATTTATGTATAGCGTTGAAAAACAAGCGTTGCATTGGTGCCGCCAAAACCGAAGGTATTTGATAATGCAGTATTAAGTTCTTGATGATCTAGACGTTCACGAACAATAGGCATATCACTAAAAGCTGGATCAAGTTCTTCAATATGAGCACTTTTACAAATAAAATTATGTTTCATCATCAATAATGTATAAATTGCTTCTTGAACTCCTGCTGCACCTAAAGAATGACCGGTTAAAGATTTTGTAGCAGAAATAGGTGGACATTGATCACCTGATCCAAAAATACGTCGAATTGCTTCTATTTCAGGAGGATCTCCAACAGGTGTTGCTGTTGCATGAGGATTTATATAATCTATTTTATTTTTTACAGTTGCAAGAGCCATACGCATACACCGTTCTGCTCCATCGCCGGATGGAGAAACCATATCATAGCCATCAGATGTAGCACCGTAACCAATAATTTCTCCATAAATTTTTGCGCCACGTGCTTTGGCTAATTCCAATTCTTCGAGAACCAAAACGCCAGCTCCTCCAGCAATAACAAATCCATCACGGTTGATATCATAAGCACGTGAAGCTGTTTCCGGTGTGTCATTATATTTGCTGGACATCGCACCCATGGCATCAAATAAAACAGATAATGTCCAATCTAAATCCTCACAGCCACCTGCAAAAATACGTTTTTGTTTTCCATACTGTATCATTTCATAGGCGTTTCCAATGCAATGATTTGATGTCGCACAGGCTGAAGAAATAGAGTAGTTTACACCTTTAATTTTAAAAAAAGTTGCAAGAGTTGCTGAAGCTGTAGAGCTCATTGCTTTTGGGACAACAAAAGGGCCAACGCGTTTTGGTCCTTTTTGACGTGTAATATCAGCAGCATCAACGATTGATAGAGTTGAAGGTCCTCCAGATCCCATAATAATACCGGTATCTTCATTAGAAATTTCATGAGATTCTAGACCTGCATCAGTAATTGCTTGATCCATTGCAATATGATTCCAAGCTGTTCCACGGCCGTGGAATCGCAAAGCCCGTCTATCAACCAGTTCCTCTATATTAATTTCTGGTTTGGCATAAACTCTGCTTCGAAATCCTAGTTCTGCGTACTCCGGAGCATAGGAAATTCCTGATTTTGCTTCACGTAGACTGGTTAAAACCGTTTGAGGTTCATTTCCAATTGCGGAGACAATTCCTATTCCGGTTACGACAACTCGACGCATTTATACCTCCTTGTTTCATATAGAATAACAAAATGTTGTTTCTGATTGAAGTAGTATTCAACCTTCTTTGAATAAAGCAACGCGTAAATCACTGGCTTTATAGACGGTCTCTCCATCTGCCTTCATCCATCCATCGGCTATTCCTAAAACCAAATTTCCACGTCGAACACGTTTGAAGTCTATTCCATATTCAAGCAGTTTGTTTTGCGGAGTTACCATACCCGATAATTTTATTTCACCTGCTGATATAGCTCGCCCTTTTCCGAGTTCACCTAACCAACCAAGAAAAAATCCCGTTAATTGCCACATACCATCGAGACCAAGACATCCTGGCATGACGGGATCACCGATAAAGTGACAATCAAAAAACCATAAGTCTGGAGTGATGTCAAATTCTGCACGAACCATTCCTTTATTATATTCACCACCAGTTTCGTTGATTTGAGTGATTCGATGAATCATTAACATCGGTGGTGCTGGTAATTGTGCGTTACCTTTGCCAAACATTTCGCCGCGAGCGCAGCTTAGAAGATCTTCATAAGTGTAGCGAGACTTTTGTTCAGTCATTGTTACTCCGTTTATTTTACATATTTTTATTTCTGCGCTTTTTGCTAACTCACTTTTAGAGCAAATTAAAAGAGAGGGAAATGATTTTATACCATTTTTAATGATAAAAAGCTTTTTTATGCATCTTTATACGAAAGCTTGCCTTATGCAGAATGAAAAAATTATATGTTATATTTTATTTATTTGCTTAATTTTAACTTTATTTAGATGCAAATGTGATGCAATTGAAATATGCTAGTGAATGTAAATGGTTTTACATTGAATGAAAAAGTGAGATCTGTGAAAGATCAGAAAGAAGTTGTGAATTATTGTATCATGTCTGAATTAGCAAAACAGTTGCGTCAAAATGGTTTGCGGCCAACGCGTCAGCGATTGGAGCTTGCAAATATGATTTTTTCTCAAGGAAATCGTCATATCGCCGCTGAGGAATTATATGAGGAGGCAATTAAATCAGGGGTACTTGTATCTTTGGCAACAGTTTATAATACACTGCATCAATTTACGGAAGCTGGTTTACTGCGAATTATTGCTGTGGAAGGAGCAAAAACCTGGTTTGATACCAATACATCTGATCACTATCATTTCTATATTGAGGATGAAAATCGTATTCTTGATATTCCCTACAATGTGGAAGAAGTTCCTATTGTCAAGAATTTGCCTCAGCCGCCAGAAGGTATGGAAATTTCACATGTTGATTTAATCATTCGGTTAAAATCTAAGAATGTTACTTGATTTGAAAAATGAAAATATTTGATAAAAAATAAAAATTAGAAATTAGAAATTAGAAAGAATGCGGCTTATTTTTTAATTATTTAATTTTTCATCGGGATAAATTCCCCATAATTGTGTTTGAGGGAGCCATCCGCGAATATTGCGAATGTTAAGTTCGCACCAATGTCCATCACATTTGCGAATGTTGCCAATAACATTAGGTTCTATTTCTGCAAGGGGTTCTGCATTCTCTATAGGAGCTTTTCTTAAGAAGAGTCTTTTTGCTTTATTTTTTTGCCATGGAATCGTTATTGCTGTTCGTTTTCCTGATAAGAGAGATTGATAAATCCATCCTTCATTGCCTTCTGCATCACGAATTTTACGCCATTGATCATATTCTTGGATGATTTCAATAGGAAGTCCCTGTTTTTGATAGGTAAAGACAATAAAATAATGACTTCCCGGACCGATACGCACATTAACACGGGATGGTTTAATTGAAGCAAATCTTGGAAGTGGTAGACCACTTGGTCCAAGACTATGATAAGGTGTTTGTGCGTGTGACAAACTAAGAAAACCGAATAAAAATATTCCTATCATTAATAGACAGGATAAAAGGACTGAAAATCGAAGCCAAATTGAAGCTTTCATACTTAAACCTCTATTTTATATATTTTCATCGTAGGATTTGAGAAACAGACTCAAAAATCTTATTTAAAATATGACATAGTGCTCATTAAGGAGATCTGAACAATCTTAAGAATTATGATAAAATGAAAGAGAAATAGATATAAAAATTTGAGGTTTTAAATGTAAAAAACAAAAAACTAGAATGCTGTGTTCTACATTCTATAGTCTTCTTAGATAATGATTATTATATTATTAAATTGGTCGACGTCTTGCGACAGGATATTCATGCATTTTTGCAATACGTGTGATCGCCTCTTCCAAAGGTTCAATTGCTACATTCATAGAATGACCATTTGCATGAATGATGTTTTTGTCATCAAACATAATAGCGACATGCCCCTCCCAAAAAATAAGATCACCTCGTTGAAGGCTATCACTTTCTGTAAGAGGAGTTCCTATAGTATTTTTCTGTGCTGCTGTATCTCGTGCAACTATTCGACCAGCCATTAGCATGGATGTTTGAACGAATCCTGAACAATCAATACCAAAACCACTGATCCCACCCCAAAAATAAGGTGTATGGAGAAAAGTTTGAGCGACAGAAACATAATCCTCAAATACATGCTCAATGGGTTTGAGATGGCATGAAACGATAGATTTTCCATCGTCAAGAATAGAATACATTGTATTACGAACCTCTGTTTCATCAACAACACTTACCTTACTCCCCATAGACAAGGCCATTTCTGCTGGTCCTCGTAAATCAGCTTGTAAATAAAGAAAAGTACGAGGAACTGAAACGATATGTGTTTGTTTCGTGGTTGGTGTACAAAGAGCTTTTGTTTCAACATATCCCACATAGTTGTCTTTGAGCAATTTGCTCAAAGACATTGTTTCTCCATATTCAAGAATGAGGAGTTCTTCTCCAAAAAGACATTCTGTTTGTCTTTCACTTTTTGTGCTATCATTCTTAAACAAACCAGCTACAGACATATTAACGCGTTTTCTTTCGAGATTTTTGTCTGTAAGGTTGTTTTGAGGTATATATGATTGCGAAATTTCATGTGTCATTATGAGCCTGAATTTCTGAAAAGATTATAAAGGGCGCGGATCACCTGCGCAGATCCGCCAACAGGATAACCAGGTTTTTCCTTTTGTGTCCATCCATAAATATCAAAATGTGCAAAACGTTCTGTTTTTTCAACAAAAGAATTAAGAAATAAAGCGGCAGTTATAGATCCGGCAAAGCTGTGATTGGTTATATTGTTGAGATCAGCAACAGGTGATGATAAGGCTTTTTTATAGGGGTGCCAGAGAGGCATTTGCCACAGCGGATCGGCAACAGCATCAGCTGATTGAGAGACTTTTTGTGCCCATAATGTGTCATTGCAATAAAATGCTGGGAGATCTGGGCCTAATGCGACATAAGCTGCTCCTGTTAAAGTGGCCATACAGATCATGTATTGTGGTTTTCTTTCATCTCCATAAGTCAGTGCATCAGCAAGAATAAGCCGACCTTCTGCATCTGTATTCCCAATTTCAACACTCAAACCTTTACGGCTTTGAAGAATGTCACTTGGCCGAAGCGCATTGCCAGAAATTGCATTTTCAACTGCTGGGATCAAAACACGAAGACGGAAAGGCAGCTTTGCATCCATAATGAGTTTAGCAAGTCCTAAAACATGTGCACTACCACCCATATCTTTTTTCATTAATAGCATGTTGCTTGCTGATTTGATATCTAATCCACCGGTATCAAAGGTCACTCCTTTACCAACTAATGTTATGAGAGGATGATTTTCTTGTCCCCATTCTAATTCGATGAGTCGTGGTGCGACACTGCTTGCACGTCCCACAGCATGAATCATTGGAAAATTGAGTGTTAAGAGCTCATCGCCGCAAATACTTGTAACACGAGCGTGATAAGTGTGCCCTAATTCGCGCGTTGCTTTTTCGAGAGCATTAGGATTCATATCATTGGCTGGAATATTGATGAGGTCGCGAACCAAAAAGACAGTTTCATAAATTCGTTTGAGCTCATCAAAATCAATTGTGTCACGCACGTAGATAGATAACGATTTTAAGGAAGGATTTTGACGATAATGGTTAAATTGGTAACTTCCTAATGCTAATCCAATATAAGCATTTATGTCATTTGCAGCTGGTCCTTCTAAATGCCAGTGGCCAGTCGGGAGATTGTTTGCTAAGAGACCTGTAATGAAAGGCTCTTCACCATTTCCCAGTCCAAATAAGATTTTTTTAAGGTGTCCATTTTCGTGAGGGACAAATAACATTTGTCCTGATTTTCCTATGAAGTCATTAGCTTTTATCCATGCAGATGTTAATGCATCAAACGATAAATTAGTGAGATCTTCTTGATTAATTAAGAAAACAGGAACGCTATTATCAGCGCGTGTTGTCGTGAAATTAATTTGGTGTTGTGGCATATTTATTTTTCCTTATAGTTTTCTAAGTGCGACATATTCAACCAAATGTTTTTTTCCTTTCCTCAGAATAAGATTGGCTCGTGGTCGCGTTGGTAGGATATTTTCCTGTAAATTTTTCAGATTAATTGTACGCCAGAGATTTTCAGCAATTTGAGTAGCTTCTTCTTCACTTAAATGCGCATAGCGATGAAAATAAGAATCAGGATTTTGAAAAGCTGTTTTACGGAGACGTTTGAAACGTTCTAAATACCAGCAGCGAATAATCTCTGTTTCAGCATCCACATAGATTGAAAAATCAAAGAAATCTGAAACAAAAGGTACAATTTTTCCATCTTTAGAAAAATTATTGGCTTGAAGGACATTGAGACCTTCAACAATTAAAATATCGGGCTGATCAATGATAATGTTTTGATTTTCTAAAACATCATAAGTCAAATGTGAATAAAGCGGTGCAGGGATATTCCCAATGCCAGCTTTTACAGAGGCCAGAAAGTTTAATAATTTCTTAAGGTCATAAGAATCAGGAAAACCTTTACGATTCATACGATTTTTTTGTCGAAGGATAGCGTTAGGATAAAGAAAGCCATCAGTTGTAACGAGATCAACTTTAAGGTGGGATGTCCGACGTTTCAAAAGTTCTTGAAGAATGCGTGCAGTGGTTGATTTTCCTACAGCAACGGAGCCAGAAATTCCAATAATAAAAGGCGTTTTATGAGTATTTTCTTGATATAAAAATTGTTGACGCTTTTGAAAGAGTTTCTGTACTGCTTCAACGTGAGATAATAAAAGACGAGATAGAGATAGATAAATGCGTTGTACTTCTTCAAGATCAATGGGATCATCAATAGATCGTAGACGTTTAATTTCATCAAAGGTTAAAGTAAGCGGTGTATCCGCACGAAATTGAGCCCATTCTTGTGCCGTAAAGACACTGTAAGGAGAATATGGTTCAGATATGCACTGAATTAAATTATCTTTCTGATTGGTTTCTGGCATAGGAATATCAATTATTGTTATTGACAAAAATGTTTTGTACAAAATTGTTTTTTATCATAGCGATGATGAGAGACTTAGAAGATAGATTAAAGTAGATTATTGAGTTGTTAAGGAGACTGCATTTTGCAACTAATATATTCAATAACATTTGCTTAGCTGATAGTCCAATCATTCCAACATGTGCTAATTTGTTCGTGTGATAAATTTTGCGCTAAAAGCGTCCAGAGAAGTAAACGAGCTTTTACAGCTGAGAGATAACCAGACATGAGAGCGCCTGAAGCAATCATGTCTATTTCTGAACCTTTATAACCGTAAGTGGCTCGAACGGTTGGGCCAGTGTAAGCGCGACTAGCAATAATGATGGGTATTTTTTTTGCGTATTGTTTTATAATATCGGCTTCTTCAAAACTGCAGTGTCCTGCCCCAAAACTAGCAATAACAAGACCGGCATAATACCCACTTTCAAGACAGAATTTCATTAAGTGTGTGTCAGAAGATAAAGTAGAATGTAAAAGCGCGACTTGATGATGATCATTTTTAGGAAGTGCAAAAGTTGTAGGGAAGAAATTTCGATCATTGAAATAAATCAATTGTCCTTCTAAAATGGTTCCTAGGGCTCCTGTAAAGCCCGATTGAAAGGTTTCAATATTAACGGTATTGCTTTTTTGTACCCAATAGGGTGAATGAATTGTATCATTCATGACAACCAAGACACCTCTATTTTTGCTTTGCTGACTAGCCGCGACGCGAGTTGCAGCTAAAAGATTAGCAGGTCCGTCAGCACCTGCTTCGTGTGGAACACGCATAGCACCCGTTACAACAAGTGGCTCCGTCTTATTCCAGTAGAGAGAAAGGAAAAAAGCTGTTTCTTCTAATGTATCTGTACCTTGTGTTATAACAACACCATCTGCCCCAGTATTGATTTGTTGTGTTGCCCATTCTATGATTTCAAAAAGAATTTTGAAAGATAAAGACCCACTTGGCAATTGTCTGAGTGTATGAGCATGAATATCCGCAATCTCTTTTAAACCAGGAACATTTTGGATGAGTATATTTGAAGTTAAAGTTGGCTGCCTGAGACCATTGTTATCAGAGACCATTGCAATTGTCCCACCTAATGTTCCTACAGCTATTTTTTTCATGATTTTTCCTTTAAAGATACAGGCTCTTAAAAAAAACATGTAACAACAATTTAAATGAATAACAATAATATCATTTTCTTTCATTCACAGACAAATTGAGTTGTGCTTAATCGTTGTGTTTTGCAATATATGTTCTTAAATAGAGAGATTGATGATTGAATTTATTGACATTTGATGAAGGGAAAAAATATTAAGGAGTTTCTTATGACAGAACACAAGCCTGATATTATGTACGGTACGACTATTGTGACTGTACGAAAAGGCGATAAAGTGGTTATGGCTGGTGATGGTCAAGTTTCACTGGGACAAACGGTTATGAAAGGAAATGCACGTAAAGTGCGTCGTCTTGGAAAAGGTGGAACAGTTATTGCTGGGTTTGCAGGTGCTACAGCAGATGCTTTTACATTGTTAGAAAGATTAGAAACAAAACTGGAGCAATACCCTGATCAACTGATGCGTGCATGTGTAGAGCTTGCAAAAGATTGGCGAACGGATCGCTATTTACGCCGTCTTGAAGCTATGATGCTTGTAGCTGATAAAAAAGTAACTTTAGCTTTAACAGGTCTAGGAGATGTACTAGAACCAGAAGATGGAGTTATGGCTATCGGTTCTGGAGGTAATTTTGCTCTTTCAGCCGCGCGGGCACTCATCGATATGGATTTGGATGCAGAAGCTATTGCGCGTAAGGCTATGAGTATTGCCGCTAAAATTTGTGTTTATACCAATGATAATTTCATAATTGAAACATTGGATTCTGAATTATCGTCTTTATAGAAAGCTATTTGAATGTGTGTTGTATTTTCTCCTCGCGAAACTGTTTCTGAACTCGATCGTTTTATTATCGGTCAAAATGATGCTAAACGTTCTGTTGCTATTGCTTTGCGTAATCGATGGCGTCGGCAACAGCTTGAAGAATCTATGCGTGAAGAAGTTATGCCTAAAAATATTTTAATGATAGGGCCTACCGGTGTTGGTAAAACAGGCATAGCGCGTCGCTTGGCTAAACTAGCGGGAGCGCCTTTTGTTAAAGTAGAAGCTACTAAATTTACTGAAGTAGGTTATGTCGGGCGTGATGTTGAGCAAATTATTCGTGATCTTGTTGAAATATCAATTTCTCTTGTTCGTGAGAAAAAGCGAGATGAAGTAAAAGCAAAAGCTCATGTCAATGCAGAAGAGCGAGTTCTCGATGCTCTTGTTGGAAAAACAGCCAGTCCTGCGACACGCGATAGTTTCCGTAAAAAATTGCGGGAAGGGGAATTGGATAACAAAGAGATTGAAATTGAAGTTGCTGATAATAGTAGTAGCAGTGCTTCAACTTTTGATATTCCTGGGATGCCTGGTGCACAAATGGGTATCATGAATTTGTCAGATATTTTTGGAAAAATGGGGAATCGCACAAAGATACGTAAAACAACGGTAAAAGATGCTTTTCAGCCATTAATTGATGATGAATCTGAGAAACTTCTTGATCAAGATCAAATTATTCAAGAAGCATTGCGTGTTGCTGAAAATGATGGAATTGTTTTCATTGATGAAATTGATAAAATTGCAACACGAGATGGAAGCGCTGGTGCTGCTGTTTCTCGTGAAGGTGTTCAACGAGATCTTTTGCCTTTAGTTGAAGGAACAACAGTTGCAACCAAATATGGACAAATAAAAACCGATCACATTCTTTTTATCGCATCTGGTGCATTTCATGTCTCTAAACCTTCTGATTTGTTGCCAGAATTGCAAGGGCGTTTACCCATTCGTGTGGAATTAAATGCCTTAACGAGAGAAGATTTACGGCGTATTTTGACTGAGCCTGAAGCGAGTTTGATTAAGCAATATATTGCTTTAATGGCAACAGAAGAAGTTCATTTAGAAATTACTGATGATGCGATTGATGCTTTAGCAGATATTGCTGTTGATTTAAACGCTAGGATTGAAAATATTGGAGCACGTCGTTTGCAAACAGTGATGGAACGTGTTTTGGATGAGATTTCTTTTACAGCGCCTGATAAAGCGGGTACGTCCTTTAAGGTGGATGCTGCTTATGTAAAGCAATCTATAGGTGATCTTGCTGCTGATGTCGATCTCTCACGTTTTATTCTTTAGGTGTTTTATTCTTTATAAACGCGCTTCAATAACTTTGAAGTTATGGGCTTCTTCATGAATATAAACTTTACGGAAGAGGCTTTTTAATAAAGTTTCATAAGGGAGGTGGCGGTTAGCAACAAGAAGGAGGCAGCCACCTTTTTTGAGGTATTTTGCAGCATTCGTAATGAAATTTTTTCCTAATGAAATATCTGAAGTGCGTTGTATATGAAATGGTGGGTTTGAGATAATTGTATCATAGAGATTTTTGATAGGCTCTTGAATAAGATCGTGCCAATAAAAATTGATGGGAAGAGAACCTTTTATTTCTTGGATATGCTTTTTGGCAGCTTCTAAAGAATTATAATCAGCTTCATAGAGATCAAGTGCTGTTAAATTTTCACATGTTTTAAGTGCTGCATAAGAAAGAAATCCCCAGCCTGCGCCAAAATCAGCAGTTTTTCCAGAAATTATTTTGGTCATATGAGGTACAAGCATAGCAGAGCCTGAATCAATACGGCCATGAGAAAACATACCCGAAGTCGTTTGAAAATTATCATCAAAATTAAGTGAGGGGGAGAGAAAATGTGAAATATTTTTTTTCTCTATGTGTGGCGGTACTTGAAGCCAGAAAACAAGACCGTGATTTTTAGATAATTTATTGCTGATGGGAACAATAGTTTTGACCCATTTCATCATTGAGAGAGCCCCAACCGTTTTAGTTCCGCTGATCACAATCCATCCGTTGGGCTTAACCAGTTCTAATAAATTAAGAAAATAGTTTTGATTGAGAGCACGATATTTACTCAGTTGCAAAAATGCTCCGTCATAAATGGATGCTTGTTTGACTTGAGGATGACAGCAAAATTTAGCCTTTGTAAATTTTAAAAAATCCGGTCGCCAAGGCGCTATAATTTCGAGGTTTTTCAACCATTGTTTATCAGGAGTTTCAGTTAAACCAAAGCTTAACCAACGCTGATCGGGATCAGGATGAGAGAGATTATAGTTTTTAAAAGGCAAAAATAGTGACACATTTTATTCTTTCAAAGAACAATGCCATACTGATATATCTGTATGGCATTTTATTCCATGACAAAGAGAAAAAGATCAATCTTCTTTTTTCTTACGACTCCGCTTCTTTTCGGGCTTCTTTTTTTCTTCAATGTCCTCTTCTTTTTCAACTGTCATAGACTCTTGATGAACAATTTCTTTTCCAGTTTGTTGATCAACAACTTTCATTGATAACCGTATTTTACCACGTTCATCAAAGCCCATTAATTTGACCCAAACTTTATCACCTTCTTTGACGACATTGGTTGTTTTTGCTACGCGTTCTGATGCAAGTTGAGAGATGTGAACAAGTCCATCGCGTGAGCCAAAAAAGTTCACAAATGCACCGAACTCTGCCGTTTTTACAACAGTTCCTTGATAAATAGCACCAATTTCAGGCTCATCAACAATAGAATGAATCCAACGTTTTGCTGCTTCGATAGTTTTCATATCAGAAGAAGCAATTTTAATTGTTCCATCATCTTCAATATTAATTTTTGCTCCGGTTTGTTCAACAATTTCTCGGATTACTTTACCACCAGAACCGATGACATCACGTATTTTCTCTACAGGAATATTCATTACCTCGATACGAGGTGAAAATTCACTAAGCTCATTGCGGGCACTGGTTAAAGCTTTTGCCATTTCATCGAGGATATGCATCCGTCCATTTTTCGCTTGCTCAAGTGCTATTTTCATAATGTCTTCGGTGATACCATCAATTTTGATATCCATTTGCAAGGCAGTAATACCGTTTACTGTACCGGCTACTTTAAAATCCATATCACCAAGGTGATCTTCATCCCCTAAGATATCAGATAAGACAGCAAAACGTTCACCTTCTTTAATCAGACCCATTGCAATACCAGCAACAGGGCGTGTTAAAGGAACACCGGCATCCATCAATGCAAGCGAAGTGCCACACACTGTTGCCATGGAAGAAGATCCATTTGATTCAGTGATTTCTGATACAGAACGAATGGTGTAAGGAAAAGATTCTTTGGTGGGTAACATTGGATGAATGGCACGCCATGCGAGTTTCCCATGCCCGATTTCACGACGACCAGGAGAACCGAGACGTCCTGTTTCACCGACTGAAAAAGGTGGAAAGTTGTAATGGAGTAGAAATGTTTCTTTGTATGTACCTGTTAATGAGTCAACATATTGCTCATCTTCACCGGTTCCTAGCGTTGCGACAACCAGAGCTTGCGTTTCTCCTCGTGTAAATAATGCTGATCCGTGTGTACGAGGTAAAACACCAACTTCTGATTGAATAGGGCGTACAGTTGAAAGATCGCGCCCGTCAATACGCGTTTCATTGTTAAGAATATTCCAACGAACGATTTTTGCTTGCAAACGCTTAAAAACAGTTGCAATTTGCTCTTCAGTAAATTCACAATTTTCTTCTTTTTCTGGTATGAATTTATGAATAACGTTTTCTTTGATTGCATCAATTGCAGCATAACGTTCTTGTTTGTCAGTAATTGTATAAGCTTCTCTTAGATCTTTCTCAATCATTTCAAGCATATTATTTTCTAGATCTGACAAATCTTCTGGCACAAAATCACGTGGTTCTTTTGCAGCAACTTCGGCAAGTTTTATGATGGCATCAATAACAGGCTGAAAGCCTTTTTGACCAAACATGACGGCATTCAACATAACATCTTCAGGAAGTTCATGAGCTTCTGATTCAACCATCAAGACAGCACTATCTGTTCCGGCAACAACAAGATCAAGTTTAGACTCAACCATTTCATCAATATTAGGATTGAGAACATATTGTCCATTACAATAGCCAACACGAGCACCGGCAATAGGACCTAAAAATGGAATTCCTGATAAAGTTAACGCCGCAGAGGATGCAATTATAGCAAGAATATCGGGATTATTTTCTAAATCGTACTGCATGACAGAAACGATGACTTGTGTATCATTTTTATAACCGTCGACAAAAAGAGGGCGGATCGGACGATCAATTAAACGTGAAATAAGAGTTTCGCTTTCACTGGGGCGACCTTCTCGTTTAAAATACCCACCGGGGATTTTACCAACGGCATAGGTTTTTTCTTGGTAATTGACGGTCAATGGAAAAAAATCTTGATCTGGTTTTGGTGTTTTAGCTGAGACAACCGTTGCTAAAACAACCGTTTCACCATAACTAGCAATGACTGCTCCATCAGCTTGGCGTGCAATTCTTCCTGTTTCAAGGGTAAGTGGCCGACCGGCCCATTCAATTTCTACCTTATGAGTTTTAAACATTTTTTATCCTTAATGACCAGTATTTACATTCTGGTTTTGTGTGTTATGTTTTAAAACTGTGGGCAAGATAACGAGGTGCTTTTGTCTTTTGCAAAGAGACAATGAATTGCAATTTAGACGCAAAGCAGCTGGCAATCTCGCTCCATGACAGTTTTTAAGCTTTTGAATTCAAAATAGCTAGTTAAATAAAAAAGGTGAGTTTTACAGAATAATCCTCACCTAGAAATTTTAGCGACGCAAACCTAACTTTTGAATAAGTGTTTGATAGCGGTTTTGATCAATATCTTTAAGATAATCAAGAAGACGACGACGCTGAGAAACCATCTTTAAAAGACCTCGACGTGAATGATTATCCTTTTTATGTGATTTAAAATGGTGAGTTAAATTAGCAATGCGCTCAGAAAGAACAGCAACTTGTACTTCTGGTGACCCTGTATCACCAGCTTTTGTTGCGTATTCTGTAATCAGGGCTTGTTTACGGTCAGCTGTAATCGACATCGTATTATCCTTTCAAAAGTAAACAAAAAAACAACCCGAAGCCAAGATGCCGTCCAGCAAGGGTCTATGAGGTAACAATAAGAGCAAGGACTCTCACTTACTTTTGCATTTATATAGGAAAAAGAAGTAAAATACTAGTCCCAGAAAATATCTTGAAATTGAAATTCTTTTAAAAAAAATAGCTGTTTTATAAATATTTATTTTAAGGTTTTATATGCAAAATTTTAAAGAATTATCCATTTTATTGGAGCAATATATTACAGTTGGCACGCAGTGTATTTGATTTTTGAAGAAAAAAGGCAGCTGATTTGGAGATAGAAGATGCAGGAAATTCCAACATTAGAACTTTTTCGTAATTCAACATTTAGAAATTTGTGGGTAGCTACTCTTGCATCGAATTTAGGAGGTTTTATACAAGTTGTTGGTGCAGGTTGGTTAATGACATCGATTACTTCTTCGCATGTTATGGTCGGGTTTATTCAAAGTGCAACAACATTACCACTTGTTCTTTTTTCTTTGATGGCAGGGGCATTAGCTGACAACTTTAATCGGCGTAAAATTATGCTTTTTGCACAAATTATGGTTATGGTTGTATCAATTCATTTAGCGATTTTAGCTTATATGGATTTCATAACACCTTGGTTTTTATTATGTATGACGTTTTTAATCGGGTGTGGAGGTGCTTTTCATAATCCTGCTTGGCAAGCAACCATGGGAGATATTGTCAGAAGAGAAGATATTCCTACTGCTGTTAGCATGAATAGTGTTGGTTTTAATTTGATGCGCAGTGTGGGCCCTGCTGTCGGAGGGATTATTGTTGCGACTTTAGGTGGAGCTGTGGCTTTTATATTCAATGCTATAACTTATATTCCTTTAATTACCGTGTTATTTTTATGGAAACCAAATTATAAAACGAATACATTGCCGAGAGAGAGACTTTTGGGAGCCGTCACTGACGGCTTGCGTTATGTTGCGATGTCTCCAAATTTGTTGAGCATTATGACAAGGGCATTTCTTTTCGGTATTGGTGCTATATCTATTTTTGCTTTGTTGCCAATTGTCACACATGAGACTCTTAAAGGAAGTGCTCTTCTCTATGGAACTTTACTTGGTTGTTTTGGTGTGGGAGCCATTACGGCTGGTATTATTAACTCAACTATAAGACGATATTTTAGTTCAGAAACAATTATTGCTAGTTCATTTGTTGGATTCGCTTTTTCTTGCTTTTTTTTGGCGATAAGTCGTTCATTGATTATTAGTCATCTTGTATTGTTACCGGCTGGTATGTGTTGGGTTTTAGCTTTATCGTTATTTAATACATCGGTACAACTTTCTACGCCACGTTGGGTTGTTGCACGGACATTAGCACTTTATCAGACAGCATCTTATGGGGGCATGGTGATTGGAAGCGCAATTTGGGGCGCGGTTGCTGATAGCTATTCTCTAACAGTTTCTTTGAGTATTTGTGCTGTATTTTTACTCTTTGGAGCTCTTGCAGGAATAAAATTTAAGATACAAGAAATTCCACAAATCGACCTTGATCCACTTGATCAATTTAGAGAACCAGAGCTTTTACTCGATTTACAAGCACGAAGTGGTCCGATTATGATTATGATTGATTATCAAATCCATGAAAGTGATCTTGAAGAATTTCTTAAAGTTATGACACGTCGTCGCCATATTCGTCGACGAGATGGTGCGCGTCAATGGGTTCTTTTACGTGATCTTGAAAGACCTGAATATTGGACAGAGGCTTATCATATGCCAACATGGGTGGATTATTTGCGTCATAATCATCGGAGGACAAAAGCAGATGCAGAGGTCAATAAACATCTTAATCGACTAAATCGCGCACCAGATGGTATAAGGGTGCATCGCATGATTGAGCGCCAAACCATACCACAGGTTGGTGATATGCATGTGAAGTCTTCTGTTACTCAAATACTTTAATTAAAATAAATTGGTGAGATGAAATAAGAGCATCTCTCTTATGTTGAGTATAAAATACAGGATAATTCTTTTTTGAAAGAAATGACTATAGGTAGAAAATCATGCGATTGTAAAAATACGTTTCGGTTTGAATTGTTTGTTGTCAATGGCTCCTATAGCAAGAAGTTGACTCTTGTACGTTACATAAACTTCATGTTCATCAATGGGAACATTTAGATCTTGGAGAAGAACTGTTTTTCCGATTTTTACTTGCTGTGCTTGAATTTGATTGAGAGCATAATGAGAAAGACAGTTTAATGCACTGCTTGTTTCAATTAACAGTGCATCAAGTGCTTCAAAATCACGTTTAGGGAGTTGACACTCTTCATTTGTCTTGTTTTTGTGAGATATTATTTTTTCTAATTCATCCCATGTAATAAGATCATTTTCATGAAAAGGTGCGACTTCGATACGGCGTAAGTCCGCAATATGTCCATAACATCCGAGATCACGTCCCATATCGCGCGCTAAGGAACGTATATAAGTTCCTTTTCCACATGTGACTTCAAAGATTGAATGTCCTTGAGCAGTCGTTTTAATCAATTTGAAAGTTTCAATTTTTACTTGACGAGGTGGAATTTCAACAATTTCTCCTTCACGTGCCAGATCATAAGCGCGGTTCCCGTCGATTTTGATTGCTGAAAATTGTGGAGGCTTTTGTGCAATAATACCCGTATATTGAGGTAAAAGAGCAAGAATATCTTCTTTTGTTGGACGTTTAGAAGATGTTTTTGTTACTTCACCTTCTAAATCATCTGTGGATCTTTCTTCTCCCCAAGCAATACAAAAATGGTAAGTTTTCGTGCCTTCCATGACATAGGGAACGGTTTTTGTAGCCTCGCCTAATGCAATAGGAAGTGCACCGGAAGCAAGTGGGTCAAGAGTGCCGGCATGTCCTGCTTTTTGCGCATTAAAAAGCCATTTTATTTTTGATACGGCTTCGGTCGATTTCATTCCTTTAGGTTTATCAAGAATTATCCAACCAGAAATAGGACGGCCTTTTTTTTTGCGTTGCCGTGTCATATTTGAGAATCCTCAGCTTTATCATTTTTATGAAGATCACGTGCAACTTCAGGCAAGCGGAGCAGAGCATCAATTTTTGAAAAATTATCAAAACTACTATCAAGGTAAAAACGTAATTCAGGCATATATTTCATTTGCCGCAACTGATGACTGATTTCTTTACGAATAAAACGGCTATGTTTATTAAAAACTTTAATGATTGCTTCATTAGAATTATTCTTAATGGTGCTAAGGACTGAAATAAAGCAGGTGGCAATTTTTAAATCCGGTGACATCCGCACTTCAGAAACAGAAACCACAACATCTTTTAAGGCATTATCAAGCAAAATGCCTCGCTGTAATACATATGCTATCGCGTGACGAACTTGTTCTCCTACTCTTAGTTGCCGTTGTGATGGGCTTACATTTTTCATTGAGATTTTACCCTTATTACAATTTTTCTTTCCTTTGTTATATTTAAGAGTAAGAAAGGAAAGAGTCACTGCGCATAAAATTTGCTCGTTTTTTTCTATCTTTAGAGAGAAAAAACATGAGGGATTTTTATTTTATAATGTACGATTAATATGCTCAACTTGGAATATTTCAATGATATCACCAACACGAAGATCTTCATAATTTTCAAATGCTATTCCGCATTCTTGACCAACATGCACTTCATTAACTTCATCTTTAAAGCGTTTAAGTGTTTTAAGTTTTCCTTCATGAATGACGATATTATCGCGGATTAGGCGAACACCTGCACCTCGCTCAATTTTTCCTTCTGTAACACGACAACCAGCAACTTTTCCAATTTTTGTAATGTTAAAGACTTCAAGAATTTCTGCGTTTCCAAGAAACGTTTCATGATGTTCTGGTGAAAGCAAGCCTGACATTGCTGCTTTGATATCATCAACAAGATCATAAATGATGTTATAATAACGAATTTCAATTCCTTGCGTTTTTGCTGCATCACGTGCTTGTTTATTCGCTCGAACATTGAAACCAATAACAGAAGAATCAGAAGCCTCAGCAAGAGAGATATCACTTTCGGTAATACCGCCTGCACCAGAATGAACGATACGGGCACGGACCTCTTCATTTCCTATTTTTTCTAATGCAGAGATGATTGCCTCAATTGATCCTTGGACATCTCCTTTTATGATAAGTGGGAATTCTTTAACACCTGTCGTTTGTAATTTGGTCATCATTTGTTCAAGAGAACCGCGAGATCCAGTTTGCCGCGCTACGGCTTTATCTCGAGCTAGTCTTTGACGATAGGCGGCAATTTCACGTGCTTTTGCTTCATTTGTTACAACAGCAAAGCGGTCTCCTGCCTGCGGTGTTCCTTGCATTCCTAAAATTTCAATTGGCATAGAAGGAGCGGCTGCTTTGATATGACGACCATGATCATCAATGAGTGCGCGAACGCGACCCCATTCATTGCCGGCTACAATAATATCAGAAGGATGTAATGTTCCTTTTTGGATCAAAACTGTTGCAACAGATCCTCGCCCTTGATCAAGTTTAGCTTCAATAACAACGCCTTCTGCGGTTCGTTTTGGATCGGCTTTAAGATCAAGAATTTCTGCTTGAAGCAGAATAGCTTCTAGAAGTTTATCAAGGTTTTGGCCTGTTTTAGCAGAAATCTCAACTTCTAAAGTTTCCCCACCCATACTTTCAACGAAAACCTCATGCTGCAGAAGTTCTGTACGTACCTTTTGCGCATCAGCAGCGGGTTTATCAATCTTATTGATAGCAACGATAATAGGGACACCAGCAGCTTTCGCATGATTGATTGATTCAATTGTTTGCGGCATAACACTGTCATCTGCAGCTACAACGAGAATTGCGATATCAGTAACACGAGCACCACGTGCACGCATCGCTGTAAATGCAGCATGTCCAGGAGTATCAATGAAGGTAATTTTTTGACCATTTTGTTCAATTTGATATGCACCGATGTGCTGTGTAATGCCGCCTGCTTCACCAGAAACCACATTTGCTTTACGGATAGCATCTAAAAGAGAAGTTTTCCCATGGTCAACATGTCCCATAATTGTGACGACGGGAGGACGTTGTTGCATCTTTTGAGGGTCATCCTCTATATTAAAGATACCTTCCTCAACGTCAGATTCTGAAACGCGCTTAACGGTATGACCAAATTCAACAGCTATAAGCTCAGCGATATCTGCATCGATGATGTCACCAGGCTTCATCATTTGACCTTGTTTCATAAGAAATTTAATAACATCAACGGAGCGTTCAGTCATACGTTGTGCAAGTTCTTGGATAGTAATTGTTTCTGGAAGAATAACTTCGCGAGAAATTTTTTCACGTGGTTCTTGATTTTGTGCACGTTTAAATTTCTCTTGTCGGCGACGCATAGCAGCCATTGAACGACCGCGTGAGCTTCCTTCTTCATCTAATGCACTATTGAGAGTTAATTTTCCACGGCGGCGTTCATCAGCACCTTTTATAGCTTTAGGTGTACGCATTTCTAATTTTGAAAGATTTGCTCGCCGATCGTGCTTGTCTTCATCTTCTTTTTCGTTAGAGCTGCGTTTTGCAACAGAAGGTGTTTTTTTAGATGTTGTTTTTACTGATTCTAAAGGTTCTATTGCGGAAACTTCATAAGAAGGTGTTGAAGTTTGTTCTATAGTAGTTTTATCTTCCTGTTGTATTTTTATTTCTTGAGCGGCTTGCATACGCAATTCTTCTTCGCGTTGTTTTGCAAGTCTTTCTTGTTCTTCAGCTTGCTCACGCATTACTTTTTCTTGAATATGTGCTTCTTCTAAGGCACGCAATCTCGCTTCCATTTCGGTTGATGAAAGGTTGGCTTGAGCTTTTGGTTTATTCGGCGCTCCCTCTTCAAAACGTGGTTTTAAGCGTTGTGCTACATGGGGTTTTGTAATAGGTTGCTGTGTCTCAGTTTTTTCATCTGGACGCGTAATTTTACGTCGTTTCGTTTCAACAACAACAGCCTTTGTGCGGCCATGGCTAAAATTTTGTTTGATTGTGCTTGTCTCCAGTCCTGACCGTTTTAGGGTAAGTGTCTTCTTGACTGTTATTTTGTCATTATTATTTTCACTCATTGTATTTCCTTCACGGTGTTTGCCGTCATCCCACTAGGCTCATTGCATTTATCTTCACGATAAGCAGCCAGTTTGTATATCGTCTTAAGAAATCCATTCGCAACTTTCATATTTAATAAAGCTGCATGTATAACAGGATTACTACCAAAAGCCACACTCATTTCGTCACTTGTTAAAAAAGATATCGTTTTTATCTCTTGATTTATTTGTTGTTGTACTGCGTGGATGGCTTGTGAAATTTTCCTTTTTCCATCTTCTTTTGCTTCCTTTGCATGAAGAACGAGTATAACTCGACCTGAGCGGATAGCTGCATCAACTTTGGTTAAACCAGTGACAACTGCACCTGCTTTTCGCGTTATAGATAAGTAACCAAGGGCAGATTTTAGCAAAATTCTATCAACAATATTAGCAAGATTTGGAGCAACCTCAACATCTGTTTTAAAACTTTTGCTAAAAGATTTGCGTTTAATTGCTTCTTGAATGATATCTTTGTGAGCAGAAACCCATACACCTCGTCCAGGTAAATTTTCTTTAAGATCAGGAACAATTTGGTTGTTTGGACCTATGACAAACCGGATCAGCGTTGTTGCTGAAGCAGTCTTTCTTGTCACAATGCAGGTCCGTTCATTCATTTAGATGTATCCTCATCCAAATTATTATCTATTGTTTCATTTTGATCAGATTCTTTTGTATTAATATGAGTTTCGTCTATCCATCCTGCTTGTACACGTGCTGCTAAAATCATGTTTTCTGCATCGGTGCGTGTAATATCAAATGAAGTTAGAATACCAGAAAAATTCGTTGTTTGACCTTCTTTCCGCTCTCTCCAACCAGCTAGATCATCAACGGCATAACCTGCAAAGTCTTCGATTGTTTTGACACCATCTTCCCCAATAGCAACAAGCATAGCGGTCGTCATACCAGGAAGTGTTCGCAACTCATCAGCAACACCAAGCTGTTTCCGTTTTTCTTCTAACTCTTTTTCTTTTCTTTCTAAATATTCACGTGCACGGCTTTGGATTTCTGAAGCAGTTTCATGATCAAAACCATCGATAGAAGCAATTTCCTCAAGATTGATGTAGGCGATTTCTTCAATTGAAGTAAAGCCTTCTGATGCCATAACTTGACCGATCATTTCGTCAACATCTAGAGATTCCATAAAAAGTTTACTACGTTCAGAAAATTCTTTTTGACGATTTTCAGATTCTTCTTGTTCCGTTAAAATATCAATATTCCATCCCGTTAATTGTGAAGCTAAGCGAACATTTTGTCCACGTCGACCGATAGCAAGACTGAGTTGATCGTCAGGAACAACAACTTCAATGCGCTCAGCTTCTTCATCGAGAACAACTTTTGAAACTTCTGCAGGTTGTAGCGCATTAACAATAAATGTTGCAGCATCAGGGGACCAAGGAATAATATCAATTTTTTCACCTTGTAATTCTGCAACAACAGCTTGGACACGGCTCCCGCGCATTCCAACACAAGCACCAACGGGATCGATAGAACCATCACGTGAAACAACAGCAATTTTAGCACGTGAACCTGGATCACGAGCAACAGATTTTATTTCTATAATGCCATCATAAATTTCAGGGACTTCCATGGTAAAAAGTTTTGCCATAAATTGCGGATGTGTGCGCGAAAGAAAAATTTGAGGGCCACGTGGTTCACGGTGTACATCATTAACAAAAGCACGGATACGATCACCATAACGAAAGGATTCACGTGGAATTAATTCGTCACGTCGTACGATAGCTTCTCCACGTCCTAGGTCGACAATAACGTTGCCATATTCTACGCGTTTAACAGTACCGGAAATGATTTCTCCAACTTTATTTTTAAATTCTTCAAATTGTTGATCGCGCTCTGCATCACGGACTTTTTGAACGATAACTTGTTTAGCAGATTGTGCCGCAATCCGTCCAAAATCCATAGGAGGTAGGGGATCAGAAAGAAAATCACCAGTTTTTGAGTCCATTTGACGTTTTAATGCATCTGATAAAGAAATTTCAGTTGTATAATCTTCAACAACATCAACAATTTTCAGCAAACGCTGTAATTTAATTTCACCTGTTTTAGAATTGATATCAACACGGATATTGGTTTCTTGACCATAACGAGAACGCGCTGCTTTTTGAATCGCATCAGCCATTGCAGAAATAACAGTTTCACGATCAATCGATTTTTCGCGTGCAACAGCATCTGCAATTTGCAGAAGTTCAAGCCTATTAGCGCTTGTAACCATCGATTTTCTCCTTTTTGTATCCTATGGGCGAATGACCCCATTGATATTAATTTCTATAGTTTTCTTCTTGTTTTGAGACGCTGAAGTTCTCTTCAGAAGTCAATTGTTCATCTAATGTGTTGTTTTTTTTCAATGCATCTTGAATAAGTTTATCAGTCAAGATCAAATGTGCATTTGTAACATCAGAAAAAGGAATAGAAATATGGACTTCTTCTCCATAAGCAACTTTATCGGCACTTAAAATAAAACCCTCAGGTTTAACATTTGAAAGTGTTCCGCGAAATTTCTGTCGTCCATCAATTAACGTGCTCGTTTCAATTTTTGCAATATGGCCTTGCCAATGAAAAAAATCAGATTTTCTGACTAAAGGACGGTCGATTCCAGGGGATGAAATTTCTAAATGATATTTTCGCTCAATAATATTCTGCACATCAAGGAAAGGTGAAACAGTGCGACTAACAGTTTCGCAATCTTCTATTGTCATCGTTCCATCAGTGCGTTCTGCCATAATTTGCAGTGTTAAACCATTTAACCCGAGAAGTTTTACACGAACTAAACGAAAGCCCAGAGGTTTGAGCAATGGTATGATAAGAGTAGCGATACGCAGCTCAGTTCCATGCTCTTCGAACAAACGAGGCTCGTCAATATCATCCATTTTTTCTGTTTCGTGCATTATTTTATCCAAGTTACTTTTCTTCATTGTATGATATTAAAAAAGAGCGGATCCACATGATCCACCCTTCATCATAAGATCAAGAATTAAGTTATTTATATTCTTAAACGTAAAATTTTTCAAGCTGTTTGTAAAATAGATGTTTCATCATTTACTTTCTGATAAAAGTTAGATAAGCGGGAGTTCTTCCTTCATATAATGCTTTCGCTTCATAGCGGGTGCTTGGCCATAGCGGATAAGGAACTTTCCAATCTTGAGGATTGTTTGCTTGCCATTCGAAGTCGCTATGGCGTGTACAGTAGTATAAGGTCCAATTGATATAAGTGTCTATATCACTGACAAAGCGAAACTTTTTACCACTTTTAAGAACGCGAGCAAAACGATTGAGATTTTTTATATTAATGAATCGTCTTTTCCAATGCTTTTTTTTAGGCCATGGATCAGGATAGAATAAATCGATTCCATCGAGTGATGCTTTGGGAAGCCAATCAAGAAGACGCGTAGCATCATCGTCATAAAGGCGAAGATGATTTTGATAAGGTTTATGTTTTTCAACACGTGTTAATACCTTGGCTATTCCATTGATAAAGGGTTCTACACCGATAAAACCGGTTTGTGGAAAACGATCCATTTCATGGAGCAAATGTTCTCCTCCACCAAAACCAATTTCAAGTCGAATTTCTTGGATTTTTGCAGAAAACAATGATGTTAAATTAGAAGGCGCAGGTTTATTGAGATCAATATTAAGAGTTGGAAGGAGCTTTTCGAAACACACAAGTTGATTATTGCGTAATCGTTTTCCTTGTCGACGACCAAAAAATGCTTCATTCATACGTGTTTTATATTCAGTCATGGTATTTTAATTATTGTTGTAAGTGTTTGAACAAGATCTGTTTTCTCCCATGAAAATGAGCCGTCGTGTTCTGGTTCTCGTCCGAAATGACCGTATGCAGCTGTTTTTGCATAAATTGGTTTGTTGAGATCAAGATGTTTTCGAATGCCTGTCGGAGAGAGATCCATTATTTTGCGGATTGCGGCTTCAAGAATATTTTCATCAACTTTCCCTGTTCCATGGAGATTAAGGTAAATGGATAAAGGTTGTGCAACACCAATGGCATAAGAAAGTTGAATGGTGCATCGTTCTGCTAAATTTGCTGCGACAATATTTTTAGCAAGATAACGCGCAGCATAAGCGGCAGAACGATCAACTTTTGTTGTATCTTTGCCAGAAAATGCTCCACCACCATGTGGTGCTGCACCACCATAAGTATCAACAATAATCTTTCTTCCTGTTACTCCTGCATCACTTTGAGGGCCTCCAATAACGAACTTTCCTGTTGGATTAATATACCAACTGCAGTGATCAGCAATGCGAATGTCATGAAGAGCTTGACGGATATAAGGTTCAACCACTGTTTGCACTTTATGTGAGTTCCAATTTTCATCTAAATGCTGTACGGAAAGAACGATAGATGTGACTTCTATAGGTTTTCTATTTTTATACCGTATTGTTATTTGACTTTTGGCATCGGGTCCCAATTTTCCAGCTTCTCCTTCTTTTTTATGACGCGCTATAGCAAGAAGTTTTAAAATTTTATGGGCATAATAAATTGGAGCAGGCATGAGGTCTGGAGTTTCACGGCAAGCATATCCAAACATTATACCTTGATCGCCTGCACCTTCTGCTCCTTGACGATCGATAGCATTATCGACTCCTTGAGCGATATCAGCGGATTGTGGACGTAAAAGAACATCAATTTTAACAGTTTTCCAATGAAAGCCTATTTGTTCGTAACCGATTTCACGAATAGCACGTCGAGCAACTGTACGGAAACGAGTTGGATTAATAATAGGAGAACCTGTTTCATCATAAATTAACTTGCCATTTTTATCCTTTTTTAAAAGTGTATCGGGAACACGCACCTCACCTGCAATGACAACACGGTTTACACTGACTAAAGTTTCGCAAGCAACACGGACTAACCACGGGTTAGTCTTTGTTTTGTGTGCTTCTTTATAGATCATATCAACGATCTCATCAGAAATGCGATCACAAATTTTGTCGGGGTGTCCTTCTGATACCGATTCACTGGTAAAAAGATAGTCTTGATGCAACATAAAAACTCCATCAAAAAAAGAAAACCGATATTGAAATGGTATATTAAAAATTTCTTTTATTTGCCAATCCTATGGCAAATCGTCAATGCTGATTGGTGAGGTAATATAAAGAAAGAATATATTTTTTTATTATAGCTTGTTTGTTGGATCTTCTTCAGAAAGAGCTTTAGCCAAATCAATGATTTTTCGACGCACTTTGATATCAGATATATTTGTAAAAGCCCGCATTAATTGAATCCCTTCACTGCTAGAGCAGAAATCCATAAAATTATTTTCACTTTCAGCAAAACCTTCGATAGGTTGAATACCCATGTTTTGATCAAAAAAATAAGAAACGGGAACATCCATAATTTCTGCAATTGCTTTAAGACGACTTGCGCCAACGCGATTTGTGCCTTTTTCATATTTTTGAATTTGCTGAAAAGTTATGCCTAGTTTCTCACCTAATTTTTCCTGGGTAAGACCTAGTATATTACGACGTAAACGAATACGGGTTCCAACATAAACATCTATTGGATCGGGTTTTTTTTTAGTTTCGGTCATAATGCAACTCTTCATTTCCAGCACTTTGTTTTTAAATTAACATTATTAGGTGCACGTAAGATTAGTTTTTATAAATTCAGGTAATATAAAAATTTTTCCCCAACATTACTAATACGCATAATATGATATTGTACATAAGCACTTAATCATTAAAGTTGTTTTGTAGAACCAAAACTAACGCGGCACAATAACATAAGAATGAATAAGATGAAAGTAGAGAATATTCTGTATTTATTGCTCCATAAAGGGGCAATATGAGATGGGATTGGCGAATCAATAACACCAATAGCATTTTGTCCAAGTGCACTAATGATTCGTCCATAAGGATCAATAACGGCTGAAATTCCGTTATTAGCTGCGCGAATGAGAGGTATTCCTAGTTCTATGGTTCGTAATTGTGCTTGTTGAAAATGTTGATAGGGTCCGGGAGTTATACCAAACCATGCATCATTTGTAATATTAACGATTGCTTGAGGAGAAGAACCATTAAAAGTTATTTCATTCGGAAATATGATTTCATAACAGATGAGTGGGAGATAAGAAAAATTATTTGGCATGACGACAGTTTTACGTTCTGTAGCGAAACTATATCCACCCACATTGTCTGCAAGCGCTTGTAAGCCAAATTTACTTAATAAACTTTGATAAGGAAGATATTCACCAAAAGGAACAAGATGCAGTTTGTCAGAAGCGTTAAGAATATTTCCTTGAGAATCGATAACTGCAATTGTATTAAAATACTGTGTTTGTCCGTTAGAAGGATTATTCGTTCTTATTGCGCCGACAATGGCCCATTGTTTGGGTTTAAGAAAAGAAGCAATACGCATGGTAATGGCAGAGGTTCCATTGAGTATGTAAGGAATAGATGCTTCAGGCCAGACAATAAAATCAGGTTCCTTATTTTGAGGCATGGTTGGTGTCATACTGAGTTTTATGTGTGTTGCGAATATGGATTCTTGTTTTGCATAATCTAGTTGCTCACTTTGTTGTTGGATCGAAGGCTGAACAATGCGTACCCAATAGCGACTTTGTTGATAATCAGCGATATTAGGAGCTGTTTTTAAACGATAAAATCCAATGCTACTGTGAATGAATATCAGCAAACAACAAAGAAGAAGCGCTATTTTCTTTTTTTCATTTGTTAACAAAACAGCGGGAAGACTATAAACTAAAACGGCGAGAATATTCATGCCGTAAAGTCCTATAACGGCATCTGATTGCATAAACATGGGCGTTGGCATAGCTGTATAACCAAGGGAATTCCAAGGAAACCCTGTAAATAAAATAGCGCGTAACAATTCTGCTAACCCTAGTGCAAAAGCGAGTACAAAGAAACGCGCTATTCCTTTGATCCATAATAAACTAATAATGAAACCAGCAAGAAACCAATAAAAAGCAAGATAAACGGGAGGGCCTACAATAGCAAAAGGAATTGCCCAAGCAAAGGCAGCTGGACTGACTAATAAAGCATTACTAAGCCACCAAAGACCGCATATAAAGTAACCAAAACCAAAATTTCCACAAGTGATCGCGTGAGTTAGAAGGCGTTTTTTTGTATTTTGAATCGAATTTATTGCGTCTAGGAAAATAACAAAGATGGGGAAAGTTAAAAAACTTATTAATGTCAGATAAAAAGGAGGAAGCGCAAAAGATGTTAAAGCTCCGCACAGAAAGACACACAGTTGTCTTTTCCAGCCAGTGATGGAAAACAGGAAAACTGTGAATCCTTTTAAAAACACTCGATTATCCTTTTAAGGCGACATTTTTTTGAAGATGTTCATTCTCTGGGATACGAAAAATACGCAATTGTTTAATCCGGCGTTTATCGGCTTCTAAAATCCGAAATCGATAGCCGGGAACAGCTTCAATGACTTCACCTTTTGAAGGAATACGATCAAGGACAGAAACGATTAGACCACCAATGGTATCGACTTCGTCACCATCTTCTCCTACGATAAAATCAGGTCCAAGAGCTTTTTTGACATCTTTTAATTCAGTTCTTGCATCAACGAGCCATTTGTTATCAGGTTCGCGTACGATAACATTATCAACGTTATCGTGTTCATCTTCAATATCACCAACAACCAGTTCAACAATATCTTCCATGGAAACTAGACCATCTGTGCCACCATATTCATCAATAACTAAAGCCATTTGTGTGCGTGTGGTTTGCATCCGTGTTAATAATTGACTTGCAAGCATAGAACCTGGAACGAATAAAACAGTTCGAATAAGGTCTAATTGACCAATTGGATGATGTAAGTCTGCATGATTTAATTGAAGAGAATCAGATTTTTTTTCATTTTGTGTTGAGTTTTGAATGAATCGAGTCATATAGTTAAGAATGTCGCGGATATGAATCATGCCTCGCGGATCATCTAACGTTTCAGCGTAAACAGGCATGCGAGAGTGTCCAATTTTTGCAAAACATTCAAGAGCTTCTCCAAGAGGAGTATTGATTTCTAATGCTTCGATTTCAGAACGTGGAATCATAACATCATCAACACGTGCTTCACGTAAGCATAAAATGTTATGAAGCATAATACGTTCTTCTGGAGAAAAGAGTGTTGTATCTTCCTCATTGTTGGCCGCTAAGGCATTGGTCAGATCATCGCGGAGTGATGTGTAATTACGGCCACGTAAAAATGAAAATAGCTGATTCAACAGTGAGTTTTTTTCTGTATGATTAGCCCGTTGAGAGGAGGATTCTTCATGATGAGAAGATTGTTGATTATTATTGTGTATATTAGTTTTATCCGCCATGGTTCTAAAATATTCTAAAGTTTCTTTTTATAACTGGGTGCATAAGATGATTGAAATTGATGCTTGTCATATTATTTTATTTTTAAAATTTAATTCTCTACCATTTCAAAGTAAATCAGTATAGGGATCTTTTATCAAAAGCTTTTGAAGAATTTCTCTTTCCAATTGTTCCATTTGATGAGCTTCTTCATCTGTTTCATGATCGTACCCAAGAAGATGGAGGATCCCATGGATAATCATGTGCGTTAAATGCTCTTGGAATAATTTTCCCTCTTCTTGAGCTTCACGCATAACTGTTTCTCGTGCAATGACAATATCACCAAGCATAAATCCAGGTTTTGTTCCTGCTTTCAAAGGAAAAGCAGGAAAGGATAGAACATTTGTAGATTGATTTTTATTTCTCCATTGAGCATTGATTTCTGCCATATGTTTGTCATCAGTAAAAAGTAAACTCAATTCACTTGTGATATTATCCAATGAAATGTGCTGAAATGTAGTCTGTAGTGCTTTTTTTGTGATATCATAAAGCACTTCTTCTTTTTCCCATTCAGCATTCTTAATGGTTATATCAATGGTAATCATGATGTCTTTAATTCATTTTTTTTATGAGAAGTATTTGTATTGGACTTCTTTGTTTGTGTATCATAATCATATGCACGAACAATGGCGGCAACAAGAGGGTGACGTATAACATCTGTTTCATCAAAGTGAATGATTTTAATATTTTCTATGTTAGATAAAATACGTATTGCTTCTATTAAACCTGATTTCTGTCCTGCAGGCAAGTCAATTTGACTTACATCGCCTGTTATGATCATTCGCGCTCCTTCTCCAAGACGCGTCAAAAACATTTTCATTTGCATGGGGGTAGTGTTTTGCGCTTCATCAAGGATGATAGCTGAATGTGTTAATGTTCGCCCACGCATGAATGCTAAAGGGGCAATTTCTATAACTCCAGAAGTTAAAACGCGTTCCACTTTTTCGGCAGGCATCATATCATAAAGAGCATCATAAAGGGGACGTAAATAAGGAGCAACTTTTTCTTTGAGATCCCCGGGTAAAAAACCAAGATGTTCTCCAGCTTCAACAGCAGGGCGCGAAAGTATGATACGTTCAATAATACCTCGTTCTAAGAGCATTGCAGCGTGAGCAACAGCAAGATATGTTTTCCCGGTGCCTGCTGGTCCAACGCCGAAAACAAGTTCCGTCTGTTCCATCGCACGTATATAAGAGTCTTGCGCTGGAGTGCGGGCATGGATTGTTTTTTTGTGGGTACTTAATTGTGCGGGTATGCGTTTTGCTGCTGGCTGAGTTTTTTTCTGTGTTTCAAACTGATTATTGGGCAAATCTGCCATAGCAATCACACTGTCTATATCGGATAAAATGAGTTCTCGATGTGTTTTTGCGAGTTCATAAAGCTGATTGAGTATATATTGTGCACGTTCAATGGCTATCGTTGCACCACGGATTGAAATCTCATTTCCACGTGAACAAATTTCAACCCCAAGTTTTTTTTCGATATGGGCAAGATTTTCATCAAATTTACCAAACACTGTTTTTGCATAGCTGTTATTTTCAAAAGTTAAAACAATGTAATTAATATTTGATGTTTGAGCTTTTTTAAAAATACGAGTATGTTTACGAAAGACGCTTATTTTTTGCGTTTTTTTCTGCTGTTCGGTTGAGGTTTTCAACCTATTCTCCTGTGTTTTTGAGCATAGTATATTTTCTTAATAAATTCTACAAAGACGATATTCATCTTTATAGAGTTTACATTTCCAATATAATATCTTTCTTTAAAAGTGAAATAGCTTTTTAAAAGTTTGTCTTTTGATGTTTTTAAGATGCTACTTTTTCTCCAACAAAGCTGTTTGAGCTTGCACTTTTAATTTGAATTTCCATAATTGTACCAGCAGTTTCTTGTGTGTCTACAACAACAGGCAACAGCCAAGGAGAACGTCCCACCATTTGTCCAGAATGACGACCAGCTTTTTCAATTAAGATATCAGTTGTTTGACCGATTTTAGAGCGTAAAAATGCATGCTGTTGATCAAGAAGAAGTGCTTGCAAATGTTGGAGACGTGCATTTTTTACTTCTTCATCAATATGATTATTCATTTTTGCACCAATTGTACCAGGACGAGGTGAATATTTGAAAGAATAAGCTGAGCTATAACCGACTTGTTTAATCAGTTTGATTGTTTCTTCAAAATCTTCATCTGTTTCACCTGGGAAACCCACAATAAAATCCCCTGAAAAAGCGATATCAGGCCGTGCTGTACGAATTTTTTCAATAAGTTCAAGATAATGAATACTTTTGTGCTGACGATTCATTGCTTTTAAGATGCGATCGGAACCTGATTGGACAGGGAGGTGCAGATAAGGCATCAGCATATCAAGATCGCGGTGCGCTGCAATAAGGCTTTCATCCATATCACGTGGATGACTGGTTGTATAACGTAGACGTTTTAAACCATCAAGTTTAGCAAGATGATAGAGTAGATCGCCAAGACGCCAAGTTTTTCCATCAGTATTTTGCCCATGCCATCCATTAACATTTTGTCCAAGGAGCGTAATTTCTTTGACACCGGCCTCAATGAGTTGGCGCGCTTCATCTGTAATTTGCTCGACAGAGCGTGATACTTCAGCACCTCGTGTGTAAGGAACCACACAAAAGGTACAAAATTTATCGCATCCTTCTTGGACGGTTAAAAATGCACTGACGCCTCGTTTTTGTACAGCGCGTTTATTATGGGGTGGTAAGTGAGCAAATTTGTCTTCAACAGCATAATCTGTTTCGACAATTTTTTTTCCTTCTTGAGTGTGTTTTAGTAATTCCGGCAAACGATGATACATTTGCGGTCCAACGACGAGATCAACAGTTGATGTACGTCGGAGGATTTCACTTCCTTCAGCTTGTGCAACACACCCTGTTACACCAATCGTTAAAGGTTTATCTGGCGTACGTTTTTGACGGATCATCCGTAATCGACCGAGATCAGAGTAAAGTTTTTCTGCAGCTTTTTCACGAATATGGCATGTGTTGACAAGAATAAGATCAGCGTCATTCGGTGTTTGTGTGGTGACATAGCCTTCAGCACTGAGACTATCGCTCATCCGTTGACTGTCATAAACGTTCATCTGGCATCCGTAAGTTTTTATAAAAACTTTTTTAGGAGCAGTTTTAGGAGCAGTGAGAGACATTTTTTTAGGCGTTGGTTGATTCATAGAGTGTTTCTAAACGTTTTTTATGCAAATCTCAATCTCTTGACTTAAAAGTTTTTTGCATAATAATTGCGTCTGTGCGGTTATTTTGTGATTGATAATATGCAGGGCGTTTAGCAATCTTTTTAAATTTGAAATTTTGATAAAGAGCTAAAGCAGCAAAATTGCTTTCTTCGACTTCGAGGAATAATTTTTCTGTACGTTCATGGTGCAGATGACGCAACATATGATCAATAAGAAGGTTGCCAATCCCTTGTTTACGATAATGAGGATGAACAGCAATTGTTATGACTTCTGCTTCATCGAGAACGAGACGGCAGAGACAAAATCCTAAAATTTTAGAAGGTTTTCCAATAAAGCAGGCTTTATAGCCGAAGATAAAGCGATCTTTTAAAAAGATATCGAATGTTTGTTTGTCCCAAGCTGGAACAAAACAATTGTGATGCACTTGATGAAGAGAAAAGCTATCTTCAGCTTGTAATGGCGCAATCCAAAAATGTTTTTTTATCAGTGAACGTTTAATCATGATTGTTTTCGGGGTATAGCAAAATTCGTTTGTTTTTTTGCATCCGCATTGCGCAGATATAAGGGACGAGGAGACATTTGTGATTGTTTTTCTGCAGCAAGATAAGCATAAATCTCAATGTTTGCTGCTTCGTATGGAATTTGATTAAACTCAAGAATTTTATTGGTTGTATTATTTTTAAGGTGTAAAGCAATAAGATCTGTGGCTGGACCTGTGAGGGTCGTTTTTTGTGGTAAGTTTTCAATAATATTCTCAAGTGTTTTTAAACCAGGTGCGTTTAAAGTTATGAGATTTTTATTGAAATCTTGATGATAAAACATACCTCTCCCTGCTTCTATGGCAACAGTGATGTTTGATGAGATATTTTGAAGAGCCGCTTGTTTTGCTAAGGCTTCAAGTGCGCTTACCCCGATAGCCGGTATTTCTAAAGCTAAAGCTAAAGCTCTTGCTGTTGAAACACCGACGCGTATCCCCGTAAATGATCCTGGGCCAATATTGACGGCAATACGATCAATTTGATCAAGTGTGATATTGGCTTGCTCAGTCACTTCTGTAATTTGTCCAATAAGCTTCTCAGCATGACCTTTTTTCATGCGTTCGCTGATACATGCGATAACAGACTTATTATGAATAAGCGCGGCAGTACAGTAAATTGAAGCGGTATCTATGGTAAGAATAAGCATAATTAAGCATAATAATATTTTAGCTGAGTAAAATGGTAAACGAGGGATATACCATAATTTTTAAATATTTTTCATTTTATTTATATATTTTGAGTTATTTGAAGAAAATTGTAAAACTTATAGATAATATTTTCGACAAAAATATTTTGTAATCAGTGATAAATATTGGATATTCAAATTGAGTTTTTCTTTGACAGCATAGTGAATATTGATTGCTGTATTTTGTTGAAACATATAATGGAAGTTAGTGATTTGAAAAATGATATAATAAGATTGTGTTGTTATAGACAATAAGAAGGATATGACTGAATAAGAGAGAGTATTGCAAACAATGTAATTTATATACATAAGTTTTATATTGTTTTCTATAATATCAATTAGAAGTGTTTCATTATATGTTGGCATGATAAATTTACACTCGGAAACGACTGTAAACGAAACAAGAAATACGATTTAGAAGAATGATAATGGTTATTGATGCAAGTATGTTAATGTGCTTTGTTTCAGTAGTGCATACCAATGTGAGACTGATTTTCTTCTTGGAATAACTTAAAGATTAGTCCTTGCTTGTAGGGCTGCTGCTAAAGTTCCATCATCAAGATAATCTAATTCACCGCCTACAGGAACGCCATGAGCAAGACGAGTAATTTTAACTGAAAAATCAGAGAGTTTATCGGTGATATAATGAGCTGTTGTTTGTCCTTCAACAGTAGCGTTAACAGCTAAAATAATCTCTGTAACAGATCCATTAATCACACGACTTATGAGGGAATTAATATTAAGTTCATCAGGACCAATTCCATCTAATGGCGATAACCGCCCACCCAATACGTGATAACGTGCTGATAAAGTTTTTGCACGCTCAAGAGCCCAGAGGTCAGAAATATCTTCAACAACAATAATTGTCGTGTCATCTCTACGAGGATCTGTACAAATTGAACAAGGATCAATTGTATCAATATTTCCGCAAATAGTGCAAATGCAAACTTTTTTTATGGCTTCTTGCATTGCTGCTCCTAAAGGTTCCAGAAGCGTTTCTTTTTTTTTGATAAGATGAAGTGCAGCACGACGCGCCGAACGTGGACCAAGACCTGGCACTCGTGCTAAAAGTTGAATGAGACGTTCAATTTCAGAACCTGTAATATGTTTAGACATATTTCCGTTTCAATAAAAGTTTAAATTAAAATAAGTTTACTCAAATGGCAGTTTAATACCTGGAGGAATTGGTAATTCTGCTCTTATGCTTTGCGTTTTTTCTTCTACAGCTGCTTTAATTTTTACTTTAGCTTCATTATGAGCGGCTATAATAAGATCTTCAAGAATTTCAACTTCTTCGGGTTTTATTAAGGAAGGATCAATTTTAATTCCTTTCATATCTCCTTGGCCATTTAATATGACATTCACAAGTCCACCACCTGATGTTCCTGTTATTTCTAAATGTACGAGATCTCTTTGAAGTTGCTGCATTTTTTCTTGCACTTCTTTGGCTTTTTTCATCATATCCATCATATCATTCATAAATTTAACCTCCTTTTATAGGCAAAGTGAATCATTGTATTCTCACCTTTAAGAGGTGTCTGATGATAAATCAAGCACGTTTTGTTCTTTATTGAGTCGAATATCAACGACTGTAGCTCCTGGAAAGTGGTTAAGAATTTTTGCAACATCAGGATCTGCTTGCACATCAGAAACAAGAGCTTTTCGAGCTGCTTCACTTTCTTCCTGTAAGGTAGGACCGCCTCCTTGACTGACAAAAGTTATAGCCCAATATTTTCCAGTCCATTGATGGAGCGTTTTTTTTATATCTTGTGCCAGTGAGCGTGGTGCACGTTCATTAAGTCTCAAAATGATATTTTCTGGTTCGAAAGAAACAGGATGAACAAATTCTTTAATAAGCAATTTGAAATGTGTGTCACGATGCTTCTCAGCAAGATCGATAATATCATGCAAAGAATTTATGATTAAGTTTTTTTTTTCTGTTGTAGATTGAAGAGAAGAGTCCGGTGAATTATTCGTTTCTTCAAAAAGCTCATCAGGATGAGTCGCTTTAACATCAGGTGAGTTTTTATTTTCAGAAGTTTCAGTTTTTACGGATTTTTCTAATTGTGCAGAAGAGTCAGATTGATTGTCTAGAGGTATTTTAAGATTTTGCTGGTGTGACGTGGAAAGCAAATTTTGTGCAGAGAAATGATCCTGGGTTGCTTCATTTGTTTCTGTACTATTTATATTTGTTATGGTTTGAGGAGAGTGATTTTGAGCGATTGTAGAAGATATTTTTTCTTTTTCGATATTTTTTAAAATTTCATCAAGCGTTGGTAGATCAGCAGTATGAGTAAGACGAATTAACAACATTTCAGCGGCTTGAATAGGGCGTGCAGCTTGATTGACTTCTTGTAAGCCTTTGAGCAACATTTGCCAACTGCGAGAAAGAACGCGAATAGAAAGTTTTCTTGAAAATTCTAAACTACGTAAACGTTCATCTTCTGTTAAAGACAAATCTTCTTCTATTTCTTGAGTTAAACGCAAACGTGTTACGAGATGATTAAAATCAGCTAATTCTGTCAAGATAATGTGAGGATCAGCGCCTGCATTGTATTGGCTGCGAAGTTCCTGCAGTGCATTTACAATATCTCCTTTCATGATAAATTCAAAGAGATCAATAATACGTGCTTGATCAGCTAGCCCTAGCATTGCGCGCAATGCAATGGTGCTGATTTTTCCATTACTATGTGCAATAGCTTGATCAAAAATAGAAAGCGCATCACGTACAGATCCTTCTGCAGCGCGAGCAATAATGGATAAAGCTTGATTTTCTACTTCAACTTTTTCATTTTGAGCGATTTTACGTAAATGATCTATTAAAACAGCCGATTCAATACGTTTTAAATCAAAACGTTGACAGCGTGAAAGAATTGTAATGGGAACTTTGCGTATTTCTGTTGTTGCAAAAATAAACTTCACATGAGGTGGTGGTTCTTCAAGTGTTTTCAAAAGACCATTAAATGCTTGTGTCGATAGCATGTGAATTTCGTCGATGATATAAACTTTATAGCGCGCAGAAACAGGGCGATAATGTGTTTGTTCAATGATTTCACGAATGTCATCAATGCCAGTATGAGAAGCAGCGTCCATTTCTATGATATCAATATGCCGTCCTTCAATAATTTGTGCACAGTGCTCACCAAATGTTTCTAATGCTGTTGTAGGATGATCAATATCTTTTGTTTTATAATTAAGAGCACGCGCTAAAATACGAGCTGTAGTCGTTTTTCCTACTCCACGAATTCCTGTTAACATCCAAGCTTGCGCGATACGCTTTGCTTCAAAAGCATTTGTGAGTGTGCGCACCATTGCTTCTTGACCAATAAGATCCGAGAAATTTTGAGGGCGATATTTACGGGCAAGAACGCGATAAGCTATCTCTTCAGGCATGGTTTTTTCACGGATTTTAATTTCGAAGCTCTTCTACGTTTATTTCAATAATTTGAAGGATAAGATCAATTACTCTTTTAAATATAAAAGAATTTTTTCTCAATCAATTTATTTTTTAATGAAGTGATATCATTTATCGAAAACTATAAACCTTTTTTATGGTTTGGAGAAGATTATTATAGAAAAAGGAGAAACAACGTTAGAAATTAAAAAAATGATATCCTGAAAGATTATAGAAATAATATCTTCTAACAGATAGGAGGTTGGCATAATGACCCGTACTGTCACTCGTTAGGGCTGCTTCTTTCCAGACCTGACCCGGTTGGCGAGCCGTTCGTCCATCACCAACCTCCCAATTCTATGATCGTTGATTTAAAATGAAAAATCAAGCCAAGAAACACAAAACATAAAAAGAATTCGTCATTTTTTTAATTTGGTGTATATTGGTATTAAGACAAGTTTTGTTTTATATAAACGCTTTCAATCTCATAAAGACAGTTTGTACAAAATCTTAATCACTTTATTTTATTGGCAACAAAATTGCTGCTTTGTGCAATTATTTTTATGTTAAAATTTTGCGGACTTCATCAAGGTCATGTTGCGTATCGATCCCCAAAGGGATTGTATCAATAATTTCTACATCGATGCGCATACTGTGTTCTAATGCACGTAATTGTTCAAGTTTTTCACGTTTTTCGAGACTAGATGGTTCGCATGAAACAAATTGTTCGAGCGCTTTGCGTCGATAAGCATATAATCCGATATGATGGTAAAGAGGGCCATCTCCATAAGGTGCTGTTGCTCGTGTAAAATAAAGGGCACGGATGCGATTTTTTGTCAAAGGTGTGCCAATAATTTTAACAACATTGGGATCTGTTTTTTCACGTTCGCTAACAATTTTTGCGCCTAAAGTTGCAATATCAGTTAAACTGTTTTCTAAAGGTCGTAATGTACTGATAATTTCATTGGGAGTTATTGTGGGCAAATCACCTTGCACATTCAAAATGACATTATAATTTTGTTCGGGATCAATATGAGTTAAAGCTTCATAAATGCGATCAGATCCTGATTGATGATGAGAGCATGTCATGACGCATTCGTGTCCGTAATCTGTAACGATTTTAGCTATTTTATTATGATCGGTTGCAACGATAACACGTCCTAATCCGGATTTTTGTGCTCGTTCAGCAACATGGACGACCATCGGTTTTCCAGCAATTTCAGCAAGAGCTTTTCCTGGAAGACGAGTTGAACCCATACGAGCAGGAATAAGAATAAGAGGTTTAAGGGTCATGATACAGTTCCATATGTCATTATGTTTTTATGGGATTGTGCATTATAAAAAAAAAGTTTAAATTAAATTGATTGCAATTTGTCATGAAAATATAAGCGTTTGAGTTCTGATGAAACGATCGAAATATATCTATCTAGCCTGTATTTGTGTGTTGGGATTGGTTATTTTTATAGGCCTTTTCAATATTAAGGATATGTTTTATGAGAAGTCTGCAGGGCTTCAAGATTCTCGTGATGTTACACAAAGTGATATAGATAAAGAAACACCACAAATGTCTCAAGCGTCTTTATCTTTAAATGAGCGTCTCCAACGGGGTGATGTTGAAAATGGGCGCAAAGTTTTTAGACATTGCGTTGGGTGTCATGCTTCTAGGCCTGATCAATTTCGTCGTGTCGGTCCGACCTTGTGGGAGATTGTTAATCGTCCCATTGCGTCTGTAGAAGATTTTGTTTATTCGCGAGCGCTACGCGCAAATTCTGATAAGATATGGGATTTTTCTACTTTAGATGATTATCTCCGATCACCGCGTGAGGCAATTCCGGGAACAATCATGACATTTCGTGGAATTAAGCATGATCAAGATCGTGCCGATCTTTTGCTATATTTGCGTGGTTTATCTGATAATCCTGTTGCTTTGCCATTTGATAATGAAAGTGGTGAGCAGGAATAGTTGATGCTAGAAATGCTGACTTTATGAAAAATATAGAGTTGTTTTTTTTGTAATTTTTGTTTCATAGATTTATTGTTATCGATGCATCATTTGGAGCTAAATTTGATGTAATATAAAGTGAGAACCCAAAATGGTAACTTATATTTTGCGGCGTCTTTTACTGATTATACCAACGCTTATTGGTATTTTGACTGTAACTTTTATAATTGTTCAATTTACGCCTGGTGGACCTATTGAAAATATTATTGCTCAATTACAAGGGACAGGGGGAGATTCAATAGGGCGAGTAGCGGGAGGAGGTGATTTGGGGCTTTCTTCTGATGTTGTGGTTGAGGGGACTCAAACAGAATCATCTTTTTCTGGAGTTTCTAAATATCGTGGTGCACAAGGACTCGATCCCGAATTTATTGCCAAACTTGAGCGGCAATTCGGCTTTGATAAGCCTCCTCTGGAGCGCTATTTGGCGATGCTTGGTAATTATTTGCGTTTTGATTTTGGAGATTCTTTTATTCAGGGGCGCTCGGTTATTGAGCTTATTAAGAGTGCTTTACCTGTTTCTCTTTCCCTTGGCTTTTGGCAGTTGCTGATTTCTTATGCTATTTCTATTCCGTTAGGAATTCGCAAAGCGCTTAAGGAAGGTTCTGCTTTTGATGCATGGACAAGTGCGATCATTGTTATTGGTTATGCGATTCCAAATTTTCTTTTTGGTATTTTTTTGCTGGTTTTTTTTGCTGGAGGATCTTTTTTTGATTGGTTTCCGCTAGGGCATTTAACATCCGATAATTTTGATAAGCTATCGTTTGGAGGTAAGATATTAGATTATTTGTATCATTTAGTTTTACCCTTGACGGCGATGATAATTTCTTCTTTTGCAACAATAACTTTATTGACTAAAAATTGTTTTTTAGAAGAAATTCGTCAACAATACGTTGTTACTGCTCGCGCTAAAGGATTAAGTGAGCGCTCAGTTCTTTATGGTCATGTTTTTCGCAATGCCATTTTGATTGTGATTGCAAGTTTTCCAGCAGCTTTTATGGGTTCATTTTTTAGTGGATCTTTATTGATTGAAATGCTCTATTCGTTAAATGGTTTGGGGCTATTAAGTTATACATCGATTGTTAATCGTGACTACCCTGTTGTTTTTGCTTCTCTTTATATTTTTTCACTCATTGGTCTCATTGTTAGCCTTATTTCTGATATTATTTATATGTGTGTTGATCCACGTATTGATTTTGATAAAAAGGATGTGTGATGGACAAAAAAAAGCCTGACAGATTATATGATTTGAAATTTCAGAAACGCTTTTTTCTTTCTCCATTGAATAGACGCCGGTGGCGTAATTTTAAGCAAAATCGCCGTGGATGGTGGTCATTATGGCTTTTCTTATTTTTATGTTTTTGTTCTTTTTCGGCAGAGTTCATTGCCAATGATCGCCCAATTATTGCTGTCTACAAAGGAGAAATATTATTCCCTGTTCTTTTCGATTATCCCGATGAAAAATTTGGTGGGAATTTGGCTAGAGCAGATTTTCGTGATCCTTTTATTCAACAGGAAATCGCGCAGCATGGTTGGGCATTATGGCCGTTAGTTCGCTATTCTTATAATACGGTCGTAGGAAATAAAACATTTGCTTTATCTCCTCCTTTTTGGCTTCAAAGCAAAGAAGAGCGGTGTGTTGGTTATGCACAAGGAAGTGATGATCCAGAATGTACAATCAGTCGATGGAATTGGCTTGGAACAGATGATTTGACACGTGATATTTTTGCACGAGTTTTATATGGTTTTCGAATATCGGTCATTTTTAGCATTTTTCTTACGGCTGTTTCAACAATTATTGGTGTTACAGCAGGTGCGATTCAAGGTTATTTTGGTGGTTGGGTTGATCTTATTTTTCAACGTTTGATTGAAATATGGTCTTCTGTGCCTTCACTTTATATCGTTATTATTATGGCATCGGTTTTGGCACAGGGTTTTTGGGTATTGTTAGGAGTTATGCTTCTTTTTCAATGGGTTACATTAGTTGGTGTGGTGCGTGCGGAATTTCTACGTGCACGTAATTTTACTTATATCACTGCGGCGCGTGCTTTGGGAGTGTCTGATCGTACGATTATGATACGTCATTTATTGCCAAATGCTATGGTTGCTTCTTTGACATATATGCCTTTTTTATTGACATCAGGAATTTCATTGCTGACGTCTCTTGATTATTTGGGTTTTGGTCTTCCTCCTGGGTATGCTTCTTTGGGTGAATTGATGAGGCAAGCAACGTCCAATTTAAATGCTCCTTGGATTGGGCTGACAGGTTTTGTTGTTATTGCTGTTATGCTCTCTTTGTTGGCATTTATTGGTGAAGCTGCAAGAGATGCTTTTGATCCACGAAAGACATTATGATGACACACTTGCTTTCAGTCCGCGATTTTTCGGTTGCATTTTGCCAAGAAGAAGAAAAAAAATATGTTGTTAAAAATATTTCTTTCGATATTGGGAAAAGTGAAATAGTCGCTCTCGTGGGAGAGTCTGGATCAGGAAAATCAGTCACAGCATTATCTATTTTGCAATTACTGCCTTTTGTGAAAACATTTTATCAATCGGGTAAAATTTTCTTTAATAATAAAGATTTAATGACGCAAAAAGAGGAAGATTTGCGGAAAGTGCGTGGCAAGGATATTGCTATGATTTTCCAAGAGCCAATGACTGCTCTTAATCCTTTGCATAATGTAGAGCGCCAGATAGGTGAAGTTTTACAAATGCATGCAAATCTATCTGATAAACCGCTACGTGAGCGTATTATTGATTTACTGATTCAAGTTGGAATTCATGAGCCACAAAAACGTTTGAATTCATTTCCTCACCAATTGTCTGGAGGACAAAGACAGCGGGTAATGATTGCAATGGCGCTTGCGAATAATCCGCAGCTATTGATTGCAGACGAACCAACAACAGCGCTTGATGTAACTGTACAGGCGCAGATTCTTGAATTGTTAGTCCAACTTAAAAAAAGTCATAAGATGTCAATGCTTTTTATTACTCATAATTTGGCTGTTGTGCGTCGTATTGCAGATCGCGTTTATGTGATGAAGGATGGGAAAATTGTTGAAGAGGGAGAAACAAGCGAAATTTTTAAAAATCCGCGACACCCTTATACAAAACAATTATTAGCTGCAGAACCTAAAGATCATCTGCTTGAAACAGATGATAGTTTGCCAGTTTTAATACAAGGACAGAAAATTCGTGTTTGGTTTCCTATTAAAAAAGGTTTATTGCGGCGAACCGTTGATTATGTAAAGGCTGTTCAAGATATTGATATTACAATTCGTTCTGGCCAAACTCTTGGTATTGTAGGTGAATCTGGGTCTGGTAAGACGACATTGGGGTTAGCATTGACGCGGATGCTTTCTTCTAAAGGGCAGCTTTATTTTGAAGGTGTTGATATTAGTCGTTTTTCTTTTAGCCAGATGCGTCCCTTGCGACGTCATATTCAAATTGTTTTCCAAGATCCGTTTGGTTCTCTTTCTCCGCGGATGTCTGTCAGTGAAATTATTTCTGAAGGATTATCAATCCATGAGCCACAACTTTCTTATTCTGAACGTGATGATCGTGTGATTGAAGCATTGTCTGAGGTGGATCTTGACCCTTCTATGCGTTATCGTTATCCACATGAATTTTCTGGAGGGCAAAGACAGCGGATTGCTCTTGCACGTGCAATTATTCTCAAACCACGCTTTATTATGTTTGATGAACCAACTTCTTCTCTTGATATGAGTTCGCAAGCGCAAATTGTTGAGCTTTTACGTCATTTGCAACGCAAATATCATTTAGCTTATTTGTTTATCAGTCATGATTTGAAAATTATTAAAGCACTAGCACATGAAGTGCTTGTTATGCATAATGGAAAAACAGTTGAGTATGGATCTGCGGGTCGTATTTTTTCTTGTCCCCAAAATGCTTATACTAAAACTTTAATAGCTGCTGCATTTGCATTAGAAGCGGGTCATTTGTAAGAAATTATACTAAATTGTGCTGATAATCCATTATAGAGGAGGATTTTCCCTACCAAAGGTTCACCAATATTTGTAATAAGTTTAATCGTTTCCATTGCTTGAAGGGTACCAATAACTCCAGGCAAAGCACCAATAATTCCAACTTCAGCGCATGTCGGAATAACACCGTCATCGGGTGGATGAGGAAATAAGTCACGATAATGAGGGCTGTTATCTTTATAAGGCATGAGTACTGTCAATGAACCATCAAATCGTCCTATGGCACCGATAATTAGAGGTTTTTTCAGAGAGCAGCGTGATCTGCAAGAAGATAGCGCGTCGCAAAATTATCGCTCCCATCAATAATGATATGGTAAGCATTAAGAAGTGTATCAATATTACTTTTATCTAAGCGGAAATTATGTTTGATAACTGTAACATAAGGGTTAATAGCTTTTATAGTGGATTCGGCACAGATGGTTTTATATTGATTAATTGTATTGGTGCTATGAATAACTTGACGTTGTAAATTAGAAAGTGAAACGATGTCGTCATCAACGATTCCAAGTGTTCCAACACCTGCTGCAGCAAGATAGGTTAAAATAGGAGATCCAAGCCCCCCAGCGCCAATGACAAGAACGCGAGCTGCTTTGAGCTTTTGTTGTCCACTTCCACCAATTTCAGGTAAAATAATATGACGGGCATAACGTTCAATTTATTCACTACTTAATTTGTTGTTAGTTTCTTGTATCATAGACTTTCTCTTGTCATAATTATTTTAATATTTAACAAATTTATGACACAACAACTAGTCTGCTTATCAGTGATAAAAGGTTTATTTATGAAAATTGCGCTTCAGATGGATCACATTTCAACAGTTAAAATTCAAGGAGATACGACTTTTGCTCTTGCTTTATCAGCACAAGAACGTGGCCATGTTCTTTTCCATTACACGCCAGATCGTTTATCTATGCGTGATGGTTGTGTTATTGCGCGGATAGAGCCTTTAACGGTTCGTGATCAGGAAGGAGATCATTATCAATTAGGGAAATCTTTTCGCACAGAACTCGCGGATATGGATGTTGTGCTTTTACGTCAAGATCCACCTTTTGATATGAATTATATTACCACCACGCATCTTTTAGAGCGCATTCATCCTAAGACACTTGTTGTGAATGATCCAGTGTGGGTGCGCAATTGTCCGGAAAAGATTTTTGTTACTGAATTTTCTGATTTAATGCCAGAAACATTAATTACAAAAGATATTGAAGAAATAAAAGATTTCAGAGCAAAATTTGGTGATATTATCATTAAACCACTCTATGGGAATGGAGGTGCTGGTGTTTTCTATTTGAAACAGGATGATCGTAACTTGACATCACTTTTAGAGATATTTGCACAAAATTATCGCGAACCTTTTATTGTTCAGCGTTACTTGGATATGGTGCGAAAAGGAGATAAACGAATTATTTTGCTCGATGGTACACCGGTGGGAGCGATTAATCGTATTCCGGCGGAAACAGATGTTCGCTCTAATATGCATGTTGGAGGGCGAGCAGAAAGTATTGGCTTAACAGAGCGTGATTATGAAATCTGCGCGCGCATTGGTCCAGCTTTGAAAGAACGTGGTTTTATTCTTGTAGGGATCGATGTGATTGGAGATTACATAACAGAAATTAATGTGACATCTCCAACAGGATTGCGTGAAATTAAGCGCTTTGATGGTACGGACATTGCTTCACTTTTTTGGGATGTTGTTGAAAAAAAGCGTTTAAATAAAATCTGTTCGGATAGATAGTGGCAGTGTGATTTGTAATAAACTCATTTTTTATTTTTGTTCTGCTGCAGATATGAAGTAAACTTTAGTTTACCATAATGGTACTGATAATAAACTTTGATACGAAATTTAAGGAGCTGATGGATGAGAAAATATTTATCAATCAGAATATGGTTGTTTTTTTCTGCTATATTTTGGGTTGATGGAAGTAGCGCTCGTAATTATATTCAAATTTCTGGTTCATCTACAGTTTTACCTTATGAAAAAATTGTTGCTGATATATTTGGAGAAATGTACCCTCATTTTAAGATTCCAGTTATTGAATCTGGAGGTTCAGGCGCTGGGATTAAGGAGTTTTGTCGCGGGATTGGGGATAAAACGATTGATATAGTTAATGCATCACGACCAATAAAATCAAGTGAATTGCAATCTTGTTTTTCTGCCGGTGTAACAGATGTTGAGGAAATGCTTATCGGGTATGATAGTATTGTATTTGCTACGAATATTGATGAGCCTGATTGGAATCTCCAGTTAGGTGATATTTATAAGGCGCTTGCTGCTCAAGTTGTTGTTAATGGAAAGTTGCAGTCCAATACAGTTTCTAAATGGAGTGAGGTTAACTCTACTTTTCCTGATTGGGTAATAACAGCATATATTCCTGGTGAAAAACATGGTACACGTGAAGTTTTTGAAGAACAATTGCTTGCTGCGGGTTGTAAAGCTAGCGGAGCTGTTGAAGAGATGAAAGCTTTAGGGATGAGTGATAAGGCAATTCACACGGCTTGTGTTTCTGTGCGCAAGGATGGTAAAGTTATTGATATTGATGGTGATTATTCTGAAACATTTGCCCGTTTGATTTCTAATAAAATAGGAATTGCTGTTTTTGGTTTATCTTTTTATGAAAATAATGCTGATAAGCTTAAGGCGGTTCATATTAATGGTGTTGAACCAAGTATCGCAACAATCTCTAGTGGTGAATATCCTATTTCACGTCCGCTTTTCTTTTATGTTAAGAAAGTTCATTTAGAGGTTATTCCAGGTTTGAAAGAATATATTAATTTATTTCTTTCTGATCAGGTGATAGGTTTAGAGGGTCCGTTAGCTGAATATGGTTTGATTCCGGCTTCTGAAAAAGAACGGAAAGTACAGCGTGCTATGTTTTCTTCCGGCGCAGTCATGACTTTGAAATAATTTTCTGAATAGCGAATGCAGAATTGGTCTGTATTACTTTGTTAAAATTGAAAAAATACATATGCATTTTTCTCTTATTATTTTTTTATTGTTAATTTTTAGTTTTATTGGCTTTTGTCTTTCTTATACGCGCGCTCTTTTTTTTGAACGTGCAGGATATAAGATGCATTCGCGAGTGCATTATTATGGCTGGTGGACATTCTTGATGACTGTTATTCCAGCTTTTATTTTTTTACTTTTTTGGGAAAGTGGGAGTGCAATTTACTTAGAATATAATGCTTCACAAGAAGTTGACGAATATATGCTGGGGGTTACAGAATCTATTAATCATGATTTTATTTTAGAAATTATTCGTAGGCTTGTTGAATCTATGCATCATTTTGAAGGGAGTTTGACTGCTGTTTCTTATAAGGATATGCAAACACAATTATTAGCTAAAGGATTTATTTTGCCTATAGATGTGCCAGATAAGGTATTCAGAATAGCATTATCATGGTATGATTCTTCAGAGAAATTAAAATTTATTGGTTCTATTTTATTTTTTTTAGTTGCATGTTGTGGCTTTATATTTGGAATTATACGCAGTGTTCCAGATCAACGTGCACGCAATAAAGTTGAACGTATGATTGTTTTTGGATTATTTAGTGCCTCTACAATTGCGATTTTGACAACTGTTGGCATTGCAATTTCACTGTTATTTCAAACAATGAGTTTTTTTCAATCTGTCTCGTTTTCAGATTTCTTTTTGGGAACGGTGTGGGATCCTCGCTTTTCAGCGAATGATGTGGGCGATGGTGTGGGACAATTTGGTTTAATTCCACTTTTAGCTGGAACGTTTTATATTGCATTTGTGGCAATGCTTTTTGCTGTGCCTATAGGATTATTTTCTGCAGTTTATATGGCTGAGTATGCTTCTGCTCGATTACGGTCGATTGTGAAACCATTATTGGAGGTCCTCGCTGGGATTCCAACGATTGTTTATGGTTTTTTTGCTTTGAAAATTGTGGGGCCTTTTTTGCATGACCTTTCTATTTCTCTTTCTGGCGGTGTGGGTTTTATTATGGCCCAAAGCGTTTTAACAGCGGGTTTGGTGATGGGAATTATGTTGATTCCTTTTGTGTCATCTTTATCGGATGATATTATTATTGCTGTTCCACGTTTTTTGCGTGAAGGGTCTTATGCTTTAGGTGCTACTCAGTCTGAGACAATTAAAAAGGTGATTATACCAGCAGCACTTCCTGGTATTGTAGGAGCGTTTTTGTTGACAGCATCACGTGCAATTGGAGAAACAATGATCGTGGTTTTAGCAGCAGGTGTTGCAGCACATTTAACTTTTAATCCTTTTGAGGCAATGACAACTATGACAGTTAAAATTGTTAATCAATTGACAGGTGATTTTGAGTTTCATTCGCCACAAACTCTTGTTGCATTTGCCTTAGGGATGACACTTTTTATTTTAACGTTTTTGATGAATGTTTTTGCGCTTTATATAGTCCGTAAATATCGAGAACAATATGAATAAAAAATCATCTCTTTTGAATTCTCATAATATTAGACTGAAACGTCGCTATTGGGCAGAACGTCGTTTTCGTCTTTATGGTTTGGGAGCAATTCTTATTGGTTTGTTTTTTTTGACTGTTCTTTTATGCTCTGTTATCAGTCAGGGGTATACAGTTTTTTTTCAAAGTGAAATGACATTGTCAGTTTATTTGGATGAACAAATAATTGACCCAAGAAATCAACGTGCAATTGATCCAGAAGTATTAATCACTGCCAATTATCCACTTCTTGTCCGTAATGCTTTGGCTGCAAAGCTTGGAGTAGATCAGAATGATCGAGCATCGATGAGAGATGTTAATCGCATGTTTTCAAAAAGTGTCCGTGTGCAATTGCGTGATATGGTAATCAAGAATCCAAATCTTATTGGTACAATACAAAAAGTAAAAATTTTAGCAGGAGCAGATATTGATGCAGCTTATAAAGGGCATATCAATCTGCATGTTGCAGAAAAAAAACGCAAAGTTTCTGATCAACAGATCGTATGGATGAATCGTTTAATTGATGATGGTACACTTTATAAAACAATAAATTTTGGTTTTTTTACATTTGGCGCATCAAGTCGTCCTGAAACTTCGGGATTAGGTGTTGCGATAATCGGTTCTTTGTACATGATGGTTATTGTTTTGGTGATTTCTCTGCCGATTGGTATGGCAACAGCTATTTACCTTGAAGAATATGCCCGTAAAAATAAGTTTACAGATTTTATAGAAGTGAACATCAATAATCTTTCTGCTGTTCCTTCAATTGTTTTTGGTCTTTTAGGGCTTTCAGTTTTTATTAATTATTTGGGATTGCCGCGTTCAGCATCTTTTGTGGGTGGGCTTGTTTTGACACTCATGACGTTACCAACAATTATCATTGCGACACGTTCTGCCTTACGAGCTGTTCCATTGTCTATTCGAGCAGCAGCTTTAGGGTTAGGAGCTTCAAAAACACAAATGATTTTTCATCACGTTGTTCCTTTAGCAGCACCTGGTATCTTAACAGGAACGATTATTGGTTTAGCTCAAGCATTGGGTGAAACAGCACCGCTCCTTCTAATAGGAATGGTTGCATTTGTTGCAAATATTCCTACAACACCAATGGATCCAGCAACCGCTTTGCCTGTTCAAATTTTTATGTGGGCAGGTGAAGCAGAACGTGCTTTTGTAGAGAAAACATCGGGCGCTATTATTGTCTTAATGGTTTTTCTTGCTGTTATGAATATTTCAGCTGTTTTTTTACGTCGACGATTTGAACGACGCTGGTAGTTTCGGTAAAATGTACTGACTAAGCAGTAAGGTGAATATGATAATGAAGATTAAAATGCGTGGGCAAGATGTTAAAGTTTTTTATGGAAACAAAGAAGCACTTCATGGTATTACGCTTGATATTGCTGAACATAAAGTCACAGCATTGATTGGTCCTTCGGGTTGTGGGAAGTCAACTTTTTTACGCTGCTTTAATCGTATGAATGACACAATTGAAGGAGCTAAAGTAACAGGTTTTATCACTTTAGATGAGGAAAATATTTATGATCCGCGTGTTGATGTTGTAGAGTTGCGCGCGCGTGTTGGTATGGTTTTCCAAAAACCAAATCCCTTTCCGAAATCTATTTTTGAGAATGTTGCATATGGGCCACGTATTCACGGTTTGGCTAAGTCGCGTGCAGAATTGCACGATATGGTGGAAAGAAGTTTACAGCAGGCAGGGTTATTTGAAGAAGTAAAGGATCGTCTTCACGAATCTGGAACAAGTTTATCAGGAGGGCAGCAACAACGTTTGTGTATTGCACGTGCAATTGCGGTTAGCCCTGAAGTTATTTTGATGGATGAGCCTTGTTCAGCTCTTGATCCGATTGCGACAGCACGTATTGAAGAACTTATTGATGCGTTACGACAAGATTATACAATTGTTATTGTTACGCACTCAATGCAACAAGCTGCACGTGTTTCTCAGTATACAGCTATGTTTCATTTGGGGCATTTGGTAGAAGTTGGTGAAACTGAAATGATGTTTACTTCACCACAAGAACAGCGGACACAAGATTATATTACAGGGCGTTTTGGATAAATAAATCTGGGAGGATAGGAGATGTCTATGAACCATACGGTTCGTTCTTATGATGCAGAACTAAAATATTTGGCAGCAAAGATTACAGAGATGGGTCGTTACGCGGAGAAAATGATAGAGCGCTCTGTAGCTTCGATTGTTTCTGATAATCTTGAGCTTGCTGCTACGGTTATTGCGGATGATTTGTTTTTAGATGAAGCAGAACGCGATATTAATGAAAAAGCGATTACCATTATTTGTAAACGTCAACCAATGGCTGTTGACCTTCGTGAAATTGTTGGTTCTATTCGGATTTCTTCTGATCTTGAACGAATTGGTGATATGGCAAAGAACATTGCTAAACGAGCTGTTGCTATTTCAGAAGCACATCAACCTGCAACTTTTTATCGTGGACTTGAAAGAATCACGGTTTTAGCGCTCAATCAGTTAAAGGAAGTTCTTGATGCTTATGCTAATCGTTCGCTTGATCGTATTGATGCAGTGCGCGATCGTGATGACGAAATAGATGCTTTGTATACTTCTCTTTTTCGTGAGCTTTTGACGTATATGATGGAAGATATGCGTAATATTACAGTGTGTACACATTTACTTTTTTGCGCGAAAAATATCGAACGGGTTGGTGACCATATTACCAATATCGCTGAAACGCTGCATTATATTATAACGGGTCACCATATGTCCTCTGAGCGTCCTCGTGATGATCTTACATATGAAGTTGGAGTGCATGAAAAGAAAATAAATTAAAATTCGAGTTGATGGTATATAAAATGTTACATTCTTGCAAATGAAGAATTTATCCGTGTATTTTTGCCATATAATTTGGAGCAAATTATAGGATATTTGTTATAAAAAGATCTTATAAGTATCTTAATTGGTGATTGAGAACATCTTTCATTTAATTTGGTAGAGTTTTCTGCTTTTTCAGGGTTTTATATGCGCGTATATATGGCAGTTTATGATGTTTCCATTGTGCTCTTTGAGAGTTGATTATAGCAATAAATATTGATTTCTAGCACTGATATTTCAAAAGTCATAATGATAAGAGAAATTAATTTTTATCTGGGTTTTTATTAAGACTTTTTTATTGTTTTTTCTGCATAAATATCCTTTGATTATTATAAGTATTAAAAATTTATAAAGTGATAATGGTGAGTTCTGTTTTTTTATGGAAGTGTCTTAGGAGTTTATTTTAATTTTTAATACTTTAAGAACATAGGAACGTATTGCATAAAATGAAAAAAAATAAGTGGATAGTTTTTGTTAATTTTTGCGTCATTCCGTTGGTTATTATGGGCTGCGCTTCAAATCATTTAAATTCTCAAAAGACGAATAATAAGCAAAAAGCAAAAACGGTAACTTATCCATTAACAGAGCGCCAATGTCTTATGCGCGCAATGTATTTTGAATCAAATCGTTCAAGTCGTGAAGGAATGATTGCGGTAGGTACAGTTGTTATGAATCGTGTTAACTCAAGTGCTTATCCAAAGACGATTTGTGGTGTTGTTGGTCAGCGTAATCAATTCGCTCCTGGTGTTTTAACACGTCCTATGACTGAGCGCGCATCTGTTGCTCGTGTTAAAGAAGCTGCTGATGCTGTTTTACGTGGAGCACGAGATAAGAAAAGTAAAAACGCTATGTTTTTTCACACAGCAGGTTTATCTTTTCCTTATAGGAATATGCATTATGTTCGTATTGCAGGAGGCAATGCTTTTTATGAAAAGCGTTCACGTGATGGATCTCTCCAAGTTCCTGTAAATGACCGTCCTTATGATGTTGCGTATGCTTTTGCTCAAGAACGTGCTGGTCATGCGCCAGATTTTGCAGATTTATCTTTAGGATCTAGCGTAACAACATCAGAGGAAATACATAAAGAACCATTGGTACAAGTCGCGCAGATACGTGAGACAAATGCTATTATGAATTTTGCAAAACTTGATAAGATTCCTATTCCAACGCGTGCACCTAGTCGTATAGATGTGACACAAGAATCTGAATTTATTGTTGCTTCTGTTCAAAGAAATTCTGCATCAAATTTCATGAATTCAGATTTAAAGGGAAGAAAAACAAAAGAGGCAAAAGCACAAAATGCATCACTTTCGATAAGAGAAGAGCGTATGAAAACAGTCAATACGGCATCCTATGTTGTTGCACAAATTGACAGAATTCCTGTTCCAACGCGTGCGCCACGTCGGATAAATATGGCACAAAACACTCGATCTGTTGAGGTGTATGACAAACCTTCACCAAAAAAGCTTAATGCCATTGTTGCAATGTTAGAAGAGCGATATAAAAATCGGTAATTTTTTGCTATAGAAGGTATTAGTTACGTATTTTATCTTAGAAGATAAGTTTATCTAAAATGTTTTATGCTGTGTAAAGCTGTATAATTTTAGCTAAATGTGTGATTCGATTGACTGGGCAATTGAGACAGGTGAAAAGGCGAGTATAAATGTATTGAGTTCATTGAAACAAGAGTTTTTGTTGAGTGTGTTTAATAAGCAATTTTTAAATGGCATTTTATTGAGTAATGCATAATGATTAGAAAATTGAATGCCTGAACTTCCTGAAGTAGAAACTGTTCGTCGTGGACTGAAGCCAGTATTAACGGGTGCAAAGATCGTATCTGTGACACTTAATCGTAAGGATTTGCGGTTTCCTTTTCCTCATGCTTTTTCTGAACGACTTATAGGGCGGACGATCATGGAGATTGGTCGGCGTGCAAAATATTTATTATTTTATCTTTCGCAGAATGAAACACTTTTGAGTCATTTGGGAATGTCTGGATCGTGGCGCGTCGAGAATAATCTTTTACGAGAAAAACATTTTTCTACGAAAAAATTGGTTGCTCACGATCATTTTTTAATGGATGTTCAAGCGCAGAACGGTAAAGTTTATCGCCTTATTTATAATGATGTTCGCCGTTTTGGTTTTATGCTTTTAGCTGATACGATGAAGCTTGATGAGCATATATTATTAAGAAAATTAGGACTAGAGCCTACAGATAATAGGCTTTCTGGGGCTTATTTACAAAAGGCTTTTGTGAATAAAAAAACATCTCTTAAAACAGCTTTATTAAACCAATCTATTGTCGCGGGACTTGGGAATATTTATGTTTGTGAAGTCCTTTGGCGTAGTCATTTATCTCCGGAACGGAGTGCTTTTACCTTGGCTTTTAAAAATATACATGCATGCGAACTTGCTCATTGTTTAGCAAAAAATATACGGGAAGTAATTACGGAAGCCATTAGCGCGGGAGGATCTTCTTTACGAGATTATGTACATACGGATGGCTCTCTTGGTTATTTTCAACATTATTTTTCTGTTTATGGACGAGAAGGCAAGAAATGTTTGCAGTGTGGTGTTCCTATTGTGCGTATTTTGCAGTCTGGACGTTCAAGCTTTTACTGTCCACAGTGCCAAAAATGAATAAGGTATCTTGCAAAATTTTATAAGGAGCTTAAAGTCATGTTTGCTATGGTATTAAAATTGAGAGGTTTATATGCTGGATAAAGTGCTTACTCATATTGATGAGAATGTAGAAGAAAGTCTTGATCGTCTTTTTTCTTTTTTACGTTTTCAATCAATTTCTACAGATCCAGCTTATAAGGATGCATGCCGTCAAACAGCTGATTGGCTGGTAGAGGATTTAAAAAGTATTGGCTTTGATGCTTCACGTCGTGATACGCTCGGTCATCCAATGGTTGTTGGACATCATCCAGGTCCTTCAGATGATTGTTTGCATGTTCTCTTTTATGGGCATTATGATGTTCAACCCGTCGATCCACTACATTTATGGGAAAATGAACCGTTTGATCCTTCTTTAAAAGAGAAAGATGGTGAAACTGTTATTTGTGCTCGTGGGGCTTCAGATGATAAAGGTCAGCTCATGACTTTTATTGAAGCATGTCGGGCATTTAAGAAAGAAACAGGGGGTCTTCCAGTTAGAGTTACTATTTTATGTGAAGGAGAAGAAGAAAGTGGCTCTTCTTCACTGGTTCCTTTTTTGCAAGAAAATATTGATGAACTTAAAGCGGATTGTGCATTGATTTGTGATACAGCTATGTGGGATGCGAATACACCGTCGATCGCTGTTGGTCTCCGAGGGATGTTGGGGGAAGAAATAACGATTAAAGCTGCGCATTGTGATTTGCATTCTGGTCTTTTTGGAGGAGCAGCAGCTAATCCGATTCATATTTTAACCGAAGTTTTATCGGGTCTTCATGATAAAGATGGGCGGGTAACTCTTCACGGATTTTATGATGGTGTGGAAGAAACACCACCGCAGATTTTGCAATCATGGAATGAACTTAATTGTAATGCTGAGACATTTCTTAATCCTGTTGGTCTTTCTATTTCTGCAGGTGAAAAAGGACGGAGTATTTTAGAACAAATATGGGCTCGTCCTACAGCAGAAATTAATGGGATTAGTGGTGGTTATCAAGGTGAAGGATTCAAGACAGTTATTGCTTCTCAGGCAAGTGCAAAGGTTTCTTTTCGTCTCGTGCATCAACAAAATCCAGAAAAGATACGACAATCTTTTCGCGATTATGTGCGTAGTTTTATTCCTGCTGATTGTTCAGTTGAATTTAAAGAACATGGTGCTTCTCCAGCTATTCAAACTCCTTATGATTCGCCTTTTGTTGAAGCTGCAAAGGATGCTTTATCAGAGGAATGGAATACTTCTGCTTTATTGATTGCAATGGGTGGTTCTATTCCTGTTGTTGGCGATTTTCAGTCAATTCTTGGTATGGAAACTGTTTTAGTTGGATTTGCATTAGCTGATGATCGTATTCATTCGCCTAATGAAAAATATAATCTAAAATCATTTCATAAAGGGCAGCGGTCTTGGGCGCGCATCCTCACAACCTTAGCAAATAGGAGGCTAGATGGCAGAAATTCGTGTTCACCAAGGTGATTTACCGAATTTGGATAATTATTGCGTTGATGCTATTGCAGTTGATACTGAAACGTTAGGGTTGCAACCTTATCGTGATCGTTTATGTGTTGTGCAGCTTTCTTCTGGAGATGGAACTGCTGACGTTATACAGATTGCTAAAGGTCAAAATAGCGCTCCTAATTTGGTTAAATTGCTTGCAGATAAAGCAATTACTAAAATCTTCCATTTTGGGCGTTTTGACCTTGCTGTTTTAGCGCATACTTTTGGTGTTATGCCAGATGTTGTTTTTTGTACGAAAATTGCATCGAAATTGACGCGTACATATACAGATCGTCACGGATTAAAAGAAATTTGTAGTGAATTGCTCAATATTAATATTTCTAAGCAGCAACAATCGTCAGATTGGGCAGCAGATATTTTATCCCGTGCACAAATTGAATATGCTGCATCTGATGTTTTATATTTGCATCGTTTAAAAAGTGTATTTGAAGAACGTTTGAAGCGTGAAGAACGAGAAAATGTTGCAAAGGCATGTTTTCAATTTTTACCTATGAGAGCAAGACTTGATCTTTTAGGATGGCCAGAAGTTGATATTTTTGCACATAGTTGAGTTAGAAAATGTGTTGTTAATTGGCAATAGGAGAAATTGTTGACAGCATAGAATGAATTTTTTGGTGTCATCAATTTTTCTGTTTTCTCGATTTTTAATTGACAACAACGACTTTTAAAGCGCGATATCTGTGTGATAAGCGCTTTTATTAGTGTATTGGATAATGACAATCGATTTACATATTTTAAATCCCAAAAACAAAATTATAAAACAAGTTTTATAATTTGATCTCTAACAGCACTGTAGATAATGGACGGCTTCATTGAAAATTAAGTGTGTTGTCGTCTTAGTGAAATTGTGTTTGTCGATATGGTTATGAGATAATTTACCTTTAATAGAGTGAATAGATAAGCATTTATGTATAGTTTTGTTTTTCTCTTATTTTAAAGATTATGTCGTACTTTCTGTGCATGTTATCAGTCATATGCTGTTTTAAGGGAGTATTATTTAGTTAGGGTTGATAATTTGATGGTAGCGTGAAGATTTTTCTGTTTAGTAATATTTTTTATAAGTTATGCAGATATTTGTACGGTCTACAGATTATTTCCCTTTTGAAAGATATATATTCTAAAACTCGTAATGATATACTTTATAAAGTTTGATGCATTGTAAGCTTAACTCGTAAAATCCCTGTTATCTGTTATTGATGCCATTTTTATTTTGGCAATAATTGTATGATTTTATCATAGATGTGGACTTGAAAGAGGACCGAAGTGCAATATATCCCATAAAACACGTTTTGGATATAACAATGGAGGTTAAGTCTATGAATATAAAAAATATCTTTACAGTTTATGTTGTTACTCTTCTTTCAGTTTCTGCAGCTCAAGGTGCTGCTTTTGTACCGATTAAAGAAGTTACACAAAATGTGTCTTCTGTAGATTCTCGTTTGAATAGGCGCGATGAAGGTCATGTTTGTCAAAAAGAGTTTTCTTGTCCTGATAAAAGTGCAAGTGTCAATTCTCCAAAGATAGAGACAGTAGCTTTCCCTGGGAGAAAAAGACCAACTTTATGGGGTGGTGGTGGAAGTAGATCTTCAAGGCCAAGATTATCACGAGGTCCAATGAGTTTTTAAATAATCAAATAATTTCAAAGTCATCATGTTAATTTAACAGTGTGTCAAATAAATGATGAACGTGTTTCGGATCATCTCGCATTGTAAAAGAAAAAGCCAATTTTTTAATATATTTAAGTTGTTTTTCTGATTCAATAAATACATTTTGAATTTTAAGTTGTGGATACCCAGATTTGAATGAAAATGTGGGTATTCAGGATTTTATTCTAAAGTTAGAAACAAAACACTATTTTATAAATGAGGGCATAAAATTGACAGTATAATGCCCCAAATAAATTCTGTACTGGTATTTTTTTCATAAAATTGATGCGTTCAAAGATAAGGTTGTTAAGAAGATCCATTTTTCGTGGGTCTTTTTTTGTGACTATTATGTGACGATGAATATTTGCTGAGAACCATGGGTTCCAAAGATAAATACATTTTGTGTATATAAAGACAGATTTTTTTGGTAGTAATGATATAATTTTACCATTAATGCTTGCAAATAAAGGGGAAGTGGCCTATAAGTATAAAATACATTTTGGATATTTGGAGATAAATTTATGTGTACAAAAACTTTTTTTGTAATTTCTATGTTCACTTTTCTTTCAGTTTCTGCAGCTCAAGGGGCAGGTGTTGTGGTCATTAAAGAAATGGAAGAAGGTGTTATAACTGAAAATTCTCCCTTAAGTTTTGCTATAGATGCTCTTTTTAATAGAAAAGGAGAGGATGATGTTTGCTTAGGGAAGCTTTTTTGTATTGATCAAAATGCAGACAGAGAGTCTCACGAAATACAGCCTGTTTCTTGGTTTATGAATTTTTACAACCCGATAGATTTGTTTTCATCCTCGTCTTGGTCGTGGCTCTGGTCTTGGTGGTGGAAAGATGCGAAGCCTACTGTATGGGGTCGTGGACAAGAGGGAAGGCCTCGTCTTTTTCGAGGTCCTCTGAGTTTTTAATGATACGAGAGTGTCAGAATAATTATTTAATTTTTTTCATTAAAGTTTAAGTGTTGCGATGCGTTCTTGATAATTTAGCAAATTGAAAAGGAAGATGGTCTTTAATGAGTGTGTGAGAGCGATTGCTTTGATTATATATGAGAGCAGTTTTATTGTTTGCATAAATATGGATACTCAAATTGTGATAAGGGTATCCATATTTTTATATAAAAGTTAACAAAAGTGTGGATTAGAAATGCATTAATATTATTACATTTCATAACAATCAGATCTATGAATTGTTGGTCGATTGAAACGAGCAATTAGAAAGTTTTCTTTCAAGAAAATAGCTAATTTGTCGGTCAGATAAATGTCACTTTTAGTGCCATATTTTTACAATAAATCCAATATACTTTATTTTAATTAAAAAGCTTTCGTATTAAAATCAGATGAGGGATGTTTTAAAATTCTGTTGACATGAAGCGTTAAATAACAGTTTTTGTTATTTTTAAGTTTCTTCTTATATAGTTATATAGCTTTTTCCAATTTAGACTAATCAATGTTTTGAGTCAGTTAAATAAATAAGCAGTTTATGCAGATACAAATATTAGAATTGATATTATAGTTTATACTCAATGAATGATATCGATCGTATTTGAATAGTTGACTAGACAGTGAGCATGGATCATTTAGAAATAGTATAGAGAATTGAAATAGTTCTTAAAACCGCTGTTTTATAGAATTTTGTGCGTAAACGTGCAAAGTTATTATTTTCGAGTGTATAATATGTGTAATAATAGAATAATATCATTTGAATTGTAATATGTTGTGCTTTCACTTTTCATGAATATTATTTCATTTAAATATTTTAATGACAAAATAATGAGTTCATAGGTAAGATAATTGATAAATTTTAAATGAGCTTGAAATCGCTTTTGGGAACTTTACATTTAATAGGTTAAAACTTTTATTGCTGGTGTTGTATTTTTACTACAGATTTTTTTTTAAATAGATGTATAACACTGAACGCATGTACGGTTTGTACATTAAAACATTAGTTATGGAGCAAATTGATGAAAATAAAAAGTTTAATGACGGCTTCTGTTGTCGCCTTAGTTTCAGTCTCTGCATCACAAGCAGCGGATGTTATGGTTCCTAGAGAAGTTGTTTCGGATGTTGTAATTGCGCCTGAATTCTCTTGGACAGGTTTTTATCTTGGTGGTCAAGTTGGTGGTTTTAAAACTGACAATACTTTGAAAACCAAATCTGTGGCAGGTTCTGAATGGGAAAAAACAGCTAAAGAACTCTTTCCTAAAATGTCTAGCGCTATGTTCGGTCTTTATGCGGGCTACAATGTTGGTTTAGGCCAAAATTTTGTTGTTGGTGTTGACACGGATGTTGTGTTTGCTAACGCAAAGAGCAAAGATAAAACAGTAAATTCTAGTACTCCTAGTCAAGATGCGGATGTTTCAGAAAGAGCTGCAAATGGAAACAACAGTGGACAAGTTTGGAAAACAAAATGGTCTGGTGCTACACGGGCACGTGTTGGTTACGCTTTTGATCGCGTGATGCCTTATGTCGCTGGTGGTGTTGCTTATGCGCAAGTAAAAAGTCCTTTTGAAGATTCTGCTAATAGTGTAGCTAAAAAATCAAGTGATAACAAAAAAGTATCTAAGACAATGGTTGGTTTCACCATTGGTGGTGGTGTTGACTACGCAATGACAGATAGTGTTATCTTACGTGCAGAATACCGTTATTCCGATTTTGGTAAAAAAGAATTTGTAAAAGATAGTACACAGCTTACTTACAAAACCAATGACTTCCGTGTTGGTGTAGCTTACAAATTCTAATTTTTTACAAAGTATAAAATTATTAGAGGGCTTAGTCTTTGACGAAGCCCTTATTTTTTTGTAACCGTGATCTTTTTACTACAGATGTTTGAAGGAAGAGAACTATATGAAGCGTGTGTATTCAGACATTAGTTATGGAGAGAACATCTTATGAATATGAAAAATTTAATAACAGTTTCTATTTTTTCTTTGATTTCAGTATCAGGAACACACGCTGCGGATATTATGATTACTCGTCAATCAACAGAAATTGCGCCACCTGTTGTTGTTGCACCTTCTTTTTCTTGGACAGGTTTTTATCTTGGGGGTCAGATTGGTAGTTTTTCAAGCAAAACAGATATGAGTATTATTCAGAATGGAAAAATAAATCAGATTAAGAAAAGTGACTTACCTAAATTATCAGGTTTTGTCGGTGGTGTGTATGCGGGATCCAATATTGATCTTGGCAATAATTTTGTTCTAGGTATTGATACAGATATGATTTGGTCTGATAAAAAAGATATAAAAGTGAGTCAGAAATTCGATGTTACTGATGCGAATAAAGGGGATGTCGAAAAAATATTGAGTGGTGCTAACATAAAGATTGATGACAATACTGTTCAAAAGGGGGATGCAGTTATTATCAATACTTTGTTTAAAGAAAAATGGTCTGGTGCAACGAGAGTTCGTCTTGGTTTTGCTGTTGATCGGATGATGCCTTATATTGCAGGGGGTATTGCTTATGCGCAGTTTCAAGACGTGGTTCCGATAACATTAAGAGAAAAAGCTAAAAATACTGTAATTGTTTCTGGGAATGTATTAGATGAAACTAAAACAATGGTTGGTTATACCTTTGGTGCCGGTGTTGATTTTGCAATGACAGATAGTGTTATTTTACGTGCGGAATACCGTTATTCCGATTTTGGTAAAAAGAAATTTGGAAGAGATACACGTAATATTGAATATAAAACGAATAATTTTCGTTTTGGTGTAGCTTACAAATTCTAATTTTTTATGAAATATAAAATTATTAGAAGGCTTCGTCAAAGACGAAGCCTTTATTTTTGTAACTGTGTTTTTTTTACTACAGATGTTTGAAGAGAGAGAACTATATGGGCGTGTGTATTCAGACATTAGTTATGGAGAGAAAAATCTTATGAATGTGAAAAGTTTAATAACAGTTTCTATTTTTTCTTTGATTTCAGTATCAGGAACACAGGCTGCGGATATTATAATGTCACATCCGACATCGGAGATTGCACCATCGGTTGTTGTGGCACCTTCTTTTTCTTGGACGGGTTTTTATCTTGGAGGTCAGATAGGTAGTTTTTCAAGTAAGTCTGGAATAAACATTCTTCATAATGGAATAGATAAACAATTGAATAAAGATGCATTACCTAAATTATCAGGTTTTGTCGGTGGTGTATATGCGGGTTCGAATATTGATCTTGGCAATAATTTTGTTCTAGGTATTGATACAGATATAGTTTGGTCAAATCAAAAGGATACAAAAATAAGCCAGAAATTTGATGTCACTAAAGATAATAAAGAACATTTCCAGAAAATATTTCAGAATGCTAATATAAAGATTGCTGACAACGCTGTTGAGGAAGGTGATCTAGTCATTCTTGACACTAAGTTAAAAGAAAAATGGTCTGGTGCGACACGGGTTCGTCTTGGTTTTGCTGCTGATCGCATTATGCCTTATGTCGTTGGTGGTGTTGCTTATGCACAGTTGCAAGATGTGGTGCCAGTAACATTAAGAGATAAAAATAAAGCGAACGTAATCATTTCTGGACAATTGTCAGATGAAACCAAAACAATGGTTGGTTATACCCTTGGTGCCGGTGTTGATTTTGCAATGACTAACAATGTTCTTTTGCGTGCAGAATATCGTTATTCGGATTTTGGTAAAAAGAAATTTGCAAAAGATATGCGTGACATTGAATATAAAACGAATAATTTTCGTTTTGGTGTAGCTTACAAATTCTAATTTTTTACAAAATAGAAAATCATTAGAAGGCTTCGTCAAAGACGGAGCCTTTATTTTTGTCACTGTGTTCTTTTTACTACAGATGTTTGAAGGAAGAGAACTATATGAGCGTGTATGTTTCGATACTAGCTATGGAGAAAAATTTATGAATATAAAAACTTTTATGACGGCTTCTGTTTTTGCTTTGGCTACAGCATCAGTAGCGCAAGCTGCAGATATCATGATTTCTCGTCAATCAACAGAACTTGTACCACCTGTTGTTGTTGCTCCTACTTTTTCTTGGACAGGATTTTATTTTGGTGCTCAGACGGGTGGTTTTTCAAGTAAAACTGGAATGAGTATTTCTCATAACGGCAAAATAAATCAGATTAGAAAAAACGATTTACCTAAATTGTCGGGTTTTGTCGGTGGTTTATATGCGGGATACAATGTTGGTCTTGGCAACACTGTTGTTTTAGGCGTTGATACAGATGTCGTTTGGGCTGGAAAAAAGAATACAACAATAGTCCAGAAGACTAAAGTTACTGTGGATAATATTAACCATTTTGAGCAAATATTGAAGAACGCAAACATACAAATTAATTCTAATGATATTGCAGCTAATGATATATTAGTTCTCGAGTCTAGTTTTAAAGAGAAATGGTCAGGTGCAACACGAGTCCGTTTTGGTTTTGCTACTGATCGAATTATGCCTTATGTTGCTGGAGGTATTGCTTATGCGCGTTTTCAAGATATTGTGCCGGTTACACTGAAAGAAAGTGATCCAGGAAAAGTTGTTGTTTCTGGGAAATTATCAGACGAAACTAAGACAATGATTGGTTATACCCTTGGTGCTGGGCTTGATTTCGCAATGACTGACAATGTTCTTTTGCGTGCAGAATATCGTTATTCGGATTTTGGTAAAAAGAAATTTGCAAAAGATAGACGTAATATTGAATATAAAACGAATAATTTTCGCATTGGTGTAGCTTACAAATTCTAATTTTTTACAAAATAGAAAATCATTAAAAGGCTTCGTTTTTGACGAAGCTTCTATTTTTTTTATGACTGTGTTCTTTTTACTACAGATGTTTGAAAGAAGAGAACTATATGAGCGTGTATGTTTCGATACTAGCTATGGAGAAAAATTTATGAATATAAAAACTTTTATGACGGCTTCTGTTTTTGCTTTGGCTACAGCATCAGTAGCACAAGCTGCAGATATCATGATTCCACGTCAACCAACAGAAATTGCACCGCCTGTTGTTGTTGCCCCTACTTTTTCTTGGACAGGTTTTTATCTTGGAGGACAGATTGGTAGTTTTTCAAGTAAAACAGCAATGGATATTATTTTAAGTGATAGAACTATTCCTTTGAGTCAAGATGCATTACCTAAATTATCAGGTTTTGTCGGTGGTTTATATGCAGGATCCAATGTTGATCTAGGCAATAACTTTATTTTAGGTGTTGATACGGATATGGTTTGGTCTGGCCAAAGCAAAATAAAACCCAGCAATAAAATTGTAATTACTAATGAAAATAAAGGTGGAATTACTCAATTATTGACTAATTCTGGTGTTAAATTAGCGCAAGATGCACTTGCTGACGGAGATGTAGTAGCTATTGATACTGGCTTTAAAGAAGAGTGGTCTGGTGCAACACGGGTGCGTTTTGGTTTTGCTGCTGATCGTATTATGCCTTATGTTGCTGGTGGTGTTGCTTATGCAAGATTTCAGGATGTGGCTCCTGTGAAAGCAAGCAAAAAAGATACCAATCAGGTTATTGCTTCTGGTAAGTTATCAGATGAAACTAAAACACTGGTTGGCTATACTCTTGGTGCCGGTGTTGATTTTGCAATGACAGATAGTGTTATTTTGCGTGCAGAATATCGTTATGCTGATTTTGGTAAGAAGAAATTTGCAAATGATAAATACAATATTAATTACAAAACCAATAATTTTCGCGTTGGTGTAGCTTACAAGTTTTAAGGTATTACAAAAAATTAAGTTGTTAGAGAACTTCGTTTTAGCGAAGTTCTTCTTTTTATAATTAATTATGCGATTTTGATCACATATATTTAACTATTTAACACTAAAGAGCGATACAGATAAGTGTGTTGAATAGTTGTGAATCTATGGAGCAAATTTATGTTTATGAAAGCTTTAATGGCATCTTCTTTGTTGACTTTAGTCTCAATGTCATCGGCACAAGCGGCTGATATTGTAATGTCTCATCAACCAATAAAAACTTCTCCATTAATTGTTGCACCTTCTGCTTTTTCTTGGACAGGTTTTTATCTTGGTGGTCAATTGGGTGATTTTTTAAGTAAACCTTCTTCTAGCGTTCTTGCAGGAACTACATGGGCCTCCATTGACAAAGATTCTTTGCTTAAACCATCGGGTGGTATGATAGGGTTATACGGAGGCTTTAATATTGATTTTAGTAATAATCTGGTTTTGGGTATTGATACAGATATAGCTTGGTCTGGAAAAAAAGATCAAAAATCAATTATTATAAAAACAGATGAATACGGTGATATCCCGAAAAATGAAATTGCTTTTCGGAATCACCTTTTAAAACATAAATGGTCAGGTGCAACACGGGTGCGTCTTGGTTTTTCCGCTAATAATTTGATGCCTTATGTTGCTGGTGGTATTGCTTATACGCAGTTAAATGATGTTGTTTCAATATCGATGAAAAATAAAATTCTTCCTGAGAGCGTGGTTGAGACAACCAAAACAATGGTTGGTTATACTCTTGGTGGAGGTATTGATTTTGTAGCGGATACAAATATGATTATGCGCGTAGAATATCGTTATTCCGATTTTGGTAAGAAGAAATTTGCAAAAAACAAGTATGAACTTTCTTACAAAACAAACGATTTCCGTATTGGTGTTGCTTATAAATTTTAATTTTTTACAAAGTGTTGAGTTATTAAAAATCCTGTCTTTTGACAGGTTTTTTTTTGTCTGTGGTTGATTTGTTTTGGTTGTGTATCTTTTCAGGCATATATGTCACAATATTTTGTATTCACATGTTAGCTATGAGGCAAATTATATGAATATGAAATGTTGTGTGATGGTTTCTGTTTTTGCATTAGCTTCAATCTCTGCGACTCAAGCAGCAAGCGCCATAGTGTTAAAACAAAAGACACCAGTTACTGTTTTTTCTTGGGTTGGTTTTTATTTGAGTGGTCAGATTATGAAAGATTTTTTGAGTCAAATGGATATAAATACACAATATAAGAAGAAAAGCAGTGTTCAATTTAGTGGGGATTTTTTATCTGAACCGGTAGGTTTTATGGGAGGATTATATGCAGGTTCTAATCTTGCTTTCAATAATGGTTTTGTTTTGGGTATTGAAACGGATATAATTGTATCAAACTCGAAAACTATACAACGTAGCGGATATGAGATTACAACTACAAATGAGTTAAATTACCTTAATGATATTTTTGAAAAGTATGGCGTTACATATGAAGACAGTTTAGCGCCTCGTATTGGTGATGAGAATATTGGTCACGTTATTTTAAAAGAAAAGTGGATGGGAGCTACGCGAGCACGTATTGGTTTCTCGTATGGTCGTGTTATGCCATATATCGCTGGTGGTATTAGCTATACACAGTTTCAAGCTATTACATCAATATCAATAGAAAAACAGAATACAGGTAAAATAGCTGCTTTTGGTGATTTGTCGAATGAAGTCAAAACAATGGTTGGTTTTACCATTGGGGGTGGTTTTGATTATGCAATAATAGACAATGTTATATTGCGTGCAGAATATCGTTATTCCGATTTTGGTCAAAAGAAATTTGCAAAGAACCACTATATACTTGATAATAAAATTAGTGATTTGCGTATTGGTATAGCTTATAAGTTTTAATTTTTTAATTAACTATATTTGATGGTTTAAAACTTCTATTGTTGTTAGTTTTTTATAACTATATCATATTTGTTACATATTTTTACGCACAGATGTGTACAAATATACATTTAATTAGCTGTGGAGTACTTTATGAATATGAAATGTTGTGTGATGGTTTCTGTTTTTGCATTAATTGCAGTCTCTGAGACACAAGCAGAAAGCATCACAATGTCTAAACAAAAAGCACCAGTTAGTGTTTTTTCTTCTCATTCTTGGGGAGGGTTTTATCTTGGGGGTCAAATTGGTCATATTTCAAGTAAGACTACTCTAAGTCAATATAATAATGGTGATCTTGGTCAAAAATGGAATAATATGAGTAAGGAGTTATCTCCTCGTTTTTCTAGTTTTGGAGGAGGTCTTTATACAGGTTTAAATATTCCATTGAGGAACAATTTGATTCTCGGTATTGAGACAGACATAGCTTTTTCCAATGGAAAAGATATAAAACAAAATTCTCAAAATATTAAAAAAAATAAGATTGTTGTAGGATATAGTGAAGTAAATAAAAAATCTGAAAATTCTGCAAAAGCTGGTTATTCCCCAGAAGCTGGTTATTTCCCAGAAACTGCTTATCCCCCAGAAGCTGCTTATCCCCCAGAAGCTGGTTATTTCCCAGAAACTGCTTATCCCCCAGAAACTGCTTATCCCCCAGAAACTGGTTATTTCCCAGAAGCTGGTTATTTCCCAGAAACTGTTTATCCCCCAGAAACTGTTTATCCCCCAGAAATTAGTTCTCCCCCAGAAACTAGTTCTCCCCCAGAAACTGAAGATTCATCGGATAATCAGTCCATTAATCGTGTTTTTTTGAAAGCAAATTGGTTTGGGGCGACACGAGTTCGTCTTGGTTATATCGCGACTGATCGTATTATGTCTTATATTGCTGGTGGTATTTCTTATGCGCAGGTACGGAGTCAATTTAATAATCTGCCGAGTATGAAGAACATAATGGTTGGTTATACTCTTGGTGCCGGTGTTGATTTTGCAGTGACAGATAGTGTTATTTTACGCGTGGAATATCGCTATTCCGATTTTGGTAAAAAGAAATTTGTAGAAGATAAAGTTAAGCTTCATTACAAGACTAATGGAGTCAATATTGGTGTGGCTTATAAATTTTAATTTATTATCAGATCAAATTGTTTAAAAAGCTCTATCAAGATAGGGCTTTTTTATTTAGATGTTTATTTCTCATTAATAAATTTAAAATGTGTCTTGAATAAATTTAATTTGCACATTTATACAGTTTATAATTAGTCACTTTATTCTAAATTAAGTTACTGTTATAGCTATATTTTTTATAAATTTGTATTTTTTATAATATTTTTTATTAAAATATTTAAACAGGAGCATCTTATAAAAAACATTTTGTATTATATATTAGGGCGTTAAATAATACGTTTCAGGTATTTGGAGAATAATTTATGAATATGAAATGTTTAATAACGGTTTCTGTTTTTGCTTTGATATCAGCTTCAGCAGTGCAAGCGGCAGATGTTGTCAGTCATTATCAACCAGAATCTATTGTTCTGCCAATGATGAATCCCTCTACTTTTTCTTGGTCTGGTTTTTACTTTGGTGGTCAGGTTAGTGGTTTTTCAAGTAAAACGGCTTTAAGCATTCTTGAAGCCTCTACGTGGAAAGCTGTTAATAACGATATGCTCCCTAAGATTTCAGGTTTTATGGGAGGTGTTTATGCGGGTTCTAATGTTGAGATCAGCGATAGTTTGATTGTAGGTGTTGATACGGGTGTAATTTGGGTTGATAAAAAAGATATGAAAACGCTCATTGGAGGGCAAGTTATTTCTCCATTAGCTGTTAATGAAGAACGTATGGGTATTTTAGTTCCAACTGTAGGGCAAAATACAGAAAGAGGAAATGGCAATTTAAGGCAATATGATACTTCGTCGACGATTTTTGGTGAGAGACAACTTAATGGAGAAGATGTTGTTAACCATACTTTGAAACAAAAATGGTCTGGTGCTACACGAGCGCGTATTGGTTTTTCTGCTGATCGTCTTATGCCTTATATTACTGGAGGAATTGCATATACACAGCTTCAAGATATTATTTCATTAGAAAAGAAAAACACGAAAGAAAATCCTACTAATTTGTTTGATGAAACTAAAATAATGGTTGGTTATACCCTTGGTGCTGGTCTTGATTTTGCAATGACAGATAATGTTATTTTGCGTACAGAATATCGTTATTCAGATTTTGGTAAAAAGAAATTCGTAAAAGATACACTGGAAATTAATTATAAAACAAATGATTTTCGCGTGGGTATCGCTTACAAATTTTAAGTTACATTCTTTCTCATAATTAGCTCCATGTTATTGTTGGAGCTTTTATTTTATTTGGGTTATTATTAATATATTCATATTGTGCAATATGAGTTCTTTATTGAATTTTAATTGAAGTGTTATACCTAAATGTAAAACGAGATATTGCAACATTAAGGTATTCACAAGGCCTATTTTTAGCAAAATATTGATTTTTATCGTTTTTACTACAATTATTTCATGTTTCATACCTTATAAAGGCCACGTTTAAGACTTTTAATAAGTTGCATTTTAGTTGTATTGATATCTCGTTTTGGATATTTGGAGATGAATTTATGAATATTAAATGTTTAATAACGGCATCTGTTTTTGCTTTGATTTCGGTTTCGGTTGCTCAGGCTGCAGATGTCACAACCCATCACAAGCCGGCATCAGTTATGCCACAAGTTATGAGTGTTTCTACGGTTTCTTGGTCGGGTTTTTATATGGGAGCTCAACTAGGTGGTTTTTTGAGTAAAGTTGATTTTAGTGCTCCTAAAGAGACTGTGTGGTTTCCCTTGAAGAAAGATAAATTTCCTAAGCTTTCAGGTTTGATTGGGGGTTTGTATGCGGGTTCCAACATTGATTTTGGTGATAGTTTTATCATAGGGATTGATACGGGTGTAATTTTGTCTGGAAGTAAGGATACAAAAACAATAGTCGGTGGTCAGCCTATCCCTCCGGTTTCTCCAGTTGGAGTTAGAGGTAGGACGCAGGGATCTCGAGGTTCAGATGAGTCTCGTTCTGCAAATGGAGAGCATACTTATCCCGCAGTGACTTTGGAAGGATGTGCAGTTGATAATTCTTCAGGGGAATGTGATACAATGCGAGTTCGTTTGATGTTGAACGATTTTGGAAAATCAAGCATGGATGCCATTGGTTCTGTTAAACACACTTTAAAGCAAAAATGGTCTGGTGCTACGAGAGTCCGGTTTGGTTTTACAGCTGATCGCATTATGCCTTACATTGCTGGTGGTGTTGCTTATACGCAACTTCAAGATACCATTTCAGTTGATCCTTTAGGAACAAAAGAGAGTGTTGATATTTCTGATGAAACAAAAACGCTTGTTGGTTATACCTTAGGAGGTGGTTTAGATTTTGCGGTAAATGATAATGTTATACTGCGTGCAGAATATCGCTACTCCGATTTTGGCAAAAAGAAATTTATGAATGATAAAGTTCAACTAAGTTATACAACAAACGATTTCCGCGTTGGTGTCGCTTATAAATTTTGATTTACACTTAAATATTTGTAATTGGCTCCGTCTTTGGCGGAGCTTTTTTATTTCATTTAGCATTTATTAAAACACAAATATTAATAATATATTATAACATATTTTATTTTATTGAATTTTATTTAAGATTTTATTCTAAATTTTTAAGCAGCTAATTGCCATATTAAGGTACCTAAAAGGTTTATTTTTGGCAAAATATCGATTTTTTTTAAAACTGTGTTTTTTTTGCTACAGATATTTAATGCATTATGTTTTATAAAAAACCACATTTAGGATTCTTAAAAAACGTTTTATATATATTCGTATTGCGTATTGGATATTTGGAGATAAAATTTATGAATATAAAATATTTAATGACGGTTTCTGTTTTCGCTTTGATTACAGCTCCGGTTGCTCAGGCTGCAGATGTTATGACCCATTACCAACCGGCATCAGGTATTTCGCCAGTCGTTAATATTCCTAATTTTTCTTGGTCTGGTTTTTATATAGGAGGTCAAGCTGGGGGATTTTCGAGTAAAACAGACTTCAGTATTCCTAGTGGGACGCCGTGGTTTCCATTAGATAAAGAATTATTCCCTAAGCCTTCTGGTTTTGTTGGTGGGCTTTATGCAGGTTCCAATATCGATCTTGGCGATAGTTTTATTGTAAGTGTTGATGCAGATGTCAATTGGTCTGGTCGTAAAGATACCAAAACCATCATTGCTGAACGTGTTGCTGAAGCTGGTGCAGGAAGAGCTGTCGGACGTTCAGATGCTGCAAGGAATGGATCAGTTGGAGCACATCCTGCTCCTGCAGGAGGCAGTTCGGAAAGACCTTATCCTGATTTGGCTTTGGATGGGTGCGCTGTTGATAATAATGGACCCGATGGGTGTAACGCAATACGATTCAGTATGATGTCCAGAGATATCGGTAGAGGGGGTGAAAATGTATTGGGTGCCGTTAAACATACTTTAAAGGAAAAATGGTCTGGTGCTACGAGAATCCGGTTTGGTTTTACAGCTGATCGTTTTATGCCTTATGTTGCTGGTGGTGTTGCTTATACGCAACTTCAAGATACCGTTTCAGTTGATCCTTTGAGAACAGAAGAGGGTGTTGATATTTCTGATGAAACAAAAACGCTCGTTGGTTATACTCTAGGAGGCGGTTTAGATTTTGCGGTAAATGATAATATTATGTTGCGTGCAGAATATCGCTACTCCGATTTTGGTAAAAAGAAATTTATAGATGATAAAGTTCAACTAAGTTATAAAACGAACGATTTCCGCGTTGGTGTCGCTTATAAATTTTAATATACTTTAATAGTGAAGATTTTTTAGAATGCTCTGTCAATAAAAAAGGCGGAGCTTCTTTTTTTTAGATGTTTATTGTTCTGAATAGTTTCATGGTCGTGTTTTAAGATATATATGTGAGTAATATATCTTCTTAATTGCAGTTTAAACTAATGATTGATTTCTCTTCTATCTTGATTGAAATAAAGGGACAGGGTAATGGTGTGAGGATTAAATTATAAAAGTAGATAGGACGATTTCACAATGACTGTGAAAAACAAAACAATAGATTACTCAGAAACTCTTTATTTACCTCAAACCAGTTTTCCTATGCGTGCGGGTCTACCTCAAAAAGAGCTTGAATTGATGAACCGTTGGGAGAGTATGGATCTTTATGCTCAATTACGTCAACAAGCAAAAGATCGTCCACTTTACGTTCTTCATGATGGCCCTCCTTATGCGAATGGAAATATTCATATCGGGCATGCATTAAATAAAGTTTTAAAAGATGTTATCGTTCGTTCATTTCAAATGCGCGGCTTTAATGCGAATTATGTTCCTGGGTGGGATTGTCATGGACTTCCAATTGAGTGGAAAATTGAAGAGAAATATCGTTCTCAAGGAAAAAATAAGGATGAGATTCCTATTAACGAGTTTCGTCAAGAATGTCGTGATTTCGCTCAACATTGGATCAATGTTCAGAGTGAAGAATTTAAACGCCTTGGTATTATTGGAGATTTTAAAAATCCTTATACGACAATGGCTTTTCATGCGGAAGCACGCATTGCAAGCGAATTAATAAAATTTGCGATGTCTGATCAAGTATATCGTGGTTCAAAACCTGTAATGTGGTCTGTTGTTGAGCGCACTGCTTTAGCTGAAGCAGAGATTGAATATCATGAACATGAATCAGATGTTGTCTGGGTTAAGTTTTCTGTTTTGGAGTCGGATGCTGAAGATTTGCGTGATGCTTTTGTTGTGATTTGGACGACAACACCATGGACGCTTCCTGCAAATCGTGCAGTCAGTTATTCTTCGCAAATTTCTTATGGTGTTTATGAAGTTACAAGTGCGGAAAATGATTTTGGTCCTCAAGTTGGAGAAAAATTGCTTTTTGCAGATGTTTTGGCAGAGAGTTGTGCAAAAAAAGCAAAACTTGTTTTAAAGCGATTACGTGCTGTTCCTGCAGATGAACTTAAAAATATTGTTCTTTCTCATCCATTGCAAGGTTTAGCTGGAGGGTACAACTATAAAATTGCAATGCTTGATGGTTCACATGTAACGGATAGTGCTGGTACTGGTTTTGTTCATACTGCTCCTAGTCATGGGCGCGAGGATTTTGAAATTTGGAATAATAATAAATCTGCATTAGAACAGGCAGGGATTGATACAGCGATACCTTTTCCTGTTGATGATGCTGGTTTTTATACAAAAGATGTTCCTGGTTTTGGACCGGATCGTAAAGAGGGAGCCATTCGCGTTATTCATGATAATGGTAAAATGGGTGATGCCAATAAAGAGGTTATCAAGGCTTTGATTATGGCAAACCGATTGTTTGCGCGTGGCCGTTTAAAACACTCATATCCTCATAGTTGGCGTTCTAAAAAGCCTATTATTTTTCGTAATACACCTCAATGGTTTGTTTCAATGGATAAAGATTTGGGTGATAACTCAACTTTGCGCAGTCGAGCTTTGAAAGCGATTATGGAAACTCGTTTCGTTCCTTCTTCTGGTCAAAATCGGTTGTCTTCTATGATAGAAAATCGTCCTGATTGGGTTCTGTCTCGTCAACGTGCTTGGGGTGTTCCGATTTGTATCTTTGCAAATGAGGATGGTGAAATTCTTAAAGACGATCAAGTGAATAAGCGTATTTTGCAAGCTTTTGAAGAAGAAGGAGCAGATACTTGGTTTGCAGAAGGAGCTCGTGAGCGTTTTTTAGGCAATCGTGCCCATGAATCTTGGTATCAGGTTCGTGATATTCTTGATGTTTGGTTTGATTCTGGAGCAAGTCATAGTTTTGTGTTAGAAGATCGTGCTGATTTACAATGGCCTGCTGATGTTTATTTTGAAGGCTCTGATCAGCATCGCGGTTGGTTTCAATCTTCTCTTCTAGAAAGTTGTGGTACGCGTGCTTGTTCACCTTATAAGGCAGTGGTTACGCACGGTTTTACTTTGGATGAAAATGGCAAAAAAATGTCTAAATCTTTAGGGAATACTGTTGCACCACAAGATGTTATTCAAACATTTGGCGCTGATATTTTTCGCCTTTGGGTTGTTATGACTGATTATTGGGAAGATCAGCGTTTAGGGAAAAAGATTCTGCAAACAAATGTAGATTCATATCGTAAGTTACGAAATGCAATTCGTTGGATGCTGGGCATTTTAGTCTATGATGAAGAAGAAAAAATACCTTATTGCGAACTTCCAGATCTTGAAAAATTTATATTACATCGGCTTTATGAGCTCGATCAGTTGATTAATCAATCTTATAATGAGTTCGATTTTAAGAAAGTTATGCGTGCATTATTGGATTTTTCAATCACTGAGTTGTCGGCATTTTATTTTGATATTCGCAAAGATTCTCTTTATTGTGATGCACCTTCATCGAAAAAGCGGAAAGCATCTTTACAAATTATTCGTGAAATTTTTGATCGAATGGTCACATGGCTTGCTCCAATGTTACCTTTTACAATGGAAGAAGCGTGGTTAGAGCGTTATCCAAAAAATGATTCTGTTCATTTAGAGCAGTTTCGTCCTGCGTTAGCAGAATGGAAAAATGAATCGTTGGCGGAGCGTTGGAAAAGAATTCGGCAAGTTCGTAAAGTTGTAACGGGAGCTTTAGAGCTTGAGAGAGCAGATAAACGTATTGGATCATCTTTGGAAGCAGCGCCTAAAGTTTTTATTTCTGATCCACTACTCCTAGAGGCATTAGAAGGTGTTGATATGGCGGAAATTTGTATCTCTAGTGCTTTAACGATTGTCAATGATAAGTCACCTTCAGATGCATTTGTATTAAGTGATGTTGAAGGTGTTGGCGTGTGTTCAGAGAAGGCTGTAGGAGAAAAATGTGCTCGATCTTGGCGTTATACACAAGATGTTGGAAGTGATCCTGCTTATCCTGATGTGTCTGCGCGTGATGCAGCCGCTTTGCGAGAGTTAAAGACACTTGGAAAAATTTAAGCAATTTTAAATGAAAATCATTTGAACAAGCGATATGCAGTGAACGTTTTATGTTTCTAGGAGTTAGCTTGTTTTCAATCTTTTTTGATATAATGGTACAGGTTAATTTTGATAAAAAACCAGAGTAATAAAAATAGAATTAAAACTATTTTTGGCACATTAAAGAGCAGCGTAAACAATCTTTACGCTGCTACTGAAAAAGTCAGCAGAAGAAAGGTAAATCATAGTTAATATTTTTTGCGCTATTTGAGTTTATTATAGAGTAGCTGAGAAAAAGATTTACTTTTGGTATCGCTTTTGGATAAAAAAATCTTTCAGTAATTGTGCTGCTTCTCTTTCTTTAAAACCAGAATAAACTTCAGGGCTATGATGACAAGTTGGTTGTTTATAAAGATGTGGTCCGTGTTCGATAGCGCCACCTTTTGGATCACTAGTTGCATAGTAAAGACGTCGTATTCGTGCGAATGAAATAGCTGCAGCACACATAGCACACGGTTCAAGTGTTACATAAAGATCGCATTCGGGAAGTCGTTCACTTTGCAATATTTGACAAGCGATACGAAGAGCGCGTATCTCTGCGTGTCCTGTTGGATCATGCGCGTGTTTTATGAGATTACCAGCGCGTGCGATGATTGTTTTTCCACGCATAATAACGGCGCCTACAGGGACTTCATCTTGTTTTGCAGATTTTTGCGCTTCTAAAAGAGCAATTTCCATGGGAGTAAATGTCATGTTTATATTATCATTTTAGGAATAGATACTAAAAAAACTCTTTAGAGGTTTGTTGTGAAATGAACAAATTTATTATGATTGATTTTTTGATAAAAGAAAATTTATCATTTGTTAAAAAAAATAAAGTTTTTTAAAAAATATGTTCTTTCTGTTAGAAAATATAAAATGATGAATGATTGCGCTGTTCTCTTTTAACAATAGGTAATATGATGTGCGTAATGAATTTTCTGGATGGTCTGGAGAAGGCCGAGGTGAAGAGAAGATGAATGAAAATAATGAGAGCGAGCGGATTGCTAAAAGGTTAGCGCGTGCAGGAATAGCGTCGCGTCGCGATGCGGAAATGATGATTATAGCAGGCCGTATTGTTGTCAATGGTAAGGTTGTGACAACGCCTGCTTTTAATGTAACACGCTCTGATATCATTACAGTTGATGGAAATCCTTTGCCTCCAGCAGAGCGAACACGATTATGGCTTTATCACAAACCGGCAGGATTTGTTACCACAAACCGTGATCCTGAAGGAAGACCGACGGTATTTGATAATTTGCCGACAGGGATGCCTCGTGTTCTTTCAGTCGGTAGACTTGATATTAATACAGAAGGACTTTTATTATTAACAAATGATGGCGGTTTGGCACGCGTATTAGAGTTGCCTTTAACAGGGTGGGTTCGTAAATATCGGGTTCGTGCACATGGAAAAGTTAAACAAAATGCGCTTGATAATTTGAAAAACGGTATTGCGATTGATGGTATTTTTTACGGTTCAATTGATGCTTCAATTGAACGTGAGCAAGGATCAAATATATGGCTTTCTGTCTCGTTACGCGAGGGAAAAAATCGTGAAGTCAAGAATGTTTTTGGAGCTTTAGGATTATCTGTTAATCGTTTAATTCGTATTTCTTATGGTCCCTTTCAACTTTCTGATTTAGCTGTGGGAGCAGTGCGTGAATTGAGAGGTCGAACATTGCGTGACCAGTTGGGTGAGCGCTTAATTGAGCAGGCTAATGCCGATTTTGATTCTCCTATTCTTAAGCCTTTTTCAAATTCTGTTGTTGTGCCTGAAAAACAAAGAAGCAAAAAATTATCTTTAGAAAATGAAGGTTGGATTTTTTCGAGTGAGAAAAACAACATAAGTAAAAAGAAAAACAGTTTTTCTGAGAAGAGTCAGTCGCGATTAAGTGCGAAATCTGATGAAAAGCTTATGCGTAAAAATCCCAATGAAGATGAGAAAAAAGCATCTTCTGCTGTACGTTCACGTCGTTCTAATGTTTGGATGGCATCCGGCGCGCGTCCGCAGGCTGCGCGTGGGAAGTTTGGTGATGATGGAAATAAATATCATGATCGTCGAGATGGTTTTCACGAGAGAACGTCATCTGATAAGATTAAGAAAAAACGACCAAAAAATTTCTTAAATAAAGAGAAAGATATTGGTTTTGATAAACAACACAGTAAAACATACGCTGGTGAAACATATTTTTTGGGCAAAAGAGATCAATTTTCTCAAAAAAAAGGGAAAAATATCAAAAATGACAGTGATGAGCGTTTTTTAAAAAGCAAAAGAAAAGATAAATTTTCAGATCATCGTGTAAAGAAATCCAAACTGTATAGTGGTCGTGCAAAAACATCGAAGTTATTGGGAGAGTCACGTGCGGATCGTCGGCGGTAAATTTGCAGGACGTATTTTGTCAGAACCTATCGGCAAAGCTATTCGTCCAACGAGCGACCGTACGCGTGAAAGTCTTTTTAATATTCTTTCTCATCGAGAAGAAAATTTTTGGACAGATAAACGTATTCTCGATCTTTTTGCTGGGACTGGTGCCCTAGGTATTGAAGCGCTCTCGCGTGGTGCGAAAGCAGCTGTTTTTGTGGAAAATTCGATTGAAGGACGCAGTTTAATTCAAAAAAATATAGAGTCTTTTGGATTGCAAGGTGTTGGGCGTATTTTACGCCGTGATGCAACGAAACTCGGTACTATTGGGACGATGCTTCCCTTTGATGTCATTTATGCAGATCCTCCTTATGGTCATTGTTTAGGTGAACAAGCTTTTGTTGAAGCTGTCAAAGGAGGGTGGGCAAAAACGACGTCACTTTTTATTCTTGAGGAAAAAAAAGAGGCGGTTATTGATTTACCTGATATATTTTATTTAGATGATAAACGCTTTTATGGTGATACAGTAATCCGTATTTATACACTGCAGACATAATTTTAAACTTGAACATTATTTTTTATACATTTTTGTTTTATGATATTTTGCGGAATTATAATGTTTTTAAATTATTTGATTAAATGAGCTCATCTTTTGTGGGCTGTTGAATTTGCGAGATTTTTGCTAATCAAGAAAATAGGTTTTGTTTTTGATGAACAGAAACTTATTTTTTCAAATTATTGTAGGATAAAATTCGTATGACATTTAAGATAATATCTTTGGTTGCGTCTTTTTGTTGATGAGATATAAACTCTTTTTCTTAATTCTACAGAAATTGAGTGATGTGTGTTATTTTGTATAAACAATTAAAAGACAATAAGGATCGATTGGTAATACAAAAACAATGTATGAATAGCTCATAATTTTGAGTTATGGTCGTGAGGTGTTGTTTATAACTTTTCTTGCTTTTTTATCAGTGTGAATTCAATATTTTAAGGAGTCTGTGATGACTGACAAAGACCAGATTGATAAAGCTGCTTCGTTGGTGGAGGCAGCAAAACGTTCTGGAGCAGATGCTGCCGATGCTGTTATTATTCGCTCTCATTCAGTTAGTGTTTCTGTTCGTCTTGGTAAAGTTGAATCGACAGAATCTGCAGAAAATAATGATTTTACATTGAGAGTTTTTGTTGGAAATAAAGTAGCGAGTGTTTCTGCTAATTTAAATATGTATCCTCAGGAATTAGCAGAACGTGCTGTTGCAATGGCTAAAGTTTCTCCGGATAGTTTATTTGAAGGTTTGGCAGATAAAGAGTATTTAGCCATGCATCCTAAAGATCTTGATCTTTTTGATGATTTTGTTCCGCAAAGTCATTTTTTAACACAAGACGCTTTAAAAATGGAAGCAGCAGCTCTTGATGTAAAGGGAGTGAGCAACTCTGGTGGTGCAGCAACAGCTTATGGTACTAGTGGTCTTGTTCTTGTAACCAGCGATGGTTTTTGTGGATCTTATCGTTCGAGTTTTTTTTCACGTTCATGTAGTGCGCTTGCTGGTGAAGGTATCGCGATGGAACGGGATTATGATTATACAGCTGCTTTACATTTTTCTGATTTGGAAGCAGCTGAAATTATAGGGAAAAATGCAGGGTTAGGTGCTGTTCGACGATTAGGAGCAATTCGTGCTGAAACTGGCATTGTTGATGTTGTTTTTGATCCGCGCGTGGCTCGTGGAATCGCTGGGCATATTGCAGGTATGGTGAATGGAGCATCGGTTGCTCGTAAAACGAGTCTTTTACAAAATTTAATGGGTACCACAATAATGAAACCTAACGTTAATGTGACGGATGATCCTTTGAGGCTAAGAGGAAGTGCTTCTCGTCCTTTTGATGGAGAAGGAGTAGAAGGCCAATCATTAAATATTATTGAAAATGGTGTTTTAAAAAATTGGCTTCTTTCTTCATCTTCAGCACGTGAATTAGGGCTTAAAACAAATGGTCGTGGTACACGTTCGGCATCGTTGGTTCAGCCAACGAGCACTAATTTTGCTATTGAGCCGGGTTTAATAGCGCCTCAGGATATGATAAAAGATATACAAAACGGTTTTTATGTAACAGAATTATTTGGGCACGGTGTTGATTTTGTAACGGGTCAGTATAGTCGTGGTGCTTCTGGTTTTTGGATTGAAAATGGAACAATTACTTATCCAGTGAGTGAAGTGACATTGGGTTCTGATTTACTTCATATGTTAGCGCATTTAACTCCTGCTAATGATATTGATCGGCGTTATAGTATAGCTGCACCAACATTGTTAATTGAAGGAATGACACTTGCAGGAAAATAATGCGTATTATCGCTCTGACTTAAATCTTTTGCTTGATGCTTGTCGTGAAGCTGGAGATTTAGCAATGAAGTATTTTGGAAGGAAACCGAAGGTTTGGATTAAAGAGGGTAATTCACCTGTCAGTGAGGCAGATATAGCTGTTGATCATTTTTTAAAAGAAAAACTTTTAAGAGAACGGCCCAATTATGGCTGGATTTCGGAAGAGACAAAAGATGATCGAGAGCGGCGTGCTTATGAATACTCTTTTGTTGTTGACCCTATTGATGGAACTCGTGGTTTTCTTTCTGGCAGTATTGATTGGTGTATCTCAGTTGCTATCATTGAAAATGGGCGTCCTGTTGTGGGTATTTTACAGTGTCCTGCTAAAGGTATGGTCTATACAGCTATCTCTGGTGAGGGAGCAACATTAAACGGTATAAAAATGCCTCTTTTGATTCCTAAAATGAATCGAAAATATAAAGTTTCACTTGATCAATCGATGGCTCAAAAACTTCCGCCTGATTTTCGTGATCAGGTTGTTTTTTGTCGTTATATTCCTTCTTTAGCGTATCGTATTGCTCTTGTTGCTCAAAATGAAATTGACATTGTATTGGTTCGGCCAAATTGCCATGATTGGGATATTGCTGCAGCGGATCTGATTTTGCAAGAATGTGGAGGATGTATTGTGTCACTTGATACCTCATTTGTTTCTTATGGAGCCGAACCTTACCAATGGGGATTTTTAATTGCTGGTGAAAATAAAAGTTGTCAAAATATGATAAATATTGTTCGTCAAGCCAAGTTAGTTTAATCAAATAGCAATGTGCTAAATTTTTTTAATGATATGGAGGCAAAGATGACAGAAGTTAGTGAGAAGAAGCAATTATTGCATCTTGTATTTGGAGGGGAATTAAAAAGTCTTGAGAGTAATCAGTTCAAGAATATTAATGACTTGGATGTGGTAGGTATCTTTCCAGATTATCAATCCGCTCAAGCTGCATGGCGGGCGAAAGCGCAAAGTAGTGTCGATAATGCGTTACAGCGGTATTATATTGTGCATTTATATCGGCTTCTTGACGCTGAAGCGAGTGATATATCTAAAGTTTAGCGCTTTAATTACTGTTTTATGGTTGTCTTTATAAAGCTGTGATAAAATTTAAGATTAAAGTGTATCAAACTTATTCAAAAAAAGAAAAATATGTATTTTAAAGCGGTTGAATTAAAGAAATCGCTGTGTCTTCATGCGTTGTGATTTATATGTTTTTTCATTTTTCTGATACAGAAATAAAGATATAATGAGCACAGAAGTTAAGTTTTTAAATTTATAGGTGTTCAGTAAGAAATAAATAGTATTTATCATGTGAATAAAGATAATATTAGAGTTTTTAGATCTTAAAAATTCTTTGCAATATTGCAAGACATCAATATTGCAAGACAGTTGTCATTATTGTGGATGTTTCGCGTAGCAAAGCATTTGAAGCTCGCAAAAAGGTTATTTGATTGGCTAAATTGTCTGGTGACTCTGTTATGGTCTTACACACCTGCATTTTTATGAGAGGAAATTCTCTAAACAACATGAGATAAAATGACAGCTCTCTTTTTTTTGAACGTTTCATTTATTTTTTGTGAACGAAGAGTGTTTTCTTTATCAAGATGGCAATAGTGTTTTGTGAGAACAAATACATACTTTTAATAAATATAATGAAGGTTTAATAGATAGAATTGATAGCCATTTAAAATAACTGCATGAGGCGATTTGAAATTATGGAATTAAAAGTACGTGTGGCTTTTTTCATTTATCGGATGATTAGTTTTTGCTTACAACCCCTAGTGTCTTTTTACTTTCTTTTGTGTTCTGTTTGCAGGAAGGAAGAACGAAAACGCCAAAAAGAACGCTTAGGTAAAAGTTGTAAACTGCGTCCTCAAAGTCCACTTATTTGGTTTCATGCTGCGAGTATTGGAGAGACATTTGCCCTTTTCTCATTGATTAATTACATTTTATCTTTAAAAATCAATGTCTTATTAACAACTGGGACAATGACATCTTCCACTCTTGCAAAACAATATTTTGGCAATCGCCTCATACACCAATATGCTCCATTAGATTTAGAATTAACAATGCGTCGTTTTATTCAGCATTGGAAGCCTGATTTAGTTGTTGTTTGTGAATCTGAGATTTGGCCTTTCCGGATTCAAGAACTTGCAAAAAGGCGTATTCCACAGATTATAGTGAATGCCCATATGTCTGAGCGCTCTTTTAAAGCTTGGCAAAAACAGTTCACATTTGCCAAGCATATCTTTAAGCATATTGATATGGTTATTGGTCAGAATGAAAGAGATATAGCTCATTATCGTGCACTTGGGGTTAAGTCTGTTGCGCTTTCTGGGAATCTCAAAGCGGATGTTTTTCCAGTTGTAGATCAAGCATTGTTTACACGTTATCGTAATGCAGTAAAAAATCGCCCGGTTTGGGCTGCTGTTTCAACGCATGAAGGAGAAGAGAAGATAGCTTTTGAAGTTCATAAGATTCTTAAAAAATATTTGCCAAATTTATTGACAATTATTGTTCCTCGTCATCCTGAGCGATCAGAAGATATTCTCAAGGAATATAGTGATGGAAGTTTGCATTTTGTTCGCAGAAGTAGCAATACTATTCCAAATGCGAATACGGATATTTTGTTTGGTGATACGATTGGAGAAATGGGGCTTTTTCTCCGCTTAGCTCAGGTTGCTTTTATTGGTAAATCCTTGTGTGAATATGGTGGACATAATCCATTGGAGTTGGCTGTGTTGGGTACGGCTATTTTAACAGGACCTCATGTCTCAAATTTTCAAGATATGTTTGAGCAATTTTTATCTCGTGATGCAGCTCGTGTTGTTACAAATTCTCAGCAGCTTGCTGATCAAGTATATAAGTTTTTGACTAATGAAGAATTACGTCAAAAAATGGTTGAAAGGGCTTATGCAGTAGCAAATGGGATGACAGGAGCATTGGAGCGTACGTTAAAAGAACTTGAGCCGTTTTTGCAACCATTGGTAATACAGACCAATTTAAGTCAGTGTCAGAGTCGGTATGTATATTAGAGCTCCTCATTTTTGGTGGAAAAAAAGAAGCATTTTTCGTTTTTTATTTGCTCCAATTTCTTGGCTTTATGGCTATTTTGCTCATCGTCAGATGCTCAAACAACCTCTTGTTATTGATTTACCCGTGTTATGTATTGGAAATTTTACATTAGGTGGGGCGGGTAAAACACCTGTTGTTATTGCTTTTGCTAAAGTCGCTAAAGAGCTTGGTTTTATGCCAGGGATTGTATCTCGCGGTTATGGTGGAATGATTAAAAGAGAGCATCTTGTTGATGAAAAACGTGATAATGCGCATGATGTTGGAGATGAAGCTCTTTTACTTGCGCGCCATGCTCATGTTGTTATATCGCCTGATCGTTATGCAGCGGCGCACTATCTTAAAGAGCAAGGATGTGATCTTATTTTAATGGATGATGGATTTCAAAGTCGTCGTCTTTATGCAGATTACGCATTGCTTGTTGTTGATGCAATGCGTGGTTTGGGGAACAATGCTATTTTTCCAGCAGGCCCTTTGCGTGCACCATTAAAAACGCAATTCTCTTTGACGGATAGTATTTTATTAATTGGTGATTCAGATCAAAAAAATGGTGTCGTTGATTTTATTGCACATAGTGGAAAATCTTTACATTATGCTCGTCTCCAATCATTGGTATCTGATGATGTTTCTGGAAAATCGTTTTTAGCATTTGCAGGGATTGGGAATCCAGATAAATTTTTTCAATCTATTAAAGAAATGTCAGGTAATGTTGTGCAAACTTGCTCTTATCCTGACCATTATGTTTTCACGAATACGGATATACAGAATCTTGCAAAAAGAGCTAAAATGCAGAATTTGTGGCTTGCTACAACCGCTAAGGATTATATACGGATGCAGGCCGATGATTTGCAAAAAAAATTAAAAAATCTCATTATTTTTGATGTTGAAGTTAACTTTGCTCAAAAAGATTTTTGTCGCACCCTTCTTGAAGAGGTTATTGAGCGCTTTAAGAAACGAAAGCATTCTTTATAATGGATTCAATAAAAAGATAAAATTTATCTTGTGTAGATTCTGGGTTATTTCTCTTTTTTCGTTTTTAATAATTGGCTGAGGTGTGGATTACATTCAAGCTCACGATGATAAGAAAATTCGCAATTGGCATATGCTTCTTGACGGTGATGATTCCAATATTTTAATTCATCTATGGGAATTTTTTGTCCACTGACAGCACAAAGGGTATAGGTTCCATATTTTACAATTTTATATCCATTACTCGTATAGTGAACTACGGCTTCGCGTTCGTTATCAGAAAACATTTTGTATGGAACCTTTCTGTTTTTATGAAAAAATATACAGATAAAATGCTATAAAAACACTTTATAAAGTTTAAAAATATTTCTTTCCAGTTAAAATGATCAATGAATCTTTATTTTCTACCAAAAAGACGCTCTATATCTGCGAGTTTAAGTTCAATATAAGTAGGGCGACCGTGATTGCACGTTCCTGAATGAGGTGTTTCTTCTATTTGTCGTAAAAGTGCATTCATTTCTTCAGGCCGTAAAAGACGTCCTGAACGTATTGAACTATGACAAGCCATTGTTGCAGCAATATAATCAAGCATTGCTTTTAAATTGTTTGTTGTGTCATATTCAGCTGCTTCATCGGCAAGAGCTTTGATGAGGGCTTTAGCATCAACTTCTCCTAACATGGTAGGTGTTTCGCGTACGACGATTGCGCCTGGTCCAAATGGTTCAATGTTTAAGCCAAATTTTTGTAAAGTATCTTTGTGACTTAGAAGACATGTTGCGTCTTCTTCAGAGAGTTCTACAATTTCAGGAATAAGTAATAATTGTGAAGGGAGTGGTTTAGAATAAAGCGCATTTTTAAGTGCTTCATAGACGAGTCTTTCATGGGCAGCATGCTGATCGACAATAATCAAACTATCTTGAGTTTGAGCGACAATATAATTTTTGTGAATTTGTGCTTTTGCTGCTCCGAGTGGATAATCTAATTCTTTGGGTGTGGATATTGTGTTTTCAGTGCATGCATTAGCACTCGGTTGGTTTAAGTGCTCCATAATAGGCGTGATATCTTCTTTAAAACCAGAAGAATTGCTTGTATCTAGCGGTTTGTAAAGCGTAGCAGATGAAGGGTGATATGACGGTGCCCTGTAAGAAAAAGATCCGTGAGTATTCTTTAAGGTTTCAAACGATTGTGTTTTAAATGCAGAGAGCATTGCTTCAGAACGTGTTGAAGTAGGGCGAATCCCTGCTTGATGCAATGCTTCATGAATTGCTCCGATGATTAAACCACGAATTAATCCAGGATCACGGAATCGTACATCAGCTTTGGTTGGATGAACATTTACATCAACATCGGCAGGTGGTAACTCAATAAAAAGAATGGATACAGCATGACGGTCGCGAGCAATGACATCAGCATAAGCTCCACGGATTGCTCCCCATAAAAGTTTGTCACGCACGGGACGTCCATTGACATAAGCGAATTGATGAAGGCTATTGCTGCGATTAAAAGAAGGGACACCAGTAAATCCCGTTAAATGGACTGCTTCACGTTTTGCATTAAGTACAATGCTGTTAGAAGCAAATTCTTTTCCCATAATTTGTGTAATACGTTGTAATTGACCCTGGGTATTATTTTCTGTTGCCGGAAATTCTATGGGCATTCTATCAGTGCCGGAAAGAGAAAAACGAATATGTGGAAATGCGATAGCAATTCGCTTGACCATTTCTGTAATAGCACTTGTTTCAGCACGATCTGTTTTCATAAACTTAAGTCGTGCTGGAGTTACAAAAAAAAGATCAGAAACTTCAACAATCGTTCCTGGATTGGCTGCGGCCGGTTTGGGGCCTGAAATTTTTCCTGCTGTCACAGTAATTTCGGCAGCGCTATCGGCATTTTGTGTTCGTGAAGTGAGTTTCAATTTAGCAACAGAGCCAATAGAAGGTAATGCTTCTCCTCGAAATCCAAGAAAGCAAATATTCTGCACGTCGTCGATAATTTTAGATGTGCAATGACGAGAGATTGCCAAAGTTAACTGATCTTCTGGGATGCCACATCCATTATCACTGACTTTTATGAAGTTTTTGCCACCATTTGCAGTTACAATTTCAATGCGTGTTGCCCCTGCATCAATGGCATTTTCCACCAGTTCTTTGACGACATTAGCGGGTCGTTCAATCACTTCTCCAGCGGCAATTTGGTTAATAATAGTTTCATTAAGATGGCGTATAATCATCGCTAAATGTTAGCAGGATTTATTTTAACTGTATAGAAATTTTGCGGAATGATAACAATGTTTGTTCGACATTAAAAAATGATAAGAATATTGAAAATAGTATTTTGAAGAAGAATAAAATTTTGCGCGTAAATTTGATAGGCACTGTTTTTATGAAAGAATGCTTTTCTAAGTATTCGTTTATTATTTTATTTATTTTTTGTTTTTAAACAGTAACTGGTTATAAAGAGGATTAAGTTTTTTATCTTTTTAAAAGTTACATCAATGAATGATGTAGAATGTACAAGATAAGACAAAATAAAAGGCAAGAGTTATGATACGCACAAGAGGGATATTGGCAGATAGCGATATAAAGGCTTTAATTGATAATAATGTTCTAAAAGCCACTCGTGTATTTGATGCGGATCAAATACAACCTGCGAGTCTTGATGTTCGCTTAGGAGATACAGCGTATCGTATACGCGCTTCTTTTATGCCAGGACCTCATACAAAAGTTTGTGATAAATTAGAACGGTTAAAATTACACGAAATTGATTTGCGTGAAGGAGCTGTTTTAGAAACGGGATGTGTTTATATTGTCCCTCTTTTAGAAAGTCTCGCTTTACCAAAGGTTTTATCTGCTGTTGCTAATCCAAAAAGCTCTACAGGAAGATTAGATGTTTTTACGCGTGTCATAACAGATGAAGCTCAGGAATTTGATAAAATTTATACAGGGTATCATGGTCCACTTTATCTTGAAATTAGCCCACGGACATTTCCGATTTTAGTTCGCACAGGTTCACGTTTATCTCAACTTCGGTTTCGTAAAGGAAAAAGTTATTTAAGTGAACTTGAGCTACGTGCTTTGCATAGAGCTGAAACACTTATATCGGATGACTTTCCCAATATTGGTGATGGCGGTATCGGGATTTCTATTGATTTGGCCGGTGATGAAAATGAACTTGTAGGATACCGTGGGAAACGTCATACGGGTGTTATTGATATCGATAAACGTGCTGCTGCTAATATTTTAGATTTTTGGGAACCAATTTATGCTCATGGTAAAAGAGAACTCGTTCTTGATCCTGGTGAGTTTCATATTTTAGTTTCGCGAGAGTCTGTCCATGTTCCTCCATTATGTGCTGCTGAGATGACTCCTTTTGATCCTTTAGTCGGTGAGTTTAGAGTTCATTACGCAGGTTTTTTTGATCCAGGATTTGGGCATGCAGAAGCTGGTGGAAAAGGAGCGCGAGCTGTTTTGGAAGTGCGCAGTCATGAAGTTCCATTTATTTTAGAACATGGTCAAATTGTTGGTCGTTTGGTTTATGAATATATGCTTGATCGTCCGTTGACTCTTTATGGGCATAATGTTGGGTCGCATTATCAAGCGCAGAAATTAAAATTATCCAAGCATTTTAAATAGGGCTGGGGTTAGAGTTTTGATACAGTCTGTATAATCTGTATAAGAGGTATCTCATTTTTAAATGAGAAATTTAATGCTTATAGATATGAGTGATTAATTTCATATGAAATTGAGTAAAAAGATGAATGCGAAGTACAAAAATAAACATATTTTCAATTATAGTTAAAAATAAAGTTTCTTGATAAAATTTAAAATGTTTATTTTTGTGCTACAATTTAAATCTTTAATGTGTTTTATTTTGACTGATATATAATTAACAATTCCAATTAGGTACTTTTTATAATAGTCAATTGATATAAATAGCAAAAAATGAATCGGTAAAACAAAAATTTCATTATTAATGTATTCTAGTATTTTAAATGATTAAAATATTCTGTACGAATACAATTTTTCTGGTGTTTAAGTTAATCAATGATGAGATCATTGATGAGATATTGATATGAAATGCTTGGTAAATTTAGCTAACGTATTTATTGAGGTGTATTAGTGTTTTTTTAATATTTTTCAAAAATATTTCGGTTTATAGATAACAACTAATTGTGTATTATTTATTTGTATTTTATATATTTTGTATAATTAATTATAGTTTATAGAGAATGTCATTTTTTAATTTAGTGTTGTTTAGAAGAATATAAATGTTAAAATATATTACATAATGGGTTTTAGATATTGATAATCTATGAATTTCGATGTTGATTACTAAAAATATTATCAAATACTTAGTCTGGAAAATATAAATCAGAGCGTTATTTTTATTATTAAGTAATAGAGTTGTTGTTATAGCATTTAAAACTATCATTTATAGTTCTTTTTTAGAATATTTAATAAGAACTTTTGCGTATTTTCGCTTTTTATTTTATGGAGTAAAAGTATTGTTATGATTATTTCTTCAACATTTGACTACCGTAAAGCAGCAAAACGTCGATTACCTCCTTTTTTATTTCATTATATTGATGGCGGAGCTTATGCTGAGGAAACGATGAAGCGTAATTGTACAGATCTTCATGCTCTTGCACTATGTCAACGAATTCTTAAACAAGTTGGGGAAGTTGATCTTTCAACAAAATTATTTGATCAGACTCTTAAGATGCCGGTTATCCTTGCGCCTGTTGGTTTAACGGGTATGTATGCGCGTCGTGGTGAGGTGCAAGCAGCGCGTGCAGCAGTTGCAAAAGGTATTCCTTTTACGTTGTCTTCAGTTTCAGTATGTCCTATTGCGGAAATACAGGCTGCGGTTGGTAGTGCTTTTTGGTTTCAACTTTATGTTCTCAAAGATCGTGGTTTTATGCGCGATGCGTTGGAACGATCTTGGTCGGCTGGTGTTCGTACATTGGTTTTTACGGTTGATATGCCGGTTCCGGGTGCGCGTTATCGTGATGCTCATTCTGGAATGTCTGGTCCTTATGCTGGATTGCGTCGAATTTTACAAGCTTTTGTTCATCCGCGGTGGGCTTGGGATGTTGGTATCATGGGACATCCACATGATCTAGGAAATGTTTCTGCTTATCTTCAGAAGAAGGTTGCACTAGAAGATTATATTGGGTGGCTTGGAGCAAATTTTGATCCATCAATCGGTTGGAATGATCTTCAATGGATTCGAGATTTTTGGAAGGGAAAAATGATTCTAAAAGGTATTCTGGATCCAAGAGACGCACGTGAAGCCGTTCAATTTGGTGCAGATGGTATTGTTGTTTCTAATCATGGCGGACGTCAGCTTGATGGAGTCTTATCAACGGCTCGAGCCTTACCTGTTATTGCTGATGCTGTAAAAGGCGATTTAACTCTGCTAGTTGATTCTGGAATTCGTTCTGGTCTTGATGTTGTACGAATGATAGCACAAGGTGCAGATGCTGTTATGATTGGGCGTGCTTTTGTTTATGCGCTTGCGGCGAGAGGAGAAAAAGGTGTTAGTCATCTCCTTGATTTGTTTGCTAAAGAAATGCAAGTCGCTATGACATTAACTGGTGTGCGTACAGTTAAAGAAATCACACGTGAAAGTTTAGTTGGTGCAGATTTTTTTAAAAGTTGATCAAAGAGTGCAGCATATTGTAAGTCTTTTTGAAAAATATCTATTGTGTTGAATACGAGAAAAATTCAATTTTTTTGTTTAGATATGTTCACTTGTTATAGTTTCGATGTTTTTAAACATTTTTTAATGAATATGCTTATGCAAGATTATTTTCTCTTTAGAAGATAAATTGGTTTTATCTTTTTACGTTATGCGTATGTTCCGCAAATCATTAAAAATTAATCTGCTTTTGTTTTAACAAGAGTGAATTGGTAGGTAGACTAAAAAATCTTCAAAATTAGTCATCAATTTATTACGATTTTTTAAAGTAAATTGGTGCCGCATGCCGGTTTCGAACCAGCGACCCCATCATTACGAATGATGTGCTCTACCAACTGAGCTAATGCGGCACAAACTCTACCCTAATTAGATCAAGACTAGTTTCGAGGGTAATAACTAAAAGTATGTATAAAAGCAAGTCTGCAATTTTCTTAATAATTCAATTTACCAATGACAGTAATTTTCTGAGTTATAAAGACTAGAAGATTGTAAAAATTAGCAGGGAAACACCATTTTTTGAGCTGTATGTTGCGTAAAAGTGAAAAAAATCTTGCATCAATTTCAATTCGCTCTGTTTTGATTATTTAGGCATGAAATACGTTTTAATTAATAACGTAATGATATTAATATGATTTTATTTGGATAAAAATGTATACAATTTATGAGATGGATAAGATGAATTTATTTGACAAGTTATTTTTGAAATGAAAAAAATAATGCCGTTTTCTGCAGTAGAAAGGTGAGTCCAAGTCATCACTGGCTTTGTTTGAGGAAGAGAATATCTTGTCATCTATATGCAGAAAGAAGAGAAGGTGAGCTTGGTAAGAGAAATTGATTATTTATTTAAGATGGAGTGATAAGATATGTCGGATGAAAATAGGCTGATGGAATTAGAGATCAAGATAGCGCATCAAGAAAAGCTTGTCGAAGAGCTTTCCTGTGTGGTGACAGATCAGTGGAAGAGTCTGGATGCTATATCTAAAAAATTTGATGTTCTCATGAAGCGATTTTCAGATCTAGAAGAACACAGTTGTTCTGAGACTGTTTCTCGTTCATTTGACTAATACGGGAAATAGAGAAGCTAATATTTGTATAAAATTATAATCTTATTCTCTTAGGATATCGTTTCACACAGTTTTGTTACTTAACATATTCTATTATTTTCGTATCGAGTTTTATAGAGATAGAAATAGAAATTTGGTGGAGTTGAGTTTGTTAGTCTGTTGGAATTGTCTCAAGGGAATGTATGGCTGCAGGGTGATGCAGTGTTTTTTTGAATAAAGGCGTTTTAATTGATGCTGGATCATGAAAAGGTTTTTTAGTTATTTTTAATTAAGATAAATTTTTTTGAAGATCTTGTTTATACACCAATACAATGCGTTTTAAAACAGTCTCAGCGCGTTGTGTGTGTTATTCTTCTCTGTGTATGAAAGTTATGAAAAGGTTTTGGTTTTTCATAACTTAAAATATAAAATACTATGGCCAAAGCACCAAAGAAAAGCCATGCCGGTAAATAAGTTAAAGCGATGCAAATGGAAGCAAGAAGAGAAGGCATAAGATTGTATAAAGCTTGATGAAAACTATAGATATCTGTTTGAAAGAGCTGCGCTACTATTTTATTTAAAGATGTTATGACAAGATGTGATGCAGCGACAGAGTGTGCGCCATCAATGACTGATGATATAAGTGTTAAGGTAATAAAAATAAATGTCATTAATTTAAATAAGGGGCGAAGCATGTTTTTTCCTATGCGTTTTTTTTGATATTTATGCAACGCACAAAAAAGTAAGTTGTTGCACAATCAAAAAAATAATTAGCGTTCTTTATGCTTTGTTGAAAAAAGCAGAAATGTCTTAATTTGTTTTTAAAAATTTAGCTTGGGTATAGAAAAGTAATGAACTGCAATGTCTGATAAAAAGCACAATGAATTAAAACGTAGCCTTCAAAATCGTCATGTTCAAATGATTGCTTTGGGGGGTGTGATTGGGACAGGTCTTTTTTATGGATCAACGGAAGCTATTCAATTAGCTGGTCCTTCAGCTATTTTAGCTTATTTTATTGGCGGTTTGATTATTTATTTTATTATGCGAATGCTTGGTGAAATGTCCGTAGAGGAACCAAATTCTGGCGCTTTTAGTTTTTTTGCTTATAAATATTGGGGGCATTTTGCAGGTTTTGTGACAGGTTGGAATTATTGGTTTCTCTATATTCTTGTTAGTATGACGGAGCTTACAGTTATTGGGTTTTATTTTGATCATTGGATTTTGATTGATCATTGGAAATTATCTGTTGCGATTCTTTTATTGATTACATTGATTAACCTGATTGATGTTCGTTTTTTTGGAGAAGTGGAGTTTGTTTTATCTTTAATAAAAGTGATTGCTGTGATTGGTATGATTGTTTTTGGTATTGTTCTCATTTTAACTGGAATCAATGATAACCAAGTAGGGATTCACAATCTTTGGGCTCATGGTGGTTTTTTTCCTTATGGTGCTATGGGTGTTATTCTGGCGACTGCTGTTTTGATGTTTTCTTTTGGAGGAACAGAGCTGATTAGTATTGCAGCTGGTGAAACATCAAATCCGCAACAAACCATACCGACAGCTATTCGTAAAGTTATGTGGCGAACTGTTGTTTTTTATATTGGTTCTATGAGCATTATTATGATGCTGAGTCCATGGAACATGATAGGAAAAAATGGCAGTCCGTTTGTTACCATTTTTGAGAGCATAGGTATTCCTGCAGCTGGACATATTTTGAATTTTATTGTGATTATGGCTGCAATTTCAGTCTATAATAGTGGTATGTATTCCAATGGTCGGATGCTGTATAATTTAGCTTTACAAAAGAATGCTCCGCAGATTTTTAGTAAATTGAACACTGCTCGTGTCCCTTATATTGCTATTCTTTTTTCCTCAGCTTGTACGGCAATGATTATTGTTATGAATGTTCTCGTTCCAGGAAATAGTTTTATGCGTATTATGGCTATTACAACTGCGACAGCATTTATTACTTGGACGATTATTGTTATTGTGCATTTGAAATTTAGAAAAGCGCATCAAAATAAAAAAGATTCGTTTATTTATACATTTTATTTATATCCTTATGCTAACTACATGTGTCTTTGTTTTTTTGCATTATTATTTTGTATTATGTTTGTAAGTGGTTTTGAGAAAAATGGGTTAATGACTCAACTTTTTAATGTGATAGGAATAAGAACAGCTTATCTTGAATCGTATATTCCTATACAGATGCCTGATATGAGTTTAGCTATTATTATCATTCCTATATGGTGTTTTCTTTTGCGCGTAGGTTATAAATTTAAGCGATAGTGTGGCTAAGAAATAATTATTGACAATGATTGGGAGTGTTGTGGGGATAATAAAATTTGATAGTGTGACACAAGTTTTTGGTGATTTATGTGTTTTAAAAAATATTACGATACAGCTTGCTGAGAAACGGATTGCTATTATTGGCGCTAATGGCTCTGGCAAAAGTACATTCGTTCGTCTTATCAATGGGTTACAGATTCCTTCAAAAGGAGAGGTGAGTGTTGATGGGCTTGATACAAAGCGTGATGCAAGAGCAGTAAAACGAAAAGTAGGGTTTGTTTTTCAAAATCCTGATAATCAAATTGTGTTACCACTGGTGGAAGAAGATTTATCTTTTGGTCTTAAAAATTTAAAACTCAGTAAAGAAGAAATTAAAAAACGCGTAGATGAAATTTTACAGCGTTATGATCTTCAAGATTTCAAAAATCATGCAGTTCATCTATTAAGCGGTGGACAGAAACAGTTAATTGCTATTTCTGGTGTAGTGGCAATGGAACCAGACTATATTATTTTTGATGAACCAACGACACTACTCGATTTGCGTAATAAACGTCGTATCACACAAGTTATTGAAGAATTACCCCAAACAGCGATTGTCGTATCGCATGATTTGGATTTTTTAAAAAAGTTTGATAGGGTACTTGTTTTCGATGAGGGGGAAATAGTAATTGATGATGTGCCTGAAGTTGCAATTAAGGAATATATAAGAAAAATGTCATGATTGGCTTATATGTTCCCCAAGATACTTTTATTCATCGATTAAAACCCAGTATCAAACTACTATTCCTCGCTGTTTGTGGCACCATTATTTTTATGGTTTCATCAGGATGTGTTCTTTTTTTATTTTTATTATGCGTATCTTTGTTGTACGCAATTGCTAAAATTCCTTTTAGAAATGTGATGCAACAGCTTAAGATGATGGGACCATTTTTAGCTTTGATATTTGTTTTTCAAGCTGTTTTCGATGGTTATTGGACAGGTCTTTGGGTTGTATTGCGTCTTATTATCCTTATTCTTTTAGCCTCTCTTGTTTCTCTAACAACAAAAATTTCAGAAATGGTGCATTCAATAGAAGCGGGAGCGCGTCCTTTTAGGCGTTTTGGTATAAATCCATCACAATTGAGTATAGTTTTATCAATGACGATTAGATTTATTCCTGTGGTTCGTGAAAAGTTTAATGAGGTGCGTGAAGCACAGCAAGCACGGGGGCTTGATACAAAAATTACTGCTCTTGCAGTTCCTTTAATTATACGAACGATCAGGATGGCTTCAGAAATTGCTGAAGCATTAGATGCGCGTTCTTATGATGCCGATAT
>NZ_JANHOK010000011.1 GCF_026929975.1 Bartonella sp. F02
CTATTTAATGATGATACCTTTAGCGCCTACTGTTTCTTTAAGGCTGATTTATGACTTAAAATACAAAATGTATTATTAAAAGACATGACTTATCACAGACCTATCTTTCTCAAAAACAAACCTTTTTATGATCTACAATATGGCACATCTTCCGCTTAAACACTGGTTGATTAAAGAACTCCTTGGAGGTTGTCGATTTCCTCTGCGATCATTTCCCTCACCCGTGCAATTATTTTGTGACATAACAAGACTTAAAGAATCTTCGTCTTCGCTAATGAGCTGTAATGTTGCCAAAGCAACAACGCTTAACCTCGCTCCATTTGTCAGTCGCAACAAAATTTCATCAATATCTGCTGTTTCTGATGTCAATGTCGTAAAACGTTCAAAAGTCATTTGAATATTTGCTGGAATAACAATCAATCCAGAATTGCTGCGGATAATTGGGACAGCATGTCTTGCTGTACCCCCGCGTTGATGTGCATACGTTACTAAACCAACCCACACGGTTCCAAGCTCAGCTCTTAAAAGAGTTTGAATGGCATTCCTAATATCAACCTGAGTCATCGATAAAGAAGATGCTCGCCAATTAAAGCGTGGCAAAACAGTCTGTGTTGTCGAAGATGCTATTCTAACAGCAATTCTCTCATATATTTCTATAGGGGTTAAAGGAACACCATAATTTCGAGGAGAACCTTGTATCATCGTATAAAGCAAAGGATATCTTTGACGGAACGAAGTAAATGGATTGGTACTCGGCGCTGTATCAAAAAAATATCCCCCTCCGGACAGAGGACGTTCTGGATAATATTCCTGCAACTCAGCAATCATTTGATAGGTTTGCAAAAGACAAACACCACATATTCCTGCGGATTCTGGTACTCCATCTGTTGTCGTTGCAATCTCATAAAGCCGTCTGCGCCATTCATTAGTCAATCGAAAATTAGGCGGTAAGAGAAGTTTCCGTTTTACTTTAGGTTGAATAGCAGCGAGCTTATTTTTATGTCCAGGCGCGGGACAATAACGAAGAGAATCCCCTAAGTTTCCATCAACATAGCGGTTCCATTTCTGAATATCATAGGACAAAACAAATTCCGATGTCGGAGAATTTTTCGTATCACTTTTAAGATATCCTCCTTTAGCCGTATAAGGCATTCCCCAGTTGACACCGTATTTGGTTACCCGTAAAAAATTGCCATTTCTATCGCGCAATGCTCCTTCACGGCCATTCAAATAAGAAAGATCCCAATAGCCTGCATCCTTTGCACTCGAAACAGTATCTTTGCACAATTTCCAGACAGCCCAATCCCAATTATCTTTGGCAGATTGTTTGGAAGTCATGCATGAGAGAATACCCGAAGAAGGAAAATAGCGGGCAATATGGCCATTTTCTGGATTATAGTACAAACTAACCACATCGGACTTAGAACCATTATCTGAAAGATAATACATCGTAAAAGTACTACTCGTCACATACTTCCAACCCACAGACATTTTAAGACTTATACTTCCAGGAGCTGCAACTGTATTCGCCCAGGTCTTCATCGCGGGCACTAAAGTATGATTGTAATAATCTTTCGTATTTTTTGAAATATACGCATACCATTTCACATCCTTCACACGGTACTTTCGATCAGCCGTATAAAAGGAGCGATCCTGAATAATCCAGCGTTGATTAGGGTCATTGGTCACACAAGGTCTCAGTTTGACATAATCCCATTGCGCTTTGCCACTTCCATCAACCCCTGTCACAGATCCCGGAGCTGTCATGCAAAGCCAAACAGCATTAACGTTCCAAACAACTCTCTGAAACACATCATAACGTGCCGGTCTCACATCTGAGGCCGAACAAGTATCAAGGTAAATATAACTTTCACCATCAACAAAGGTAGGAGCATAGCAATATTCAGATCCCGTATGAACCCTAACACGAATAGGTATTTCCAAAGGAGTATCAGGAGGCGTTTGAGGAACATCTGGAGGAATAATTTTGTGAGACGTATCCTTTCTAGGCGTACCCTTTCTAAAAGCAATATCTTCATGGGTTTTAGAAACTCTGTTACTTGCTAGAACAGCATTCTTACCGAGCGGAAAAGTTTCACGTGTTTGAACATCCTCATCGAGAAAAAAAAGAAACTCACGCGTTTGCAAAAAACCTTGATTCTCTTGAGAAAACTCTTCTTTTTCAGCTTGAGGGATCTTCTCGTTCAAAGGAAACGCTTCATGAGACAACCCTTTCTGAGAGACAGGACCAGAAAAAAGTGCCGTCATGGGAAAGAAAAAAATGCAAAAGAATAAAAATAGTTTTAAATTATATTTTCTCATAAAGACAGAATGCCCTTCGTTCAAAAGTGGGCCTCTTGTGCATTCATCATGGACACAAACTCAATTCCGCTATTTAATGATGATACCTTTAGCGCCTACTGTTTCTTTAAGGCTGATTTATGACTTAAAATACAAAATGTATTATTAAAAGACATGACTTATCACAGACCTATCTTTCTCAAAAACAAACCTTTTTATGATCTACAATATGGCACATCTTCCGCTTAAACACTGGTTGATTAAAGAACTCCTTGGAGGTTGTCGATTTCCTCTGCGATCATTTCCATCACCCGTGCAATTATTTTGTGACATAACAAGACTTAAAGAATCTTCGTCTTCGTCAATAAGCTGTAATGTTCCCAAACCAACAACATTTAACCTTCTTCCATTTGTCAGTCGCAACAAAATTTCATCAATATTTGTTGTTTCTGATGCCAATTCAGTGAAACGTGTAAATTCCATATTCATATTTGTTGGAATAACAATCAATCCAGAAGTACCGCGGATAATTGGGACAGCATGTCTTGCTACACCTCCGCGTTGATGTGCATACGTTACTAAACCAACCCACACGGTTCCAGGATTAGCGTTTAAAAGAGTTTGAATGGCATTCCTAATCTCACTCTGTGTCATCAATAAAGAAGATGCTCGCCAATTAAAGCGTGGCAAAACAATCTGTGTTGTCGAAGAAGCTACTCTAAAAGCAATTCTATCATATGTTTCTCCGGGGGTTAAAGGAAAACCATAAGTTCGAGGAGCATCTTGTATCATCGTATGAAGCATAGGATATCTTCGACGTAACGAAGTAAATGGATTGGTACTCGGCGCTGTATCAAAAAAATATCCACCTCTGGGTAATGGATTTCTGGGATAATATTCCTGCAATTCACCAATCATTTGATAGGTTTGCAAAAGGCAAACACCACAAACTCCTGCGGATTCTGGTATTCCATCTGTTGTCGTGGCAATATCATGAAGTCGTCTGAGCCACGCCTCACTCAATGGAAAATTAGGAGGCAATAAAAGTTTCTTTTTTGTTCTAAACTGAATATTAGCGACCTTATTTTTATGTCCAGGCGCTGGACAATAACGAAGAGAATCCCCTAAGTTTCCATCAACATAGCGGTTCCATTTTTGAATATCATAGGACAAAACAAATTCCGATGTCGGAGAGTTTTTCGTATCACTTTTAAGATACTCTCCTTTAGCCGTATAAGGCATTCCCCAGTTAACGCCATATTTGGTTACCCGTAAAAAATTGCCATTTTTATCGCGCAATGCTCCTTCACGACCATTCAAATAAGAAAGATCCCAATAGCCTGCATCCTTTGTACTCGAAACAGTATCTTTGCACAATTTCCAAACAACCCAATCCCAATTATCTTTGGAAGATTGTTTGGAAGTCATGCAGGAAAGAATCCCCGCAGAAGGAAAATAGCGGGCAATATGGCCATTTTCTGGATTATAGTACAAACTAACCATATTGGACTTAGAGCCATTATCTGAGAGATAATACGTGTCGAAACCAGTGCTCGTCACATATTTCCAACCCACAGATATATGGAGGCTTATACTTCCAGGAGCCACAACCCTACTCGCCCAACTATCCATCGAAGGCATTAAAGTATGGTTGTAATAATCCTTCGCATTTTTTGAAATATACGCATACCATTTCAAATCCTTCACACGGTATTTTCCATCGGCTGTATAAAAGGCATGTTCCTTAATAATCCAGCGTTGATTAGGATCATTCGTCACACAAGGTCTCAGTTTGACATAATCCCATTGCGCTTTGCCACTCCCATCAACTCTCGTTACAGATCCTGGAGCCGTCATACAAAGCCAAACATTCTTAACGTTCCAAGCCACCCTCTGAAACACATCATAACGTGCCGGTCTCACATCGGAGGCCGAACAGGTATCAAGGTAAATATAACTTTCACCATCAACAAAAGTAGGAGCATAGCAATATTCATAACCCGTGTGAGCCTTAACACGAATAGGTATTTCCATAGGAGTCTCAGGAAGTTTTTGAATAACCTCTGGCGGACTAGTCTTGTGAGGCACATTCTTTCTAAAAGAAATATCTTCACGGGTTTTAGAAACTCTTTTACTTACTAGAACAGCATCCTTACCAAATAGTAGAGTCCTACGTGTTGGAACACCCTCATCGCGAAAAGGAATAGGGTCACGCGTTTGCAAAATACCTTTATTCTCTTGAGAAAAATCTTCTTTTTCAGCTTGAAAAATCTTCTCGTTCAAAAGAAAAGCTTCATGAGTAAACTCTTTCTGAGAGACAGAACCAGAAACAAGTACCGTCATGAGAAAGAAGAAAATATACAAGAATAAAAATAGCTGTAAATTATATTTTCTCATAAAGACAGAATACCCTTCGTTCAAAGGTGGGTCTCTTGCGCATTTACCCTGCACACAACTCAATTCCGCTATTTAATGATGATACTTTTAGCGCCTACTGCTTCTTTAAGGCTGATTTATGACATAAAATACAAAATGTACTATTAGGTTCTTTAAAACCCTCAATCATCTCAACACGTATAAGAGAAAAAATATTGATCTTATCTAACCACAATAAAAAAATTTTATAAAAAGCCTATTTTAAAACACACAAACTTTTTCACCTTTTTACATAATGGAACATCTTCCTTTTAAACATTGATTCACCGTAGAGCTGCGAGGAAACATTCTATTCCCACGTCTATCACTGCCTTCTCCTGTACAGTTATTTTGTGACATAACAACACTTAAAGGATTTGGATCTTCTTCACCCATCTGCAATGTTGCAAAAGAATCAATCGTTGCCTGCCCTTGTTGGGAAAATATAGAATAAACAAATTCATAACTCATCGTCTCTTCAGTATCTTCAGAAAAAACATCAAAACTATCTGTAATATTTGTTGGAATAACATGAATTCCATAATGACTACGAATGATTGGCATGGCATGAGCTCCCGTGCTTCCATCTGGAAAAGTATAGGTAAGAAAGGCTATCCATACACTCCCAACTGGTGCTCGAAAAAAATTTCTTATTGCTGCTAAAATTTCACCACGATGAGTAAGAACACGTGATGCATTCCACGTAAAACGGGGCAAAACAGCCTGTGTCACAGCCAAAGCTATGCGCAAATTAATCTCATCATCGGTCTCTACTGGCGTTAAAGGAGCTCCATACAATGCGGTAGCATTGAGCATAAAAGTATAAAGATCAGAATAGCGTTGACCAAATGAGATCATTGGGTCTCGATTAGGCTGCGTATCAAAAAAATAGCCCCCACTGGCCAGAGGACTGCTGGGGTAATATTCCTGTAACTCAGCAATCATTTGATAAGCCTGCAAAAGACAAGTGCCGCATATCCCTGCTGAAATCGTTGTACTATCTGTGGAAACAGCAATCGCATAAAGCCGTTTGCGCCATTCT
>NZ_JANHOK010000012.1 GCF_026929975.1 Bartonella sp. F02
AACGCAAAAGCTTTATGGGTAAAGCCTTTCTGAAAAACAGGCTCAGAAACAAGAGGTGTCATGGGAAAGAAAAAAATGCAAAAGAATAAAAATAGCTTTAAATTATATTTTCTCATAAAGACAGAATTCCCTTCGTTCAAAGGTGGGGTCTCTTGTGCATTCATCATGCACACAACTTAATTCTTCTATTTAATGATGATCTTTTTAGCGCTTACTTCCTCTTTCAGAATGATCTATGACTTAAAACACAGAATGTATTATTAAAAAATGACCTTACCTAAACTTCTTTATCAAAGACCTACTCCTCTCAAAAGCAGGCCTTTTGAGTATTTACATAACCGAACATCTTCCGCTTACACACTGGTTGACTAAGGAACTTCTTGGAGGTTGTCTATTTCCTCTGCGATCATTTCCCTCGCCCGTGCAATTATTTTGTGACATAACAACACTTAAAGGTGCTTCTTCTTCACCAGAAAGCTGTAATGTTGAAAAAGAAAAAATAGTTACAGGACTTTGCTCTCCCAGTAACTGCATGATAGTATTGATATCCGTTGTTGCTTGCGTTAAACGTGAAAAATCTGCAAACGAAATCATACTACTATTCGTCGGAATAACAATGAGTCCAGATTGAGCACGGATAACTGGAACAGCATGACTACTCAATCTCCCACCAGTAGAAACATAATTGATAATCGCAATCCACATTGTTCCTGGTTGAGCATCGAGCAATCTCTGAATAGCATTCCGAATTTCAGTTTGATTGGTAGCCAACGGTGATAGTGTCCAACGAAAGCGCGGTAAAATAGCCTGTGTTGTTGAATGCACAGCCCTCGCAGCAGCCCGATACAATCGCATTCTTCCTGTCATTGTTCCTACTAATAAAGGAATAGTCGCACGCAGCCTAATATTCTCCATCACTCTGGCGAGATCTGGATATCTTTGACGAAATGCAGTAATGGGATTTGTACCGGCAATTGGAACAAAGAAATATCCTTCTGCTGGGGGCCAGCTTGGATAATATTCCTGTAGCTCAGCAATCATTTGATACGTTTGCATAAGACAAATACCACACATTCCGACTAAAGTTTCTGATCGATCTGTCGTACTCGTAATCGCATAAAGTAACCAACGCCATTCATCATTCAATTCAAAATTAGGCGGTAAAAAAAGTTTCTTTTTTGCTTTAGATTGAATAGCAGCAACCTTATTTTTATGTCCAGGCGCTGGACAATAGGTAAGCGAATCTCCTAAGTTTCCATAAACATAGCGACTCCATTTTTCAAAATCATAGGGCAAAACAAATTCCGATGTCGGAGAATTTTTCGTATCTCCTTCAAGATATTTTCCCTTCGCCGTGTAAGGCATCCCCCAGTTAACCCCGTACTGTGTCACCCGTAAATAATTACCATTCCTGTCCTGAAGTGGTCCTTCACGACCACTCAAATAAGAAATATCCCAATAGCCTGCATCCTTTGCACTCGAAACAGTATCTTTGCACAATTTCCAAACAACCCAATCCCAATTATCTTTGGAAGATTGTTTGGAAACCATGCAGGAAAGAATCCCCGCAGAAGGAAAATAGCGGGCAATATGGCCATTTTCTGGATTATAGTACAAACTAATAACATCGGACTTAGAGCCATTATCCGAAAGATAATACATGTTAAAACCAGTGCTCGTCACATGCTTCCAACCCACAGATATATGAAGACTCATATTCCCAGGAGCGGCAATCGTCTTAATCCAGCTATCCATCTCAAGCACTAAAGTATGGTTGTAATAATCCTTCGCATTTTTTGAAATATACGCATACCATTTCACATCCTTCACACGGTATTTTCCATCAGCCGTATAAAAGGAACGCCCATTAATAATCCAGCGTTGATTAGGATCATTGGTCACACAAGGTCTCAGTTTGACATAATCCCATTGCGCTTTGCCACTTCCATCAACTCCCGTTACAGATCCTGGAGCTGTCATGCAAAGCCAAACATCCTTAACGTTCCAAACAACTCGCTGAAACACATCATAACGTGCCGGTTTTACATCGGATGCTGAACAGGTATCAAGGTAAATATAACTTTCACCATCAACAAAAGTAGGAGCATAGCAATACGTAGATCCCGTATGGGCCTTAACACGAATTGCCTTTTCCATAGGAGTATCAGGAAGTGTTTGAGGAACATATGGAGGAATAGTCTTTTGAGACATACCCTTTCTAAAAGCAATATCTTCACGGGTTTTAGAAACTCTTTTACTTACTAGAACAGCATCCTTACCAAGCGGAAAAGTTTCACGTGTTTGAACACCATCATCGCGAAAAGGAAGAAACTCACGCATTTGTGAAAAACCTTTATTCTCTTGAGAAAAATCTTCTTTTTCAGCTTGAGAAATCTGTTCGTTCAAAGGAAAGGCTTCATGAGTCAACTCTTTCTGAGAGACAGAACCAGAAACAAGTGCCGCCATGGGAAAGAAAAAAATGCAAAAGAATAAAAATAGCTGTAAATTATATTTTCTCATAAAGACAGAATGTCCTTCGTTCAAAGGTGAGCGTCCCTTGTGCATTCATCCTGCATACAACTCAATTCCGCTATTTATGCATGACACTGTTAATGTCTACTGCTTTTTTAAGGCTGATTTATGACTTAAAATACAAAATGTATTATTATAGCATTCCCTTTGATCACAGCCTTATCTCTCTCAAAAATAAGCCTTTTTATTCTTTACAATATGGAACATCTTCCACTTAAACATTGGTTTACTGAAGCGCTTCCTGGAAAGCGCCTATTTCCTCTTCGACCACGCCCCTCACCCGTGCAATTATTTTGTGACATAACAATATTTTGAGTATTTTCTCTTCGTCCAGTTATTTGCACTGTTGCAAAATGAACCATATTGAGATGTGGATGTGGCGTCAAAAGTCTGTACATCTCCATTGGATCTGTCACAGTTGCACTTTGAGCGAGAAAATCTTCAAAACTTTGCCGCCTATTTGTTTGAATTATCCGTATCCCATCATGACTACGAATAATCGGAACGGCATGTCCGCCCTCACGTCCACCTGGCAAAATATAATACATGGAAGCAATCCAAACTGTTCCAGGTGGTGACATCAACAACCTCCAGAGAGAATCCATAACCTCTTGATCCGTTGTTGCTATATTTGAAGTCGCCCAATTAAACTGAGGTAAAACAGCCTGCGTCATTGTCAAAAACAGTCTCAGATCTGCTTCTTGTTCTGTTTCTCCAGGTCTTAAAATAGCAGAATAAGGTTGGTGAAGCTCGTGCAAAAACATATAAAGATCAGGATATCTTTGATTAAATGAAAGCATTGGGTCTCGATCAGGCTGTGTATCAAAAAAATAACCGCCGCTCGTTGGAGGGTTTTCTGGATAATATTCTTCAAGCTCTGCAAGCATTTGATACGAATGTAAAAGACACGTGCCGCATATTCCTACCGCAATTGTCGCGCTACTTGTAGAGATAGAAATCGCATGCAATCGCCGCAGCCACTCTTCTGTCAATTCAAAATCAGAGGGTAAAAAAAGTTTTGTTTTTGAATCAGACTGAGCACTAACAATATCCTTTTTATACCCAGGCGCTGGACAGTAAGCGAGAGAATCCAATAAATTCCCATAAATGTAATGGTTCCAATTTTCAATATCATAGGGCAAAACAAATGCTGATGTCGGAGAATTGGTCGTATCACTTTTAAGGTACTCTCTTTTAACCGTATAAGGCACCCCCCAGTTGGAACCATATTTGGTTACCCGTAAATAATTATCATTTCTGTCCTTAATAGGTCCCTCACGACCATTCAAAAAAGAAATATTCCAATAGCCTGCATCCTTTTCACTCGAAACACTATCTTTACAAAATCTCCATTCCACCCAATCCCAATG
>NZ_JANHOK010000013.1 GCF_026929975.1 Bartonella sp. F02
CTGCATTTAGCGAGTGGTTTGAAGAAGCAACAGTCTGTGCATTTTAAAGATACATTCCAGTTGGGAGCGTTTGGTTCTTCATTAGAAGCTGGTTTAGGTGTTAATGCCAAAGTCTCTTCAAAGATATCGCTTCAGGGAGATCTTGTTTATCAGCATAAGTTGACGGATGCAGGCTTTTCGGGAACTAGTTTCTCTGGTGGAATACGCTATCAGTTTTAAGCATTCATTGGCGATCAATTTCATATCATAAGTATAATTTTAGAAACACAACAAAGTTATTGGGATCTGTAATAACTTTGTTGTGTTTTTTGTTTTTATCTTTACACAAAACACAGAATGAATTATGCATTTTACAATAGTGTTTTATTAATACTTAATATTTTATCCGTTTTGTATTGAATTCTGTCCAAAATATTACTTGGTTTTTAATAAGTATAGTTTGTTCATTGGGTGGGGGAGAAAGTTTACTACAGAATTATGATTAAAATATTTAAAAATCATATGTATTTGTGTGCCCTTACAACGGCTCTTGTTCCTTTTTTGTATAATGTTACTGTTTCTGCGCAGGCGTCATCGGGTGTGCTAAACGCTGGGAGCCTTGGCTCTGGATGTGGAGATCAGAAAGATAATAGAGAAGAAGCATTGGATTACTGCGATGATGGTCAAACGCATATCATTAAAGGCAAAAAATATCAGTTGAATGCGCCTCTTCAAGTGGAAAGCGATGAAGATGACAGTGATGAGGATGAGAGCGAGGAGGAGAGAGAGGCAGCTGAAGAAGAAAACCAAGATGGAATGGGGGGTGAGGAATCTTCAAAAGATGCAGGCACTACCAAGGTAGTAGATGTAGAGAGTTCTGCTGAAGAAGATGGTGTGGAAGAGACCGAAGAAGATGCTGAGGAGGAGGGTGCTGAGGAGGATGAGGACGATGACGAGGATGAGGACGAGGAGGATGAGGACGGTGACGAGGATGATGAGGACGAGGACGAAGATGAGGACGAGGAGGATGAGGGCGGTGATGAAAGCGGTTATAATTCCAATGGAGAGGACGAGGATGAGGAAGATGGTGCGAACGGTATAGGTGAAAATCCGGAGGAGGAAGGTTTAGAAAGTCAGGAAGACGATGAGGAAGAAGATGAGGATTTGGAAGAGCTTGAAGAGGAAGATTTAGAAAGTGAACAAAATGAAGATGAGGCGGATATATCTTTGCTTTCTCCTGCTGCCGTTGTGGCAAAAAATACAGGGACAGTGATCCATGCAGAAGATATACATGTTGTCGGTTCTTCAGATTTGAATTTTGGATATGGAATTGTTGCGATTGATGGAGGAAAAGTAACTTTGCACAATGCAGTTCTTGAAGGCGTAAAAGTGGGTCTTCAAGCTGAAAGGGGTGGAATATTTGAGGTCAATGGTGGGATCATTGAAGCGAAAAAAGGGGTTGTTGCAAAAGGAGATGGAACATCTGTTTTCTTAATGAATACAAAAATTAAGGTTAATGGCGTGGGATTTGATCCTTCGAAGAGTGAATTTTCTCCTTGGGGAATGGGACTTGCGAGTTATCCTGGTGCAAAAATTAAGATGAAGGGAGGAGAAATTAATGCAACGGATTCTGGTGGCCTTTTTGTACATGGAAAAGCATATGCTAGTTTGGAAGATGTCTCTGTTACGGCTATCTCAAAAGTTCTTCGTGTGAATATAGAAAATCAGGAGACTGGAGAGATAAACGAAGAGATTCTAACGAGTCCTGCGGTTTTTAATATCAAGCAAGGTGGGATACTTGATTTAACGCGTGTTCGTGTTAATGCAACTGATATTGATGGCTTGCGTCTTATAAGTTCATTTTTCGATGATATTCAAAATAATGATTATGCTCGGATTGCAATTGCAGAGACAACACTTAAAATTCAAGGTGACATATCAAATGGTCTGTATTTTTTTAGTGTTCCTATGGACAATTTTTTTAGTGTTCCTTTGGAAAATAAAGAAGATCATTTAATTCCTTCATATTTAGGAAAGATTAAGTTTGAAAATAGTACTTTAACTGTTCCAAAAGGTACAGCCATTTATAATGATGGTGCTAAAAAACAAGTCGACATTGATGTACAAAAAGGATCCAATATTTCTGGTAATTTGTTGCTTAGAGCTGAACCTCTCTCTTCTATAACAATTCGAGCACAGGATTCTTCACTAACAGGAGGAGTTCGTACTAATGATACAGGCGTTGCAAAAATTTCTTTAAGTGATGGTTCAAAGTGGACTTTAACGGCAATGAAGCCGACAAATTCGCAGAATATTTCTTTAGGATCAGTGGATTTGTATGACTCATCTCTTACGATGTTCAGTCTTAGTAATAGTCGTCTTGTTTTTGAAAAACCGACAGCAGGAAAATATCAAGCACTGCATATTGGACAAGGAAAGGACGTTACTGAAGCAGGTCAAGCTATTGCGAAGAATGGGCAAGCTTTAAATCATATTTCTTACAGTGCAGAAGGTGATGCGCGGGTCTATGTCAATGCATT
>NZ_JANHOK010000014.1 GCF_026929975.1 Bartonella sp. F02
GGAGGAATAGTCTCTCTCAGAATAATCTCTTCATGAGTTTTAGAAACTCTTTTACTTGCTAGAACAACATTCTTACTAGGCGGCAAAGTCCCACGTGTTTGAACACCCTCATCGTGAAAAGGAATAAGTTCAAGCGCTTCAGAAATACCTTTATTCTCTTGAGAAAATTCTTCTTTCTCAGCCTGAGAAATCTTCTTATTCAAAGGAAAAGCTTCATGAGTAAACTCTTTCTGAGAGACAGAACCAGAAACAAGTACCGTCATGGGAAAGAAAAAAATACACAAGAATAAAAATAGCTGTAAATTATATTTTCTCATAAAGACAGAATGTCCTTCGTTCAAAGGTGGGTCTCTTGCGCATTCACCCTGCACACAACTCAATTCCGCTATTTATGAATGACACTGTTAGCGCCTACTGTTTCTTTAAGGCTGATTTATGACATAAAATACAAAATGTATTATTAAAATAAAAATAACATCATGCTTTTCTTAACCACACTTCGTTTAATGCCTCAAAGAGCAAATATTGTATTTCTGTTTTGTTCGCTTGAAATTCTCCTTTTCTCATCTGATTCAAAAATCAGATTAAATGATAAATGATTTCAACATATATCAAAGAAAAACACAGATCATATTCAAAACTCTATAAAAAGAAATTTTATAAAAAAGCTTGTTTTTTTAATATACAAATCTGCTTATTCTTTTACATAATAGAGCATCTTCCTTTTGAACATTGATTGAACGTAGAACTTCTTGGAAACGCTCTGTTTCCTCGTCTATCACTTCCTTCTCCTGTGCAGTTATTTTGCGACATAACAACACTTAAAGGATTTGGATCTTCAGAAACAAGCTGAACTGTTGCTAAACCCGTAATATTGGTTGTTCTCCATTGTGCTAATCTCAAAAAAATAGCATCAGGATTCGTTGTTTCTGATGCCAATTCGGTAAACTGTGTAAAATCCATTCGTGTATTTGTCGGAATAACCATAACACCAGAACGACCACGAATTATTGTAATAGCGTGTCTTGCAGTATTTCCTCGCCGAGAGATATAACTGATTAAACCAACCCAAATTGTTCCAGGAGAAGCCGCGACCAACCCTTGAATAGCATTCATAATCTCACTGTGAGTGCTCGCCAAAGGTGATAATATCCAACGAAAACGCGGTAACATAGCTTGCGTTGTTGAATACGCTAATCTAGCAGCGATACCATCATCAAGTTCTGTTGTATTTAAAGGAATACCAGACAATTGGGGAATATCGTCTATTGTTCTATAAAGGTTAGGATATCTCAGACGAAATGAAAGAAGAGGACTCGTATTCGGTGCTGTATTAAAGAAATACCCTCCCTCTGTAAAGGGATCTCCTGGATAGGTTCCTTGGAGTTCTGCAATCATTTGATAAACATGCAAAAGACAGGCTCCACACACTCCTGCCGTTATATAAGATTTATCTGTCGTTGTCGCAATCTCATAAAGCCGTCTGCGCCAAGCATCATTCAATTGAAAATTAGGAGGCAATAAGAGTTTTTCTTTTCTATCAGAAGAAACATCCATGCCACCTTTTTTATTCCCAGGCGCCGGACAATAGGCAAGAGAATCCTCTAAATTACCGTAAACATAGCGGTTCCATTTCTCGATACCATCTGACAAAACAAATTTCGATGTCGGAGAATTCGTTGTATCCCTTTTAAGATATTCTCCTTTAGCCGTATAAGGGACTCCCCAATTGGCCCCGTATTTGGTCACCCGTAAAAAATTGCCATTTCTATCGCGTAAGGGTCCTTCACGACCACCCAAAATAGAAAGATCCCAATAGCCTGCATCCTTTTCACTCGAAACACTATCTTTACAAAATC
>NZ_JANHOK010000015.1 GCF_026929975.1 Bartonella sp. F02
CTATTTAATGATGATACCTTTAGCGCCTACTGTTTCTTTAAGGCCGATTTATGACATAAAATACAAAATGTATTATTAGAGGCAATAGAATATTTTTTTCATTTAATTATAAATTCTGCAACACTATAAAATGATGTCCGTCATAAACAATAACAAACTCTTTTTATTGCATTCTGCTCGCTATTCAACATCTCGATGTTTTAATGCATTTATTGACAGATCAAATACAAATCTATCGCTGTACATGCACTCCTCGCGTATAATCTGACTCTTTTTCATAAAACATACACCGTCTTATACGATGCACCCAATGTTCTTGAATATTGTCTTTATCAGCATAAGTTGAAACAACAACTGTAGCAAAATCTTGTTCTTCTGCATCTTTTAACAATTTTAAGCGTGTTTTTTTTATCCCCAACAGTGCGTTAGTCATACGCTTGTTTTCAAAATCAAAAATTGTTTCTTCAATTACCACATTATTAGTAGGATTGGTCCCAAAAGCTAAAATCGCACTTTGTGCACCAAGAAGAACAGAGCGGCGCACATTGGGCAAAGGCATATTATTTACCGAATTGACTCCCAATGTCACAGAACCAGATTCAAGTAAAAGAACATTACACGTGCCAAAGGATTTCTTAAAATAATACACACCAAATGCTGCTTGAATAAGAGGATCTTCGCTCTTAGATTGAAGTTCACGGGCTCTTTTTTTGACCGCTTCAAATTTCTGACAGGAGGCATAAGCGCGTAATTGCTCAATGTGGATTGGGTGCAAATACATTACATAGAATTTTTGTCTTTCAATCTCTAAAGACTTAATTTTAGGCTCAGCGCATTCAGCACATTTTACGGCTTTTTCAATGAGATCAAATGTAAAAATATGCTTACATTTATCTGTTAATTCTTCATCTTTTATTTTATCACAAGGTCTTATGATACGCTTATTGCTTGGAGCCATCGGCTTATTAAAACCATAATAAACAGGTTTTATATTTTCTCCTCCTAAAGAGAAGGTTGGGGCAGTATATCCGCATGCATGAAGAAAAAACATTTGTTCTAAATATTCAGCAAGCAAGTAAACGGACTTATCTGAATCATGTTCTCTTTTGCCTGAACGAAAAAGCCGTCCTAAAACAAGTTCATTCTGAATCTTAATATTATCTTCACTCATATCATTGAAATCAAACGAAACTTTATCTCCATTGATGTGATTTGATTCTGTTTTTAACTGAATAATGTTCTCAGAATTCTCTCCAATAAGTGGAGCAATTTTAGTTTCTTTTTGGACATAAGGAAAAATCTCATAATACGTTGACTTTGTACGTTGCGTAGTCTTGTCTTCCCATTCTATATAATAAAATTTGCTCTCATTTGATATAGAAAGAGGAATCTTCTCCAATTTTGAAGGAGGACAATCTTCAATATCAGAAAATACGAAATGACCGTAAATGTCTAAATTTGTGCCTAATTTTTCTTGATATCTCACTCGAAACTGAGGATAAAACCGTATGATTTTATAAATAGGCATGATAATACTGTAGAATAACGACAGCATTCCAAGAGCTTTAACAATAGGGTTATCACTTATTATATGATAGAATTCATTAAGATTATTGATAAAAACCATTTTATGAAGAATAATATTTTTGTTTATACTTTATGATTATTTTTGTGATTATGATGTTGAGTGTATTTTCTAGTTCTTTTTGATGATGCTAGTCTGTAGGGGTTAGAGCATTGCGGTATTTTGATCCTT
>NZ_JANHOK010000016.1 GCF_026929975.1 Bartonella sp. F02
GTCAACCGTCGGGGCAGCTCTGAAATGTCCTGCTTCTGCTTGTGTGAGTTTTTCGATACCATAGCTAAAAGTCTCCTCTACAAATTTATTCATTATCGAGTTATGCTTGTTAGCAATGGTCGCTAATATTTTTGGTTTGATTGCAAGGTCAAGAGAACCTCCATGCGTAGTTACAACAAATGCAGAAATCATTTTATCACTACGATTTTGTCTCTGCATAGAGAAGCAAGAATGCTACCCAATGCGAGTATTTTTGATCGCGTTATTTTCCCTTTTCGTAAAAATCCATAAGAATTTCTAAAAATTCACCGTGACGATAGCGATCTTTTTTTGCCATAGCACGAAAACGGTTAATGGTAACAGTGCTAGCCTTGATATTAATTTGTGAATCATCTGATTGCTCACGGCTTGGAAATGCAGCTGTTTTATCTATTTCTTTACGCTCAGTGTGATGTGCATTAGAGACAGATTTTCGTGGTTGAAAATCATCAAGGGTAGCAAAATCTAAAGGTTTTCTCTCACTATGCATTAATAATATTCCTCTCTGTTTAAACGGCTCTTAGTTTGTTAATAACTTCAATAGCGAATGCTTCAACATTACCAATCGCAGTTTCAAGATTATTCACTTCTTTTGGATTAAGATTGCGGTGAGAACCGCCTGTCGCGAAAATTGCGGAGAAAGCATCGCGTTCATTTATTTCTGTTTTAAAAACATCGATTTTAGAATTGTTCCTGAATTGTGATGATACAAAGCGAGCGGTTCTTGATTTTGCAATAACTTTGGATTGCGTAAATAAAACAGCATAAGAAATAGTACGTCGTACAGCTTTCATATCTCTGTGAATTTCTTTGATGATTTCAATAGCTGCTATAGCATCTTGTTGCTGTTCTTTCATGGGTACAATGACCAAGTCAGATTGACTGATTGCATAACTCGTCAAGCGTGATGCTGTACCTTCCAGATCCACAATGACAAATGGATCGCGAGCAGCTGCGGATTCTATTTCATCTAAAATTGTTTTTTCAGATTCATTTGTAACAACAGTTAAATTATCAGGTTTTCCCGGCAAAGCAGACCAAGTCGTCACGGGATGACGAGGATCGGCATCAATAATTGTAACAGGTTTAGCATGAGCAAGCTCACAAGCAAGAAGCAAAGCAGAAGTTGTTTTACCGCTACCTCCTTTTGAATTAGCAAATGAGATGACAGGCATTCGGTTCCTCACTGGACATAATACTATACCATATTTTATTATAAGATATAGTATAGTATTATACTAAAAGGTACTTTGCAATATAAAAATGGATAGATTTGCATAATGTTTTCTTTGTTTGTTCAAAAAATTAAGAAGCAGGACATTTCAGAGCCGCCCCGACGGTTGACACAATCTGGGATCGCATCATTGCGGCAAGA
>NZ_JANHOK010000017.1 GCF_026929975.1 Bartonella sp. F02
AATTCATCGATGAGGCACTGTTCTAACCCTCGACTTTCTTTGTAATAATTGCTGATTTGTTCAGCTTTGACAGGTTTTACTTCCTTTTTACTCATATTGCTCCTCGCTGAATTTCGGCGGGTACTGTTTTATTAACAGGCACTCGATTGAAAAGATCTGGTTGCTTCGGCTTTGGCGCCGATGTGCAAGCCGATACGAGCCCTGTCATCAAAATTGCAAAAGTAATTGATTTAATTTCAACATATTTATTTTTCATCAATATTCCTTTTTCACAACTCTTACATTTAGTCCAATACTTTCTTATCAATATTTTTATTTTGATAAGAAATAAATTATCCTCAACACTCTTTTTTCTGAATCTCTTTAAGTTCAGAACCTATTGAAGTACAAAGCAAGGCCGATACGATATATGATCGACTTATTTTGAAGGTATTCTTGAGCGCCTTTTCACTATAGACGCTGTTCCTTATTTTGCATTGATATCCCATAGCCGTCTAAGTGAAAAACCCTTGGCCAAAACATCTGCAACCTTTGATAATTTGATGAGTAGAACGATAGAGATAACGGATAAGATGAGAACACCACCAAGTGCGTAACTCACATTTTGTGTACCATCAAATTTTATCTCTTTAACGTAATTGTTAAAGATATTCATCATGATGCTGAAGATGGTCGAAAACAAAAGAATAAGCAGTCCATAATTGAGGACTTGAGAGATCCATTGTTCGAAAAAGCGATATGTTGGTTGCCAGAGCAGGGCAACAATGAAGAGTGGGCCAAGGCCGGCGAGAAGTGATAGAGCAATTTTGGCCAAGAGTATGAATCCACCACCGATTGCCACCAGAATACTTGTTGAAAGGAGGATAAGGATCCCAAAAAGGCCGTAAATGAGGCCATCAGAACCAAAAAATGCAGCTTCTTCGAAAGCTTCACTGGCCCGATTGAACCCTTGCCCTGCTGCTTGATCAATGAGTCCGGCTGCTACATTATTATCCTTAATATTACTTTTTGTATTCTTTATAAGAGCAGAAACTAATTCATCAGGGACGTCTGTGACGATTTTTGCAATATCTTTTTGATATAGCCCACTTGTGAGGGCGAGTGATGTGATAAGAGCTATGCGAATGCAGCGTCCCATAAAGTTTGCAATGGGCATATCAACGGCTCCACGAATAATGAGCCACCCGTAGAGAATGAAAGAAAGAGTGAGACCCACCGACACAACAGGTGTGATGGCAGAAATGGCTTGTGATGAAATCTCTGTAACGTATTTTTCCGTTGATTGATCAATTTTAGTGAAAAGTTGCGTGAACAGTTCGAAGGCCATGATATTTCTTTCTCATGAGTTTTCAATATTCTCTTTTGGAG
>NZ_JANHOK010000018.1 GCF_026929975.1 Bartonella sp. F02
ATCCATAGGAGGATCAGGAAGCTTTTGAGGGACGTCATCACTCAAAGGAAAATTTTTCAGTATCAGCTCATTCTGAGAAATTGAATCAGAAAAAAAGGTATTAATTTGTAAAAAAAAGAATAAAAATAGCTTTAAATTATATTTTCTCATAAAATATAATTCCTTTAATTGAAAATTAGCTCTCTTGTAGATTCATAATCTACATTGCTTAATCCCCGACGCTTGATGATACTCAATATCTCTTTATGAGAGACCTGCTTAATGGTTAAAAACAAAATGTGCTTCTAACACTAACAAAAAACAGAACAACGCAATATCTTGCTTTAACTTCTTTAAACTCACAAAAATCAAAAACATACAAACTTTGCTCTTTCTGAAATAACACTCTCTAGTCTACTTGATGAAGAAGAGCGATTTTATGCTGAACCGCTGCTCATAATTTGATAAAAAGCCTATTTTTTAACAGACAGACCTTTAATGATCTTACATAATAGAACATCTTCCTTTTGAACATTGATTGACTGTAGAGCTCCTTGGAAACATTCTGCTTCCACGTCTATCATTCCCTTCTCCAGTGCAATTATTTTGCGACATAACAACGCTCAACGGTTCTTGATCCTGACTAATTAATTGTAATGTATTAAAAGCTGTAAGAGTTACATTTCGCCGTTGAATAATGTACGATAAAATAATATCAGGATGTGTCTCTTCTCGCATCAATTCGGTAAAACCTGCAAAATCTATATCAGTGTTTGTTGGAACAACAATAATTCCAGATTGCCCCCGTAAAATTGGAACAGCATGTCGAACAGATTCACCTGTTGGGTAAACATAACTCATAATTCCAACCCAAGCGGTTCCAGGAGGAGCCGTTAAAAGACTGACAATCGTACGTATAATATCATCATGTTGTGTTACTAATCCTGACTCTCTCCACGTAAACCGTGGTAAAAGAGCGCGTGTTGTTGCAGCGGCCATTCTAAAAATTATCGAATCAGGGTAATCCCTCGGTGTTAAAGGCGCGTCAAACAGTCTGGGCAGACCACGCGCAATATCATAAAGAAAAGGGTATCTCTGACGAAATGAATCTATGGGACTCGTACCATATTGTGTATTAAAGAAATATCCACCACTCGTTAATGGATTACCGGGATAATATTCCTGCAACTCAGCAAGCATTTGATAGGTGTGGAGAAGACAGGGACCACAGACACCAGCTGTAACCACTCTTCCATCAGTCGTCGTTGCAATCGCATAAAGCCGTCTGCGCCAAGCATCAGTCAATTGAAAATCAGGGGGTAAAAAAAGTTTTTCTTTTGCTTTAGATTGAATACTATCAATCTTATTT
>NZ_JANHOK010000019.1 GCF_026929975.1 Bartonella sp. F02
CTTTTGAGGGACGTCTGGCCTCTCGCTCTTGTGAGAAACTTCTTTTTTAAGCGAAACATCATAGTGTATAGGAGAAATATTTTCACGGGTAGAAGAAGTTTCTCTTATTTCAGAAACATCTGCGTTTTCTTGAAAAATTCCATCATCAAGAAGAATGATCTCATACGTGCTTTCATTCTGAGAAATAGGATTAGAAACAAGAGTCGTGATGTGAAAGAAAAAAATGCAAAAAAATGAAAATAATTTCAAATTATATTCTTTCATAAAATATCATTCCCTTAATTTTAAAAGTGGCTCTCTTGTGTATATTTGATACACAAAACTTAGTTCCGCTATTAATGATGCTGAGCATCTAGGGTTTTAAAATACAAAATGTACTGTTAAATAACGACACATAGACTGTTCTTCTACAATATAGAACATCTCCCTCCTAAACACTGATTGACTGTGGCACTTCTTGGACGCTCTCTACTTCCTCTTCTAGAACTCCCTTCACCCGTGCAATTATGGTGTGACATGGTAAGGTTTAAAGGTCGTGGATCTTCACCGACTAACTGAAATGTTGCCAAAGCAGTAACAGTGACATTTCTCCATTGAGCAAGGCGTAGTACGATAGCATGAGGATCTGCTGTCTCAGCCATCATTGCAGTAAAACGTGCAAATTCTATATTCGTATTTGTTGGAATCACAATAAGTCCAGACTGACTTCGTAAAAGTGGAACAGCATGTCTCGTTATGCGACCATCGGGATAAAGATAAGTTATTAAACTAACCCAAACGGTTCCAGGAGCTGCTCTTAAAAGCTCTTCAATAGCGTGTATAATATTATCATACCCAGTCGCTAAACTTGATCCTCTCCAATTAAAGCGTGTCAAGATCAGTTGTGTTGTCGCCTCTACCATTCTAAAAGCAATCATATCATGGGGTTCTGTTGGTGTTAAAGGAGGATAAAATAAAGCAGAAGAACCCAAAATATTATAAACTAAAGGAAATCTTCTTCGAAATGAATCAATGGGGTTCGTACCAGGGACTGCATCAAAGAAATACCCACCACTGGTTAATGGATTGCCGGGATAATATTCTTCAAGTTCTGCAATCATTTGATAAGTTTGCAAAAGACAAAATCCACATATTCCTACAGATTCTGATGTTCCATCTGTTGTATTCGCAATCGTATAAAGCCGTCTGCGCCAAGCATCAGTCAATTGAAAATCAGGGGGTAAAAAGAATTTCTTTCTTGTTCCAGATTGAGCAGAAACAATATTCTTC
>NZ_JANHOK010000002.1 GCF_026929975.1 Bartonella sp. F02
AAGGAAATAAAGAGCATGAACGGTCAGAATATCCGCATTCGTTTAAAGGCGTTTGATCATCGAATTCTTGATGCGTCGACACGTGAAATTGTGTCAACGGCTAAGCGCACCGGTGCTAATGTCTGTGGTCCAATTCCACTCCCAACACGGATTGAAAAATTTACGGTTAATCGTGGGCCGCATATTGATAAAAAGAGTCGTGAGCAGTTTGAAATGCGTACACATAAGCGTCTTCTTGATATTGTTGATCCAACTCCGCAAACGGTGGATGCGCTTATGAAGCTCGATCTTTCTGCTGGTGTGGATGTTGAAATCAAGCTCTGAGGTTTGAAGACGGAAGGAACAGACCCGATGCGTTCAGGTGTAATAGCACAGAAATTGGGCATGACCCGTGTTTATAATGATGCTGGTGAGCATGTGCCGGTAACAGTACTCCGTTTGGAGAACTGTCAAGTCGTAGCTCAACGTACAGTTGAAAAGAATGGTTATACCGCTGTTCAATTAGGTGTTGGTTTTGCGAAAGTTAAGAATATTTCACGAGCTCTTCGTGGACATTTTGCTAAAGCTGAGGTTGAACCAAAGGCTAAAGTAGTGGAATTCCGTGTTAGCTCTGATAATATGCTTGATGTTGGTACTGAAATCACGGTAGAACATTTTGTTCCAGGCCAAAGGGTTGATGTAACGGGCACGAGTATTGGTAAGGGATTTGCTGGTGTTATGAAGCGTCATAATTTTGGTGGACATCGAGCGTCACATGGTAATTCAATTACACATCGTGCTCATGGTTCAACAGGGCAATGCCAAGATCCTGGGAAGGTCTTTAAAGGCAAAAAAATGGCCGGACATATGGGGCAAGTGCGTGTAACAACGCAGAATATTGAAGTCATTTCTACGGATATTGATCGTGGTTTGATTTTAGTGCGGGGCTCTGTTTCAGGCTCTAAAGGTGCTTGGATTCTTGTACGAGATGCAGTAAAAAAACCTCTTCCTGATAATGCGCCAAAACCTGCTGGTGTTCGTCAACCTATAAAAATAAAGACGGAAGAATCTGTATCTATGATGGAGGCCTCTGGGTCTGAAGGAGCCGAATAATGGATCTTGTAGTTAAAACTCTTGATGGTAATGAAACTGGTAAGTTAAAGGTTTCTGAAGAGATTTTTGGGCTTATCCCGCGTGAGGATATTTTGCAGCGTGTTGTCCGTTGGCAGCTTGCTCGTCGTCAACAGGGAACGCATCAGTCACAGGGACGTTCTGATGTGTCTCGGACAGGAGCAAAAATGTTTAAACAAAAGGGGACGGGGCGCGCTCGACATTCATCCGCTCGAGTTTCGCAGTTTCGAGGCGGTGCTAAAGCACATGGTCCAGTGAAGCGTAGTCATATGCATAATCTTCCTAAGAAAATTCGCGGGCTTGGATTGCGTTTTGCTTTGTCTACAAAATTTAAAACAAATAATTTAATAGTGGTTGATGAGCTTAATATTCAAGACGTAAAAACTAAGATGCTTGCTGCAAATTTTTCTAAGCTTGGTGTAGAAAATGCTTTATTTGTTGGTGGGAAAGAAATTAATGTAAACTTTTATCGTGCAGCATCTAATGTTCCTAATGTTGATGTTTTACCTGTTCAGGGTATTAATGTTTATGATATTTTGCGTCGTAATAAACTTGTTTTATCAAAAGCAGCTGTTGAAATTATTGAGGAGCGTTTCAAATGATGGATCTTCGTCACTATGACATAATTGTTGCTCCGGTTGTTACTGAAAAATCAACTATGCTTTCTGAATATAATAAAGTTGTTTTTAATGTTGCACTAAAAGCAACGAAGCTTGAAATTAAATCTGCAGTTGAAGCGCTTTTTAGTGTGAAGGTTAAGGCAATTAATACAGTAGTTCGTAAAGGTAAGGTAAAGCGTTTTAAAGGTATTGTAGGTCGACAGAGTGATATTAAAAAAGCAATAGTAACATTGGATAAAGGTTACTCTATCGATATTTCAACAGGTCTTTAAGAAGCTCGGAGATAAAAATAATGGCACTTAAGCATTTTAATCCGATTACATCTGGGCAGCGTCAACTTGTCATTGTGGATCGTTCTGGTCTTTATAAAGGTAAGTCTGTAAAGACATTGAGTGAAGGTTTGCCATCGAAGGGTGGGCGTAATAATTGTGGTCGAATTACCGCTCGTTTCCAAGGTGGTGGTCATAAGCGAAATTATAGGCTTGTTGACTTTAGACGCTTTAAGCGTGATATGTCTGCAAAAGTTGAACGTCTGGAATATGATCCTAATCGTACTGCTTTTATTGCGTTGATTCGTTATGAAGATGGACAATTAAGTTATATTCTTGCACCGCAGCGTCTTAGTGTTGGAGATTCTGTAATTGCTGGTTCCAATGTTGATGTTAAGCCGGGTAATGCGATGCCTCTTTGCAATATGCCAGTAGGTACGATTATTCATAATGTTGAAATGAAGCCTGGAAAAGGTGGACAAATCGCTCGTTCGGCAGGGACTTATGCGCAGTTAGTTGGAAGAGATCAGGGAATGGCTATTCTTCGTCTTAATTCTGGTGAACAACGTTTGGTTCCTGGAGGATGTTTTGCAACTATTGGTGCTGTCTCAAATCCTGATCATGGAAATATTAGTGATGGTAAAGCTGGACGTTCGCGTTGGCGTGGTAAACGGCCGCATGTTCGCGGTGTTGCTATGAATCCAGTTGATCATCCACATGGTGGTGGTGAAGGGCGGACGTCGGGTGGTCGACATCCAGTTTCTCCGTGGGGTAAACCTACAAAGGGTAAGCGTACTCGCTCTAATAAAGCAACTGATAATTTTATTATGCGTTCGCGTCATCAACGTAAGAAGTAAGAGAGGTAGTCTGAAATGGCTCGTTCGGTTTGGAAAGGTCCGTTTGTTGACGGCTATCTTCTGGGAAAAGCAGAAAAAGTGCGTGCAAGTGGGCGTAATGAGGTTATTAAGATATGGAGTCGCCGTTCTACTATTTTGCCACAATTTGTTGGTTTAACTTTTGGTGTATATAACGGTAACAAACATATCCCTGTTTCTGTTTCTGAGGAAATGGTTGGTCATAAATTTGGTGAATTTGCTCCTACAAGGACTTATTATGGGCATGGTGCTGACAAAAAGGCGAAAAGGAAATAGAAAAAATGGGTAAGGCTAAAGTTCTGCGCCAGTTAAAGGATAATGAGGCGAGAGCTGTTGCTCGGATGATTCGTGTTAGTCCGCAAAAGCTTAATTTGGTTGCTGAAATGATTCGTGGTAAGAAAGTTAATATAGCATTAGCTGATTTGACATTTTCGCGTAAACGTATTGCTGGGGTAGTTAAAAAGACTCTTGAATCAGCAATTGCAAATGCAGAAAATAACCATGATCTTGATATTGATTCGTTAATTGTTTCAGAGGCTTATGTTGGTAAGGCAGCGGTTATGAAACGTTTTCATGTTCGTGGTCGTGGTCGTGCTAGTCGAATTGAGCGACCGTTTTCAAATCTTACTATTATTGTTCGTGAAGATACTGAAAAGAGGGAGGCTGCGTAATGGGCCAGAAGATCAATCCAATAGGCCTTCGTCTTGGCGTAAATCGAACTTGGGATTCACGTTGGTATGCTGACGTTGGTGAGTATGGACGCCTTCTTCATGAAGATTTAAAGATTCGTTTGTACATGCTTGAAGAATTGAAGCAGGCAGCTATTTCTAAAGTTGTTATTGAACGACCTCATAAAAAATGTCGTGTAACGATTTATTCAGCTCGTCCTGGTCTTATTATTGGAAAAAAAGGGACTGATATTGAGAAGCTTCGTAAAAAACTTTCAGAGATGACGAATGCTGAAACATCATTGAATATTGTTGAAATTCGTAAGCCTGAAATTGATGCTACGATTATTGCTCAATCGATTTCTCAACAACTTGAACGCCGTGTTGCTTTTCGTCGTGCAATGAAACGTGCAGTTCAGTCAGCTATGCGTCTTGGAGCCGAAGGTATTCGTATCAATTGTTCTGGTCGTCTTGGTGGAGCTGAGATTGCTCGTATGGAGTGGTATCGAGAAGGTCGTGTTCCACTTCATACTTTGCGTGCTGATGTTGATTATGGTACAGCAGAAGCTAAGACTGCTTATGGCATTTGTGGTGTTAAGGTTTGGGTTTTTAAAGGTGAAATTCTTGAGCATGATCCGATGGCATCAGAACGTCGTGCTATAGAGGGTGACCATTCGGGTTCTTTGTCGAATCGTCGCCGTGAAAATGCTTAATTTTTGTGATTGAGTTAAGTTTGGAGTAAAGAGCAATGTTGCAGCCAAAGCGCACAAAATTCCGTAAGCAGTTTAAAGGTCGTATTCATGGTGCTTCTAAGGGCGGTATAAGTTTGAATTTTGGTGCTTATGGTTTAAAGGCCGTTGAACCAGAACGTGTTACTGCGCGCCAAATTGAAGCAGCACGTCGTGCTATTACACGTTATATGAGACGTTCTGGTCGTGTATGGATTCGTATTTTCCCAGACCTTCCGGTTACATCTAAACCGACTGAGGTTCGTATGGGTAAGGGAAAGGGAAGTGTTGATTATTGGGCTGTGCGTGTTGCTCCGGGGCGTATTATGTTTGAGCTTGATGGAGTTTCTGAGGATGTAGCACGTGAAGCGCTTAGATTGGGTGCTGCAAAATTGCCTATTAAGACGCGTTTTGTGCAACGTATTGCTGAGTAAAAGAGGTTAAGCGATGAAAGCCAAAGAGTTACGGGCGCAGACGCTCGACCAAGTAAAAGATGATTTGATTAAGTTGAAGAAAGAGCAGTTTAATCTGCGATTTCAAAAGGTGACAGGTCAATTGGAGAAAACTGCACATATTAGACGGGTTCGTCGTGATATTGCGCGCGTTAAAACTGTTCTTCATTTAATGACGAATGAAAAAAAGATTTAAGGAAGTGATAGATGCCTAAACGCATTTTGCAAGGTGTTGTCGTTAGCGACAAAAGTAGTAAAACTGTGGTTGTTAAGGTGGAGCGTCGTTATTCTCATCCACTTCTTAAAAAAACAGTTCGACAGTCTAAAAAATACAAGGCGCATGACGAGAACGATCAATTTAAAATAGGAGATCGGGTTTTTATTCAGGAATATAAACCAATTTCAAAAGATAAACGTTGGATTGTTGTTAAAAACAGTATAACGTGATTAATAGGGCTTATTGTTTTAGAATTTAGTAGTGAGCTTCATTAGTGAATTTGGGAACAGTAGATTTGTTGTTATTTGGCAAGAAGTTTCGAGTGTGCATAGGTGCAATCGGGCGTAGGTATTAGAGAAGGTTGCTAATCATGATTCAGATGCAAACGAACCTCGACGTTGCTGATAATTCTGGTGCTCGTCGCGTCATGTGCATCAAGGTTTTAGGCGGTTCGAAGCGGAAATATGCTTCAGTCGGTGATATAATTGTGGTTTCGGTGAAGGATGCTATTCCTCGTGGCCGTGTTAAAAAAGGTGATGTAATGAAAGCTGTGGTGGTTCGTACTGCCAAAGATATTCGCCGTGCAGATGGTAGTATGATTCGTTTTGATCGAAATGCTGCTGTATTGGTGGATAATAAAAAGGAGCCTATTGGTACTCGTATTTTTGGACCAGTCCCTCGAGAGCTTCGTGGTAGGAATCATATGAAAATCATTTCACTTGCACCTGAAGTGTTATAAGGAACAGATATTGTGCAAAAAATTCGAAAAGGCGACAAGGTTGTGGTTTTATCCGGTAAGGATAAAGGATGTAGTGGTGAAGTTATTAAGGTGAATCCAAAAAAGAATAATGCTTTTGTGCGTGGTGCTAATATGATTAAGCGTCATCAGCGTCAGACGCAGAAGCAGGAAGCTGGGATTATTTCTAAAGAAGCACCAATCCATTTATCTAATTTAGCGATTGCTGATCCTAAGGATGGTAAACCTACGCGTGTGGGCTTTCGTGTGAATGCAGATGGTAGCAAGGTTCGTTTTGCTAAGCGTTCGGGAGTATTAATTGATGGCTGAAAAAAATCAAAAGCCTCGCATGAAAGTGCATTATCTTGAGGTGGTTCGTAGAGCGCTTCGAGAAAAGTTTGATTATAAAAACGATATGCAAATTCCGCGTGTAGATAAAGTTGTAATTAATATGGGAGTTGGTGAAGCAACAGCTGATTCTAAAAAAATACTGATTGCCGCTGAAGATTTGGCGTTGATATCAGGACAAAAAGCTGTAGTTACTCGAGCGCGCAATTCTATTGCGACTTTTAAGGTTCGTGAAGGGATGCCTCTTGGAGTCAAAGTTACATTGCGTAGAGATCGTATGTTTGAGTTTTTAGATCGTCTTATTACAATTGCGCTTCCGCGTGTTCGTGATTTTCGAGGTTTAAATCCGAAAAGTTTTGATGGTCGCGGTAATTTTGCCATGGGTATTAAAGAACATATTGTTTTCCCAGAAATAAATTATGATAAAGTTGATCGTGTTTGGGGTATGGATATCATAGTTTGTACTACGGCGAATACAGATGAGGAGGCGCGTGAATTGTTGCGTGCTTTTAATTTTCCATTCCGTTCGTAGCGGCGAGGCAGTGAGGTAAGATTATGGCGAAAGTGAGTGCCGTTGAGAAAAATAGACGTCGTGAGATGCTGGTGAAGCGTTATGCTTCACGTCGAGCGCGTCTAAAGTCTATAGTGATGGATCAGAAAGTTTCTCTTGAGGAACGTTTTAAAGCGAGTATTCAATTAGCAGAATTACCACGTAATTCTGCCAAGGTTCGTGTTCGTAATCGTTGTGAAGTGTCAGGCCGTCCGAGGGCGTATTATCGTAAATTGAGAATGTCACGGATTGCATTGCGTGAGCTTGGTTCTTTAGGGCATATTCCTGGTATTGTTAAATCCAGTTGGTAATAGGAAGTTGTGAGATGTCTATATCAGATCCTCTTGGTGATATGTTAACGCGTATTCGTAATGCACTTCACCGTAAAAAAAATAGTGTGATTACACCTTCTTCTAGGCTTCGTATGCGAGTTCTTGATGTTCTGAAATCAGAAGGTTATATTCGCGGATATAGTGAAATTGATTCTGGCGATGGAAAATCTTCAATTGAGATTCAGTTGAAGTATTTTGATAATTCAGCTGTTATTCGTGGTATTTCACGTATTTCGAAACCTGGTCGTCGTGTGTATGTTTCTGCTAAATCTATTCCTGATGTAGCAAATGGTCTCGGTATCTCAGTTTTGTCTACCTCTAAAGGGGTTATGGCGGATCATGAAGCTCGTGAACAAAATGTTGGTGGAGAGATTCTCTGCCGTATTTTCTAATCAATTGTACGATAAAAACAGAAAGATAACAGGTTTAATATAATGTCTCGTATTGGAAAAAAAAGCATTTCTGTTCCTTCTGGAGTTACTGCTGTTGTTGAAGGTCAACTGGTTAAAGCAAAGGGTCCAAAAGGCGAGTTGAGCTATCTCGTTAATGATGAAATTTTGATCAATCTTGAAGATAATCTTATTTCTGTTACTCCGCGTGATCAGTCAAAAGATGCACGTTCTAAATGGGGAATGTCGCGTTCAATGATTGAAAATATTTTTTGTGGTGTTAAAGACGGTTTTGAAAAAAAACTTGAGATTAGCGGTGTTGGTTATCGTGCTGCAATGCAAGGAAAAAATGTTCAATTATCTCTTGGTTTTTCTCATGATGTTATTTATCAGGTGCCGTCTGGTGTTACTGTAACGGTTCCTAAGCCTACAGAAATTGTTGTTTCTGGCATTGACAAGCAGCAGGTTGGACAAGTTGCTGCAGAAATTCGTAGATATCGTAGTCCTGAACCTTATAAGGGCAAGGGTGTTAAATACGTAGATGAGCTTATTTTCCGTAAAGAAGGTAAGAAAAAGTAAGGGTTTTGCGTTATGGTTTCATCTAAGGATTCTGTACGGCGTCGTGCAAAGCGTGTTCGTCGTAAAATTAAATTACTTTCTAATAATCGTCCGCGACTTAGTGTGTATCGTTCGAATCAAAATATTTATGCTCAAATTATTGATGATTTGCGTGGTTGTACGCTTGTTTCTGCTTGTACACTTGAAAGTGATTTAAAGAAAAAATTAAAAAATGGTTCTGATAAAGTAGCAGCTTCTGCTGTTGGTAAATTAGTTGCTGAACGTGCTAAAGATGTTGGGGTTATCGAGGTTGTCTTTGATCGTGGGGCATATGTTTATCATGGTAGAGTAAAGGCTTTAGCTGAGGCTGCTCGCGAAGCTGGTTTGAATTTTTAATTTGAATTAAAAAAAGAGAAAGATTAAGGTATTTCGTGTTGGCCTTTTTTTGTAAAGGGCCTGCTAGGTTGACGTGCTACCGGAAAATAAGAAGGAATGAGGAATGGCACAAAAAGAACGCAATGATCGTGAAGAGCGCGATAATGAATTTGTAGATAAACTTGTTCATATTAATCGTGTTGCGAAAGTAGTTAAGGGTGGTCGGCGTTTTGGCTTTGCCGCTCTTGTCGTTGTTGGAGATCAAAAGGGGCGTGTTGGTTTTGGTCATGGTAAAGCGCGTGAGGTTCCTGAAGCTATTCGTAAAGCTACGGAATCTGCGAAACGAGAGATGATTTATGTTCCTCTCCGATCTGGGCGTACATTGCATCATGATGTTGAAGGTCGTCATGGTGCTGGCTGTGTTTTGTTGCGTTCTGCTTCAGCTGGAACTGGTATTATTGCAGGTGGTCCAATGCGTGCTATCTTTGAAACTCTTGGTGTGCAAGATGTTGTTGCGAAATCATTAGGATCATCAAATCCTTATAATATGGTGCGTGCGACTTTTGACGCGCTGAGACGTCAAATTCATCCTAAAGATATTGCGGCACAGCGTGGTATTAAATATTCAACTTTACAAACGCGTCGTCAGCATTTGGTTGATTTGGAAAAGTAATTCCATATGCTATCGAGATAGGAATTTAATTATGATTCAAAAAAAATCTCAAATTAGTGGTAAGACTATAACAATAGAGCAGATTGGAAGTCCAATTAAAAGCTCTCAAGTTCAACGTGCGACGTTGAAGGGGCTTGGGTTAAATAAAATACATCGTCGCCGCACTTTGAAGGATACGCTTTGTGTTCGGGGTATGGTTGCTAAAATTCAACATATTGTTCGGATTGTAGATGAAGGTTGATGATTGCAGGAGTATAAAAATGAAACTCAATGAGTTGCACGATAACAGAGGTGCAATGAAATGTCGTAAACGAGTTGGTCGCGGTATTGGTTCTGGTATTGGGAAAACCGGTGGTCGTGGTGTTAAAGGACAGAAGTCTCGTTCTGGTGTTTCGCTTAATGGTTTTGAAGGTGGGCAGATGCCTATTTATCGTCGTTTGCCAAAGCGTGGGTTTAAGAATTCTTTTACTAAAGTTTATAATGAAGTTTCCTTAAATCGTATTCAGTTAGCAATTGATGCTGGTAAGCTGGATGTTAAAAAAACGGTTGATGCTATTTTATTGAAAGACGCGGGTATTATTCGTCGTGTGAAGGATGGTGTTCGTCTTCTGTCTGATGGAGAGTTGAAATGTAAGGTTATGTTCAATGTCTCTGGTGTTTCTAAGAGGGCTCGTGTTAAAATTGAAGAGGCTGGTGGTCGTGTTAATCTCCTAGAGTCTGTTTAATGAGTCTATTCAATTTAAGTTAGATTTCGTTTTGAGAAAGGGTATTTTTCTTCAGAATTGAGATTTGCAGAGGATAGTCTAAATTTATATACATACTTATGTATGAAATATGAGTTATAAGTGTATTGTTTGTAATTAACAGATTAGATTATCAAAATGGAGAGATTTTATGGCATCAGCGGCGGAGCAGCTTGCTTCCAATATAAATTTTGGTACCTTTTCACGAGCTACTGAGTTAAAAAAGCGTATTTGGTTCACTTTATCTGCGCTTCTTGTATATCGTGTTGGTACTTATATCTCCTTGCCTGGTATTAATATTGATGCTTTGCGGCAAACGTTTGAACATCATGCATCTGGTGTTTTAGGTTTGTTTAATATGTTTGCAGGGGGCGCTGTTGGTCGCATGGCGATTTTTGCATTGGGGATTATGCCATATATATCAGCATCAATTATTGTGCAGTTGTTAACTTCATCTATTCCTTCATTAGAATCTCTTAAGAAGGAGGGAGAATTAGGTCGTAAGATTATCAATCAGTATACGCGCTATACAACGGTTGTTTTAGCGATTTTACAAGCTTTTGGTATCGCGGTCGCTCTTGAAACTAATATAGGCTCAACTCTTCAAATTGTTGCTGAGCCGGGTATGATGTTTCGTCTTTCCTGTGTCATTACTCTTGTTGGGGGAACAATGTTTTTGATGTGGCTTGGTGAGCAAATCACATCACGTGGCATTGGTAATGGAGTTTCTCTTATTATTTTTGTTGGTATTATAGCTAATCTTCCTTCTACATTTGCTCAACTTTTGACTGCTCATAGTCAAGCTGATTTGTCAACGTTTGTATTAATAGCGCTTTTTTTTATTGTTATTTTCGTTATTGGTGTTATTGTTTTTGTGGAACGTGCGCAACGGAGAATTCTTATTCAGTATCCAAAGCGTCAAGTTGGTAATCAAATGTTTCAAGGTGATATGTCCCACCTTCCTTTGAAGTTAAATACTGCTGGAGTTATTCCACCAATTTTTGCTTCGTCTCTATTATTATTGCCTGCAACTATTAATAATTTTTCTAATGAAATGCCGCAATGGCTTCAAGCTGTTTCTTATTCTCTTAGTCATGGGCAACCACTTTATATGTTTGTTTATGCCGCTTTAATGGCGTTCTTTTGCTTTTTTTATACGGCCATTATGTTTAATCCGAGTGATACAGCAGATCAATTGAAAAAACACGCAGGTTTTGTTCCAGGGATTCGTCCCGGTGAACGTACAGCTGAGTATATTGATTATGTTTTGACACGTATTACTGTTGTAGGAGCAATTTATATTATTCTAATTTGTTTATTACCTGAATTTATGATATCTGCACTGCATATTCCTTTTTACCTTGGGGGGACTTCTTTGCTTATTGTTGTTACTGTTACACTTGATACCGTTACTCAAATTCAAGGACATCTTGTTACACATCAATATGAAGGATTGATTAAAAAATCAAAACTTCGTGGAGGCAAAAGAAGGAGATGAGAGTTGTTTTTTTAGGGCCTCCTGGAGCAGGTAAAGGAACGCAGGCGCAATTTTTTTCTCAGAAATATAATGTTCCTCAATTATCAACGGGTGAAATTTTACGTGAAGTTATTAGAAGAGAAACCGAAGTTGGTAAAAAAGCTAAAGCTATGATAGAGTCTGGGCTTTTGGTTTCTGATGATATTGTAAATCAAATTGTACTTGATCGCCTCGGTGAAGATGATTGTATGCGTGGCTTTATACTAGATGGCTATCCACGTACTGTGGATCAGGCGAGAGTGTTGCAAAAAATTTTACAATCAAAAAATATGCAACTTGATGTTGTTATCGAGTTTGTCGTTGATAAAGATGTATTGATTGAAAGAATAAAAAATAGAGTTCAAAAAGCGGCTTCTTTAGGGGAAAGGATTCGTTCAGATGACGATCCCGATGTTTTTTCTAAACGATTGATTGAATATAATAAGAAAACAGTTCCTTTATCGAAGTTTTATTTAGAACAAGGATTATTGAGAACAGTTGATGGTATGGCTGACGTTGCAGAAGTTTCCAATACTATTGAAAAAATTTTTAAATAAGAATTTTTATTAAAAAACAAATGAAAAGAGTTGACTTTTTTAATGAAATCTATCAAAAGTTTTATTGATTTATTTCGATAATTCAATAAGTTCAAATCTTGTTTTAGATAAAACCGTTTTTAAAGGCGTTTTAAGTATTTTATAAGTGATTATTATTAATATAGTTAAGGAGAGTAGGCGTGGCTCGTATTGCTGGCGTCAATATCCCTGCAAGTAAGCGTGTAGTTGTTGCGCTTCAGTATATACATGGGATTGGACCAAAGAGTGCTCAAGAAATTATCGAAAAAGTTGGGATTCCTTCATCACGGCGTGTGCATGATCTTTCTGATTCAGAGGTTTTGCAAATTCGTGAAGTGATAGATCGTGATTATCAAGTCGAAGGAGATCTTCGTCGTGATGTTGCAATGAATATTAAGCGTTTGATGGATCTTGGTTGTTATCGTGGATTGCGGCATCGTCGTTCTTTGCCTGTCCGTGGGCAGCGTACGCATACAAATGGACGTACACGTAAAGGACCAGCTAAAGCGATTGCTGGTAAGAAGAAGTAATAATAATCTGTTATTTTTATAGTGTAATTTTATTTGTTTTTTTTTATTGGTTTTTTATTGGTTTTTTCTGATAAGAAACTTCAAAGGTGGAGCTGCTGAGATTACGGCAGTGGAGAGATCGTTGAAAGGGATGCTATGGCTAAGGAAAGCGTGCGAGTTCGTCGTCGTGAGCGTAAAAATATTTCATCGGGTGTGGTGCATATTAATTCAACTTTTAATAATACAATGATTACTATCACTGATGCTCAGGGTAATGCAATTGCATGGTCATCTGCTGGTGCACAAGGGTTTAAAGGTTCCCGTAAATCTACGCCCTTTGCTGCTCAAGTTGCAGCGGAAGATTGTGCAAAGAAGGCACAAGAGCATGGTATGCGCTCATTAGAAGTTGAAGTTTGTGGCCCTGGAGCTGGTCGTGAATCCGCTTTGCGTGCGTTGCAATCTGTTGGTTTTGTGATTACTTCTATTCGTGATGTGACGCCGATTCCTCATAATGGATGTCGTCCGCGAAAAAGACGGCGTGTTTGATTAGGGGTTTTGTCGTTATCGGGGAGTGATACTCTGATGTTCACATTGGTCGTTGCGAATGAATGGTAGCGGAGCTAAAGAACAGGAATAAAAATATGATCCAGAAAAACTGGCAGGAACTAATTAAACCCGGTAAGGTTGATTTTTATACTCATAATTCTCCAAATGTTTTAAGTGTAGTTGTAGAGCCTCTTGAGCGTGGTTTCGGTTTGACATTAGGGAATGCGCTTCGTCGTGTGCTGTTGTCATCACTTCGTGGTGCTGCGGTTACTGCTGTGCAAATTGATGGAGTTTTACATGAATTTTCGTCAATTCCCGGTGTTCGCGAGGATGTTACAGATATTATTTTAAATATCAAAGAAATCGCTGTTCGTATGACGGAAGAAGGTTCTAAACGTGTTGTTATTTATAAAGAGGGACCTGGTGTCGTTAAAGCTGGAGATATAACGACTGTAGGAGATATGGAAGTCCTTAATCCTGAACATGTTATCTGTACACTTGATGAGGGTGCAGAAATTCGTATGGAGTTTATTGTTAATACAGGTAAAGGATACGTGCCGTCTGACCGGAATTGTGTTGATGGTGCGCCGATAGGTCTTATCCCAGTCGATAGTCTTTACTCTCCAGTGCGTAAAGTTTCTTATAAGGTAGAAAATACACGTGAAGGACAGGTTTTAGATTATGATAAATTAACATTAACGATTGAAACTAATGGAGCAGTTAACGGTGAGGATGCTGTTGCTTTTGCGGCGCGTATTCTTCAAGATCAGTTGTCAGTATTTGTTAATTTTGAAGAACCTCAGAAAGAGTCTATTGAAGAATCTGCTTCAGAACTTGCTTTTAATCCTGCACTTCTTAAAAAAGTGGATGAATTGGAGCTTTCAGTTCGTTCAGCTAATTGTCTTAAGAATGACAATATTGTTTATATTGGTGACCTTATTCAAAAGACAGAGGCTGATATGCTTCGGACACCGAATTTTGGGCGGAAGTCTTTGAATGAAATTAAAGAAGTTCTTGCGTGTATGGGGCTTCATCTTGGTATGGAAATTCCTGCATGGCCGCCTGAAAATATTGATGATCTTGCTAAACGCTATGAAGATCAGTATTGAGTTAAGATTTAAGGAGAGTTCTTATGCGCCATAATAAATCGGGTCGCAAGCTGAACCGGACCGCGAGCCATCGTAAAGCAATGTTTGCAAACATGGCAGCTTCGTTAATAGAGCATGAACAGATTGTTACAACACTTCCAAAAGCGAAAGAGATTCGTCCTATCGTAGAGAAGTTGGTTACACTCGGTAAACGTGAAAGTTTACATGCGCGCCGGCAAGCTATTTCAGTTATTCGTGATGCAAAAAAAGTAGCTAAATTATTTGATACGCTTGCACCGCGTTATGCAACACGTAATGGTGGCTATTTGCGTATTATGAAAGCAGGTTTTCGAACAGGTGATAATGCTCCTATGGCTGTTGTGGAATTTGTTGATCGTGATGTTAATGCAAAAGGCGCTGTAGATCGTGAGCGTATGGAGAAGACATTAAGTGAAAAGGAAGTTTCTGCATAAGATTTTCTTTTCTGTATTGGTATTTAGAGCCGCCTTTTAAGGCGGTTTTTTATTAATATTTCAGTTTTAATTATTTATAAATGAAAACAAGGACAGATGAAGCATTCATTGAGTTATTTGATTTTGATAATATTTTATATTTAAGTAAACTGTTTTTAATTTAAATTATACATATTAATGAAAATCATTAGCTTTGGAGAAGTGGAGAAATTTTTCTCTTATTGTAAAATAAGTGTTTTATTATTTACGAAGGAATTTACAATGAAGCGTTTTGTTTTATTCGGTTTTTTTTTGCGATCATAACAAAGATATCTTTGTGTTATGCAGATTCTAGAATTCCTCAGACACAATCAGAAATTGCTTTTTCATTTGCTCCTCTAGTTAAGAAAACTGTTCCATCTGTTGTAAATATTTATGCTGATCGAAAAGTCAGAGCGCATTCGCCTTTTGAAGATGATCCTTTTTTTGAGTTATTTTTTGGGCGTTATCAGAATAATCAACCTTTGCGTAAACAATCTTCATTAGGATCGGGAGTGATTGTTGATATGCGTGGTTTGATTGTTACAAATTACCATGTCATTAAAGATGCTGATGAAATTAAAGTAGCACTTTCCGATGGGAGAGAATTTGCAAGTACAGTTATGTTAAAAGATGAAGCAACAGATATTGCTATACTTGAAATTGATTCAAACGATGCAAAATTTCCTGTTCTTCCTTTGGGAAACTCTGATACGGTTGAAGTTGGAGATCTTGTTCTTGCAATTGGTAATCCTTTTGGGGTTGGTCAAACAGTTACAAGTGGTATTGTTTCAGCGCAAGCGCGCACACGAGTTGGTATTTCTGATTTTGACTTTTTTATTCAAACAGATGCTGCGATTAATCCAGGGAATTCTGGTGGAGCTTTGATTGATATGAAAGGTCAATTAATTGGAATTAATACAGCTATTTATTCGCGTTCGGGTGGTTCTGTTGGAATTGGCTTTGCAATCCCTGCAAATCTTATTAAGGTTATGCTTGATACAGTTAAACGTGGTGGAAAATTTTTTGTGCCGCCTTACATTGGTGCATCGTTTCAAAATGTTACACCTGATATTGCAAGCGGTTTAGGTTTAGAACGTTCTTATGGTGCTCTTGTTCTTGAGATTGTTAAAGATAGTCCTGCCGCGAAAGCTGGTTTGAAGGTAGGTGATGTTATTTTAAGTGTACAAGGTATGTTGATTGATAATCCAGATAGTCTTGGATATCGCTTGATGACAACTGGCATTGGAAACAGCTTGGTTTTAGAATATTTACGAAATGGAAAAACCTTTAAAACAGAAATAACTGTATCATCGATACCGGAATCTGCGTTTTTGAAATCTGAAAAAATTGTTGATGAAAGTCCTTTATCTGGTGCTGAAGTATTGGATTTAACACCACAAAATAGTCAACGATTTCGTCTACCTATAACAGCAAAAGGGGTTGTTATTACTCATGTTGATAAGATGAGCAATGCTGCCAGAATATTTCATTTAGGAGATATTTTGCGCTCTGTTAACGGTTATACCATTCAAACTGTCCATCAATTGAAAAATATTCTTATGAAATCGCATCCGCGTATTTGGCAATTGGAATATGAACGTAATGGTATGTATATTCGTCAATTTGTTCGCTGAGGTTTTTTTGAATAAAGATTTTTTTACTTCATCCTTGGATTATCGTGTTAATCAAAATCGACCTCTTGCAGAGAGAATGCGTCCTCGTTCTCTTCATGAAGTGACAGGGCAAGACCATTTGGTTGGAATGGACGGTATGCTTTCGCGTATGGTAGCAACTGGTTCATTCAGCTCGATGATTTTCTGGGGTCCTCCTGGAACAGGAAAAACAACGGTCGCACGTTTACTAGCGCGTGAAGTGAATTTTGATTTTGAGCAAGTCTCAGCTATTTTTACTGGGGTTTCAGAGCTAAAAAAAATTTTTGAGATTGCACGAACGCGTTTTATGTCTGGACATCAAACACTTTTATTTGTCGATGAAATTCATCGTTTTAATCGCGCTCAGCAGGATAGTTTTCTTCCTTTTATGGAAGATGGTACTATAATTCTCATTGGAGCAACAACAGAAAATCCTTCGTTTGAACTGAATGCAGCTCTTCTTTCGCGTGCACGTGTTTTTACATTTCATTCACATGATTGTGAAAGTTTAAGCGCACTTTTAAAACGCGCTGAGGCTATGGAAGAAAAAAAACTTCCTTTGGATGAATCTGCCAGAGACTTTTTAATCAATATGTCTGATGGTGATGCGCGTATGGTATTAACCTTGGCGGAAGAAGTTTGGCGTGTTGCGGAACCTAAAAAAATATTTGATATTGAGGCCTTACAAAAAATTGTTCAACGTAGAGCTCCACTTTATGATAAAAGACAAGATGGTCACTATAATCTTATTTCTGCGTTACATAAATCTGTTCGTGGATCTGATCCTGATGCTGCTCTTTATTATCTTGCGCGTATGCTTGATGCGGGTGAAGATCCTTTATATATTGGGCGTCGATTAGTTCGTATGGCTGTAGAAGATATTGGCTTGGCGGATCCGCAGGCTTTGGTTGTTTGTAATGCTGCAAAGGATGCTTATGATTATTTGGGATCTCCTGAAGGAGAGCTAGCTTTAGCACAAGCATGTATTTATCTTGCAACAGCACCAAAATCGAATGCATCTTACCTTGCGTATAAAGAAGCGATGCAATCTGCACGTAAAAATGGTTCTTTACCTCCTCCTAAGCATATCCTTAATGCTCCAACAAAATTTATGAAAGAAGAAGGATATCGATATGGCTATCGCTATGACCACGATGAACCAGATGCGTTCTCAGGTCAGGAATATTTTCCTGAAAAACTTGGTCATCAAGTTTATTATAAGCCAAAGGAGTATGGTTTTGAGCGTGAAATTGCGAAACGTCTTGAATGGTGGGAAAAGTTACGACAAAAACGCAAAAAATAAATTTTCTTTGAGTGAGTATTATTTATTTTAAAAGTATTAGATTAAAAATTATAACCGATTTTTGTTTGGTTATATTGCCGTGATTATTAAAAATTGAAACTATTCTTTGAATAGATGCATTGAATTTTAGTTTTTTACAAAGATTCATGTCGATTAAATTTGGCTTATAAAAAATTTGGTAAAAAGTATATTTTTCAGAAAGAAAAATATCAAAAAGAATAATGTATGAAGCTTTTTTGTATGAATGTGTTTTTTAAGTATATAAAGAAAATACAACTTTCTAGAAAAATTGATTGAATTTTGTTGATTTTGTTTGAAAATAGGAATGAAATAGTCTGTGAAAATCTAAACTTGAGACTTTAATTCAGTTTAGAGGAAAGTGTACACTTAAGATAAATTATCGTGACTCGCTAAGGATATAGATGTGGATAAAACAAAAGCTCTAGATGCTGCTCTCTCACAGATTGAACGTTCTTTTGGTAAAGGCTCAATTATGCGTCTTGGGCAAAAGGAGCAGGTTGTTGAAATTGAAACTGTTTCAACTGGATCATTGTCTTTAGATATTGCTTTGGGCATTGGTGGATTGCCAAAAGGACGTATCGTTGAAATTTATGGACCAGAAAGCTCTGGAAAAACAACACTAGCTCTTCATTCTATTGCAGAAGCACAAAAAAATGGTGGAGTTTGTGCTTTTATTGATGCAGAACACGCTCTCGATCCTGTTTATGCGCGTAAGCTTGGTGTTGATTTGGGAAATCTGTTCGTTTCTCAACCAGATACTGGAGAGCAAGCTTTAGAAATTACAGAGACATTGGTTCGTTCTGGCGCTGTTGATGTGCTTGTCGTTGATTCTGTAGCAGCTTTGACACCTCGTGCAGAAATTGATGGTGAAATGGGTGATGCTTTACCCGGATTACAAGCTCGGTTGATGAGTAAAGCTTTGCGGAAATTAACAGCATCGATTTTTCGCTCGAACTGTATGGTTATTTTTATCAATCAAATTCGAATGAAAATTGGTGTTATGTTTGGTTCTCCCGAAACAACAACAGGGGGTAATGCTTTAAAGTTTTATGCGTCTGTTCGTTTGGATATTCGTCGTACTGGAGCAATTAAAGATAGAGATTTAGTTATTGGTAATCAAACACGTGTTAAAGTCGTAAAAAATAAATTAGCACCTCCATTTAAGCAGGTTGATTTTGATATTATTTACGGCGAAGGCATTTCAAAATTAGGTGAGCTCATTGATTTAGGTGTTAAAGTTGGTATTGTCGAGAAGTCAGGAGCGTGGTTTTCTTATAATTCTCAACGTTTAGGACAAGGGCGTGAGAATGCAAAGCAGTTTTTACGTGAGAATACGGAAATAGCTACAGAAATTGAGACGGCTTTACGTCAAAATGCTGGATTGCTTGCCGTTGAGTTACTAGAGAATGCGGGAGAAGGAAATACAGAGAGTGATGAAGAGCTCTGAGAAAGTATTTTTTCATGAAATTTATCTATTCAATCATTTTCTGTCTTTGTTTGCTAGAGTTTTAAAATACAAAATTTTAATGCTTTTTTTTTCTGAAAAAAAATCTCTATTGTGATTAAATGACTCTAAAAAGTGCAAAAAGAGTATTTAATTGGGGTAGGTACTTTTTGTGGTTCTGTGCTGTATTCTGCGAGTGTCAATATGAATAGCGTTAAGAAAATCCGGTCAACTTTTTTGGATTACTTTCATCGTAATGGGCATGAAATTCTTCCTTCTAGTTCACTTGTTCCACGCAATGATCCCACATTAATGTTTACCAATGCAGGGATGGTACAGTTCAAAAATATTTTTACTGGACTTGAGCAGAGTTCTTATAAGCGTGCAACAACCGCACAAAAGTGTGTTCGTGCTGGTGGCAAACATAATGATTTGGATAATGTTGGTTACACAGCGCGCCATCACACTTTTTTTGAAATGCTTGGTAATTTTTCTTTTAGCAATTATTTCAAAGAAGAAGCAATTTTTTTTGCATGGGATCTTTTAACAAAAGAGTTTTGTCTTTCAAAGGATAAATTGTTGGTTACAGTTTATCATAATGATGATGTGGCGGCTGAATTATGGCGTAAAATTTCAGGTCTTTCAGATCAAAAAATTATTCGTATTGCAACAAATGATAATTTTTGGGCAATGGGAGATACAGGGCCATGCGGTCCTTCTTCAGAGATTTTTTATGACCATGGTAAAAAGATATGGGGAGGACCTCCTGGAAGTCCTGATGAACATGGTGATCGCTTTATTGAAATTTGGAATCTTGTTTTTATGCAGTATGAGCAGATAAGCAAAGAGAACCTCATCGAATTACCTCATCCTTCTATAGATACTGGTATGGGGCTAGAGCGTATTGCTGCTGTTTTACAAGGCGTTCACGATAATTACGATATTGATCTTTTTTGTGCATTAATTCGCGCATCTCAAGAAATCACAGGTGTTGAGGCTAAAGGCGATTTTGCTATAAGTCATCGTGTTATTGCAGATCATTTACGTTCATCAGCATTTTTGATTGCTGATGGCGTTTTACCTTCCAATGAAGGTCGTGGATATGTTTTGCGTCGTATTATGCGTCGTGCGATGCGTCATGTTCATTTTCTTGGTTATAAAGAGTTATTAATGTGGCGTCTTGTTCCTGCTTTGATCCATGAAATGGGGCAGGCTTATCCAGAATTAATCCGTGCTGAATCTTTAATTTCAGAAGTCTTAAAATTAGAAGAAATGCGTTTTCGTAAAACCATGGAACGAGGTCTTAATTTGTTGAATGAATCGAGTATTCATCTTCAAGAGGGAGATCATTTTGATGGCGAAATTGCTTTTAAATTGTATGACACATATGGTTTTCCACTTGATTTAACACAAGATGCTCTGCGGCGTCGTGGAATATCTGTTGATATTGATGCTTTTGAACAGGCAATGGAGCGTCAGAAGGCGGAAGCGCGTGCACATTGGTCTGGTTCTGGTGAAACCGTAACAGAAAAAATCTGGTTTTCTATTCGTGATCAAGTAGGAGCTACAGAATTTCTTGGTTATGAAACAGAAAGTGCTGAAGGTATTATTTCAGCTCTTGTGTGTGATGGAGAAATTGTTGATCATATCTCTTCAGGGCAAAAAGCGATAATTGTTGTTAATCAAACGCCTTTTTATGCTGAATCTGGAGGGCAGATTGGTGATAGTGGTATAATTTCTGGTGAGAATTTTATTTTTGAGGTTTATGACACTCAGAACAAAGGTGATGGTCTTTTTATCCATATTGGTAAAGTAAAAAAAGGGCAGAGCAAAATAGGAAATGGTGTAGAACTAAAGGTTGATTCTATTCGTCGTAAAAAAATACGCGCTAACCATTCTGCTACTCACCTTTTGCATAAAGCTTTGCGTCAAGTTTTAGGAGATCATGTTGCGCAGAAAGGTTCATTTGTATCACCTGATCGGTTACGTTTCGATTTTTCTCATCCAAAACCGATTTCTCCGGAAGAGTTAAAAAAAATAGAAAATTTAGCAAATGATATTGTTTTGCAAAATAGTGAAGTGATAACGCGTCTTATGGCGGTGGATGATGCAATTTCTGACGGAGCAACAGCACTGTTTGGTGAAAAATATAGTGATGAAGTTCGCGTTGTTTCTATGGGAAAAGATTCTGGAGAAATAGAATTAAAAAATTATTGGTCCAGTGAGCTTTGTGGAGGAACACATGTTCAAAGAACAGGTGATATAGGCCTTATTCATATTCTTTCTGAAAGTTCTGTTGCTGCGGGGGTGCGTCGTATCGAGGCTTTGACGGGAACTACTGCTCGTCTTTATCTTGATAGTCAAGAACAACAACTCCATGATATCGCTGCTCTTTTAAAAGTTTCTCCTGATAATGTAGAAGAACGTATTCGTGTTTTGCTTGATAATCATCGTAAGCTTGAAAAAGAATTGAATGATACACGGATGAAAATTGCTTTTAATGGTGGATCTGTAAAGAGCAAAGAAGAAGATATTGAAACAATTAATGGTGTTTCTTTTATAGGGCGTGTTGTGAAAGATATTTCGCCACGAGATCTTAAGGCGTTAGTGGATGCTGGAAAAAAGAAGATTGGATCAGGAATTGTTGCTTTTGTTGGAGTTTCAGAAGAAGGAAAAGGAAGCGTTGTTGTTGGCGTTACTGATGATTTGCATGATACATTCAATGCGATTGATTTGGTGCGGATCGCTTCAATTGTTCTTGGAGGTCAGGGCGGTGGTGGGCGCTCGGGTATGGCACAAGCTGGTGGTCCACAAGGTGACAAAGCTGATGAAGCTATTACAGCATTAAAAACTTTTATTGCAGGATAATTTGTACTTCATATTGTTTCTATTTTAGATGTTTATGAAAATGTTATTTTGTAATTAACACTTTAATAATTAAAAAATATTGGCAAGAGTGAAGCTTATGATGCAATAGTTTTTCGTAGGGGAATTACGCATTCGTTTTCTTCTTCTTTTTTTATTTGGAGATTGTTTTCTAGGTTTCCAGTTTTAAGTAGTCTGTAAAAACGCCCTCTTTTATTGATTAACTCTTGAAAATTACCTTTTTCAATTAAACGTCCTTGATCTAAGAAAAGGATAAGATCTGCGTTGCGAATTGTTGAAAGACGATGTGCTATAATAAAAGTTGTTCGAGTTTTGCTTATGCAATCGATGGCATCTTGAACACGGACTTCTGTTTCAACGTCAAGTGCGCTTGTTGCTTCATCCAAAATAAGAATGGGAGCATCTTTTAAAACAGCTCGTGCGATCGCTAATCGTTGTCTTTCTCCACCTGATAATTTTGTTCCTCGTTCCCCAACAAGTGTATTATAACAAAGGCTTTTTTTCAAAATAAAATCATGTGCAGAAGCAGCTTTTGCAGCTTTATAGAGTTCTTCATCTGTTGCATTTGCTCTGCCTACAGAAATATTATCACGTATACTACGGTTGAAAAGACCGGCATCTTGGAACACGGTTGCTAAAGATTTACGTAAAGATTCACAATTAACAGAATGTATATTTGTTCCATCAATGCTAATGTATCCGAGAGTAGGGTCATATACGCGTTGCAACAAATTAATTAATGTTGTTTTTCCAGCGCCTGTTGGTCCAACAATCGCCACTGTTTGCCCCGTTTTTACTTTAAATGAAATGTCGAAGACACCCTGAGAGGAATTGGGGAATTTATAGGTTACGTTATGGAATTGGATTTCACCTTTAACATTTTTGAGGGAGGGGAGATTATCAAGTTTATTACTATGAAAGGTTGAATCTTCCATTGCAAAAAAATCTTGTAATTTTGCTTGTGAAGTTATAGCTGAATTAATGAAACCACTAATTTGATCAAGACGGCTAATCATGAGTTGAGCAAAACCGACAAATGCAACAACTTCACCGATATGCGATTGACCTTTTGTAACAAAAAAGGCACCAAGGATGAGAACGCATACTATTGAAAGAGTAGAAGCCATTCGATTGAGCCCACTAGCAAGAGCCCACCAATTTAAAACTGGGTTTTGTGCTTTCAAAAGATCGCTTGTATGTTGATGAAGAGCTAAGGTTTCTTCTGTTATCCGGTTATAACTTTGTACAATGGAAACATTAGAAATTGAATCGCTAACATGTTCAAAAAGATTGTGGTGATAACGTTCTACAGCGGCTTGTCCATCTTTTGTTTTTTGCATCACCAAACGTGCAATCAATATATAGGTTATGGCAAGAACAGCTAAGACAACAGAAAGGCGCCAGTTCATATTAAAAGCGATAGGAATAAGAGCGAATAATGCAACAAATGTTGAAAGATGTTGGCGCATAAAATCAAGCCATATGCTTGACATAGAGTCTATCGCCCGTAAAAGTGTATGGAGAGCATTTGAAGTTCCACGTTGTTGATGCCAAATTAATGGCATAGCAATGATGCGTTCGAAAGATTCCGTTAAAACAGTTAAGCGGCATCTATGGACTAAACGGTCAGCGCTGCGCGCAACAAGGACATAAGCAATAATATTAAAAATTCCAAAACATACCCAAGTAACAAGAGTTAAGATGATATCTGATTTGTTGGCAATTGCATCAATGACGTGTCCAAATAAAATAGGTTCTGCAATTGTAATAATGGCCAATATAACATTAGCCATACAGATTAAAAGAGATGTATTTCTTTCTTTGTTTAAATAAGAAAGAACACGAACGTAAGTTTTAAATAAAGACACGGACGATTTCTCCAACAATTATCGCAATTCAAGATTGTTAATTCTTTGTGGTTGCCTTTGAATTAATGAAATTTATACGATATGAAAATGCAACTTTTGATACGAACTGTAATGCTGTGTGATAAAGTTAAGTCTACAGGATATATTTTTGATGTTATTTATGAAGAAAAGATCAGATGAAAAAACCGATAGATAAAGAAAATTATATGGTAAGAGAATTATCATGGCAGGTATAGAAATAAAAAAAGTTGATCCAGATGAAAATGGTATGCGTTTAGATCGCTGGTTCAAAGTGCATTATCCAGAACTGAGTTTTGGATATTTGCAAAAATTGTTGCGTTCTGGACAGATACGGATCGATGGTGGGCGTGTTAAAACGGATACGCGCCTTGTTATAGGACAATCTATCCGTGTTCCTCCTTTATTTGTCGATAGTAAAGAAAGTTTTCCTGTAACAGATAAAATTATGAATGACAAAGATGATGGAGCTATTTTAAAAAAAATGCTTCTTTATGAAGATAAAAAAGTTTTTGTTTTCAATAAACCTGCAGGTTTAGCTGTACAAGGTGGTTCTGGATTGACGCGTCACGTTGATAGTATGCTTGAAGCATGGCGCAATAAAAAAGGTGAAAAACCTCGACTTGTTCACCGGCTTGATCGCGAAACATCTGGTGTTCTTGTTGTTGCTCGATCACGAGGAGCTGCACAGGCTTTGACAGCTTCTTTTAGAGCACGAGAAACAAAAAAGATTTATTGGGCGCTGGTTCGAGGTGTTCCTAGAAAGAAACAAGATAAAATTTCAACATACATCATTAAAGAAACGACGACACAAGGTGATAAAATGTGCGTTTGTGAACATGGGGATCCAGATTCGAGTCATGCTGTTTCTTATTATCGTGTTTTAGAAACACGAGGACGTGTTCTCTCGTGGCTTGAAATGGAGCCTTATACGGGAAGAACACATCAATTACGTGTACATGCCGCACATATAAATCATCCAATTATTGGAGATTCAAAATATTTTTTTTCTGATAGTAATTGGACTTTGCCGGGAGGAATCCAAAATCGTCTTCATCTTCATGCACGCCGGATTTGTATTCCTCATCCTTCGGGAGGAGTATTAGATATTACTGCACCGTTACCACCTCATATGGTACAAAGTTTTAATCTTTTGGCTTTTGATGAAACTGATGGAGATATAGAGTAGGTGCATGGACAAAAAGGACAGTGTGCACATCATTAAAAATACTTTGTTTTCTAAAGAATTGTTTTTGATAGACAGAAAATAGAGATAATTTTATGATTATGAGATGTTTGTTCCTCGACCAGTTGGTATGAATTTTATTTTTATAAAATTTTATAACTTATTGAAAGTATTGTGAGTAAAGAAATATGCGCGAGATTTTATATAATTTTGACCAGCCTTCTAATCAAGAGTCTCCTATTCACGACAAGAGTCAAGATTTTTTACGTCAATCTTTACCTAAACGATTTTATCAAGAAGTAAGTGTTTTGTTAAAAGAAAATGGATTTTCCATATTATTGGATGGAAATCCAGTAAAAACACCTGCAAAACGCCATCTGTGTGTTCCTACAGAAGCACTTGCTGAACGAGTCGCACAGGAATTTGATATTCAGAAAAAAGTCATTGATCCAGCAAAAATGCCCATAACACGTCTTGTTAATACTGTTGTTGATGGTGTTGTTGATGATATGCAAGTTATTTTTGAAGATTTATTGCGCTTTGCTGCTTGTGATATGGTTTTTTATCGTGCTCAAACACCAAAAGAATTGGTACAGAGACAATGCGAACAGTGGGATTTTTTACTTGATTGGGCAGAAGAAAAGATTGGTGCACGTTTTAATTTAGCAGAAGGGCTTGTGCATATTGAACAACCACGAGAGGCCATTCAAGCAGTTAGCACTTATTTACGCAAAGTGGAATCTCCTTATGTGCTTGCGGCTCTTCATAGCATGACGACTTTAACGGGTTCTGCTCTCATTGCTTTTTCTGTTGCAGAAAAGAAAATTGATGTAGATAAAGCTTGGGCTATTGCACATTTAGATGAAGATTGGGCGATGGAGCAGTGGGGTGTTGATGAGGAAGTTATAACGCGCCGAACTTATAAGAAAGCTGAATTCGATGCAGCCTCGATGATGATTGTTACTTGTTTATAAATAAAATTTTCTTCTACTTATGCATAAGTATCATGTGAGAAGATGTTGCTTCTACTTTTTTAGATTTAAGAAACGCTTCATTGATTAGATGTAACGTTGTTTCATTATTGTTACGAATAAAATACCAATGGTGATTTTCAAAAAGAGCAATGATTTCGGTTTTAATAGAGTGTTTTTTTTCATCATTTGTTCTAATTGTAAATTCTAGAGGGATAAGAAAATAGGGAATGCCATTATCAAACTTTCCTGCACGTTTCTGTGTTTGATCAATTTTTATATCTTCAATTTTTTTATAATTTTTAGCTATTTGTTCTATTTGATTTTTGATGATTTTTTGAAATTGTAATTTGCTCAGATTTTTTTTCTCAGCTAAGGCATCGATAATTTGGGGAGGAATTGCTTTTAATATGGCATTTGCGTCAGCTTCTTGAAGTGCTTTACTGTAAGCAAAAGTTTCTTTTTCTAAAACTTTAAATTCTTCATCGGTAATTGTATTGGCTTGGACATTTGATACAAGAAAAATAAAACAGATAAGAGTAGATAAGAGTAGATGAATTTTGCACATTGGAGCTCTTGATAATTGACTTGAATAAATTAAACTATATTTACAAAATATTATTATTTTCTAAAGCAAATAACACACATTAAAAATGGAGATTTACTCTCCATTTTTAAATTAAATAGGACAATTTATTTTTTTAAACAGAATAATACATATCAAATTCTACAGGATGTGGTGTCATTTCATAACGTAGAACTTCTTGCATTTTCAGTTGGATGAAAGAATTAATCTGATCATCATCAAAGACATCACCGGCTTTAAGAAACGCGCGATCTTTATCAAGAGATTCAAGTGCTTCACGCAAACTTTCTGAAACTGTTGGAATTTCTTTAAGTTCTTTTGAAGGAAGGTCGTAAAGATCTTTATCCATAGGTTGTCCAGGGTGGATTTTATTTTTAATGCCGTCAAGACCTGCCATTAAAATTGCTGCAAATGCTAAATACGGATTAGCTGTTGGATCAGGAAAACGAATTTCTACACGTTTTGAATTTGGTGAATAACTAAATGGAATGCGGCAAGCTGCAGAGCGATTGCGTGCGGAATATGTTAAAAGAACAGGAGCCTCATAACCAGGAACTAAACGTTTATAAGAATTTGTGGAAGGGTTTGTGAATGCATTGATTGCTTTTGCATGTTTAATGACACCACCGATAAAAAATAGGCAAGTTTCTGATAGCCCGGCATATTCATTGCCTGCAAAGATTGGTTGGCCATCTTTCCAAAGCGATATATGGACATGCATTCCTGAACCATTATCTCCAAAGATTGGTTTTGGCATAAAAGTTGCTGTTTTTCCGTAATTGTTCGCGATTTGATGCACAACATATTTGAAAATTTGCATTTTATCCGCTTCGCGAACTAACGTATCAAATCGAATACCGAGTTCATGTTGAGCTGCTGCAACTTCATGATGATGTTTTTCAACGCGTACCCCCATATCTGTTAATGCCGTTAGCATTTCAGAACGCATGTCTTGACAAGAATCAATAGGAGGAACGGGCAAGTAACCTCCTTTCATACGTGGACGGTGACCAAGATTTCCCATTTCATATTCGGTATCATCATTTGATGGGAGTTCACTTGAATCGAGTTTAAAACCTGTATTGTAGGGATCTGTTTTATAACGGACATCATCAAAGATAAAAAACTCTGCTTCTGGGCCTACATTAATTGTATCGGCAATGTTCAAAGATTTTACATAAGCTTCAGCTCTTTTTGCAATAGAACGCGGATCTTTTCTATAAAATTCTCCAGAAACAGGATCAATGATATCACAAAATATGATTAAAGTAGATTGAGCAAAAAATGGATCAATATGAGCTGTTTGAGAATCTGGCATCAGTACCATGTCAGATTCATGAATCGTTGTCCATCCAGCGATTGAAGAACCATCAAACATGACGCCGTCAGAAAATGTATTTTCACTAATTTCGGCTACATCCATTGTGACATGATGTAACTTCCCTCGTGGATCTGTAAAACGTAAATCAACAAAGCGTATATCATTGTCTGTAATTTGTTTAAGAATATCTGATACGGTTGTCATATTCAATTTCCTTATTGGAATGAGATAAATGTAAAAGGGAAAATTTGTAAATATTTAAAGAGCATCAATTCCCGTTTCTCCAGTACGGATACGGATAGCATTATCAATGGGAGAAATGAATATTTTTCCATCTCCAATGTGTTTTGTATGAGCTGCTTTGCGTATTGCCTCAACGGCTTGTTCTAAAATTTCATCGGCAACAACAATTTCAATTTTGACTTTGGGAAGAAGATCAACAACGTATTGGGCTCCACGGTAAAGTTCTGTATGTCCTTTTTGACGGCCAAAACCTTTTGCTTCTGTTACGGTGAGACCTTGTAGACCAATTTCTTGAAGAGCTTCTTTCACTTCATCAAGTTTGAAAGGTTTTATAATGGCTTCAATTTTTTTCATTTTAAAATTGTCTCCAATGTTATTTTGCTTTTTTAAGCTGTTCTGTGTCCTATTCGCAATACATATTTACAAGTATGAGATGTGCTGACAAAATTTTGTGCACGGAGTGGATAAATGTAACGTGACAGTGTATGTTTTTGTTAAAGAGAGTTCATGGAGATAGAAAATAAAATCATTTTTGTATCATACAAAAAGGTTATATATTTTGCAAAGGATAAAAATAATACAGTTACAAGTGTCATTTTATTTTTACATACACACTATGTGTTGAGTCATTTTATGCTTTACTTAAGTTTGTGAATGATGCAAAGGTCGACGCTGTAAAAGTTCTTTGAGAAATTTTCCTGTATAAGAATTGGGGACGTTAATAATATCTTCTGGGCGACCAATGGCAACAATTTCACCACCTCCATCTCCTCCTTCTGGTCCTAGATCAATGATCCAATCAGCTGTTTTAATGACTTCAAGATTGTGTTCAATAACAACAACAGTATTTCCTTGATCAACAAGTTTATGAAGCACTTCAAGAAGTTTAGAAATATCATGAAAATGTAAACCGGTTGTTGGTTCGTCTAAAATATAAAGAGTCCGCCCTGTTGTCTTTCGGGAAAGTTCTTTTGCGAGTTTTACGCGTTGAGCTTCTCCGCCAGAAAGTGTTGTTGCTCTTTGTCCGACTTGAATATAGCCGAGACCAACAGAAACGAGAGTTTTCATTTTATGATGAATAGCAGGGACAGCTTGAAAAAAATCTTCTGCTTGTTCAACAGTCATATCGAGAACATCAGCAATAGATTTTCCTTTAAATTTAACTTCTAGAGTTTCTCGATTATAACGTTTTCCTTGGCACACATCACAAGTAACGTAAACATCTGGTAAAAAGTGCATTTCAATTTTGATAACACCATCACCTTGACACGCTTCGCAACGTCCGCCTTTTACATTAAAAGAAAAACGTCCTGCTTTATATCCACGTGCTTTTGACTCTGGAAGTTCGGCAAACCAATCGCGTATTGAAGTAAAAGCGCCAGTATAGGTTGCTGGGTTAGAGCGTGGAGTGCGTCCAATGGGTGATTGATTAATATCAATGACCTTGTCTATAAATTCTAATCCTTCAATTTTATCATAACTTGCTGGTTTTTGATACCCTCCCATAAGATGTTGAGATGCAGCTTTAAAAAGAGTTTCAATAAGGAATGTTGATTTTCCTCCACCTGAAATTCCAGTGATACAAGTGAACGTTTCAAGAGGAATATCAGCGTTGATATTTTTAAGATTATTGCCTCGAGCACCAATTACTTTAAGAACTTTAGATTTTGAGATTGGGCGCCGCTGAGCAGGAGTCATAACTTTCTTTTTCCCTGAAAGATATTGCCCTGTGAGTGAGGATGGATTATCTATGATTTCTTGTGGTGTACCTTGAGCTATGACTTCTCCACCGTGAATTCCTGCTGCGGGACCAATGTCAACAATGTGGTCAGCAGTGAGAATAGCATCTTCATCATGTTCAACGACAATAACTGTGTTTCCGAGATCGCGTAGATGGCGTAATGTTTCTAAGAGACGTTCATTGTCTCGTTGATGTAACCCAATAGAGGGTTCATCTAAAACATAAAGGACACCTGTAAGACCGGAGCCAATTTGAGATGCTAGCCGAATACGTTGACTCTCTCCTCCTGAAAGTGTTCCAGAGTTTCTGGATAAAGTCAGATATTCAAGTCCAACATGTTTTAAAAATGTTAGACGGTCGCGAATTTCTTTTAAAATGCGCGTTGCAATATTCTGCTGTTTTTCAGTTAGATATTGGTCAACATTTGCGAACCAATCCTCTGCTTTTGAAATAGAAAGTTCTGATACTTGTCCAATATGCATTCCATGAATTTGAACAGCCAATGCTTCTGGTTTTAAGCGATATCCTTTGCAGGCTGGGCATGGAGAAGATGACATGTAGCGTTCAATTTCTTCACGGGATCGTATGGAATCGTTTTCTTTCCACTGGCGTTCCATATTTGGGATAATACCTTCAAAAGGTTGAGTTATTGTATGAGAGTGTTCACCATTTTTGGCAATCAGCGAAATTTCTTTTGTTTTTGTTCCATATAAAATGGAATTTTTTGCTTCATTTGAAAGCTCGCACCATTTGTCAGTGAGATTAAATCCATAAGCTTTTCCTAAGGCTTCTAAAATTTGATCATAGTAAGATGATGATTTTAACCAAGGAATAATTGCCCCTGATTTTAAAGTGAGATTTTCATTGGGAATAATTTTTAAGGGATCAATAGTCACTTTGGTTCCAAGTCCATCGCAAACAGGACAAGCACCAAAAGGGTTATTAAATGAAAAGAGACGTGGTTCAATTTCAGGAATAGAGAATCCGGATACAGGACAAGCAAATTTTTCTGAAAAAACGATTCGTTTGTGAGTTTCATTTTTTGATTTATTGGCAGATTCTCCTAATGTATCTTGTTGTATTAAAGGTTGATCTGTCATTTCAGCAATTGCAATTCCATCTGCTAATTGTAAACAAGTTTCTAAACTGTCAGCTAGGCGAGAGGTTATGTCATTTCGTACAACGATACGATCAACAACTATGTCTATATCATGTTTATAGTTTTTATTAAGAGAGGGAGTATCGGAAATTTCATAGAATTTTCCATCAATTTTGACACGTTGAAATCCTTTTTTTAACAGTTCTGCGAGTTCTTTTTTATATTCACCTTTTCGTCCTCTTACTAAAGGTGCCATAATAAAAATTCGTGTACCTTCTGGTAAAGCCATAATTTGATCAACCATTTGGCTAATAGTTTGGTTTTCAATAGGTAAACCTGTAACGGGTGAATAAGGAGTCCCCACACGAGAGAAAAGAAGACGCATGTAATCATGAATTTCAGTAACAGTGCCGACGGTTGAGCGTGGGTTGTGGCTTGTTGTTTTTTGTTCGATGGAGATAGCAGGAGAAAGACCATCTATTTGATCAACGTCTGGTTTTTTCATGAGTTCTAGAAATTGGCGTGCATAAGCAGAAAGGCTTTCTACATAACGACGTTGACCTTCAGCATAAATTGTATCAAAAGCTAAAGATGATTTGCCAGAACCAGAAAGCCCCGTTATAACAACCAATTTGTTACGTGGAAGATTCAGATTGATATTTTTGAGATTATGTTCACGTGCGCCGCGAATGGCAATGTATTTCTGATGAGGCATATTGAATCCTTGGCGTATATGATAAATTAGATACTAAATATGAGATAAAGTTATTTTTTTGCAATTACAATGGATTCAATTGTTCTAGTATGGTGATAAAATGCGAATTCTGTGAAAGAAAGAATAAAAAGAACAACTTTTCTATTTTTTGTAATTTTTATAGTTTAGAATTTTGGAGTTTCTGCAATGGCTGGTAGCCTTAATAAAGTTATGTTGATTGGTAATCTTGGAGCGGATCCTGAAATCAGGCGCTTGAATTCTGGAGATCAAGTAGCAAATTTGCGTATTGCTACTTCAGAAAGTTGGCGTGATCGTAATACGAATGAACGTAAAGAGCGCACAGAGTGGCATAGTATTGTTATTTTTAACGAAAATCTTATTAAAGTTGTAGAGCAATACTTAAAAAAAGGAAGCAAAATTTACATTGAAGGTCAGTTACAAACTCGTAAGTGGCAAGATCAAAATGGTAATGACCGCTATACTACAGAAGTTGTTTTACAGAAATATCGTGGTGAATTACAGATGCTTGATAGCCGTGGAGGAGGAATGGGAGAACAAATGCAGAGTGTCAATCAGTCAGGCGGTGGTTATAGTGGAGGTAATTTTAGTAATGGCGGTTCTGATCAAAGAGATGTTTTGGGACAAACTAATACTCAATCAGAGGGGGGATTTTCTAGAGAATTAGATGACGATATTCCTTTTTAATCTAATTTATTAACTGTGATTGTTATTTGTTTGAGTTTTTTTTGGAAAAAGCAATGATTTCTGGTCTAACGATGATTTTTTTAAGATTGATACTCCGTGAAATATGTCAATAAAATGCGAAAGTGTGCTAGTCATTGTGAGAGTAGAATTAAAAGTGTTTTTTATAATTGTGTAGATAATAGTTTAAGTTTTTTAGTTTAATAGTGAGCAAATTCTGTTTGTTTTAGTTGTAGATTATAATGAAAAATAAATAACATGTTGAGAATTATTGTTAAATTCTTACCTTATTCATGAGGTAAAATTAGCGTTTTTACATGTTTTTCGTTATAAAAGCTTAAAATGATTCTTTTTTGAAAGCATTGAAACTGTGACTGATTTTACTCCACTACCAGAACATGATGCGCCAAACGGTATTGAACCCATCAATATTGTTGAAGAAATGCAGCGCTCTTATCTCGATTATGCGATGAGTGTCATTGTATCGCGTGCGCTCCCTGATGTGCGTGATGGTCTTAAACCTGTTCACCGACGTATTCTTTATGCGATGAATGAGATGGGGCTTGCCTTTAATAAGCCTTATCGTAAATCAGCGGGTGTTGTTGGTGAAGTTATGGGGAAATTTCATCCTCATGGGGATGCTTCAATTTATGATGCATTAGTCCGTATGGCTCAGGATTTTTCTTTGCGTGATCCGCTCATTGATGGGCAAGGAAATTTTGGTTCTGTTGATGGTGATCCGCCTGCGGCAATGCGTTATACAGAATGTCGCTTAGAAAAGATTTCAGAAGATCTTTTAAGCGATATTGATAAAGACACTGTTGATTTCCAAGATAATTACGATGGCCGTGAGCGTGAGCCTGTGGTTTTGCCTGCGCGTTTCCCTAATCTTTTGGTCAATGGATCGGGTGGAATTGCTGTCGGGATGGCGACCAATATTCCTCCTCATAATCTTGGTGAAGTTATTGATGGCTGTATTGCATTAATTGATAATCCTCACATAACACTTGATGAAATAATTGATATTATTCCTGGCCCAGATTTCCCTACAGGAGGTATTATTCTTGGTCGTTCAGGTATTCGTTCGGCTTATGAAACAGGGCGCGGTTCGATTATTATGCGCGCAAAGGTTGATGTCGAAGAAGTTCGCAATAATAAACAAGCAATTGTTGTAAGCGAAATACCTTATCAGGTTAATAAAGCAACAATGATTGAGAAAATAGCTGAATTGGTACGTGATAAACGCATTGAAGGAATTTCTGATTTACGAGATGAATCTGATCGCGATGGGTATCGAGTTGTTATTGAGCTTAAGAGAGAAGCAATTGCTGATATTGTTTTAAATCAACTCTATCGTTATACGCCACTACAGGCTTCTTTTGGATGCAATATGGTTGCACTGAATGGAGGAAAACCTGAGCAGATGACGTTATTGGATATATTGCGTTCATTTGTTTCTTTCCGCGAAGAAATTGTAAGTCGGCGCACAAAATATCTGTTGCGTAAAGCGCGTGAGCGTGCACATGTTTTGGTTGGTCTTGCGATTGCAGTTGCTAATATTGATGAAGTTATTGCCTTAATTCGTAAGGCACCAGATCCACAGACTGCACGTATGCAATTAATGGAGCGGCGTTGGTTAGCTGCAGATGTTGCCTCTTTGATCAAGCTTATTGATGATCCGCGTCATGTGATTCATGAAGATAATACTTATCGTTTATCTGAAGAACAGGCACGAGCTATTTTAGACTTGCGTTTGCAAAGATTAACGGCGCTTGGACGAGATGAAATTGCAGATGAATTAAATAAAATAGGCGTAGATATTACTGAATATCTTCAGATTCTGGGATCGCGTTCGCGAATTATGGAAATTATTAAAGGTGAATTGAGTATCCTTCGCGAGTCATTTGCAACACCTCGACGTACTGTCTTTGGTGTGGGTAGTGTAGATATGGATAATGAAGACTTAATCGCACCAGAAGATATGGTGGTGACGGTTAGTCATGGAGGTTATATAAAGCGCGTTCCTTTGAGTACATATCGTGCTCAGCGTCGCGGTGGTAAAGGACGTTCAGGGATGTCCACAAAAGATGAGGATTTTGTAACTCGTTTGTTTGTGGTTAACACGCATACACCTGTTCTTTTCTTTTCATCACGTGGAATTGTGTATAAAGAAAAGGTTTGGCGTCTTCCTGTTGGAACGCCGCAATCACGTGGGCGTGCTTTAATTAATATTTTGCCTTTGCAACAAGGTGAGCGCATCACAACTATTATGCCTTTGCCAGAAGATGAGACGAGTTGGAGCGAATTAGATGTCATTTTTGCAACGACGCGTGGAACAGTGCGTCGTAATAAATTATCGGATTTCGTTCAAGTCAATCGTAATGGTAAAATTGCTATGAAGTTTGATGAAGAAGACGATGAAATCCTTTCTGTTGAGACCTGTACAGAACATCACGATGTTGTTCTTACAACGGCTAATGGACAATGTATTCGTTTTCCTGTCGCTGATGTTCGTGTGTTTGTCGGTCGTAATTCTATAGGCGTTCGCGGTATTAATATAGCTGATGGTGATAAAGTTATTTCAATGACTGTTTTGGAGCATGTTGAAGCAACTTCAGCTGAGCGTTCTGCTTACATGAAGCGTGTGATAAGTGAGCGACGAGCAACTGATGCTGATGCTGAAGATATTTCAATTACTGATGAAGGAGAAGAGGGGTCTGAAACGGAGTTGACAGATGAGCGTTATGCAGAACTGAGTGCACGTGAGCAAATGCTTTTAACTGTTAGTGAATTTGGCTATGGAAAACGATCTTCTTCTTATGAATTTCGTATTTCTGGACGTGGTGGAAAGGGGATTCGTGCAACCGATCTATCTAAAACGGTTGAGATTGGCAAATTAGTTGCAGCTTTTCCAGTAGAGCCACAAGATCAAATTATGTTAGTTTCAGATGGAGGTCAGCTTATTCGTGTTCCCGTTGGTGGTATTCGTATAGCTGGTCGTTCAACCAAAGGAGTAACAATCTTCAATACGGCAAAAGGTGAAAAAGTTGTATCCGTTGAGCGCATTTCTGAACCTGAAGATGATGATAATAATGAAAAAAATGCTGATACAATTGATGTTGATGAAGCAAACTAACTCTGCAAATATCGGAGTGAAATAGTGACAATTGCTCTTTATGCAGGTTCTTTTGATCCTATTACCAACGGTCATCTTGATGTTTTGAGAGGCAGTTTGGTTTTAGCCAATAAAGTTGTAATGGCTATTGGTATACAGACTGGGAAACAGCCATTATTTAGTTTTGAAGAACGGGTTGATTTAATTACACAGGTAGGAAAAGATTTATTAAATGTGAGTTCTGACCGATTGCAGGTTATTGCATTTGATAATCTTTTGATTGATAAAGCGCGTGAAATCGGAGCTTCATTTCTTATCCGCGGTTTGCGTGATGGCACGGATCTTGATTATGAAATGCAAATGGCGGGAATGAATGGGATTATGGCACCTGAGTTGCAAACTGTTTTTTTGCCAGCAAGTGTTTCTGGTCGTGCGATTACTTCCACGTTAGTGCGTCAAATTGCATCTATGGGAGGAAATGTGTTGCCTTTTGTCCCTCGGAATGTTGCAGAGGCCTTACACTTAAAATTTAAATTTTCAAGAGAGAATGATTGTGCATCTTAGAATTTTTGCTTTTGTAACATGTATTCTTTGTTTCTTTTCTTTTAATGTGATGGCAAATAATCATAACATTTTTGTTTTATCTCTTGAAAACGGTGATGTCATTATTCGTTTACGCCCTGATCTTGCACCGCAACATGTTACTCGAATCAAAAAGTTAACAGAAGAAGGGGCTTATAATAACGTTGTTTTTCATCGCGTTATTCCGGGGTTTATGGCGCAGACTGGTGATGTGAAGTTTGGAAAAAAGGGTAGTGTTGATTTTGATCTTAGACGCGTTGGTACAGGGAGGTCAAACTATCCTGACTTACCGGCAGAATTTTCAAAACAACCATTTAGACGTGGTACTGTTGGAATGGCACGTGCTCAAGATTTTAATTCAGCAAATTCGCAATTTTTCATTTGTTATGATGATGCTTCTTTTTTAAATGGTCAATATACTGTTGTTGGGGAAGTTATAAAAGGAATGGATGTTGTAGATAAAATTAAAGCAGGCACTATAGACAATAATGGATCTGTAACAAATCCTGATGTTATCAATGCTGCCACTTTACAAAGTGATGAATAATACACCAAAGGAGTAATTGCATGGCTGAAATTAAAGATCCAGAAAATACTTTAATTCTTGAAACAACAAAAGGAAAAGTGCTCATTGAACTTTTTGCTGATTTAGCACCTAGTCATGTTGCTCGTATTAAAGAGCTCGTTAATGAAGGTGCTTATGATAATGTCGTCTTCCATCGTGTTATTGATAATTTTATGGCTCAAACAGGTGATGTAAAATTTGGAAAAAAAGACGGTGAGAAATTTGATACATCTCGTGTAGGGATGGGAGGGTCAGATAAACCAGATTTAAAAGCAGAATTTTCTAATCTTCCTCATAAACGTGGTACAGTTTCTATGGCTCGTAGCCAAAATCCAAATTCTGCTAACTCTCAATTTTTCATTTGTCTTGCCGATGCTCCTTGGCTTGATCGCCAGTATTCTATATGGGGTCAAGTTATTGAGGGTATGGAAAATATTGATAAAATTAAGAAAGGTGAGCCTGTTGTTGATCCTGATACCATTATCAAAGCTACGATTGCTTCATCTGTAAAATGATGTAGAAGTATAATCTTATAGCTATTTTTGAGGCATGCAATTATTTATGTAGATTGTATATCTTTGAAATATATAGATTTATTTAAAAAGCAATTGGCTATATTGAGACTTTTTTTGCCATGGCAAAGTATTTGGTCTTGAGGGCGTATTGTTCAAACTTAAATATTATAAAATTTTTACATTTACAATTTTTCAAAGTTTTGTTGAGAAAATATCCTAATTTTGTAACTTCGAATTATTTCGGCACAATAATAAATTTTTTTGTTGTGCTGAATAGTTTCCATTAATTTAAAAATATATCTTTTTTAGCTTGTGTTATATTACCAACTACGAATGATTTTAGAATAGAAAATATATTTTTATGGCACTTTGTTTTCATGAGATACGGGGTGTAATTTTTTATTTACAAATATGAAAATATGCATGATGCATAAAATGCATATTAATATCCAAAACGCTTGATAGATTGATGATGGTAAATGATGCATAATTTTAAGGTTGATGTCGTAACAAGAATTCTATTTTTGTATAGGATTTTGTAAAAAATAAAGACGTTTTTGGATTATCTCTAGTATTATCAATATTATTATCATATCAGGCGATTGTTTTACTATCTTGGTTTCTTGATAAAAATTTTGTTGATTTTATTCTATTTTTTTATGTTTATTCAAGAATCCAAAAAATTAAAAATACGTTTTGTTTGTGATGTTGCAATCAAAATAGAAGTGTTTTTATTTTTGTAAGCGGTAACGAATTTATGAAATTTAGAAAACAAAAATAATGATAAAAAAATTTTGTTATAGAAAAATTGCTCAAGATGGATATGCCCGGAAAGGTGAAATTATTACGGGGCGTGGGTGTATTCGTACACCTGCCTTTATGCCAGTTGGAACAGCAGGAACTGTTAAGGCCATGTATATGGATCAGCTACGTGCTCTTGGTGCTGATATCATTTTAGGAAATACTTATCATTTAATGCTCCGTCCAGGGGCTGAGCGTGTTGCGCGTTTAGGAGGATTACATGAGTTTTCTCGTTGGCATGGACCTATTTTAACAGATTCTGGAGGATTTCAGGTTATGTCTCTGGCAGGAATCCGTAAAATTACAGAGCAAGGTGTTATTTTTCGCTCTTATGTTAATGGCGCGTATTATGAAATGAGTCCGGAGCGTTCTATTGAAATTCAGAGTCTTCTTAACTCTGATATTCAAATGCAATTGGATCAGTGTATTGCTTTACCCGCAAGTGAGAGAGAAATAGAAGCCGCTATGGAGCTTTCATTACGTTGGGCGCAGCGTTGTAAAACAGCTTTTGGTGATCAGCCAGACAAAGCTATGTTTGGTATTGTGCAAGGTGGAGATAATACGAAGTTGCGAGAATATTCTGCCCAAGCATTAAAAGAAATGGATCTGAAGGGTTATGCTATTGGAGGGCTTGCAGTTGGAGAACCTCAAAGTGTGATGACGGCTATATTAGATATTACTTGTCCAATTTTACCAGAAGATAAACCGCGTTATCTTATGGGGGTTGGAACGCCTGATGATATTTTAAAAAGTGTAGCTCGAGGCATTGATATGTTTGATTGTGTTATGCCAACTCGTGCTGGGCGTCATGGTTTAGCCTTTACGCGTTTTGGAAAAATCAATTTGCGCAATGCACGTTATGCAGAGGATAAACGCCCTCTTGATCCATTGTCATCTTGTCCTGCTGCTTATGATTATAGTCGTGCTTATTTACATCATTTAATTAAATCTGGTGAATCTTTAGGTGGTATGCTGTTAACATGGAATAATCTCTCTTATTATCAACAGCTTATGCAAGGTATTCGCAATGCTATTGAAGAAGGATGTTATGCAGACTTTTGCTCTGAAACGAGAGATTTGTGGTTGCAGGGTGATAAAGCATTTCCCAACTAACAAATTTATTGTTTTTTTGTAATACTGTTAAACGTATTCTTGGATAGAAAATTATAAGTATTACAAATTATTGAGATTGTTTTTTTAAAAAGCATAAGTTGCGTTGTTTTTAAAAATAAATACTCAATACTCTTGATAGATATCAGTTGTCTTCAGTAAAAATGTTTACTCCGGTACGCACTACCTGATCCGGAGAGAAACATTTTCGTTCTGATTGTTTAGACTAATAATGTTAATGAGTTGTTAGTGTTTCTTTAAAAAAAGGTTAAAAATTCATTTTTGTGAAGTATTTTATATTTTTTGTAAAAGATAATAAAAATAAAAGTGTATGTGATGACTGTATTTTTACAGTAAAGCTGATCTTGAAAGATAAAATTTCTAATGTGATTTACTGACTTTATGGAGATAGTTCGCAGATCATATATTTTTACTGTGTGTGTTAAATAATCATGCAATTATAGGTGAAAATAGTAATAAAAATTGTAGGTGTTTACATAAAATGTTTTATATTTGTAGTTCATGAGCAAATAATAGTTGAAGTGATATTTTGCAGCAATATATTGCTCTGTTTTTTTGATAGTTGGTATTTGTGCTGAGATGTTTTTTTACTGTTAATTGAAAAAAATAACAAAAAATGTTGATGTAAATTATTGATGTATAACAAATATTTTTTGTTGTTCATTCCTGAATTGGTAAAAATCGTAGACATTGAATTTTATGCGAGATATTTGGGAAATAGTGTTAGAAAATATGAGAGATTGATATAAGAATATGATGAATTTGTTTGTATATATTATCAATAGTCGAAATTCATATGTGACTATAGAGCAATGGCAAAAATAGAAATCTCTCGTGAGCACAATTCTCTAGCACTTGTTGAAACTAACCTTAAAATACGGAATTTAGGGATACTATCTCTTGCCATTGGGAGTTTTGCTATTGGAACAGCTGAATTTGTTGCAATGGGTATACAGCCAGAAATGGCGCAGAGTTCATGTGTGAGTATCCCCGTAGCAGGTCAATACATTTTTTCTTACGCATTGGGTGTTGTGATTGGAGCGCCTGTTTTAGCTATTGCAACAGCTAGACTATCTCGTAAAGTTGTTTTGATTGGATTGATGTTTTTTTATGCTTTAGCAAATATTTTGACTGCTTTTTTTTCTGATTTTAGTTTCTTAGTAACATTGCGGTTTATGAGTGGTCTTCCACATGGCATTTATTTTGGAATCGCAAGTATGGTTGCATCTTCAATGGTAAAGATGAATGAACGTGCAAAAGCTGTTGGTAGTGTTATGCTTGGTTTTACAGTTGCGACACTTGTTGGAGCGCCAGGTGCGACTTGGGTTGGTCAACTCATTGGTTGGAGAATTGCTTTTATCTTTGTGGGTATTATTGCTTTACTATGTTGTTTGCTTATTTGGATTTTTTTACCTTCTATTTTTAGTATTCCGCAAACTAGTCCTCTGCGTGAATTAAGTGCTTTGACGAATAAGCAAGTGTGGTTTCTTTTAGCAATGGTTTCAATTGGTGCATCGGGATTATTTTCCGTTCTTACTTATATTAAATCAACACTTCTTTATGTTTCTGGTATTTCGCTTGATTGGGTGCCATTGATTCTGCCTGTAATTGGGCTTGGCATGGTGATTGGAAATTTTTTAGGTCCTAAACTTGCAATTAAAGTTGGTTCTTCTATTTTAATATTTTGGGCTATGCTTTGGAGTGCATTTGTTTTTTTTATATTTTTCTTTTTGTCACAAGCTCCATTAACAGCAACATTGGGGTGTTTTCTTATTGGAACTTCTTTTGCCGCGATGCCTTCTATCCAGACAAAAATTATGGATGTTTCTATGCACGCGCAAACTTTAGCAGGAGCATTGATGCAATCTGCTTTTAATGTTGCAAATGCTCTCGGAGCAGAATCTGGCGCGTGGATTTTAAAATTAGGCTATAGTTATGAATATACTGCTATTCTTGGCGGTCTTGTGACTTTATGTGGATTATTGATTTATTGCTTTTCATGGTATGTAGAAAAGCGTGATTAGTATTGCTCTTAATTATGTAAATGCTTTTTCAGAGAAAGTTTGTTTTGATAATTATTGGTTCTCATCGTTTTTCAAGTATCTTATAAAAAACAATTTTTTTATGAGGTCGTTGTTTTGATAGCTTCTTGTGTTGAGTATTGAAGGCTATTTAGTAAAGCTATTTTATTCTATGAATGTACTGGTAGTAGGTTGCCCAGTTGGATTTTTTGACATTTTGTGAGAAACACGCAAAGAAAAAGGAATACCAAGGCAACATAAGAGAAAAATAAGTACAATTAAAAGAACTTTTGCAGCATAGATCATTCCTGTTATTCCTCCAGGATTGAAGAGGCCAGAAAGATTAGTGATTATTCCTGTTAATGTTGCGATTAAGGCTGTTGAGAATAACTGTACAGAAGTTAAAGATTCACTTGCACGTAATGCATCTTTGTTGCTCGCACATTTTAATATTCGCGTTAAAAGATGAGGCCACACTATACCAGAGCTAATTCCGATAAAAAATAAAGTTAGACAAATGATAAAAGTATATCCAAGTGAAGAATCTACTGTTGGAATAACCCATAAAAGAATACCTACACCTAAAATATTTAATAGAGGAGAACATATAACAAAAATACGAATTTTTTTTGCAGATGCACCAGCACTTGATAAGGATCCGCATGTCCAACCAAAGCTTGTTAACGCTGTCATATAACCAGCAATAAGCGGATCTTTTTTATGAAGTTCTTGAAGGAAGAGTGGGAAGTATAGTTCTATAGTGTATCCAACAGCACTTATGATAAGGATTAAGGAATAGAGGAAGAAAAATTCAGAGGAAAAAGAGAAAGTTTTATGAGGCAACATAGGGTAAAGTGTGGATGATTCAATCTTTGCTAAAATAAAAAGAAGAAAAATCCCAATTCCTAAACCACATAATTGGGCGTATGTAGAATTCATAGCACTCCCAGTGGAAATGGTAAAAATGAGTAAAGTAAGTATGAGAAGCTGCAAAAAAGGAAGTGGAGGTGTTGAAATCTCAGATTTATTTTCTTTTGGTAAAACTTTAAGAGTTATAAATAAGAAAATTACAGCTAAAAAGCCAACTATCCCAAAAGATACTCTCCACGCATTGTATTGTACAGCAATTCCACCGATAGCTGGTCCTAACAATGTTGATATTCCCCACATTCCAGAGATAATACTTAATGCATGTGACCATAAGGGTGGAGTAAAAATAATACGAACTATAGAATAGGATAAAGATAACAAAGAACCGCTACCAAAACCTTGAATAAAACGTCCTATTAGAAAAACTAGCATATTGGGAGCGATACTGCACATAAAGGTGCCAGATATAAAGGTAAGTGACGCGATAGCATAAGCTTTACGCGGCCCCATTGTTCCTAACATTTTTGTTGCAAGTATAGTACCAATGAGTGAGGCGATGATAAAAATAGATGCCACCCAAGAATAATATTGCTCGCCATTCAGATCGTTTATAAGGGTAGGTAGGATAGTAATAATAATATAAACATTAATGGCATGTAAAGCCACACCACCTGCAAATGCTAAAGAACGAATACCGTTCGTACCAGATAAAAGCGCAGACCAGCTTTGTTTTTTCACTATTTTTATATTTACTAAAAGGTTGAACTTTTTCCATTTATAAGGAACTTGCTTGCGTTTGCCAAGAGAAGGCTAATCTTTTCTTGGCAAAGTTTTTTAAATTTAAATGTTTTAGTTAATAATCGTTTTCTTTAAGTTTTCATCAATTTTATCAAGAAAACCTGTAGTAGAAAGCCATTTTTGTTCTGGTCCAATGAGGAGAGCAAGGTCTTTAGTCATGAAACCCTGTTCAACAGTTTGAACACAAACTTCTTCTAATGTATTTGTGAAGTTTTTTAATTTTTCATTATTATCGAGCTTAGCACGATGCGCTAAACCACGGGTCCATGCGAAAATAGAAGCAATAGAATTTGTTGATGTTTCTTCCCCTTTTTGATGTTGGCGATAGTGGCGTGTTACTGTACCATGCGCAGCTTCTGCTTCTACAGTTTTTCCGTCTGGTGTCATAAGAACAGAAGTCATTAAGCCAAGAGAACCAAAACCTTGTGCAACGATATCTGATTGAACATCACCATCATAGTTTTTACATGCCCAGATGTAGCCACCTGACCATTTAAGTGAAGAAGCAACCATGTCGTCTATCAAACGGTGTTCATAATATAATTTACGACTTTCAAATTCAACTTTAAATTCTGTATCGAATATTTCTTGGAAAATATCTTTAAAACGTCCATCATATGCTTTCAAAATGGTATTTTTTGTTGAAAGATAAACAGGAACGTTTCTTTGTAAGCCATAATTGAAAGATGCACGAGCAAAATCACGGATTGATTCATCAAGATTGTACATAGCCATAGCAACCCCTGAACTGGGGGCGTCAAAGACATCATGTTCAATAACTTGACCATCATCACCAACAAATTTTATACTTAATTTTCCTTTGCCTGGAAATTTAAAGTCTGTTGCTTTGTATTGATCGCCAAAAGCGTGACGTCCGACAATAATTGGTTGTGTCCAACCAGGAACAAGGCGAGGAACATTTCTGCAGATAATAGGTTCACGGAAAATGACGCCTCCTAAAATATTACGGATTGTGCCATTTGGTGATTTCCACATTTTTTTTAAGTTAAATTCTTTAACGCGTGCTTCATCAGGAGTAATGGTTGCGCATTTAACACCCACTCCATATTTTTTAATAGCATTGGCAGAATCAATAGTTACTTGGTCATTTGTTGCATCTCGATTTTCGATAGAAAGATCATAGTATTTAAGATCAATGTCCAGATAAGGATGAATCAGTTTATCTTTAATATATTGCCAGATAATACGTGTCATTTCATCGCCGTCGATTTCTACAACAGGATTTGTTACTTTGATTTTTGCCATTGGAAGTCCTTTTTTATTTAAATAATGTTATTTCTATAGCATTTTTGATTTTGCGACGAAAAGTGAAAAGAAAAAAAATAGATTGATGTTAAAATTTATAAAAAGGGTAACTTAATTTAATGTAAATAGCTATTGCGTAAATTTTCTATTTTAAAAAAAGATGATAAAATTGTGATCAATATTATTTTGTGCTGTTTTATTTGTTCTACAAAAGATATCGGAGATAGGAATGCTTCGATATTTTAAAATTGTTAGAATCCGTAAGATGGCTATTCACTTGCATGTATTGAGAACAATAAAACGAGAAGTAAAAACTGCACTAAAATGTATATTCTCTTTTAGTTTTCAATATTTGGTTTAATTTTTGCATTTTCCATTAAACAAAGGCAGTCAAAAAAACTAAACTGTTTATCTCGTTGCAATATTATCCGTAAAAATAAGTTTTATAGCATACGTATTTGCTAATATCATTCTTTGTATAAGAGTATAGTTTTTCATTCAATAGGTCGAATCGCAAAACCCATTATTAAGTGTATTTTTCTTAGAAAAAAAGAAAACACATTAATCGGAAGATTCTTTTTGTGAATTTAGGAATAAAAGTAAAAAACTATTTTATGTATTTCTGATTTAAAAAGATGATTAAAATCAATCTCTTAAGTTCATCATGAAATGAAGTGGTACGCCCAAGGGGAATCGAACCCCTGTTTCCGCCGTGAAAGGGCGATGTCCTAACCGCTAGACGATGGGCGCAAACCATTGATGAGGCTTATAGAGAGGATCTTTTTACTTCGCAAGTCTTTTAGAAGATTTTTTTTAAAAAAAATGCATTTTAATTAAATTATTTTTGAATTCGTTAATATAACATAGAATTATTAGAGAGAGTCTAAGGTAAGAAAATATATAAACAATGGTAAAAATTGATAAGAAACTTTGATATTTGTGTAGCAATAATTGAAGCAGGATTTCAAATTTTTCTGTTATGGAGAAGAAATAAAGATGATAAAAACGGCAATTTTCGTGTGCCGAATATTTTTGAGTGTTCCTCTATTATTCATTACAGGTTGTGTACATGATGCAAATGTTTCTCCATTTGAACAAAAAATTTTGCTAAAAGAAGATGTTATGCCACGTTTTTCAATCAAACCAAAAGCTGCAACAGAACATTTTACTGAAATACAACGACAAATACTTATTGATCAGTTAACGCATGATGCGAATCGTATCAGAGCTACTTTAAAAGAAGAATCTACAAATTCATTGAGTCTAATGAAAATTAAAGAAGATGCATACCGTGAAACTAAATCTATACTCCGTAAAATTGAGATGAATAACAACCAATAATTTTTTTTCATTGCTGATATTCTATATTTTTCATTTAAATTTTATAAAAATTTTTATTTTTGTTAGAAGTAATATCATTAGTTAACTTAATGTATATATGCATTTGATTTTTATAGATAATTTATGTTTTATTATTTTGGAATTGTGATACATAGAATTATTGTATTTATATAGATTGTTGATTTTTTTGATGCGAAGAAGAAAACTTGTCTTTGACAATTGTTGAATAGGTTTTAGTATGTAAAATCTTCTTTTATGCTTGATGATTCAAATAAACTTTAGGTCTCTGCATTTCTAATGGTAATGGCTTTTATAGTGCAGTTTTTTGCAGGATATTAAGCCGTGGTGCGGTATTAAGGAAAAACCGATTATATTATTAATTCTTTAAATGTTTTAAGTAATATTATTTATATTGGCTTCTTATCGTCATTATTCTCAAAAATATAATTTTATTCTTTAAAGTTTGTGATTAAAAACGAACGTTATTTTGTAGTAAGGTGTACACCATTTACAATGAAAATAAGAGGTAGACAGTTTCAATAATGGTAGAAGCGTTAAGGGTTGGTATTGGGGGACTTGGTACGGTTGGTACTTCAGTTGTTCAGATTTTACACGAAAAATCACATACTCTTATTTGTCAATGTGGACGACCAATTAAAGTCGTTGCTGTTAGTGCACGTGATAAAAATCGCGATCGCGGAATTGATTTGAGTGATGTTAAATGGTTTGATTCGCCTGTGGAAATGGCTGCATCTGATGAGATCGATGTTTTTGTTGAGTTAATTGGTGGTGAATTAGATATTGTACATACATCCGTTAAAGCAGCATTAGAAGCAGGGCATCACGTTGTTACAGCGAATAAAGCTCTTCTTGCTCGACATGGTGTAACACTTGCTGCGCACGCGGAAAATAAAGGTGTTTTTCTTAATTTTGAAGCGGCTGTTGCTGGTGGAATTCCTATCATAAAAATGATGAGAGAATCGCTTTCTGGAAATCATGTATCAAGAATTTTTGGAATTTTAAATGGTACTTGCAATTATATATTAACACGCATGTTTACTGAAGGGCTTTCATTTAATGATTGTTTAGCAGAGGCACAAAAGCGCGGTTATGCTGAAGCTGATCCAATCTTTGATATTGGAGGATATGATACGGCTCATAAATTAGCTTTATTGACGAGTTTGGCTTTTGGTACTGAAACTTCATTAAATGATGTCTATATTGAGGGAATTGACAATATTTCTCAAATTGACATTCGTGCAGCTGATGAGCTAGGTTATCGCATTAAACTATTAGGCGTTGCTTTAAAAACCGATACAGGAATTGAACAGCGCGTTCATCCTACAATGGTTCCGACATCATCAGTCATTGCACAAATTCATGGTGTGACGAATGCTATTTCTATTAAAAGTGATTTATTAGGAGATTTATTGTTATCTGGTCCTGGAGCTGGTGGAGCAGCAACAGCATCAGCGGTTATTGGTGATTTGGTTGATATAGCAAGAGCTCGTTCTAGTTTTCAGTATGAACCTATTTTTGGAAAGCCAGCATTAGCTTTGGTTCCGTATAAAAAAGCCTGTGTTGTTAATTCTGCAGGGGGGTATTTTATTCGTTTGAGTGTGTATGATCGTGCTGGCGTTTTCGCAACGGTTGCAAAACATATGGCTGATAATGAAATTTCATTAGAATCAATTGTGCAAAGATCTTTTGTAGAAGATCAAATTGTAGGAACCAAAACAATTATTTTAATTACGCATGAAACGACAGAAGTGAAGGTAAAACAGGCACTTGCAGGAATTGCTGAAGAATCGCTTCTTGTTGCAAAATCTCAATTTATCCGCATTGAACGCACGGTATAAAATGATCTTTATAATAATAAAAAGTTCTTTAATTGTTTTTTCTCTTGTGAAAAGCTTTTATCTTTGCAAAAAGCTTTATTATGAATATTGGACCACAAAGGCCAATATTTTATGCTAATACTTATTCAATAGGATCTTTTACATGTCTCAATCTACCCAGAAGACTTTAAATGGACTTGATCGTATTCTAACGCTTGAGCTGGTTCGTGTAACTGAACGTGCGGCTGTTGCTGCTGCACATTGGCGAGGACGTGGAGATGAAAAAGCAGCAGATCAGGCGGCTGTGGATGCAATGCGTCAAGAACTTAATCGATTACCTATAGATGGTACGGTTGTTATTGGTGAAGGAGAACGTGATGAAGCTCCTATGTTGTACATTGGAGAAAAAGTAGGATTGAAAAGTGGATTAGCCGTTGATATTGCTCTTGATCCACTAGAGGGAACCACGATTTGCGCTAAAAATCTTGCTAATTCTCTTGCAGTTGTTGCTATTGCTCAAAAGGGAAATTTACTTTACGCGCCTGATGTGTATATGAAAAAAATTGCAATTGGCCCTGGTTATCCGAAGGGAGTAGTTGATATAGATGCTCATCCTGCAGATAATATTCATGCTCTTGCAAAAGCTAAAGGAGTCTCTGTTAACCAAATTACCGCATGTATTATGGATCGACCTCGGCATGAAAAATTGATCAATGAGGTACGTGCAACTGGTGCGTCAATTCGTTTGATTAATGATGGTGATGTCGCTGCCGTTATTCATACAACAAATCCAAGTGAAACAGGGATTGATATTTATATGGGAATTGGTGGTGCACCAGAAGGTGTATTAGCTGCAGCAGCTTTGCGTTGTATTGGAGGACAAATGCAAGGACGTTTACAACTGGATACAGAAGAAAAAATTACACGTGCTGCTAAAATGGGGATTAATGATCCTAATAAGGCTTATACCATGGAAGAGATGGCAAAAGGAGATGTGTTATTTGCGGCAACAGGTGTTACCGATGGTAATATGCTTTCTGGTGTGAAGTTTACTCATGATTATATTCAGACAGAAAGTATTGTAATGCGTTCATATACTGGTACGATCCGTAATATCAAAGCACAGCATAGAGATCAGTCAAAATTTGATTAAGATTTGTCTTTTATCTATTATTTAAAAAATAAAGGAGCGTTATTTGATAAAAACGCTCCTTTATATTCCTAAGAGGAATTTTTTATTAATTCTTTATGACAATTGAACAGAGTGTACCCAACCATTTTTATCTTCTACATTTCCTTTTTGTATATCAATCAATTGAGTACGAAGTTGTTCTGTAATTTTTCCTGTTGTCTCATCTCCAATGACAAATTCTCCTTCTTTATGCTTGAATCTGCCGATTGCTGTGATAGCAGCACCAGTTCCGCAAGCAAAAACTTCTTTAAGTTGGCCACTTTTGGCATCTTCTTTGAGAGATTCAAAAGAATAAGGACGCTCTTCTACTGTTAAATTCATTTGTTTTGCTAATGTTAAAATTGAACGACGTGTTATTCCTGGAAGAATGGTCCCATTAAGCGCAGGTGTAACAAGCGTATTATTTGCCATAATAAAGCAGACATTCATACCACCAAGCTCTTCAATCCATTTATGTTCAACCATATCAAGAAAGAGTACTTGGCTACAATTGTTTTGAATTGCATTATTTTGTGCAAGCAAGCTTGCTGCATAGTTTCCTCCACATTTAGCAGCTCCTGTTCCACCTGGACCAGCACGACTATAGTCTGTGTCAATCCACACGCTTATAGCTCTTTCTTCTCCCTTAAAATATGATTCAACCGGAGATGCTATAATACAGAAAAGATATTCTCGAGAAGGATGAACTTTTAAAAAGCTTTCATTCCCAAACATAAATGGACGTATATAGAGGCTAGCATTTGGACTATCAGAAACCCATTTATGATCAATTTTGACCAATTGATTGATAGCATCTAAAAAGATTTCTTGTGGTAATTCGGGCATAGCCAATCGTTTTGCTGATTCTATAAAGCGTTGTGCATTGGCATCAGGACGAAAAAGTAAAATACGCCCATCTTTGGCACGATACGCTTTTAAGCCTTCAAAAATCTCTTGCGCATAATGCAAAACAGTACTTGCTGGGTTAATTTCTAAAGATTTATATGCAGAAATAAGTGCATTATGCCAACCTTTATCTTCTGTCCATTGAATAATACCCATATGATCTGTAAAAAACTGTCCAAAACCAGGATTTTTCAGAATTTCTTCACGCTTTTCATCTGATAAAGATGATGGATTCTTTTCTACTTTAAAAGGCAGGGGAGTTGTAAGAGATTTCATAAGGACAACTTTCTAGAATAGTGTTTTATTTTTATAAATTTTATATTGGAAAGATAAAGAACTGCTTTCAATTTAAATTTACGATTAGCAATTCTTTTATGTCAATATTTTATTATAAAATTTAAGTTGAATACTCTTGACAGCCCTTTGCAAAGGTATTTTAGCATTTTAATTTTGTGGAGTGTTTGGGAACCTTCATAGATGTGTATCGTTTTCTGACGTAAGTCCCTAAATAATTTGAAATTTGTACAATTATTTAGGTAATGAGAAGTAAAAAAGTAAAGAAAAGGATATCCTATGATTGAAAAGAAATACTCAATACCTGAATCTCATACAGTCTTAAAAAAAAGAGATCGAGAAAGACGCAATTCTATAACTCGGGGTCTTATTATTGTTATTTTGGCATTAGCTGTTATTTGGTTTCTTTTTGGTTTTTTAGGATCTTTTTTTGAAACATCACAAAAACACACGGTTAACTATGAAACTCCAAAATCAAATCAAATGATAACAGATTGGGAAAAGAATTCAAAAACAATACCTGTAACACCTCACGAAAGTGTAACATCCTCACCATCTTACAAACAAAATTTTTCTGATCAGAAAAATCTATTTGAGATGCAGAAAGAAGATATGCAAATCAATGAACACATGAAACCGAACACAAACCCAACACCTGAAATTATTCAATCAGTTAATTGATAAAAAAATGAATAATTTTTATAGTAATTTTTAAGATTAATTATGTTGATTTAACGTGTAACGAAACAATTTCCTCCATAACTTTTTATCTCTTGACAGAGGTTTATAGCTTCATTGCGGTTATGAGTTTCAATACGCACACGATAATAGGTTCCTTTTCCTGATATAAAGGCAGGTTGAATATTTAAAGAACGAACACCAATGAGGAAATCAAATTTAGACTGGATATTTTTCAAAGAAGTTTCAGCAAGTATATGCGTTGGTTGAGATGCTACTTGTACATAATAAATTTCTGAATTTTGTTGTGTTGTTTGCGTTCCTAGATTCTGGGGAGAACTAGAGTGTATATGTGTTTTCGAATTTAATCGATAAGGTGAAGGAATTGGTACTACTAAATGTTGCATCTTCTCTTTAATATCACTGATAGAAGAATTTTCTGAGATAATTCTATCAATATCAGTTGTCGGTTCATTTTCAGTTGATGATGAAGAAATTGAAGTTTGATTTTGAATTTGATCAACAAGCATCTTATCATTTTCTTCAAAACGACCTTCAGATTTTTGATTTCTGTTATGAGCTGGAATGAGCATTGTTGTGCCATCTGGTTTTACGATAACAGTTTGAACTTCTCTTGTTGGGATAGTATGATCAAGAGCTGCCGTTACTGCGTCTTCAATATCAGATTCATCAGACGATAAGGACAAAATGTTTTCAGTTTCTTGATCATGTAATTCTGTTAAATCTTCAGGTGTTTCAAAATTATCAATAAGGAACTGTTGCGTGTTTTTTTCTTTTTCATTATTTTCAGACATTCGTTTATAGATATCTAAATTATCAACAATATTGTTTTCCGGTTCATCTTTTTCCGGTTTAATTCTGAAAGGTGTAGTATCAGCATGAATAATGGGGAGCTCTCCATTTTTGTGCGATGACGTGAAAAAGCGAGAATAACCCAAAAAAACAATTGCTAGTATCGCAAAAAGGATAATACCTCTCATAGAAGTTTTTCTTACAAAAAAACTTTTAGGAGCAGAAGGAGGTAGCGGATTGGTGAGGGTTTCATTTTCAGATTGATAGTGCGCATTCTCATTAAACAAAGAATCATAATATCCATCATTATGGGTAGAAGAAGCGTTGACGCTGTATTCTTGGGTATTTTTATGCAAATTTTCTTCTGAATTTTTCTCTGCTTGATGAGCCGTTTCATCAAAATATTCGTTGTTTTGCTTATGTGTAGAATTTCTTGCTGAAAGATATCCTACATTGAAAACATCTGAAAATTCTTTTTTTAAGCTATCATCAGGCATACCATATTGAGGCTCTTCATAAGGCACTTCTGAAGTTAAAACTGGTTCAGTTTTCTCTACAATTTCTTCAGCAAATTTATAAGTATCAACCTCTGGAAGAAAATTTTCATCGTGAAGATTGTTATGTGCAGTAAAACCTTCTGTTTGTCTATCATTAAAGGATTGTGATGAATCCTGCGTATAATTCAAATGATTTTGATTATATTGATCTTCATTATTTTGCTGAGGGATATAATGAGTATCGGTTTGAGCATGTTGAACTTGAATACTATTATCTTTTAGATTTTTTGTAGTATCGGTTGGTTGCTTTAAGGATTCTTGTGCATCCAATTGTGAATAATGAGCAAAAGATTCTTCTTTAGAGAGATCATTAAAATCGAACAGATTATCGATTTGTGATGAATTTAAATGAGAAGTAAAGGAGTCTATTGGTTCATTTTGTGTGATATCGTTCTCGTTTGAAGAGAGTGAAAAATAAGAATCTATATCCATGGAAGATTTTAGTGTATTGGTATAATAATCTTCTCTTGAATTTTGTTGACCAATAGATGTTGTATTTTGAGTGTTGACAGATGGATTGAAGATATTTTGTTTGCTGTCATCATTTGATTGTGTATTTAAAGTACTGTATTGCTGTATATCTTTTTGTAAAAAAGAGTCAGTTTGTTCATGCTGTGATTCGGTAAGAATAGCATTATTTTGCACAGTCTCTTCATTTAAAAAGTCATTTCTTGATTTTATATTAAAGTGATCTTTCTCTAAAAAAGGATCAATGTTCTTTTGGTCTATTTTTTCTTGTTGTGGATGATTTTTCTGAATAGGTAATGGAGAGAGAGCATCTAAAATTTTCTCTTCATTGTGATTAATAGAAGAAGAATATGTTGTCTCAGATAAAAAATTATTTTGCTTGGAGTGATTAAGAACAGAAGTCGTTGCAACATCCATTAACACTGGATCACTAATGGTCGATTGTAAGTTCCATTGTTGACTGTTATCACCAAATGGTAATTCACGGTTGGAATCATTTTCAAAATCAGATTCAAGAAAAGATAAATCAAAATCATCCTGGAATGGAGTATCAGAAGTCTGAGATAAGCCATCAGAGTTTGAAGAAGAGGATGAAGTTGGACTTTCATTTTTTTTATTTGAATCAAAAACTCGCGTTAATTCTTCCAAAGGATCATGATGATCATGATCTTGTTGTGTCTTGTATGGATTTTTGCGATCGTTATCGCTCATAATTTTTCTCACGTGAATTTATATTTAAGTGCAACAGGTTTTTCATTTTTAAATAGAATATTTATTCTATGTATTTGCAGAACTTTTTCAACGCATTTCTGTTGGTGTTTTCACACCTATAATTGTAAGTCCTGATGATAAAATATTAATGACAGCTTGAATCAACCCCAATCTGGCTAACGATAATTCTTTATCATCAAGTTTAATAAAGCGTAAATCAGGATTATCATTACCTTTATTCCAATGTCCATGGAAATGGGATGCTAGATCGTAAAGATAAAATGCTAACCGGTGAGGTTCTTTGTGAATGACGGCTTGTTCGATGACACGTGGATATTCAGCAAGCTTTCGGATTAATGCAATTTCATTTTCATCTGTTAATTGGTTTAGGCATGCAATCATTATATCGTTTGAAGGATTTTCTATCAGAAGATTTTCTTGAGCCTGCCGAAAAACTGAATGACAACGTGCAGCTGCATATTGTACATAAAAAATAGGATTGTCTTTTGATTGTTCTGTTACTTTGACAAAGTCAAAATCAAGAGGTGATTCACATTTACGATAAAGCATCATGAAACGCACAGGATCACAGCCAACTTCTTCTACGACATCGCGAAGTGTGATAAATGATCCAGCTCTTTTAGACATACGCACAGGATGTCCATTACGAAAAAGCTTGACTAATTGACATAAAAAGACAGTTAGTTGCGCTTTATTATCGGTAATTGCTTTTGCCATCGCTTCTAACCGTTTTACATAGCCAGAATGATCAAGACCTAAAATGTAAATCATCTCATCAAAATGACGATTGAATTTATCACGAAAATAAGCAACATCTGCAGCAAAATAAGTATAAGAACCATCGGATTTAATTAAAACACGGTCTTGATCATCTCCCACACTGGTTGAGCGAAATAAGGTCTGCTCATTGGGTTCCCAATCTTCTACGTCTGTTCCTTTAGGCGGTGGAAGAGTTCCTTTATAGATATATCCTTTTAAAGTGAGATCATTAATTGTACTACGAATAGCCTGCGCATCATTTTCGTAAAGCGTTTTTTCGGAGAAAAAAACATCGTGATAAATATTAAGAGAGGCTAAATCTTCACGGATCATAGCCATCATTGCATCAATGGCACGTTTTTTCACTATAGATAAAGCTTCAGTTTTATCCATAGTCAGTAATTTATCATCAAACTCTTGAGCAAGTGACTGTCCTAATGGGATTAGATATTCACCAGGATAAAGTCCTTCTGGAATTTCATCGACTGTTTGTCCAAGTGCTTCACGATAACGCAACAGCACAGAACGAGCAAGTACTTCAATTTGTCCACCAGCGTCGTTGATATAATATTCTTTTGTAATATCATATCCAACAAATTGGAGTAAGTTAGCGAGAACATCTCCGATAACGGCACCACGACAGTGACCGACATGCATTGGGCCCGTTGGATTGGCAGATACATATTCAACATTAATTCGCTTCCCTTGTCCTATTGGGATGCGACCATAGGCTGTTCCTTTTTCAATCATTGATTTTAATACAGTGTGCCAAAATGATTTTGTAAGCTTAATATTGATAAACCCCGGACCAGCAATGTTAATCCATTCGATGGAGTGATCATTTTTTAGCAGTGCTGCAATTTTTTCTGCGAGTACGCGTGGACTAAGTCCAACGGATTTTGCTAATATCATAGCAGCATTTGTAGACAAATCACCATGTGAAGAATCTCGTGGAGGTTCAACAGTGATTTTTGATAAATCTAAATCTTTCTCATTTTTTCCTTTGATATCAGATGATTCTAATATTTTTTTTATTTTTTTTTCAAAATTTTTAAATACATTCATATTCAAATTCCAAATTTATTTAAAATGAGTCAGATGAAATTACTGCTATGCTTGAATAATCGAGAATATTCATTTAACGCGTAATTATCCGTCATACCTGATAAAAAGTCTGCAATGAGTCGCGCTCGCTCTTGGTCTGTTAAGCAAGCGACTTGAGTAGACCAGTTCTTAGGCATTTTGTTAGGATCTTCATAATAACAGCCAAATAATTGTTGTACAATGCGCTTTACTTTATCTCGATGTTTATGAACTTGATCATGATAATAAAGATTTTCAAATAAGAACTTTTTTAATTCTTTTTCTTGTTCAGTCATTGTTGGAGAAAAAGTAATAATGGTTTGTTCTGCTTGATGGACATCATTAACATTGGTTGGTTTAATCAATGCTAAATTTTTTTGTGCTTGTTCAATAACATCTTTAACCATAACTGTTATTTGTTTACGAACCAATGCATAACCACGCCGAGTTGAGTCAATTTGTGGGTGTTCTTGGTCTATATTTTCTAATAATGAAGCAGTTAATGAAACTTTTTTGAGTTGATCGATTGTTAAAAAATGTGAACGTAGACCATCATCAATATCATGAGCGTTATAAGCAATGTCATCTGCAATAGCAGCGCATTGTGCTTCTAATCCAGAAAAACAATCAAGTTCAAGATTGTGTTGTTTATTGTATTGTAGAATATCGATAGGGATTTTTTTATTGTTAGAACGAGGACCAATAAGAGGACCATTATGCTTTACAAGTCCTTCAAGTGTTTCCCAAGTTAGATTTAGTCCATCAAAATCTGGGTAACGTTGTTCGAGTTTTGTAACAATACGTAATGCTTGTGCATTATGATCAAAGCCTCCATAAGGAGCCATTGATTCATTAAGGGCATCTTCACCCGCATGACCAAAAGGTGTGTGTCCAAAGTCGTGAGCAAGTGCAATAGTTTCAGCAAGATCTTCATCAAGGTAGAGTGCACGGGCTAATGTACGTGCAATTTGGGAAACTTCTATCGAATGTGTTAGACGCGTACGATAATGGTCATTTTCATCTTCATCAACAATAAACACTTGTGTTTTATGTTTAAGACGCCGAAATGCATTGGAGTGAATAATACGATCTCGATCTCGCTGAAAGGGTGTACGTATTGCTTCTTCTGGTTCGTAAAATAACCTGCCTCGGCTCGTTTTAGGGTTTGTGCTGTACGCTGCCCGAAATTGGTAAGAGTTATTGATATTGTTTATATCCATTGTAAGCTATGTATTCTCACCTTAAATTAGAATCAATCCATTATTAATAAATTTTTATCTGTTTTGGATACTCTTTCTTGATCATTCAATGCAAGGATATATGAAAAATGAGTGTAAATATTTCAGATTGTGCTGCAAAACGGATTGCACAGATACTTTTAAATGAACCCGGTAAGATAGCGTTACGTATTTCTGTTGAAGGAGGCGGATGTTCAGGTTTTTCTTATAAATATGATTTAGTTTCTGAAAGTGGAGAAGATGATTTCATCATTAAAAAAGAAGGGGCAATGGTTTTAATTGACTCGGTATCTCTTCCTTTTATGATGGGCGCTGAAATTGATTTTGTGGATGATCTTATAGGGCAATCTTTTCAAATTCATAACCCTAATATTACTTCATCTTGTGGGTGTGGTATTAGTTTTTCGATTTAAAATAGTAATATTGTTTCTTGAAAAGACTATTTTGTTAGTTAAAATACAAAGATGAGTCTCTCTACAAACACACTGCGCAGAATTTTTCAATTATTAATACCGTTTCTTTTTTTTGTATGGGGCGATTATGCTTCTTCTGAGGAAAGAAGAATTCTAAGTTATCAACAAAAAGAATTAAAAGATTCCGTTGTCAATTCTCCAAGTTTTGAAAAAGAAACCTCGCACTCTCAAACACAACTCATAGTGCATGCTCGATTAGCAAATAGCAATGAAAATATCCTGAAAGGACTAATATGGCGAGTTTATGCTCCCGTTTTAGGGGTTGATAATAAATTGCCTTTGCTTACAACGTTCGAAGGTGGTAGTGCACAATTTAATTTGGAAGCAGGAAGTTATATCGTTCACGTTTCTTTTGGTCATGCGAGTGCAATGCAACATGTGATTCTAGATAGTGGACAACATCTTGTTAAAAACTTTACCTTGAACGCTGGTGGTGTTATTTTAGATAGTACATTAGTGAATGGTACAATTAATAAAAAAGAGTTGTCTTTTACTATATATGAAGATGAAAAGGAAAATGATGATATTGGTATCATCTTATCAAATGTTAAACCTCAATCAATTGTGCGTTTAAAAGAGGGGAATTACCATGTTGTTTCTCACTATGGTTCAATAAATGCTACTGTTCGTTCGGATATTCAAGTAAATGCGGGTAAAATTACAGAAGTAACTCTTCAACATCAGGCGGCTCAAATTATTTTGAAGTTGGTACGTCAAGAAAGAGGGGAGGCGTTAGCGGATACAAGCTGGTCTATCACGGATAATTCTGGGGATATTATTTATGAAACAGTCGGTGCTTATGTTTCGCTTGTTCTTGTTGAAGGTGATTACATTGCAATCGCTAAAAATAAAGATCAAATTTATCAAAAATCTTTTTCGGTAATCTCTGGTCGTGATGAAGATGTAAATGTGATAGCAAATCCACAAAATATACTTCGATGAATTGAATAGTTATTTGTGAATGTAAGCTATAAATGGAAAATAAATAGAGAGTTTTTATGGTAGAGTTGTCAACATTGAGTGTATTTTTTGCAGGTGCTTTGTCTTTTTTATCGCCATGTGTTTTACCTTTGGTTCCTCCTTATTTATGTTATATGGCAGGTGTTAGTGTTGATGATTTTCGTTTGGAAAAACAAAATAACAAAACCTCTATACGTTTAGCGCTTTTATCTTCTGTTTTTGCTTTTGTGCTTGGTTTTACGACTGTTTTTGTCGCAATGGGAGCCAGTGCGAGCACAATAGGTCGATTTTTGAGTTATTATCGTGATTGGTTAGCTTTTGCTGCTGGAGTTGTCATTATCATTTTTGGTTTAAATTTTTTGGGTGTTTTTAGAATTAGTTTTTTGTTTCGTGAAGTAAGATTTCAAACGAGCACAAAACCTTCTGGACCTTTAGGAGCTTATGTTATTGGTTTGGCGTTTGCTTTTGGATGGACACCGTGTATTGGTCCTATTTTGGGGCCTATTATAACGCTTGCTGGAACAAAAGAAACGGTGGTTGAAGGAGGGGTGCTATTAGGGATCTACGCGTTGGGTCTTGCTGTACCTTTTATATTGGCAGCTTTGTTTTCAGGTAGTTTTATGAAATTTCTGGGAGCTTTTCGTATTCATATGGGAAAAGTTGAAAAAATAATCGGTGTCCTTTTGGTTATTACAGGTGTTTTGTTTTTGACAGGCTCTATGCAAAATTTTTCATTTTGGCTTTTAGAAAATTATCCTGCTTTAGGAAATATTGAAGCCGTTCGTTGGCAAGATATTAAGAATTTATTTGGATTTTCTCATTAGTTTCATTTTATGATCAGAAACTGTCTTTCTATTGTACTTGCAGCAGGTGAAGGGACGCGAATGAAATCGTCTCTTCCTAAAGTTTTGCATAAAATAGCTGGATTTCCACTTATCTGCCATGTCATTCGTCAAATAAAATTAGCAGGCTGTTCACAACTGGCAGTAATTGTAGGTGCTGGAGCTCAAGATGTCACCAAAGTTGTTCAGTCCTCTGTAGAAGATGTGATGATTTTTGAACAGAAAGAGCGTTTAGGGACAGCTCATTCTGTTTTATCAGCTCGATCTGCTTTACAAAATGGTGTAGACGATGTTCTTATTGTTTTGGGAGACACTCCTTTAATTGAATCAGATTCATTGATGCGGATTCGTTCACAGTTATCTGAAGGAGCAGATGTTGTAGTGGGTTGCTTTTTTGCTCCTGACCCAACCGGCTATGGTCGAATTATCAAAAAAAATGGTAAATTTGTCGCTATTGTAGAAGAAAAAGATGCAAGCGATGAAGAGAAAGAAATTTCTTTGTGTAATAGTGGAATAATGGCTATTAATGGGAAATATGCACTTTCTCTTTTAGAGAAGATTGATAATAACAATACAAAACAAGAATATTATTTAACAGATATTGTTTCTATTGCTTCACATGAAGGGTTAGATATTCGTACTGTTGAAGTGCCTTTTGAAAATGCTGTAGGCGTTAATAACTGTCTTGATCTGTGTAATGCTGATGCTTTGTGGCAAAAGCGTAAAGCGCGAGATTTAATGCTTTCTGGAGTTACGATATTAAAGCCAGAAAGCGTTTATTTTTCTTATGATACAGAAATTGAACCTGGTGTTGTGATTGAACCAAATGTTTATTTTGGAACAGGTGTCAAAGTACAAGCTGGCGCAGTAATCCACGCATTTAGTTATGTGGAAGGAGCGGTAATTGGCAGAAATGCACAGATAGGACCCTATGCACGTTTGCGTCATGGGACAGAATTAGCACAATCAGTTAAGATTGGGAATTTTTGTGAAATTAAACAAGCAAAAATAGGAGACGCTACTAAAATTAATCATTTGAGTTATATTGGTGATGCAGAAATTGGTATGCATGCCAATGTTGGAGCGGGAACAATTACTTGTAATTATGATGGTGTCAGTAAATACAAAACTATTATTGGTGATAATGCATTTATTGGTTCTAATTCCGCACTTATTGCGCCATTGATTATAGAAAAAGGTTCTTACATTGCTTCGGGAAGCGTGATTACTGAAAATATTCCTACAGATAGTATAGCTTTTGGACGTGCTCGACAGGTTATAAAAGAAGGCGCTGCAACAAAATTGCGTGCACGTTTATTATTAAAAAAAGAGAATAAGTAATTATTTTTATTCTATTTTATTGTTATCTAAAATTCTATAAAAATTCGTTCTTCATCATCACCATCACAAAATAGTTGTATAGATTTTTTTACAATTTTGAGCAAAAGAAGCCAGAAAAGAATATTATAAAATTATGATAAATCTGAGATGTAAATTGGAGTTTTTTAATGTGTGGAATCATTGGAATTATTGGAAATAAACCTGTTGCATCTCATTTGATGGATGGCTTGAAGCGTCTTGAATATAGAGGCTATGATTCATCAGGCTTAGCAACAATACATAATGGTCATCTTCATCGTATTCGTGCTGAAGGCAAGCTTATTAATTTGGAAAAAAAATTAAAATCAATGCCTTTAGAAGGTTGTTTGGGGATTGGTCATACGCGTTGGGCAACGCATGGAGTCGCAGTAGAGCGGAATGCTCATCCTCATATGACTGAGCGGCTTGCGGTCGTTCATAATGGTATTATTGAAAATTTTGTAGAATTGCGCAAAGAACTTATTGAAGATGGTTGTATCTTTGAAACAGAAACAGATACGGAAGTTATTGCTCATTTAATTACGCGTGCGTTAAAAAACGGTCTTTCTCCACAAGAAGCAACGAGAACCAGCTGGCAAAGATTGCAAGGTACTTTTGCTATGGCTCTTATCTTTGAAGGTGAAGATAATCTTATGATTGCTGTTCGTTCTGGTTCGCCATTAGCAATTGGTTACGGAGATGGTGAATTTTTCGTAGGATCAGATGCAATTGCTTTAGCTTCTTTAACAGACCGTATAAGCTACTTGGAACATGGAGATTGGGCTGTTCTTACACGTGAAGCAGTGACAATTTATAATGCGGATAATCAAGCAGTAAAACGTCCTATTACAACCTTATTTGAAGATGCTTTTTTGGTTTCTAAAGGACATCATCGCCATTTTATGCGTAAAGAAATTTTTGAACAACCTGATGTTATTTCTCATAATTTGCAGCATTATCTTGATCTTGGGACTTGCGCAGTGCGTTCATTTGAAAATTTTGTTGATTGGAAAAAGATTAACCGATTACTCTTTGCAAGTTGTGGAACCGCTTATTATTCAACTTTAGTTGCACGTTATTGGTTTGAAAATTTTGCTGCCTTAAGTGTTGATAATGATGTAGCTTCTGAATTTCGTTATCGGGAGCCCCCTATTGCAGATGATGTATTGCCAGTATTTGTTTCTCAATCTGGTGAAACTGCGGATACATTGGCGTCTTTGCGATATTGTCGAGATCGCGGTGTGAAAACAGCAACAATTGTGAATGTTGCACAATCAACAATGGCAAGAGAAGCTGATTTTGTTTTGCCAACATTAGCAGGACCAGAAATCGGGGTTGCTTCAACTAAAGCTTTTATTTGTCAATTATCAACACTTGCATCAATGGCACTTAGTGCAGCTAAACAACGCGGATATCTTTCAAAAAAAGTAGAACAACAGCTTGTTCATCAATTGGCAGAAGTTCCACGAATTTTAAACGAAGTTTTAAAATTAGATCATCAGATTGAACGAATATGTCGTGATTTAACACATGTAAAAGGTGTTCTTTATCTTGGGCGTGGCACTTCTTATCCAATTGCTTTGGAGGGAGCGCTGAAATTGAAAGAATTATCTTATATTCATGCGGAAGGTTATGCAGCAGGAGAATTGAAGCATGGGCCAATTGCTCTTGTTGATGAAACAATACCGGTTATTGTTGTTGCGCCATATGATAAATGGTTTGAAAAAACTTTTTCTAATATGCAGGAAGTAGCAGCGCGTAATGGTCGTGTTATTTTGATAACGGATAAAAGAGGAGCGGCGGAAGCTAATCTTAATTCATTGTCGACTATTATTTTGCCAGATGTTTCAGAATTTATAGCACCAATTATTTATGCTGTGCCTATTCAATTAATTGCATATCATACAGCTGTTTTATTGGGAACAGATGTCGATCAACCACGCAATTTAGCAAAATCAGTTACTGTAGAATAATAATTGTTTTTTCTCTTAATATTTTTATCAAATAATTATTTATTGTTCTGAGTTATTATTAATTTTGGTTTAAATGTTTATGATATGAAAACTGAAAAATAAGGTAGAATTTTTGTAAAACGTTTTATGATGTAATGAATGATATTCTGTCAGATAAGTTCTTCCTACGATACAAGGCATTTTGTATGAGAACATAAAGCTGGCATCTTATTTCAATTTAAAGATTTTTATAGTGAGTATTTTATTGATATTTTGTATTTTATATTATATCATTTTGTATTTAACTGGTGATAACTATGAATGATAAAATACCTACGTCAGTAATTCTGTCTTTAGCAAAAAAAATGCCTGAATGCGAAACGCATAAGAGTATTAATGAAATTTTTTTCGGTGCTGGGGTTCCTGGTAACCCTTATGAGTTTAAGTTTTATAATAAAGCGGAAAAGGTACTGGAATTTTTAACGAGGGCGAATAATTTTTGTAAACATCCATGGGAAATATTAGAAAAAATTGTTGAATTTTATAAGAAAATCCCTGAACAAAAATGCGGAGATTCTTCTGAAAAGGATAGTTTGTCGGATTCGGACAAATTTCTTTTAGAACAATCTCAAAAAAGACAAGAGCTAAAATTAGCATTAGAAGGTGTTTTGCAAACATTAAGCGCGAGTTCTGGAGAGTTTTTATCGATTCAAGAATTAAAAAATGCAATTTATCAAAAAGATGTTGAATCTGTTAAATATGAATTTGAAAAAGCGTTGAAAAATTTAGAATCTAAGCCATTAGAAGCTATTTTGGCAGCGTGTAATATTCTTGAGTCAATTTGTAAAGTTTGCATAGAAATAGAAAAACTTAAAGCTCCATTAAGTCAAGATTTGTACAGTTTATGGGAAGTTGTTTCCGAATATTTAGATATTAAGTCAACAGAAGATCATTCTGTTGTACAGGATCATGTTTCTGCACAGGATGTTATACAAACTCCTGCTTCTGTAAAACAAAATGATGATCCTCATAAAATTGGTCAGGGTATAAAGAGAGTTGTAGAAGGAATTGCTGCTTTGTGTTCTTATGCTCGTTTAGCATCTGGGCAAGGCATGGGACTGTATATACCAGAATTAGAACATGCAAAATTCATCGTTAGCTCTGCTTATAGTTTAGCTTTGTTTATTTTTCATCTGTGGGATAAAAAAACAAATACACAAACATGATGGATAGAAGGTTAAGCGGAACTTCGAAATAAAACTTGGTTTAAGATGCTTATAATTTCAATGTAATAACTCATTGCTTTTTTATAAAGAGAGTAAGAAAGAGTTGAAATTACAGAGTGGTTTGTACATTTGAAAGAAGGAGATGTCTTCTTAAAAACCATTTTATAAGTTTAGCCTGCGCGTAAAAGCTGAATGGCGTCATCTCGTCCAAAAAGATGAAGGAGCAAGCGTAAAGCTTGCCCTCTTTCTGAATCGAGAGTTGCGTCATTTTGTAAAAATAAACGTGCATCTGTTCTTGCTATGGATAAAAGATCACTATGGGCTACAAGATTTGCTATATGAAATTCAGGCATACCGGATTGTTTTGTTCCAAGAAGCTCACCACCACCCCGCAAACGTAAATCTTCTTCGGCGATTCTAAATCCGTCTTCTGTATTGCGTATAATATTGAGGCGTTCTTCTGCTGTTTTTGTGAGTGGATTTTTATAGAGCAGAATACAAGATGATTTTTTTTCTCCTCGTCCAACTCGTCCACGCAATTGATGGAGTTGTGATAGGCCAAAGTGTTCCGCGTGCTCAATGATGATAATAGAAGCATCAGGAATATCTATTCCTACTTCGATAACTGTGGTTGCAATCAAAATGCGTATATTTCCACATTTAAATGATGTCATCGCAGCGTCTTTTTCATCAGCAGACATTTTTCCGTGTATCATGCCAACACAAGAGCCAAATCTTTCCTGCAATATAGCAAAACGGCTTTCAATTGAAGTAAGTTCACGACTGGTGGATTCTTCCACTAAGGGACAAATCCAATAAATTTTTTCACCTTTTTCTATAATTGTTGCAATTCGTTCTATAAGTTCATTAATTCGATCTAGGGGAATTGTTACTGTCGTAATTGGTTGTCGTCCCTTTGGTTTTTCTGTAATTTGTGATACATCCATATCACCGTAAGTTGTTAATACCAGTGTCCGCGGAATAGGAGTTGCGGTCATCATAAGCATATCAGGTTTATTACCTTTGGTCGCTAGAGAAAGACGCTGATTTACACCAAAGCGATGCTGTTCATCAATAATAGCTAAAGCAAGATTATTATAGTTAACTCCTTCTTGTATTAAAGCATGTGTTCCAATGATGATAGATGTTTGACCAGATAGGATATTGCTTAGAATATTGGCACGCAATTTTCCTTTTTCTCGTCCTGTTAAAAGAGTTGTTTGCAAACCAATTTTTTCGGCAAGAGGAGCAATCGTGGCAAAATGCTGTCGTGCTAAAACTTCTGTTGGTGCCATTAAAGCGGATTGTCCTGAATTTTCAGCTATTTGAGCTATTGCCATCAGTGCTACGACAGTTTTTCCTGCTCCTACATCTCCTTGAAGGAGTCTTAACATAGGCTCAGATGATGCTAGATCATTTTCAATATCTTTTATAGCTTTTATTTGTTCATTTGTGAGTTGAAACGGCAAAGCTTTAAGAAGTTTTTCAGTATAGTGTCCTGTTGGAGGACGTGAAATCCCTGAAAGAGATTTCGTTTTTAAACGCACAAGACCAAGAGCTAATTGATTTGCAAGAAGTTCATCATAAGCAAGACGTTTGCGTGCCGTACTTTTTAAATCTAAGTCGTTTGGATCTATGGGCGTATGGATACGATGCAAAGAAACAGAAAAAGAAGAAAATTTTTGCTGCTCCTTTATACTTTGTTCTATCCATTCTGGTAAGAGTGGAATATAATCAAGAGCGTTTTTTATTGTTCGTCTTAATGTTTTTGTTGATAGTCCAGCAGTAGAAGAATAAACAGGTTCTATTAATGGTATCTGATTGAGTTGTTCATTCGCAATGATATGATCAGGGTGAACCATTGAAAGTTTTCCGTTAAAACGTTCAACTTTTCCTGATACAATTACTTTTTTTCCTATTGGGAGTTGTTTTTCTAACCAAGAACGCTGAGCATGAAAAAAGACTAAAGTGATTGTTCCTGTGTTATCATAACCAATAACCCGATAAGGTAATCTATTGCGACTGGAAGGAGGAGGCTGGTGCTGATCTATAATAATTTCAAGAGTAACAATGGTTCCTTCTTGTGCACAAGAAATATTGGGGCATTTTCTACGATCTATAACGGAATGCGGCATTAATAAAAGAAGGTCGATAATCGTAGGGGATCGTTGTGTAGGATTAACGTTTAAAACCCTAGCTAATAGATCACATGTTTTTGAGTTAATTCTCGAAAGGGTATGGATAGGAGAGAAAAGAGGGTCAATAAGGCTTGGACGCATAAAAAATCAACCTGCTCTTTGTTTTTCTGACTGTTCACAAGAGTTTACAGAAGCCCATTTATTTGGCGTATGAGAGAAAATTATATTATTTATTTTAATCCTTAAATAAAAAAGTAAACATTTGAATAATAAATTCATCAAAATTGTGACAGAAAATATGATGTAGATCAATAATTTATTTGGTGAAGGGCGCTATTTGTTATTTTTATAAGCCTGCTTATTGTGGTTATAGATATTTGTTTTAATTATAGATTAACTTGAGAAACTAATATTTTTTTGTAGTAAGATATATAATCAGCGCAGTTTAGCATGTATTAGATGATGGGAAATTATGAAAGTGTCAGAAACAAAAAGTAAAACACTGGAAAGAAAAAATTCCCTTCCTCGTTTTATTCATTTGAGAGTACATTCAGCTTATTCACTTCTTGAAGGAGCTTTAAAAATAAAGCAAATTATTCAGCATGCACTTTCAGATCATGCACCAGCGATTGCTATTACGGATACGAATAATTTATTTGGTGCTTTAGAGTTTTCACAAAGTTGTTTTGCTCATGGTATTCAACCGATTATTGGTTGCCAGCTTGCAGTTGATTTTTGTGATACACATCATCATTCGCATCTAGTTAAAAAGCAATATCCTTGTAATGTTTCCTCTATTGTTCTGTTTGCTGCAAGCGAAATAGGCTATGCTCATTTAGTTCATCTTGTTAGTCGTGCTTATCTTGATAAAAAAGATGTTGATCCTCCTCATATTAAAGTTGATTGGCTTCTGTCGCAAAATGAAGGAATTATTGCTTTAACGGGAGGACGAGGAGGTCCTATTAATTCTGCTTTGGAGGAGGATAAGCAAGAGCAAGCTGTTGAACGTTTAACGTATTTGAAAAAAATTTTTGGTGATCGTCTTTATGTTGAATTACAACGACATGGTGCGTACAATCGAAAAATAGAAGAAATGCTTGTTGAATTGGCTTATGCTCACGAAATTCCTCTTGTTGCGACCAATGAGGCTTTTTTCAGAGATAAAAACGGATATGAAGCCCATGATGCACTCATGGCGGTTGCAGAAGGACAAATTGTTTCTAATCCAGATCGTAAACGTGTAACGCAAGATCATTATTTAAAGTCGCAAGACGAAATGATTTCATTGTTTTCAGATCTTCCTGAAGCTTTGGAAAATAGTGTTGAGATTGCATTACGCTGCCATGCTTTTACGCCAACACGAGAGCCAATTTTGCCTCGCTTTATAGAACAGTCTTCAGATTCGAGTTCTGTTTTAGAAGCAGAGAATAGAGAATTGTTAAATCAGGCTAAATCAGGTTTAAAAATGCGTCTTGAAACGATTGGTATAGCTGAAGGCTATACGATTGCAGACTATGAACAGCGGCTTGATTATGAAATTTCAGTTATTACACGTATGCAGTTTTCTGGCTACTTTCTTATCGTTTCTGACTTTATTAAATGGGCAAAGGCTCACGATATTCCCGTTGGTCCAGGGCGTGGATCTGGTGCTGGTTCACTTGTTGCTTATGCATTGACTATTACTGATGTTGATCCATTGCGTTTTTCTCTTTTATTTGAACGCTTTTTGAATCCCGACCGTATTTCTATGCCGGATTTTGATATCGATTTTTGTCAAGAAAGACGCGAAGAAGTTATTCGTTATGTACAAGAAAAATATGGTCGTGATCAAGTTGCTCAAATTATTACCTTTGGTAAATTACAAGCACGTGCTGTATTGCGTGATGTTGGGCGTGTTCTAGAAATTCCTTATCGTCAAGTTGATTATTTGACAAAATTGGTTCCTTCTACACCTGGTAGTAATATTGAATTAGAACAAGCGATTCAGGATGAACCAAAATTTAAAGAAGAAAAGAAAAAAGATCCTCTTATTGGACGTATGTTGGATATAGCACTTCAATTGGAAGGGCTGTACCGTCACGCATCAACACATGCTGCAGGAATTGTTATTGGGGATCGTCCACTATCAGACCTTGTTCCTATGTACCGAGATCCACGTTCTGATATGCCCGTTACCCAGTTTAATATGAAGTGTGTTGAACAAGCTGGATTAGTAAAATTTGATTTTCTTGGTTTAAAGACACTTACGGTTTTAAAAATGGCCGTGGATTTTGTGGCACGAAAAAGCATAAAAATAGATTTATCCCGTATTCCTCTTAATGATGAGGAAACTTATGCTATGATGGCGCGTGGTGAGACAGTTGGTGTATTTCAGGTTGAAAGTGCTGGTATGCGTAAGGCGCTTATTGGGATGAAGCCAGACTGTATTGAAGATATTATTGCGTTGGTAGCGCTTTATCGTCCTGGTCCGATGGAGAATATTCCGACCTATAATGCACGTAAGCATGGAGAAGAAGAAATTTCTTCTATTCATCCTAAAATAGATCATTTAATTAGGGAAACACAAGGCGTTATTGTTTATCAAGAACAAGTCATGCAAATTGCTCAAGTTCTTTCTGGTTATTCTCTTGGAGAAGCAGATTTGTTGCGTCGTGCAATGGGAAAAAAGATTCACTCAGAAATGCAAAAACAGCGCGCGCGTTTTGTAAATGGAGCTGTTGATGGTGGAATTGATAAAGAGCAAGCCGATATTATTTTTGATCTTTTAGCAAAATTTGCAGATTATGGTTTTAATAAATCACATGCTGCCGCTTATGCTCTTGTTTCATATCAAACAGCTTACATGAAAACCCATCATCCCATTGAATTTCTGGCTGCTTCTATGACATATGATATGACAAATACAGATAAGTTGAATGATTTTAGGCGTGAAGCTTTAAGGCTAGGAATTGAAGTTATTGCGCCTTCTGTACAAACATCATATCGCCTTTTTGAAGTTGGTGAAAATTGTATTTACTATTCTCTTTCTGCCATTAAAGGAGTAGGCGATGCAGCTGTTGACCATATTGTCGCTTGTCGTGAGAATGGAGTTTTTAGAGATTTGGAGGACTTTTGTGAGCGGATTGATCCCCATATTGTTAATAAGCGTGCGATGGAAAGTTTAATTTACGCGGGAGCTCTTGATTGTTTTAACGTTTCTCGTGAAGTTTTATTAGCGAGTCTTGAAATTTTTAATGCACGTGCTACTCGCATTCTTGATAACAAATCTAGTGGGCAAACTGATATCTTTAAGATGGCGAATGGGCTGAAAGAACCTTTGCATCTATCGCAGGCAGATCCTTGGTCTCCAGCTGATAAACTTTATCGTGAATTTCAGGTCATTGGTTTTTATTTTTCTGCTCATCCTTTAGATGAGTATCAAGCTGTTCTTGCTAAAAAACGTGTGCAGACTTGGGATCACTTTTCTAATGCTGTAAAAGCAGGTGCAACAGCTGCACGGCTTTCTGGAACTGTTGTTGCAAAACAAATTCGTAAAACAAAATCTGGTAAGAAAATGGGAATTATTCAGTTTTCTGATAGAAGCGGACAATATGAGGCGGTTCTATTTTCTGAAGGGCTTTCTCTTTATGGAGATATGCTAGAGCCAGGAAAATCTTTTATCGTGGAGGTGAGTGCAGAAAATCGTTCTGAAGGGATTAGTTTGCGTATTGAAGCGGTTAAGTCTTTGGAAGATGAATCATTATATGATCATAAAATGATGCGTCTTTTTATAAAAACGGTTGATATACTTTCACAAATTGAACAAAATTTAAAATCCAGCGGGAATGGAGAAGTCGCGATTGTTTTCCTCCAAGAAGATGGGTTACGAGAAGTTGAAATTGCACTTCCCAATCGGTACAAAGTTAATTCACGTATAGCAAGTGCTATGAAAACACTTCATGGTGTTGTTGCTGTAGAATTAAATTAAATCAATTTAAATCGATAGATTTGCAATTCTCTGGTTTGAAGTTGCATTTTTGTATTTATATTGAATGATTTAAAATAGATTAAGATTTTAAAAGATTTATTTTAGATTTTTTGATAATAGCATTTTTGTTACATCTATAGCATCATAAGTATAAAGCCAATCAAGGCCTGCAATGATATTTTCTGATGTGCGCATTTTCATGATGAGATTACGAGCAACTGCTATGGGACCAGTAGCATGGTAAGTGAATCGATTAAAATTTCCACGTTTTTTTACGGCAGTAATGCGAGGTTTACGTATTTTTTCATAAAATGAAGTCGCTTCAATTAATGAAAGATTATTAAGTGACAGTACCTCCGCTAATGTAGCCGCATCTTCTATTGCCATTGCAGCGCCTTGAGCTGCAAAAGGGAGAGCCGCATGTGCGCAATCACCAACAAATACTTGCTTTTCTAAGCCCCTAAAGCGATTATATTTCATTTCAAATAGTGGCCAATAACTCCATTCATCAAGAGAGTCAAAAATTTCAAAAATATGAGAATTCCAGTTTTTAAAATAAGATTTGAGTTTTGCTTTTTCTCCTTTTTTCATCCATTCTTTTCCTGGATTTTTTCCATGGGTGATTGCAACAAAATTAAAAATCTTTTCAGGTTGAATAGGGTAAGCAACAAGATGACTTTTGGGGCCCATCCAAGCAATAACTGTATTTTTATTTTGCAATGTAGAGCGAAAATTTTGAGGAAGATTTTCAAATGTGGTTGTTGCACGCCACGCAGTAAAGCCACTAAAATCAGCTTTTTCATAAAAAGGAGGAAATTCTCGTAATTTTGACCAAACACCATCACATCCAATAAGAAGGGAAGTTGAGTAAAATTGGTGTTGTTGTATTTCTGTCAATTTGTCTGTTTTTATTGTTTCTATACTAATATTGTTATTTTCTATTTGATGAGATGAAATAATAGCTTCACCCATTTTGTGTGTGATGAGAGGGTTTTCAATAACAGCATTATATAAAATTTTTTGTAAGTTTGCCCTATGAATTGTAATATACGGCTTTTCCCAGCGATTTTTAGATAAATCAATGAGATCAATATGTAAATGTGTTTTTAAAGATACGCCATCCCTTAATTCAAGAAAATGTGGCTTCACACCTTCTTCTGTTAATTTATCAAGAATTCCCCAACGTGCTAAAATACATGTTGCATTTGGAGTAAGTTGAATACCGGATCCTATATTATCGAGTTGTTGACGTTTCTCGATAATAGTGCTGGCAATACCTTTATGAGCAAGTGCTAAAGCAGAGCTGAGCCCTGCAATTCCTCCTCCAATAATGATCGGTGATTTATTTTTTGACCACTTCATCCTGTGAAAATAAGAAATAGGCTATAAGGTATTATCCGCATTATATAAACATCCATCTGGATTTGTTTTGCGGTGTGGTAATGAGTGGTTATAACGATAAAGCGTTGAACAATAAGGGCAAATTTTTTCATCAGCAGCCCCCATATCTATGAAAATGTGAGGATGATCGAAGGGCTGCGTTGCTCCTATACACATAAATTCTTTTACACCGATTTCGATTGTTTTATATCCGTGGTTATTTTGGAAATAAAGAATGTGGTGATCAGCCATATGGGCAAACTCCAAGCAAATTATTTGAATAAGGTATGATGTCAATCAATATCTTATCTTAATTGGTTTGTAATGCAATTGACTATAGTATAAGATGCTATTCAAGACAATTTGCAAATTTAAAAATGATTTTAAATTATTTTGACTATAGATAAGCAGGGACAAAGGCAAATTAACTTAAATATATGAAACAAGCCGTGACAGATAAAATTTCTGTGTATGATATAACAATGAAAGATTCAACGCGATTTGTGAATCGGGAATTTTCGTGGTTGGAATTTAATAATCGTGTATTGATGGAAGCTGCTAATCCAAAGCATCCTCTTTTAGAGCGATTACAATTTCTGTCAATTTCAGCAAAAAATCTTGATGAATTTTTTATGGTTCGTGTTGCTGGGCTTGTTGCTCAAATTCGTGCTGAGATTACAGAACGTAGTGCAGATGGACACACACCACAAGAACAGCTCGAGTTAGTGCTTGCTAAGATTTCACATTTGCAGATTCAGCAACAGAAAGAATTATGTGTTTTGCGTGATGAGTTGAAACAACATAATATTGAAATTATTGATTCTGATAAACTTTCATTGGTGGAAAGATTATGGCTTGAGAAATACTTTTTTGATGCGATTTTTCCTTCTTTAACATTTTTACCAGTTGATCCTTCTTCATCTTTTCCATTTGTTCCCAATTTAACTCTTTTTATGGCGTTCCAATTATTTGAATCTATTCATCAATCTTCTATGACTGTTTTAGTCCGTATACCAGCCAATTTGAAGCGTTTTGTCTTGCTTCCTCAAAATGGAGATGTTTTTCGTTTTATTGCTTTTGAGGACATTATTAATCTTTTTTCTTGTCGCTTGTTTCCTAGTTATCAAGTCGAAGGATTTGGTACATTTAGAGTGATCCGTGATAGCGATATTGAAGTGGAAGAAGAGGCTGAAGACCTCGTTCGTTTTTTTGAAAATGCATTAAAAAGGCGTCGTCGTGGACAGGTTATTCGAATAGAATTTGATGCAAAAATGCCTAAAAAGTTGCGTCAATTTATCACAAGTAAACTTGCGGCACCTTATCATTGTGTCAGTGTGCTAGATGGATTGTTGGCACTGAATATGATATCAGAAATTACGTCTATTACGCGCGATGATTTAAAGTTTGTTCCCTATACTCCTCGTTTATCTGGATATGTTCGTGCGTATGATGATGATTGTTTTGCAGCTATTCGTGAAAAAGATATTATTATTCATCATCCTTATGAGTCATTTGGTGTTGTTGTACAATTTTTACGTCAAGCTGCCGATGATCCCAATGTTGTTGAAATTAAGCAAACACTTTACCGAACATCAAATGATAGTCCAATTGTTGCTGCTTTAATTGATGCGGCTAAACGCGGTAAGTCTGTAACTGCTTTGGTGGAGCTTAAAGCACGTTTTGATGAAGAGGCGAATATTCGTTGGGCTCGTGATCTTGAGCGCGCTGGTGTTCAGGTCGTTTTTGGTTTTATTGAACTTAAGACGCATGCTAAAATGTCGCTTGTAGTAAGGCAAGAAGAAAATCGTCTGCGTTTTTATGTTCATCTTGGAACTGGAAATTATCATCCTATAACAGCTAAAATTTATACGGATCTTTCTTTTTTTAGTGCAAATGATGATATCGGTCGTGATGTTGCATTATTGTTTAATTATATTACTAAATATGCGCGACCAAATGAGCCAATGAAAATTGCTTTTTCGCCATTAACATTGCGGAGTCGTATTCTTCAGCATATCGAGGGTGAGATTAATAATGCTCAACAAGGTTTATTTGCGGCTATTTGGATGAAAGTAAATTCATTAGTTGATCCTGAAATTATTGATGCTCTGTATTGTGCTAGTCAAGCGGGTGTGCAAATTGATTTAATTGTGCGTGGAATATGTTGTTTGCGGCCTGGTATTCCAAAAATTTCACAAAATATTCGTGTTAAATCAATTGTAGGGCGTTTTCTTGAGCATAGCCGTATTTTTTGTTTTGGAAATGGTGGAGATTTGCCCAATGAAAATGCCATTGTTTATTTTGGATCAGCCGATATGATGCCTCGTAATCTTGATCACCGTGTTGAAGTGTTAATTCCAGCTTTGAATAAAACAGTTCATCATAAAGTTCTTTCGCAGATTATGTTGGCTAATATTCTTGATAACCAACAAAGCTTTGATATATTGAGCGATGGAACATCAAAACGTGTGATATTGCAAAGAGGTGAGATCCCGTTTAATGCGCAGGAGTATTTTATGATGGATGTGGGGCTTTCAGAATGGGAGCAATCTTTCTTATCTTCTGCTTCGCATTTGATTAAATTGCGTCGCCAGCGGGTAAAATACATAAAGACTGAAACTGAATGACGTATACAAGTGCTCAGGGTCGATTGAAAGGGCGTAAGCCAGTTGCTGTTATCGATATTGGTTCGAATTCTATTCGGCTTGTTGTTTATGAAGGTCTTGTTCGTTCGCCAACAGTTTTATTTAATGAAAAAATTCTTTGTGGTCTTGGTCAAGGTGTTGCAAAAACTGGATTTTTAGAAGAAAAATCAATTAAAAGAGCATTGCAAACATTGAAGCGATTTCGTGCACTCTGTCAACAAATTGGCGTCAATGAAATTTATACTTTAGCAACAGCAGCAGCGCGAGAAGCGAAAAATGGGCAGGTTTTTATTCAAAATGCTGAGCACATTTTGCAAAATAAAATATATATTCTTTCGGGAAATGAAGAAGCTCTTTATTCAGCCTATGGAGTAATCTCTACCTTTTATCAACCAAAAGGTGTTGTTGGTGATCTTGGTGGTGGAAGTCTTGAACTTATTAATATTGATAATTCTGATGTGGGGAAAGGAATAACACTTCCGTTAGGAGGGTTACGGCTGCAGTATATGTCGAACAATAATATTGTTACTGCAGAAAAAATTGTACGTGAAACACTTTGTAAAGTTTCTCATCTCTCTGAAGTTGGAGCGCCTTATTTTTATGCAGTTGGGGGAACTTGGCGTAATTTAGCTAAGTTTCATATGATGGCAACAAACTACGGTTTACCTGTTGTGCATGGCTATGAAGTTGATGCACATGAAATGAAAGATTTTCTGCATCTTGTTGTGAGTGATGATATTAATACGATAAAAGGAATTTCAACGATTTCAAAAAACCGTCGTCAACTTCTGGCTTATGGAGCTGTTGTTCTTATTGAACTTATACAATATATGGGGTTTAAAAAAATAGTTTTTTCTGGAGCTGGAGTTCGTGAAGGTTTTGTGTATTCCAAACTATCGCAACAAGTGCGTGCATCAGATCCTTTAATTGCAGCATGTGCGGAAATGGCTATTTTACGGGCACGTTCACCAAAGCAAGCAGAAGAGCTCATTAATTTTACTACAAATGCATTTGAGGCTTTTGAAATTTCAGAAATTGAAAATGAATATCGTTATCGTAAAGCTGCGTGTCTTCTTGCTGATATTGGCTGGCGTATACATCCAGATTATCGAGGGAATGAAGCTGCTAATCAAATAGCATTGGGGTCTTATCCAGGAATTTCTCATGAAGGGCGCATTTATGCTGCATTGTCAGTTTTTTTTCGCAATGCAGGTTTATTTTCTGATAAAGAGCTTCCAACTCTTTTCAAATTAGCAACCGTTGATATTATGGAAAAAGCGCGCATTCTTGGTGGCATTATGCGGATAGCAAGTCTCTTCAGTACTTCTATTGAAGGCGTTTTACCTAATTTATTGTGGGAGAAGAAAAAAGATTGTATTACATTACATATTCCAGTGCGCTATGCGGATTTAATTGGTGAGCGACCTCTTGGGCGATTAAAGCAATTATCAAAAATAATAAAGTTACCTGTGATCTTTGAAATATCTTAAGTTTTTTTATTATTTTATTCTAAAAATATTTTAATTTATTTGATGGATGTGTACTGCTCTTGGAAAAACTCTCTATCGATTAGAGGTATTTGATTTTTATTTTTTCATTGTTAAAATAAAGTCCTATTTGACCTTTAAGTAATTGTTCAGCTTTTTTACCAAATATTTCATAACGCCACCCATTCATAGCGGGTATATTGTGTGTTCCAGTGCCGTTGGCAATTTTTTCTAGATCACTAGAAGTTGCAATAATTTTGGGAGCAATGCTATTCTCATTAGCAACAAGCTTTAATAGAACTTTAAGAAGATCAATTGCTGCAGTTGTTTTAGCTTTGATAACATTATGCTTAGGCAGTGTAGGCAAGTTATCTGAATCAACTTTTAAGCCTTCATGGATAGCTTTGAGAAGTGTTTGCATGGTTGATGATGAACGATTCCAATTTTTGTTGAAACCCCGCAACCGTTGCAAAGTTGATTCATCTTTTGGTTGTTGTATTGCAATTTCTATGAGACATTCATCTTTTAGGATATGACGACGCGGAATATTATGCTCTTTTGCTTCGCGCTCACGCCAAGCTGCTATTTTTTGTAATACAGCAAGCTCACGAGGTTTTTTGACTTTTCCTTTTACTTTTGTCCATGCTTCATCTTCTGGTATGTCATAGGTTTTTGGTGTTAAAAGTGATGCTATTTCGTCATTTATCCAGTGAAGGCGTTTATTTTTTTCTAATTGTGTTTTCAATGAAAGGTATACGTCTCTTAAATATGTAACGTCGGCAAGTGCATAGAGGAGTTGTTTTTCGGAAAGAGGGCGACAACTCCAGTCTGTAAAGCGAGAAGATTTATCAAGATGGTGTCCAGTACAATGTTGTACAATTTGATCATAAGAAATAGAATCACCAAAACCACAAATTGATCCCGCTACTTGTGTGTCAAATAAAGGGTAAGGAATAACTCCTCCAAGATGATAAATAATTTCAATGTCTTGCCGAGCCGCATGAAAAACTTTAACAATTTTATCATCTTTCATTAGGTCAAAAAATGGCTGTAAGTTAATATCGGGTGATATAGGATCAATAAGCACGGTAGCATTTGGTGATGCAAGCTGAATCAAGCACAATTGAGGCCAAAAAGTTGTTTCGCGGATAAACTCGGTATCTACTGTTACAAAATCAGAATTACGTAAAGTTGTAATAGCTTTTTCGAGATCAGTTGTTTGTGTAATAAGTTTCATTATCTTAGTATAACAAAAATCTCAGTATAACAAAGTCGATTTAATTTGTCTTTGATATTGTTTTTTTAATCTTTGTAGTCATATCTTGACAAATTATGATTAAAAAGCGTTTGTAATACGTATAAAACAATTATAACAAGAAAAAACAATTATAACCAAAGGCAAAAACTATGCACCGTTATCGCAGTCATAATTGCGCCGCTCTTCGTAAAAGCGACGTAGGAATTCAGGTTCGTCTTTCAGGGTGGGTTCATCGTGTTCGCGATCATGGTGGGATTCTTTTTGTTGATTTGCGCGATCATTTTGGAATCACACAAATTGTTGTTGATCCTGCTTCGCCGGCTTTTAAAATCATTGATAAAGTTCGTGCTGAATGGGTTATTCGTGTGGATGGAGAAGTGCGTGCACGTTCTGAGGATGTTATTAATGCCTCTCTTCCAACGGGTGAGATTGAAATTTTTGCTCAAGAAGTTGAAATCCTTTCAAAATCTGATGAACTTCCTTTACCTGTTTTTGGAGAACCTGATTATCCAGAGGATATGCGTTTGAAATATCGTTTTCTTGATTTACGTCGGGAAACTATGCACAAAAATATCATGCGCCGTACGGAAATTATTTCTTCGATGAGACGACATATGCAGGAAAATGGTTTCACAGAATTCACGACACCACTTTTAACAGCATCATCACCAGAAGGAGCACGAGATTTTTTAGTTCCAAGTCGTATTCATCAGGGTAAGTTTTATGCACTTCCTCAGGCGCCTCAGCAATATAAGCAATTATTAATGATGTCTGGTTTTGATCGCTATTTTCAAATAGCTCCTTGTTTTAGAGATGAAGATCCACGCGCAGATCGTCTTCCAGGTGAATTTTATCAGTTAGATATTGAAATGAGTTTCGTTGAACAAGAAGATGTTCTAGCAACGATGGAACCTATTATGCGTTCTGTTTTTGAAGAGTTCGCAGATGGAAAATCTGTGACTCAGAAATTTCCTCGTATTTCGTATGATGAAGCGATTCGGAAATATGGTTCAGATAAACCTGATCTACGGAATCCAATTATTATGGAAGACGTCTCACAACATTTTCGTGATTCTGGTTTTAAAGTTTTTGCTCAAATTCTTGCTGATGATCAAAATTCACAAGTGTGGGCTATTCCTGCTAAAACGGGTGGGAGTCGGGCTTTTTGCGATCGAATGAATATATGGGCACAAAGTGAAGGACAGCCAGGACTTGGTTATATTTTTTGGCGTAAGGAAAATGAAACCTTTGAAGGAGCAGGTCCTATCGCTAAAAATATTGGTGAACAAAAAACAGAAGCTATTCGTGTTCAACTTGGACTTGGAAGTGGTGATGCTTGCTTTTTTGTTGCTGGAAATCCAAAAAAAATTGCAGCTTTTGCTGGTGCTGCTCGTACACGAGCAGGAGAAGAACTAGGCCTTATTGATACTGAATGTTTTTCATTGGCATGGATTGTTAATTTTCCATTTTTTGAATGGAATGAAGATGAGAAAAAACTTGATTTCGCACATAATCCTTTTTCCATGCCTCAGGGGGGACAAGATGCTGTTGATAATCAAGATCCTCTTACTCTTAAGGCTTTCCAATATGATCTTGTGTGCAATGGTTATGAAATTGCATCAGGAGGAATCCGTAATCATTCTCCAGAAATGATGCTTAAAGTTTTTGATCTTGTTGGTCTTTCTAAAGACGTCGTAGAAGAACGTTTTGGAGGACTTTATCGTGCATTTCATTATGGTGCTCCTCCACATGGCGGTATGGCAGCAGGTATTGATCGCATTATTATGATTTTACAAGGTGTAAAAAATTTACGTGAAATTTCTTTATTCCCGATGAATCAGCAAGCGTTCGATCTTTTGATGAGTGCTCCATCTGATGTTTCTGCTACACAGTTACATGATCTAGGAATTCGAATTGTTCCGCCTGTTAAAAATACTTGATAAAGAGTTGTTGTTATGCTTCTGGAGATGAGAAATTAGCAGAGGGGAGATTTGTTTGTCGTTTAAATATGATAAGGCCGTGTTGTTGCTGATTATAGGTTTTTAGATCTTGCAAGAAATATCGGTTTTTGTCGCATTTATTCTACAAAAGTTTTCTATCTGTTTTTTATTCCAGTTCTTTCAAGATTGTTTTTCAAAAAGATTTTTATATTAACAATAGTTTTTCTGTTTCTTTGCTGAAATTAATAGGAAAGTACTTATTTATTTGAAAAACAGAGAACATTGTCTATGCATGTTTTTGTAATAATATTTTTTCGATGTAATGTGATTTTAGTAAAATAATCTGTAAATGAAAAATATACTAAAAGTTTTTTCATCGAATAATAGTTTTTATTTTGTAATTTCTATCTTAGTGCTATGTCTGATAAAATAAATTTGCTTTCCGATAAAGAACATATCCATCCAATAGAGTTGCGTTCTGCTTTACAAGAGCGCTATTTGTCTTATGCGCTTTCTACCATTACACATCGTGCACTGCCTGATGTGCGTGATGGATTGAAGCCTGTGCATAGACGTATTCTTCATGCAATGCGTTTACTCAGACTTAATCCTGGGCAACCTTATGCTAAATGCGCGCGCATTGTTGGTGATGTAATGGGAAAATTTCATCCTCATGGTGATGCTTCTATTTATGATGCATTAGTGCGTTTAGCTCAGAATTTTGCTGTTCGTTACCCCTTGATTGATGGACAAGGTAACTTTGGTAATATTGATGGAGATAATGCTGCTGCAATGCGTTATACGGAAGCACGTATGACTGAAGTGGCAGCGTTATTGCTTGAAGGAATCAATGAAAACGCTATTGATTTTCGTTTGACTTATAATGAAGAAGATGAAGAGCCTATTGTTTTACCTGGAGCTTTTCCTAATCTTTTAGCTAATGGTTCTTCAGGTATTGCTGTTGGGATGGCTACATCAATTCCACCACATAATGTTTCTGAATTATGTGACGCAGCATTGCATTTAATTGCTAATCCTGATGCAAATGATGAAGATTTAAATCAATTTGTGCTTGGACCTGATTTCCCAACGGGTGGCATTTTAATTGAATCTAAAAAAAGCATTCAAGAATCTTATCGAACAGGACGTGGTTTTTTTCGACTACGTTCGCGTTGGCATCAAGAAACAGGGAATCGTGGTTCTTATGTCATTGTTGTCACTGAAATTCCATATCAAGTTCAAAAGTCGCGATTGATTGAAAAAACAGCGGAATTATTGCTTTCACGACGTTTACCAATGCTTGAAGATATTCACGATGAGTCAGCAGAAGATATTCGTATTGTGCTTGTTCCTAAAAACCGTACGATTGATCCTGATCTTTTGATGGAGTCGCTTTTTAAATTAACTGATTTTGAAGTAAGATTTCCTCTTAATCTTAATGTATTGACTTTAGGAAAAATTCCTAATGTTCTTTCTTTGCGTGAAAGTTTACAACAGTGGCTGAATCATCGCCAAGAAGTACTTGTTCGGTGTTCGAATTATCGATTGAATGAAATTGATCGTCGATTAGAAATTTTACATGGTTATCTTACTGCATATTTAAATCTTGATGAAGTCATCCAAATTATTCGTGAAGAAGATGAGCCAAAAAAAGAGTTAATTGTACGTTTTCAATTAACGGAAATTCAAGCTGAAGCTATTCTTAATATGCGTTTGCGTTCTTTACGAAAACTTGAACATCTTGAAATTCGTAAGGAATTTGAAGCTCTAAAAAATGAAAAAGAGCAATTACAAAGTCTTTTAGATTCCCACACAGAACAGTGGAAAGCAATTTCAAAGGAAATAATAAAAGTTCGTCAAACTTTTGGTTCTGAAACATTTTTGGGCAAAAGACGAACGACGTTTGAAGAAGCTCCAAGACATAATGTTGATGAAATTCATCAAGCAATGATTGAAAAAGAACCAGTGACTATTGTTATTTCTGAAAAAGGTTGGGTTCGTGCATTGAAGGGACATTTGAGTGATTATAAAACACTTTCTTTTAAAGAAGATGATTGCTTAAAAATAGCTTTTTCAGCATTCACGACCGATAAAATTATCGTGATCAGTACGGGCGGAAAATTTTTTACAATTAATGCAAATACGTTACCTGGAGGACGGGGGCATGGTGATCCAATTCGTATTTTAGTTGATATGGAAGATGAGCACGATATTTTGACAGCATTTGTTTGTAACGTACAGGAAAAATTGCTTTTGGTTTCGTCGTCTGGAAATGGTTTTATTGTTTCAGAATCTGATGTGATTGCCAACACACGCAAAGGAAAGCAAGTTATGAATGTGAAGTCTCCTGATCAGATGAAACTGTGCATTCCAGTTAATGGTGATCACGTTGCAGTGGTGGGAGAAAATCGTAAAATGCTTATTTTCCCCATTGAGCAAATGCCAGAAATGAATCGAGGTAAAGGAGTTCGTTTGCAACGTTACAAAAGTGGTAGTGTTGTTGATGTAAAAACTTTTAATTTATCAGAAGGTTTAAGCTGGCAAGATGCTGCTGAACGAAGTTTTAATCGTCAAGCAAATGAACTTATTGAATGGATGGGAACGCGTGCTGGGGTAGGGCGTTTAGTTCCAAAGGGTTTTCCAAAATCAGGAAAATTTACCAATTAACGTCAATAGAGCCATATTTTTAGACAATAAAATCTAAAAATATCTTCAACAGTAATACTGTTAAAGATATTTTCGGTCTTTTTTATGTTTTATGACTTATATTTATTGAATATTATATTGCTGGAAAAGGCGTCCACGTTCAGCCCATAAAACAAGAAATATAGCAGCGATACTAAGAAGGAAAAATCCTACCGAATTGGGAGTTACCGTTTCATTGAATTGTTGAGCAATAATAAAACTAAGACCTGTTCCAACAGAGGTTTGAAGAAAACCGGATACAGAAGATGCCGTTCCAGCAATTTCTCCTGCAGATTCAAGAGCAAGTGCATTGAAATTAGGCATCATACCACCGCACGTAAACATCAAGATGCAATATAATGACATATAAAGAGGGAAAGGAATAATACCATCGGTTAAAATTGAACTTACAAACATAGTACACGAAGCAGCAAAAAAGAAGAAAAGCATGCTATGCGCTATGCGCCGCATTCCGAGACGTCCAACAAATCGAGAGTTTAAAAATGATGCTATAGCTTGAAATGCAGCACCAATCGCAAAAAAGACAGGGAACCAAAAGCCTAAATTATAAATCCCTTCATATATTTGTTGTGATGTATTAATAGTGATAAAAATAAAGCTTAAAAGAATAGAAGCAGCAAGCGTATAACACAGGATAGTACGATTGGTCATAACAAATGAAAAGCTATATTTTACAGAAGAAAAGGAAAGAGAGCGTGGTGTATGCAGAGTTTCAGGTAAACGAAATTGAATCCAAATCATTAATCCAAAACCAACAAGAGCCATAAATATAAAAATAAGTTGCCAGTTCCCAAGAAGTAAAATCATTTGTCCTGTTGCAGGCCCGAGCATTGCTGCAATGAGAAAAACCATCACAACTATAGACATAACTTCTGCCATTTTTCGTCCACTATAAAGGTCTCTTACAATGGAAATTGTAAGCACGCGTATAGCAGCCCCTCCAATTCCTTGTAAGATACGTAAAATAAGTAAGACAGAAAAGCTTGATATGAATGCACTAGCAATTGCTGTAAATGAATAAAGTGCAAGACCAATCAGAACAAGTTTACGACGTCCATAACGGTCACTGATAGGACCAAAAAATATTTGCGATATACCATAACTGATAAGGTAGGAAGAAATAATATAATGTTGAGTATTTTCATCAGTAATATGAAAATTTGCTAAAATATCAGGCATAGCTGGCAACATAATATCAATGGCTATAGAATTGATTGCCATGAGTGCTGCAATAACAATAACAAATTCTTTATACCCAATTTTTTCTTTGATGGTATCTATATGCTTTTGAGTATCAACAGAGTATGACATACGCATCCTTGAAATAAAAGTTTTGGCTGAGCAATATTTTATAATTTGTTCAATAAAACGAGAAACAAATTAAGATATATTAAAGGCGATATTTTTTTCCATAAGCAACTTCTGTAATTCGTTACTTTGAAACATTTCTTTAATAATATCACACCCCCCAATAAACTCACCTTTAATGTAGAGCTGTGGAATTGTTGGCCAATTTGAGTAATCTTTTATCCCTTGACGCAATTCATCAGAAGTTAAAATATTAATACCTTTATATTGTAACTTTAAATATTCGAGAATTTGAACAACTTGTCCTGAAAATCCGCATTGCGGAGAATTGGGCGTTCCCTTCATGAATAAAACGATATCATTTGTTTTAATTTCGTTATCAATAAATTCGTGAACAGTAGCCATTTGTATTCCTTCAACGTTGCAGACTTCCTTAAGTATGCATTTACACAAGGTATTACTTTTAATCGTATTGATAGAGTGAATGCAAGAGAAAATTTTGATTATATTTTTAAGGCACACTTGTTTGGAGTGCTAGTGCGTGAAGAAGATTTCCCATATTTCCTTTAAGAGCATCATAAACCATTTTATGTTGTTGAACACGGCTTTTTCCTCGAAAGCTTTCTGAAATAACTTCAGCAGCATAATGTTCACCATCTCCAGCAAGATCGCGAATAATCACTGTTGAATCAGGAATGCTTTCACGAATAAGAGTTTCAATTTCATGAGCACTCATTGCCATGACTTTTTCCTTTATCTGTTTATTTTTCACTCATAAATTCTGGAAACCAGTTTTCATAAGCTTGTGTGAGTTTGGATACTGAAAGTGTTAAGACATTTTTTATATCAAGCGTATCACCTTCAACAATACCAAGTTCTGTAAGAAAAATTTCTTTTTCTTGTGCAAGTGTTTTAAGTTTATTAAGTGCATCAGGTTTAACAGCTAAAAGATAACGTCCTTGATCTTCACCAAAAAGTTCAACATGATGAGGTAAGCTGTTGCTTAATTCTATTTTGACTCCTTTTTTTGCTTTAATGACCATTTCTGCAAGAGCAATAGCTAATCCTCCATCGGAAAGATCATGAGCTGCATGAACAAAGTTGCGATTAATAACGTTTCGTATAAACAGACCATGTTTTTTTTCAAGTTGTAAATCAACACAAGGTGGTGCACCTGCATCAATATTTAAAATATTACGGGCATAAATTGATTGTCCCAAATGTGAACCACAAGAACCAATGAGAACAATAATATCATCATTTTGCATACCACCGATTGTGGCTAATTTTGACCAATCATCAATGATCCCGACACCAGCGATTGTGGGGGTTGGAGGAATTGCCTGTCCATTGGTTTCATTATAAAGAGAAACATTTCCTGATACGATGGGGAAATCGAGAGCTCTGCACGCTTCACCAATCCCTTTTATAGCAAAAACAAGCTGTCCCATGATTTCAGGTTTTTCAGGATTGCCAAAATTAAGATTATCTGTGGCAGCAAGTGGTGTCGCTCCTGTTGTACTGATATTGCGCCAACATTCTGCAACAGCTTGTTTCCCTCCTTCATAAGGATCAGCTTCGCAATAACGAGGTGTGACATCAGAAGAAAAAGCAAGAGCTCGTTTGTCATTATTGCTGACGCGGATAACACCTGCGTCACCTCCTGGGCGAACAAGACTATTTCCTTGAATGAGTGTATCATATTGTTCATAAACCCATCTGCGTGAACTTTGATTAGCGGAGTTAAGCAACGTAAGAAGCGCATCATCAAGATTATGAACTTGTTTAAATTGTTCTACTGGAAGAGTTGTTTTTTTCGAAGGCTCTACCCAAGGACGATCATAAACAGGAGCTTCATCACCAAGTTCTTTGATTGGAAGGTTAGCGACTTCCTTGCCTTGATGCAGGACACGGAAGCGTAAATCATCTGTTGTTTTTCCAATAATAGAAAAATGCAGTCCCCATTTATTAAAAATCGCAGCAGCTTGCGTCTCCATTTCTGGTTTAAGAACCATAAGCATACGTTCTTGGCTTTCAGAAAGCATCATTTCATAGGCTGTCATATTTTCTTCACGGACAGGAACTTTATCAAGATCAAGTTCTATTCCTAAATCTCCTTTTGCTCCCATTTCAACCGCAGAAGATGTTAACCCAGCGGCTCCCATATCTTGAATTGCAATAACAGCTTTTAAAGCCATTAACTCTAAACACGCTTCGAGAAGACATTTTTCAGTAAAGGGATCCCCAACTTGAACTGTTGGACGTTTTTCATCAACAGAGTCATCAAATTCAGCGGAAGCCATAGTTGCTCCCCCAACACCATCACGTCCTGTTTTAGCACCAAGATAAACAACCGGTAATCCTACTCCTTGTGCTTTGGAATAAAAAATAGAATCTATTTCTGTAATACCGGCTGCAAAAGCATTAACAAGAATATTTCCGTTATAGCGTTCATCAAAGTCAACTTCTCCACCAACAGTTGGAACACCAAAAGCATTACCATAACCACCGATTCCAGCAACAACTCCAGAAACAAGGTGACGTGTTCGAGGATGATCAGGAGATCCAAATCGCAATGCATTCATTGCTGCAACAGGACGAGCCCCCATTGTAAAAACATCACGGAGAATTCCCCCAACACCCGTTGCTGCACCTTGATAAGGTTCAATATAAGAAGGGTGATTATGGCTTTCCATTTTAAAAACAACACATTGATTGTTTCCGATATCAACGACACCGGCATTCTCTCCAGGACCTTGAATGACACAAGCTCCCTTTGTAGGTAAAGTTTTGAGCCATTTTTTGGATGATTTATAAGAACAATGCTCATTCCACATTGCTGAAAAAATTCCAAGTTCAGTAAATGTTGGTTCTCTACCGATTAATTTTAGAATACGTTGATATTCATCAGTTTTTAAACCGTGATGTTCAATTAATTCTGGTGTGATAGCAATGTCATTGCGAGGATTCATGAGTGTTTCACTCCGTCAAATTAATCAAAGTTGAGCATTTGCGCAGCCTGTAATTCAATGCGCTAACATTATTTGTGATTTCATTTTTTGATGATGAAGCTATTAATGAACTGTAAAGTGATTTTTTTCTGACAGCGCTTATTATTCGTGTCATCAATTGTTTTATCCAAGCGATTATTGTTAAATAATCTAAAAAATATTTTCCTATGGTCATTAATTTACTAACTCTAAAGCACTTTGAAAAAGTAAACGGCCATCAGTTCCGCCATGTGCTGTCTCAATGAAATTTTCAGGGTGAGGCATTAAACCAAGAACATTGCCAGTTTTATTAACAATCCCAGCAATATCATTAATCGAACCGTTAGGATTTGTATTGTCCGCATAACGGAAAACAATTTGTTTATTATCTTCCAATTGTTTTAATGTATCTGGATCTGCATAATAGTTTCCATCGTGGTGAGCAACAGGACAGCGAATAATTTGTCCTTCATGATAGCATCGAGAAAATTTTGTTTTGGAATTGATGATTTCAAGTTTTATTTCCTTACAAACAAATTTTAATGAAGCATTACGCATTAACGCGCCTGGTAATAATCCCGCTTCTAGTAAAATTTGAAATCCATTGCATACGCCCATTATCATGACGCCTTTTTGCGCTTTTTCACGAACCGCTTGTAAAACTGGCATTCGTGCACCAATAGCACCACATCTTAAATAATCACCATAAGAAAAACCGCCAGGAATAACAATCATATCCACATTTGGAATTTCTGTTTCAGTTTGCCAAATTTTTAATGGCTCAACTCCTGTTACATGGTGTAATGCTGCAATCATATCTCGATCGCGATTTAACCCAGGTAATTGAATGATTGCAGTTTTCATGAAATAGTCCGTTTAAAGAATTTCTATAAAGTAATTTTCGATAACAGTATTTGCAAGCAATTGCTCGCACATTTGTTTTAATTCCTCTTTTGCAGCTTCAGTTGGTATGTCATTGAGAACAATATCGAAAACTTTTCCTTGACGAATAGACTGAACTTCTTTGAAATCTAAACTATTTAAAGCACCAGCAATTGCTTCTCCTTGAGGGTCAAGAACGCTATTTTTCAAAGTGACTGTGACGCGTGCTTTCATATTTTATTTCCTGTTTTAAAAATCAATTTCTGTCTAGGGAGCAAAAACTCTATCAAGATAGTGTTGCATCACCTTATTTTATTTGACTAAAACTGGGCCACTTGGTCTTGGTGGTTCATTTTCATTCATAATTCCCAGACGTCTTGCTACATCCTGATAAGCATCAATTAATCCACCCATATCACGACGAAAACGGTCTTTATCCATTTTCTCCAGTGTTTGCATATCCCATAAACGAGCAGAATCAGGTGAAATTTCATCAGCAAGCACAATACGCATTGTTTCACCTTCCCATAAACGACCAAATTCCATTTTAAAATCAATTAATTGAATTCCAACACCTGCAAAAAGCCCAGAAAGAAAATCATTAATACGAATTGAAAGTTGCATAATATCTTCTACTTCTTGCGGAACAGCCCATCCAAAAGCAGTGATATGTTCTTCAGTAACCATTGGATCATTCAGAGAATCATTTTTATAATAAAATTCAATGATTGATTGTGAAAGAGGTGTTCCTTCTTCTAACCCTAAACGCTGTGAAAGGGAACCAGCCGCAACATTACGAACGACAACTTCTAAAGGAATAATATCAACAGCTTTGATAAGCTGCTCGCGCATATTTATCCGTTTGATAAAGTGTGTAGGGATACCTAAACGACTAAGGTGGCAAAAGATATGTTCCGAAATACGATTATTAAGGACGCCTTTACCATCAATAATTTCATGTTTTTTTGCATTAAATGCAGTTGCATCATCTTTAAAAAATTGAATATAGGTTCCTGGCTCAGGTCCTTCATATAAAATTTTAGCCTTACCTTCATAAACACGGTGGCGACGGTTCATCATGATTCTCTATTTGTTGAAAGGTTTCTATAAGGGTGAAAGAGAATACTATACTAATTAGTAGGAATTCTCAATCATTGCTCAAGATATATTAGCATTTTTGTTATTGGGAGTATAAAAAAGAAGCATTTAAAAGGAATAGCATAAAGAAGGTAATCCATATTTAGCGTCAAAGTTTTGCAAGAAAGTGAGAAAAAACCATAAGTCCTTCAGGCCAAGGGCCGTGTCCTGATTCTACATTCAGATGTCCTGACTGTCCAGCATCGACAAAGAGAGATCCCCAGTCATTTGCAAGTTTTTCTGCAACTGAAAATTGGCAAAATTCATCATTACGGCTTGCTACAACCACTGAAGGAAAAGGGAGCTTTTCACGATGATATGGACCAAATGTCATTAAATGTTTGGGGCGTATTTTTTCATTATTCACGTCTGGTGGAGCAACAAAGAAAGCGCCGCAAACTTTTTCTGAACTGTGTGCAATCGCACGGATGGCTGTTGGAACTCCCAATGAATGAGCAACCATAACAACAGGCTTAGTAGCTTGAGAAATAGCGCTTTCAACCTCATTAACCCATTCTTCGCAGATAGGTTTTGACCAATGGTTTTGTTTAACGCGGCGCGCTGTAGATAACTTTTGTTCCCAACGTGTTTGCCAATGATCTGAGCCAGATCCTTTATAGCCAGGGATAATGAGAATATCAAGTTGATTAGCTTTCATGAACTTTTTCTTTTATTCCATAGATTTAAAATAACGGGGGCTTATTTTTTCATGAAATTGTTGTCATTACCCAAAAACACGTTTAAAAATTGTATCAATATGTTTGGTATGATAAGCAAGATCAAATTTTTCGCGCAGTTCTTCTTCACTGAGTGCTTTTGCAACATCTTGATCATTGAGTAGCTCTTCTAAAAAGTCTTTTCCTTGCTCCCAGACTCTCATTGCATTTCGTTGTACAATTCGATAAGCATTTTCTCGACTGATACCAGCTTGTGTTAGCGCTAAAAGTACTCGTTGTGAATGAACGAGACCACGAAATTTATTAAGATTTTTTTGCATGTTTTCTGGATAAACAATTAAGTTTTTAATAACAGATGTTAGCCTAACAAGAGCAAAGTCAAGGGTAATCGTTGCGTCAGGGCCGATATACCGTTCAACAGATGAATGTGAAATATCACGTTCATGCCAAAGCGCAACATTTTCCATGGCCGGCATTGCAAATGCGCGAACCATGCGTGCTAATCCAGTTAAATTTTCTGTTAGAACAGGATTTCGTTTATGGGGCATTGCAGATGAACCTTTTTGTCCTGGCGAAAAGTATTCTTCAGCTTCCAAGACTTCTGTTCGTTGCAGGTGACGTATTTCTATCGCTAATCTTTCAATAGATGAAGCGATAACACCAAGCGTTACAAAGAACATAGCATGGCGATCTCGTGGTATAACTTGAGTAGAAACAGGTTCAGCATGCATACCTAAAGCTTTTGCGACATGTTCTTCAACCCGAGGATCGATATTTGCAAAAGTGCCGACAGCTCCTGAAATGGCACAGGTAGAAATTTCTTTACGTGCTGCTACGAGACGTTCACGGCAACGAGAAAATTCAGCATATGCAAGAGCAAATTTGACGCCAAAGGTTATAGGTTCTGCGTGGATACCATGACTACGTCCAATAGTAATTGTATCTTTGTGCTCGAAAGCACGAGTTTTTAATGCTTCAAGAAGCTGATCGATATCTTTGAGTAGAATATCACTGGCACGCATGAGTTGAACATTGAATGTTGTATCTAGGATATCTGATGAGGTCATTCCTTGATGAATAAAACGCGCTTCTGGTCCAATAAGTTCAGCTAAATGGGTAAGAAAAGCGATAACATCATGTTTTGTAATCTCTTCAATTTCATTAATACGGTTTACATCAAATTCAGCTGTTTTACCTTTTTCCCAAATGACTTTTGTAACTTCTGGTGGAATGACACCAATCTGAGCAAGTGCATCACAGGCATGTGCTTCAATTTCAAACCAAATACGATATTTAGTTTCTGGAGACCAGACGGCGACCATTTCAGGGCGAGAATAACGTGTAATCATTTTTTTTCCTTGTTATGAAAGTTTTGCTGCTTGTCTTAGTGCGTGAATACGTGTTTTATAAAGGCTTGCATTTCCATTTTTATAAATTGCAGAACCTGCAACAAATACATTTGCTCCAGCTTTTGAAGTTATTCCAATGGTATCAACGGTGATGCCGCCATCGACTTCAAGATGAATAGGACGGTGGGCAATCATCTTTTTTACTCGTTCAATTTTATTTTTCATTTCTGGAATAAAACTTTGTCCACCGAAACCAGGGTTAACAGTCATGATAAGAATAAGATCTAACTGATCAAGTAAATACTCAAGCACATGTTCTGGTGTGCTTGGATTGATGGAAATACCAGCTTTTTTCCCCATTGCTTTAATTGTTTGCAGTGAACGATGGATATGGGGACTTGCTTCTGCATGAACGGTTATAATATCTGAACCAGCTTGTGCAAAAGCTTCAAGATAAGGATCTACGGGTGCTATCATGAGATGAACATCAAAAGTTGCTTTTGTAAGCGGACGTAATGCTTTAATAGTATCTGGACCAAAGGTAATGTTCGGAACAAAGTGACCATCCATAATATCGAGATGGATCCAGTCAGCACCAGCATCGATAACATCTAGCATTTCTTGTCCAAGTTTGGAAAAATCAGAAGCCAAAAGGGAAGGCGAAATAATATGGGAATAAGGCATTCAAATCTCCTTGAGAGGCTTCTTTTAAACACGCAATTATATAATTTTCCTGTTATTAGCACGTAATAGTATCTGTTAAAACATACATTTTCATTATTCATTATGGTATGATGTATGAGAAAAGATATATACAGTCTATCAATTCATCAAAATATCTTTAGAAATTTTAAAAGCTATGCTAAATGAAATATATGTCAAATCACACATCCCATTTACAACCTATTCTTCAAGAAATTGATCCCGTTTCTCCGCAAGAATATCGAGACGCTATGAGTCATTTTGCAGGAGCTGTGCATATTGTGACGACAAATGGCAGTGGAGGAAAGCGTGGAGTGACAGTTTCAGCATGCTGTTCTTTATCAGATGATCCTCCAACGCTTCTTGTTTGTTTAATGCGTCATAATTTTGAAAATAAGCTATTTATGGAAAATGGAAATTTTTGCGTTAATAGTTTAGCAGGAAAGCATCAATCATTAGCGGATATTTTTTCTGGTCGTTATGGTCTTGCTCAAACAGAGCGCTTCGATAAAGCTCAATGGTCTGTTTTACAAACAGGCGCGCCCAGCTTATCAGATTCTTTAGCTTCACTTGATTGTCATTTAGTTCGTTGCTATGAACATGCAACTCATTATATTTTAATTGGTGAAGTTGTTGCAATAAATCGTAATCAAGAAAAAGATGCTTTGATGTATTTAAATCGTAATTATCATACTCTGTCTTTATGAATATTTGCATTTTGTATAAACATTGATAATTTTGAATTTTGTTCAATTTTCAATTTGATAACCTAAATAAGAAATTTGCATCAAATTTTTACAGAAATTTTTCTTCGGTTGCTTGCTGCTTTTAGTTAAAATGCTACAGGTGTATTATTGTATTTCACTTTGTTGAAAATAGCATAAAGTCTAGTCTTTTATATTACAGCTATACTAGGTTAGCGTGAAGATATAAATGATTTATGAAATGTTTTTCTTAACTTTTTGAAAACATAATTATATCTGCTTTTGAAGTGTAATAAAGATGAAATTAAAGTGTTTTCATTAAAAAAAACAATTTGATTTTTTCTGAAGTGATAATAAAAAACTATAGCGGGAATATTTTTTATTTTGAAAAATATTTTATCTAAAAACAAAAAAATTAAGAATATGATAAATTTTTTAATTTCTTTATGAAAAGATTTTCCTAAAAAAAGTCTTTGGTAAAGATACCAATATGTCAGAAAAAATAGACTGAAAATTCGAATAGCCAATTAAATATATTCGTATTTTGTTATAAAAATAAATTTTATACTTGTTTTGATTAATGGTGCACAATATATAGACCGCACATACCATATGCGGAGGTTTTATGGCATGAGTAAAGAGGTTGGTGATCAATATCGTCCGAGTGAAGATGAGCCTTTTATGAATGAACGTCAAAAGGCATATTTTCGTGCTAAGCTAATTTCTTGGAAAAATGATATATTAAAAGAGGCGCGCGAAACTTTAGAAAATTTACAAGAAGAAAATATTAGTCAACCTGATTTGACTGACAGAGCATCTTGTGAAACTGATCGTACTATTGAATTGCGTGCTCGTGATCGTCAGAGAAAACTCATCTCAAAAATAGATGCAGCTTTGGAGCGTATTGATAACGGAACTTACGGATTTTGTGAGGAAACTGGGGAGCCCATCAGTATACGACGTCTTGAAGCTAGGCCGATTGCAGTGTTGTCTTTGGAGGCACAGGAACGTCATGAGCGGCGAGAAAGAGTCTATCGTGAAAGCTAAAAATATTCAAATTTTTAGTCATTGAGTGTTTTATTTTTTTGATCTGGGATAAAGAGAGATGGTTCTTGCCGTCCTTCAATTGTAGCTGTAATTTCTGAATCTTCTAGATTTTGGTTTGCACAAGCAGAGGTTCTGTTTTCTGCGAATTCTTTTACATTGATAAAAGGAGTTGATTCCTCTGTGTTACTGGGGGAAGTATTGGTTTTTGTTATTGTTTCTTGTGTATCTCCTGAGGGTTTGCAATCGCTTTTTTGAGTGATGGGCTTTCCGATAATATTGGACTCTATTATAAGATCTTTTTGTCCGCCAACAAGAATTAAATGTTCTACATTATCACGACGGATCAAAACAAGATAACGTGTGCGATCAATGGCAATTGTATCACATACCGTTAAACGGAGTGAACGTTTTTCATTGTTATTATTCAATTCTTTTTTTTGAAAACGGCGTAAAAACATAATAACTACAGTAATTGCTAGAATAGCTATTATTAGAAACATAAAATTTGTTATTATGTTTTCCGTGGGGATACCCATTTGTTTTGATAGCCAGATATTCATATTACTTTTCCTGTACAATTGTGGAATTATTATTTTAAATTAATAAAAGTTTGGAAGTACACCTTAAGAAGTCTGTTTAAATCATTAAATATGCTTTTAAAACATTAACTGATTTTTATTAAGTAAATATATCAGCTCCCTATTTCATAAGAGAGATTATAAAGATAATTTATGATGAAGAAAACAGCTATGATCGAGGTAGATAAAAATGAATAAAAATTTTAAAGATATTGAAAAATCATTATCTGCTTCTATCCACTGTGGTACTTTGTTTTGGAGTAGTGTTTTTGTCATACTTTTTTTGTTTATGATAGGTTTTTTGGATATTTTTTATCCGCAAAGCTACTTCTATCAGGCTACTTTAGTATCAATTTTCGTTTTAGCAATCATAGGTGTGATTGCAATTTTGTTAATAGGGCTTGGTGCTTTAAGATACGAAACAATACAGTTGCATAAGAAATTGGATTTTAGTTTTTTTAATGAAGTAGATGATGCAATTGTGATATCTGATATATCTGGTTTTGTGTATTATTCTAATAAAAATTATCAAAAAATTTATACGTATAGACCTGAAGCCTCTTGTTATACAGTTCTTTCTGATCTTCCAGATGTTGATAAACTTTTATATCGTTTGAAAATCGCAGCATTTAATAATCATGCAGCTCAAGAAGAATTTAGGGTAGATCAGTCAATTTTTATTCACTCTACAGAAAAAAAATCCGTTTGGTACAATATTTCTATTCAGCCGATAACAAAGCGGAAAAAAAAGCTTTTATTATGGCGTATTTCTGATATTTCGCATTTGAAGATATGTCATGAATCTTTTTATTTGAATCTTCAAGAAGCTATTCATCATTTAGACCAAGCTCCTGTTGGATTTTTATCAATTAATGCAAAAGGAAATATTCTCTATTCGAATGCAGTTTTTGCTGAATGGTTTTCAATTGATTTAGCAAATTTTACAACTGAACAATACAGTTTTGATCAATTATTTTCTGATGTCGGAAATAATAAAACATGGAATGAGATTTGTCTTGAATATGACAAATATCAAAGTTCAAACTGTTTTATGCCTTATATATTTTCTTTATGTTTTGTTTCAGAGATTGAAGACCGACAAATATTTAATTGTTTTATGTATGCGTCTTCTCTTATAGAAAATGACATTGTTTATCGTATGGTTCTTTTGCCACAACAGGTGCAAAAGAGCGAAAACAACGATCAATCAAAATTACTAAATGTATTGCTAGAATATTTTGACTCTAGTCCTTTTGCTATAGCGGTGATGAACTCAAAAGGGCAATTTATCCATCTTAATAGCTCTTTTTCGTTATTGACAGGATGTTCTGATAAAACAAAAAATCTTGACGATCTTATATCTCATCATGATCATGCGCAATTAGAGCGGATATTTTATAAAATTAGAACAAATAAAAATTATTTAACTCCGATAGAAACAATTTTGGAAAGTAATAAAGAATGTCATTTGCGTCTTTATTTTGCGCCTATAACGCAATATGATGATAATGTATCACAAGATTTTGTTATTTTATCTGTTATGGAAATAACAGAGCAAAAAACATTTGAAGATAAAATGGTGCAAAGCCAAAAAATGCAAGCTGTGGGTCAGCTTGCAGGTGGTATTGCTCACGATTTTAATAATGTTTTAACAGCAATTTTAATGTCGTGTGATATTCTTTTAAATACGCACCGTAGTTTTGATCCAGCACATGCTGATCTAATGAATATCAAAAATAATGCTAATCGTGCGGCCGCACTTGTTCAGCAACTATTGGCTTTTTCTCGAAAACAAACGCTTCGACCTGAGAAAGTTGATTTTACGGAACTTTTATCAGATATCCGAAATCTTATTTTACCTCTTTTAGGAAATAATATTCAGTTAAAAATTATTCATGGAAGAGATTTGTGGAATGTTGAAGTTGATCAAGCTTCCTTTCAGCGTGTTATTATGAATTTAGTTATCAATGCACGTGATGCTATGTCTGATGGAGGTGTAATAACAATTACAACAAATAATATTACAAAACAACAAAGTGCAGAATTTAATTATTCTGGTTTTGTTATTGGTGAATATATGCAATTAACTATTTCAGATACAGGAACTGGGATACCTGCTAAGATACAAGAAAAAATGTTTGAGCCATTCTTTACTACAAAAGAAGTTGGAAAAGGAACAGGGCTTGGTTTATCGATGGTGTACGGTATTATTAAACAGTCTGGAGGTTATATTTATTGTGATAGCCAAGAAGGGAAAGGAACAGCATTTCATATTTTCTTACCACGTTATGTTTCTGATAATAGTAATGAGATTTCTCAAAAAATTGAAAAAACAAATGAATTGGAAAAAAATACAGATTTAACAGGTTCTGCGACTATTTTAATTGTTGAAGATGAAGATGCTGTTAGAATGGGTGGGGTGAGAGCACTTCAAATGAGGGGGTATAATGTTTTAGAAGCTGTAAGTGGTGTAGAAGCACTTGCTGTACTTGAAGAAAAGGAAGGAGCTATTGATCTTATTGTATCTGACGTGGTTATGCCAGAAATGGATGGACCAACTTTTCTCAGAGAAGCGCGCAAAAAATATCCTGATATTAAATTTATTTTTGTTTCTGGGTATGCAAAAGATGCTTTTACCAAAAATCTTCCTGAAGATTCTGTTTTCGGGTTTTTATCAAAACCATTTACTCTCAAACAGTTAGCTTTAACAGTTAAAGAAATGCTAGAACAATAATATATTTTTAACTGTTTAGATAAACTATAATGATTTTTTTCAAAAATCATTATAGTGATCTATGAGTAAAATTGATTATATAAAAAATAGCTTTATCTTCATAATCAATAAAAAATGAATGACTTTTTAAAGAAATATTTTATATATGTTATTGATTTAAAAAGATAAAAGCTGTTGCTGAAAATCAGTTATTTTATTATTCTTGTTTATGAATGTCTTTACAGCTTCAGGGTAAAGTTTATGTTCAGCTTTAAGAACGCGTTGCGCTAAACTATCAGCAGTATCGTTTGAACATACTGGAACAGCGGCTTGAGCAATAATTTTACCTGCATCCATTTCTTCTGTCACAATATGAACGGTACAGCCAGTAATTTTAACACCTGCTTGTAAAACTCTTTCATGGGGATTTAAACCTTTAAATGAAGGTAAAAGAGAAGGGTGAATGTTTAGAATTCGTCCTTCATAAAAATTTATAAAATATGCAGAAATAAGACGCATATAACCTGCAAGACAGATAAGATCCGGCTGATATTGTTCTAAAATTGTAAGGATAGCTTTTTCGTGTGTTTCTCTTGTTGGATAATTTTTTCGATCCACAATATGAATGGATAGACCATTATCACGTGCTTTTTGGATGCCTGCAGCATGCGAGTTGTCACAAATAACTGCAGCAATTTCAGCAGGATACTCAGCTTGTTGACTCGCTTTAGCGAGAGAGACCATATTGCTTCCATTGCCAGAAATAAAAACAATAATTTGCTTTTTCATAAGTTAAGTGTACCTTTATAGATAATTTTTTTACCTTGATTTTTTATTAAAGTACCAAGGAGAATAGCTGTTTCCCCTTGAGTTTCGAGTTCCTTTAGGATGGTTTCAGCTGAATTTTGCGCGACAATAACAATCATGCCAATACCACAGTTGAATGTTCGTAACATTTCTGTTGTTGTTACTCCACCTTGTTTAGCAATCCATGAAAATACTGGTGGAATGTTAATAGCAGAAAGATTAATTTCAGCGCAAAGAGAAGAGGGAAGTACACGTGGAATATTCTCAGAAAACCCACCTCCCGTTATGTGAGCTAGAGCTTTGATTCCTATGTCGTTTCTTATAATTGGTAAGAGTGATTTTACATAAATTTTAGTTGGTATCAAAAGCGATTCGCCAAGATTTATTTGAGGATTAAAAGGAGCGGGTTGATCCCACTTAAGATTGTTTTGTTCAACAATTCGTCTAACAAGAGAAAAACCGTTAGAATGAATTCCAGAGGAATGAAGACCTAAAATAATATCTCCTTCCACAAGATTTGGGGAGGGCAATAATGTGCTACGTTCAGCTGCACCTACTGCAAAGCCTGCTAAGTCATAATCTCCTTCAGCGTACATTCCAGGCATTTCTGCCGTTTCTCCACCTATAAGAGCTGCCCCTGCTTGCTGGCATCCTTTTGCAATTCCAGAAATAATTGAAACACCTTGTTCAGCATCAAGTTTTCCAGTTGCAAAATAATCGAGGAAAAATAGTGGTTCAGCTCCTTGTACAATTAAATCATTGACACACATGGCTACAAGATCAATGCCAATGCTATTATGGATACCAACTTCAATAGCGATTTTTAATTTTGTACCAACACCATCATTGGAGGCTACAAGAATGGGATCAGTATATCCGGCAGCTTTTAAATCAAATAAACCGCCAAATCCTCCAATTTCGGTGTTTGCTCCTATTCGTTTTGTTGAACGAATATAAGGTTTAATTTTTTCTACCATAGCATTGCCCATATCAATATCAACGCCGGCTTCTGCATAGGTAAGGCTATTATTAGATTTATTATTTACTGAATGTTGATTGCTCATTGGAGCCTTCCTTATGGAAAATCAGATGTTGATATGATGTTGATATTATGCATGCCACGACAGAGCTATCTCTGCAAGAGGTATTAATATTGAACACCCAAGAAATAAATGATTGTTTGCTTGACCCAAATGAAAGAAACTGCATAATTCTTTATAGAGATTTTTTGAAATCTTTATAAATTTGAAATCTTTATGAAGAAGATATTTAAGTTGTTAATATGAATAAGATATTAGATAGTTACAACACGACCAATGAAAAAGAAAATTAGTGAGAATAAAATTCAAGATTATTATATAGGTTATACACAAGTTCCATTATCAAACAGTATAAAAAAACAGATCTTTTTTTGGTTGGGAACATTATTTTTTTTCCTTTCCTTTATGTATATTTTTGGATCAGTTTTACTTCCTTTTATAGTGGGAATTGTCTTAGCCTATTTTTTAAATCCAATTGTTCAACTTCTTGAAAAGATTGGTATTCGTCGTGTTTTTGGTACAGTGCTGATTACTGTATTTATTATTGTTGTTTTTGTAACGTCTTTAATTCTTTTGATTCCCATTATTAGTTGGCAAATACAACAATTTGTCAGTAATGGTTTGCCGATTTATATTAATCGCATTCAAACTTTTTTAGTTGAGTATGATTTTAATTGGGTAAGGCGTTATTTTGGTAGTGATCCGGGTGAATTCCAAGCTAATATTAAAGCACTTTTAGGGCAAAGTTCTGATTTTATCGCCTCTCTTTTAAATTCACTTTTAAAATCAGGGAAGTCTATAGTGAGCATTGTGAGTCTCTTTACTGTAGCGCCTGTGGTAGCATTTTATATGTTGTTAGATTGGCCGCGTATGGTTGAAGCTGTTGATTCGTGGATACCGCGTGATCATGTTGAGACTGTTCGTGATATTTTTTATAAAATGGATCGAGCTGTTGCTGGTTTTATTCGTGGGCAAGGAACAGTTTGTTTAATACTCGGGGCGTATTATGCTATTGCTTTAACTATTCTTGAACTCAATTTTGGTCTTTTGATTGGTTTATTTGTAGGGCTCATTAGTTTTATCCCGTACATCGGCACAATGAGTGGTTTTGTTTTATCTGTTGGTGTTGCATGGGTTCAATTTTATCCCAATGAGTGGATTTGGATTGTTGTTGTTATAATTGTTTTTCTCATTGGTCAGTTTGTTGAAGGTTATATTCTTCAACCAAAACTTGTTGGTTCATCAGTTGGTCTTCATCCAGTATGGTTGATGTTTTCATTGTTTGCTTTTGGTTCTTTGTTTGGTTTTACGGGTATGCTTGTTGCTGTTCCTGCTGCTGCTGCCGTTGGTGTTTTGGTTCGTTTTGCTCTTCACACTTATCTTAGTTCTCGAATGTATTCGCAAAATGAGGATTTGGAGCCGCTAGAATGAATGAGTGTCAAACACAGTTGCCTCTAGATTTTTCTTATGAACCAGTTTTTACATTCGATGATTTAGTCGTTACAGATAGTAATCGGATGGCTTTTCAATTGATTAATCATTGGCCAAATTGGGTTTTTCCTGTTGCTGTCTTGGTTGGAAATAGAGGGTCTGGAAAGACGCATTTTTCTAGTGTATGGGCACAAAAAGCCAATGCTTTAAGCATTCACAATGATGAAATTGATCAAGCAATTTCTTTAGTATCTTCAGGAAAATCGTTCTTAATTGAAGATATTGATGCGCGTGAAATTAGCGAAACAGGACTTTTTCATTTAATTAATAGTATTAAACAAGCGAATCTGGATAAGATTCAAGCGACCTTATTGATTACTGCACGTAAATTACCATCAGCATGGAATTTAAAATTAAATGATTTAAAAAGTCGTCTTAATTCGGTTACATTAGTTACGATTGAACAACCTGATGATACTTTATTAACAGCTATCGCTTTTAAAATTTTTTCTGATCGGCAAATTGTTGTTCAGCCAGATGTTATCCATTATCTTGTGAGTCGCTGTGAGAGATCTTTATTTTCATTAAGACGTGTTATTGATTCCATTGATCGTTTAGCTTTACAAAAAAAAAGAAAAATAACCCGCGCTGTTGTTGGAGAAGTTCTTAATATGCATACTTGGTAAAAGAATGAGGCAATCGAAGAATTGTTTTTTGAATTTTATTATAGAAAATCATGTAACTTGAAAAAAAAGTATATAGAGAAGTCTTCAATCTATAAGAAAATATAATAAAATTTAAAAAAAAGTGTGTTTAGCTCTTGCACTTCTGTTGTGAAAATTTTAGGGAAGGTATGTCGAATAAAAATGACGGAGCGTAGCGCAGCCTGGTAGCGCACCTGATTTGGGATCAGGGGGTCGTAGGTTCGAATCCTATCGCTCCGACCATTTTTATTTTGATCGGGATAATGAAGCTGTTAGATAATATGTATTCAGAAGGTGTTGTTTATATGTTTCATCATCTAAAGGAAGAAAACCATGGTTGCACGTATCTATAGTCCAGCAAAAACTGCAATGCAGTCAGGGAAAGCGAATACTGGTTTTTGGATTCTTCAATATGAACCAGAACAAGCGAAAATGCTTGAACCTCTTATGGGGTACACCGCAACATCTGATATCAATAGTCAGGTAAAAATTCGCTTTAAAATGAAGGAAGAGGCAATTGCTTTTGCCGTAAAAAATTCTATTCCTTATCGTGTAGAAAAATCATGTAAAATTTCGCGACGAGCTATTTCATATTCTGATAATTTTCGTTGTGATCGTCAGCAGTCTTGGACACATTAAATGATCGATTGGTCCCGTAGCTCAGTTGGATAGAGCAACGGCCTTCTAAGCCGTGGGTCACAGGTTCGAATCCTGTCGGGATCACCAATTATCAATAGAATCAATGAGATGATCACAGTTCGCCAGGGTGTGAAAGTGACGTTTCATTTCATGAAATGATCATGTTTATTATATTTTTGATTATCCTTGATTTTGTGTGCTTTTATGGACGCACCCAGTAATATTTTCACTCAGTTGAAAAAGTAGATTATAAAAGAGCTAAAAAATTCCTATTATTCGTAACCACTTTAAATTATTAGTTTTGTCATTTGTAATTCTTGATATTTTTATTAAAAAGAGTGTTTCGTATATAATGGTTGTGTGTGTAAGTAGATAAATTTTTGAATATCAGAGTCAGAAAGAGATAAAATAGCGATTGTTAATTTAAAGTTTTAAGATGAATGAAATGACAGAAAATAAGATGGAAATAATCACTAAAGCGAGAGTTCTTGCTGAATGCGAAAAAAAACCACGTAGGTGGTATGTTCGTGAGTGCATGGAAATTCAAAAAGAAAAACTGATTGCAAACTTCTGTTCTCTAACCTTGAAAAAATGCTAATAAAATCAAATTATTATTTTGTATAAAATTAGAAATCAAAACTTGTCGGGATCATCATCAAGTTTGTAGAATCAAGTATGCAGAATTTTTTATACTTTTTGATTCTTTTTATTTATCTTTTCAAATTATACATTAAATATTTAAAATATCCTTTGAAGCAATTTTTTTAAAAATCACGAGGATAATTTTTTATTTTATTAGATGATTTTATGATGAGAACTATCGAAGATATTGATAGAAAAGTCATCTATTAATTAAAAACTTATAGTGGTAATGTTAATTCCAAAAGTATTTTTAGTTTTTATTCTTGTTCAGTTTGAAAAGATATTTTTATCGCAAGCACTACGAATTCTTTATAGTTTATAATTTTTTTATTATTTTATTTTAGCTAAGCGATAATGTACCTTAATTTATAAAGGGTGGAGTTATTTAATGCTAAAAAAAGTAATGATCGTGGAAGACAATGAACTTAATATGAAATTATTCCGTGATCTTGTAGAAGCAAGTGGTTATGAAACCGTTGAAACTCGGAATGGCCTTGCTGCATTAAATTTAGCACGCTCATCAAAACCTTCTCTTATTCTTATGGATATTCAATTACCTGAAGTTTCAGGCATTGATATTATTAAGCAGTTAAAAAAAGATGAAGAACTTAAATCCATTCCTGTTGTTGCAGTAACTGCTTTTGCTATGAAAGGAGATGAAGAGCGGATTCGTGCAAGTGGATGTGAAGAATATATGTCGAAACCTATTTCCGTTCCTCATTTTATTACGATGGTAAAGAATTTTTTGGACTGAAGTTTTTAATTTTTTTGATATCGAAATAAAAATTTTAAAAATATTAGGAATATTATTTTAAAAAAACTTTTGTGTTGTCTTTTGATACAAAAAACCCCGCTACAAGCGAGGTTATCTGTGTCATATAAAAGCAAAAAATTATCGTTTTGAGAATTGGAAAGAACGACGTGCTTTTGCTCTACCGTGTTTTTTACGTTCAACAACACGACTATCACGCGTAAGAAATCCATTTTTCTTTAAAATGGGGCGAAGCTCTGGTTCGTAATAGGTTAATGCTTTTGAAATTCCGTGACGTACAGCACCTGCTTGACCAGAAAGGCCTCCACCTGAAACGGTTGCAACAATATCAAATTGAGTATCTCTTTTTGCTATAACAATAGGTTGACGCAAAATCATTCTAAGAACAGGACGAGCAAAATACTTATCAAATTCTTTATTGTTGATAATAATTTTTCCAGAACCTGGTTTGACCCATACACGAGCAACAGCATCTTTACGTTTTCCTGTTGCGTAGGCACGTCCTTGAGAATCAAGCTTCTGCACGTGAACAGGAGCGACATTTTTATTAATTTCTACGTCGTTTGTTGCAGCATTTAATTGAGAAAGAGAATTCATTTCAGCCATAATTAAGCGATCCTTTTATTTTTGCGGTTCAGAGCACCAACATCAAGAATTTCGGGCTGTTGTGCTGCATGCGGATGTTGATCACCAGCATAAACACGGAGATTCTTCATTTGACGGCGACCAAGTGGGCCACGGGGGATCATACGCTCTACGGCTTTTTCAACAACTCGTTCAGGAAAACGACCTTCAAGAATCTGACGAGCCGTACGTTCTTTTATTCCACCAATATAACCAGTGTGCCAATAATATTTTTTATTGGTATATTTTTTACCAGTAAGAGCTATTTTTCCTGCGTTAATCACAATGACATTATCACCATCGTCAACGTGTGGAGTGAAAGTAGCTTTGTGTTTCCCACGTAAGCGGTTTGCAACGAGTGTAGCAAGACGACCTAAAACTAGGTTTTCTGCATCAATAATAACCCATTTCTTCACCACTTCAGTTGGCTTTTGCGAAAAAGTTGCCATAGAAGCTAATCCTTTGTTGAATCCCTCTATAAATTGAGGGCATTTTTTGTTGCTTAATGTTGTGAAATATTACCACAACGAAACACACTCTATCGTATGTTGTTTTTTTGATATAATGTCTTACCATCTGCGTCAAGAAAAAATAAAAACCAGTACTCTGTATAGAAGGGACATTATAATATTTTTATTAAACAAATTGAATGAATATTTTGGAACTAAGTAATCTTTTGTAATAAGCATGTTTCGTTGTAAATATTGATTGTACCTTAACTCCTTTTATTATACAGAAATAACAATGCAGCATCTTCGTTATTTTCTCGATGTTGAATCTTCTGCTTGCGGTCAGGCATGGCTTGATGCTCTTGATGTACCAAGAGCAAATAATGCTCGCGCTATTTCTCAAAAATTTGGTTTACCGGATCAGTTAGCCCGTGTCCTTTCGGCAAGAAATGTTGATGAATCTGAAGCAATTACTTTTATCAATCCAACATTGCGCACGTTAATGCCTAATCCAAAAAGCTTCAGAGATATGGAATGTGCAGCAGAACGTTTGGTGCAAGCGATTATAAAGCAAGAGAAAATTGCTATTTTTGGTGATTATGATGTTGATGGTGCATGTTCATCAGCTCTTCTTGCACGCTTTATGTGTTGTTTTGGCCTAGACGTAAAAATTTATATTCCTGATCGCATTGTTGAAGGTTATGGTCCAAATGAGCAAGCAATGAAGAATCTTGTGCAAGAAGGAGCTAGCTTAATTATTACTGTTGATTGTGGTGCAAACAGTCCAGATGCTGTGAAAGCTGCTCGGCTTGCGGGAGCTGACGTTGTGGTTCTCGATCATCATCAAATGGCGGATATTCATTCTGAAGCCGTTGCTCTTGTTAACCCTAATCGCCCAGATGATTTTTCTGAACAAGGACACCTATGCGCTGCAGGTGTTGTATTTGTTACATTAGCGTGGGTTAATCACTTATTACGGGAAAAGAAATGGGGAAAGAAACTCCCAGATCTTATGGGAATGCTTGATCTTGTTGCGTTGGCGACTATATGCGACATTGTTCCTTTACAGGGGGTTAATCGTGCTTTTGTGATTAAAGGGCTTCAAGTTGCACGTTCTATGAATAATCCTGGAATAGAAGCTTTAACAAGAGTCTCTCGTATTGGTGAACCTCTTAATACTTTTCATCTAGGTTTTTTACTGGGTCCTAGAATTAATGCTGGGGGGCGTATTGGAGATCAGGCTCTAGGGGCGCGTTTACTTTGCTGTGATGATAGAGATGAAGCTGAAAAAATGGCAAAACAATTGGATCAGCTTAATCAAGAACGCCAAGAAATGGAGAGTATTCAATTAGCTCAAGCAGAGGCTTATATTGATAATTTGTGTCAAAATTCAGAAATACCATCGTCACTTGTCATTGCTCATCAAGAGTGGCATCCAGGCATTGTTGGTCTTCTTGCATCTCGTTTAAAAGAACGTTTTTTTTGTCCGGTTTTTGCAATTGCTTTAAAAAAAGATGGAAGTGGTACGGGATCAGGGCGTTCAATTAACGGTATAGATATTGGTATGATTGTTCGTGAAGCGGTTACATTAGGTCTGCTAGAAAAGGGTGGGGGACATACTATGGCAGCTGGATTGACAATCCAGTGGGAAAAAATTGAAATTTTTCGAGATTGGTTAGAAAAAAAAGTCTCGTCAATGGTTTCAGATTTACGTATTAAAAGATCTCTTTATATTGATGGTTGTCTTTCTGCTTCTGGTGCCAATAAAGATCTTTTTGATATGATTGAAAAAGCGGGGCCTTTTGGTTCAGGCAATACGAAACCAGTTTTTGTTTTTCCATCTCATCGATTGATCAATTTATGTGAATTTGGAAAAGGACATCTTCGTCTTTCTTTTTCTAATATTGAAGGTAAAAAATTACAAGGAATAGCTTTTCGTGCAGCAGAAACACCGCTCGGGCATTTTCTTTCTAACAATATTGGTAAAACAATACATTTGGCAGGGAATCTTAACCTGAATCACTGGAAAGGAAACACTTGTTTGCAGTTACACGTTATTGATGCAGCTGCAGTAACTTGATTATTTGGTCAATAATTTTTTGAAAATTATATATCTAAATTATGCGAAAAAGTAGCATTTTCTTGTATAAATCGAAACCGTGCCTCTGGTTTTGTTCCCATTAAATTTTCCACTGTTTTTTTCGTTTCTTGTATTTCAAGGGAGTCGATAGAAACACGTAAGAGTGTTCGTTTTTGAGGATTCATGGTTGTTTCTTTCAATTGTTCAGCACGCATTTCTCCCAATCCTTTAAACCGTCCAATTTCGATTTTAGCTTTTCCAGTAAATTCTGTTTTGAGTAATTCATCTTTATGGGCATCATCTCGTGCATAAGCTATCTTTCCTCCTTGCGATATTCTGTAAAGAGGAGGCACAGCGAGATATAAATGTCCATGACGGATAAGATCAGGCATTTCCTGAAAGAAAAAAGTAATTAAAAGTGATGCAATATGAGCACCGTCAACATCTGCATCTGTCATAATAATAATACGCTCATATCTGAGATCTGCTTCACGATATTTTGAACGTGTTCCACATCCAAGAGCAAGAATAAGATCATTAATTGTTTGACTTGAGCTCATTTTTTCACGTGCAGCACTGGCTACATTTAAAATTTTTCCACGAAGAGGCAAAATGGCTTGATTTGCTCTGTTACGTGCTTGTTTGGCAGAACCACCAGCGGAATCTCCTTCAACGATAAATAGTTCAGCACCTTCAGCAGTATTTTGACTACAGTCTGCTAATTTACCTGGCAAACGTAATTTTCGCACAGCTGTTTTTCGATTTATTTCTCTATCTTTGCGTCGTTTAACACGTTCTTCAGCGCGTTCAATAACCCATTCAAGAAGTTTTTTTGCTTCTTGTGGAGAATTAGCAAGCCAATGATCAAAAGGATCACGGATTGCATTTTCGACAATACGTTGTGCCTCAATTGTTGCTAATCTATCTTTTGTTTGACCAACAAATTCTGGCTCTCTGATGAAAACTGAAAGTATTGCAACTGTTGAAATCATTACGTCATCGGATGTAATAATAGCTGCACGTTTATTTCCTACTAATTCAGCATAAGATTTCAAACCACGCAGAAGAGCTTGTCTTAATCCTAATTCATGCGTTCCACCTTCTCCAGTAGGAATCGTATTACAATAAGATTTTACATTAGCGTCACCGCCGTGCCAAGCGACAGCCCATTCAACCGAACCATGAGCACCGTGTTGTTGTGTTTTTCCAGAAAAAATCTCAGTTGTTACACGGTATTCCTGTTCCAAGGATGATAATAAATAATCTTTAAGCCCATCAGGAAAATAAAAAACATCTTTTTCAGGAATATTTTTGATATTCTTAAGGATTAAAGGATCACAATTCCAACGAATTTTTACTCCACCAAAAAGATAGGCTTTTGAGCGTGCCATTGTATAAATTTTTTCTGGTTCAAAAGCTATTTCCTCACCAAAAATTTCACGATCAGGATGGAAGCGAATTCGTGTTCCGCGTCGGTTGTAAACATCACCTAATTCCTCTAAACTAGATTGAGGAATACCGCGTGAAAAACGTTGGCGATAAAGTTTTCTTTCTCGTGCTACTTCAACTTCCATGTTATCAGAAAGTGCATTAACAACAGAAACACCTACACCGTGCAATCCACCAGAAGTTTGATAAGCTTTTCCATCAAATTTTGCACCTGAGTGGAGTTGTGTCATAATGACTTCAAGAGTAGATTTATCTGGCATTTGGGGATGATTTTCGACAGGAATGCCTCGTCCATTATCTGTAACTGTTAAATAACCGTCTGCATCCAAAGATACGTCAATTAAATCAGCATAGCCGGCGACAGCTTCATCCATTGCATTGTCAATGATTTCGGCAAATAAATGGTGAAGTGCTTTACTGTCAGTTCCACCGATATACATTCCAGGCCGTAAACGTACAGGCTCTAAACCTTCAAGAACTCGAATAGATAAGGCATTATAATCCTCTTCTTTTGTATTGTTTTTTTCGACAGATACAGGAGCGACTGAAGAGATTACTTTTGGTTTTTCTAGATTTTTTTGAGCTTGTACGTTCATTTCTGTTTGGGATTGAGCATTATTCAAAATGCTAAAAAGATCTTTATGATTATTGCTCATAGTGTTTCATTATCTATCTAAGTTTAAATTTTCTTAAATAAATTTTTAATCCTAAAAAATATGCCTGCTTTTTATTTAAACATTAATGTATTTAAGAAACATTTACTGTTGGACCAAAAATTTGTTCGAATGCTTTTTTCATAGCAATATCAACATCATGTATTGTAACGGGTAAGCCCAAATCAAGCAAGCTAGTTACACCATGATTAGCAATCCCGCAAGGAACAATACCTGAGTAGTGAGATAAATCAGGATCAACGTTGATAGCAATTCCATGAAAACTGATCCATTTTCGCACACGGATACCAATTGCTGCAATTTTATCTTCAGCGGGGTTTCCATTTGCTGTTGGTGGTCGATCGGGGCGTACAATCCAAACACCAACACGGTCTTCGCGACGTTCTCCTTTAATGTTAAATTGTGCAAGTGTTAGTATAATCCATTCTTCTAATGCACTGATAAAAGCACGTATATCTTGTTTACGATGCTTTAGATTAAGCATAACATAGGCAATACGCTGTCCTGGACCATGGTATGTAAATTCACCACCACGTCCTGCTTCGTAAATAGGAAATAAATTAGGTGTCAATAAATCTTCTTTTTTAGCACTTGTTCCGGCTGTATAAAGAGGTGGATGTTCAAGAAGCCAAACTTGTTCACGTGCAGTTTCTGCAGAAATATTTTCTACTCGCTCTTGCATGTAGCGAAGCGCTTCTGGATATTCGATCAAGTTATCACTTATTTTCCATTCAATTGGTGAAGTTTGACAAGTCGTTTTAAAGTGATGCGATAATTGATCGCGATTTATATGTTTCAATTCGAATGTCATTACTAATATTTACGTTTGAGTTCTCTGTATTTCTTATATTTCAATTAGTCATAGAATAGGATATTGGTTTATTGATTAAAGTCAAAATAGAAAATGAGAGATATCAGCATTTTTCTACTTATTTTGTTAGAAATATGAAAGAGACGCTCTTATTTATTGATTGTATAATATAATAAAAGTTGAGTAGTTGAAAAGCTTTTGAATTAATATTTTGTATTACTAATTTCTATCATTATATTGTTTTTTCTAGTTTTTTATGAACAACATTGAAATTTAATATTTTAAGACAACTCAGAAAAATCAAATAAAGTTAGATTAAAGGTTGTAAAAACTGATGTGTTCTAGTGAAGAATAACTCAATAAATACTTAAGTAATAAATTATTTTTATTAGAGTATAAGTTTTTTCATTAAAAGGTGTTTTACCATCTTCCTGATGCACCACCACCGCCTGATGATCCTCCACCTCCTTTAAATCTTCGATCGCTTGGAAATTGATTGAATTTTCTACCATAGCGTCTACTCGTAGAATTTAAACCGATGAACCAGAGGGTGAAAGTGATCCCTAGCCATCGGTATTTTCGAGGACTTATTTTTTCACCAAAAAACATTGCTAAAATAGGTAAACCAATCATTATAAAAAAGATTAAAAATATAACTGCATCCGCAATCATTTTTTCTTTTTCAGTTTGTTTACGTTGTATTTCAATATTTTTTGCTTGTGCTTTGATTCGAAAAGAAAATTCGGAATCATTTTTTGTAATTATGTTAGTAATTATATTAATTGCTTCAATGATTCCTTTTTGATAATTTTTTTCGCGAAAATGAGGCAAAAGATAATTATTAATAATAATTGAGGAAATTGCGTCTGTTAATTCTCCTTCCAAACCATAGCCTACTTCAATACGCACTGCATGTTCGTTTGGTGCGACAATAAGAAGGACACCATTATTGATTTGTTTTTGACCCAACGCCCATTTTCGGAAAAGAAAATTGCTATAAGTTTCAATATCCATTCCCGAAAGAGTTGGAATTGTAACAACGACAATTTGATCTCCTGATTTTTCTTCTATTTCAGTTAGTTTTTCTGTTAGGTCTCTTATCGTTGCATGATCCAGTAAATGAGCCGTATCATTGATGTGACCAGTCAAAAGAGGAAATTGAGATTGTGAATAAGCAACATCATGCAATGTAATCATCCACAGAAGACCCATAAGAGCTAACAAATGTGGAAAAATATTACGCCGAATAGGGTGTCGAACAGATGTCATTTAATTAAAGTTAACTTTTGGTGTTTGTTGATTGTTGCTATCAATAACAAATGTTTGCATAGGTTTAGCGTCACGAAACCATAATTTTGCCCAAATCATTGTTGGCATTGTTTTAAGTGTAGTGTTATATGTTCGTACAGCTTCAATATAATCACGACGAGCAACAGCAATACGATTTTCAGTTCCTTCTAATTGTGATTGAAGAGCAAGAAAGTTCTGATTTGCTTTAAGGTCTGGGTAATTTTCAACAACAGCCATAAGACGTGAAAGTGCGCTCGATAAACTTTCTTGATTATTCAGATATTGTTGCATAATTTGCGGGTTGTTTAACATATTGGCGTTAATAACTGTCTGTGTTGCTTTTGCGCGTGCTTCAATAACATCTGTCAGTACAGTTTTTTCATGAGAAGCATAAGCCTTAACGGTTTCTACAAGATTGGGAATAAGATCTGTTCTGCGTTGGTATTGATTTAATACTTCACTCCATGCAGCATGTGCTTTTTCTTCCTGTGTTGGTATCGCATTAAATCCGCAACCACTTAAGAATGATATTAAAAATATTATGAAGATGGCGGTCAAAAACCGTTTTGAAAATATAGTCATAGAAAAAATAGATGAAATTGGTGCAGTTAATGCATTTGACATAAGAATATCTCCAAAGCTGTTTATTATGCAATATAGAACGTATTTATATATGAAAAGTATTTTGAATTTTGCAAACAAACAGTTTGATAATCTATCAGTTCATTTGTTTTTATAAATTTTTAATATTTATCTTTATTGATTAATTTATTTCTTTAGAAGAAATTTAATTCAGATATAGTATAATGTTATATTACTTATTTCCAATAAGTGATTATATCTGAGAAGGTTTTAAAACTATAAAATTATATAGGATCAATAGAGAATTTTAATAAACCTAAGTGAACGAAGAACAATCCATCTCTTCGCTTTAATATTTATATTTCATTAAAATTAAAAATTGAAATGTTGCATGTAAGATTAAAGAAACATGGTGGGCGATGAGAGACTCGAACTCCCGACATCCTCGGTGTAAACGAGGCGCTCTACCAGCTGAGCTAATCGCCCGATGCAATCGTCTATAATTAATCGGATGAGCACTCTTTAAGGAATTTTTTTTAAAAACACAAGGATAAAGATGTAAAAAGATGTTATTTATTTGATTTTTTAAAAAAATGCGTAAGTGTACTTGACATGAGCGCATGAACCCCTTACACGACCTTATTATATCATGACTTCGAAAAGATGCGCGGGTGTAGCTCAGTTGGTTAGAGTGCTGGCCTGTCACGCCGGAGGTCGCGGGTTCGAGCCCCGTCACTCGCGCCATTTCGATTTTCTCATTGTTTTCAAATGTTTTGTCCATATAAATTCGTGATAATTACAGTGTTGGCTGTAATTTTTTGATTTAATTTTTTCCTTTCAGAATTTATGGTTTGTGAGAGTAGGGGGGTTGCGTCTTTCTTTGCTCTGCGGTACTTATTTAAAGTGATATCACCTTTGTGATATCTTTTGAATTTTTACAAAATAATTAACAGTAAATAAGTAGAATGAATAGAATAACCATTACAATTTATATTTTGATCTAGACAATATTGGATGATTACGTTAATTCAGACACTTCATTAAGGCGGAAAAAGTAATGGCACACTTGTTGAATTCTTATTTACCAGTGTTAATTTTTATTGTTGTTTCAGCAATTATTTCTGGTGTCCTTTTAATTATACCTTATATTGTAGCTTATCGCGCTCCTGATCCTGAAAAATTATCAGCTTATGAATGTGGATTTAATTCGTTTGATGATGCGCGTATGAAATTTGATATTCGGTTTTATCTTGTCGCAATTTTGTTTATTATTTTTGACCTTGAAGTTGCTTTTCTTTTTCCTTGGGCTGTTTCATTTGGTGCGATAGGTGTGTTTGGTTTTTGGTCGATGATTGTATTTTTGGCAATTTTGACGATTGGATTTATTTATGAATGGAAGAAGGGGGCTCTTGAATGGGATTGATTTATAATAACTCAACAGTTGTTGCTCCTAAGTCAAAAGGACTTATTGATCCGAATACTGGTGAATTAATAGGTTCTAATGATGATTTTTTTCGTGATATTAATGCTGAATTGGATGATAAGGGTTTTTTAGTAACTTCTGTAGATTCTTTGGTGACTTGGGCTCGTACGGGGTCATTAATGTGGATGAGTTTTGGTTTGGCGTGTTGTGCTGTTGAAATGATGCAGTGTTCAATGCCTCATTATGATAACGAACGCTTTGGATATGCTCCTCGCGCTTCACCTCGTCAGTCAGATGTGATGGTGGTCGCTGGTACTCTAACCAATAAAATGGCGCCTGCTTTACGTAAAGTGTATGATCAAATGCCCGAGCCACGCTATGTGATTTCTATGGGATCGTGTGCAAACGGTGGTGGATATTATCATTATTCTTATTCTGTTGTGCGTGGTTGCGATCGTATTGTGCCAGTGGATATTTATGTTCCAGGATGTCCTCCTACAGCAGAGGCATTGTTATACGGTATATTGTTGTTACAGAAAAAAATTCGTCGTACTGGATCTATAGAGAGATAAGGGCTTTGAAATGATAAATGAATCATTGGTCGAGCTTAATACCTACTTGAAAGATACATTGAAAGATAAATTGGAAGAGAGTGTCATTGCATTTGGCGAATTGACAATTGTATCGCGTCTTAATGACATTATTGATGTTTTGCTATTTGTTCGTGATGATTCTCGTTGTCAATTTATTAATATTATAGATATTAGTGGAGTTGATTATCCTTCTCGCGATAAACGTTTTGATGTTTCTTATCAATTGTTATCTCCTCGTCAGAATTTGCGTTTGCGTGTTAAGGTTCGTACTGACGAAACTATTCCAGTTGCTTCTGCTTGTTCGGTTTATCCTGGAGCGGAGTGGTATGAGCGTGAAGTCTATGACATGTATGGTATCTTATTTTCAGGCCATCCAGATTTAAGACGCATCTTAACTGATTATGGGTTTGAGGGGCATCCTTTGCGTAAAGATTTTCCTGTAACAGGATTCGTTGAATGTCGTTATGATAATGAGGAGAAACGGGTTATTTATGAGCCTGTTGTTCTTAGGCAAGAAATGCGTAATTTTGATTTTCTTTCTCCTTGGGAAGGAGGAGAGTATGTTTTGCCATGCAATGACAAAACGAATGGTAAAAAATAACATTAGAGCTGATGGTATTAACGTGATATTAAAGTAATAAGATGGTTGATATAATTGAATGCTTTTGGCTTAACGAGCACAATCAATATGTGGATACAATTTTTGTATAGAGCTGTTGGTTTTGGTGAAAAGCTTTATTAATGTTCAATCAGGGGTATATCTAAAAAGAATCAAGGGGTTTGATTGTGGCTGAGGTCAATGTCCGAAACTTTAATATTAATTTTGGTCCGCAGCATCCCGCGGCACATGGCGTTTTGCGTATGGTTTTGGAGTTAGATGGTGAAGTTGTTGAGCGTGTAGATCCGCATATTGGATTATTGCATCGTGGTACCGAAAAATTAATGGAAACAAAAACATATCTTCAGGCAGGTCCTTATTTGGATCGTTTGGATTATGTTGCTCCTATGAATCAAGAGCATGCTTTTGTGCTTGCGATTGAAAAACTATTGGGTGTTGAGGTTCCGAAACGAGGGCAATTAATTCGTGTTTTATTTTCTGAAATTGGGCGTATTCTTAATCACTTACTTAATGTAACAACGCAGGCAATGGATGTTGGTGCTTTGACGCCTCCACTTTGGGGTTTTGAGCAGCGCGAAAAATTGATGATTTTTTATGAACGTGCATGCGGCGCGCGCCTTCATGCAAATTATTTTCGTCCCGGTGGTGTCCATCAGGATTTGCCTGAATCTTTAATTGAAGATATTGGTAATTTTATTGATCCATTTCTTGTTGCACTTAATAACCTTGATCAACTTATAACTCCAAATCGAATTTTTAAACAGCGTAATGTTGATATTGGTGTAGTGAGTATTGATGATGCTTGGGCGCGCGGTTTTTCTGGAGTGATGATCCGAGGAGCAGGTGTTCCTTGGGATTTGCGTAAAAGCCAACCTTATGAATGTTATGAAGAAATGGAATTTGATATTCCAGTAGGTAAAAATAGCGATTGTTATGATCGTTATCTTATTCGTATGGAAGAAATGCGTCAATCAGCAAAAATTATGCGTCAGTGTGTTAATCGTTTACTTAGTACTGAAAAAAACGGGCCTGTTTCAAGTTTAGATCGTAAAATTGTACCACCAAAGCGTAGCGAAATGAAAAGTTCGATGGAAGCGCTGATTCATCATTTTAAGCTCTATACAGAGGGTTTTCGTACACCTCCTGGTGAAGTTTACGTTGCTGTGGAAGCTCCAAAGGGTGAATTTGGTGTTTATCTTATTTCTGATGGTACCAATAAACCTTATCGTGTTAAATTACGCGCTCCTGGATTCGCTCATCTTCAAGCTATGGATTTTTTAACACGAGGTCATATGCTGGCAGATGCAACAGCCATTTTGGGTTCTATTGATGTTGTTTTTGGGGAGATTGATCGCTAATGTCTGTACGTCGCCTTGCAGATGATATCCATCAACCAGCAGAGTTTTCTTTTACAAAAGAAAATCAGGTATGGGTACAAAATACCATAAAAAAATATCCTGCGGGGCGTGAACAATCCGCTGTGATTCCTTTATTGATGCGTGCTCAAGAGCAAGAAGGTTGGGTGACACGCGCTGCAATTGAGCACGTGGCTCAAGTGCTTTCTATGGCGTATATTCGTGTTTTAGAGATTGCAACTTTTTATACTCAATTTCAGTTGAATCCTGTTGGAACAAAAGCACATATTCAAGTGTGTGGAACTACCCCTTGTATGTTACGCGGTTCCGATGAGTTGATTAAAGTTTGCCAGAAAAAAATTCACCATGATCCTTGTGTTCCTAATCAAGATGGAACCTTGTCTTGGGAAGAAGTGGAATGTCTTGGTGCATGTGTTAATGCTCCTATGGTTATGATTTTTAAAGATACTTATGAAGATCTCACGGCTGAGCGTCTTGAAGAAATTATTGATACATTTGCGGCTGGTAAAGGATCTGATATTATTGTTGGGCCGCAAAATGGTCGTAAGTCATCGGAGCCTATTGGTTATTTAACTTCTTTTATTGAAGAGGATAAAGAAAAAAAATCATTTCAATCTTTAAAAAAGAAAAAGAGTAGTGAATAAATTGAAATAGAGTCAGTATTGTTTTTTGTTGATAATTTTTTTATTTACTCTGCATTTTGAGTAATTATTAACTGAAAATAGAAATCTTGAAAAAATGTTTGGGGATTGAATTGAAGAAAATGCTAAAAATGCTGTCTGTAATAAATAAAAGGGGCGGATATGCTAGCTGATGAAGATCGCATTTTCACTAATATTTATGGTTTGCAAGATAAATCGCTGAAGGCCGCAATGTTGCGTGGTCATTGGGATGAAACTAAAACGATTATAGAAAAGGGTCGTGACTGGATTATCAATGAAGTGAAGGCATCGGGGTTGCGTGGTCGCGGAGGTGCTGGTTTTTCTACTGGTCTGAAATGGTCCTTTATGCCTAAACAAAATGATGGTCGACCGCATTATTTGGTCGTTAATGCTGATGAATCAGAACCGGGAACGTGTAAAGATCGTGATATCTTACGGCATGATCCACATACTTTGATTGAAGGATGTGTTATTGCAACTTTTGCGATGGGAGCAAATGTCGCTTTTATTTATGTTCGTGGTGAATATATTCGCGAGCGCGAAGCGCTTCAAGCTGCTATTGATGAATGTTATAATGCTGGTTTCCTTGGTAAAAAAACAAAACATGGGCATGCTTGTGATATTATCGTACATCATGGTGCAGGTGCTTATATTTGTGGTGAAGAAACGGCACTTCTTGAAAGTCTTGAAGGGAAAAAAGGGCAGCCTCGGCTTAAACCGCCGTTTCCTGCAAATATGGGAATTTATGGTTGTCCAACAACGGTGAACAATGTGGAGTCGATAGCGGTTGTTCCAACGATTTTGCGCCGAGGGGCTTCATGGTTTTCGTCAATTGGACGTGAGAATAATGTTGGAACAAAGTTGTTTATGGTTTCTGGTCACGTTAATACACCGTGCACATTTGAAGAAGCTATGGGGGTTTCTTTTCGGGAATTAATTGAAAAGCATGCAGGAGGTATTCGTGGTGGATGGGATAATCTTTTAGCGGTCATTCCAGGTGGTGTTTCTTGCCCTGTTGTTCGTGGAGAAGATATGGCTGATGCGATCATGGATTTTGATGGTATGCGTGATGTTGGGTCTTCTTTTGGGACTGGTGGTATGATTGTTATGGATAAATCAACGGATATCATTAAGGCAATTTGGCGTATAGCAGCTTTTTTTAAACATGAAAGCTGCGGACAATGCACACCATGTCGCGAGGGTACGGGGTGGATGATGCGTCTTTTAAAGCGTATGATTGAAGGGAAAGCACAAAAACGCGAAATTGATCTTTTGTTTGAGATTTCTAAACAGGTTGAAGGGCATACTATTTGTGCTCTTGGTGATGCTGCAGCATGGCCTGTTCAGGGATTGATTCGTAATTTTCGTTCGGAGATTGAGCGAAGGATTGATGACTATACGCGCAATGCAGTTCAAAGCAAACATATTGCTTTAGAGGCTGTGAGATAAAAAATCTAATTTGAAAAATGAATTGTAAATTTGTGTTAATTATCTGCGGACTGGATGAATGATGATAAATATCAAGGTTGATGGTAAAGAAATTGAAGTTCCTGATTATTATACATTACTTCAAGCCGCTGAAGCTGCGGGTGCTGAGGTTCCCCGTTTTTGTTTTCATGAGTCTTTATCAATAGCAGGAAATTGTCGTATGTGTTTGGTTGAGGTTAAGGGTGGTCCTCCAAAGCCTCAAGCTTCTTGTGCAATGGGTGTTCGTGATTTGCGATTAGGGCCAAATGGTGAAATTCCTGAAATATTTACCAATACAGAGATGGTAAAGAAAGCGCGAGAAGGCGTTATGGAATTTCTATTGATCAATCATCCATTAGATTGTCCTGTATGTGATCAGGGTGGGGAGTGCGATCTTCAAGATCAAGCAATGTTTTATGGCCGTGATTGTTCTCGTTACACAGAAGATAAACGAGCAGTAGAAGATAAATATATTGGTCCGCTTGTAAAGACTGTTATGACACGATGTATTCATTGTACACGTTGTGTTCGTTTTACAACAGAAGTTGCAGGAATTTCGGAACTTGGTTTGATTGGTCGTGGTGAGGATGCTGAAATTACGACATATCTTGAAAAAGCGATGACATCTGAATTGCAAGGAAACGTGATTGATCTTTGTCCGGTAGGTGCTTTAACCTCAAAACCTTATGCGTTTCACGCGCGTCCATGGGAATTGATTAAAACGGAATCTATTGATGTTATGGATGGACTTGGGAGTGCTATTCGGATTGATAGCCGTGGTCGCGAAGTGATGCGAATAATGCCGCGTGTTAATGAAGATGTAAATGAAGAATGGATTTCTGATAAGACACGTTTTATTTGGGATGGGTTGCGGACTCAACGACTTGATAAACCATATATTCGCAAGGATGATAGACTTCAACCGGCAAGTTGGTCAGAAGCTTTTGCAAAAATTAAACTGGCGATTTCTGAAACTTCAGCAGAAAAAATTGGCGCAATTGCTGGAGATCTTGCATCTGTTGAAGAAATGTATGCACTCAAAAAATTATTGATGTCTTTAGGATCACAAGTATTTGATTGTCGTCAAAGAGGTTTGGTTTTATCATCTGAGTTAGGGCGTTCAAGTTACATTTTCAATCCAACAATCGCGGGGATTGAAAAAGCTGATGCACTTCTTATTGTGGGATCTAATCCGCGTATAGAAGCGGCAGTTTTAAATGCACGTATTTTAAAACGTCAACGAAAAGGGAATTTCCCAATTGCACTCATTGGAGAGCAGGTCGATTTACGTTATCCTTACTCCCATCTTGGGAATGGTGCAAAGGCTTTAAGTGAACTTATTCGTGGAAAAAATGCTTTTTTAAATGTGCTGAAAGAAGCTGAGAGACCTCTTATTCTTATTGGCGAAGGAGCAATTTCAGGAAAAGAAGGTTTATCTGTTCTAAAAAGTCTTGCTAAGTTAGCTGATATGGTTGGAGCTCTTAATGAAGAATGGAATGGATTTGGTGTTCTACATAGTGTTGCATCAACTGTTGGTGGATTGGATATAGGTTTCACTTCTCAACTTGGTGTTGAAAATATTGTTGAAACTTGTGATGTTTTATTTCTACTTGGAGCTGATGAAATAGAATTAACTAATAAAAAGGCTTTTACAATTTATATTGGCAGTCATGGTGATAATGGGGCTCATGCTGCAGATGTCATTTTACCTGCATCAGCTTATACTGAAAAATCAGGAATTTATGTTAATATGGAAGGTCGCGTTCAAATGACAAACCGAGCTGGTTTTGCTCCAGGTGAAGCAAAAGAAGATTGGGCCATTTTACGTGCTTTATCTGATGTTTTAGAAAAGAAGCTTCCTTTTGATTCGTTATTACAATTAAGACAAAATTTATTTAGTGATTTTCCACATTTTTGCGCCATTGATGATATTATGCCTTCGTGTATAACTGATCTGAAAGCGCTCGGTTCACAAATGACTGATTTAGGAACGCAAACATTTACTTCTGTGGTTAAAGATTTTTATTTGACAAATCCTATAGCGCGTGCATCTGCGGTTATGGCTGAATGTTCATCTCTTGCAAAGCATCGTATCACAGAAGCTGTAAAGTAAGGGCAGGAGGAAAAAAATAATTATGTACGATTTCTTCATAGCCTGGTTATTGCCATTGCTTATTATTATAGGAAAAACACTGCTTCTTTTGGTTGTTTTGTTGATTTTAATTGCTTATTTGCTTTATGCAGATAGAAAAATTTGGGCGGCTGTGCAATTGCGTCGTGGTCCGAATGTTGTCGGTCCTTGGGGGCTACTTCAGTCTTTTGCAGATTTGATTAAATTTGCTGTTAAAGAACCTATTATTCCTTCTGGTGCGAATAAAAGCATTTTTCTTTTGGCTCCCTTTGTTTCTGCTGCGCTTGCTTTATCAACTTGGGCTGTTGTTCCGGTTAATGAAGGTTGGGAGATTGCTCATATTAATGTTGGTTTGCTTTACATATTAGCTATTTCTTCTTTAGAAGTTTATGGTGTTATCATGGGTGGATGGGCATCAAATTCAAAATATCCTTTTTTAGGTGCTCTTCGCTCAGCGGCTCAAATGGTTTCTTATGAGGTTTCAATTGGCTTTGTTCTTGTAACAGTTGTTTTAGTGAGTGGTTCATTAGATCTCACAACAATTGTTTATAAACAAAGTAATGGACTCGGAACAAGTCTTGGATTACCTTTCAGCAGTTTTCTTGATTGGAATTGGTTAATTCTTTTTCCAATGTTTGTCATATTTTTTATTTCTGCGCTTGCGGAAACAAATCGACCTCCTTTTGATTTGGTTGAAGCAGAATCAGAGCTTGTTGCAGGACATATGATTGAGTATTCTTCGACTCCTTATATGCTTTTTTTCCTTGGTGAATATGTTGCTATTGTTTTAATGTGCGCTCTGACAACCATTTTATTCTTAGGTGGATGGTTGCCTCCTTTAGAAGTTTGGTGGCTCAATTGGGTTCCTGGTGTTATTTGGTTTGTTTTGAAAGTGTGTTTTGTATTTTTTGGATTTGCTATGGTTAAAGCATTTGTGCCACGTTATCGCTATGATCAGTTAATGCGGTTGGGTTGGAAGGTATTTCTTCCTATTTCATTAGCAATGGTTGTCATAACCGCTGCTGTCTTAAAGTATACTGGTTTGGCTTAAAAGGAGGTTTTGTATGTCAAGTTTTATTCAGGCGGCGAAATCACTTCTTTTATTAGAGTTTGTAAGTGCTTTTTTCTTGGCGATGCGTCAGTTTTTTTCACCAAAACCTACCATTAATTATCCTTACGAGAAAGGATTTGTGTCACCACGTTTCCGTGGAGAACATGCTTTACGCCGCTATCCAAATGGTGAAGAACGGTGTATTGCATGTAAATTATGCGAAGCAATTTGTCCTGCACAAGCTATTACAATTGAAGCGGGGCCACGGCGTAATGACGGAACGCGTAGAACTGTTCGTTATGATATCGATATGGTTAAATGTATTTACTGCGGTTTTTGTCAAGAGGCTTGTCCAGTTGATGCCATTGTGGAGGGACCAAATTTTGAGTTTGCGACAGAAACACGTGAAGAGCTTTATTATGACAAAGAAAAACTTTTGAATAATGGAGATCGCTGGGAACGAGAAATTTCTCGTAATATATTAATGGATGCACCCTATCGTTAGAGTGTGTTATTAAGTGAGTGATCGAGTGGTTTGCTCGATAAATTGTAATCTGGTATGAGTTTTTATACCGAATGTTTGGATAATAAAGGGGAACTCCATGCTAACAGGTCTGGCGGCGGTGTTTTTCTATTTCTTTTCTTTTATTATGCTTGTAAGTGCAATTATTGTTATTGCGGCACGCAATCCTGTATATTCAGTATTATTTTTAATATTGGTATTTTTTAATGCTGCAGCTTTATTTTTACTTGCAGGAGCAGAGTTTTTAGGTCTTCTGTTATTGGTTGTTTATGTTGGTGCTGTAGCCGTTTTGTTTTTGTTTGTCGTTATGATGCTTGATGTCGATTTTGCTGAATTGAAAAGCGGTGCACTCCGATATGCTCCTATTGGCGCGTTGATTGGTTTGATTGTTATTATTGAGCTTATAGCTGTTTTTTTTAGTAGTCGTTTTTCTACAAGTGCAAAAATTCATATTACACAACCAATGCCAGATTTAGTGCAACGAACCAATACTCAGGCATTAGGAGATATTCTGTATACGAATTATGTTTTTCACTTTCAAATTGCTGGAATAATTTTATTAGTTGCAATGATTGGTGCTATTGTTTTAACGCTTCGTCATAAATCAGGTGTTAAGCGACAATCAATTGCTGTGCAAGTTGCTAGAACAGCAGAAAATGCAATTGAAATTAAAAAAGTTGAATCAGGTAAAGGCATTTAGCGAGAAAATTGTTATGCATATTGGTATTGTTCATTATCTCACTGTTTCTGCAATGATGTTCACAATTGGTATTTTAGGCATTTTTTTAAACAGAAAAAATGTCATTATTATTCTTATGTCAATTGAGTTGATATTGCTGTCAGTTAATCTTAATTTTGTTGCTTTTTCTGCGTTTCTTCATGATTTAGTTGGTCAGATATTTGCTTTGTTTATTTTAACAGTAGCTGCAGCTGAATCTGCAATTGGTTTGGCAATACTTGTTGTTTTTTTCCGTAATCGCGGTTCTATAGCAGTTGAAGATGTTAATGTTATGAAAGGCTGATAAGTGATGTATTATGCAATCGTCTTTCTTCCACTCTTAGGTTTTTTAATTGCTGCTATAGGTGGAAACACTATAGGAGCACGTGCAAGCGAGTTGATAACATGCAGCTTTATGGTTGTTGTTGCGGCATTGTCGTGGATTTCTTTTTTGGGTATTGCTATTGGTCATACTTCAGTAGCTGATGTATTAGTTTTACATTGGGTCACTATTGATGCATTGGTGTTTGATTGGGCATTGCATATTGATACATTAACAGCTGTTATGCTCGTTGTTGTGAATAGTGTTTCCGCATTAGTCCATATTTATTCTATTGGTTATATGCATCATGATCCTTCTAGACCTCGTTTTTTTGCTTACTTGTCTTTGTTTACATTTATGATGCTTATGTTGGTAACAGCTAATAACTTAATCCAAATGTTTTTTGGATGGGAAGGTGTTGGGCTTGCATCTTATTTGCTCATAGGCTTTTGGTTTCAACGTGCTTCAGCTAATAAAGCAGCGATGAAAGCTTTTGTGGTCAATCGTGTTGGAGATTTTGGTTTTCTTTTAGGAATCTTTGCCATTTTCATTTTATTTCAATCAGTTAGTTTTTCATCTATTTTTGCAAAAGCTGCGGACAATGATTTTATGCAAGACATAACATTCTTGGGTTGGCAACTTGATGGATCAATAGCAATTACTGTGGCGTGTCTTCTTTTGTTTGTTGGTGCTATGGGAAAATCAGCACAATTTCTTTTGCATACATGGCTTCCTGATGCAATGGAAGGACCTACACCTGTTTCTGCACTTATTCATGCGGCAACAATGGTAACTGCTGGTGTCTTTATGATTGCACGGATGTCACCAATTTTTGAGCTTTCTTCGATTGCTTTGACAGTGATCACTATTGTTGGAGCGACAACAGCATTCTTTGCAGCTACTGTGGGATTAGTGCAGAACGATATTAAGCGCGTTATTGCTTATTCTACGTGCTCACAACTTGGTTATATGTTTGTTGCTTTAGGTGTTGGAGCATATGGAGCAGCAGTTTTTCATCTTTTTACGCATGCGTTTTTTAAAGCGTTATTATTTCTTGGTGCGGGCTCTGTGATACATGCTGTATCTGATGAACAAGATATGAGAAAAATGGGAGGTCTACGTAAACATATTAAGGTAACTTATTGGATGATGATTGTAGGAACTATTGCGTTAACAGGTGTTGGTATCCCAGGAACACTTTTTGGTACAGCAGGATTTTTCTCAAAAGATTCAATTATAGAATCTGCTTTTGTATCGCATAATATCGCTTCAGGGTATGCTTTTTGGCTTCTTGTTTTTGCTGCTTTATTGACGAGTTTTTATTCGTGGCGCCTTATATTTATGACATTTCATGGTAAGCCACGTGCAACTGTAGATGTTATGCACCATGTTCATGAATCTGCTCCTGTTATGTTGATTCCACTTTTTATTTTATCTATAGGGGCATTATTTGCTGGAGTGGTTTTTCAACCTTATTTTTTTGGTGATCTCTATGAATCTTTTTGGAAAGGTGCGTTGTTTACAGGGAGTCACAATCACATTCTCCATGAGGCGCATAATGTGTTGAATTGGGTAAAATGGTTGCCATGTATTGCTATGGTTGTTGGGTTGGTTTTAGCTTATTTCTTCTATATTTTGTTTCCTTCAACTCCCGATAGACTTGCTCGATTAATGCCTGCATTATATCGTTTTCTGTATAATAAGTGGTATTTTGACGAATTATATAATCTTTTGTTTGTTCGTTCTTCTTTTGTAATTGGTCGTTTTTTTTGGAAAGTGTGTGACGGTAAAATTATTGATGGTTTAGGACCAAATGGTATTGCTGCACGTGTTATTGATATTACAAACAAAGTTATTCGCATACAAACAGGTTATCTTTATCACTATGCATTTGTAATGTTGATTGGTGTTGCAGCGTTGATTACATGGATGATGATCAGGAGTTTGAACTGATGACCGACTGGCCTATTCTTTCTACGGTCACATTTTTGCCGCTTGTTGGTGTGTTTTTGATTGCTTTAATCAAAGATGATAGTGATGCAGCAAAGCGTAATATACGGAATGTGGCATTTTTCACGACTGTTTTTGTTTTTGTCATTTCTTTAGTTATTTGGGCAGGTTTTGATCATACAGACTCTTCTTTCCAAATGGTTGAGAAATTTAATTGGTTAGGAAATGGAATTAGCTACCATATGGGAGTTGATGGTATTTCTGTCCTTTTTGTTGTTCTTTCAGCTTTTTTATTACCCTTTTGTATTTTAGCGAGTTGGAAGACTATTAAAGATAGATTGAAAGCCTATATGATTGCTTTTCTTCTTCTTGAAGTAGCAATTATTGGAGTTTTTTGTGCTCTTGATGCGATGCTGTTTTATGTTTTTTTTGAAGCCAGTCTCATTCCAATGTTTATTATTATTGGTGTTTGGGGTGGAAAACGTCGTGTTTATGCGAGTATGAAGTTTTTCTTATATACTTTATTGGGTTCTGTTTTAATGCTTGTTGCGGTAATGGCGATGTATTGGAAAACAGGAACTCTCGATATACCGACTTTATTAACTTATCAATTTCCTGCACAAATGCAGATATGGTTATGGCTTGCTTTTTTTGCTTCTTTTGCTGTTAAAATGCCTATGTGGCCTGTTCATACATGGTTGCCTGATGCACACGTTGAAGCGCCAACAGCAGGCTCTGTTATTTTAGCGGGTGTCTTACTGAAATTAGGAGGGTATGGGTTTCTTCGTTTTTCTTTGCCTATGTTTCCTTTTGCTTCAGTTTATTTCACACCCTTTGTTTTTACGTTATCACTTGTTGCTATTATTTACACATCATTGGTTGCGCTCGTTCAAAGTGATATGAAAAAACTTATCGCTTATTCATCAATAGCGCATATGGGGTATGTGACGATGGGTATCTTTGCTGCTAATGAACAAGGGATCCAAGGTGCTATTTACCAGATGCTCTCGCATGGTATTGTTTCATCGGCATTATTTCTTTGTGTTGGGGTTATTTATGATCGTCTGCACACACGAGAAATTTCTGCTTTTGGGGGTTTAGTGAATAACATGCCTAAATATGCTGTTGTCTTTTTGATTTTTACTATGGCAAATATTGGTTTGCCAGGAACATCAGGATTCTTAGGTGAATTTTTGACTTTAATAGGTGTCTTTCAAATAAATAAATTAGTTGTTGTATTTGCTACAACCGGCGTTATTTTGTCAGCGGCTTATGCACTTTACCTTTATCGTCGTGTTGTTTTAGGTTCTTTAGATAAAGAAAGTGTAAGAATACTCACTGATTTATCTTCGAGAGAAAAATTCATCCTTTATCCTATGATTGTTCTTACAGTATTTTTTGGTGTTTATCCAACGCCAATTCTTAAAACAACAACATCTGCTGTAAAAGCTCTTGTCAATAAGTTACACTAAATTGAAAGATGGACACTTATGCAAACTGAAATAATAGCTCAATTAGTGTTAATTGCTCCAGAAATTTTAATGGCGTTGGGAGGAATAGCGTTGCTTTTAGTAGGCGTTTACTCTAAAGCGCGTCCCTATTTAATGGTTACTGGTTTGGCAATTTCTCTTCTTATTGTGACTATTATTCTAACAATGTTTTTTTCAGAAAACGGCTTTTTTTACACGAATGCGCTCGTTGTTGATTCTTTTAGTCGTTATATGAAAGTTTTAACATTGATTGGTGCATTATTTGCTCTCATTATGTCTGTTAGTTTTACTTACGTTCAAAAGTTTTCTGTGTTTGAATTCCCTGTACTCGTTCTTTTTGCCACTCTTGGTATGATGCTTATGATTTCAGCTGGTAATATGTTATCTCTTTATATGGGGTTAGAATTACAATCTTTAGCTTTGTATGTTTTAGCTGCAATTAATCGTGATAATGTCAAATCTTCTGAAGCGGGTATAAAGTATTTTGTTTTAGGTGCGTTGTCTTCGGGAATATTGTTGTATGGTATTTCGTTACTTTATGGTTTTACTGGTCAAATTGGTTTTCGTGAAATTGCTTTTGCTTTAAAAGGAGAGGACTTACAGCTAGGGGTTGTATTTGGCATCGTTTTCATTTTAGCTGGCCTTGCTTTCAAAATTTCTGCTGTTCCATTTCATATGTGGACTCCTGATGTTTATGAAGGATCTCCAACACCTATTACAGCATTTTTTGCTAGTGCTCCTAAAGTTGCGGCAATGGCATTAATTATTCGTGTCATTGTTGTTGCTTTTATTCCATTAGAGGAAAGTAATGGTTTTATGCCTGCATGGCAGCAAATCTTGGTATTTATGGCTATTGCATCAATGATTCTTGGGGCATTTGCTGGTATTGGTCAGCGTAATATAAAGCGCTTAATGGCTTATTCATCAATTAGTCATATGGGCTATGCACTCGTTGGTTTAGCTGCTGGAGATATGCTTGGGATAAAAGGGGTTATTCTTTATATGACGATTTATCTTGGAATGACACTTGGTTCATTTGCTTTTATCCTTGGAATGCGATTTAATAATGGACGTGTTGAAAATATTCATGATCTTGCAGGACTAGCAAAAAACAATCCGTTTATGGCTATTATAATGACAATACAGCTTTTTTCTTTAGCAAGTATACCACCTATGGCTGGTTTTTTTGGTAAGTGGTATACATTTTCTGCGGCTGTTCATGCAGGACTGACACCTCTCGTTATTATTGGTATGCTCACTTCTGTTGTTGGTGCCTTTTATTATTTACGTGTAATTAAAGTTATGTGGTTTGATGATGCAAAAGCGAGTTTTGTTGCATTATCAAGCGAACTTAAGCTTTGTCTTACTGTTTCCGCATTGTTCGTTTTATCCTATACATTTTGGGGAGTTTGGTTCTCTGAATTAGCAGAAAAAGCCGCGGCATCATTGTTTTAGTGATTATGGTTTATACATTATCAAATTTTGCAAAAAAACAAAATTATGATCTTGAATCGTACGAAAGTGTTGATTCAACGAACCTAGTTGCGATGCAAAGAGCGAATGATGGTCATCGTGGTTATCTTTGGGTTGTTGCAGAAGAACAGACTAAAGGAAGAGCCAGAAGAGGTAGAGCGTGGAACAGTCCAAAAGGAAATTTATATTCAAGTCTTTTGTTAATTGAGGATATTGTTCCACAAACTGCTGCTCAGCTTGGTTTTGTTGCTGGGGTGAGTATGGTAGAGGCCATTAGCGAATTTATAAAAAGTGACAAACAAATCAATTCTGTTGTTAGTCTGAAATGGCCAAACGATATTTTGCTTGAAGGGGCTAAAAGCTCTGGAATTTTACTTGAGTTTTCTAATTTAAATTCAAAAGAAAGTGCATTAGTTATTGGTATTGGAATGAATGTAAAATATCATTATGAAAGTGCGCCGTATCCTACTTCAAGCTTGAGAAATATTGGTTTAAACATTGATAAAAGGCAGTTATTTTCGGTTTTAACAAAATATTTTGCTAAGAATTATCTCCTTTGGAAACAGGCAGAAGGGCATGCTATCATTCGTGAAAAATGGCTTTCACATTCTGGTCATCTTGGGCAATATATTAAAACAATTAATGGTGATAAAATCATTGAAGGTATCTTTGAGGGCCTTGATTGTGATTTTAACTGTATTGTAAAACAAAAACATGGTCAGAAGGCAATCATAACGGCTGGAGATGTTCACTTTGGTTTAGCTGCTTCTGCTAATACAGGTCTTTAATTCATTTGTAAAATTTTACTTTATTACGAGATTATCCTTTAAATAGCTTAGGAGATATTTATGGCTGTTGCCAATAAAAATGAACTATTTTTTCTTCCTCTGGGGGGAGTAGGAGAAATAGGAATGAATTTAGCTGCTTATAAATTTGGTTCAGAAAAAAACTACGAATGGCTGCTTGTTGATATGGGGGTTAGTTTTGCTGGTCCTGAATTGCCAGGAGTCGATATTGTTTTTCCGGATATTCGTTTTTTAGAAAGTGAAAAAGATAATATACGTGCCCTTATTGTGACACATGCACATGAAGATCATTACGGTGCTGTTCTTGATTTATGGTTAAAATTTAAAATTCCATTTTATTGTACACCTTTTACGGCAGGATTATTAGAAAGTAAAAAGCAGTCGAATTTTGATTTCTGTGAAACTTTATTCAATATTTTTAAGGCGGGCGATCGTTTTCAGATTGGTTCATTTTCAGTTGAAGCCATTGCCGTTAATCATTCGATTCCAGAATCTGTTTCCTTGGCAATTGAAACACCTTTAGGCAAAGTTATTCATACCGGAGATTGGAAGATTGATTATGAGCCTTCTCTTGAAAACAGAACAGATGAAAAACGATTTCGTGCTTTAGGAAAAGAAGGTGTTTTAGCATTACTGTGCGACTCTACGAATGCTCTTCGAGATGGGAGATCACCATCAGAACAACAAGTTAAGGAAAGTCTTTCTGAAATTATTTCGAAAGCTGAAGGTCGAGTTGTTATTGCAACTTTTGCGTCTAATATTGGCCGAGTATGTTCAATTGCTCGTGCTGCTGAAGCTTCTGGACGTAAAATTATGTTAGTTGGGCGTTCTTTGAAACGGAGTGTTATGGTAGCTCAAGAGCTTGGATACATGGATAATTTAGAACCATTTGTTACAGAAGATGAATATGGTTCCATTCCACGAAACAATATTGTTTTGGTTGTAACAGGCAGTCAAGGGGAAACCTGTTCGGCACTCGCAAAACTTTCACGAAATGAAATGAAAAATATTCAACTTTCTTCTGGTGATACAGTTATTTATTCATCGCGGAGTATTCCAGGAAATGAGAAAGCGATTATTGATGTGCAAAATCATTTGATCGATCAGGGAATTATTGTTGTTACAAATGAAGATGCTCTCGTTCATGTTTCTGGTCATCCTCGTCGTCCAGAGCTTTTACAGATGTATGATTGGGTGAAACCGCAGATATTGGTTCCTGTTCATGGTGAAGCGATCCATCTTTCTGCTCATGCAGATTTAGCGCGTAAAGCTGGAATTAAAACTGTTTCTGAAATTAGAAACGGTGATGTGTTGCGCTTAGCACCAGAACCAGTAGAAGTGGTGGATAAAGTATTTGTTGGTCGCATTTACAAAGATAGCAATCTTATTGGTGATAAAGATGAATTAGGAATTAATGAACGTCGCAAATTAAGTTATGTAGGGCATGTTGCAGTTTCTATACATATGAATAGCAAACATGATTTGCTCAATGATATTGGTCTCAACGTTTTTGGATTGCCTAAAAGTGATGGGAAGGGAAAGCTATTGCAAGATATTCTTTTAGATGTTGTAGAAAAGGTTGTTAATAGTATTCCGCGAATTAAACGAAAAGATAACGAGCTTATTCGAGAAGCAATACGACGTGCTGTAAGAGCTACTGTTAATGAAATTTGGGGAAAAAAACCAGTTTGTATAGTTTTTTTACATCGATCAAAATAATAAAATATTTCCCATACAATATGATTTTCTTAATTTAATGTTATTAGGTTTTCTTTATCTGTAAATTCTTTAATATTGTAATTGTTATATTTGCAAGATTTTAGAATGTGGTTATAGATTAGCATATATTGTATTTAAACCGCTCCGATTCGATGAGCCTGATTAGGAGTTAATAATTTTAATGCGTCTTTCTCAATATTTTCTCCCCATCTTAAAGGAAAATCCCAAAGAAGCAGAAATTGTTTCACATAGACTTATGTTGCGTACAGGCATGATTCGACAACAAACATCAGGAATTTATTCTTGGTTGCCATTAGGTAAAAAAGTACTTGATAAAGTTTGCGCGATCATTCGTGAAGAACAAGAACGTGCCGGTGCTTTAGAAATATTAATGCCTACAATTCAAGCGGCTGATCTTTGGCGTGAAAGTGGTCGCTATGATGATTATGGTCTTGAAATGTTACGGATTAAAGATCGTCAAGAACGCGATCTGCTTTATGGTCCAACCAACGAAGAAATGGTAACGGATATTTTTCGTTCATATGTTCGTTCTTATAAAGATCTTCCACTTAATCTTTATCATATTCAATGGAAGTTTCGTGATGAAATACGTCCACGTTTTGGTGTAATGCGTTCACGAGAATTTTTAATGAAAGATGCATATTCTTTTGATCTTGATTATGAAGGTTCTAAAACATCTTATAATCGTATGTTTGTTTCTTATTTACGTACTTTTTCTCGTATTGGTTTAAAAGCAATTCCTATGCGCGCTGAAACTGGTCCAATTGGCGGTGAACTTAGTCATGAATTTATTATTCTCGCTGAAACGGGTGAGAGCGCTATATTTTGTGATAAGAAATTTCTTGAGCTCACTGTTCCGCATGCTTCTGTTGATTTTACGGATAAGGATATTTTAGCTGATATTGTTAAGGAATGGACCTCTTTTTATGCAGCGACAGAAGAAATGCATAATGAAGAAGAGTGGAGTAAAGTTTCTGCAAGTAATCAAATTAAGGCACGTGGTATTGAAGTCGGGCATATTTTTCATTTTGGCACTAAATACTCCGCTCCAATGGGGGCAAAAGTTATGGGGCCAGATGGAAAAGAGCATGTAGTTTCTATGGGATCTTATGGAATTGGACCTTCGCGTCTTGTTGCAGCGGTTATTGAAGCTTCCCATGATGAAAATGGCATTATTTGGCCGAAGTCTATAACACCATTTGATTTTGGTATTATTAATATGAAGCCAGGCGATGATAAATGTGATCACGTCTGTGAAACTCTTTATCAAGGTCTTGTGCGAGCTGGCTTTGATCCCTTATTAGATGATAGTAATGAACGTCCTGGATCAAAGTTTGCAACAATGGATTTGATTGGTTTGCCAATACAAATCATTGTTGGTCCCAAAAATGTTTCGCAAAATGAGGTTGAAATTAAAGATCGAAAAACTGGACTTAAAGAAGTTTTAGCTATTGAAGCTGCTCTTAATCGATTTTCTGTAGTTTAGTAGGCAATGTTATGAGTATTTTTAGGAATCAATGGTTTTCATCTTATGAATGGATGATTGCCATTCGGTATATGATTCCTAATAAAAAACATATGTTTACATCTGTTGTTTCAATTATTTCTTTAATTGGCATTATGTTAGGAGTGTTTGCTTTAGTTGTTGTTATGGCGGTGATGAATGGTTTTCGTACGGAACTTCTCAATCGCATTCTTGGCATGAATGGACACATCGTCGTTCAAGCAGAAGAGACTTATTTTTCTGATTATAACACTCTTATTTCTCATTTAGAATCCATAGATGGCATTAAATTTGCTTTGCCTGTTGTTGAAGGTCAAGCGCTTGTTCAAGGAAATATTGGTGGAGGAACAGGTGCTTTAGTTCGTGGTATGCGTAAAAAAGATTTAGAAAAATTAGAAACAGTTGCTCAAAATATCAAATTAGGAACACTTGCTCAGTTCGATAAAGAAGAAGGTGTTGTTATCGGAAGTGGTTTGGCAGAAAAATTAAATCTTACAATTGGCAGTGATCTTCGTATTATTACACCTGATGGTGATGAAACACCCTTTGGTGTTACTCCGCGTGTTAAAGCTTATAAAGTGATTGCTATTTTTGAAGTTGGAATGTCTGAATATGATTCAATATTTGTTTTTATGCCTCTTCATGAAGCGCAGATGTTTTTTAATTTAGAAAAAAATCTTCAATCTTTGGAATTGTTTCTTCATAATCCTGATACTGTTGATAAAATTAAGCCCATTATAGAGAAAAAAACTAATCAGCCAATTTATTTAATTGATTGGCGTGTACGCAATCAGGCTTTTTTTTCGGCCTTACAAATTGAACGTAATGTGATGTTTTTTATTCTTTCTCTTATTATTCTTGTTGCTGCTTTAAATATTATTTCAGGATTGATTATGCTTGTGAAAGATAAAAGCTATGATATTGCCATTTTGCGGACTATGGGAGCACGTAAAAGCGCAATTATGCGCATATTTATCACAACTGGTATGGTCATTGGATTTATTGGAACGATATTGGGTCTACTTTTAGGAATTATGGCGACAGCAAACATTAATCATATTCAAGATTTTTTATCTTGGTTGTTTGATGTTGATATTTTTAATCCTCAACTTTATTTTTTAACAAAATTGCCAGCACGAATTGAATGGGGACAGACCACAATGGTTGTTTTGATGGCTTTATTATTGTCGTTTCTTGCAACAATTATTCCAGCGTGGAGAGCTGCTAAGTTAGATCCTGTACAGGCTTTGAGGTATGAATAATGTCCGCTGTCTTAGAACTTGTTGAGATTGAGCAGCGTTTTTTTGATAACGATAAGACTCTTGTTATTTTAGACAAAGCGAATTTTGTCCTTAATCGTGGTGAACTTGTCGCGCTTGTTGCACCGTCTGGTGCTGGAAAATCAACACTTCTTCATATTGCTGGACTTTTAGAAAAACCAACATCGGGTGATGTTTTATTACGTGGTATTTCTTGTGCAAAATGTTCTGATAATGAACGAACAGCAATCAGACAAAACGATATTGGTTTTGTTTACCAATTTCATCATTTGCTTCCAGAATTTACAGCTTTAGAAAATGTTATGATTCCGCAAATGATCGCAGGATTTAAAAAATCTATAGCAGAAGAACGTGCATTTAAGTTATTGAGATATCTTCGAGTTGAGCATCGTGCTAAACATCGTCCATCAGAGTTATCGGGTGGTGAGCAACAGCGTGTTGCAATTGCGCGTGCAGTAGCAAATGCACCTTCCGTACTTTTGGCTGATGAACCTACCGGAAATCTTGATCCTGTCACTTCAGCTTATGTATTTCAAGCTTTATCTGCACTTGTTCGTCAGGCCGGAATTGCTGCTCTTATTGCAACACACAATTACGCTTTAGCGAAGCAGATGCATCGTCGTATTACCCTTAAAGGCAGTAAAATTATTGAACTTCCTTAAAAAAAATACATTATGATTTATGTTCACCGAGGAGATTTTATGAAAAATTCGGAAGTTGACCAAAATCAACAGGATATCCGCCGTCGCCGATTGATTTTTCGTGCGTGGCATCGAGGTATTCGTGAAATGGATTTAATTTTTGGACAGTATGTTGATGCTCATATTACTGAAATGAGTGATAAAACTATCACTGAACTTGAATATATTATGTCATTTGAAGATCGCGATTTATTGACATGGTTCACCGGAGAAATTTCACCACCATCTGAGGTTGATAGTCCACTTTTTCGAGATATTGCACATTACCATTCTCGCATAAATTTAATTTGATTAACATGCCTGTATTTAAAAAAATTACCATTCCTCAAAATCTTAAACTCCATACAGTTTTTGATGGTGTTCTTGATGGATTTGAAGCTTTTGCTCTTGCTCAGTTGAGTTTAAAAATTGCTCAAGGAAAACCTCTTGTATATATTGTTCGCGATGGAACAAAAATTGCTAGTTTACAACAAGCTTTAAGTTTTATTGAACCTAATTTGCCTGTTATACAATTTCCTGCGTGGGATTGTTTACCCTATGATAGGGTTTCTCCTGGAATTACTGTTACAGCGCGTCGTCTTTTAGCTTTGGCACAGATGTTAAGTTTGCGTAAAAATCCGCATTCTGCAATTATCTTGACAACAGCAAATGCGATTATTCAAAAATTGCCTCCTTGTTCAATAATTGAGGATCAAATTTTACATGTACGTGTTGGTCAATGCGTTAATATGAATAATTTAGTTCATTATTTAGAACGGAATGGTTTTGAACGTGTTGCGATTGTGCGGGATATTGGTGAATTTGCTGTAAGAGGGGGTATTATAGATATTTTTTCTCCTGGAGAATCTGAGCCTTTGCGTCTTGATTTTTTTGGAGATACCTTAGAAACAATTCGTGTATTTGATTCAGCAACACAACGAACAACAGCTAATCGAACTGAATTTTATTTACAGCCCATGAGTGAAGTTATTCTCACTCCTGAATTAATCAGCCGATTTAAAAGCAATTATCTTCGTACATTTGGAACTCTTAAAAAAAGTGATATGCTTTATGAAGCCATTTCTGAATCACGTCGCTTCGCTGGAATGGAGCATTGGCTACCGCTTTTTTACGAAAAACTTGATAGTTTTTTTGATTACTGCGACGATGTACCTGTTGTTTTTGATCATCTCATAGAAGAAGTGCTTGTTGAGCGTTATCGTCTTATTGAAGATTATTATAGTGCGCGTAAAGAGCGTGAAAAAGATGAAGAGAATTGTAATTCTTATCATCCCATAGACCCTCATCTTCTTTATTTAACACCAGAGCAAGTTTTTGAACATGCACAAAAATTGGGTCAGCGCATTGATTTCACTCCATTTAATGTTCAATCAATTGATAAAAAAACAATTATTCATGCAAATATTAAGTCAGGATATGATTTTGTAAAAGAGCGTAACGCCCCAGATAAAAATGTTTTTTCAAGTGTTGTTGATCATATCACTTCATTACAAGCCACTGGAAAAAAAGTGCTTCTAGCATGTTGGAGTGAAGGATCTATGGATCGTTTGTTACATGTTCTTGATGAACATGGCTTAAAAAAAATAGAGATTGTAAAATCACTGCAAACGATCAAAGCAATACCACGTGATTATATTTTAGCAGCTGTTCTTACGATTGAACACGGATTTGAAAATGAAAATTTTGCAATTATAACAGAACAGGATATTTTGGGTGATCGGCTAATAAGATCATCAAAAAAACGTAAAAATAATGCGCATTTCATTTCTGAAATTAGCACCTTAAATTCTGGTGATATTGTTGTACATATTGATCATGGTATTGGGCAGTTTATTGGGCTTAAAACTATCACTACAGCAGGAATTTTGCGTGATTATCTTGAAATCAATTATTCTGGCGGAGATAGGTTATTTTTACCTGTTGAAAATATTGAACTTTTATCTCGTTATGGATCAGATAACACAAATGTAACATTAGATAAATTAGGTGGCGTGGCTTGGCAAGCACGTAAGACACGGCTTAAGAAGCATCTATTGAAAATTGCTGGACAATTGATCCGTATAGCGGCAGAACGTTCAATGCGAACTGCACCTGTTTTAGTTCCACCAGTCGAAGCATTTGATGAGTTTGTTGCCTGTTTTCCTTATGAAGAAACTGAAGATCAAATGGGTGCTATTGACGCCGTTTTGGATGATTTAGCAGCAGGAAAGCCGATGGATCGCCTCATATGTGGTGATGTTGGTTTTGGAAAAACAGAAGTTGCTATTCGAAGTGCTTTCGTTGCTGCAATGAACGGTTATCAAGTTGCGGTTGTTGTTCCCACTACTTTGCTGGCGCGACAACATTACAAAACTTTTATCTCACGTTTTCAAGGATCTCCTGTTAAAGTTGCTCATGTTTCAAGGCTTGTTAAAACAAAGGAATTAACACAAATCAAAAAAGGTATTTCCGACGGTACAGTTGATATTATTATTGGGACTCATACATTGCTCAATAAATCAGTTAATTTTGCGCGTCTGGGACTACTTATCATTGATGAAGAACAGCATTTTGGTGTTAAACATAAAGAGCATTTAAAAGAACTTAAAAGTGATATCCACGTTCTTACGCTTTCAGCAACTCCTATTCCACGAACTTTAGGACTTGCTTTATCAGGTGTTCGTGAACTTTCATTGATAACAACCCCGCCCATTGATAGAATGGCGGTACGTACTTTTATTTCGCCTTTTGATGCGCTTGTTGTCCGTGAGACATTACTGCGAGAATACTATCGAGGTGGGCAAAGTTTTTATGTTTGTCCTCGTATTTCTGATCTTTCTTATGTAGAGGAATATCTTAAAACACATGTTCCTGAGCTTAAATTCATTGTAGCTCATGGACAAATGCCATCTGGGCAGCTTGATGATATTATGAATGCATTTTATGATGGACAATATGATGTGTTGCTTTCAACAACTATTATTGAATCAGGTCTTGATATTCCAACAGCTAATACATTAATTGTGCACCGTGCTGAAGTGTTTGGTCTTTCTGCTCTTTATCAGTTACGGGGGAGAGTGGGGCGTTCAAAACAACGTGCTTATGCACTTTTTACTTTTCCAGCAGGCAAAGTGTTAACTCCTACCGCTGATCGTCGTCTGAAAATTTTACAATCTCTTGATACATTGGGTGCTGGTTTTCAATTGGCTAGCCATGATATGGATATTCGTGGTTCAGGTAATTTTTTAGGTGAAGAACAATCTGGACATATCAAAGAAGTTGGGTTTGAGCTGTATCAAAAAATGCTTGAAGAGGCCGTTGCTGAATTAAAAGATGAAGCTCATAGTCATGATGATCAATGGTCTCCTCAAATTTCAGTTGGTACAACAGTTATTATACCGGAAAGTTTTGTTCCTGATTTATCTTTACGTATGGCGCTTTATCGGCGTTTAATGGAGCTTGATGATTTGGAGCGAATTAATGAACTAGGCGCTGAGTTAATTGATCGTTTTGGTTCTCTTCCAATTGAAGTTCAGCATCTTCTCAAAATTGTTTATATTAAAGCATTGTGTAAGAAGGCACATGTTGAAAAGTTAGATGTTGGGCCTAAAGGGGTTGTTGTGCAGTTTCGAAATAATCATTTTGAAAATGGAGTTTCTCTTGTTAAATGGATAGGAGAACAAGGCTCAATGGCAAAAATACGAGCAGATCAAAGCATTGTTCTTATTCGTGATTGGCCAACAGTAGATCAAAGACTTGAAGGTGCCGCAGCTATTATGACACAATTTACAGAAATGTTAGAATAACACTGTTCTAAATAATTTTCTGTATTTGTAACTCCAGATTATTGTTTAATTGTTTGAAGAGAAGTGAAAAATATTCACGGATGAGTTTTTTATAATATAATTTATCTCATTAAATTATTTTTCAATAATATTAAGGCTTAATTCTTATAACTTAAAAGAATACTTTAAGTTTTTATTTATTCGCGCCACCACGTTGGGAGACGATATCCATATAACGATGTATAAGTAGGATGCTTAATATATGACCAACGGGCTATCCATTGCTCTGGGACATGATAAAGTGGAATGTAATAACTGCCAGAAATTAAAATTCTATCCAAAGCACGGACTGCTGCAATGAAGTCTTCAGTTGAACGTGCATCCAGCATTGCTGTTATCATGGCATCTATAGCAGGGTCAGATGCTCCGGCAAAATTAAAGCTTCCTTTTAAATTTCGAGAAGCTGATCCCCAACGGTTGATTTGTTCATTGCCTGGCGATAGAGAATTTTTTAATTTTCCAATAATCATATCATAATCAAACATCCCTAGGCGATTTTGATATTGTGTATCATCAACAGTTCTTATTTCAAGTTGAATACCTAGACGTGATAAAGTGCTTTGGAATGCGAGAGCCACTTTTTCTTCATCAAGAGTTTGTGTCATGACTTCAAATTTAAAAAGTCTACCATGAGGCGTTATAGTTTTATAGTTTTTCCTTGTGAATCCTGCTTCTTGTAGAAGATTCCAAGCTTTTTCAGCAATGCGTCTTTCTGCTGCAGGTTCATTTATCTTTGGCATACGCCAACTTCCATCCATTACTTCAGGAAGAACTGATTCAAGGTAAGGTGCTAAAAGTACTTTTTCTCTTTCACTTGCTGGTTTTCCAATTGATGATAGAATAGAGCCATCCCAATATCCTTGTGTTCTCGTGTAGATATCATTAAAAAGATGATGATTGACCCATTCAAAATTAAAAAGCATCGATAGTGCTTGACGTACTCTTCTATCTTTAAAAAGAGCACGTCGTGTATTGAAAACAAAACCAATAACATCAGCGGGTGTTCCTTTTGAAAAACTCTCTTTAATAATTCGTCCTTCTCGAACAGCTGGAAAATTGTAGGAAAATCGCCAACGATTGGGATTTGTTTCAATGAATATATCAATGATTCCTTTTTTAAAAGCCTCAAAACGCGCTGTATCATTGCGAAAATATTCAATTTGTATGGTATCAAAGTTATTTATCCCTTTGTTAACAGAAAGATCCTTCCCCCAGTAATTAGGGTTGCGTTTATAGATAATTCGTTCACCTGGTTCGACGCGATCAATAATATAAGGACCGCTTCCTGGAATTTTAGTTAAGCCGTTTTTCTCAAAGTTCTCAATATTAATAGCGTGTTTTGGTAATACAGGCATAACACTTGCTAAAATTAGCGGAAATTCTCGATCTTTTGAGTGTGAAAAGCGCATTTTAATGGCATGATTGTTGATTTTTTCAACGGATTCTATGCGCTTCATGTAACGAGTGAATGGTGGTCTTGCTTTATCTTTAAGAAGATTAACTGTGAATATGACATCCTCAACAGTTAGAGGTTTTCCATCTGAAAAATGGGCTTTTGGATTAAGGAAAAAGGTAATTTCAGTGCGTTCATCGTTTAGTTCAACTTTTTCTGCTAAAAGACTATAAAGTGTGAAGGGTTCATCACGAGAGCGTACCATCATTGTTTCATATACAAGACTAGAAAATTGTTCATCAGAAAAAAGTCCTCTCGCAGTTGTTCGAAAACTGCGAATAACAAATGGGTTTAAGCCATCAAAAGTGCCAACAACACCATAAGTAATTTTCCCTTCTTTTTTTGCGTTAAGAGACGCATAAGGAAAATGATCAAATTTATCTGGTAATTTTGGCATTCCATGCATTGCAATGCCATTTGCATTGGCTTGATAGAAAGAGAAAGTAATTATGGAAGTGAAAAGAAACTTAAAACAATGAGAGTTATAGAAGAGCATAATTTCTCACTTTCATAGGGTGATTCGTTTATATTATTTTACTTTAGTTTCACTCTGTTGAGGTGTTTTGTGAATACTTTTTTATAAAAGAGAAAAACAATACAAGGGCGTATTATTTGCTAATCTATAAAGATTTTATGTGCTATTTTGTACGTTTTTTTGACTTTCTCTTGATGAAAATAAAAGACATGGAAAAGTGTCGTTTCATTGTTATAGGTTGATATACTTGACTGAAGATTATATTTAATATTCCATATTGATATTGTTATAAAAGCGCATTGAAAGGATTAACTTAATTATGTCGCATAAAAATGCCTATTCTGCTGTTTCAGTTTTGGCTGGAGTCGCTTCTCTTTTTTTGACAGTCCACACTTTTCCAGCGAATGCAGAGAATTTGTCTCAAGGTTGGTATAAAGTTTGTAATAAACAGCAGGATGTTAGTGTTTGTAATACAATGAATACCGTTGTATCGAACACTGGTCAGCCTTTAACAGCTGTTAATTTAGTTGAAATAAAAGGAAAACAAAATGAAAAACGTATAGGAATTCAAGTTCCTACAAATCGTTTTTTACTAGAGGGTGTTCATATTCAAATTGGAAATGATTTCTCTAAAAAAATTCCTTACATTGTTTGTAATGGATCGAGCTGTATTGCTAATGATGCTTTGGATGATAAATTAATTGCTGCTATGAAATCTGGTACGAAAATGACTGTAACTACAGTGAATTTTCGAGGGTCATCTAATCCTATTGAATTCCCTCTTAATGGTTTCACCGCTGCATATACAGGCCCTGGTATAGAAGAAAAAGCTTTTCAAGCAGAACAGCTAAAATTACAAAAAGCTATTCAAGCAAAGCAAAAAGAAATTGAGGATCGTATGCGGGCTGAACAAGAAAAAGTCAAAAACAAAAAATAAGAGAATTCTATAAGAGTTTAAATTTTTATTATTCTCATTAAATTGCCACAGTGTGTTCTGTGGCAATTTTTTATTGATTTAACTTTTTGGGAAAATTTTTCGTTTCCACCAACCAATTCGTTTAGTTTTTGATGTAACGTCAGGTATTGATGACGTAACAACAGGCTCGTCTTCTATTTCTTCAATTTTGGAAAGAGTTTTCTCAACAGATTTTTCTTCTATAGAGTGTTGTTCTAATCGCTCTTTTTCTTTTATTTCTTTCTTTTTGACCGTTTTTCCTTGTGTTTTTTTGAGCGATTTTGAGGCACCTTTAGGAGCTTCTTCAATGAGTTTTTGAGACTGTTTATTGCTTTCTTTTTTATCTTTATGAATAGAATTAGCAACAAGCTCTTCTTCTGTACGTATCTGTGGAGTTATGTTTTGGTTATTTTCAGAAGTTTCTTTTCTTTTGGCAGTTTTTTTAGACCTCATATTACGTTCTTTAGGTTTAGTAACCGTATTCGTTTCTGTTCTTTCGTTTTTCTGTGTGTTTAAATGTTTTTCCTTGTTGATTTTTTTATCCATAAATCCAACAAGTTCAACAGCTGGAATATAACGTTTATTACGATGTTCCGCTTTAATTTCTTCCAAAGCCTGTTTAGAAAAATCTCCAACTGGTTCTGCATAAGGAATACGTGATTGATGCAAACCATTGTTTTGATTGCGATGATTTCCACGTCGTCCACGACGCCGTCCACGGCGGTGAGTATCTTCATCATTATGGGGTGAATTATTATCCACTTCATCTTTATGATTTTTACGCTGATGACTCTGGTTGTTTCCATCTAACAAATTATTTTTTCTGGATTTATTTTCTGTTAATGCCGTATTTTTGATTTCTTCATTACTCTTATTTTTAAGAGTTGATGAAGATTGAGAAATTTTTTCTGCCATTGTTGTTTTGGAAATGATAAGGTGCTGTGTTCCAATACTATCATCTGCCTCTATGCTAATATTAAGCTTAAAGCGTGTTTCTAAATCAACAAGAATATTGCGTTTATGATTGAGCACATAAAGTGCTGTCGTTACAGGTGTACGGACAATAATGTTATAATGTGGATTATGAAGAAGATATTCTTCAATTGAGCGCATGACATGTAAGGCTATTGATGATTCAGAACGTATATTTCCGGTTCCAGCACAATGTGGGCAAGGTTGCGTTGTACTTTCTAAAACTGATACACGAATCCGTTGACGACTCATTTCTAGAAGACCAAAGTGTGAAATATGTCCAACTTGGATACGCGCGCGATCATTTTTTAAACAATCTTTTAATTTTTTCTCAACGAGTTTAATATTACGATTTTCAAGCATATCGATAAAATCAATCACGATTAAACCGGCTAAATCACGCAAACGCAATTGACGAGCTATTTCTTCTGCGGCTTCAAGATTAGTCTGTAATGCTGTTTTTTCAACAGAGTGTTCTTTGGTCGAGCGCCCAGAATTGACATCGATAGCAACAAGTGCTTCTGTTTGGTTAAGAACAAGATAACCTCCAGATTTTAAAGCAACTTGTGGGTGAAGCATTTTATCGAGTTGAGTTTCGACATTATTACGTGTGAAAATAGGAATAGGATCGCGGTAGGGTTGGACAACTTTTGCATGGCTTGGCATAAGCATTCGCATAAAGTCTTTCGCTTCACGATATCCTTGATCTCCAGAAACGAGAATTTCATTGATATTTTTATTATAAAGATCACGAATAGAACGCTTTATTAAGTTGCTTTCTTCATGAACAAGGCATGGTGCATTTGACTTAAGCGTTAGAGTGCGAATGGTGTCCCATAGTCGAGTAAGATATTCATAATCACGTTTAATTTCAGCTTTTGTTCTATTAGCTCCTGCTGTTCGTAAAATAACCCCCATACCCTTTGGAACAGCGAGTTCCTTGACGATTTCTTTAAGACGTTTACGATCTTGTATGTTGGTTATTTTTCGTGAAATACCACCACCACGTGCTGTATTGGGCATTAAAACAGAATAGCGACCTGCCAGTGATAGATAAGTTGTAAGCGCTGCACCTTTATTACCACGTTCTTCTTTGATAACCTGTACCAATAAAATTTGACGTCGTTTGATAACTTCTTGAATTTTATACTGACGTATTTGTTTACGCTGATATGTGGGAATTTCTTCGCGTATATCTTCCGCACCCACCATTTCAATATCATCATTAGAAGTATTTGCATCGAGTGATGAATCCATATCATCCGTTTCTATTACTTCAGATATGATATTTTCCTCATCATCAACATCGGTCGCTATAATTTTATTATTTTTCTGTCCTTTTGTTCTTCTTGAACGTTTTTTATTGGAACTTATTTCTTCAATGAGATCATCTGTATGATTATCATCAACAGCAGCTTTTTCTTCTTCTTCAAGAAGAGCAAGACGATCAGCAATAGGAATTTGATAATAATCAGGATGGATTTCTGAAAATGTTAAAAAACCATGGCGATTACCACCATATTCTATAAAAGCTGCTTGTAATGACGGTTCTACACGCGTGACACGCGCTAGATAAATATTTCCTTTAAGTTGTTTTTTATGTTCTGATTCAAAATCAAGTTCTTCAATTTTGTTGCCGTGAACAACAACAACACGTGTTTCCTCCGGGTGAGAGGCATCGATAAGCATTTTGTTTGACATAAATTAAAATCCTGAGGGCGATGTGCGCAACTCTATTCAAACAAACAATCCAATTGTTCGCTGATAAAAAGAGTTGTTTGCCGTAAAAAGAAAGTGCCGATATTACAAAACAGGTTATCGTACGCAAATGAGTGACAAAATTTACTGCATTTACAATTATCATCCTTATCTGTTTTGTATGACTCATATTTTTTAAAGTCTCCGGCGAAACAATTTTGAAAACAGTTCGAATATCCGAACCAGTGAATTTTAAATAACGCAATCCCACTTTGTGCAGTACGAAGACTTTTATCTATAAAAGTCTCAATTGTAGTACGCAGTAAACCTTCTCAAGACAACATAAACCTTAATTATCAATCGTTTAAAGTCAATATGAGACGGTTATCATCATTTAGGAAGCGTGAATATTCTTTTATGTTTATATCATGCTTTTGGCAAGTAACAATATAAACGTATACCATTATATACACTTATTACTTTAAATTGATTTTTTTTATGCTTATAGTTAAAAGATTCAGACTTTATTTGAAAATATAATGTACACTTGACGTATTACTTTAATACACAGTGAAATTAGTTGTTAATACGAAAAAGAGTGTTTTAATTTATGATAAAACAATTCGTCATAAACAAACCGAAAATGATTTATCGGGATTTTATTTTGTATCTCGCATGTTTTTTATTTCTTTTTATATTATTTCCAACGTATATGCAGGGTGAAAATACGCTTAAACTTTTGAACTTTCGTACTATTGGTGATGATACATATACACGTGTTATTGCGGTTTTTAATAGAGAGCCCAATTTTCGCTTACAAATTTTAAATTCTCCCGCGCGCTTAGTTATTAATTTTCCTGCCATTAGTTTATCTGAGAACAATATATCCTCAAATACAAAAAATATAATATCTGGGATGTTTTCAGATATGCATTATAGCTCTCGCGATATGCAAACCTCAAACATTACTTTAACAAGTAAAACTGCTTTTTCTATTGAAAAAAGTAAAGTGCAAAAATTAGATAATGGTTCGTGGCAATTATTAGTTGATATTGCTCAGCATACACAAAAAAAAATAAACAAACAATCACAAATTAACAAAAGCGATACAGCAATGCAATTGAGTTCAACACATCGTTTTCGTGTTGTTCTTGATCCTGGTCATGGTGGAATTGATAGTGGAGCACAAGGTGTTACTGGAATTTTAGAGAAAAATGTAACGTTAGCTTTTGCACGCGCCTTGCAAAATGAATTAAAGAAATATCCTAATATGGATGTTATCCTAACGCGTGATTCTAATGTGTTTTTAAGATTAGGTGAAAGAGTTAAAAAAGCACAAAAATTCGGTGCAGATCTTTTTATATCTATTCATGCAGATAGCATAGATGTGCATTATCTTCGTGGTGCGACAGTATATACTATATCTGACAAAGCTTCTGATGCCATTGCAAAATATTTAGCTGAAAGCGAAAATAAAGTGGATCTTCTTGATGGGTTACCTGCTGATGAAACGCCTGAAGTCACAGATATTTTGATTGATCTTGCTCGACGTGAAACCAATGCATTTTCAGTTAATTTTGCTGATCGTGTTATTTTAAATTTATCAAAAAATAATATTAATTTAATAAACAATCCTCACCGATATGCTGATTTTCAAGTTTTGAAAGCGCCAGACATACCTTCTGTTTTAATAGAAATAGGTTATTTGTCTAATAAAGAGGATGAAAAATTGTTAAATGATCCACAATGGAGACAACGCATGGCAGCTTCGATTGCTTTTTCTATTCGACAATTTGCCGAGTATCGGAAGGAAATTATACAATCTCTTTAAATATACGAAAAAATAGCTTAAATATGTCAAAAATAAAATACCTGCTATTTGCATTAGAATAAATAATAGAGCGGTGAAATAAATAATTCTTTATCCATATTCATAAAAAATAGTTTTATTAATAATAGAGTTGGTTAATTGTGAAGAAAGAGACACGCATTTCAATGATTATTTTATTTAGATATCTTTTGAAAATTTTCGTCATTTTAGGGCTTTGCTGCATATTAATATGGATAGCAATAACTAGTCTTAAAGCGAATGATCTTCCAGATTATGAAGTTCTTTCTTTGTATGAACCGCCTGTTATGACACGTGTTCACGCTTCCGATGGTCGCCTTATGGCAGAATTTGCTACAAAGCATCGTCTCTATTTGTCAATTCAATCTGTTCCAGATCTTCTTAAACAAGCTTTTATTTCAGCTGAAGATAAAAATTTTTATTCTCACTTTGGTTTAGATCCCGAAGGTCTAGCTAGAGCTTTAGTTAACAATATTCGTAATATTGGTTCTGGTCGACGCCCAGAAGGAGCTTCAACTATTACACAACAGGTTGCTAAAAACTTCCTTTTAAGTTCAGATACAACATTTGAACGTAAGTTGAAAGAAGCTATTCTTGCATTGCGGATTGAGAGGACTTATTCAAAAGACCATATTCTCGAGCTTTATCTTAATGAAATTTATCTTGGTCGTGGTGCTTATGGTATTGCTGCGGCTTCTTTGATTTATTTTAATAAATCTGTCAATGAACTGACCTTAGAAGAATCTGCATATTTGGCAGCTCTTCCTAAAGGTCCTGCGAATTATGATCCATTTAAAAACACACAGCGTGCTATTGATCGACGCAATTGGGTTATCGATCGAATGATTGCAAATGGATATGTAACATTAGAACAGGGAGAACAAGCTAAAGCGAAACCTTTAGGTGCAACAATACGTGGCCGAGATAGTTATGTTTTTGCTGCTGATTATTTTACAGAAGAAGTGCGCCGCACCTTATTAAATCTTTATGGTAAAAAGACACTTTATGAAGGTGGGCTTTCAGTTCGTACAACACTTGATCCTTATTTACAGTTTGTTGCACGACGCGCTTTACAGAACGGTTTAATTAAATTTGATCACTTACAAGGATGGCGTGGAGCTTATAGCCATATTGAAAATGTGGATGATTGGGGTCCTAATCTTTCTAATATTTCTGGATTAAATGATATTCCAGAATGGAGCTTAGCGGTTGTTCTTTCTACCAGTGGTAATACAATAAAAGTTGGTTTGCAGCCACAACATGAAGCTTCAGGTTCATTATCAACGGAAAGAAAAATTGGTGTATTATCTGAGGCTGAATCAAAATGGGCATTACATGTTATTGATGAAAAAGGTCATAAAAAAACAGCTCATAATTTATCACATGTTTTGCATGTAGGAGATGTTATTTTTGTTGAAAAAATTCCAGGTGTAAATGATATTTATCGTTTACAACAAATACCTAAACTTGAAGGTGCAATTGTTGCTATGGAACCTCGTACGGGGCGTGTTCTTGCGATGGTAGGAGGATTTTCTTTTTCTGAATCTGAATTTAATCGTGCAACACAAGCTTATCGTCAACCAGGTTCTGCTTTTAAACCATTCGTTTATGCGGCAGCACTTGATAATGGATATACGCCAGCCTCTGTAGTTTTAGATGGCCCTATTGAAATTCATCAAAGAAATGGTGAAATTTGGCAACCTAAAAATTATGGCGGCACATTTTCAGGTCCTTCTACATTGCGTTTTGGGATTGAGTACTCTCGTAATCTTATGACTGTACGACTTGCTCATGATATGGGGATGCCGCTTGTTGCTGAATATGCAGAGCGTTTTGGTTTAACTGATAAATTACAACCTTATCTTCCTATGGCTTTAGGAGCCGGAGAGACAACTGTTTTAAAAATGGTAACAGCCTATTCAGTTATTGCTAATGGAGGACGCTCTATTAAACCTTCTCTCATTGATAGAATTCAGGATCGTTATGGAAAAACCATTTACCGTCATGACGATCGTATATGTGAAAGTTGTAATGTTAAATTTTGGGATAATCAAGCTGAACCAACATTAATTGATGAACGTGATCAAGTTCTTGATCCAATGACGGCTTATCAAATTACATCAATGATGGAAGGAGTGGTTCAAAGAGGTACAGCTTCTGCACGTTTGCGTAATTTCAATCGACACATTGCTGCTAAAACAGGAACAACGAATGACTCTAAAGATATATGGTTTATGGGATTTACGCCTGATCTTGTCGTTGGTGTTTTCGTAGGTTACGATCAACCCGCCTCGTTAGGCCCTAATGGAACGGGAGCATCATTAGGAGCGCCTATTTTTACAGAATTTATGCAGGCTGCCTTAAAGAATAAACCTAATATACCATTTAAAATTCCAGATGGTATGATTTTAATGGCTATTAATCGCAAAACAGGAATGCTTGCTGAAGCGGGAGATCGTGATGTCATTATAGAAGCCTTTAAGCCGGGAACAGGTCCTTCTGATATGTATCAGGTTATTGGTGGAGGCAGCTTTTTTCAAGAAGGTGTTCCTGCAGGAACTATATCGCCTCAGGTAAACAAAGCTCTTGAAAGTGGTACTGGTGGATTGTACTAATTGATGAAATATTTTTGTATAACAATAGGCGGATATATTTAACATTCGCCTATTTTTGTTATTTTGTTGCCGTAAACAACAAATAATAAAGCGTTTTACTAGTATTATTGTTATTGGTATAAGAAACTCGAAAGTGTAATGAGTAAAAAATAACAAATAAAATAAGGTATTCGAAAATTATGCGAGCAGAAATAGAAACATTAGTTGATGAAATTCAACAAGCAATTAAATTGCTAAGGGGGCATCTTTGACTGGGATCAATCATTAAAACGCCTTGAATATCTCAATCAAAAAGCCGAAGATCCATCACTTTGGAATGATACTCAGCAGGCACAAGATATGATGCGTGAGCGTCAGAATCTTGAAGATGCAATGAATGGCATTCAATCTTTTGCACAAACACTCGAAGAGTGTATTGAATTAATTAAAATGGGTGAAGAAGAAAATGATGCAGAGGTTATCGCTGATGCAGAAAAAATAATTCATAACCTTAAAAATGAAATTGATAAACGGCAAATTGATACGCTTCTTTCAGGGGAAGCGGATAAAAATGATACTTATCTGGAAATTCATGCTGGGGCAGGTGGAACAGAAAGCCAAGATTGGGCTTCTATGCTTTTACGAATGTATACTCGTTGGGCTGAACAACACGAAATGAAAGTTGAGGTTTTGGAAATCCATGATGGAGAGGAAGCAGGGATAAAATCAGCTACTATTCTTATAAAAGGGCATAATGCGTATGGTAAATTGAAAACAGAATCAGGTGTTCATCGTTTGGTTCGTATCTCTCCATATGATTCAAATGCAAGACGCCATACTTCTTTTGCGAGTATTTGGGTTTATCCGGTTGTAGATGATACTATTGAAGTAGATGTTACAGAGTCAGATGTTCGTATTGATACGTATCGCGCATCAGGAGCTGGGGGACAGCATGTGAATACCACAGATTCTGCAGTGCGTATCACGCATATAAAAACAGGTATTGTTGTTCAATGTCAGACAGAACGTTCTCAACATAAAAATCGTGCAATGGCTTGGTCTATGTTACGAGCACGTCTTTATGAGGAAGAATTAAAAAAACGAGAAGAAGAAACACATGCTTCTGAAGCTTCAAAGACGGAAATTGGTTGGGGACATCAAATTAGATCTTATGTTCTTCAACCTTATCAACTTGTAAAAGATTTACGTACAAGTGTTGAAAGTACTGATCCACAATCTGTTTTAAACGGTAACATAGATATGTTTATAGAAGCGGCACTTTCTCAACGTGTTTATGGTAAAGATAAAGATATTGATTAATCGTAGAAACAATAAACTTTAAATATCAAATCAATACTCTTTCGTAGAGTATTGATTTGACTCTATTTTGTAGAGTTTTAATTTTGTTGCTCAGATACAACAAGCTTATACTTTAATGATTGGCTTTTATAAGCGCATTAACAAACTGAGTTATAAATATTATTATATTATAAAGCTTGAGCTGCTGCTAAAACATTATCAGCATGTCCTGATACGCTGACTTTACGCCACATTTCTACTATTTTTCCAGTTGAATCAATGAGAAAAGTGCTTCTTTCAACGCCCATATATTTGCGCCCATACATACTTTTTTCAACCCAAACACCATAAGATTTAAGAGTTGTTTTTTCTTCATCTGAAACAAGGATAACATTAAGTTCATGTTTTGCTTTAAATTTATTATGTTTATCAACACTGTCTGGAGATATTCCGATAACAGTAACTCCAATTTTATCAAATTCTGTTTTTAATCGTGTAAAATCAATAGCTTCACTTGTGCATCCACTGGTATCATCTTTAGGATAAAAATATAAAACAATTGATTTTCCTCGAAGATCAGAAAGACGTAATTGATCGCCTCCATCTCGTGGTAAATTGAAATCGGGAGCAATATCACCTTTCTCAAGTTCTTTCATTATTTTATCTTTCTTTTTTGTGTAAGTATCATGTTTTATATTTAATCAATGTAAGAAATTATAATATTAAGATCAAGGAAACGTAGATAAATTAGAGCGGTTTAATTAATACGTGCTTTTTCTTACCAAAAGATAGTTTAACTATTCCAACGGCATTAACATCCGCTTCAATTATAAGTCGCGTTTCATCTTCAACAATTTGATCATTGATACGAACACCACCGCCTTGGACATGTCGGCGTGCTTCGCTATTAGATTTAGCGAGTCCAGCTTGTACTAAAAGAGAAAGTAATCCAGCTCCTGTTTTTAATTCTGTTGCATTAATTTCAATTGTTGGAAGATTTTCTCCGAGTGTTTTTTCTTCAAAAGTTTTACGAGCTGTTTCTGCTGCTTCATATGCAAGAGTTTTTCCGTGGAGCATGGCTGTAATTTCTGTTGCTAGAATTTTTTTTGCTTCATTTATTTCAGTTCCCTGTAATGCAGAAAGTTTAGCAATTTCATCCATGGGTAACGTCGTATAAAGCTTTAAAAATCGTGTAACATCAGCATCTTCTGTATTGCGCCAATATTGCCAAAATTGATAAGGTGAAAGCATATCCGCATTTAGCCATACTGCACCATTTAAAGATTTTCCCATTTTTGCGCCAGAAGAAGTTGTAAGAAGTGGTGAGGTTAAAGCGTATAACTGAGGTGTTCCCAAGCGATGCCCTAATTCAATACCATTGATAATATTACCCCATTGATCAGAGCCACCCATTTGTACGCGCAATCCGTAGCGTTTATTGAGCTCAACAAAATCATAAGCTTGTAAAATCATATAATTAAATTCAAGAAATGATAAAGAATGCTCACGTTCAAGCCTTAGTTTGACGGAATCAAAGGACAGCATACGGTTAACTGAAAAATACTTTCCTACATCACGCAAAAATTCTAAATAGTTTAAATTGCATAGCCATTCAGCATTATTAACAATGCATGCATCAGTTTTACCATTTCCAAATGTTAAATAACTAGAAAATACTTTTTGTATGCCAGCAATATTTTTAGTAATATCGTCCGTTGTTAAAAGATGCCTAGCTTCATCTTTGAAAGATGGATCCCCAATCATACCGGTTCCTCCACCCATTAAAGCAATCGGTCGATGACCGGTTTTTTGTAACCAATGGAGCATCATAATTTGAATGAGGCTTCCAGCATGCAAACTTGAAGCTGTAGGGTCAAATCCAATATAGGCTGCTACAATCTCTTTTGAAAAAAGATCATCTAAACCTTTTTCATCTGAAATTTGATGAATAAAACCACGTTCGTTCATAATATGTAAAAATTCAGATTTAAAGGTAGGCATAGTTTTTATTTCCGATAAATTAATATTGTTTTTTTGGTATCGTCACTTTGTTAATACAATTGCTCTTATCATAAATGTTTTATTGCTCACAAGAAATGAAAAGAATATCTGTAAAAATAATGATTGTTTTAATAAACTGAATTTCACAATTTAATGATTTCTAGGGCGATAGAATATTCAGTATTATGCGTGCATAAAAATATGTATTTTTACTGAAAAAATGACAAACAGGAACTGAAAAATACATATTTTATTTAAATATAATAAAAACAACAAATGTATTTATAAAAAATATAAGATATAAATCACATGTTATATTTGGAGATTTTTTATTCATTTTATGGTTTATCTATTCTTGTTTTAAAGCATCGGGAATAGACAAACCATAAGTGGACAATAATTGCGGCTTTGCAAGAAAAACACAAATACTTTTCAATTTTCTTATTTTTTTATGTATTTAATTTAAGTGCTGATATTTTACGTGGTGGAGTTCGTAACGCACCTGTCATATGATTATCCAAATACTGCGCGCATCGTTCAATAAGTTCTTCGTTGCAGCCACTAAAAAAATGATTAGCATTTTTTAGTGTTTCTTGTGTAATTGTAATGCCTTTTTGCATTTTTAACTTATCAACGAGACCTTGAACGTCTTTGGGAGGTGCAACTTTGTCAATATCTCCATGAATAATGAGACCAGAAGAAGGACAGGGAGCAAGAAATGAGAAGTCATAAATGTTAGGCTGGGGTGCAACGGATATAAAACCTTCAATTTCTGGTCTACGCATAAGAAGTTGCATACCAATCCAAGCTCCAAATGAATAACCAGCTACCCAGCAATTTAGGGAATCAGGGTGTTGTGTTTGAACCCAATCTAATGCAGCAGCGGCATCTGAAAGTTCTCCAATTCCATAATCAAATTCGCCTTGGCTTCTGCCAATTCCACGAAAATTGAAACGCAATGTAGTAAAACCACGTTTTTGAAACATATAAAATAAATCATAAACAATTTTATTATTCATTGTTCCGCCAAATTGGGGATGAGGATGCAGAATAATTGCAATAGGGGCGTTTTTTTCTTGTGAAGGTTGATAGCGTCCTTCAAGGCGACCTGCAGGACCGTTAAAAATTATTTCTGGCATTAAATGCTCCTTTTAAACGCTCAAAATATTCTCGTTGACGATGGTTAATTTTTACCATAAATACTATCGAATGTAGTTATTTTACTTTAATTAATTGTTAGATATTCTTTTTTTGGTGCATTTTTCAAGAAAATTGCACTATTTTTTTAATCAATTTATAAATTTAATCATTGGTATTGAAAATGGCTATAAAACGCCGATATTTTGATCATAACGCAACAACGCCCCTAACTGAAGGAGCGCGAATAGCGTTATTGGAGTCTTTAGAAATATTTGGTAACCCATCATCTGTTCACACAGAAGGACGCGCTGCTAAAGCTTTATTACAAAAAGCACGTCGACAAATTGCTGACAAACTGAATACAGAGCCGGATCATATTGTGTTTACATCTGGTGCCAGTGAAGCAGCAATGACTTTGCTAACGCCTGTTTATTTTATGGGGCGCTCTGAAGTTCGGTTCTCTCATCTTTATATTGGTGCAAGTGAACATCCAGCAATTGCAGAGGGAGGACGTTTTTCTAAAGAATTCATTAGTGTGATTGATGTTGATCAGGATGGCTTAATACAACAAAACAAACTGAAGGTTTTATTAAATGCGCACGATAAGACAAAAGGCTTGCCTCTTGTTGCTATTCAAGCAGCTAATGGTGAAACGGGTGTCATTCAACAAATAGAAGAAATTGCTGCTATTGTTCGTGATTTTGGAGGCATTTTAATTGTTGATTTAGTCCAATATGTTGGCAAAAATTTTATTAATATTGATAAAATGAGCGGTGATTTTTTTATATTATCTGCGCATAAAATTGGTGGCCCTAAAGGGGTTGGTGCGTTTGTTTCATCTGGTGGGCTTCTTATGCCTCAACCTCTTATTATCGCGGGAGGACAAGAGAAAGGACATCGTGGAGGAACAGAAGCTTTGCCTCTTATTGCCTCTTTTGGAGCAGCGATAGCTAATTGTTTAACTCAAAATGAAATAGAATATTTAATTTCTTTACGAAACAGATTAGAAGAGGGGTTACATAAAATTAGTGATGATGTTGAAATTTTTGGTAAAAATGTTCAACGTTTGCCTAATACTACTTATTTTGCAGTACACAATATAAAAGCTGAAACAATGCAAATTTATTTTGATTTAGCAGGATTTTCTGTATCAGCAGGTTCTGCTTGCTCTTCAGGAAAAGTCAAGCAAAGTCGCATTTTGGAAGCAATGGGTTATCATATTCCGAATGGTGCAGTTCGAGTCTCAACAGGTCGTTCTACGACTTTTCAAGATATTGATGATTTTTTGCAAGTTTTTTCTCAAATTATAGCAAATAACACAAAATAGATTTTTTATAAAACAGTAGAAACGATTTTTAAAAAATAAAAGAAGCTTTTTTCAAATAAAATAAGTGTGGTTGAAGTTCTTTTATTTTATATATAATCTAAAAGATGAATTGCTTGCTTTAAATCTTGTAAAATATACAAGGTCTTTAATCACCGGTTCTTGACTCCGGGAAGAAAGGAGAAAGTTTATGCCGGCAATACAAGAAACGATACGTCAGGTTCGTGAAATAGATGTTGATCAATATAAATATGGTTTTGAAACCAATATTGAAGTGGATAAAGCCCCAAAGGGTTTAAACGAAGATATTATTCGATTTATTTCGGCTAAAAAGCATGAACCTGAGTGGATGTTGACATGGCGTTTGCAGGCTTTTCGTCTTTGGTCTGTCATGGAAGAACCTCATTGGGCACGTATTAAATATCCCAAAATTAATTTTCAGGAACTTTATTATTATGCGGCTCCTAAAAATCATACAGGACCAAAGTCTTTGGATGAGGTTGATCCTGAGTTGTTGGCAACTTATGAAAAACTTGGCATTCCTCTTAAAGAACAGGAAATTTTAGCAGGCGTTAGAAAACAAACGGATCCTTCTACGCTTAATGATAATGTTTATGCATCGGGACAGGTTGCGGTTGATGCGGTTTTTGATTCTGTTTCTGTTGTAACGACATTTAAAGAAGAATTAGCGCGTGCAGGGGTTATTTTTTGCTCTATCTCAGAAGCTATTGTTGAGCACGCTGACCTTATTAAAAAATATTTAGGAGCAGTTGTTCCTGCGGGTGATAATTATTATGCTGCTTTAAATGCAGCTGTTTTCACGGATGGTTCATTTGTTTATATTCCTAAAGGGGTTCGTTGTCCTATGGAACTTTCGACTTATTTTAGGATTAATGAACGTAACACGGGACAATTTGAAAGAACATTGATTATTGCAGATGAAGATTCCTACGTTTCTTATCTTGAAGGATGTACAGCACCTCAACGAGACGAAAATCAGCTGCATGCAGCTGTTGTTGAACTTATCGCGTTGAAAAATGCAGAAATTAAATATTCGACAGTACAAAATTGGTATCCTGGTGATAAAGAAGGAAAAGGCGGTATTTATAATTTCGTAACTAAACGTGGAGATTGTCGAGGCGATAATTCTAAAATTTCATGGACACAAGTTGAGACTGGTTCTGCGATTACTTGGAAATATCCTTCTTGTTTGCTCCGTGGTGATAATTCACGTGGAGAGTTTTATTCTATTGCTATTGCAAACGGTCACCAACAGATTGATTCCGGAACAAAAATGATCCATTTGGGAAAAAATACATCAAGCCGTATCATTTCGAAGGGCATTTCTGCTGGTTTTTCAAGTAATACTTATCGTGGACAATTAACAGCACACCGAAAAGCGCAAAATGCACGTAATTTTACTCAATGTGATAGTTTGTTGATTGGTAATGACTGTGGAGCTCATACAGTTCCTTACATTGAAGCAAAAAACGCAACAGTTCAGTTTGAACATGAAGCCACAACATCAAAAATTTCCGATGATCAACTTTTTTATGTTATGCAACGAGGAATTCCTGAAGAAGAGGCTATTGCATTAATTGTTAATGGTTTTGTAAAAGAAGTCATCCAAAAGCTTCCAATGGAATTTGCTGTTGAAGCGCAAAAGCTTATCGGTATTAGCCTTGAAGGCAGTGTAGGCTAATTATTTATTATATAAATAGTGCGCTGATAGAAAGTAGCAAGAACAGGATTAAATATGTTAGAAATTAAAAATTTGCACGCCCGTATTGCTGGAAGCAATACAGAAATTATTCGCGGTTTAAATTTAACCGTTCAAGACGGTGAGGTTGCTGCTATTATGGGGCAAAATGGAGCAGGGAAATCTACTTTATCTTATTTACTTGCTGGTCGTAAAGATTATGAAATAACAGAAGGTGATATTTTTTATAATGGGCGTTCCATTTTAGAAATGGATCCTGCGGAACGTGCAGCATTTGGTATTTTTCTAGCATTTCAATATCCAATGGAAATTCCCGGCATTGCTACGATGGAGTTTTTAAAAGTTGCAATAAATTCTCAACGTAAAGCTCGCGGTGATGAAGAGCTTAAAATTCCGGAATTTATCAAATATGTTAAAGAAATTTCTTCTAAACTTGAAATAGATATGTCTATGTTAAAACGTCCGTTGAATGTTGGTTTTTCTGGAGGAGAAAAAAAGCGAGCAGAAATTCTTCAAATGGCTTTACTGGAACCTAAACTGTGTATTTTAGATGAAACAGATTCTGGTCTAGATATTGATGCGTTAAAAATTGTTGCTGATGGTGTTAATAGGCTTCGTAATCTTGAGCGTTCATTTTTGGTCATTACGCATTATCAGCGTCTTCTTGATTATATTGTTCCTGATACGGTGCATGTTCTTTATAAAGGTCGTATTATTAAAAGTGGAGATAAGTCACTTGCTCTTTATTTAGAACAAAATGGTTATGCTGATATTATCGGTGAAGCAGCTTGAGGTCATTGAATATGCAGATGAACTCACAACGTGAATTGATAGCTGTTGAAACAGATATCATCAATCATTTCAATCAACGTATTGATATTTTACCTGGAAATGAAGAAGTACAAACTGTACGCAAAAAAGCTATTGAATTATTTCAAAAATCGCGCTTGCCTTCACGCAAAATTGAAAGTTGGCATTATACCAATCTGCGCACTTTGTTGAAATCTGTTAGTCATTTTTCAGAAATAAATAGTGAAAAAACAGTTGATTCATTGTTTTCGAAAAGCTTTGTATTTTCTATTGAAAATGGAAAAACTCTTCAACAATCAGAAATAGAGGGAGTTGCAGTAGAACGTCTTGCAAATGCATTAGAAGAAGGTCGTATAAAACTAAACCAAATTTCTACTGATGAAGATTTTATTGGTCAATTGAATACTGCCTTTGTTACAGATGGCTGGATTTTTCAAATTCCTGAAAATATGAAATTAGATATTCCTATTGAATTGCAAAATATTCAAAGGGACGGGCAATCACATATTTTGTCAAACATCAACATTGGTAAAAATAGTCAAGCGGTAATTATTGAACGCCAAATTGGCACAGGTCAAAATACTTTTGTGAGTTCAATATTTTCATTACATGCCGAAGCTCATAGTGATATTACATGGATTCTGATCCGAGATCGTGATTTTGATTCAACTCAATTTGGTCGATTTCATGCTATTCTTAAAGAAAATGCTAAGTTATCTCTTTATATCGTTAATATAGGCAGTCAACTCAATCGTCAGGAAATTGATATTGAATTACAGGGAAAAGAAGCTAATTTTCAATTAAGAACAATCAATTTGCTATCTGGAAATACGCATAGTGATCTGACGATGACAGTTCGTCACATGGAGGAAAAAACAACTTCAAGTGAAATTATACGGAATGTTACGACAAATAAAGCGCATGGTGTTTTTCAAGGGATAATAAGTGTTGCACAAAAAGCTCAAAAAACAGATGCGCGTATGGCTTGTAATAGTCTTGTTCTTTCAGATGATGCAGAATTTGATGCTAAACCCGAGTTAGAAATTTTTGCGGATGATGTCGTGTGCGCACATGGTGCAACAGTTACTAAAATTAATGATGATCACCTTTTTTATCTCATGGCGCGTGGTATTCCATTTAAAATAGCTTATGAGTTATTGATTAAAGGATTTGTTTCAGAATTAATTGATGACATTAATCAGGATAATATCCAAGCTATTTTAAGTAATATTATTACCCAATGGCTAGAAAAGAATGTTTAAAGTAGAAAAAATGGATACTGACGTATTAAAATATGATGTTGAAACTATTCGACGTGACTTTCCTATTTTTCAACATGATATTTATGGTAAGCGATTAGCATATCTTGACAGTAGTGCATCTGCACAAAAACCGCAGCTTGTGCTTGAAGCAATGAATGATTTTTATCAATCTCATTATGCTAATGTTCATCGAGGAATGCATTTTTTATCAAATGCAGCAACCCAGTCTTATGAAAATGCTCGCGAAACAGTACGCGTTTTTTTAAATGCTCAAGAAACTGAAGAAATTATTTTTACGAAAAGTGCAACAGAAGCTATTAATACTGTTGCGTATGGTTGGGGCATGCCTCATTTAAAGGAAGGTGACGAAATTATTCTCACTATTATGGAGCATCATTCAAATATTGTTCCTTGGCATTTTCTTCGTGAAAAAAAAGGGGTTAAACTTATTTTTATTCCCGTTGATGAAAATGGTATTTTACATATTGAAGACTTTGAAAAAGCTTTGAGTAATAGGACACGACTTGTTGCAATAACTCATATGTCGAATATTTTGGGAACTGTACCTCCTATTAAAGAAATAATTAAATTAGCACATCAAAATGCTATTCCTGTTCTTATTGATGGTTCTCAAGGAGCTGTACATTTAACCGTTGATGTTCAAGATATTGACTGTGATTGGTATGTCTTTACGGGTCATAAACTTTATGGTCCTACAGGAATTGGTGTTCTTTATGGAAAAAAATATCGACTTGAAGAAATGTCTCCTTTTCAAGGTGGAGGAGAAATGGTCGAAGAAGTCACTCTTGATAAAATTTCTTATAATGATCTTCCATATCGATTCGAAGCTGGAACTCCTCCCATAGCTGAAGCTATAGGGTTAGCGACAGCTATTGATTATTTGAGAGACAAAAACAGAAATGCTATTCATGCACATGAAACAGCGCTGCTAACTTATGCACACGAAGGGCTTGAAACTATTAAATCACTGCGTATTTATGGTCATGATCCTCATAAAGGTGCGATTATATCTTTTGCAATTGAAGGTATTCATGCACATGATATTGCTATGTTTGTTGACCGGCAAGGTGTTGCTATACGCGCGGGAACGCATTGTGCACAGCCTCTATTGCGACATTTTGGTTTAACGTCTACTTGTCGTGCATCATTTGCTTTATATAGTAATTACAAAGATATTGATCAGTTGATTGAAGCATTGGAAAAAGCAAAGGTATTTTTTAATGACTAAACCAGTTAAAGAATGTCATTCTGCTGAATTTAATGATACAGAAAAAAAAGAAAATATATCCGCAATTCCAGCGGCTGAAATTGAGCGTATGACAAATGATATTATTGCAGCTCTAAAAACGGTTTATGATCCTGAAATTCCTGCTGATATTTATGAGTTAGGACTTATTTATCGTATTGACATTGAAGATGATCGTTCCGTCAAAATTGAAATGACATTGACGGCTCCAGGGTGTCCTGTTGCTGGCGAAATGCCAGGTTGGGTGGAAAATGCTGTAAGTGCAGTTGAAGGTGTCTTAAGTGTTGAAGTTACAATGACATTTGATCCACCTTGGACACCTGAATGTATGTCAGAAGAAGCACAAATTGCTGTTGGATGGTATTAGAAAAGACTTAATTTTTTCATCGATGCTAATTCTAAAATTCTAGCACTCTCATTCTTGAAATTATTTCAAAAACGAAAGCTGATTTTATGATAACAATTATTCAATAACACCACACGCTAAACGCGCTCCACCTCCACCAAGAGGAAGTGGTTTATCTGACTGATTATCTCCTCCCACATGAATTATTAATGAGCGGTTTTTAATTTCAGAAAGCTTCATAATACGCGGCGCAAGAACACTCATCTTTGCTTGACCGTGTTCATCAACATAAAGAGCAGGGAGGTCGCCAAGATGACCATTAACATTATAAGCCCCAAGATGTTTCTTGGTATTATGAGGATCATAATGTCCTCCTGCCGCACCACCAATTATTTCATTCTTTATATTACACGACGGATTTTCATGGATATGAAAACCATGAGAACCCTCTGGTAACAAAGATAAATCTGGTGTAAAAATTAAACCACGATTACTTTCTTCAACTGTAATAATGCCAATAGGCTTTTTTGTATTATTCGCTCCCAATTCATAAATCTTTACTTGAACGGATTCTATAAATTCAGAATTTGCAAATGCAGAAGAAGAGAAGCTCAAAAATACTAATGAAACTAACGATGAAACAATCTTCTTCATATAAAATACTCTCTTGAAATCAAAAAAATAAAGACACACTAACTGTATTAACTCTTTAAATATTTAGGGCAAAATAAAAAATTATCACCCATCGCGCATCAAATTATCTGCAATTGTATAAAAATATATAGCAAAATCACTAAAACGCAATAAATTTTCTTCAAAATGTTTTTAACTCACGATACTAAAACATTTAATTAAAATTTATGGTAAATCTACGTCTCCAGATTTTTCATTTTTTTCAATTTCAAGATTAAAAATATTCACTCCACAAAGAGTGAATAAACTTTTCCACGTTTCCAAAAGAGAAATAATAAAATTCACTGTCTCTGGTTTTGCATTAGGAATGTTAATTTCAATAGTTAAAGAATCTTCAAGAGAGTTTTCAGCTTCGTTAGTAGCTGTAGCATCTGCCAATACAGCAGCTCCAGAACTTAAAAATGCAATTATAGCAAACAAAGATAAAAACTTTCTCATAAAACACCTTATCTATTAAATCGCACAACCACTAACAACTTTTCCATTTGCGACAAAAAAAGACAAAAATATTTCACATTTACACCCCACATAAAACAATATTTAAATAAATAAAGCTACGTGAGGGTACTTGTTTTACTGGATTCTATTGCTTTAAAATTAGTCAGAAATTTTTGTAATCAGGTATCCTTTTTTCAAGTAAATACCTGTACGACCTGGTATTGAGCAAATGGAATAATCACCAAATCCAGAACAACTAGGAACAAGCATCGCTTCTGTTTTTGCTGTTGAACCTGAACGTGGTCCTGCGAATGCACTTGGAACTGCAAAAGCAGAAACACTAGAAACTAAAACAGCTGCAGAAACTAACAAACGAAAAGATTTATTCATAATAATTACCTTTCTATATTTTAAAATCAAAAAGGAAACTGCATTTCTAAGACTTTACTCCATATCTAATTTCTAATGATACCTTCTAAACCAATATCTAGGAGCACGGCCGTCGCGCGCCAAAACTTCCAGAATAACTTTTGATAAAGCCGAATAATCTCTCAAAAGAAAATCCCCGATATGACCATTAATATAGCTCATCTCGTCTCGTCTTTCCTTTATAGACTTAACCTTATTATTATTTAATAACTGTCTTTCGATACTAAATAAATTATTCGCTCTGCTCTCTTCAGTGTAAGGAGTAGCCACCCACTGATTTCTAGAACGCAGAGGACTTTTAACAGTAGGCACACCCCCATTCCCTACAACATAAGCCATCGGAATTCCTGTGGCATAATAACCAGCTTCCACATCTAATGTTAAAGACAAAGAGGTAAAGACACCCAAAAATGCAACCGAAACTAATGAAGAAATGCCTTTATTCATAATGTAAATTCCCATTCTTAAAAACACCTCCTGCACCAATTAATATTTCGAATACAAATTCTAAAGCGAAAACAAACAATCTATTTCGCTTAAATATTTAATCAGTGATCAAAGAAAAAACCAAAATAATACCTTCTTACCGAGTTAGTCTGTTCGTTACAACAGGCTGTACAACTTCTTCTAATACGTCAGGAATAGGAAGAGGAATAGTAATAGAAGGAACAGTTTTTTCAGGGACAGGCTTTCCATCAAGAGATGGATAAATAGATGGGGTATAATAAAAATTCTCTAAAAACGGATAAACGTCAGTTTCCAGAGCAGAAAGCAGCCTCTCTATCAAATGTATAATTAAAAGTGGAGTATACCGAGAATCCTTCCTCGCATCTTGCAATGCATTATGATAATAGAGTCCTTTAAAGTTCCAGTTCTCCCTTTAGTGTCCGCTAACGAAGATGCAGAAACACTAACACTCAAAAACGAAGCTAAAACCACTGAAGAAAAAAATCTTTTCATCACAAACCTCATTAATTATTCACTATTATTTCTTGTTAATGTCACAGCTCATCGATCAAAAAACGAATCTACCATCGGATAAAGATGCATTCTCAAACGCTGTAAAAGATCTCTCATCATGAAAATATACATGAGAGGCTTATACTTATCTGTATCATTCTTCATAAGTTGAGAAAGATAAAAATAATTTGATGTAACAGGATGAACGCCACTGAACCCAGATGGATCTACTCCCAAATAAGGCGCCTTCACAAAAGGAATAGAAAAGACAGCTCCTTGAGGATCAACTATTGGAGTATATGACTCTGGTGAAGCTGTTCTCGAAACAGGAGTCTCCACTGTTGAAGACGCCATAGCATTCATACTTAACAATGCCACAAAAGACGCTGAAAGAATACTTTTCCTCATTAAACCTCTCCTTAGTTAATTGAGAATTGTATTTAAGTTAATTACAATGTGTTTTACAAAACGATAGAATAAAATATATTTATTGTCAATAAAAATCAATATAAATAACAAATTTTGTGTTTTATTATTTTGTATATATTCTACATATTGTAAGATAAAATACATAGTATGATTATATTTTTATTTATACATAGAAATGCTAAGTTATTTATATATTTTATGAATTTTTAAAGTAATGATTTCGATAAATATTCTCAATAACCATAAAAATTATTATAACAAAAACAGATCAACTATGAATAGGAAGTATGAATTATTTTCATGATATACAACAAAATGATTTTAAAATAGAGATGTAATTTAAGGTACAAATCAATTGATTTTAATGAGTAAAAAAAGATAAAATTTCTTATTTGTATTTAGAAAGTAATAATATACAAATTGAATATATTAAGCACTAATATTACAAACTATTAAAAAAAATATTTTATTGATTTTATATAATGACAATGCTGTCACTGCGACGAAAATATTGTCTATGGTACTCATCAGTTAGATGATAACTATCAGTTTTGGTAGGTTAAATTTCAAAATATTCTTGATGGTGAAGATGCTTAAGCTATTGAATATGCCTATACTTTAATGGCAATAGATACAGAATTAAAAATGCCAGTTGTTCATTTGTTTTCTACTCAAACAAGAAATTGATATTTTGTTGTTTGACGTTTTGATAAAGAGAGAAATAATCGGTTTCATATGTACATGGTCTGTACTCTGTTACATCCTGATTTCAGGGTATCATCTCTTGATTATGAAGACTTGATGACACCGACTGTAGAATAAATCAGAATTATTTTCAGTAAATGGCCATAGTTTGCTAAAAAATATGGAGAATTGCGCTTAAATATTGTCTAATTGCCTTAAGAATTACTATCTCTGAACAAAAAGGAGAGGGATGTGATTACATGAATGACTTAAAGTTATAACGGCTATTATTAAGTTATTTGCAATTTGGATTCTCTTTTTATTTGAAATGAATGAGCAAAATACTTTAAAAAATCCCTTATTAAATATAATGTTAGAACTTTGCGTGGATTGGATATTTTTCTACGACGAAAGGCTATTCAAATGAAAATATTTATAAATTGCATAAAACAGAGGTGCGGCTCTATTTTTTGTTAGCGCCTATGATCATGATTAAACAGTTTTGCTACTATTGAAACATGCACAACACCCAATTACGCTAATGATAGTTACACTATCGGTAAGCCGATATAATGATCAGTATTACTGAAACGATTATTAAAAAATATTTTACGCAAAACTTATTGCTGTAAAAAAACAGCGCTAATATTGTAAAAAGACAATTAAAATCTTGCTAACCACTTAGATCAGAATATAAATTTTCACCAATTATCTGATGCAATATCAGGTGGTTATTAACAATGTTATAATAACCAATACAATATCGGTCAGTATTGTATTACACACATTCATACGCTCCACACTTTAAGAGAAATAATAGGAAAGAGAATTATAGGTAATTCAGCAAAAATTAAAAAATAATCAAGAAAATTAGATGAAAAAAAGAGTTTCTAAGAGACAAGTTAAAAAATTATATTTCTTAACTTTATAAAACTATTTAACTTTGAAAAATTGATAAAATCAAACCACTATAGTGTGAATATTCATATATGGCGGAGGGGGTGGGATTCGAACCCACGGTACAGTTCCCTGCACGCCGGTTTTCAAGACCGGTGCCTTAAACCACTCGACCACCCCTCCAAAACAGAGATGTCAAAGACAATAATGTGTCTTTTGGCAAAATTCTTGCAAAAGGTCAATTACTCAAATGTAATTTCAGATATTTTTACTGAATTTTTTTTATAGCCATTGATATTATAAATTATTCTGTAAAATGTTTTGAAAGCATTTAAAATTATAAACTCGTTTTATTAAGCATAATATCAAAAATAAATTGGGAACTAGTTCGCAACATAAGGATTAATTCAGCATAAAATAAATATTTGAAGGCATCGTTTAAACAAATGGTGACAAGATGAAATTGAATAAGAATTTAAATATAATTTCTTTTGCTTTAATCGTTACATGTATTTCATCTATAACCATAGCTTCCCGAAATGCTGTTTTTTATAATTCTCATTGTATAACACCTGAGCATAAGTTTATACAAAGTGTTACTAAAGCAGGTAAAAATTCATTTACTGCTTCACAAATTAAAAATTATCTTATGAAAAATGGTTTCACAAACATCAAACGATTACATTTAGATGACAAAGGTATTTGGCGCGCTTTAGTGAAATTTAAAAAATGTCATTTTTTTATATCGGTAGATTATTCTGGAGCCATTAATATTCAAAATACAAAACAAAATTATGATTAAGTTTGAAATCGATAGTAATATTTCTTCAAATGTTCGTAAGAAAAGCTTTTTAAAAAAAACTTATTATTTTGTTAAAGAGCCTGTATTAATAGGATTTTTAAACGGATGCATCTCCGGAGCAATTGCAATGATTCTTGCTGCATATGGTTATATTGCTATTCCTGGATTTGGCCCAATTATTGCTACGGGGATAGGTATAACGCTTTCCATTGGTGTAATGATTGGTGCAATAATAGGATCAATAATAGGTCTTTTAATTGCTACAGTTGTCAGTTTTTTAAATCGCTTAATATATACTGTAGTAGCCAATTTTTCTTTTAAATCTTATGATAAATAAAAGTATTAATTATTATAGTACTTTAACAATGAATAAAACCTATAATGAATGTTGCAAATATTGATTTCTATGCAGTTTATTCAATATTGATCACTTCTTGCATGATTCTTTAACATGAACTTTCCTATAATTTCTTTTAATCCATAACCAGGATGTATTCCTTCTCGCATCAGTAGACTACGTAATGGTGAGTAATTACGGAGAAGTTCGAGCCCAATGCTTCGCATAATATGAACTGGCAGCATGTTAGAGAGCAAAGAACAATTCAACGCATGAACAAATCCGCTTCGAGTAAAGATATCAGATTTACGACACCGGTTGTAACGATCAACGATCAATTTTGCATCAAAATCAGATATTTTATTAGGCAAAATATCCATTAAAGTTTGTACATCACGAACACCTAAATTAAATCCTTGTGCTCCAATTGGAGGGAAAACATGTGCTGCTTCACCAACTAGAACTGTTCGGTTTGCAGCAAAAGAATTAGGAAGCAAACTTTTAAGTGCCCAAGTTTGAATTGGTGATTCTATTGTAATCTTACCAAGAATTAATTGCATCTGATCTTCTAAAATTTCTGCAATTTTTTGTGATTCCATATTGAGTAACTTCTCAGCACGAAGTGGATTAACCACCCACACAAGACTGGATTTATTTCCCGGAAGCGGAACTTGTGTAAGAGGACCATCTTCTGTATGAAATTCATTTGATATATTCTGATGAGGTAACTTATGTGAAAAATTCAAGACGAGTGCTATTTGCGCGTAATTTCGTTGCTTAACACTAATTCCAGCTGCAGTGCGTGCTGAAGAACGGGAGCCGTCAGCAGCTACAATGAGTGATGTTTCAATGGTTTTTCCATCAGTAAGAGTAATGCATATGTGATTTTTCTGATAATCAAAATATTTTGCAGAAGAAAAAAACCTTGTAATATTTGGAGTATTAGCAACAGAATTGATTAAAGCATTATTTAAATTTACATTCGGGACATTATAGCCAAAAGCTTCTTCACCAATTTCAGAAGAAGAAAAACTTACAGTAGGAGCACGTACAAATCTTGAAGTTATATCGATGATTCTGATAAAAGATAAAGCCGCTGAATGACTCTTAACGATATTCCAAATATGGATTTTTTCAAGCATACGAATCGTCGGATTCATAAGAGCAGTAGTTCGTAATTCATCTATACGAGGAAAGGGACCAATAAGAGAAACAGAATACCCCTTATGTGCAAGATTAAGTGCTGTTAACAAACCAATTGGACCAGAGCCAACGACAGCGATATTGTTATACTCGCTTTTTATAGACGACACAATTATTTGAACCTTTCTGATTTATCAATTAACTTTGAGTTTTCCAAATAAGTAATACCTTTTTATTATATAAAATTTCTCTATTATAATAATATAAAGTTTTTCTATTATATTATCTAATAAGTATTGGAATAGAAAAAATAACCATCTCATGTTTTTTGTAAATTCTTCATACATATAGACAAAAAAAATCCAAAAATGAGGCCAAAACATTGAAATATAAACTCACAGAAAAAATCAAAATGAATGTTGATCAATTTCGCAATAAAGTGGTGACACTACCTCAGGTGAAAGCTTTTTCTGTCCATTTGTTAACCGCATCAGGTTCATTTTTAGCGTTTCTTTCTTTGATATATGCATCTGAAAAAAAGTGGACTGCTATGTTTTTCTGGCTTGGCCTTGCTCTTCTTGTTGATGGTATTGATGGACCAATTGCGCGCAAGCTTGATGTTAAATATGTACTTCCAACGTGGTCTGGCGAGTTACTAGATAACATTATTGATTACGTAACTTATGTTTTAATTCCTGCCTTCGCACTTTATCAAAGTGGTCTGATGGGGTCAGAGTTATCATTTTTATTGAGCGCCATTATTGTTATCTCATCTGCTATTTATTATGCGGATACCGAAATGAAAACAAAAGAAAATTTTTTTAAAGGTTTTCCTGTCGTTTGGAATATGGTGGTTTTTGTGCTTTTTGTTGTCAATCCAGGAGAGTGGGCTGCTTTTATTATCATTTTTCTATCTGCGGTGATTTCTTTTTTACCCATTTATTTTATTCATCCAGTAAGAGTTGTTCGTTTACGTATGCTTAATCTTCCAATTTTTCTTATATGGTGTACTTTTGGAGTAACTGCATTTTTTTACCAACTTAATAATGTGCCTTATTGGATTAAAATTGGAATTTCTGTAACTGGTGTGTATATTTATTGCATTGGTGCAATTATGCAGCTATTTCCTCAATTAGGGGCACAAAAAAAAAGTGAATAGCTTAAGGAAATATAGAAAATGCAAATTGATTTTGGAGCAGGTGATGACATTTCCTTCATAAAAGAGGGGCGTGCTGGTATTATACAATTGACACGTCCCTCTGCATTAAATGCTCTTAATCACAAAATGGTTCTTGCTTTTAGAAAAGCGCTTAATGCATGGGAAAACGATAATGATATTGCTTGCATTTTAATAGAAGGAAAAGGGCGTGCATTTTGTGCTGGTGGAGATATTGTGGAAATTTATCACAAAGGAAAGGTAGAATCTACTTATCAGTATTTTCGTGATCAGTATTGTCTAAGCGCCTATATCAAGCGTTTTCCAAAGCCTTATATTTCTTTTTTAAATGGTATTTGGATGGGAGGAGGGGTAGGCATTTCTATCCATGGCTCATACCGGATTGTAACAGAAAATACGCTTTTTGCTATGCCTGAAAGCGCTATTGGATTTTTTCCAGATGTTGGTGCAAGCTTTTTCTTACCATCTCTTCCTAATCATTTTGGTATTTATCTTGCATTGACAGGTACTCGTATAAAATGGGGAGACTGTTTAAAATTAGGATTAGCAACTCATGCTATTCCTGAATCTGAATGGGATATGATTAAAAAAGCTATTATTGAACAAGGAAATCCTATTCTTGCTTTAGAAAAACAAGCCATTGAACGAGATTATGAAACAAGTGATGAATCACGACGTATTATTAAAGATTGTTTTGGCGTTCAAACATTAGAAGAATGTATAAAATCACTTTACAAAAAAAGTAGTGAGGGGTCTTTGTTTGCTAAAGAATGTTATGATATTTTGCAATTACGTTCTCCAACGAGTTTAAAAGTTATTTGGAGACAAATGAAACAAAATTCATGTCAAACCTTAGAAGAATATATAAAAGTTGAAAACCGTATTGCGCATCATATGATTAATGATCACGATTTTTATGAAGGTATACGTGCTATTTTGATTGATAAGGATCAAACACCAAAATGGAATCCAGATCAACTTTCTAATATAACAGATGAAATGATTGAAACTTATTTTCAACCCGTCGAAAGAGAACTATTATTTTGACAAGCTACTCTCAAAAGAAAGTTTTAAAAACAAATACACTTTCGTTCATTTATAATTTTTACATGCGGTTTTTAGCATTAATTTGTTTAGGATTTAGTATTTTTTATTGGTTACGGCTTGTTGGTATCTTTCCAGGAGCTTTATGGCGGTTTGATCTCATGCCATTACAATGGCAGTATTTATCAGGAACATTAGCCATTGCTTATCCCATTGCACTCATAGGACTTTGGATGTATTCTCAGTGGGGAATTGTTTTATGGTGCATTGCAGCTGTTGTTGAAACATTAGCAATGACCGTTTATCATTCTGATTTTATTTATCAGCCACTTCTTCCATTGCTTCACGGAACACTATTTTTAATTCTTATAATATTTAAAGCTATCATGTCGTTTAAAAAAATTAAGAGAAAGGTACCCACCATAAATCTGTGATTCTCTTGCTATTAAATATCCATATTAACGACGCAACAACTCCCCAAATGCCAGCGGCAACTGTGTACATAAGCATAACGAAACCTCTTGTGATTTTAACCGTGATAAGATTAGTGGATGAACTAAGCAATTGAACACGACAAAACCTTTACAAAGAAATATCATAAATACTCCTTTGTATAAGTATTACGCTATTCAACTAAGTATTACGCTATTCAACCAAACGTTATCTCAAGCATCTCTATAATTTTAGGGCTAGACGCTATTACAATAACTGCACTTAACATACCCCAAACTGCAGGAGCAAATGCCATTCAAGATCACCTTTCTATAAAAGTTCCATAATATATATTATGCGATAAAAATAATTCTTATAATCCCATTTCACATATACCTAATTACAAACAAACGGCTATCCTTATACAAAAAAATATGGCCAAATTTTGTTATAATTGTATTTAATTTTTAATCAATGAGCGGTACATTTGTCTCAAATGTAAGTCCCTGATAAGCGGGTTTTACATAAGGTGGGACATAATTTAAAAGATCATTATAATCGAGAGAGCTATCCATATGTGTTAATATGGCTTGCTTAGGTTTTAAATATTTTATCCAATGCAACGCTTGATCAACCGAAAAATGATTAGGCTGAGGTTGAAATTGAAGAGCATCGATAATTAAAACATCTAAATTCATTAAACCGAGCAAACTTTTTTCAGGAAATTGGTTAACATCTGTACAATATGCAACATTACCAATACGAAAACCCAAAGAATGAATAACACCGTGAACTTGTAAATGTGGATTAAAAGTAATTTCTCCTCCCTTCCCTTGAATTATAAATTTCTTTTCTTGATCAATAAGGTGTGGCTTTAAAATAGGTTTATGGCGAAAACCTTTTGGAGTTTGAAAACAATATCCGAAAGATTTTTTTAAATGCTCTAATGTAAATGCGTCTGCATAAATATCTATCAAACATTCTTGCATCAGCGCATAACATCGTAAATCATCAATTCCATGAATATGATCTGCGTGAGGATGTGTGTAAACGACCGCATCAAGATGATTGACATTCGCATCAATCATTTGTGACCGAAAATCAGGACCAGTATCAATAACAACAGTTGTTTTTTCTCCTGATTTATTAATACGTTCAACTAATAAAGAACTTCTATAACGTTTATTTTTGAGGTTATTTGGATCACAAGTTCCCCAAAAACCGTTTGGACGTGGAACCCCTAAAGACGAACCACAACCTAATATCGTAAACCGATATTTATCAAACATTATTTCTGCCTTATTTCATTTTTCTAAACAAACGAAAAGCATTTTCTGTTGTTATTTGAGCTATTTCTTCAATGCTTAAGCCAATTGTTTCAGCCAAAATAGCTGCTGTATGACGTACAAAAGATGGTTCATTTGTTTTACCACGATAGGGAATAGGAGCTAAAAAAGGAGCATCTGTCTCAATGAGTAAGCGCTCATGAGGTACAATCTTTGCTACTTCACGAACTTCAGATGCATTTTTAAAAGTGAGAATCCCCGAAAAAGATATATAACCACCAAGTTCAATTCCTGTACGAGCAAGCTGCATTCCAGATGAAAAACAATGGAAAATAAATGGAAAGCTTCCCTTTTTCATCTCTTCACGCAATATTTGTTCCATATCAGAATCAGCATCGCGTGTATGAATAACGATAGGCAACTGCGTTTCTCGAGAAGCGATGATATGTTCTCGAAAGCTTTTTTTCTGTTCTTGTGGTGAAGCATAATGATAATGATAATCAAGACCAACTTCACCGAACGCAACAATTTTTGGATGTTGTGAGAAATGAATAAGATTTTCAGCTTTAATATTTTGCTCTTCATGAGCATGATTAGGATGCGTTCCAACTGAACAAAAAATTTGCTCATAAGTTTGTGTAAGCGCTAAAAGATTTTCCAATTTATTAACTTGTGTTGAAATCGTTATCATACGTCCAACATCAGCATCCAAAGCTCGTTGAATGACAGCATCTAAGTCCTGTGCAAAATCTTCAAAATCAAGATGACAGTGCGTGTCAATGAGCATCACTTGTCTCAACTTTCTCTATAATATAACGTGGGAAAATTGGTTCTGGCGGTGGAAGCAAAGTACCCTCTTTAATTTTTGAATCATTTATATTCTGGAATAATCGTTCTTCTTCAGGAATTGCAAGACTATCAAGGAGTTTAGCCGCCGATTGAGGAATAAAAGGCAAAAGCATAATGCCTATCCGTCGCAAGATTTCTACAGTTACATAAAGAACGGTAAAAAATCTTTCTGGATTATTTTTACGAAGGCTCCAAGGTTCTTCACTTGCAAAATAGCGATTAGCATCTGCTACTAGCGAAAAAATAGCCGAAAGCGCTGCATGTGGAGCGCAATGAGACATATTTTGACGTAAATTTTCAAGAACTTGAAAAGATTTTTCTAACAAATGTTCATCTTGACTGCAAAATACAGTGGTTGGTTCAGGAACTTTCGCATCACAATGTTTTTGTATCATAGATAAAGAACGCTGTCCCAAATTACCAAGATCATTAGCAAGATCTGCATTAATACGGTTCACAAAATTATCATGACTATAACTACCATCTTGTCCAAATGGAACCTCTCGAAGGAAGAAATAGCGAACCTGGTCAAGACCATAATGTTCAACCATTTCAAAAGGATCCATTACATTTCCAACAGATTTGGACATTTTTTCACCGCGATTCAGCAAAAAACCGTGTGCAAAAATATGTTTGGGAAGTTCAATCCCTGCGGACATTAAAAATGCTGGCCAATAAACTGCGTGAAAACGAATAATATCTTTACCAATAATATGAACATCCGCTGGCCAAAGATTACATCTTTTTGAATCTTTATCAAAAAAACTAATGGCAGTGAGATAATTTGTAAGAGCATCAACCCAAACATACATGATGTGTTTCGGATTACCAGGAACTGGAACTCCCCAATTAAAATTTGTTCGTGAAATAGAAATATCTTTTAAACCTGATTTAATAAAACTTATAATTTCATTAAACCGTTCATGAGGTGCAATGGAATCAGGATATTTTTCATAATGTTCAAGAAGAGATTCTCCATAACGAGAAAGCCTAAAAAAGTAACTTTCTTCTTCATTCCATTCAACGGGAGAGCCTAATTCTTTTTCATACCGAATACCATCTGCTCTAATCTCAGTATCCTTTTCATCATAATAAGATTCTTGTCGAACTGAATACCACCCAGCATAACGATCAAGATAAATATCACCATTATCTTCCATTTTTTTCCACATCATCTGACAAGTTTTATAATGGCGTTCTTCTGTTGTGCGAATAAAATCATTATTTGAGCAATTGAGCATTGTCAGCATTTTTTGGAAAATAGCACTGTTACGATCTGCAAGCTGCTGAGGCGTTATATTTAACGATTCAGCTGTTTGTTGCATCTTTAGACCATATTCATCCGTACCAGATAAAAAAAATACATCTTTTCCATCTAATCGTTGGAACCGAGCTAAAGCGTCACTCGCAATAGCATTATAAGCATGCCCAATATGTGGAGCACCATTAGCATAAAAAATCGGAGTCGTTATATAATGTGTATCATGCATGCCATACTCATTTTGAAATGCTATATAGGGATATCAAAAACATAACTCTTGTTAACAGTATTGTCACGGAAAAAGCTTTTATTTATGAATGTATTTATGAACTTTAAAAAGCAAATTGATAATAAATTGTCTTTTATCAAGATTAAATAACTGAATTTCTGATATTTCCTTATTAATATCTTGCCATATTTGTGCGTATTTTTTTGAAAGGATTAGATTTCCATTTTCAGCTAATACAACAGCTTTTTTTTGAATTATGTTAAGAATTTCATCGCAAAATTGTTGAAATTGAATGTTCGTATCAAATGAAGAAAGTTTTTGAGCAAAACTTTGTACAATAGCTGGATTATAGACTTTTTGTTCTAGGAGTTTTTCAATAGTCTGAATAATTTCAAGCCCATCGTAGCAAATAAGTAAAGCTGTTTTTCTTAAACTCCCGTGAGATTTTTGAATAATTGATTCAATAGTTTTTTCATCCATTAAAAGATTATTAGAAAAAACATGTGAAATCGCTTGCCTCATCTCATTATTGCATAATGGTTGTAAAAAGACCTGTTGGCAACGTGAACGAATTGTTGGCAATATTTTCCTTGAACAATGCGTAATAATGATAAACAAAGTTTTCTTTGGAGGCTCTTCCAGTGTTTTCAAAATTGCATTAGCAGCATTTTTATTCATATCATCTGCAGAATCAATAATAACGATGCGCCATCCTCCATCTCGCGATGTTTGATTTAAAAAATGTGTAATATTTCGAATTTCGTCAATTGTTATACTGGTTTTAAATTTTTTTGTTTTTAAATCGAAACAGCGTGAAACATGTAACACATTAGGATGGCATCCTTGCATAATTTGATGCCATATCAATGAATTAGAGTCTGGCTGTAAAAATTCACTCTTCTGGTTAGTGAGAAGATTCCAAGCCAAATGAAACGCTAATGTTGTTTTTCCAATTCCACGCTCTCCCTCAAATAATAAAGCATGATGTAAACGCTCTTCTCTACACATTTGCGCTAAAAAATGACGAACTTTTTCATGACCAATGATAATATTATTCTGTGACGGCGATAAAACGCCCTCTATATCATCATATTGGCATGGAACAGCTACATCACTCATGGGATATGATCCAATATTATGTTACTGCATATCTTTTGTATTTGTTGTGCTATTGTCTCTACTGTAAGCATCGCATCAATGACTTGAAATCGATGAGGTTCGTTTCGTGCCAGTTGTAAAAAAGCTTGTCGTCTTTGTTCTTGAATGTTTAATTCATCTTTTTCAAAATAATCTACTTTTCCAGCCTTACTTCTTCGTAAATTTGCACGCTTCATACCGAATGCAGCAGGTATATCTAATAAAAATGTCAAATGAGGCATAACTCCATTTGTACCAATATATTCTAAAACAGAAAGAATATGAGAGCTTACTTGGCCATTTAATCCTTGATAAACACGAGTGGAATCAATAAAACGATCACATAAGACGATTTTTCCAGATTGCAAAGAAGGTGCAATAACTTCAGTAACGTGGTCAATCCGAGCTGCTGTAAATAGAACTGTTTCAAAAAACGCTCCATATTCCTCTACATTCCCCGACAATAAAATATAACGTATTGCTTCTGCACCTACTGTTCCTCCAGGCTCGCGTGTTATAACAACATCATAACCTTTTCTTCTAAAATACTGAGCAAGCAAGGAAATTTGAGTTGTCTTCCCTGCTCCTTCCCCTCCCTCGAATGTAATAAAATAACCTGACACGTATAACCTAATTTCTTATTCTGGATATATTATAAATATTTACGTAACCACCCAATTGTTATTTCATAAAGGGCATCTTTAACTTTTACAAAAAAATTGCCTTCTTGAACATTGGCTCCAATAAAAACTGGTCTTTCAAGAATAATTTTTTTATCTGCTGAAATTTGAAGAACACCAGCTTGTTCTCCTAAAGTCACAGGAGCTTTCAATGGACCATGATATTTAATAACTGCTTTAATATTAGACTTTTTTTCATTTGAAAGCATAAAACTTATGGGTTCTTTAACAATGAATGGAACAGATTTTTTAACTCCACCATAAACAGACGCATAACCAACAATTTCTCCTTTTATAAAAACCGTTTTAACATCAAAGGCTTTCATTCCCCATTCCAAAATACGAACCGATTCTTTTATGCGTTCTTTGTTACTGTGCAAACCGTTTATTGCTAAAAAAAGACGCCTATGATTTTTACAGATAACAGAAACAATTGAAAACCCGTCTTTTTCACTGTAACCAAATCCTAATCCCTCCACTCCAATTTCTTGAGAGATAAGAGGATTTTTATTACGTTGAAAAATTTTATTCCAAGTAAAATGAGGTTCTTGATAAATTTCATAATAATCAGGATATTCATGCACAATATGACGTGCCAATGTAATCATATCGCGTAATGTTACAAATTGTCCTTCTTCAGGAAGTCCTGTTGCATTAACAAAACGGCTATCGAGCAATCCAATTATCTTAGCTCGTTCATTCATAAGTTTTACAAAATCAAACTCATTTCCAGCTATTCCTTCTGCAAGAGCGATTGCTGCATCATTTCCATTGACAATAATTAAACCTCGCAAAAGATCTAAAACACTAACTTCTGTGTTAACTTTTGCAAACATAGTGGTTGTTCCTGAAGGAGCTCCCCCTTTTCGCCAAGCATTTTCACTTACTTTAAATTTTTGTGTTTGAGTTAATACTCCTTCTTTAAGTTGATGAAAAACTACTTCAACAGTCATCAATTTTGCTAATGATGCAGGAAAAAAAACATTATCACTTTGTTTTTCAAAAAGTATTGTATCTGTGTTATCGTCTAATAGAAGTACTTGTGATGCAGAAATTTGAAAATTTTGTGCTTGTACTAGCTCATTGAATGTAATCAACCCTAAAAAAACAAAACAAAACCTTAATATCAAATGCATCCTGATTCTCCCTCATCACGAGAATCAATATAAAGAAGCATATAATAGGAAAAAAGGCTTACTCATTTTTTGTAAGCAAAACATTCAATATATCTACAGGTTTAGTAACACATAAAATTTATTTATATGACTCAAACTCAATATCATACAGATAGATATCATATTGCAGCATACCATCTGCTTAATAATTCTTGTTTTAATTGAACTCCATATAGTTTAACCGTTAAATGAACTCAATTTGCAGAAGCTATTTGATTGAATAATTTAGGTTTACTTGATAAAAGTGGACCAACTTTTGGTAAATTTATGAAGGTAGTCTCAGTGTGTATAACTTCAGTTTGATGTTTTGGTGTCATTATAGCCTGAATTAATCGTTTTTGGCTATCTTCACTTAAAACAAAAAGAGCATTACTTTTTTTCTCTTCTGGAACGTCCGCCAATGCTAACATGGGTGAAGCATATTTCCCTAGTGTATAAGAAGCCATTAAATAATCTTTATCATAGTTATTAATAGGAGCTTCTGAAACATACTCTACTTCAACATTTGCAACGCCTGCAGTTTCGTAACCAAGCATTGTTGCTGCTTGCTTTGATAAATCAATAATTCTATCTTTCATAAAAGGACCACGATCATTCACCCTAACAATAATGGATGATCCATTTTCTAAATTAGTGACGCGAGCATAACTCGGTAAAGGCATTGTAGGATGAGCAGCCGTTAGAAGATTCATGTCATAAATTTCACCATTTGCAGTTAAACGCCCATGAAAATCTGAACCATACCAAGATGCTTGCCCAACACGTTTATAATCTGGCTCTTCTTTTGGATAATACCACTTCCCTTTTATTTGGTAAGGTTTACCAATAATAGCTCGTTTACTGTTTTTTCTTTTTAACTTATTCTGTTTACTTGAAACATTCTTAATATCAGAAACAGCTTTTGTCTTTGTCGCGCTAAGCTTATTAACGTGATTACGATCTTTAACCGTTAATTGTGTTGCTTGATTTGCACAAGCAACTAATATTTGAGTTACAATTACCAAAGAAGAAATTTTAGAGACCGGTTTAATAATAGAGATAAAACTCTCTTTGCTATTTGAAAACATTTGTCTCAGCTCACTATTTTGTTGAATATTTCTAATAAATATAAAGCTACATTTTTTTGTATATAAGAAGAAAAAATTATATTCGGTATTAATCATTTTCTAAGGAAAGTATGGTATCTTAAAAAATCACTTTTTATCAAGAGGTTAACATAATATTAGAAAAACATTTATTATTTTTTATTAAAAATAATTGTTATTCATAAATATTAATAATGTATAAAAAGTAATAAAATCAATACATTAAATAAAAAACAAACACAACAATATAAACTGTGAATAAAAGAAATATATCTACAAAATAGTGATAAATGGCACCAATTAATTGGAAAAACAAATCTAACTTACTGAATCAATTAATAATTCTAATGTAAAGTTTACCAACGCTATTTATTGGTGAGCGCGCAGGGATTCGAACCCTGGACCTACTGATTAAAAGTCAGTTGCTCTACCAGCTGAGCTACGCGCTCCCAAATAAGCTAATTTGCTTACAGAAGTTGAGTGGAACATACGTTTGACTTTTCATTTGGTCAACACTTTATTGAAAAAAATATTATTTTTAATTCAATTTATCAAAACTTTTTTTTATTTTGTATTTTGCAAGAGATTAAATATGAGAAAAATCTAACTTTAGCAGACATTTTATAATTTTCGCGACATCAGAATTCGTCGATATTTTTACGAATAACCATCAATCCTCTATTGTAATCCCAAAGAATCTATTCATTTCAAAATAATAATGATTCTCTACTTAAAGCTTTATAGAAAATTATAAAATTAACTTAAAATTCGATGTATTAAAAATCTACAAGATCAATTAGTTATGATATCCTAAATAATCTTAGAAGACATTATTCAAACTGCAACAAAACATTAATTGAGCAGATCACACTAATCAGCCTTTTTTATTTTCGATGCAGGCAATGTTTTAGCAAAAATAAAAACGCTAATTTTTATTATAAAAAATATTTTACTGATACCAACATTGTTATATCCATTAAAACTCAATAGTAGAATGCAGGATAATGGAATTATAATGCGAGAAATAAGGACTCTTTATCAAATACTACTATTCGTGTTGTATCCTCGATCCCTTTGTGACCGAATATTTTATCTCTAATCAGAAAAGTAATGCAGTGGTAAAGCGCTTACGGTTTTGCACACGAAGAACCAATTAAGAAAGCCGAATATTGGATAGATTTTTTTACAATTAAAACATTTACAGCTGAATTTGAACAAACACATGACGCCTCTTCATTCAAGGTAAGCTGGCCAAATTCAATTAAAATATCTATTATTTACAATATGTTATATCTTATATTTATAGTAATTTATCAAAGTTAAAAAAATTTTTATCAAGCAAATGACTAGGACGCACATTAGACAAAGCACGAATCATAGTATCTTTTCGTCCTGGCATTTTTCTTTCAATATCTTTTAACATTTCTTTCATAGCATTGCGTTGCAAACCATCCTGACTACCGCAAAGATTGCAAGGGATAATAGGAAATTGCATTGCATCAGAAAATTTTTTCATATCCTCTTCAGCTGCATAAACGAGAGGGCGTAAAACAAAAAGATCACCTTTATCATTTATAAGTTTTCCAGGCATAGCTGCTAATCGACCACCATGAAATAAATTCATAAAAAATGTTTCCAAAACATCATCGCGATGGTGCCCAAGTACTAATGCAGAACATCCCTCTTCACGTGCAATTCGATATAAATTTCCACGACGCAATCGAGAACAAAGTGAACAGTACGTTTGTGTATGAGTTAGTTTATCTGTAACAATAGAATAAGTATCTTGATATTCAATACGATGAGGGATTTGATAAGAATTTAAAAAATCAGGAAGAATATGTTTTGGAAAACCCGGTTGGCCTTGGTCTAAATTACAGGCTAAAATTTCAATGGGTAAAAAACCACGCCACTTTAAATCAAGAAGAAGAGCAAGTAAACCATAAGAATCCTTGCCACCAGATAAAGCAACAAGCCACTTACCTCCAGAAGAAAGCATAGAAAAATCATCAAACGCTTGCCGGATATTACGCAAAAGTCGTTTACGTAACTTATTAAACTCTACAGTCGAAGGAGCATTCTGAAATATTGGATGACAATCATCGATCCTTTCTTCTAAAGGATTAATTGTACCCTCTTCTATTGATTGATATTCAGTCTGAGTTTTTTCCATGACATCCACACCTTACATAAGTCAATAGCTTTTATTCTGTTGCAATAAATGTAAGAGGATAAAAAAGAAGCGCTACTTCAAAACTGCAGCGCTAACTAATTCACAAGTTCAGATTATAAATACAAAAAAGAAATGGAGCTATACAGATTATATTAACATTATTACACAAATAACAAAAATCCAATACAGCTCTATCCAAAAATATTCAACCACTTTAATATTACAAAGCATACAATAAGCTTTTTATAATTAAAAAAGTGATGAAATTCTTTCTTGAATAAAGAATCTAACGTGAATAAAACTCAACAACTAAATTTGGTTCCATATGTACAGCATATGGAACATCTGCAAAAGCAGGAATGCGAAGAAAAGTTGCTTTCATTTTATCATGATCTGCATTGATATATTCAGGTACATCACGTTCAGCCAACTGAACAGACTCTAAAACCATAGCAAGCTGTTTTGATTTTTCACGAACCTCAATAACATCACCAGGTTTACAGCGATATGATTGAATATTCGTGCGCCGACCGTTTACAGTGACATGACCATGATTGATGAATTGACGAGAAGCAAAAATTGTAGGGACAAATTTTGCACGATAAACAACAGCATCCAAACGTGATTCCAAAAGACCTATAAGATTTTCACCAGTATCACCACGACGACGAGCTGACTCTTCATAAGTTTTACGAAATTGTTTCTCTGAAATATCGCCATAAAAGCCTTTTAACTTTTGTTTAGCGCGCAATTGCACACCATAATCAGAAAGTTTTCCTTTACGACGCTGCCCATGTTGACCCGGACCATAATCACGGCGATTAACAGGAGATTTTGGTCGTCCCCAAATATTTTCTCCCATACGGCGGTCAATTTTATATTTTGTCGATTCGCGCTTACTCATCGCATTTCCTTTAAAAATAAAAACTCAATCACAAGGAAACGCACCCTCCTCTGTCTCCAAAAAGAAGACTGACAGAATATTTTATGTATTAGTATACATAAAAATACTCACGGGACACGTCAATTTACACTGTTTTCTCAAAAACAGTTAAGGCTGTTTTTATTAACTCTACATCTCAAAGTCAATTCTTTTTATTATATTAAAACCAAAACTTTGTAATAAATGTTTCATTGAAAAATCTATATTTTGTGATGTAAATAACGCAAAATCACTAGCTTTCTCTATAGTTTTATTTTGTATTTTTTCTATCAATAATGACTTGGTATGTTTCGCTACAGCTTTTGCTGAATCAATCCATTCCACTGGCCATAAAGCTTGTTTACGAAAAAAATCAATTAAAAAAGGATAATGTGTACAAGCTAGCACAATAACATCAGTATATTTGCCATTTTTCTCAATAAAACACGGAAGAATTTCACGGTGCAACTCATTACAATCGACAGATTTTCCGAGTAAATAATTTTCGGCAAATCCAGCAAGTTTTTCACTTCCAATCAACCGGACATCACATTGACGGGCAAAAGAATTAATTAACTCATGCGTATAAGTGCTTTTAATTGTTCCGGGGGTCGCTAAAACTGAAATAAAACCGGATTTTGTTTGTTCAGCAGCAGTTTTAATAGCAGGAACAGTTCCAACAAAAGATGTATGAGGAAATTTTTGTCGCAAATCTGTTATCATCAACGTAGAAACTGTATTACAAGCGATGACACACAAAGCAGGATTATACAGCGTCAAAAGTTTTTCAAAAAGTTTTAAAATATGAGTTTTTAGAGTATCATTTTTCCAAACTCCATAAGGAAAACCTGCATTATCTGCAACATAAATAAATTGGAAATCAGGAACAAGAAGACGAACTTCCTTCAACACTGTTAATCCGCCAATGCCGCTATCAAAAAAAAGAAGTGACTTCTTATCATTCATCAGTATTCACATTTGTTTTTATTTTTTTACGCTCACGCTCAACAGGCGCTCCACTTCCTCGTGGAAAATGAGGGGAAAAATGATCTAGTGAAGAAATAACACCCCGTAATAAATGAATTTCAGATTCACTAAAATGAGATCGTGTAAAAACAGAGCGTATATTTTTGATCATTACTTCTTTACGTTCTTTAGGTCTAAAATAACCGCGAACATCTAAAGCATCTTCTAATTGCGAAAAAAAACCATATAGCGTTTCTTTATTAGCAGGTTTCATTTCTATTGCACGAAAAGCTGTATCATTTAAATTTTCCAAACCTGATTTCATCCATTCATAAGATATCAGTAAAACTGCTTGTGCAATATTAAGTGATGCAAAAGCAGGATTAACTGGAAAAGTAATAATTTCATCAGCAAGGCTGATTTCATCATTTTTTAGTCCCCACCTCTCTCTTCCAAATAAAATACCTGTTTTATGTCCGATACTTTCACGGTAACGTAAAATATTTGCAGCTTCTACAGCGCTTTTAACAGTTTTAAAACCGCATCTTTCGCGTGCTGTTGTTGCAAACACATAATTTAAATCTGCAACTGCACCACATAATGTATCAAAAATCTGAGCATCGTTAATTATGTGATCAGCTTTACTCGCTGCAGCTATAGCTTTTTCATTTGGAAATATTTCTCGTGGTTTTACAAGACGAAGTTTTGATAATCCAAAATTCGCCATTGCTCTCGCTACCATACCAATATTTTCAGGCAATTGTGGTTCAACCAAAACAATTGTTGGGCCATTGGTCAAATTTTCACGATTTCTATTTGTTCCAGCCATCAGCTGCACCGATCATTTATAAATGACATTTTCTTGCTGTTTTTTTATTTAATCTTCAAAGAAGTATTTGATAAAATACTCATATTAACAAAATATTATAACTCATCTTAATCTTTTCGATCAGCTATAATATTTAAATAATAACGTAACAGTAATTTCTAAAGAGAAATATATCTTTTACATCTACAATAACAATATCTGTTTTCACAATTATTGTTTGCTATATCTCCGTATTTTTTAAATATATTACTATCTATTCAACGATTATCTTAATTGAACTATTAAATCACATATTCTAATAAAAAATATGTTTTTTTACTTCCAAACTTTTTCTGCAAAACTTATTTGTTGTTATAAACGTTTTTTTTCTGATGTCACAATAAATGATCAAGATATTTTCACTGTCTTAGTTCCGAATGCATGTTCAATGTTAGGATTTAAAACTCCCAGTTTTAATGTTTGGTTTTCATATAACAATAATCAAAAACAAAAATATCCATATCGATTAGAAATTGTAAAGGCAGACAATACCTTGAGTTGAAATCAATGCAACTTTACCAAACAAACTTGCATTGGAAGCACTTCAAAATGAAGTATTTCCTAAATTAACCGGATATAAAACCATTTTTATATGACCAACAATACGGTGTGCACTCACGCATTGATTTTTTTCTATGCAATAGCATTTTTCCTGAATGTTATCTGGAAGTGAAAAACGTTCATTTTATTTATCAAAAAGGATCAGCAGAATTCTCTGACACTGTACAAAACGTAGTACACGTCATCCTGAAGACCTTATAAAAGTTGTACAAAAAGAAAAACGTGCAGAAATTCTTTATAAATTTAACAAGAAGACTGCTCGGCATTTAACACTTGCCATGATCTAAATCCTATTTATAGACGTAAATTTGATTTAGTATTAAAATCAGGAGTAGAATTTTATGCTATAAAATGTCACGTAAGTATAAAGAGTATTTTTCCGATTCACTCAATAATAAAAAATTAATGATAGAAAATAGCAAAAAAATGGTTAATTACGTTGAATATAATAAAGCTCCTTTAAAACTTAATGGACAAATTCGTATTTTTGATGATTATGCTTTTGCTGAAATGCGTAAAGTTGGTCGTATTGCAGCAGAATGTCTTGATATGCTAGCGGAAATCATTAAACCTGGGATTACAACGCAAGAAATTGATGATTTTGTTTTTGCTTTTGGTGTAGAACGAAATGCTCTACCCGCTGACTTAAATTATCATGGATACAGTCACTCATGTTGTACATCTATAAATCACGTTGTTTGCCATGGAATACCAAATCAAAAACCTTTGCAGGAAGGTGATATTGTCAATGTTGATGTTACATTTATTCTCAATGGTTGGCATGGAGATTCAAGTCGCATGTATCCAGTTGGAAAAATCAAACGAGCTGCAGAACGTTTATTAGAAATTACTCATGAAAGTCTGATGAGAGGAATTGCTGTAGTAAAACCTGGAGCAACAACTGGTGATATTGGTGAAGCTATTCAGCGTTATGCGGAATCAGAACGATGCTCTGTTGTTAAAGATTTCTGCGGTCATGGAATAGGTCAACTTTTTCACGATGCACCCAATATTCTTCATTACGGGAAAGCTGGAGAAGGTGAAGAACTTAAACAAGGTATGATATTTACAATTGAACCAATGATTAATCTTGGTAAACCACACGTTAAAATTTTATCTGATGGCTGGACTGCAGTAACGCGTGATCGCTCTCTTAGTGCACAATATGAACATACAATTGGTGTAACAAGTGAAGGATATGAAATATTTACTCAATCTCCTAAAAATATTTTTTACATTTCAAACTCGCATTCCTAAGTAAAATAATGTAGAGATGCCATGGCAAAACAATCAAATAAAAATGAAATGGTTAAAAGCAGTTATTTTGCAAAAACCGAAAGGGCTTTATTTGATTCAATCCCAGAAATAAAAAATGAAAAAATTCAAAAAAAGTCGCAAACACACAAACATCATAAAGGACATCGTCAACGTCTTCGTGAGCGCTATTTAAAGACAAAAGGTTATGCAATTGAAGATTATGAATATCTTGAATTGCTGCTTTTCCGCACCATTCCTCGAGCAAATACAAAACCAATAGCTAAAAATTTAATAGAGCGCTTTGGTTCATTAGCTGATGTGTTGAATACAGATATTCATCAACTTCAAGAAGTTGAAGGATGCGGTCTCGCTACTGCAATCGATTTGAAAATTATTTCAGATGTTGCAGGACGTCTTACTCGTGCACAATTATTTAAACGTGATATTCTTTCATCATGGGATAAAGTATTAGCTTATTGTAAAGCTGTTATGGCTCATGAAACACGTGAACAATTTCGTATCTTGTTTCTTGATAAGAAAAATGGTCTTCTCTCTGATGAAGTACAACAAACTGGAACTGTTGATCACACTCCGGTCTATCCCCGTGAAGTTATTTCTCGTGCTTTGCAATTGTCCGCATCAGGACTTATTTTAGTTCACAATCACCCTTCAGGCGATGCTTCACCTTCTCAAGCAGATATATCTATGACATACAGGTTAAAAGATGTAGCAAACGCTTTAGGGATTATTCTTCATGACCATCTCATTATTTCACGTAATAGTCATGTAAGTTTTAAAGCATTAAAACTTATATAAAACGAGTTAAACACAAAAAACTTATTCTCTTCGCATTCACACATCAATTTTCTAAATCAATATCTAATATAGCCATAGAGAAATTATAAGATAATTCGTTTTCATCTTCATCTCGATAAATGATCCCTAAAAATTCATTTCCAATATACACCTCACAAGAGTCATTTTTTTTAGGCCGCGCTTTTACCTGCAACGCTGAATTTTGGAATGTGGTTTTTAAATAATTATCAAGTTTTTTTATTTCATCAGTATTCACCGCGCTCTCCTATATTTTAATATTCTCAAACAATTTCTTGTTGGTAGGTAAAACATTGCTACAAAATTTTATAAAATAATAAAAATTTTTAGTCTCAATATTCAAACATCTTATTCATGTTTAAAAAAGAAAAATTTCAAAACTGAAAAAACAACTTTCTTAAAAAATTATAATTATTAAACATAACTAGATAAGTTTTAAAAATAATAAGTTGATTAGAACTTTTAGCTTTTTATCATTTTTTTATATTGAAAAACTCTATTATAGATAACGATAAACAAAAATTGTTGTATTCATCACAAATTTAATTTCACTATCTAAAACAATTTTTAGTTATAAACATTACTCTCATCACAAACATTCCTATTTAATAAAAATTAGTAAGAAGTTTCAAAGGAATTATCTTGCAAAAACTAAATCAAATCTTTTTGTCATTTTTTTACAAAAACTAAGAAAAAATTAAAATGGAAAACAAGTTAATTAAATTCAGTTGTGGACAACAAAATTCCAAACACAGACAGATTAATAACATTCATCATATTTTTTTTAAATCGTAACATAAAAAATTATTATAGAAAAATATAAGATATAGATATTTACAATCTGATGAGAAAACAAAAAACTAAAATACTATACTAAAATTAACAATTTATTTTATTTTTGTATGCAAACTATTAAATTGCAAAAAGCATGAAATTGAGATGTATTATATGGATTCTCTTCCGTCATTATAGTTAATTTTACATAACGATATTAAGAATTCTGAATAAATTTATCTTATCAAACATAAAAAATATCTTGCTGTTTTTTAATTTTTTATAATTTTATAAGAAATCAACAATTTTAAATGATAGGGTGACGAGAAAGAAAATCGACCACTCCTTTTTTATAAATCTTATCTCCTACAGCAAGCATATGGTCTCTATTAGGGATATGTAAAACTTCACCGTGTGGGAGTAAAGCTGCTAAGGGTTCTGCTTCACCGCCAATATCATCTAATGAACCAACGGCAACAAGCGCAGGCTGTTTTATTTTATGAACTTCAGAAGGTGTTAATTCTTGTTTTGACGTCACTACACAGGCGGCAAGAGCACGTTTATCACTCTTTGTTTGATCTGCAAATTTACGAAACATCAAACCACGCGGATTGGTAATAGTTGAAGTATTTTCTGCCAAAAGAGCCTCAGCAACAGGTTTCCAGTCCCCTGCACCTGTCACCATGCCAATACCTAAACCACCAAAGATAACACTATGAACATATGTGGGATACAAAAGTGCCATAAATGCACTAATTCGTGCTCCCATAGAATACCCCATAACATGAGCCTTAGATAATTTTAAATGCTGAAGTAACTTAACAGCATCACTCGCCATAGCTTGGGGTGTATAAAATGAAGAATCATAACTTTTATCTGAATCACCATGCCCACGGTTATCAAGAGCAATAACACGATAGCCTGATTCAGTAAGAGTACGGAACCAACCCGTTGCATACCAATTAACACGAGAGGAAGATCCAAATCCATGGATCAACAAAATAGGCTCCCCTTTTCCTTCTTCACGATAAGCTAATTGTAAATCCTCATTTCTAAAAAAACGAATATTTTCAGCTGTCATTCTTTATCACTTTCACATTTTCCACAAATAACAGGATGAATAACACGTTGCCCTATTTGTATCTGTTTTTTAGAAACTTCACCTGCATTAACTTCAATTGCAAACATTGCGGGAACTTCTGATGAAATTATATCTGTTGAAAACGGTATCGTATTTTCAACAATTGAAACAATAATTCCTTCAGAGTCTAAAAAAATCATATCTAAAGATAAAGGTGTATTTGCCATCCACATAAAAATTTTATATTTATTCTTTGACTTATCACTGATCATATTTCTAAATAACATAGCATGATTACGAGGAAAGTCAGTGCGATACATCAAACCAGCCATTGAGTGAATTGATGAAAAAGCAATCTCTACTTTATAAGAAAATACATTTTGCTGACTTTTTATTTGTAAAGGAATTGGATGCACAGGAATTCGCACAGGGCTATTTGCTACAGCTAGATTTATCCACATATGAAAAATAAATATAAATTGAAGCGTTCGTTTACTATTAAAAAATTTCAAAAACCAGATCTGCCTTTAAATAAAAATTTAAAAATAAAAAATCTTTTTTAATGAAAATTGAATTTTAATGTGTTGCAAATGGAGATGATATATCAGGATAAACCTCTGCTGCCATTAATCCCTTATCTCCTTTACCAAAACGAATAAGAATAACTTGACCAGCACGAAGTTCTGCAAAACCAAAACGGCGCAAAGTTTCCATATGGATAAAAATATCCTCTGTTTCCTGACCTCGACTGAGAAAACCGAACCCTTTATCACGATTAAACCATTTAACAATTACGCGTTCTAAACCACTCTCAGGTGTAACAATAACACGTGTACGTGCTGGAATTTCTGATGGGTGAACAGCTGATGAACAGTCAATAGATTTAACTTGAACACATTTCAATCCCCGCTCAGTTTGTTTAACAACACAAACAACTTTTGCACCTTCCAAAGCTGTCTGAAAACCGTCTCGTCGCATTATAGTAACATGCAACAAAATATCAGGAAGTCCAGATAAATCAGGAACTATAAAACCATATCCTTTACTACTGTCAAACCATTTCACAATACCGCTAATTTCAATAATTTCACCACAAACACTAAGATTGTCTTTTTCAAAAGAATAATCTCTTAATACATCCTTACTCGTCATAATTAAGCATGATCCCGTAGGCTAAAATTTACCAATTGATTCTTCTGCGCTAGTAAACATTGCTCTTGTGTTTACACGCAAGACCCAAGAAAAGATTTCCCCATATTGTCGTCTTCAGTTTTATAATATTAATATATCAGTCATTAAATACTTAAAACACTTGGTAATATATTTTACACAACAAATGAATAAAATTTCATACAGTTAATAAATAATACAAGACGATAAAAAAACCTCCACAAAGTCATTATTTTTATGATGCACAACTTGCGTGATAATACAGTCCAAGCTAAAATGTAGGAACTATAATTATAAAATGAGGGAAATCACAATGAAATTAAGGAAAATTATCACCATAGCTAGTATGGCAACTGCATTTGTAATTAATGCTTATGCAAGTTCCCCTATTAAAATTGGTGTTTATCTTCCATTAACAGGCCAAAATGCATTTGGTGGACAACTTGAAATTGCAGGAATACAATTAGCCCATAAAAAAGTTCCAGAAATACTAGGAAGGAAAGTTGAGCTTATTATCATTGATAATAAATCAGATAAAGTAGAAGCTGCTAATGCTGTTATGCGCTTAACTGCAAATGATAAAGTTAACGCAATTATTGGGAGTTATGGTTCTTCATTGTCATTAGCAGGTGGAGAAGTTGCTGAAAAAGCAAAAACTCCAACAATTGCAACATCATCAACAAATCCACTCGTCACACAAGGTAAAAAATATTATTTTCGCGCTTGTTTTATTGATTCTTATCAAGGCGCAGGAGCTGCAACTTATGCAATTCAAAGTTTACACGCAAAAAAAGCAGCAATATTAAAAGATATATCAAGCGACTATGGAATTGGTCTTGCAAATTATTTTAGCAAATCATTCAAAAAGTTAGGTGGTGAAATTGTTTCAAATTTAAATTATAATTCTGGTGATCAAGATTTTTCAGCAGCTCTTATACAAATTATAGCACAAAACCCTGATGTTCTGTTTATCACATCTTATTTTTCCGAAGGTGCTATTATAATAAAACAAGCACGTGAATTAGGTGCGAAATTTCGTATTATGGGTGGTGACGCTATGGATAATCCAGAAACGGTTGCAATTGCGGGAAAGGCTGCAGAAGGATTTTTACACACAACACTCTCCTATGATGAAAATATGCAAAATATGTCTGAAGCTGCACGACAATTTACCCATGAATGGAAAGAAACTTATCCTGATAAAGAAACAAATATGAATTCTGTTTTAGCTTATACAAGCTATATGATGCTTATGGAAGCAATCAAAAATGCTGGAAGTGCTGACCGTGAAGATATCACAAGAGAATTGAGTAAACTGAAGAATTTTATGACACCTTTTGGTAACATGTCTATGGATAAAAATCATAACCCTAAAATGCCTTTGGGTGTAATTGAAATCAAAGATGGAAAGCGTGTTTATTTAGATGAAATTGAACCTGCTATTTAAAATAGATGTTTAAAATAATAATCATCAAATAAAAAATATGATGTCATTAAGGGGTTGTTCTTTCAAAGAAATCGTTTAAAGACATCATATTTCATTTTAATATGAATTAACAAATATGGAAGGATAAGAGATGAGCACTGAAATGTTCATCCAGTATTTTTTTAATGCGCTTGCATTAGGATCTCTTTATGGTCTTATCGCAATTGGTTACACTATGGTTTATGGTATCCTGAGATTAATTAATTTTGCACATGGCGATATTTTTATGCTGGGTGCATATTTTGTTTTCTTTTCTACAATTAGCTTTATGCCTGCATGGTTTGCTCTGTTACTTATACTATTAGCTGTTTTAATGTATTATTCAGTGTTTATAGGGTTTAAAAACAAGCCTAATCTTTACTGGATTAGCATTTTTTTTATTCTAATTGTGGGAATCATTTATTATTCTCAAATTGCTCCTCAAGATTTTGCACCAGTTTGGATATTAGCTATTTGCTTTTCAATTTTTATCACAAGTACCATAGGAATTACTGTCGATAAATTTGCTTATAAACCTTTACGTGATTCCCCACGTATCTCAGCTCTTATAGGAAGTATTGGTGTTTCGTTTCTTATTGAAAATTTAGCGACTGTTCTCTTTGGTGGTGTTCCTAAAGGTGTAAAACAGCCAGATTTTTTCGTAAAACCAATCCAATGGCATATAGGAGAAGATCCAAGCAACATTATTCGAATTGTTCCTATGTCTATTATTGTTCCTATTGTCTCATTTATTCTCGTTGTTTTGTTATTGTGGATCATTCATAAAACAAAACCAGGTCTCGCCATGCGTGCAATTTCTCGTGATATTGAAACGACACGTTTAATGGGTGTTTCAGTCGATAAAATTATCGCCTTTACATTTGCTATAGGTTCAGCATTAGCAGCTGTTGCGGGAATTATGTGGTCTTTACGTTATCCTCAAATTCAACCCTATATGGGTATTCTTCCTGGATTAAAAGCGTTTATAGCTGCGGTTATTGGAGGCATTGGCTCAATTCCAGGAGCCATGTTGGGTGGATTGCTCTTAGGATTTATTGAAATTATGATTATTGCTTTCTTTCCAGCTCTATCCGGTTATCGAGATGCTTTTGCCTTTATATTATTAATTCTTATCTTATTAGTTATGCCTACTGGCTTAATGGGTAAGAAAAGTCAGGAGAAAATTTAATGGCAAAGTCAACAACTACTTTTCTATCATTGATTAGTATTATACTATTTATCGGTTTTTTATTTTATGCTGATAGCCATTTTAATGACTACACACTTCGTATCATAAATCTCGTTGCTATCAACGCAATATTGGCAATATCGCTCAATTTGATTTATGGGTTTACAGGTATGTTTTCTCTTGGACATGCTGGATTCATGGCTATTGGTGCTTATGTTTGTGCCATTTTACTTCTTTCTCCTGAACAAAAAGAAATGATGTGGATCCTAGAACCAATAATAGATCCCTTGCAAAATTTGCAATTATCGTTTTTTCCTGCTGTCGTCATAAGCGGTTTGTGCGCTGCAATTGTGGGTTTATTAATTGCTCTTCCTATATTACGCCTTGGCGGAGATTATCTTGGAATTGCAACATTAGGCTTTGCGGAAATCATCCGTGTTGTGATTACCAATGCGACATCTCTAACGAATGGTGCACTAGGAATAAAAGGGATACCTCAAGATGCAACGTTGTGGTGGAACTATGGTTGGTTAGCATTTACAGTTATTTTTATTACTCTTTTATTGAGAAGCAACACAGGTAATGTATTGCGTGCCATTCGTGATGATGAAATTGCTGCCAAAACAATGGGTGTTAATGCTTTTTTCTATCGAAGCTTTTCTTTTACAGTTGGTGCATTTTTTGCCGGTGTTGGCGGTGCTTTAATGGCTGCGTTGATTTCAACGATCGATCCTAAAATGTTTAACTTTCTCCTTACTTTTAATATTTTAATGATTGTTGTTGCTGGTGGTCTTGGTTCTATTACAGGGAGTATTATTGGTAGTATTATTATTACCGTAATGTTAGAATGGTTTCGTATTATCGAAAGTCCTTTAGATTTAGGATTTATATATATACCAGGAATACCTGGTTTGCGTATGGTTATTTTTTCACTTTTATTGTTAGTCATTATTTTATTCTGGAGAAAAGGATTGTTAGGTCAACGTGAATTCTCATGGAATGGAATTTATTGTTTTTTAACACGAAAAAAAATATCAAACTGTGAGGAGAAGTCATGAAAGACACCATCCTTTCACTTAATAATCTTACCATGAATTTTGGCGGATTGATTGCTGTAAATAATATTAATATGACTGTTCAACGGGAAACAATTACTGGATTAATTGGTCCCAATGGTGCAGGAAAAACAACTGTTTTTAATATGATTTCTGGGTTTTATACTCCCACAAGTGGTACAATCCTTCTAGATGATTTCAAAATTTGTGGGCTTTCTCCTTATAACATTTGTAAACATCATATTGCTCGAACCTTTCAAAATATCCGACTTTTTTCAGGGTTAACAGTGCTACAAAATGTAATGGTAGGTGCTCACCTTCGACAAAAATATCCATGGTTTGCTTCAACTTTATTAATACCAAGTGCCATTAGAGAGAAAAAACGAATTTATAAAAACGCTATGGAGCTTCTTGAACGGCTTCAGCTTGATCATCTTGCTGACCAACCAGCAACTACTTTACCCTATGGTGCACAGCGCCGTTTAGAAATTGCTCGCGCTTTGGCAACAGAACCAAAATTACTTCTTCTTGACGAACCTGCCGCAGGTATGAATCCTCAAGAAAGTGAAGAACTTAGACAATTCATAGCAAAAGTAAAAAAAGAATTTAATCTTACAATTTTGCTTATTGAACATGATATGAAAGTTGTTATGGGACTTTGCGAACACCTTTGGGTTTTAGAGTATGGCAGTTGCATTGCTCATGGTACACCCAATGAAATTCGTAATAATCCTAAAGTCATTGAAGCTTATCTTGGTGGAGATATACATTGAATATTCTTGAAATAAAAAATCTTCATGTTCATTATGGCGCTATTAAAGCCGTTCAGGATCTTTCTCTATCTATTAAAAAAGGAAGTATAGTCACTCTCATTGGTGCTAATGGTGCTGGAAAAAGTAGTACTGTACGTTCTATTGTCGGGCTGAATAAATCTATTGATGGAGATATTATTTATAAAAATCAATCTATTATAAAAAAACAACCAGAAGAGATTTTGCGTCTAGGAATAGCATTAAGTCCTGAAGGACGGCGTGTTATGCCTCATCTTAGTGTTTTAGAAAATTTAAAGTTAGGAGCTTATATCCGTAAAGATAAGGCTGGAATTACTCGCGATATTGAATGGATATTTGATTTATTTCCGCGTTTACGTGAAAGATCTAAGCAATTGAGTGGCACAATGTCAGGTGGAGAACAGCAAATGCTTGCTGTTGGACGAGCGCTTATGAGCAATCCTGATATGGTAATATTAGATGAACCATCTCTTGGTTTAGCGCCACTTCTTGTAAAAGAGCTTTTTTCAATTATTCAAAAAATTAATGAGATGGGAAAAACTGTTCTTCTCATTGAACAAAATGCGTTTGCAGCACTTTCCATTGCTAACTATGCATATATTTTAGAAGTAGGAAAAATTTTATTCCACGGAGAAGGAAAATCTATGCTCTCTGATCCTCGTGTTAAAGAAGCATATCTCGGTGGTTAAGCATATAATATCTACAACTAAAAATCTGACTATTTATAAAAAGCATCTTTCTATATTTAGAAAGATGCTTTTTGATGTAGAGTTTAAGTTTTTATTATAGCCACCATTTTTTAGCACTCAGCATTCCTGCTTCTTGCTCTATGATATGAGCTATTTGAAACATCACTTCTTCCGCAAAAGGTTTTCCAATTAACTGTAATCCCAATGGTAAACCATCTGATGATAAACCTGCAGGAACAGAAATGCCTGGCAAACCTGCTATATTAACTGGTACTGTAAAAATATCATTAAGATACATTGCCAACGTATCATTTTTTACTTTTTCATCAGAGATACCAAAAGCTGCTGTTGGTGTTGTAGGTGTTAAAATAGAATCAATACCAGAAGCAAAACATTGCTCAAAGTCACGTTTTATTAATGTTCGTACTTTCTCTGCTTTAAGATAATAAGCATCATAATAACCTGCTGAAAGAACATAAGTTCCAATTAAAATACGCCGTTTAACTTCATCACCAAAGCCAGCTGAACGTGTATTCTCGTACATTTCAATAATATCTTTTCCTGGTACACGAAGACCAAAACGAACACCATCATAACGGGCTAAATTAGAAGATGCCTCCGCAGGAGATACAATATAATATGTAGGTAAAGCATATTTTGTATGGGGTAATGAAATATTGATAATTTCAGCTCCCGCTTCTTTTAGCCAATTAATACCTGCTTGCCATAACTCAACAATCTCAGAAGATATTCCTTCCATGTGGTATTCTTTTGGAATACCAATTTTCATTCCTTTGATTGATCGACCGATATAATTTTCGTAATCAGGAACTGGAATATTTACTGAAGTTGAATCTTTTTTATCAAAAGAAGCCATTGACTTAAGCATGATTGCACAATCACGCACATCACGTCCAATAGGTCCCGCTTGATCGAGAGATGAAGCATAGGCTACGATTCCCCATCGTGAACATCGCCCATAAGTAGGTTTGATACCCACTGTCCCTGTAAAAGCTGCTGGCTGACGTATTGATCCACCAGTATCTGTTGCTGTTGCCGCAGTACAAAGTCGTGCTGCAACAGCAGCTGATGAGCCCCCCGATGAACCACCCGGTACAAGCTTTTCATCTGATCCTTTTTTACGCCATGGATTGATAACTGGTCCATAATGGGATGTTTTATTAGATGATCCCATAGCAAATTCATCCATATTCAACTTTCCCAACATAACCGCTCCATCTTTCCATAAATTAGCGGTTACAGTTGATTCGTATTTAGGTTTAAAACCATCAAGAATATAAGAACAAGCTTGAGTATGAACATCTTGTGTTGCAAAAAGATCCTTAATTCCAAGTGGAATTCCTTCTAAAATCCCCACCTGACCCTTAGCTCGTCGGCTATCTGATTCTGTAGCCATTTGGATTGCTTTTTCTGTTGTTACTTCAACATAAGCATTTAAAATTGGATTTGCTAATTCAATCGCTTTTAAATAAGATTCTGTTAATTCAATTGCTTTGATTTCGCCTTTTGTTAAAGCATCACGTGCTTGTGCAATCGTTAAGGTTGTTAAATCGGTCATATCATTTCTCGAATTTTAAAATATAAAAAATCACTCAACAACTTTTGGAACAAGAAAAAAATTGTCTTCCGTTATAGGTGCATTTGCTACAATATCTGCAGCTTTATTCCCATCTGTGATATTATCTTCACGCATTCGTAAAGCCGTTGGAATGACCGATGTTAATGGATCTACACCGTTAACATCAACTTCATCAAGTTGTTTTACAAATTCTAAAATAGAGTTAAGTTCTTTTGTTACACGCTCTATCTCATCATTATGAATCGCAATACGCGCCAAATGTGCTACTTTCTTAACTGTTTTATAATCAATAGACATAATATGCCTTTCTTTTCGAATAATATTCGATACTAATCCCTTTATGTTGTGATTGTATATACGTATCCTTATAAGCGTCAAAAAATTTTGATATCTATATATTCAAACCCCATAATAAATACTAATCTAAAAAAATATTACGAAATCCTTTATAAAATAAATGCATGACCATTATTAATATAGACGAAGTTATCACACATCTTTTACCTGCACAAACAATAGCAGGCTTAGATTTAGGAACAAAAACTATTGGCATTGCTATTTCCGATATCAGTTTGATGTTCTCAAATCCTCGTCCTGTTATTCAACGAAAAAAATTTACCCTTGATGCTCATAAACTCGTACAAATTTTTAATAATGAAAATGTGGGTATCGCTATCATAGGTTTACCTGTTAATATGGATGGAAGTAATGGTTCACGCGTACAATCAACGCGATCTTTTGTTTCCAATATGGCCATGTATACGAAAATTCCTTTTGTTTTTTGGGACGAACGGTTATCCACAGTTGCTGCACAACGCTACCTTTTAGAAATGGATGTATCGCGTGCAAAAAGAGCAACTCGCATTGATTCAGCAGCTGCTTCTTTTATACTGCAAGGCGCTCTCGACAGAATTCAGCTTCTTCGTCAAACTGAAGGATAAAGAGTATTTAAGACTTGTCCTGCATTATATCGTGCAATCAACATACCGTAGGATGATCTCCATTGTCCTCCAAGACGACTTTCCATATAAGCATTTACAACATGCTCCATATCTGTGTGGCGCAACGATGCAGCTGCAGCTGCATAAGCCATTTGTTCAACAAAAAACCTCCCTGCCCCTTCATTTTCTGAAGCCATTTTAGCAGCAGACTTAATAATTTCGATTGCTCGCGATCCTGCTGGCCCAATATCCACAGCAATTTTTTCCAATAATTGTTGAAATAAACCGGGTGCTTTATCTGCTATAAGAATTGAATCTTTTACTAATTGATTAGCACCACTACTTTTCACTATTCGCGCAGGCCCATCTCGTAACATTTGCGATAATGGATTATTCTCCACAAAACTATCCAAACCTAGTTGTGCAATAATCTCACCAACAATAGGAACAACCAACTGACTTATATGACACGTAATAATAGGCGTCATAATACGAGCAAAAGCTGCTTCAGAACGATCATTAGCAGCATTATCAAATGCTCGTGCTAAACGTAAAACTAGCGCTTGTGAAGCAGCAATATCAAGAGCAATATCCGCAAAAATACGCTCTGTCAGAGGAGAAAAATGCTGATTTGGCATCTTTTTCCTTAAAAAATCGACTCCAAACTGAAGTGCTGCTCGCAAAACACCTGCAGATATAGTGGATTGATCAAGACGCATCATAGTTTCGATATCTTTGATTACCTTAGAACCTTCTCCGAGGTTTCCTAAAAGCCAACCATAACTATTTTGAAAATCAACAACTCCTTCTGGAACTGAGTACTCTCCAGAGCGTTCTATTAAATAACGAATGGATATAACTCCATTTAATGCACCATTTTCTTGTATTCGTGGGACTAAAAAACAACTTAAATGACCATCTAATTCTGCACTAATAATATATCCATCAGCCATTGGATTAATAACATTTGTTTTAACAGTATTTAAACGATACAGATCACGCTTTATCTTTTCATCATAAGAAACTTTCTGAACAGCTGGAACACCCACAAAACGTTTTTCATTTTTTTCAAAATCATCAAAAGCACAGCTAAGAGAAGCTCCCTTTTTATTATTAATAGGCTTAAAAGATAAATCATATTGACGTGATAAAAGAACATTTTGCCATTTTTTAAATAACTCCGAATCACAAATTAACACCGCAATAGCCGCACTTGTGATACAAATTTCATTTAAATGCCCTGTTTCCAAACCAGCAGATAATGCCAAACGAATAGCACGTGCTTGATAACGCACTCCATTTTCTGAAGTTGTATTCTCCCAAAGTGAAGTCATTAAACCTGCTTTTCTAGAATATTGTTGAAGGGTATGGTAAGCAGGATGCATTTCTAATTGTTCATTTGATTGGCTCCAATATTGCCCATGACGCAGTAAAGGACGATAGCGATTCGCTAAATAAGATAGATCCCATGCTTCGTGACTAGACACAAAATCTCCTATTTCTTCAAAATCTGCTAATAAAGGTGTTGATAATGTGGATGCGATACGGAATATAAGCGTATCATTAAGAAATGCATTTTTTTGACGGATGTTTTGCGTAAACACAGCACTCATAGGTTTTTCCTATTATTCAAATCATAGACTATTTGTTTTTTTACAATTAAAAATATTTATTAAATTAGGATAAAAGCTTGCTTAATCTCTTTAGAGATCTATAGAAAAGAATACTATGACTCAAAATACTTTTTTTCCAATTTTTCCATACCGGCACCTTTTAGGTATAAAAAACCTTACTGTACAGGATATTAATATATTACTTAATCGTGCCGATGCGAATGTTACTCTTTCTCAAAAAATTGACAAAAAAAAATCGACATTACGTGGACGAACCCAAATTAATCTCTTTTTTGAAGCTTCTACGCGAACGCAGTCTTCTTTTGAATTAGCCGGAAAACGATTAGGAGCCGATGTGATGAATATGACTATTAGCAATTCATCTGTAAAAAAAGGGGAAACATTAATTGATACAGCAACAACACTCAATGCATTAAATCCCGATATATTAATCATTCGCCATAGTTGTGCTGGAGCAGCTTCTCTTTTAGCACAAAAAGTTGATTGTTCCGTGATTAATGCAGGCGATGGTTCACATGAACATCCCACACAAGCATTATTAGATGCTTTGACCATTAAACGGACAAAAGGCTATATTCAAGGATTAACTGTTGCAATTTGTGGTGATATTTTGCATTCACGTGTTGCACGTTCCAATATCATTTGCCTTAATGCTTTAGGAGCACGTGTTCGTGTTATTGCTCCTTCAACACTATTGCCTATCGGAATTGAAGATATGAGTGTTGAAGTTTTCAACACAATGAAAGAAGGTCTTAAAGGCGCTGATGTTGTTATGATGTTGCGTTTACAACGTGAACGGATGACAGGTGCTTTTATTCCATCTATCCGAGAATATTTCCATCACTTCGGTTTACATAAAGAAAACTTAGCATATGCTAAAAATGATTGTATCATCATGCACCCTGGCCCAATAAACCGAGGTGTAGAAATTGCTTCTGATATAGCAGATGGAATACAAAGCGTTATTCATACACAAGTGGAAATGGGAATCGCTGTACGCATGGCTGTTATGGAAGCTTTATTAGATTCGCGCCATAACTGGAGTAAAGAAAAAAAATGCCAAGATCGATAGTTTTCCAAAACGCTCGTATTGTTGACCCTTCACGATCTATCGATGAAGTTGGTACAGTTATTGTTGAAGATGGCCTTATTCAAGCTGCTGGAAAAGAAGCCCTTAATCAAGGAACGCCTGAAGGAGCAGAAATTATCGATGCAAAAAACAAAGTCATTTCACCTGGACTTGTTGATGCTCGCGTTTTTGTTGGCGAACCTGGAGCTGAGCATCGTGAAACAATTGCTTCAGCAAGTCGATCTGCTGCAGCTGGAGGAATTACTTCTTTTCTTATGATGCCAGATACACAACCTATCATTGATAATGTTGCACTTGTTGAATTTATTAAACGAACCGCACATGAAATGTCATTGGTCAATATTTATCCAGTTGCTGCTATCACTCAAGGTCTCAGAGGATACGAAATAGCTGAATTTGGTTTATTAAAAAATGCTGGAGCCATTGCTTTTAGTGAAGGTAAAAAAACACTTCAAAGCTCTTCTGTTATGCGACGTGCAATGATATACGCCCGCGACTTTGATTCTGTATTAATTCATGAAACACAAGACGAAGATCTTACAAACCAAGGTGTTATAAACGAAGGTCTTCTTGCAAGCTGGCTTGGCCTTCCTGGCATTCCTCGTGAAGCAGAAGTCATACCACTAGAAAGAGATTTACGCTTAGCCGCATTGACCCAAACACGTTATCATGCAGCACAAATATCAACAGCTATGTCCGCAGAAGCGATTCGTTTAGCAAAACAGCGTAATACAAAAATTTCAGCAGGTGTTTCTATTAATCATTTATCTCTTAACGAAAATGATATTGGTGAATACCGTACTTTTTTCCGTTTAATGCCTCCATTACGTGCAGAAGAAGATCGTATCGCAATGATTGAAGCCATAAAAGATGGAACAGTCGATATTATTGTTTCCTCTCATGATCCTCAAGATGTAGATGTAAAACGCGTCCCCTTTCAAGATGCTGAAGCAGGCGCTATTGGTATGGAAACTTTATTAAGTGTAGCTCTACGTCTTTATCATAATCAAAGTATCTCTCTTTTGCGATTAATTGAACTTTTATCAACAGCACCCGCGAAACTTTTTAATCTCAAGAATGCCGGAACCTTAGCAAAAGGAACTCACGCAGATCTTGTTTTAATTGATCTTGATGAACCATGGGTATTATCTGGCGATATGTTGCATTCACGTTCAAAAAATACACCTTTTGAAAATGCACATTTTCAAGGACGTGTTCTCCAAACTTTTGTTAAAGGTCAATCCGTATTTAAACTTGACCCAAACACACCATGAGATTTTTCATGAATGAAGTAGAAATATTTTTTCAGTTCCATACGTGGTTTATTTTTCTTGTATCTTATCTGTGCGGCTCTATTCCATTCGGATTACTGTTTACGCGATTTGCTAAACTTGGCGATATACGTGCAATAGGTTCTGGAAACATTGGAGCCACTAATGTTTTACGAACCGGAAATAAAAAAATTGCAGCTCTTACTCTTTTATGCGATGCCTTAAAAGGAACTGTTGTCGTTTTAATAACAAATTTTTTTTCTCACCAAGAAATTATTGTTATTGGGTCTGGATTTTTTGCCTTTTTAGGACATCTTTTCCCTGTATGGCTCAAGTTTAAAGGTGGGAAAGGTGTTGCCACCTATTTAGGTATATGTCTTGGATTTTATTGGCCAGCAGCAATTATCTTTGTCAGTGTGTGGATCTTATTGTTTTCATTAACACGTTACTCTTCATTATCCGCACTTGTTACTATTGTTATTGTTCCTATTTTTGTTTATTTTTTCTCCTCTTATCTCTTTGCTACTTACATCATGGTAGCAATGAGTGCGCTCGTCATGATAAAACATTATACAAACATTAGCAGATTATTATCTGGAAAAGAGATAAAAGTTGAGTGTAAAAACTGAGGAATCGAGAAAAGGAATTCTACTCACTGATAATCAACGTTTAAACTGGTTACGTTTATTACGAAGTGAAAATGTTGGAGCTATTACTTTTCGTAATCTCATCGAATATTATAAAACAGCTGAAAATGCCCTTGCTGCACTCCCTGAACTCAGCAAAAAAGGTGGTTTTTCTGCATCTATTCGAATAGCAACATTAGAAGATGCTGAAAAAGAAATGCACAAAGCTGAACAATTAGGTATTCGATTTGTTGGGATTGGAGAACCGGATTATCCACCACTTCTGAAAACTATGGAAGCATCACCGCCGCTTATTGCCATAAAAGGCGATTCTTCAGTTTTTCATAAATCTTCTGTTGGAATTGTTGGTTCTCGAAATGCTTCAGCTGCTGGAAAAAAACTAACTGCTCAATTTGCTCATTTTCTTGGTCATGCTGGATTTACAATTGTTTCCGGACTTGCACGTGGAATAGATAGCGTTGCTCATCATGCAAGCCTGTTAACAGGTACAATTGCGGTTATGGCTGGCGGTATTGATCACATATATCCTTCCGAAAACAAAAAACTTTATCACGATATCCTTGCTAATGGTGGAGCGGTTATCAGTGAAATGCCAATTGGCTGGAAACCACGAGCCATCGACTTTCCAAGAAGAAATCGTATTGTCGCAGGCTTATCACTGGGTCTTTTAGTTGTAGAAGCAGCTATGCGATCAGGTTCCTTAATTACTGCACGCCAAGCTACTGAAATAGGAAGATTAATTTTTGCTATTCCCAGTTCACCGCTTGATCCTCGATCAATTGGTACAAATAATCTTATTAAAGAAGGAGCTCTGCTTTCTACACATCCTTCAGACATTGTAGAAGCACTCACACCATTAATTCCCAATACAACTGATTCTCAACTCAGTTTTTTTAAAGAATCAGACACAGTTCAACTTCAGAGAGAAAATTTTAATTTATCTAATACAAAAACTGAAAAACCTCCTTCAATTGGAAATGACGCAGAACGTATGGCTGTTTTGTCTTCTCTTTCAACGACTCCAATTGATATAGATACACTTAGCATTCACTCAGGCGTTTCGTTACAAAATCTTTACCTTTTACTCGTTGAGCTCGACCTCGCTGGAAAGCTTATTCGACACTCTGGTGGTTATGTGTCATTGTCGAATTCGAATCTTCTCCCAGAACCTCAGCACTATTAAGAATGCTTTGTCCCTCTTCTGCTACCATGTCCAAAAGTAACGCTAAAAGAGGACTATGAGCCTGACGCGCCATCTGATTCATTTGTTTTGACATATCTGTGATATACTGAATAACTTTTAAATGGTTTATAAACATATCTTCTTATCCTTGTGTACTCTCCTCACCTCTCAATAAACATTATTAGTATTTTACTACGTGCTTTCTATGTTAACCGCAGAAAATAAATCATATTATCTCTTATAAGGTGTATTTTGCATAATAACAATCAAAAGTTGTATAATTATTTTTTATATGCTCTTGACCAATTGTCATTAGCTATTCATGTGAAAGAAGTTTATAAAGACAATTTTTATTTCAACATTCGGATAAAATTATGGATATCGTTATCGTCGAATCACCAGCTAAGGCGAAGACAATTAATAAATACCTTGGATCTCAATATAAAGTTATGGCGTCATTTGGGCATGTTCGTGATTTGTCTGCGAAAAATGGATCTGTGCTCCCTGATGAAGACTTTTCGATAAAATGGGATATAGATACTGCCTCAGAAAAACGTTTAAATGAAATAGCAAAAGCAGTTAAAGAAGCAGATAGTCTTATCTTAGCGACTGACCCTGATCGTGAGGGAGAAGCTATTTCATGGCATATTCTTGATATCCTTAATCAAAAAAAAGTTTTAGGAGATAAACCTGTTAAACGTGTTGTTTTCAACGCGATTACAAAACAATCTGTACTTCATGCTATGAGCAATCCACGCGATATTGATTTAGCACTCGTCGATGCTTATCTTGCTCGCCGCGCTCTTGATTATCTTGTTGGTTTTACACTCTCACCTGTTTTATGGCGTAAATTACCTGGCGCACGCTCTGCTGGTCGTGTTCAATCGGTTGCTCTGCGTATTATTTGTGATCGCGAATCAGAAATAGAACGTTTTATCAAAGAAGATTATTGGTCGATTACAACATATTTAAAAACACTTCAAAATAATGGCTTTCACGCAAGATTAACAGCATTTAACAACAAAAAGCTTGGCAAACTCGATATTCAATCACAAGAACAAGCGGAAAACATCCGCCTTATGTTGGACAAAGCGGAATATTCTACGTTAAGTATTGAAGCAAAGCCGACGAAAAGAAATCCCTCTCCACCATTTACAACATCCACATTACAGCAAGCAGCTTCCTCAAAATTAGGATTCTCAGCTTCTCGAACCATGCAAATTGCTCAAAGACTTTATGAAGGTATTGAAATTAATGGTGAAACAACAGGTCTCATTACCTATATGCGTACGGATGGTGTGCGAATGGCTTCAGAAGCTATTGATTCTGCACGAAAAGTAATTACTAATTCTTTTGGTCATCATTATATTCCTGAAAAACCACGCATTTATTCAACAAAAGCAAAAAATGCACAAGAAGCACACGAAGCCATTCGTCCAACAGATTTTGAAAGAAATCCCAATCAAATTCGTGATTTTCTTGATAGCGATCAAGCAAAACTTTATGAATTAATATGGAAGCGCGCTATTGCTAGCCAAATGAGTTCTGCTGAAATTGAACGTACAACCGTTGAAATTGAAGCACGTCAAGATCAAAATCAAGCAAATCTACGTGCAACAGGCTCGGTTGTTCGTTTTGATGGTTTTATTTCTGCCTATACGGATCAACGAAATGAAGATAATAATGAAGAAGATGAAACAACAAATTTGCCAAAAATTAATGTTGGCGAAACACTTATAAAAGAAAAAGTTGAGGCGATACAACACTCTACAGAACCACCACCTCGTTATTCAGAAGCTTCTTTAATTAAAAAGCTCGAAGATCTTGGAATCGGTCGACCTTCAACCTATGCATCTACGTTGGCGACACTTTCTGATCGTGGATATATCACCACAGATAAAAGAAAGCTTATCCCTGATGCCAAAGGACGCATTGTTACAGCCTTTCTTGAAAATTTCTTTAACCGTTATGTAGAATATAGTTTCACAGCGGACCTTGAAGAAAAACTTGATCTTATATCGGATGGTAAACTCTCTTGGAAAAATGTTTTACGCGATTTTTGGGATGGATTTAATGCTGCCATTACCAATATTCAAGAACTGCGTATAACCAACGTTCTTGATATTTTAAATGAAACATTAGCTCCTCTTATTTTCCCTATGAGAGAAGATGGTAGCGATATTCGTTCTTGCCCCCTTTGTGCAAATGGTCAATTGTCATTAAAATTAGGGCGTTATGGCGCATTTGTTGGTTGTTCTAATTATCCTGAGTGTAAATATACACGCCAGCTAGGATCAGATACCGGAGAAAATAGCGAAACTATACGAAATGATGAACCTATCGTGCTTGGTGTCGATCCTGAAACTGGAAAAGACATTTCATTGCGCAATGGTCGATTTGGCCCATATGTTCAACTCGGTGAAGGAAAAGAAAGCAAGCGTGTAGGTTTGCCTAAAAAGTGGAAATTAGAAAATGTTGATTTTAATAAAGCTTTAGCTTTACTAGCTCTTCCTCGTGAAGTTGGAATTCATCCTGAAACAAATAAAATTATTACAGCAGCCATTGGACGATACGGTCCCTATCTTGCACATGATGGAGCATACACAACTCTTTCTGATGTTGATGAGGTTTTTGATATTGGTATCAATCGTGCTGTTACAGTGCTTGCCGAAAAAAACAACACTAAAAATAAACGAGAAAAAACAACACAGCCTCCATTAAAGACATTGGGTGATCATCCAGAAGGTGGAATTATCACTGTGCGCGATGGACGCTATGGCCCTTATGTTAATTGGGAAAAAATTAATGCAACATTACCAAAAGATAAAGATCCAATGGATGTGACACTTTCAGAAGCATTAGAACTTATATCAGCTAAAGCATCTACTAAAAAAGTAACTCCCAAGAAAAAGAAAACACCGAAAAAAACTTCTGCAAAAGCAAAATAAATGTGATTTTAGTTAAAAATGAAAAAGCGAAATATCTAAAAAATCATCTCATATTGAATACTGATCCAATGAGGCAGGCCTTTTCTTTATCATTAAGAATTTCTGGCCTGTCTGAACATGAAATCACTTATAAAGAATTATTTTTAAGTTTGGTAAAAATATATTGCGTGATGACAAAAATAACAATTAAATATCAAAATAATGTAAGAGAATCATGAAAAAACAAGAATTTCCATCTGTTGCTTTAGTCAAAATTAATGCTCGTAGTAACGATGGCGGCTTTGTTGCTCAACCTCTTGAATGGAACAGTGATTCAAAACCAAATATCAAAATACTTCCTTCTCGTCGTATTCAAAAAATAAAAGTTGGAATCGGCGATCATATTCTTATCAAAATTTTTCCAAATAAAGCTCTTCATCGTTATACCTATACAGGGCATATTATCCGTAAAGTTAATAAACAAGAGACAATTATTTTTGCTATAGTAAAAGAACTAGATAATGGCCAATGGCAACTTGATCCAATAGAACGTAAATTCAATGAGTTGATTATTGATACACCTCTAACAATGAATATAAAAACCGGTGATTTCGTTGAAGTTGAAATCAAAAAAAATAAAAATGTTAAACGGAAAAATATAACAATAAAAAGTATTTTAGGGCACATTGATAATGAAAAAGAACTCTCAATGATTGCTCTTATTTCAAAGAACATTCCTCATATTTTTCCTAAAGAAGTTCTTGAACAAGCCGAAAAGAAAAAACCTATCAGCACAATTAATCATGAAGATTGGAGACAATTGCCATTTGTTACAATTGATCCACCTGATGCAAAGGATCATGATGATGCAGTCTATGCAACCAAAGATCAAGATCCTACAAATAGTAATGGTTGGATCATTATAGTCGCCATTGCCGATGTTTCCTATTATATAAAAGCAGAAAGCAGTTTAGATCAAGAAGCATTTAAGAGAGGAAATTCTGTTTATCTCCCTGATCGCGTTATTCCTATGTTGCCGGAATATCTTTCTAATAATCTATGCTCCCTTCGTGAAGGAGAAGATCGGCCTGCTTTAGCTGTCCGTATGGTTTTCGATGCCAATGGTAATAAACGCAAACACAGTTTTCATCGGATTATCATGCGCACGGTAGCTAAACTTTCTTATCAAGAAGTGCAATCTGCGATTGAAGGAAACACTAATAAAAAAACCGCTCCTCTTCTTGAAAATATTCTACATCCACTATGGAATGCTTATCTCAGTCTTAAAAATGCGCGTAATCAGCGACAACCACTGGAATTAGAAATAGCAGAAAGGAAAATTATTCTTGATCAAAATGGTCACATTCAAGATGTTGTGGTTCCACCTCACCTAGAAGCGCATCGCTTAATTGAAGAGTTTATGATACAAGCCAATGTTGCAGCAGCCGAAACACTCAAAAAGCATAATCAACCCTTCATTTATCGCATTCATGAAAAACCGTCGCTTGCAAAACAAGAAACGTTACGAAACTTTCTTACAAGTTTAGGAATACCTCTCTCTCGAGAAAAAGAACTTACATCAGCTCGTTTTAATAATATTCTTGTAAAAGTTAGCAATACACAACAAAAAGAATTAATCAATCAGGTTATTTTGCGCTCACAATCTCAAGCTGAATATAATCCTAAAAATATAGGACATTTTGGATTAAATCTGCACAACTATACACATTTTACATCACCAATCCGTCGTTATGCTGATCTTATAATTCACCGAGCTCTTATTAAAGCTCTCAAATTGGGTGATGATATACTAACAGATACACAAGAACAAAAACTTGCCGAAATTTCTACACAAATTTCTTCATATGAACGCCGCGCAATGATGGCAGAAAGAGAAACGATTGATCGACTTATAGCACACTACTTAGCAAATAAAATTGGTCATTCATTTGCAGGACGCATTGCTGGAGTTACGAAAGCGGGTCTTTTTATTTCTCTTGATAAACTTAATGCTGATGGTTTTGTCCCCATTTCTACACTTAAAAATGATTATTATTATTTTGATGAAACACACCACGCTCTCATAGGAAAACGAACGCATAAATGCTATCAATTAGGAGATATCGTCGAAATCAAACTTGTAGAAATACGCCCTTTTGCTGGCGCTTTATGCTTTGAAATCTTAACAAAACCTCGTAAAATAACTTTTTCAGCGGCATCCAATCATAAAAATAAACGTATAGCAAAAAAACAAAAACGAATTTCTTTTAAAAGAAAATAATACTTGACAAAAAAATCTTAATAAAATTGATAAAGACTTTTATTACGATCTGTTTAAATAGTAATTATTATAATTTAAATAGTAATTATTATAATAAGAGAATAATCTGCTGAAGATCTTAATTTAAAATCAAATATTAATGCTAAAATAGTGTCTTTTTGTCACTTTAAAATAAATTATTATTCTTATATTATTGTTATTATATTCTTCCATATGAAGCATTATTTATTATCTATAACCATTTAGCTGACTTTTTTAAAGAAATAAACACTCTATATAGAAATTAAAAACATTAATATCCGAAATTAATTGGAGAATTTATAATTGTGGCTTCATTTTCTTCTTTTATTTCAAAACCTACACACTCTAGATTAGATAATACTCTATACATGTTCTCAAAAATTAGATATTTAAAACTCAAAATTTTCTTTTTTCTCGTAGAACATCAGATAACCCATTAAAAATACAACGATTATAATTAAAAAATCTCCATGATAGATAAATCTCTTAATCTCCAAAGTAACCCTTGGCGTGCAATTATCGCTGCAATTACAACTGTTGGTATTGTTGGTATAGCACTGGGAATGGGAACACAGCTTGTTTCATTACTCATGGCTCAAAAAGGTTTTTCAAATAGTATTATTGGTTATAGTGGAACAGTTGGAGGAATTGCGACAATCATCGCAGCTGTTTTTGCTGCTCGAATTGCTTTATATTTTGGAGTAGCAAAATCGATATTAATAATGATAATTATTGGATATCTTAGTTTTTTAGGCTTTTATTTTTTTGAATCACTCTGGATTGTATTTAGTTTACGATTTACGTTGCACTTTGCTATGACAATTATGTTTATCTTATCAGAATTTTGGATAAACAGTTCTGCACCGCCTCAAAGACGCAGTTTAGTTCTTTCTATCTATGCCATTACATTAGGGTTAGGGTTTTCTATAGGCTCAACACTCCTCGCAAAAATAGGAATGCAAGGCTTTGTCCCCTTTGCTACGGGTTCTATCCTTATTGCCATTGCTACCGTACCAATTTTAATTGCTTGGAAATTAAGCCCTCAATTTCAAAATAGTGAGCATGTAGCATTTTACTCTTATATTTTTCACGTTCCAACAGCGACCATGGCGGTATTCGTTTATGGTGCTATCCAAATGGGAGCATTAACGCTTATAACACCTTTTAGTTTATCAATAGGTTATAGTGAAAATGAAGCTGTAAATTTTATGGCAGTTCTCGCACTTGGAAGCGTTTTACTTTTAATCCCTATCAGTTTTATAAGTGATTATGTATCAGACAAGCGTTATTCTCTCATAAGTTGTGCTATTTTTGGGTTTTTGGGAACTTTTATTGTTCCTTGGATATCTGAATATAAATTAATTTTGATGTTTGATCTCTTTCTTCTTGGTGGTGTATCTGCTGGTCTTTATACAATTGGGCTTGCACAGTTAGGTGCACGCCTTACAGGAAACGAGCTTGCTGCTGCAAATTCTGCTTTCATTTTTTGTTATGGAATAGGTATGCTTGTTGGCCCAACAATCATTGGTCAAGCAATGGATTTTTTTCAACCCTTTGGTTTTTCTTTAACAATGGCTTGTTTTTTTGGTGTATATGTCATTTTAGTTTTCGTTCGACTAATGAGAAAAATAATCAGCTCTTGACTTTTTTGAGAACATCCGTAGTGTTATTGTGAATTTTAATTGCATTTAAAATTGATTTTATAGCAAAAGAATATCACTTTCAGTATAAATAGGACTTCTATTATGGCTAAAGCAGCAACTATTAAGGTTAAGCTTTTATCAACTGCAGATACAGGCTTTTTCTACGTAACAAAAAAAAATAGCCGTACCATGACAGATAAAATGACTAAACGTAAATATGATCCAGTTGTAAAAAAACACGTTGAATTTAAAGAAACAAAAATTAAATAATCAGATTTATTATTTCATTTGAATCTCAATCAATCGATTAGGTCATCAAATAAGATGATTGAAAATAAGGGGAGGAGTGAGAGAAGATGATGATTTCTTTTTGTGTTGACTTTATGCTTATTCTAACAGCCACTTTAATATGGCTTACGACGGCTTTACGATCTTCAGCATATTTATTATGATCTAATAATGCGTTTATAAAATGCTTATTTCCAAAAGGACGTAGAGTGGGAAATTAAATGTATAAGTATAAGGTCATTGATTTATAAAACGGGCTACAATTACCTAATCGCATAAATTGTGTGTTCAACAGGAAATTATATTCTTGTAAAATTTTTTCTAACTTTAACGAAAAATGTTATGAGTGAGTAGATAACTCAGTTTTTTACTTTAATGAAAAAAAGAGCTCTTTATTCTAATCTTATTGACTTCAAACCAAGAATTATTGTTACAAGTATTGTTATAATTACTATTTTTCTTATTAATGTAGCAATTTATTTTAAATATACTTTATCACATTCTGCTGAAGTTTCTTTTTTTTTCAATAAAGCATTTCTTAAAGGTCATGCATTAGTGGTTGATGGTGATTCAATCATAATTTCTTCTATCATGATTCGACTTTTAGGAATTGATGCTCCTGAATTACATCAATCTTGCGGCACTTCAAAAAAACGTTATCCGTGTGGTTTGAAAGCCAAAAAGCATTTAGAAAAGCTCATCGCAAGAAAACCTGTGACGTGTTATTGGAATAAAAAAGATAAATATCATCGAATTCTTGCAACGTGTAAAACAGAACAAATTAATAATATTAATGCGACAATGGTGCGTGACGGCTGGGCTATAAGCTATTATGATTACCGTAAAGAAGAAAGAAAAGCTAAAAAACAAAAAAAAGGTATATGGCAATCAAGTTTTCAAAAACCACAAGAGTGGAGAAAAGCACATTCTCATATTAATCAGTAAAATCATTGCTTAATTTTACCACTATTGCTACTTTTTATCGATTATGAAAAAACAAACATGTAATGACATCATTAGACTTGAAGAAAAGATTCGTTCATGTCGTGTTTGTATCAAACATCCTCGTTATATGCCTCCTCTTCCTCATGAGCCCAATCCTGTCGCTTATTTATCGCACACGGCTTCTATTGCAATTGCTGGCCAATCCCCAGGGCTGCGTGTCCATAAAAATTCTATTCCTTTTAATGATCGTTCTGGAGAAAGACTCCGTGATTGGCTTGGTGTTAGTCGTGAAGAATTTTATAATAAATCTCTCTTTGCAATCATTCCCATGGGATTTTGTTTTCCCGGTTATAATCAAAATAAATCTGATCTGCCGCCAAGACGTGAATGTCGAGAAATATGGCATGAAAAAGTATTTCAAGCGATGCCACAAATAAAGCTTGTTCTTGCTATTGGAAGTTATGCACAAAAATGGCATATCACGAACTTAAAACATAAAACTGTTTCAGAAACTGTTCATGATTGGAAAAACATTCTTTCTATCAATCAGCCTCGAGGATATAAAGTTATGCCTTTACCTCACCCATCATGGCGAAATACTTTTTGGTTACAAAAGCATCCTTGGTTTCAGAATGAACTTATCATCCACCTTCGTTATATTGTGCGTAAATTTTTGTAATTTACATAAAAATCCTATTAAAATATTTTAATCACATTATTACATTTTAAATGCTCTCAATTTTCTTCTCCAGGGGTTAGCGTCTTTGTATGTGTTAAAACAGCAGCTTTAACAATACCTGCTGCGATAGCCGCACCCGTTCCCTCACCAATCTTCATTCCAAAATCTAAAAGTGGTTTTTTATTAATTTTTTCTAAAAGTTTATAATGTGCCGGCTCAGCAGAAACATGACCAACAATTGCATGATCGAGAGCTTTTGGATGCATTTTATAAAGTATTGCTGCTGCAGTTGTTGCGACAAAACCATCTAAAATAACTGGAATTTTTTCCATTCTTGCAGCAAGAATAGCTCCTACCATAGCGGCAATTTCACGTCCTCCTAAACGACGCATAATTTCAAAAGGATCATTTAGATAATCCTGATGCAAAGCAATCGCCTCTTTTACTGCTATTATTTTACGCTCATATAATTCTTTCGAAGAATCTGTTCCGGATTCTATCCATTCTTCAACATTTCCTCCAAACAAAGCTAAACATAAAGCTGAAGCTATTATTCTATTGCCAATTCCCATTTCACCAACACACAAAAGATCAGTTCCTCCTGCAATTGACTCCATTCCGAATGCCATCGTTGCAGCCGTACTGCGCTCATCCATTGCCGCATCTTTTGTAATATTCATGGTTGGATATTCGAGTGCTAAATCAAAAATTTTTAATCCCAAATCATAAACCGAGCAAATTTGATTGATGGCAGCACAACCAGTTGTAAAATTTTTTACCATCTGTTGAGTCATGGATTGCGGAAAGGATGTAATATTTTCATCTGTAATACCATGGTTACCAGAAAAAATAGCTACTAAAGGACGAGATATAATTGGTTTTTCTTCACCTTTCCATCCAGCATACCAAACAGCAACATCTCCCAATTTTCCTAAGGTTCCTAAAATTTTTGCTAACTGCGCCTGTCTTTTCTTTGCTAAAATTATCATAAATTCATCAGCAACAGGCAAACTTGAAAATAAAGCACGAAAATCATCAAATGGACTGATCGCCATAAAAATACCTTTCCCAATCTACAATGTATTATTAAAATTTAATTTTATAGACAGGGTATAAATAATCTCTTGTCTTTTAAAAAAGAAAACTATTTATATATTAAACAATCTAATAAAATCGCCATTTTCCGGTGATTGATTTACAAATTTTAATAATATGGTTTGAGATTTATATCATTGAAAATTACAGATAAACATTATTTCTAAGCATTATAAATACTCTAAACATTCTAAATCTTTTTATAAAATACTTATTATAAGATATTATAAATAAAACATAAAATTATGAAATATTTATTTTAACTAAGAACAGAAAAAGCTTCTTTTAAAATATGTGCGCCTGCATCTTTTTTTGTTGCATCAGTTGATAAAATTTGTCGCCATCGACGTGCACCATTTCGACCAGAAAATAAACCAACCATATGACATGTCACATGAGAAAGACGTCCACCAGATGCGATGTGCCTAGCCGCATAATCACACATAATCTCAATGAGATCGCAATCGCTCAAATTGTTTTGCAAGTCACCATATATTTCAGAATCAATAAAATATAGAAAATCTGGATTATGATAAACTTGCCGCCCAACCATGACAGCATCACATAATTTCAAATGCTCTTTTACTTGATCAAGTGATTTAATTCCACCATTTATTCCAATGAACTTATTATGATATTTTTGCTTTAAACTATAAACTCTTTCATAATTAAGCGGTGGGATATGGCGATTTTCTTTTGGACTTAATCCCTTTAACCACGCTTTGCGTGCATGCACCCAAAGTGCATCACAGCCCGCATTCCACACTTGATCAGCTAAAAAATCTAAAGCTAGTTTTTCATCTTGCTGATCAACACCAATGCGACATTTTACAGTTATAGGAATATTAACAGCTTGTTTCATTGCTTCTACAGCGCATGCTACAAGATTAGGTTTTAACATCAAGCAAGCACCAAATGTGCCAGCTTGAACACGATTCGATGGACAACCAACATTAAGATTGATTTCATCATAACCAAAATCTTCAGCAATTCGTGCTGCTTCTACCAATTTTTTTGGATCCGCTCCTCCTAATTGCAATGCAATAGGATGCTCTTTATCGCTAAAAGCCAATAATTGTTCACGAACACCGTGAATGGCAGCATCCGCTACAATCATTTCAGTATAAAGAAGTGCTTTTTTTGTTAAAAGACGATAAAAAAATCGGCAATGTCGATCTGTCCACCCTAACATTGGTGCTACTGCAAACTTTACCAATGAGGGAGAATTATAAAGCGTCATAATATATAAATTTATTGTTTGTTATTCTCTGCTAAAATACTCAAAAATTATCTATATTTTGTTTTTGTATTCAAGTAACACAAGTTTTATAAAGATTCATATCAAAAACAAAGAAAATATATTTCTTTTCATACAAAATTTAAAATATTTTTATCATACTATTATGATAATTCAATATCTTATAAAAATTTCAAAAACAATTTTATAAGAAAATGAAATTTAATACAAAACTCTGTAATAACTCATTAAAAATAAAATCTATTGTGTTGTCGTATTTTCTATATATGCAGATATATAATTGGAAAGAACATCAACTTCTTGTTCATTAAATAAAAGACCAAGTTTTGAGCGCCTCCATAACACATCATCACATGTCTGAGCCCATTCTTTTTCGATTAACCATTTCACTTCTGCTTCGTACAGTCCATGTCCAAAATTTTTTCCCTTATCAGCATCACCATTTGCAAATATTGCAAACACTTCTGAACCATAAGAACGAGCGAGTCTACGACTAGTAAAAGAATCCAGACCTGAAAGTAAATGAGAAATCTTATTCTCGATTATATCCAATCTACTATGTAGGAAATCACCTCCAGGAAGTGTTGAATTTTTTGTCCACGAAGCTCCTCTAGAACCAAGAGCTTTTTCAACAAACTTCATCGCATCTTCAGCCAATTTACGATATGTTGTAATTTTCCCTCCATAAAGATTAAGAATCCGTGGTTCTCCTTCTGCGCCAAATTCTTTCAAAACGTAATCACGTGTTATTTCCTGTGCTTTTGAAGCACCATCATCATAAAGTGGTCGAATTCCTGAATAGGTCCACACAATATTTTCACGTAATACACGTTGTGAAAAATATTCACTGGCAGCGGTACAAATATACTCAATCTCCGCATCACAAATAGAAACATCTGAAGGATCACCTTGGTAATCACAATCTGTTGTTCCAAGCAATGTAAACTCCTCTTGGTATGGAATAGAGAAAATAATACGGCCATCATTATTTTGAAAAATATAAGCACAATTATGTGAATAAAGCTTAGGAACAACAATATGAGAACCTTTGACAAGTCGCACAGGTGAATGGTCTTTATAATCAAGTATGTTTGCTAAAATACGGTTGATCCAAGGTCCTGTCATATTTGCAACATAAGAAGCTGTAACACAGTATTCTTGAGCGTTTAACTTATCACGAAGGGTTATAAACCATTTTTGTTTTTCAATTTTTAAAGAGACAACTTCTGTTCGTACTTTTATATCAGCACCCCATTTTTCCGCATCACGTGCATTGGCAATAACTAAACGAGCATCATCAACGATCGCATCAGAATACTCGAAGCCTTTATGATAATTTTCTTTAAGAAAATTTTCTGTTTTTTTTGAAAAATAAACCGTTTTGGAATGCTGAAATTTTTGATTCCAACCACCAAGATAATCATAAATGAAAAGACCTAAACGCAGCATCCAGGCGGGACGCATGTCTTTATGATAAGGAAGAATAAAACGTAAAGGATGTACAATGTGTGGAGCCATACGCCAAATAATTTCACGCTCCTTCAAAGCTTCACGAACAAGTTTAAATTCATAATGTTCAAGATACCGAAGACCACCATGAATCAATTTTGTAGATGCACTCGATGTACCGGATGCCAGATCATTCATTTCTGCAAGTCCAACACTAAATCCACGACCCGCAGCATCTCTTGCTACTCCACATCCATTTATTCCACCACCAATAACAAATAGATCATAATGTGTTGTGATCTCCATTATTTTACTTTCATATTAGATTTATTCCGCACATAGAATGCTATGTGTAAACACAAATTTATCAAGCACTGTCGGAAAAGTACACAGCTTCTTATTTATATCCATTAAATTGTTTTAAATATAAAAATCGCTGTATAATACTGACATAGCAATTTTTAAAACATAACTGCTGTTAAAGAAAATTATAAACTGAAATAAATCAACTAGCTCATAAATATTGACATGTAAGCCGACAAAATATCTCATTCTTTATTGCACATAGCCAACACTTTCCGTATAGTTAATCCATAATTTTTAATGAAAAACAAAGGCGCGCAGATGATTTATCAATATAAAAATTTTAATATGACATTATTTGTTAAACTCTCAATCACTGCCATATTATACATTTTAATCTGCTTACCTTTATCAAATATAGCAGCACAAGAAAAAACTGTAGACCATTTAACAAAAGATAATCTTAAAGTACAGCTTCTTGAAGACTCTACCTTTTTATCCCGACTAAGTGAAAAAATTATACCACAGATCAATGATAATTATATTCGACAAATCATAACAGATTATCTTCTCAATAATCCGGAAATTCTTATTCAGATGCAATTTAGCCTTCAAGAAAAATTCAATGAAAGGAAAAAACAAGAAATACAAACTCTCAAATCATGGGAAAAAGAAATTTTTCAATCTTCTGATGATGCTATTTTAGGAAATCCAAATGGAAAAGTTACACTCGTTGAGTTTTTTGATTATAACTGTAAATATTGCAAGACTTCTTATCCTCATATAATGCACTTAATAAAAGAGCATCCAAACTTGCAAGTCATTATAAAGGATTTACCCATTTTAGGACCTGATTCAGTAGAAGCGCATCTTGTTGCCTATGCATTTAGAAAACAATTCCCTCAAAAATATTCTCAGTTTTATAAAATGCTTTTAACTTCTTCAGGTCGCGCAAATGAATCTAAAGCTATTAAAATAGCAACTTCATTAGGAGCAGATGAAACGACATTGCGTAAGACAATAAAAGACCCTAATATTATGAAAAAGTTTCAAAAAAATGTTCAAATTGCCTCAGAATTAAACATTAATGGAACTCCTTCTTTCATTATTGATGATAAAATATTCGTTGGAGCTGTAGGTGAAGATATTCTAAAGAGAGAAATAGAAAACGCTCAATAAATTTTTTGATTATGATTGTATGAAGTTTATTAAAAAATACCGTAAATTATATTATTTTTCGCTTTCTTTTCTGTGTTGACAAGATTATGAAGCTGATCTTGTAAAAAAGCTGATTTAAAATCATAAAAATGGCATTCTTTAAAAAAGATCAAAGAAAATCATCAGCAGTCTAAAGATATTTGGATATATGCATAATATAATAAAATCATGACGCTTTTCATTTGATCAAGGAGTTAAAAATAAGATGGCTACAAAAAAAATAGATACAACAAAACATGCCAAAATCGATACGGAAGTTATCCGTAATCTTGCTGAAATTTTGAATGATACAAATTTAACTAATATTGAACTTGAACAAGGTGGACTTCGTATTTGTGTTTCACGACAAAACACTCCTGCTTCTTCTGAACAGGTGATCTATACTCCTATTTCTAGTCCTAATCTAACTGCTCCCCCTACATCTCCAACTGAAACTTCTATAACTACTGCTTCTACAAAAGAAGAAAGATCAAAGAATGCTGTTACATCTCCAATGGTTGGAACAGCATATCTTGCTTCTGCTCCAGGTGCGCAACCTTTTGTAGAAATAGGGCAAAATGTTTCTGAAGGTCAAACATTACTGATTATAGAAGCAATGAAAACAATGAATCATATTTCATCACCTCATGCAGGTACTGTAACCGCTATATTGGTTAAAGATGGACAACCCGTTGAGTTTGGTGAACCACTTATTATTGTTGAATAAAACAAGGAGTCATTATGATTCAAAAAATTCTCATTGCTAATCGAGGAGAAATCGCTCTTCGTGTTCTGCGTGCTTGTAAAGAACTTGGGATTAAAACTGTAGCAGTTCATTCAACAGCAGATGCTGATGCTATGTATGTTCGTCTTGCTGATGAGAGTGTTTGTATCGGCCCTCCTCCAGCTCGCGATTCATATTTAAACATTTCTCAAATTATTGCAGCATGTGAGATTACAGGAGCTGATGCAGTGCATCCAGGGTATGGTTTTCTTTCTGAAAATGCAAAATTTGCAGATGTTTTGGAAGCTCATAATATTACATTCATAGGTCCAACAGCTGCACATATCCGAATCATGGGTGATAAAATAGAAGCAAAAAAAACTGCCAAAAATCTTGGAATTCCTGTTGTTCCAGGTTCTGATGGAGCTGTTACAGAAGAAAAAGATGCTTTACGCATCGCTAATGAAATTGGTTATCCTATTATTATTAAAGCTTCTGCCGGAGGTGGCGGACGCGGTATGAAAGTTGTTCGTTCTGATAACGAACTTATGATTGCTCTGAGTATAACACGTTCAGAAGCTGGAGCGGCATTTAATAATGATTCAGTTTATATTGAAAAATATCTAGAAAAACCGCGCCATATTGAAATTCAAATTATAGGTGATGGAGCTGGAAACGCTGTTCATTTAGGAGAACGTGATTGTTCGCTTCAGCGACGTCACCAAAAAGTATGGGAAGAAGCGCCTTCCCCTACACTTAATGAACGTGAAAGAAAAAAAATTGGTGAAATTGTTGCAAATGCTTGTGCAAAACTTAAATATCGTGGCGTAGGTACTGTTGAATTCCTTTATGAAAATGATGAGTTCTATTTTATTGAAATGAATACTCGTTTACAAGTTGAACATCCTGTTACTGAAGCAATTACAGGTATTGATTTGGTTCACGAACAAATTCGTATTGCATCTGGCCAAGGACTTTCATTTACACAAAACGATATTCATTTTTCGGGTCATGCTATTGAATGTCGTATTAACGCTGAAGATCCTGTTAATTTTACGCCTTCTCCAGGACGTATCACACATTTCCATACACCTGGTGGATTAGGCGTTCGTGTTGATTCAAGTGCTTATTCTGGTTATCAGATTCCCCCCTATTACGATAGTTTGCTTGGAAAACTAATTGTTCATGGTCGCACACGCTTAGAATGCATGATGCGTTTGCGGTGTGCTTTGGATGAATTCGTTGTTGATGGAATTAAAACTACACTGCCTTTATTTCGTGACCTTATTAATAATAAAGATATCATCAATGGTGATTATAATATTCACTGGTTAGAAAATTATCTTTCTGAAAAAGAAGCTCATAAAAATTATGAGAAATAGCAATGGTAAACATTGAGTGTAAAAAATGGTTTATATTTGTTAATAACTCATTTGAGCGTTATTATTGTAGACTTTTCACAATATCGTAACATGAAAAGATAAACATAACCAATTTATGAAAAATATCTCATGATGGAGTATGTTATTTCATAAGAAATATGTCTTATTTTTTATGGAGTGTTTGAAGCAATAAAAGCTCACATTCTTCAGATATACAGGGTGATTGTAGCTTATTTTTATTTTGATAAAATGAACATTCTCAAATAGATACACGAAAATAATTCAATGAAAATATATACTGTCCACCCATGTAATAATAACCTCAAAGTTATTATGTAAGGCAGTAATATAAAAAATATTATTTTATTAGTCTATAATAAAAATTATTTAACATTTATGCTAAAAAATATTATTTTTTATTTGCCTTTTTGTAAGTTTGTGTTAGGTTCTGCGCGGTGTTGCCCTTATAGCTCAGTTGGTAGAGCACCTGATTTGTAATCAGGGGGTCGGGAGTTCGAGTCTCTCTGGGGGCACCAGAAATATGATAATATTTTATTATTTCTTAAATTAGTTATTTAAAATATCCAAAAAAGCTACCTTTTGTGTTTCTATTAGAGCGTTATCAGGTGGAATTGTAACTATAAAAAATTGCAGTATCAGGCGTCAGAAAGCGTTTTTCTTTCTGAAAGCGAATCCTTTAAAAACCTCCATGGCTTCATAACAAACATAAAAACTCAATACAAATTCACCTTAGGCATTGTAAAAGATGTGTACCATATTTACAAAATCACCTTCCTATGTCTGAACACCAACGTATTCTTTTATCGCATAGAGTTTATTGATATTTTTTAAAAGTAAAGGATAATACAGTAAGCTTAGGGAATAAGTTTTCCAACTCGTCTTTTAAAGGCGAGTGAATTACTGTTCTTTAGTCTTTCTTTCTATTTTTTAATGCCGCTAAATCTATCTATGATAAAGGATGGCTTGTTTTTGAAACATAAGCGAACATAGTAGTAGGGTATAAAGTATATTAGTAATTTTATAGATATTATTACAAGAGACTTTTAGATGTTTTCTTATACTTAAAAGTTATTACCTTAGACACAATAAGTCTTATAGTATTTAACTATCTGATATTACTTTAACTCAAGTTGTAAATAAGCAAAAACAACCTTTCAAGTATGGTATTAGTTAATAGTCTACGTATTGCTTGTAATATTTTTTTGAGGAAATTAATTCCATATTTGAACAGATCATACCATATTTTTTAAATCTCACGCGTCAGACGAAATCCAACTGTAAATATTTTGGTCGTGAAAAACTCCATTTAAATATTCAGCCTGTCTCAACGTTCCTTCATACATAAAACCGAAACGCCTTGCAACTGCATTGCTTTTCTGATTAAAAGTGGAGCACTTAATTACAAAATGGTGGATGACACCACATGAAGAATAGCATTCAACGAGAGCTTTTATTGCTCGTGTCATAATTCCATTCCCTTGAGCTCTGCTATCAAGCCAATATCCGATATATCCGACTTTATTTCTACTATCGATGCTGTTAAAGGAAAGTAGACCAACCGGATCATCATTGAACAAAATAACATATGTTTTTCCCTCATTTTTTTGATGTGCAAGTAAACAGGAACCAAGAAAACTGGCTGTGTTATCTTCATGATTAACAAAGCGCGGCCACATCATAAATGTATTAAAGTATTCTTTATTGAAATGAATAACCTCATATAGCGCAGAAGCAAATTTTTTTGATGGTGTCCGCTAGCCAGATATTTTCATCTACGTAGAAGCCTTCTTCTCGATCTAATAAATCTTTAAAAGTGGTAGATAAAACAGACGAAGGTACTACATCCCATCCTTATTGTAATACTTTAGTAGAAACTAACTAGTCGATCATGATTTTCAGAAAACTAAAAATAATCGCCGATGGTACAATGTCATAAAATCTTTTTTATTACAAATTCATACCATTAGATTTACGGAAAAAGAATATCCACCTGATTTAACCAAACCACACATAAAAAAGTTACTGTTGGTAATGCGAGCTAGTAAGATGGTGAAATTTTATCAGAAAGATCCGAAACCTTATCTTATGCTCTCATTAAACTCTGGATATCTAGATAATATTTTCTCTACAAAAGGAACTTATATATCAAAAATTTTTAATCACGCATAATTGTTCATGTTTTCTTCTAAAAAATTGTCCGTAATAATTTCAGTTTTTTTTAGCTCTGATACTAAAACACTACGAAACTCAGTATGAGAACTCTTAGGAGCACGATCAAAACCAATCGGCTCGATTCCATTATCAGATAACTTCTGAATAAGATCAGCAATCATCTCACTTTTTCGTCGGTTCCAACTCGATGCAAAACAACGCCAAAATACCCAACCTGCACGCTCTAAGATTCTTTGACGATGCATATCTTCTTCCCACTTGTCTGATCCGTGATATCTATCTCCATCACACTCAATAGCAATACGAGAATCATTATCACCTTCAACAACCATATCAATTCTGAATTGACCAACTTTCACTTGAGGAGTCACCCAATAACCGCGTTCAGTTAAAACATCATAAACTTCAGTCTCAAATTGAGATTCACATAGTTGACGTAAATCTTCCTTTCGATCTTCATCCTGAGCAAAAGGAGCAGAAAAGTGATTAATTAAATTCCGACGCAGAATATCCTTTGAACTAAGATCTTCAATCATAACCGAACGCACAAGATACATACGATCCCTTGCTCGCGAAGCTGCAACATTAAATCTTTGTTCGTACATTTTTCCTGATAAAGCTCTAATATCATTATTAGGCGCAACAACCATAGACAAAAATATTATATCTCGCTCTTTACCTTGAAAAGTTCTAGCATCACCACAAGTAATTTTATGTCGTTCTAATTCTCTAGGATCTAATTCCTTTACAAGCATATCCCAAATTAAGCGTGCCTGTTTATCCGCAAGTAAAGATACCACACCAATAGATCGATTCATATAATGTTTATCAGAAACTATACGTTTAATTTCTTCAACAATAAATCGTGCTTCAACTTTATTCTCATCGCCAGATCTGTACCCATCTTTAATAAAAACATCTATCAGAGGTGGATCAAGCCGCTCAGAATTTTTTGGGAGACGTAATGGCTTAAGTTCATGATTATAAAATTCCCTTTTTGAGTACTCAATAATTGGCTCAACACATCGAAAATGCTCCTTTAGCATCACAGAACTTTTTGCATAAACTACTTTAAATAAATCGTAAATTGAACGATCCGGAGACATTTGCGGACGATATAACTCGACCTGATTCTTTAGAAAGCGTGCCATCAAATTTCGAATTTTGTCTTCTTCCAGTCCAATGCTTTCAGGTGCTACTTGCTTATCATCCCCTACAATAAGTATTTTTTTAGCTCTGAGTAGAGCAGGTAAAGCCGTTAAATCTGATTGCGATGCTTCATCAATAATAACAAGATCAAAATATCCTAATTCAGATGGAAGAGATTCAGAAATGCGATAATGCGACATAATCCAACAAGGAACAGCCGAGCTGGCCAAATGTGCAGCGTTCCGTGCATCTTGTCGATAGCGAATTGATCGCTTACCTGTGCCTTTACCTATTTTTTGTATAGAAATTAAATAATTTTGCAACGCTGCCCGAATACGTGACGAAGTATTTTCAGAAAACTTCAACCACGTACGTTTAGCTATAACATTTTTATAAGCGTTTGAAAGAGCTTTCTCAGTGTCAGACCGCTGTTTTGATAACTTCTTCAATTCTTCATGTGCATCAATCTCGTTTAAATATGTATCCAAACGCTTAAGTTTCCAATTCTTTTTCCAATTACTTAGTAATAAATCATTTGCTGCAAGATTATCAAATGGTTCACGCAACAATGCTGCATATTGAGGAGCTCCAGACTCACAAATTAAGTCTGTGATTTTTTGAACTGTATCTAGTTTTGATCTTAGCGCTAAAACACGAGAAAGTTCTGTCATCAATTCAGACCATTTTTTTTGTATTTCACTCTTATTTATTGCTGGGTTACCAAGAGTCTGATTAAAAAAATCTTTGATCGTTTCAACAACAGGACCGTTGTGTTCTGAAAGTATTTTTTGAAATTGAGCTTGCTGTGTATATACATTAATAAGGCGACTCTGTTTTAAATGATGTTGGAGTATCTTGTGTAATTCTTCTAGAGTTTCCAAATTTATAGTTTCATTTTCAATTCCCACCCATGAAGGAAATATTGTAGATACTTTCTGAAAAATTTCTTGCTCAAAATTCAATTCTTTTTTAATGTCCTCGTAGACAGTAAAAATCTCAATTGCATTTAGGCCTCCCTGAGGAGTTTCATCCAAGATAGGTAAACTGAGGTCTTTTGCTAGCTGGTTCCATACAAGTGTGCATTCACGTAAAGACTGTTGTAAAATAATATATTCTTCAACATGTTTCCAATCATCTATTGATTTAGTAAAATTTCCTAATATTTGAATAGAATCTAATATCTTTTTTTCTTCAGATTTACCTATCCAACCAACAAAACCAAAGGGTTTTCTTCCTGAAGCTAGATTTTTGACGGCATTAACAAGCTCACTATTTGTTTCAAAGTTATTTGAAATAGTAACTGGTCGACTTAAAAAAGATTCACGTTGTTTTTTGATCGCACTTAATTTTTCTCCTAATTCATCAAGCAAATACTGAACACGTTCTTTATTCGGATCACACAGTTGAATTTTTACTGCATTGATCCACGGATAAGCTGTGTCATGCAAAGTTCGATGAACATTTTTCCATGCATTAATTGTATCTTTTAAAATTTTTACTGTTTCGATAGTATTCTGTGAAAAATCTACAAGGTTCGGAACTTCTCCGTTTTCAACCTCACGTTTAAGTTGCTCGAACTGTAATAAATCTTCATGTATTTGACACATAGACCATTCATCTGGAAACTCAGTCAATTGTGGCAACGAAGCATTGAGATACATAAGATCTCTTCTCAATTCAGATCTCATTGCACGGAGTTCACAGATATCTTGATCATTAAATTTTGGTTTAAAATTTTTAGTAATATTTATTGGATCTGGTATACACTCGAAAGTTCCTTGACTATTGACAAGTTCTTTAGCAGCTTCTTCAGGGCTCAGTTCATTGGAATCTATAACTATCTTATCAAGATTTTTCTTCGCCCAACTAAAAATATCTCTATCAATGCAAGACAATTGTCCATGAAAACTATCTATTGATTCCTCAAGATGTTTAATTTCTTCTGATACAGCTGTCCGATTAATATTTTGGATCTCAAATGCAATTTTATTTATTGATTGCTCAAATTTCTTTAATCCCTCTTCCTCATTGCTTAGCAATGCAATTGTAAGCGATCTGATTTCATCAGGAATTTGATCTGTTAAGACTCCAAGAGCAGAATCTTTCATCGACGTAACAAGCACTTTCTTACCTTGTGCAAGATAATGACAAATAATATTAGCAATTGTATGCGTTTTTCCTGTCCCAGGTGGACCTTGAACGACTACTCCATTAAAACGTTCGAGAAATTGAATAATTTGAACCTGCTCATCGTTAAACGGTTTCGGAAAATAAAGATCTTTACTTTTATGAGACTCAACTGATCGATTCTCGTAATGACTCGTTGATACACCCCGAAAACTAGAAAATTCAATCTCTGGATTTTCATCAATTGGATCCATAAAAATTTCAGATATTGCAGATTCAGGTATTACTGAAAGAATATTTTTGCATGTTTCTATTTCTTTTTTGAAACGATCAAGATCTTGAAGATATGCACTATTTGTTTTAGGACGAGCAAACAAAACCCAAGTATCCGTCACTTTTAATTTGTCTTCAGCAGGTGGATGCGTTCTATCATTCAATGAAGTTTGCGAAGGCCAATAGATTCCACTAGAGTCCAAGTGAGTTACTGCGCTTCTCAGAAGTATCTCATAAGTATTGCGATCAAAGGGAGAGAAAATACTAGGTAAATTTTCAAAAAATTCTTTGGCCTGTTTTTCAAGTTCTGTTACTCCAGGATTATCTTGTGTTGCATACCAATCAAGCTCCATTCGAGGTGGAATATTTCTTGGACGCACCTCAAAGGTTCCCGTACCTTTATCCAATGAAAGCTCAACACATTGATTAATTAGTGGATAACAAACAGTCGTTTCTGAAGTTTTCAAAATTCCAAAACCAATCCCCCAAACAAATTCAATAGGTCCCCCAGAAATATTACCGTCCAATATCTGTTTCAAATTAAATAATTTAGAATAAATATTGATAGTTTGGCGCCGTTTTTTTTCCTCATTTGCCCATGGAATCCATTCTTCATTGATGTATTTTTCATATAAAGTAAGCACTTCGTGACGCTCAGAATAATCTTCTAAATTAACCGTTTCATTAGAATTGATTACCAAAAGCTCTGAATTTTCATTGTCCGAATAAATTTCCGCACCTAGAAGAACTCTTTTACACACACTCTGTTTTAAAGTCGGTTCTTCATTCGGATCTTGAAATAGTAACAACCATGGTTCGAGGTACTGATTTGTTACCTCTGGCGGTTTAGTTTCTTGCAGACGTTCAACGGATAACCAAACCTCATCATCTTCATTTGTATCACTTTCATTTAACTTAATACCAGGTAATCCAAATAAATCATTTTCATATAAAGTAAAAATATTATGAGAAGAAACTGAAGCAACTGGCTTTTGCTTCAATCGAGCTGAATGATAAGAAAACTCAATTAGTGCTTCTAAACGATCAATTTGTAAACTCATTAACGCCTCGTTACTGTATTTTAAATACAATGTATGTAAAAAACAGAAAAATTGTTTAAAATGAGGCAATGTTGTTTTAATACTGTCAATTTTAAGTTTAATAGCTTAAAAGCTTGCTATATACTTTCTATATAAAAGTTGAGATCTGTAGACTTTAAGCAACAATATTACAAAAATATAAGAATTTTCTATTGAATTTAAACAAATGCAAGAAAAATTCTGAAAAATTCTATCAATTTTATTTTCTTATATGATAGTTTTATTTTAATAGTTTCAATTACATTTATAGCGTTTTTTTCAATACTTAAATTCATAGGAAATTGAATTTATAATTCTTTTTCAAAAAGATGAGGATTTTCAAGAATAAGATTTTCTCGTGCTTTTTGTAATTGTTTAATAATTTCATCAATTTTTGATGGAAAATAAGAAGAATCTTGCTCATTAAAGGCACACTTCTTTTGTTCAACAGTAGAAAAATATTGTATCTGAGACTGAAGCATTCTAATTTCTTGAAAAAAAAGACGACTATTTTCTTTAAAATCATGATTAAGTGAAAAAAGTTGATCAGAAATTGATAACAGAATCTGTTTTAAAGAACGCTCATTTTCTTGGCGTTTTCTGTACTCTAAAATAAGGGCGTAGCTTATTTCATCCAACTGCTTTTTAGTTGCATCAAGTTGATACAATAAATCTGGGTTATTATCTCGATTTTCTTTCTTAACTTTCAAAAGCATAGCGTGGATATCCAACAATCTCTTTGCAGAGTAAGAAAAATGATCGACTACTTTAAGTGTACTAGTACGGCGTTTCTGCGCAACCATCATACATTGACCTAATGATTGTTTTTTTAATTTATTCTACTATCTCTTTTCTTCTTCTACAGAATTATTCTAAAGAAAGTACTAAAAAATATCGCTTTCATTTTTTTTAACTATTAGCTTACTCTTCTTATATTTAATGATGAGTAAATGGATAATGATAAGTTAGCGGAGATAAAAAATGTGCGGGTGTATAAAGAATAAAACGCGTAGTTTTTTCTAAAACACTGCTGCCATCAGCAAGAATTGCTTGACTAGGCGTTAATTCAGTACCTTGCATAATCGTTGAAGCAAGAGAACCTTCTCGAGAAAGAGCCATTAATGTTGGCGAAGATGCAAATACATTATGTGCTCCACCATCAACATCAGAAACATCTAAAACAGCAATCCCATTTTCGCGCAATGTCTCAATATCTGAACCATCTCCTATTCGAGTATGCCCACCTGTCAAACGTCTTGAAAAAGCCAGAGCTTTATCTTTGCGTGATACTAGAACAGCTGTCGGCCGTGGAAGTTCTTTAATATCATTAAGCTGACGCTCAAATACATCAAGATCAATATCGGGAGCAGCCATTAAGAGACTTGTAATACGTTGAATGGATTTATACTTTCCTTGTAATGCTAAAGTTCTAAACGCTTCCATCGTAACAAAATTTCCCATAGAATGTGCAATGATAGAAACATAATCAGCGTCTGTTTTACTAATAACAGTTAAAAGCTCCATTAATCCATCGCGTGCAAAATTCGCACTATCACGATCATAAATGTATAAAGGTATTGATCCAGCAGAAGGCCATGAATAATGTACAGTAACAACATCTAAAGAATAATCGTAAGTAAATTGAGCTGTACGAAATGTACCATCCGCAAAATTATTGTTATAACCATGAATAAAAAGAAAAATTTCTCTTTTTCCCTTTGGTTTTTTTGCTAAAGCAATATTCAATTGTTGTTTAAACTGTTCCCTGTCATCGTATTTTTGCAAAGCTACTGCTGCAAAATACTTATCATGAGTGGGCTTATAAGCATTTGTTTCCACAACACCTTTCACGTGTTGTTGCGGAATTCCAACATCAACACGATTATAATGGACTTTATTTGATCGCCCAGACCCATAAGGTTGAGAATAACTATTTTGCATCATACGACTGGTTGCCACATACACTGGAATGATCGCTTTTGGCAGAACAGGATTCTTTTCAACTTCCTGTCGTGCAGCAATCATAGATGGTGTCGCATGTATACCATGCCACAGTACAGCACGCGATCTGCTACATGCCACGAGTGTAATCAAGCAAATAAAAAGTGCCGAATATCTCAAAAATATTGTATTTTTCACCACAATACCATTCAGTTTTATAAAAATAGGGAGTCAATACTTTTAACATAAATATTAAAAATATAATGTAATAAAAAAATATATAAAAAAAGAAAAAAAATTCAGTTTTAATTTTGATATAAACTGAAAAATTTATAATATTACAAGGAAATATACACAAATTAAAATTTTATTTAAAAAAAATGGTGCGGTCGAGAAGACTCGAACTTCCACGGGTTGCCCCACAGCGACCTCAACGCTGCGCGTCTACCAATTCCGCCACGACCGCACATCATAAAAAAACTGAATATGTATCAGTTCTCGGCATTTAACAAATCATAAAGCAAGTCACAAGCTTATTTTCACATTCTTATAATTTATTTTATAAAAATCTTTAATTTTTTTGATATACATTACGAAAATTTTCATATCAGTATAATCATGATCTGCGTATCATCGTCATAAAATGAGATTGCGCTACTGAATTTTTTTCATAATAACCACGAAAGCTTGTTGTAATCGTTGTAGTTCCGTGTTTTTGAACTCCCCGCATAACCATACACATATGTTCAGCTTCAATCAGGATTGCAACACCACGAGGCTTTAGATATTTATTTAATGCATCAGCCACTTGAGCGGTCATTGTTTCTTGTGTTTGTAAACGTCGAGAAAAAACATTCACAACACGTGCAACTTTTGAAAGACCAACAACCTTTTTATCAGGAAGATAAGCAATATGAGCCTTCCCAACAATGGGTATCATATGATGTTCACAATGTGAATAAAAAGGGATATCTTTTATTATGACTGGTTCATTATACCCTGAAACTTCTTCAAAAACAGTTCCTAAAATTTCTTCAACAGATTCATTATAACCAGAAAAAAGATCACCATATGCTTTAGCAACACGACTTGGAGTATCTAAAAGTCCTTCTCGATTCGGATTTTCTCCTATCCATAATAACAGAGTACGTACTGCTGCTTCTACTTCCTTTAAACTAGGGCGCTTATTTTCAAAAGAGACTGAGTCTGCAGCTGCTCCTTTCACGATACTATGCATAAAAACTCCAATCTCCGTATAAAAAATGTCTGTTACAATATCTATTTTATCTAGTATATAATTGCTATATAAGTGAATTAAAAGCGTAAACCATATAACTTTTTACATTTCAGACAATTGTTTCATGATTAATGAGATTTATAATGATAAAATACTGGAATATGCTGCCAGTATAAGTAGAATTGGACGTCTTAATGATCCGGATGCAACATCAAAAAAATATGGGCGACTTTGTGGATCAACAGTTATTGTAGATCTAAAAATTAAAAATGATATCGTAATCGATTTTGCTCATGAAATACACGCATGTGCACTGGGGCAAGCTGCTGCATCTATCTTAGCAAATCACGTCATTGGTCAAAATACACAAAATCTTAAAATATTACGTAGAACAATTCGAGATATGCTCACAAAAAATGGCCCTCCTCCTTCAATACCACTTGAAGCATTTTCTTGTTTACAACCCATTAAAAACTATAAAGAACGGCATGCATCAACGATGCTCATTTTTGACGCAGTTATAGATTGTATTCAATAAATTGAAGAAAAACAAATGCTTAAAAAATGCTTAAACTTACAAAAAAGACAATCCAGAAATTACACAGGTTCTTGGCGCAAAACACCTGGGAGATTATTAGGTATTACATTCATACGTTTGTATCAAATAACACTTTCAGGTTTTATAGGAAATCAATGTCGCCACACACCAACTTGCTCAGAATACATCTATGAAGCAATTGCACGTCATGGTTTATGGGCTGGTGCGTGGATGGGTTTTTTTCGTATTATACGCTGTGGTCCCTTTGGAACTCGCGGTTTTGATCCAGTGCCAACTTCACTTGATAAAACTTATTCTTTTTATAAACCTTGGCGTTATTGGAAAATTTATACACAACACAATAAATAGCTCTTTTCTTTAAATAGCTCTTTTCTTTTTTTATGCATATTGATAAAAAATTAATTTATTGTCTTTAGCTGATTGTTGTTAATTTTTCACAAAACCATCCGCAATCGTTGGCGGAATTGGAACCAAAAGGTGTTTTTATGTCTTCTTCCGTCTCTCTCTCTTTTCCTGATGGCTCAAAACGCGATTACCCTATTCAAATGACAGGTTTGGAATTAGCTGAATCCATTTCTAAATCACTTGTGAAAAAAGCAGTTGCTTATAGCCTTAACGGCATTATGCGAGATTTGTCAGATCCGTTAAAAGAATCCGGTCAAGTAGAAATTATTACGCGTGATGACACACGTGCACTTGAATTAATACGCCATGATTGTGCCCATGTTTTAGCTGAAGCTGTACAAGAATTATTTCCTGAAACACAAGTTACAATCGGACCCGTTATTGAAAACGGTTTTTATTATGATTTTGCCAGAAAACAACCTTTTACGTTAGATGATCTCAAAACCATTGAACAAAAGATGCGAGAAATTATTCGACGCAATAAACCATTCAAAAAAGAAATCTGGTCTCGTGAAAAAGCTAAGAAAATTTTTACTGAAAAAGGTGAACTGTACAAAGTTGAACTTATTGATGCTATCCCTGAAGATCAAGATGTAAAAATTTACTATCAGGGCGACTGGTTTGATCTTTGTCGTGGTCCACACATGCAATCCACTGGACAAATTGGAAATGCATTTAAATTAATGAAAGTTGCAGGAGCTTATTGGCGTGGCAATGCAAATAATCCTATGTTAACAAGAATTTATGGGACTGCATTTGCTAACGAAAATGACTTAAAAGCTTATCTTCATTTACTCGAAGAGGCCGAAAGACGTGATCATCGTCGCTTAGGACGTGAAATGGATTTATTCCATTTTCAAGAAGAAAGCCCAGGGATGATTTTCTGGCATCCCAAAGGTTGGAAAATGTTTCAAAACCTGATCAGTTACATGCGGAGACGTCTCGATGAACACCAATATGCGGAAGTTAATGCACCGCAAGTTCTTGATAAATCACTCTGGGAAGTATCCGGTCATTGGGGATGGTATAAAGAAAATATGTTTAAAACAATCCCTGCTGCTGATGATTGGGATGATGAATATATTTATGCCCTAAAACCTATGAACTGTCCCGGTCATGTACAGATTTTTAAGCATGGTTTAAAATCTTATCGCGATTTACCTATTCGACTTGCTGAATTTGGTCTTGTTCATCGTTATGAACCTTCAGGTTCTTTGCACGGTCTCATGCGTGTACGGAGTTTCACACAAGATGATGCACACATTTTTTGTACCGATGATCAATTAGCTGATGAGTGTCTTAAGATTAATAATCTTATCTTATCAACATATGCAGATTTCGGTTTTGAAGAAATTAGTCTCAAACTTTCAACACGTCCAGAAAAACGTGTTGGTTCCGACGAATTATGGGATCACGCCGAAAATATTATGATCTCTGTTCTCAAAACAATTGAACAAGAATCTGCAGGGCGAATTAAAACGAGTATTCTTCCCGGTGAAGGAGCATTTTATGGACCAAAATTTGAATATACACTGAAAGATGCTATCGGACGCGAATGGCAATGTGGAACAACACAAGTAGACTTTAATTTACCTGAACGTTTTGGTGCATTTTATATTGACAGAGATTCAGAAAAACGCCAGCCTGTTATGATCCATCGCGCTATTTTTGGATCAATGGAACGTTTCCTCGGTATTCTAATCGAAAACTTTGCTGGACATATGCCACTTTGGCTTGCGCCTCAACAAATTGTTGTTGCGTCAGTTACATCTGAAGCTAATGAATATGCCAAAAAAATAACAACAAAACTTAAAGCCGCCGGTCTTTCTGCAATATCAGACCTTCGTAATGAAAAAATTAATTACAAAATACGGGAACATTCTTTACAAAAAGTTCCTGTAATTCTGGTCTGCGGAAAACGTGAATCTGAAACAAATAGCGTCAATATGCGTCGTTTAGGAAGTACCGACCAAACTTCTTTATCTGTAGAAGAAGCAATTAAACAGCTCTCCAATGAAGCAACCCCTCCTGATTTACACCGATTGATGAACATTTGAAGAAATTATTCAACAATAATAACAACAAATGGCTGCTGCTATCTCGCTCTATCAAGAGTCCGTTTACATTCAATCAATTCAAACAAAGCCTCTTGCAATAATGCCTTATCAGTTTTATCTTCGTGACTATTAACTCTACCAACGGAGGCTTCTTCTTCATTTCTCATAAAACCTAAAAGTCCAAACGTTGCTTTTTTAGGTTTTGCTGGAATAAGATCAGGCATCTGTTCCGCGTGTTTTTTTTCCATCACTATATTCATAGCATCAAGATCGCCACTACCGAGCGCAATCACAAAAGCGCAACCATTTTCTTTTAAAAGGCGCTGAACACCCTTTATCGTATAACCTTGCCCATAAAGTAATTGCTTGATACCATTAAGAAGATCAATATCAGCAGGACGATAATAACGCCTTCCACCACCACGTTTCAATGGCTTAACCTGAGAAAAACGTGTTTCCCAAAATCGCAATACGTGTTGTGGAAGCCCCAACAAATCTGCTACTTCGCTAATTGTGCGAAACGCATCAGGGCTCTTATCCATTTTGCAACACCTTATTTAAAATTAAACAAACAATTTCACAGCAAATAATTAATTTTAATCTTTTAAGCAACATTAGTCAAAAATAAGGCTATATTAAATGCATTTTAGATAAAAATCTTTTAAAATAATAAATATAAGATACCTTATAATTAAAATTTCTATCATTGAATATAAGAAATTTTAATATTATCAATTTATATAAAATTACTTTTGTTTTGCACGATGTGAATCGACAATTCTTTGTTTAAGCACATTTGCAGCTTTAAATGTCACCACTCGCCGTGGTGGAATAAGCGCTTCTACACCCGTTTTAGGATTACGTCCAACTCGTTCACTTTTATTTCGTACTTGAAAAGTCGCAAAAGAAGATAACTTAACCGCTTCACCTTTGACAAGTGAATTACAAATTTCATCCAATACAAGCTCAACTAAAGCCGCAGATTCAGTGTGTGACAAGCCCACTCTCCTACAAACCGCGTTAGCCAAGTCCACACGCGTTACTGTTTTACTTGTCATTATAACCACCCATTCCAATATTAAAAATCATACAGTGATTTATACGTTTTATTCAAATATGGTCAAGTTGGACTTAACCTACCAACGAATAAGAACCGCTCCCCATGTAAACCCCCCTCCCATAGCTTCTAACATAACGAGATTTCCTTTTTTAATTCTTCCATCTTGAACAGCGGTTTCCAAAGCTAATGGAACTGATGCAGCAGATGTATTTCCATGCTGATCCACGGTAATGACAACCTTATCTATTGCAATCCCTAATTTTTTAGCTGATGCTTCGATAATTCGCTTATTAGCTTGATGAGGAACAAACCAATCCAATTGAGAGGAATTTATACCAACAGATGTAAAACAATCATCAACCACATCAGTGATCATACCAACTGCATGCTTGAAAACTTCTCGCCCCTCCATACGTAAATAACCTGTCGTTTGTGTTGTCGAAGGACCGCCATCAACATATAATTTATTTGTATACGCTCCATTAGAACGCAGTTTTGTACACAATATACCAGATTCAAAAAAACTATTATTTTCTACTCCTTGTGCTTCTAAAATAGCTGCACCTGCACCGTCACCAAATAAAACACATGTTGTACGATCTTGCCAATCTAAAATTCGAGAAAACGTTTCAGATCCAATCACCAAAACTCTTTTGACTGTTCCACAGCGTAAATAAGCATCTCCTGTTGTTAATGCAAAAATAAAACCAGAACAAACCGCTTGAATATCAAAAGCAAAACCATGACTCATTCCTAAAGCATTCTGAATCTCAACAGAGGAAGCAGGAAAAGTACGGTTTGGTGTTGAAGTTGCTAAAATAATACAATCAATATCTTTTATCGTCATACCCGCATTTGTTAACGCAGCTTTTGCAGCGGCTACCCCCAAAGAAACAGTTGTTTCATCTGAGTCAGCAATATAACGCTGGCGAATTCCTGTACGCTGAACAATCCATTCATCAGATGTTTCAACAAATTTTGCAATCTCATCATTAGACAAACTTTTTCTAGGTAAAGCACTTCCTATACCACAAACAACTGACCGAATCATTCGTATTTGACCTTTTCCTGTTTTTTTTGACTGAGAATACGAATGTTGATCATATTATTTCCTCATCAACCATCACTGCACTTTCATCACTCAAAATTGTCGCTTTATTTTCATGAAATCGTCTTAAATCAGCCGTTATTTTCTTCAAAAGCTCATTGTTGACCATCTCATAACCAATGCGAATAGCAGAAGCAAAACCACCAGCATTAGCACTACCGTGACTTTTTATTACAATACCATTCAAACCTAAAAGAACACCACCATTAACTCGATCAGGATCCATCTTATATTTTAGTTTACGAAAAGCACCGCGTGATAAAAAATAACCAAGAGAAGAAAAAAGAGAGCTTCGCATAACAGTTCTCAAAGTCTCACTTATCTGCCGTGCAGTTCCTTCTGCTGTTTTTAAAGCGATATTACCCGCAAATCCCTCAGTGACAACAACATCTACTGTTCCTTTACCAATATCATTTCCTTCAACAAAACCCTTATATTCCAACCCTTCTAATTGCACGTTACGCAATATCATTCCTGCTTTTTTGATTTCATAGAGGCCTTTAGCTTCTTCAACCCCAATATTTAAAAGCCCAACACTTGGCTTTTCAACATGATATAAAGCGCGAAACATACCAGCTCCCATAACGGCCAAATCAACCAATTGACTAGCAGATGCACCAATTGTCGCACCAATATCCAAAACAATGCTTTCATTACGCAGTGTTGGCCAAATACCTGCAATCCCAGGGCGCTCAGCTTCCGCCATCATCTTTAAACAAAAGTAAGACATTGCCATAAGTGCACCGGTATTCCCAGCAGAAATACAAACATCTGCTTCACCATTTTTTACAGCCTCAATAGCATACCACATTGATGATTTACCACGTCCAGTCCGAAGTGCTTGGCTAGGTTTCTCATCCATACGTGTATAACCTTCCGTAGGATAAAAGTGTGATGAAGCAACTAAACAAGGATATTTTTTCAAAACTGGTTTAACGGCTTCATCTATACCGTAAAATAAAAAATGAATATTGGGTAAACATTTTTGTGCGATTGCTGCTCCCGCAATAACAACCTCTGGGCCATAATCACCACCCATTACATCCACAGAAACTCTAATCACGTTCGCATATCCCACATTTTTAAAATTGATATTCAAGACTTTGTTTATTCAAGAATAACAAAAACTTTCATCCAAACCGTTTGCAGAAAATACTGCTTTTATTCCAACACACAACAAATATTTTTTACGTATTTATAATTCTTGCCATTTTTTCAAAATAGAAAATGGTGATAATTTCTGATCAACTGACTCTGAACATTGAAACAGATTCATATTCGCGCCTTCTTTCCGTGGATAATGATCAATTGATAATTCAAAAAATTCTTCCATGATTGCACCAACATCAATTTTATCACCATAAAAAATCTCTGGTGTATCTGCTCCTTCCGCTTCTAAAAACAATTCACCTGTATCTTCTAACACTTCTGGCTTAACTAAATTTGAATCTTCAGGAACCAAAACAACTTCTATATTTTCATGCAGAATATTTTCCAAAAGATCTAATGTTACAACACATGATTGGATTATCTGTGCTCGCAACACCCCTTTTACTCTCACTCCACGTTTCTTCCATGGTAAAATATGAAAACTACCTTCACAAGATTTTACTTCGACTAAATCATGATTCTTTGCTAAGTATGTACGTTCGCGTTGAGTTGCGCAAATATGAACTTTTATACCTTTAGCAGGTAATGAATGTACTGAAACTGGATAAGACAGAGCGAACGTCATCTGAGAAACATTTTGAATATTCATTAACAACTCCGAAATATAAAGAGATGTAATATAGCGCTCTTTTATTAAGATAGATTGTATCTTATGCACTTTTTTCTTTGATAAAAAGCTTTATATGACATAACCTCTCTTACAATAAAATGTAAGCTATGCTAAACTATATTGGATTTAAAAGTTTAAAAATATTTTAGAATACCTGACCTACTATATTATTGTGTTAACGTGGAGATATAATTGTTTCAGATAACCTACAAACTCAATTCGATCAAATATAAATTACTGAGCAGTCTACTCATAGCAAGTACAACAGTAATTGCGGGATGTGGTTCAACTAATTTTTTAAATTCAAGTCAAATATATCAAGAAGGATATATTCTTGATCCAAGTGCTCTTGACACTGTTTCTGTTGGATCAAGTCAAGAACAAGTGCTTTTAGCTTTGGGGTCTCCTTCATTAAAAACAAAGTACAATAATGAAGTTTTCTATTATATTTCACAAACTCGGCATCGCGGAATGCAATTTATGAAAACAAGAATTATTAATCGTAAAGTTTTAGCTATTTACTTTAATAAAAATCACCAAGTTGCAAAAATCGCTCATTATGGCCTACAAGATGGAAGAATATTTGATTTTATTTCCCGTACAACACCAACAACTATTCAAGATCACTCTTTCTTAACTCAGATTATTAATGGTTATACAAAAACTGTAAAATTACCAACGACGAACCGGTAATTTTTAAAAATATTTGTAAAACACCTATTATAAATCTACACTAAAGAAATCCTTATATTGCTTCTCAAGTTGTTATTACTTGGAGAGGCGGATTTCTTTCGCTATGCTATCTAAAACTGCATTGACAAGTTTTGCTTCATCACTTTCAAAAAATGCCTTTGCTATATCAACATACTCGTTCACAACAACAGCAACAGGAACATCGTTTCGGTTTATTAACTCCCATAAACCTGCTCGTAATATTGCTCGTAATATTGAATCAAGACGAGAAAGTGACCATTCTTCAGAAAGTCTCTGATGAAGTATAGGATCTAATTTTTTTTGATCTTGCACAACACCTGCTATAATAGATTTAAACCATTGAAAATCAGCATCAAGATACTGATCACCATCAATATTTTTTCCTAAACGATAAGTCTCATACTCAGCGGCTGTTTCTATAACACCACTCCCTACTATATCCATTTGGTAAAGTGCCTGTACTGCAGCTAATCTTGCCGCTCCACGTTTATTCGCTAAACGTGGAGAATACGTTTTTTTTATATCTGTCATATTTAATGATTATCTCCAAATTTCTTTTTGAGAGCAATCATACATAAAGCAGCTTCAGCAGCAAAACCACCTTTATTTTTTTTATTTTCTTGCGCACGCGCCCACGCTTGTTGTTCATTTTCAACAGTCAAAATACCATTTCCAATCGCTAAATGCTTTTGAACCGTTAAATCCATCAATGCTCTACAAGAATTATCAGCAACAATCTCAAAATGATATGTTTCTCCTCGGATAACGCAACCAAGCGCAACATAACCATCATAAGATACTTTATTACTGTTATGTTCAGCAAAAACAATCGCACTAGGAATTTCTAATGCCCCAGGAACTGTTATAATATCATAAGTCACTTCAGCTTTCTGCAAAGCACTAATCGCACCATCAAGAAGAGCATTAGAAATTTCATCATAAAAACGTGCCTCCACAATCAATAAATGTGGTTGTTGACGTTTTTCTTTAATCATAACAAAACCTCTTTAGAAAAATTTAAATAAAATTCATAAATTACAGAGCATAAAATCTTCTCAAAAGATAACAATCTTTTCAATTTTTATTCATTTTTCATTTTAAACTGAGAAATTCTAGCAACATAACGCGCAAGCTGATCAATCTCTAAATTTACCCAATCACCAACTTTTGCTTGCCCCCAAGTTGTGACTTCACGCGTATGACGAATAATCAGAACATCAAAAATATTATCTTTAACACAATTAACGGTAAGAGATGTACCATTAAGCGCAACAGAACCTTTTTCTGCAATAAAAGGCGCAAACCGCATGGGAACCTGTAACACAAAACGAATGGCGTCACCTTCATTCTTCTGATCAATAATTTCAGCTAAACCATCAATATGGCCAGAAACTAAATGTCCACCAATTTCATCACCAACACGTAGCGAACGTTCTAAATTAACACACGTTCCTTTTCTCCATTGTGAAAGATTAGTTAAACGCAATGCTTCTTCCCACGCTTCTACAGAAAACCAATTAATATCCATTTGTTTTGACGACCGCTCAACGACTGTTAAGCAAATACCCGAACACGCTATTGATGCTCCAATTTCTAAATTTTCTAGACTGTAATGAGTAGAAATATCGAAACGTATTCCTTTTTCCAAAGATTTCACAGCTTCAACGCAGCCAATATCTGTTATAATTCCTGTAAACATAATGTTCTGCGCCTCCATTTATAAAAACGGTCATTCCCGAGTATTTTCATTTCAATTTCATTAAAATCCGAAAGATAATCTTCAATACGAGGAGCTTCAATACGCTCTTCTCCTAAAGTCATTGATGCATAAAAGCATATCAAATGATCAACACAACCAGCATGTAAAAACGTTTCTCCTGTCTTTGTGCCCCCTTCAAGTAAAACGCTGTTGATTCCATGCTGATAAAGAAATTGCAAAACAACAGAAGGTTGAATGAAATGCTTGTTCGTTTCTATCAAATGTACAGATACTCCATACTGCTCCAACAGCATTCTTTTGTTTTTCTGAGAACAAGTTGCATCACAAACAATCCAAGTAGGAATTTTTGCAGCTGTTTGAACAACTTTTGCATCAACTGGAATCCGTAAATCTCTATCCAAAATAACGCGTATAGGAGAACGCATTTCCAAACCAGGTAAACGACAATTCAATTCCGGATCATCAGCTAATACAGTGCCAATCCCAACCATAATCGCATCATGTTGAGCTCGTAAAATATGTGTCCGTGTCTGTGATATTGCTCCACTAATTTTAATCCCACCTTGTCCTTTTTTTCCCACACCATTATCTGCAGAAATAGCCATTTTAAAAGTTACAGCACACCGTTGTAGCTTTTTGATGCAAAAATAAGAACTCAGGGTTTCAAAAGCTTCTTCAGCAAGCACACCCTCAACAACCTCTATCCCAGCCGCACGTAAACAAGCAATACCGCGACCACAAACCCGCTTATCTAAATCCGTAAGAGCAATTACAACCCGTGAAATACCCGCGTCAATAAGTGCATTGACACACGGTGCCGTTTTTCCATAATGCGAACATGGTTCTAAAGTAACATAAGCAGTCGCACCACGAGCCAATGAACCAGCCATAAGCAACGCCTGCACTTCTGCATGAGGTCTCCCGTTAATAGCTGTTACGCCATAGCCAACAATGGATGTCCCTAAAGAATCATCTCGTACAATCAACGCACCAACAGAGGGATTTTCACCAGTAAGGCCAACATGACGCTCTGCTAAGCGAATAGCCGCAGCCATATATCGCTTATCTTGCTTTTCTTTATTCATCAAAATAAGATTCTGTATCCGTCACATCTTTTGACAATTCATCAATAACATTATGAAAGTCACTTGCACTACGAAAATCTCGGTATACGGAAGCAAAACGAATATACGCAATATCATCAATACCCTTCAATGCTTCCATCACAAGATGTCCAATTTTCTCTGAAGCAATTTCTGGCTCTCCTAAACTCTCAAGTCGACGTACAATGCCAGAAATTGCTTGCTCAATACGATTAGAATCAATATCGCGTTTACGCACTGCTATATCAACCGATCGAGCTAACTTATCGCGGTCAAATAACTCACTCCGACCACTTTTCTTTAAAACTAAAAGCTCACGTAACTGAACACGTTCAAAAGTCGTAAAACGGCCGCCACAAGTAGAACACACACGCCTACGACGAATAACCGCACCCTCTTCCGCAGGGCGCGAATCTTTAACCTGTGTATCCTCACATTGACAGTAAGGGCAGCGCATTTATTTTGTACCTTAACAATTGTTTAAATAAGAATAAAGAGGAAAATTATTCGTCATATCTCTTACCTTTTTTTGAACAGCCATTTCAATTGCAGCATTTTCTTCATCACTTTTGGCTACTCTAAGACCATCAAGAACTTCCGAAATAAAATCACAAATTTGAACAAATTCGTTTTCTGTAAAACCACGCGTTGTTGTAGCAGGTGTGCCCAAACGAATACCTGAAGTTACAAACGGCGTTTGCGGATCAAAAGGAATACTATTTTTGTTGCAAATAATATTAGCACGTCCCAAAGCCAACTCAGAAGATTTTCCAGTTAAATTTTTGGATCGCAAATCAACTAATAATAAATGATTATCCGTTCCACCAGAAACAATATCAAAACCATGATTCTGCAAACATTTTGCTAAAGTTTTAGCATTCGCGACTACATCAGTAGCGTAATTTTTAAAAGAAGGCTGTAGAGCTTCTCCTAATGCAACAGCTTTAGCTGCAATCACATGCATTAAAGGACCACCTTGTAAGCCAGGAAAAACAGCTGAATTAATTTTTTTTGCTAAAGATTCATCATTCGTCAATATCATACCACCACGAGGACCACGAAGCGATTTATGTGTTGTCGTAGTCACAATATGAGCGTGTGGCACAGGTGAAGGATGAACCCCTCCAGCAACCAAACCTGCAATATGAGACATATCAACCATTAAATAGGCTCCAACCTCATCTGCAATATCACGAAACCGTTTCCAATTCCATAAACGTGAATAAGCCGTACCACCTGCTATAATTAGTTTAGGTTTATGTTGTTTTGCAAGACGCTCAACCTCTTCCATATCGATAAGTTGATCTTCTTGACGAACACCATAAGAAACAACATTAAACCATTTTCCAGACATATTGACTGATGAACCATGTGTAAGATGCCCCCCAGAATTTAAATCCAATCCCATAAATGTATCGCCAGGTTGCAATAAAGCTAAAAATACAGCTTGATTCATTTGACTTCCAGAATTTGGCTGTACATTCGCAAAAGCAGCGCCAAATAACTCCTTTGCCCGTTCAATGGCTAATTCTTCAACTTGATCAGCAAAATGACAACCGCCATAATAACGTTTTCTTGGGTAACCTTCTGCATATTTATTCGTAAAAACAGACCCTTGAGCTTCAAGAACAGCTCTTGATACAATATTTTCCGATGCAATCAATTCAATTTCACATTGTTGACGCCCAAACTCATTTTTTATTATATCAAAAACTGAAGGATCAACAGATTGTAAATTATTGTTAAAAAAGTGTTTTTGTAAATCATTTGTTTGCGTAGTCATAAAATATGCCCTAACATAAAAAAAATAGGATAATGAACGATAACATAACAAATCGTATAGGCCAAATAATTTAAACAATTTGCATTTAAAAATTGCAAAAACAACAAATATTTATCTTATTTTTTTAATATTAAAATGATAAAATTTTATCCACATAAAAATAAGTAATGCAAAATAAATACTAAATCTTTTCCAAACTGTTATAACTTAAATATTCATAGGCACATAAAATAAATTATGTTCAAAAAACTCAATCATTTAATCTAAATACAGCATTGTGAATTCTAAATAAAACAGCAAAAAATTGCTTTAAGGCGCACAGAATGGTAAAAAAAGTCTTTATCGATGGTGAACACGGAACAACCGGCCTACAAATACACAAACGACTAGCAGCGCGCTCTGATTTAGAATTGCTTTCTATTCCCCACGAAGATCGTCACAAAACTGATATTCGACAAGACTATCTTAACCAAACCGATATTGCTATTTTTTGTTTACCAGATGATACTGCGCGTCAAACAGTTCAATTTCTTAAAAGTAATAAAAAAATTAGAATTATTGATAGTTCAACAGCACATCGTACTGCATCTAACTGGGTTTACGGTTTTCCGGAAATGACAGCAGGACAAAAACAACGTATCCAAGAAGCACGTTATGTTACTAATCCTGGATGTTATCCTACGGGAGCGATCAGTTTAATTCGCCCTTTACGTGAAGTTGGTTTATTAAATGCCTATTATCCAATATCAATCAACGCGGTATCTGGTTATACGGGTGGTGGTAAACAATTGATTGCTAAAATGGAAAATAAATCTAGAAAAGATGTTTTTTCAAAAAATTTCTTTATTTACGGTTTAAATCTTATGCATAAACATATTCCGGAAATTAAAACTTATGGACAGATCAAGCAAACTCCCGTTTTTGTACCAAGTGTTGGTCGCTTCCCTCAAGGAATGATTGTTAACCTTCCACTCCACCGTAATTTATTCACAAAATCAGCTAATTGCACTGATATTCGGGAAATTCTTAATACTCATTATCCTGATCAAAGCATCATCTCAGTTGCATCACAAGAGGAAACTGAGAAGCTTACTGAATTGGATCCAGAATGCTTAGCCAATCAAGATGGTATAAAATTGTTCGTTTTTGGCAATGATAATGAGGGTATCTTCAACTTATGTGCTGTATTTGACAATTTAGGAAAAGGAGCATCTGCATCTGCTGTTCAAAATTTAAATTTAATGCTTTCAGATTACTAATACCCCTTATTACTTTAACAATTTATCAATTTTTACTCAACAACACGATATGCTCCTTTTGTTGCACGCCAATGCACAACAGAAAAACACAATACTGCCAACGCTATACTTTGGTGAATAAGACTCAAGCTTATCGGCGCATCATTTAATAGCGTTATAATACCCAAAAATCCCTGAATGAATATAGCCAAACATAAGAGAAATGCACGACGAGCATGAATTGAATGTGGAATATTCCTCCGTAAATACAATGCATGAACAACCGCTATAATCAACACGAAATAAGCCGCGCAACGATGCATAAACTGAACAGTTAAAGGATTTTCAAATAAATTAGTCCAAATCGGATTATAATTAAATAACCCTTCTGGGATAACCTGTTCATCCATAAGCGGCCACGTGTTATAGACTTTACCTGCATGAAGACCTGCGACTAAAGCACCAAAATAAATCTCAACTAAAATAAAGAAAACAAGCCAACCCGCAAAACGTTGAATTGCCTGCTTTGCTGGTTTTTCTGAATATTCTGCAAGACCTTGAGATAAATAAGTAACAAAGATCACAACAAGACACGCTGCTATAAGATGAATCGCTAAACGATATTGACTAACACTTGTTAGATGACTTTGACCAAGACCTGATGCGACCATCCACCAACCAATAACACCTTGAATACCAATTAAAATTGGAACAACAATAAGTTTAGGTAAAATATCTTTCTCAATGCGCTTAGTGCTCCAAAACCAAATTAAACCGAATAAAGCAACAAAACCAACCAAACGACCAAGAATACGATGCGCCCATTCCCACCAAAAAATCACTTTAAATGCATTTAAAGTCATGTCACTGTTAAGCAACTTATATTGAGCTATCTGTTGGTATTTCGAAAACTCTTCTTGCCATTCATCAATACCAATTGGTGGAATCATTCCATGAATCGGCTTCCATTCAGTGATAGATAATCCTGACCCTGTCAAACGCGTCGCACCACCAACTAAAACAATAATCAAACAAAGCAATAAAATAGTATAAAGCCATATTCGAATCTTTTTTCGATTTTGTTTTTGTAGTGGTGTCAAAGTGACATCACACAATCCTTTTATTGCCATTTTATGCACCTATCTACGCACTTAGATTTGTTTTAATCAATCAATATTTTTTAAAGAAATCACAAAAACCTACTTAATATCTTTTATACAATTTATTAAATGCAGCCCTCTTCTCCAATACATATCTTTAATAATGATATGGAGCGATTATCTCTATTTAGCAACTATTAATGCGAAATAATGCGATAAATAGTTTTTGGAATTTTAGAGATCATCTGCATCATCCAATCATTTTCATTCAAAGAAACGCTACAGATGTAATAGTCTGTTACGTGTGCAATTTGCACCTCTCCAAATTGAGGTTTATTAGCCATTTCTAGGATAATAAAATCATAATCTTTTTTGAAACTTTCTAACAGATTTGGAATATCACTTGAAAAATTTTGCGCACGAGCCGCACTTGTCAATCCTTGAGGAAGAATATCAACCCCTGTATCATAATCACGATAAATGATATCTTGTAACTGAGCACTTCCCGTCAAAATATCACTTAATCCTCGATGCGGTCCAATCACTCTTTCTATTTGTTGACCAGAAATATCCACCAATAAGATCTTTTTTTTACCCTCTACAAGATGAAGAGAAAGCTTTGCTGCTACTTGAGCGGCTCCTAATCCAATTACTGAAATAACAACAGAAGTATGTTCTTTTAAAATATTGGATAATTCTTCTATTGTAATCAAAGTTTCAAATGTTTTTATTGCATCAGAAGAGAAAATATTTTCTTGTTTTTTTAATGCTTCTTTTCTTGATTTTTTTTTCTCTACCGAAGAATCTTTTTGAAAGAAAATCATTCCTACAAAAAGAATAATCAAACTAACAAGTGAACCAATAAAAATATTTTTTCCATACAAGGATATAAAAGGAATTTGAGAAACTGTTACTGGAACAACCATATGAATTTTTGTAATCTGTTCCAAAGGAATATACGGGTTTGTTGCTTTATTCTGTACATCTATCACTGTTTTTATTTTATTTTCTAACGCATTCAATATTTGATCCAAAGATTGCGACTGATTTTTTACAAAAAAATTAATCTTTTTTCTCAATTGCAGCTCAAAATTTTTTATAACAATCGCATCTAAATGAATTTGATCAGAAATTTGCTCAACTTTCTGTTTTAATTGAGTAGAAAGTATTTTCGATTCTGCAATCATTGCTTTGATTTGAGGATGCTCCCAACCTAATTGAACAGCCATATGCGCTTTTTGTGTTTCTAGAAGATCAAGCTTAGATTTTAATGCAGAAACCGATGCATTATTTGCAATATATGATATAGACAATAAAGAATGATCATTTTTACGAATCGCTTTAATAGCAGAGCTTAAAATCTCTAAATAAATACGTTTTATAGCAACATCTGTTAACTGAGTATAAAGAGCATTTAATTCTGATTGTTGTGCATCATGCTGAGCAGTAGTAAAAAAAGATGAGCGAAAATCCTGTATTATATCGGATAATGTCGTATGAGGATATTGCTGATCGTTTTTTTTCTGTACCAATAATAGTTTTTGATTCCATTTAGCAATAGCTTCTGAAAAAGCTGAAAACCAAACCTCTAAGCCTTTCCTAGCATCCTCGATAGTTTCTGCTTTAAAAGAAAGATTGATCAAATCACCATGGCGAGAAAATCGAATATTTTCACGCACCTCTCCCGTATAAGCATCACTAGAAAAAAACTTATAATGATTTAAATTTTCTGAAGTAATAGACTGTGATAACAGTAAAGTAACGATATTGTTCTGTTTATCATTTGGTAATGGGAAACCTACAGAATCAGAAAGTGTAAAAGCCAACATCGCTCGATAAGAGCGTGGCTGAACAAAATAGTACAACCAAATCAAAAGTACACACAGTACTGCTGATAACACAAATACAAAAATGTTTCTCTGTAGCAATAAATTCTTATCCCGCTTAAGATTCATATTTATTTCAATCAAAAAAATACTTGATATTTTTTTACTACGAGAAAGAAGTAACTATACTGTTAATTAAAGATTTTATTCTTTCTTGAAAAAAAAGAAAAACCTAAAGCAAGTATTTTCAGAAATATCATAGAATAAAACTTACTGCATATTTTGCTTTATACGTTCTAAGTGTTTTTTTGCTTCACTGGTCAAGACCGCTTTAATCGTGATAGAACCATCATCATGACTTGTCTGTTCTATTTTGCTAGAATTTTTATAAAACCAATCAATAAGCAGCATTTCAGTGGGTTTTAAAACAAATTCAACGCTTAGCGTTTCTCCAAAAATTCGCTTCTCAATTGTTATTAATAATTCATCCACTCCTTCACCAGTAAGCGCTGATATCATTAATGCAGGATTTGACAAAGTTTTTGCGCTTGTCTCCAAAACATTCAATGCGTATTCATCCAGTGTATCGATCTTATTCCAGACCTCTACAATACGATCTGTATCATCAATATCAACTCCAAGACTCGAAAGTGTTTTTAAAACATCTCGAGCATGAATATTATAATCAGGATCTGAAACATCTCTCACATGAAGGATTAAATCAGCTTCTGTCACTTCTTCAAGAGTTGCCCTAAAAGCTGCGATTAGATGTGTCGGTAAATTAGAAATAAAACCAACTGTATCAGAGAGAAGAACAATTTGTTCATGAGGAAGATTGATTTTGCGCAAGGTTGGATCAAGCGTTGCAAACAACATATCTTTTGCTAAAACATTAGCACCACTTAAAAAATTAAAAAGTGTTGATTTCCCTGCGTTAGTATACCCTACCAACGCAACAACAGGATGAGGTGTTTTTTTTCTTTTTGCTCTATGCAAAGTACGTGTTTTGATTACAGTTTCTAACTCGCGACGAATACGTGTAATTTTATTTTGCAAGAGGCGTCTATCAGCTTCAATTTGCGTCTCTCCAGGACCTCCTAAAAAACCACGACCACCACGCTGTCTTTCTAAATGTGTCCAACTACGAACAAGTCTACTTTTTTGATAGGATAAATGAGCCAATTCAACCTGTAAGATTCCTTCTTTTGTTCTTGCTCGATCGCCAAAAATTTCAAGGATTAAAGCAGTTCTATCAATAACTTTACAATTCCATGCTTTTTCTAAATTACGCTGCTGTACTGGTGTTAAAAAATGATCCACAATTGCAAGTGAAATATGTTGTTCACTTATATAATCAGCAAATGTATTCACATTACCTACACCAAACAAAGTTGAAGGACGCAGTGTGGTAACATGAACGGCTTCACAACGAATAACATTTAATGCTATAGCATGAGCCAATCCCAAAGCTTCCCTTACTCGAGATGTCTCTGAGTATTCGCTTGAATTCTCTTCTTTCTTATACTCATGATAGATTGGTACAAAGATAACAGCGCGCACCCGCTCTGTAACCTGTGAAATCAAATTCTCAGATCTCTTTTTCTTGTCCATAACAGCAATAAAAAGGCAATATAAAAAAACAAAATATAAAAAATAAAGAAAGAACCCGTTTACTCAGATTCTTCGCTTTCAAACATTTGTACAGCCTGTCCAGGCATAATTGTGGAAATAGCGTGTTTATAAACTAATTGTGCATGCCCATCGCGACGTAAAAGAATACAAAAATTATCAAATGACGTTACAATACCTGTCAATTTAACACCGTTTACAAGAAAAATTGTAAGAGAAATTTTTTGCTTACGGACCGTATTTAAAAACACATCTTGCAGGTGCTGTGATCGTTCTGCCATTATTTTTACACCTTTCAAACTGCACAAAATATCTTCGAGGACATATCGACTTAAAAATATTAAATTGTCAACGGACTAGTATAAAAAAATTAGGAAATCCTATTTAATTTTTAAAAAATCTGCTCTTCGTGAAGAATACACAATACTAAATAATAAAATATAAAAATTTTTCACCATTTCTTGTTTATTTATTAATTTTAATAAACAATGAACCTTCGTTAACAATAAAAAAACATCAAAATTTATGTCTTGTTAAACATATTGATTTACAAAAATAGAGTTTCTCACTTTCTTTTGTGTTAAATTAGAATCAACTCTAAACTAAAAGAGAAGGTATGATTTTAAATTTGCATTAAATATCGTGTAATCTTTCCTAAAACTGAACCAAGCACTGATGCGTTTATTTCTTATATAGCAAAAAATAGTGTGTAAACGTACCTTTGTATACTAGAGAATCTTTTTTAAGAAATTAGACCTTATTAAAATCGCTACAGTTCTCTTTTGCAGTGCACAAAACTCAAAACACTTTCTATTAATTTAAGTTATAAACAGTATTTTTACTTTAGTAATAGTATCTTATTGCATTGTTTTTAATAGGTTTTATTTCATTTTTTAATAAAGCACAAAAGCCGCGTTAACTTTATCTTAATAAGTTTTCAAACTTTTGCCTTGAACATATTTCTTTCTAAGCAATTAACAGCTACTATACCAGAGTGTATATAGAAAAGAGCATATTCTTTTCTACGTGTAGAGTATGAGGCGAGTATGGCACGCAGAACCAAATTGCAAAAATTTGAAATTGAAGTTGAAGAAGCTCTTGAAAAAGCAATAAACTTCGATTTCAGTGATGGAATGACTGAGACAGTATCATCAAATGATTCTACAAATCTCATCAACATAGATGATTTGATTCAAAAAATTGCAACAGCAGAAGAAGAAATTCTTGCTGAAAATGATGCTTCAGCTCTTATCTCAGACATTCATGATAACACTGTTATTGATGAATCTGTTGCTGAACAGCTTTTTGGCAAAAAGAATACATCTGAACTTTCAGGTGGAACTGTACGCGATACGTTATTGCCTAAACGCCTACTCCCTGCCAATGATGATATAACAACTTCCGAAAATTTTAGATCATTAAAACAAAACTCCACCTCTCGAATTTATTGGAGTACAACAGCACTCTGTGCTTTGTGGGCAACAAGTGGTGCTTTTATTGCTCATAAACTGGCGCCTTCCGGACTAAGCTCTTTAACCAATATTATTAATTTTGTTACATCTCCCATTGGATTCGCTGTAGCAGCAGGTACAACAATTCCTATTTTAATGTCTTGGGGTTTTGCTCAATTAACAAAACGTTCAAATGAATTGCGCAATATTGCTGTTCTTATAACTAATGCAGCACAACGTCTTAGTGAACCTCAGCATATATCTGAAAAACAAGCTGCCGCTATAGGAAAAACTATTCGTGAAGAAGTAACCGCAATGAACGAGGGAATTGAACGTACCCTCGGACGTGCTATGGAACTTGAGGCTATTATACAAAGTGAAGTGCATAACCTTGAGCTCGCTTACGCTGAAAATGAATCACGCATTCATAAATTGATTAAAGAATTAAACAATGAACGCACAGCAATTTTAAATCATGCTGATCGCATCCAATCAACAATTAAAGGAACTCAAGAAAAACTCAGTGATGAGTTTGGTTTAGTTACATCCAAAATTGTAACCAATGTTGAAAATCTTTCTCAAACTCTTACTCAAACTTTGCAAAAACAGGGTGAAGATCTGATTGAAAAACTTTCCTATGCAGGAAATGGTGTAACCAATCAGCTCGCCGAAAAATTTAATGAAACAACAATACAAATTCAAAAGAAAAACACGGATTTTTTCCATAAACTAGGAAAAAACTTTGATGATTTTTCGCAACGCTTTTCTATTAGTGAAAAGCAGTTAGAAAAAACTTTCAACGAAACCGCTGATAAAGCTGAAACGCATATCACTAAAATTGCAACGCGCATACAAACTGCAGCAGACCACGCCTTATCTACTGTTGATGAAAAGTTTAAAACATTAGATGAAGCAATTATTGATCGTAATAACAAATCATTGCAAAATTTTGATGAAAAAATTATGCAACTTGATGAACAGGCGTCTAAACTTTCTTCTAAATTCGATCATATTACCACAAATGCAATTGAAAATTTTGAAAATCGTTTAGTTACGACAGACCTTTCACTGAAAGAACATGGTGATTCTATCATTGAATCCTTTATAGCTCGTAGTAAAGTTTTAGAAGATAACGCCGAAAAGCTTAGCAGTTTTTTAGACTCTCATGTTTTGCAAATTAACACAAATCTTGAAAAAAGAACTGCAGACATTGCTAATGTATTTACAAGCGGGCACGATAATATTCTTTCTGCTGTAGATCAAAGCAAAGAGACTCTGAGAGAAGAGATTAAAAATGTCGATCATGCTATTATTGAGATTATACAAGAACGATCACAAAGTTTAAAATTACAAATTTCTGATCAGAAAAATATAATCGAAAATATGTTCGACGATGAAAGAGACAAAATTGCTCATATTTTGAACAATCAGATTGATGTATTAACACAAAATGCTTCAAATATTGAAAAGATTTTGGCGGATAATATTCAAGTGGTTGATCAGCATACTGAACATCACATGGCCAATATAATTCACTGTACAGAAAAACTGCAAGAAGCTATTACTCAAAGCTGTGAAACAACTAAAGAGGCTTTAGAAACACAAGCGCATAACATTGATGTTCGTGCCGATGCTCTGCGTGACTCTTTGACAATCAATAGTTTTTCTCTCAATGAAGTACTTGCAAATCAAACGCGTACACTTGAAGAACGCATGGAAACAATTCACAGTCTTATAGCAAAAAGCGATATCCATGTTGATTCCGCATTACAACAGCAAATGGCATTTGTTGAAAATGCAATTGCTCATAATAATAAAATTATTAGTGAAACCGTTCAATATCATATTGAAAATCTTGAAAATAACACTGAGATTCTTAAGAACACTCTTTCTCAATCAAATGGCGCATTCCTTGATACTCTTGAAACACGCATAGGATCATTTGACAAAGATTTAGAGAGTCGTGCACTTCAAGTTTTTGAACGTGCCGCTACACTAGAAGAAACATTATCAGAAAAACTCAACCAAGTATGCGACACTATCGAAACACAAACATCTGTTTTTGAGGAACATTCTGATAACTTAAAAACCTCTATCATCCTCAATAATGAACAGAACCGAGCCATTCAACAAGTGTTGGAATCCAATATCAATAATATACAGACTACATTAGAAAATTCTGTTAATATTGTTACAGGTAATGTTCATAATAAAATAATGAAAGCATCTGATGTGCTTTCTTCTGCAGGTGAAAAAATACTTTCATCATTGCATAATGAAACCAATAAGGCACAAGAAACACTCGTCAATGTTTCTGAAAAATTAGCATTAATAATAGCAGATCAAACAAAAAAATCAGAAAACTCTATCCTTTCTGCTGGAAGCCAATTTATTTCGTCTTTTGCTGATATTACTGTAAAAGCTGAAAATGTCATTTCTAAATCTGGGAATCGTATTGTATCAAATGTTGAGCAAACAATTCATGAAACTGGTGAACAAATTCTTTCTGCTTTAGCTAAACAAACAGTTTGTACTACAGAGGCTTTTGTAGCTGCAGGAAATAACGCTCAAGCATTATTTGATGAAACTATTCATACTTCAACAGCCGCAATCGAGCAATTACTCCATAAACGCTCTGATCTTCTACATCAATCGATGCAAGAAATTGGAAATAACTTAGAACATCAATTCACATACGTAAGTAATCGTTTGGAAGAAACAAAAAATCAAGCGACTGTGCAATTTTCAGAACATGTTGAACATTTAACGGAATTAACGTCTTCTCTCAATCAAGCTGCACAAAATACAACCGAATCAATTGGTCACTTGACTCAACATATTAGTGAACAACTTTCACTATCCACACAAGAAGCTGAAAAAAGAATCTGTTCTCAAAATGAATTATTTGTAAATACTCTTGCACAAACAAACTCTGAAGCGATTCAGACAATAGCAACAGTGAAAGAGGATCTTATTAAGAATGTTTCAGATATTCTCAAACAATTAAATCGGTCAGTTTACACTATTAACGAGAACAGTAATATTTTATTATCGACAGTTCAAAATATTGATAATCGCTTTAATGAAACTACAAATAACTTCATCCAAAACACTAATCAAGTAACAGAGCATCTATTAGCATCAAGTCAAACGCTTCATAAAAATGTAGAATCTTTACAAGGTCTCTCTCAAAATACATTTGAAAAAATTAATTGTATAACAAGCAACTTCGGTGAACATGCTAAAACACTTTCTGAAACTGTTCGTGTTCTGGAACAAACAGAAAATGCGCTTGGTGTAACACTTGAAGAAAAACACAATGCGCTATCTGCGATAAGTAATGGCCTTGTTTCAAAGTCTGATGAAGTTAATCAACTTATCCAACATTATGAAAATGCTCTTAGCGTAGCGTTTGAGCATGCGGATGAAAATACGCGCAATTCTACACATTCATTACAACAATCGCTTAATCAACTGATTAATGAAGCCTCAACACGTTTTTCAGAAGCTGCGCAAAGCATACGTCATTCAGCCGATGAAATTCGCTTAGAGCTGTCAAAAATCAATGACGACATTAGTGATAATGTGCAAAAAATTCCTGAAAAAACAAAAGAAACAACCAAAACAATTCGCTCTGCTTTGAATGAACAAATAATAGCCTTAAAGGATTTGGTAAGTATTACACAAAACGGTCATCAGAATAGAGAGAAAAATAAATTAACGTCAGATATCCCTCTGTCATTAATGACTAATAAGAAGAACAACGTTTCTCCTGAAATAACAAAGAAGATAGTACCACCAAGACCTGTTTTGCAACAAGATCAAGGTCATACAAAACAAAGTAAATGGGTATCCGATCTTTTAGCAAGAGCATCGCGTGAAGAGACATTGTGCAATGAAATGGACAATTGTTCAATTTCTGCGTCTGTGCAAACAAAACCTCGTTCTGCAAGTGGATCTCTTAGCTCGCTAGCAACAAGCATACTGCAAGCCGTTGATCACAATGCTATTGTCGAACTATGGAGTCATTATAGACGTGGACAGAAAAATATCGTTGCGGAACATCTTTACACTCGTAATGGAAAGATGATCTTTGAAACTGTTCAGAGAAAATACATAACCGATATTGATTTTAAGCGTTCAGTCAATCAATATATTGTGGATTTTGAAAAACTACTTCGTGATATATCTCGTAATTCTGGTGATACTCGTTCAATTCGGAAATACCTGATATCAGATACTGGAAAAGTTTATACTATGCTTGCTCATGCAAGTGGACGAATTCAATAAAATTATAAAAAAGGTAGGAAATTTTCTACCTTTTTCAAATTTATTAACTGCTTTCAACCATAGATTTTTATTACAAAATGCTTGTCTTGTTAAACCCTTTAAAAAGCATACTAATAATCTAAAAGATGAGAATACTTATTCAAAAATTGATTTCTCTTAAAAACAATGAGTAAGGAATATACTTCATGGAATTAAATTAAAAAAACAAATTAAATATTTTTTCCTTCTAATATATTCTTAACATGCATTGCAAAAAAGAGATGTATTAGTCATATTGCTTCCTTATTATAATTTTCTGTATTTCTTAAGCTGAGTAAAAAATAATGATATCAACGAATTTTCTATTTCCTACACAAAAGAAATAATTTGTCACAGTAAGTTTGATAATTTTGGAGTTGCACATTATTCACGTTTTTAAAATACTAAAATTCACCACTTTAAACTCTCTCCATCATAGACAAAATTCTTATATTTGTATAATGCATATACTAACGCGGATATCATGAAAATGGCTACAAAGAAAAATGATAATATCAGTTTACAAAAAGCTGAATTTGATAAAGCAGCGCTTTCTTACCATCAATATCCAAAACCCGGAAAATTAGAAATACAAGCAACAAAACCTCTTGTTAATCAAAATGATCTAGCGCTTGCATACTCCCCAGGAGTTGCAACACCATGCCTTGAAATTCATAAAAATCCGAAATTAGCAGCTCAATATACTTCCCGTTCTAATTTAGTAGCCGTTATATCCAATGGGAGCGCTGTTCTCGGGTTAGGAAATATTGGTCCACTTGCTTCAAAACCAGTCATGGAAGGAAAAGCTGTTTTATTCAAAAAATTTGCCAATATTGATGTTTTTGATATTGAACTTGATGCACCTGATATCGAAAAAATGGTAGAAACTATATCCGCATTAGAACCAACTTTTGGAGGTGTCAATCTTGAAGATATAAAAGCTCCTGAATGCTTTGAGATTGAAGAAAAACTTCGTGCTAAGATGAATATTCCAGTCTTTCACGACGACCAACATGGAACAGCTATTATTGTTTCTGCCGCTGTTCTTAACGCATTAAATCTTGCTGGAAAAAAAATTGAAACTGTCAAAATAGTAACTTCTGGTGCAGGTGCAGCTGCCTTAGCTTGTCTTAATCTTTTAGTTTCTCTTGGAGCCAAAGTTGAAAATATATGGCTCAGCGACTTAGAAGGTGTTGTTTATGAAGGCCGAAAAACACTCATGGATCGCTGGAAAATAAAGTATGCGCAAAAAACTGATGCACGGACTTTATCTGATATCATTGATAATGCAGATATTTTTTTAGGTCTTTCAGCCGGAGGTATTTTAAAACCTGAATATCTGAAAAAAATGGCTTCAAAACCATTAATTCTAGCACTTGCTAATCCAACACCAGAAATTATGCCTGAAGATGCGCATGCTGTACGACCGGACGCAATAATCTGCACAGGGCGCTCTGATTACCCTAATCAGGTCAATAATGTTTTATGTTTTCCTTATATTTTTCGTGGTGCATTAGATGTTGATGCAACTGCGATCAATGAAGAAATGAAAATAGCAGCAGTTCATGCTATTGCTGCCCTTGCCCGTGAAGAATCTTCAGATGTTGTAGCACGTGCGTATTCAAAAACCCCCCCTAATTTTGGACCTGATTATCTTATCCCTTCTCCATTTGATCCACGTTTAATACTCCGCATCGCTCCTGCTGTTGCTAAAGCTGCAATGAGCACTGGTGTAGCAATCCGTCCGATTGAAAATATGGATGCTTATTATGATACACTTCATCGCTTTGTATTCCGCTCCGGTTTAACAATGAAACCCGTTTTTGCAGCTGCAAAAACAGCAAAGAGAAAACGTGTGATTTATGCTAATGGCGAAGATGAACGTGTCCTTCGTGCAGCGCAAACTGTCATTGATGAACAAATCGCAACTCCTTTGCTTATTGGTCGACCTCATGTCGTAGAAGCAAGATTAAAACGTTTTGGTTTGAGAATTCGTCCAGGCATAGACTTTGAACTTACAAATCCAGAAGATGATCCACGTTTCCGTGATTATGTTAATTTATTTCTTCATTATACAGGGCGATGTGGTGTTTCACCTGAAGTTGCAAAAACAACGGTGAGAACATCAACAACGGCCATTGCTGCTCTTGCAGTTATGCGAGAAGAAGCTGATGCAATGATTTGCGGCTTAGAAGGACGTTTTGAACGTAATCTTGAACTCATTGAACAAATTATTGGACTTGATCCAAATGTAAGTCATTTTTCTGCTGTCAGCTTACTTATTTCTTCATATGGGACTCTGTTTCTAACAGACACTTACGTTAATGAAAATCCTTCGGCAGAAGAAATAGCAGAAATGACCATACTTGCAGCACAAGAAGTAGAAGCTTTTGGTATCACGCCAAAAGCAGCTTTGTTATCGCATTCAAATTTTGGATCTAAAAACACAGAGAGTGCACGCAAAATGCGTCGTGCTACTGAGATTCTTGCCCAATCATATCCAGATTTAGAAGCAGATGGAGAAATGCAAGGTGATGCTGCACTTTCTCAAATTCTTCGTAACAACGCTTTGCCAAACTCACGTCTTGAAGGAGAAGCTAACTTACTTGTCTTTCCAACACTTGATGCTGCTAATATTACACTGAATATTGTTAAAAGTTTAACGAATTCGCTTCATATAGGCCCCATCTTGATAGGAGCTGCTCGTCCTATCCACATTTTAACACCCTCCATTACTTCAAGAGGAATTGTTAATATGACAGCCCTTGCAGTACTGGCGGCAAATAGGAAAAAGTCGCAATAAAATGATTAAAAACAAAGCTCAAAAAAATTAAACGATTTTTTTGAAATCTTGAAAACAGTAAGGATCTAATACATTATAAACGTAATTTTTATATCGAAAAATCAGACCTATTCTGGATTAAGTCTTTTTTTTTAGAATGAAAAAGGCTAGATAGGATTTCAGTTAACATACCTTTTGAAACTACCAACTATAATAAGGAATTATACATTGTCCTCTACTTTTGATAAAGTTGCTGATATTATTGCAGAAATTAGTGAAATTGACCGTGAGGCCATTACCCCTAAAAGTCATACAATTGATGATTTGGGAATTGATAGCCTTGATTTTCTTGACATTGTTTTTGCTATTGATAAAGCTTTTGGAATTAAAATCCCTCTGGAACAATGGACTCAAGAAGTCAATGAAGGTTCTGTTGCAACTGAAGAATATTTTGTTTTAGAAAATCTTTGTGCAAAAATTGACGAACTTGTTGCTTTAAAAAAATCTGTTTAATTTTTTATCATGCAGAATCAAACTGTATTCATTACTGGTATAGGACTTATAAGCTCTTTAGGTGAAGGGGTCGATCATCATTGGAACATCCTGAATAATCCTACAGTTGTGCCAAATCTTGATTGTACAACATTTTCGCCCTACACTGTTCATAAATTGACTGAAGTTGATTGGAACCTACAAATTCCAAAACGAAGTGATCAGAGACAAATGGATACGTGGCAGCGTATTGGTACGTATGCTGCGGGTCTTGCTCTTGATGATGCAGGGATAAAAAATGATGAACAATTAATATCAACAATGGATATGATCGTAGCTGCAAGTGGAGGTGGGCGTGATATTGCTGTTGATACACAAATTCTTGCAAAAGCACGTGCAGTCGATAATCCAGACTCTATGCTCAATTCAGCTCTTTCAACTGAACTTCGTCCGACTTTATTTTTGGCACAACTATCAAATCTCTTAGCTGGTAATATTTCTATTGTTCATAAAGTAACTGGCTCTTCTCGTACCTTTATGGGTGAAGAAGGAAGTGGTCTTTCTGCTATTCAAATTGCTGCTTCTCGTATTAAATCGGGACAGAGTACACATGCTCTTGTTGGTAGCTCCTACAATGCACAAGGTTATGATATGTTATTAGCTCATGAACTTGGAGGTCTTTTAACACGTAGCGGTTGGGCACCAGTTTGGGAACGTCAAAATTGTATTGGTGGTGGTATTATAACTGGATCCGGCGGTGTTTTTCTTGTTCTTGAAAGCGGTGAACACGCAAAAAAGCGCAATGCACGCGTTTATGCTGAGATTAGTCAAATCATAACAGATCAAACAAATAGAAAAAAAATCCCGCTTAAAGATACAATAGCGACAATGCTAAAAACAATAAAAGCAGAATCTTCTTTTACTATTTCAGCTGCTTCAGGATCTCACGAAGCAACAAAAGCTGAACAGATTGCTCTTGATGATGCTAATATATCGTATCGTGGAATAACAACATTATTTGGTTACTTGCGTGAAGCACAATTTCCTTTAGCACTTGCATTAGCTGCTATTGCTATTGAAAAAAAACTCAGTTTTCCAACATTCAGCACTCATGAAAAACCATTCTCTAAGGAAGTACATGAAACATTTGTTACTACAGTTGGTGCAACAAGAGCTGAAGGTGTAGCGCGCTTAACTGCTGTTTAAAGGAAATTTCTATGATGGAATATCACGATCATCTTGGACGTCCACTTATAGCAATAACCGGGACAGGAATTATAACATCGCTAGGACAAGGAAAGCAAGAAAACTGGCAAAAGTTAACAAAAGGCATGAGTGGTATTCACAAAATAACACGTTTTCCTGTTGAGGGATTAAACACACGCATTGCCGGCACAGTTGACTTTCTAGAGGAAAGTACTCTCGGTGCTTCAACTCTTTCTACGAAACTCGCATATCTTTCCGCCAAAGAGGCTTTAGAGCAAGCTGGACTTGATCAACGAAATTTTAATGGACCATTATTTTTAGCGGCTCCTCCTGTTGAGCTCGAATGGAAAGCACGCTTTGCTCTTGATAGAGAGGGAGCTTACGATGATGAGCCTTCTTACAAAAATCTTCTCGCAATTTGTAGTCAGAAAACTCATGAAGAGTTTTTCGAAACTACACAGTTTGGTGCAATAGCAGAAAAACTTCAAAGAATATTTGGAACAAAGGGACTCCCCGTTACACTTTCAACAGCTTGTGCCTCCGGTGCGACAGCAATTCAATTAGGTGTGGAAGCCATTCGGAGAGGAGAAACAGATCGTGCACTCACAATTGCTACGGATGGTTCAGTTTCAGCAGAATCTCTTATCCGCTTTTCTTTATTATCTGCTCTTTCAACACACAATGACCCTGCAGAAAAAGCAGCAAGACCATTTAGTCGTGATCGGAATGGTTTTGTCATGGCAGAAGGATCAGGTGCTCTCATTCTTGAATCTCTCAAAAGCGCTTTAGATCGCGGGGCAACAGTTCTAGGTATTTTAGCTGGTTGTGGAGAAACAGCAGATGATTTTCATCGGACGCGTTCAAAACCAGATGCCTCACCAGCCATTGGGTCAATCCGTAAAGCCTTAGCTGATGCACAAATAACCACCAGCGAAATTGATTATATAAATGCACATGGAACTTCAACGCCAGAAAATGAAAAAATGGAGTATCTCGCATTATCAACTGTATTTGGTGAGACTTTAAAAAATATTCCAGTTTCTTCTAATAAATCAATGATTGGTCATACATTAACAGCTGCAGGCGCTATAGAAGCTATTTTTTCGCTCTTAACTATTCAATCAGGGGTACTCCCTCCTACCATAAACTACGATGATCCAGATCCTGCAATTCCTCTCGATGTCGTTCCTAATCATAGCCGACAAGCTTGTGTTAATGCAGTTTTGTCTAATTCATTTGGCTTTGGCGGTCAAAACACTAGTCTCGTTATCACAGCATATAAAGGATACACTCCTTCGTAATCAACTTTGATAATAATTAACTGTATAATTCCTCATTTAAAGAGAATAATGATGCGTGCACTGCAACTCCTCAATGAACGTCAACTTGAAATCACCAATATTTCTTCACCACCACCACCTGGTCCTGATGAAGTCACAGTCCGTATAAAAATCGTTGCTCTTAACCATATTGATGTATGGGGATGGCGTGGTATGGCTTTTGCCAAAAGAAAAATGCCGCTTATTATAGGTGCTGAAGCTTCTGGTGAAGTTGTTCAACTAGGAAGTTGCGTTAAAAATTTGCAACCTGGACAGCTGGTATCAATTTATGGCGCACATACTTGTGGTCAATGTCAAGCTTGTCGTGAAGGACGCGATAATCTTTGCAGCCATGTGAATGGCGTTTATGGTTTTCATCTTGATGGATTTGCTTGTGAATTGGTTAACATACCAGCACGCCTCTTAGTCCCTGCTCCACCAGAATGTGACGAAATACAAGCGGCTGTTGCTCCAATTACTTTCGGTACCGTAGAACACATGCTTTTTGATAATGCGAAACTCCAAACTGGAGAAACAATTTTAATCCATGCAGGCGGTTCTGGCATTGGTTCAGCAGCTATTCAGATCGCAAAGAACATGGGATGTACAATTATCACTACCGTTGGTTCAGAGAATAAAATTGAAAAAGCTAAATCTCTTGGAGCCGATCATGTTATTAATTATCGTACAGATCGTTTTGAAGGTGTCGTTCGAAAATTAACTCAAAAAAAAGGCGTGGACGTTGTTTTTGAACATGTTGGTGCCGATACATGGAACGGTTCTATATTATGTATGAAAAGAGGAGCCCGTTTAGTAACCTGTGGTTCTACATCTGGTGTTTCAGCATCTATGAATTTAATGCAACTCTTTCAACAACAGCTTAAAATATTTGGCTCATTTGGTTGTCGTATAGAAAATATGGCGAATGCTATGCAAAAAATGGCACAAGGAGCTGTACACCCTGTCATTGATACGGTTGTAAACTTTGACAAAATTGATACTGCTTTAAAACGAATGGAAAGCCGTGATATTTTCGGTAAAATTATCCTCAGAATTAATTGAAAATGGCAAAGTTTCGTATAAAATTTTTTATATATCGTATTAAAATTATTATCAAAAATTCAATTGAATGGCTGTGGTCATATCTGCTCATTGGTTTTTTAGATATTCTACGATATTTTCCTGCTAAAGTTAGTTTTTCTCTTTTTTCTTGGTTAGCAAAAACATTAGGGCCTCTTTTTCCTCGCCATCAAATTACGCTGAAAAATCTTAGAGCTGCGTATCCGGAGAAAACAGAAAAAGAATTGCAAGAAATTGCAATCGAAATGTGGGAAAATATAGGGTATCTCTTAGCTGAGTATGTTTTCCTTGACAAAATTTTTGATTTTGATCCCAATGCTGAGAAACCTGGTTTAGTTGAAGTCAAAGGCATTGAAATATTTCAACGCTTAAAAAATGAAAAAAAACCGCATATTTTCTTCACAGCTCATACTGGAAGTTTTGAGCTTCTTCCTGTGTGTGCACAAAGTTTTGATCTGGATGTTACTGTACTCTTCAGACCACCTAATAATCCTTATATTGCAAGACGCGTTTTCAAAGCTCGACAAACCTCTATGGGAAATTTGGTTCCATCAAAAGCTGGCGCAGCTTGGGAACTCGCTGCAAAATTAGCGCAAGGTGAAAATGTTGGCATGCTTGTTGATCAAAAATTTCGTCGAGGTATTTCCAGTACTTTTTTTAATCAACCGCTTAAAACAAATCCCCTTATTATAAAACTGGCTCGACAATACAATTGTGATATTTATCCAGCACGTTGTATTCGTCTAGATGGCGGACGATATCGTTTAGAATTATACGAAAATATAGAGCTTCCACGCGATACAAACAATGAAGTCGACGTAGCGGCTTCTGTACAAAAATTAAATGATATTGTTGAATCTTGGGTTCGTGAATACCCCGGACAATGGTTATGGCTTCATCGACGTTGGGATGAATAAATTCTATATATCACATGAAAGAGATATAAGTGTTAGCGTCAAAAGATATAAATAACCTTATTACAATCATTGCCAAATTACGAAATCGCGATAACGGTTGTGCTTGGCATATCAAACAGACATTCGAATCTATCACATCTTATATGATCGAAGAAGTTTATGAAGTTATTGACGCTCTTGAACAAAAAAATTACAGCAATCTTTGCGAAGAACTAGGTGATCTCCTTTTACAGGTCGTTTATCATGCTACAATTGCTGAAGAAGAAGGCAGATTTACTTTTAGCGACGTTGTTTACGCAATTACTGCAAAAATGATTCGTCGCCATCCTCATGTGTTTGGAAATGAAGAACAAAGAAACCTTGGTTTTGTAGAAAATATGTGGGAACACATAAAAAAAATAGAAAAAATCGAACAGAAACATCAAAATCAAAAAGAAAATTTATCAAATAATTTACCAACTGGCTCTCTCTCAAAAGTAAAATCCACCCAGCCAGCAGATCAAGAATCTCTAGCTTTACAAAAAAGTGCAGCTCAAATGGGTTTTTATTGGCGCGATAATGATAAAATTTTTGCTAAAATTGAAGAAGAATTAAATGAACTCAAACACGCGATTAAAGCTGATAACACTTCAAATATAGAGGAAGAATTTGGTGATCTTTATTTTACTGTGCTTAATCTTGCACGAGACTTAAATATTAATCCACAAAAAGCACTAAAAAAAACAAATACAAAATTCCGAAATCGTTTTACCTATATTGAAGAAAATCTTTCCGCTCAGTCAAAAACGCCCGATGATGTATCCTTGAATATACTAGAATCTCTTTGGAATGAAGCGAAAAACCAGTGCGAATGAAAATGTATTCTATTTACAAATGCACATAATTTCCTTCGCTTAATACAACCAACCTGTTATATTTTTAAATTATTGAAAAATCTTAATCTATCTCAATATTTCATTCAGCTTTGCACGCTTTATTCCACTAATTTCATACGGCTGGACGAATCTCTACAGATTCTCCACATCCACACGCTGAAACTTGATTAGGATTATTGAAAACAAAACCTGACCGCAGTGCTGTCACTTCATAATCCATTTGCGTTCCTAATAAAAATAGTACTGCATCACGCGCAATAAAAACACGGGCACCATTCACTTCAACACTATCTGTGTCAGGAATTTCTTCTTTGACAAGTGTAATCGTATACTCCATCCCCGCACAACCACCTTTTTTAAGGCCAAGAAGTATACCGTGAGCATCTTTTGTTTTCATAATCGCTTTAATGCGCTCTACTGCAGATTCTGTTAAACTTATTACTGAAAAATGACTCATCGCTCACTCTTTTTGTTTAACGACCCCTTAGATAATTTTATCTCATTTTACTTATTTTTGCATACCAATTATATCTGGTACATTCACAATAAAACCGCAAGACATCAATCAGAATATTTTCATTTTTTGTATCTAAAACGAAACTTAATTGAAGATTATTAATCTTCTATCTTTATTTCTATTATTATTCGTTCTGTAATCTATGTTAAAAAATAAAAGCCCTTTGCCTAAAATAGAGTCTTTTTTTTAAATTGTCATTTACGCTGAAAAAATGTATGTAATTTCAAAAGCTTTATATAATTGTCTGAGAGGCAATATAAAACATTGAAGAGTACATGTACAATACCCTTTCACTCAATAGACAATAAAATAATACAAAATTTGTTAAATCAATCCTTAAAATTTTAATTTTATATTTTCTCCACCATAAGAAAAAAACTTTACTAGATTTTATTCTGTTTATTTTTTTCTTGCCTTTAAAAGAACAGTCGTTTAGTCGTTTTGAATGTTTCGGAGCGTAGCGCAGCCTGGTAGCGCACTTGACTGGGGGTCAAGGGGTCGTGGGTTCAAATCCCGCCGTTCCGACCATTTTGAAAATAATATATAAGTCTACTGAAAATTTCATTGTTTAAACAAGCATGACGTATTTTCTATAATATTTTTTAACAACTATCTTTATATAAACATTCATTCAGATAACTCATCGTCTTTAATTAAAAATAAAAAAAACGCGAGATTTTATCTCGCGCTGTAAGTGTTTTAAAAATCCATAAAATTATTCTGTAACTTCAACTTTTAAATTTTCTTTGTGCTTATTATGGCCGCTATTATCCCTAGCAATAGATGGTGACGCTTGCACAACAACTTTTCTCGGTTTTAATTCAGCTGGCATTTCTCTTTTTAGTTGAATATGAAGAAGACCATCACTCAGTTCTGCTCCAATAACCTTCACATGATCAGCTAAATGAAAACGTCGTTCAAAAGCGCGTGAAGCAATTCCTCGATAAAGAAATTCTCGCCCGTCATCATCATTCTCAGAAGCTTTCTCACCTTTAATTGTGAGTTGATTGCAATGAGTTTCTATATCAATTTCGTTTTGAGAAAAACCAGCAACCGCCATAGAAATTCTATAAGAATCTTCACTTAAACGTTCAATGTTATATGGCGGATAAGAAGACACGTCTTCCAGTTGTGTTCTAGAATCAAACCAATTAAAAAGGTGATCAAAACCAACTGTTGAACGGTAAAATGGTGAAAAATCTACATGACGCATAATATTGCCCTCCTTTAGAGCGACTGTAATTGACTTATGAAGTCTCCAAATGGCAGACTTACTTACGAAGCAACAATCCCATCATGGCGATTGTATAATCTTTATTTGGGAATAAACTTTTATTATTTCAACTCTCTTTTATGCTTCAATTTATAAAAGCGTATCAAAACAAGATAATAATTTCTTAATCACTTTAAAATTAATCTAAATGCTCTCTTTATTTTGTGTCTATTTTTTACATATAACTCTAAAAATACACTATAAAAGGATATTCATTGAAAACGTCTCCTTACTCTACGAATTGTGATTGTTCTTCTTCACAGATTCAGAATGGTTATTGTAAAATAACCAGTGATTACAAACTTCGTTTTGCAGCAATACATCCTACTGTGGAAAAAACAAAAGGAACTGTTATCATTCTTGGAAATTACAAAAATGTTCTAGAGGAATATTTTCCAGTGATGCGTGAAATGTCTCAACGTAATTTTGATGCAGTAATATTCGACTGGTCTGACCAAAATGAATTACAATCTAAAAAACAGAAAAAAAAACATCACGATTATTTCGATATAAATAGTAATCTTAATAACTTAGATATATTTCTTAATGAATTTGTTTACTCTGATTTCCCTCAACCTTACTATATGCTCACCTATGGTATGGGTGGATTAATAGCACTCAGCGGATTAGAACTTATCAACCATAAATTCAATAGAATGCTCTCCGTTTCTCCTTTTTTTGCTCCATTAGGGCATCAAACAAATGGTTTTCAGCATAAATTAACTCAGATTTTTTCCGATATAGGACTTGGCTTTCTTCCTGTTAAAAGTGGAAAACAATTCAAACAAACAAGGAATAAAAATATACAACTTAGACCACATCATAAAGTGTCTTTATCTTCCAATCGTTTTACAAAACCATTAACATCTCGATGGATAGCATCAGTCCTCAATACGATTGACATTATAAAAACAAATATGATGAATGATCATTTACAAACTCCCACATTATTTATCCTTGCCAATCAAAATAATATTGCAAACAACATTGAAGTGCGAAAATTATGCCAATACACACATAGAACAGAAAGTATAACAATTACAGGTGCTGAGCTCGATACAATTATACATAGTGAATACTATCGAAAACAATTTTGGGCAATATTTGACGCATTCATTCCTGGAATCATCTCTTCAGCACAAAACTTTTCCAAAACTTTATAATGGGTTACCATAAAGAGAAAACTAATATGATGTTTCTCTGCTTATAAGACAGAGCCATCTTGCATCACCATAGTGAAAAATAATTTTGATTGCATAAAATGTTTACAAAAAAACAGAAACTATTGATATCAATCATCAAAAATAAAAATTATCGGAAAAAATAGATATATCAATACCAAATTCACACATTGCGCAAGTTTACATCAATACACTCACACAAAACAAATAACATCAAAAGTATTTTTGACTGTACAATATTTCAAAATAACAAAGCAGCAAATAAATATTCTCATTTGTGAGGATTCGAAAATATTCAAAATGAATATAATTTTAAAATCGGTGTATTTTAAATTAAAAACATTACAAAATAGAATTTAAAAATCCAGCTATCTCTCCTTTTCCTATATCACGCCATATTTTTAATTTACACCAATTTAAAATAAGCACTCTACCCTATAAAAAAATATCATTATTAACCATTTCGCCACTCATTTGTATTATAAGCATTTTATCGCTTTTTTTACAAATACTCTATATTGTATAGATCGATATGGCAGAAAAATATGAAAAACGAAATAATTGGACATAACCATGAAACGAATTCTACTTGCGGAAGACGATAATGATATGCGTCGCTTTCTAGCAAAAGCACTAGAGCGTGCAGGCTATGAAGTTATCGATTTTGATAATGGCGCTAGCGCATACAAACGTTTACAAGAAGAGCCTTTTTCTCTTCTATTAACTGATATTGTCATGCCAGAAATGGATGGAATTGAGCTAGCACGACGTGCCACTGAAATCGATCCCGATTTACGTGTCATGTTTATCACGGGTTTTGCAGCAGTGGCATTAAATTCAAGCAATGATGCCCCACCGGATGCTAAAGTGCTTTCTAAACCATTTCATTTACGTGAATTAGTTAATGAAGTTGAAAAAATGCTTATTGCTGCTTGAAAACACTTATAGATTATTCGTGTTTCGTCAAATAAAAGTAAATTAAGCATTGACGTTTATAGTTATATATGGTGTATGCGCCATTATAAATGGGCGTGTAGCTCAGCGGGAGAGCACTACGTTGACATCGTAGGGGTCACAGGTTCAATCCCTGTCACGCCCACCATTAATTCTAATAAAAAAATAAATGATTCTATTGATTCTTTTTCAAGACACAAACTCTGTGACTGGCAAAAGTAATATGTTTAAAATTATACGTTAATCATTAACTAAAATCAAAAAAATAGTAAGAAAATATTTGAGCAAAAACTTGATATTCTTTTTCTCAATTATCTAATGTCGTTCTTTGTGACTTTTTGTACAGATTAATCATATTCGAGTATCTAAATCATGATCTCTTAATTCAAATCTAATATTACACAATTTACATTATTGTTAACTTAAGCTTTTTTTATATTTTGATGTATTTTATGTTTTCTTAAATTAAAAACTTTCAATGTATAAAAACAAACAACAAGTCCAAAAATCCAAACAACTCCTATAATCAAAACTGGAAACGTATTATCAAAAAACCATAACAAAACAAAAATAAAAATCATAAATGAAATAGCAAAAATTGATCCTATTGGCCAAAATGGAATGGGAAATTTTAAATTATGGTGCTCTTTTTTAGATATTTTAAACCGCATAAAAACATGCGAAAATAAAATCATCATCCAAACAAAAACCGTTGCAAATGTTGCCATTGCAGCAATAAGAAAAAAAAGTTTGTCATGATAAAAATAATTTAAAAAAACGCCAAAAAAGAAAATTCCGAGCATTAATAAAATAACAAAAATTGGGATGCCATTTTTTGATAAATACTGAAATTTTTTAAATGCATAACCTTCTTGTGATAATCCGTAGATCATGCGACTAGCACCATACATTTCAGTATTAATAGCTGAAATTGCCGCCACAACAACAATGATATTCAAAATATTAGCTGCCGATGAAATACCAAGACTTTCAAAAACTGAAACAAAAGGACTATCGATAAGACTAATTTCATTCCAAGGATAAAGTGACATTAAAACTGCTAATGTCATAACATAAAATAACAAAATACGCGCTGGAATGGAATTAATCGCTTTAGCAATTGTTGTATCAGGATTTTTTACTTCCATCGCTGCCATACCAACGATCTCAACTCCACCAAAAGCAAAAACGACAACACTAAAACAAGCAAAAAAACCACCCCAACTATTTGGAAACAGACCTCCATGGTTCCATAAATTATGAAAACCTGTTGTGGAAGTTCCCATATTCCAATTAAACAAAATAAGTGTTATTCCTGCAATAATCATAGCAATAATAGCTATAATTTTGATGAAAGACAGCCAAAATTCTAATTCACCATATATTTTTACAGCTGCCAAATTAATACCAGTAATCACAAGTGTAATACTCAGAGACCATATCCAAGGCGAAACGCTAGGATACCAAAACCCCATATAAGTAGCAAAAGCCGTTATATCAGCTAAACCAACAAGAATGACTTCAAAAACATATGTCCACCCTGTTAAAAAACCAGCTAATGGAGAAATATAATTTGCAGCATAACGAGCAAAAGAACCAGGAAGTGGATTATAAATAATCATCTCACCTAAGGCTCGCATAACCATAAAAACAGCTAATCCTGAAATACAATAAGCAATTAAAACACTTGGACCAGCTAGATTAATCGCCTGTGCAGATCCATAAAAAAGACCAGTTCCAATAGCAGAGCCAAGAGCTAAAAATATAACCTGACGTTTACTCATACTCCGTTTAAGTTCATTTTCTGTCATTTATTTCTTTCTTCAAATGTTAATCCTCCCTTCATTAAAGACAAACTTTGCAGATTAACGAACACCGGAGTTGATTTAAATGCAAAAAAATCTAACAAATTTTAACAATATAAAATTGTTATTTTTTATTTCATAAAAACAGCGCAATACACACAATCACACCGTAAATGGTGATGTAATACGTAATTTTCCAATCAAAATGTACTTTTTCTCCTTTAAATAAGGAGATATCAACCAAAATAGCCCTACTGTAGATGCTTCTCGCATACCACCATAGAGCCTCTAGATCTAACGCTTTCTGGATTTAACAAAAAAACTGAAAAGGAGCAAGCGCTACAAAGCGACATAAACAACATAACGATAAAAATTATTATTACATTGTTATCAATTTTTTAGAGATGATATATTTCTGTGCATTAAACACAAAAATACATCACCTCTTATAGAGTTTTTTATGAAAATCTAATCAGTAGTTTTCTTTTTTATTTGCTCTCGTGAAACAAAGTTACTTTAAGTCCAACTGTGGAAAAATTTCCGGTAAAATAGACAATAAACATCCTTCACTGACAAGCATATGTCCCTTATTAAGATCTGGAGCCATATAACGATCAACTTCAAGGGTTTCAACATTTTTGCGTAAATGCATCATAACAGACTGTAATAAAGAACTGGTTTTTAAAGGAGCACGACATTCAATTCCTTGTGCAGCAACAAGCGTTTCGATACCAATAATAGTGAAAAGGTTTTCAGTCATCACCAATAATCGACGCGCGCCATGACAAGCCATTGAGACGTGATCTTCTTGATTTGCTGAAGTCGGAGTTGAATCAACTGACGCAGGGTATGCCATTTGTTTGTTTTCAGACATTAAAGCCGCTGCGGTTACTTCAGCGATCATAAAACCGGAGTTCAAACCAGCATTTTGAGCCAAGAAAGCAGGAAGCCCGTAAGAAACGGCGGGATCAACCATAAGAGCAATACGTCTTTGAGAAATTGCACCTATTTCACATAAAGCAAGAGCAATCTGATCAGCAGCAAAAGCCACAGGTTCAGCATGGAAATTTCCACCTGATACAACGGAACCATCACTTAAAATTAATGGATTATCTGTTACTGCATTTGCTTCAATAATGAGCGTTTTTGCAACAGCTGAAAGAATATCAAGACACGCTCCCATAACTTGTGGTTGGCAACGTATACAATAAGGATCTTGTACACGATCGTCATCACTCAAATGCGCAATTCGAATTTCTGAACCTTCTATCAGTTTTTCTAATGTTTTTGATACAACAATTTGCCCATAATGCCCCCGTAATATATGAATATCAGGATGAAAAGGTGCTGTTGAACCCATAATAGCATCCGTAGACATCGCACTCGCAAGAATTCCACCACACAACGCTCGATAACCACGAAAAAGACCTGCAAGTGCAAGTGCTGTTGATGTTTGAGTTCCATTAATAAGAGCTAAACCTTCTTTTGCTGCTAAAACAATAGGCGATAACCCCGCTTTTTTTAAAGCTTCTGCCCCACTCATGCGGCTATTTTGAAAAAAAGCTTCCCCCTCACCAATCATAACAGCTGCCATATGAGCAAGTGGCGCTAAATCACCTGATGCACCAACGGATCCCTTTTCAGGAATTACAGGAATAACTCCTTTTTCAAGCATATCCTCCAACAAATGGATTAATTCTAAACGAACACCAGAAACCCCTCGCCCAAGAGAAATAAGTTTCAAGGTCATTATCAAACGTACAATATTTTCAGCTAAAGGTTTTCCTACACCGCAACAATGAGATAAAATAAGATTTTTTTGCAAAATAGCGACATCATCTACATCAATTTTAATCGAAGCTAATTTTCCAAAACCAGTATTAATACCATAAACAGGTTTATTACCAGCAGCAATTTCAGCAATGCGATCTGCCCCTTTTTTAATAGCCATATGCGTATCGTTATGAAGTTTGCTTATTTCACCATTCCAATAAACAGTCTCAAGTTCACTAAGAGTGACCTTACCGGGATTAAGTATAACAGTCATAATGCTCTTTCTTATTCAATCTAAAATGTCATATAATGTTATTGATTTATCTAAAAAAATAGAAAAATACTTCTCTCATATAATAAAATTATTCTATTTTGAAATATTGTTAAAGTTATTAGTGTATAAACTAACTAATAGTATTAGTAAAACTATCTCGTTAAAAAGATAAAACATACATTTTAGAAGAAATAATCCAAATATAATTAAATAAAACTATAAAATACGTTTTTTTATTTAATTTAAGCATTAATTATTTGTTGATAGCTTCATTGAAACCAATAATAAAAAAATTGGATAAGAATGTTATATAAAATAAAAAATATGGTGCACCCGACAGAATTCGAATCTGTGACCTCTGCCTTCGGAGGGCAGCGCTCTATCCAGCTGAGCTACGGGTGCTTAAGCATCACCAAATCAATATTGGCTTTTTAACTGATCATACTCTTAGCTTCAATGATAAATCATTATTCTGAGTAAAAAATTATAAAAAGGATATTTTTTCATCTTCTACATGATAACACAATAGTGTGATTTTATACTACTCTGCGAAGATTCTTTTCATGAAACAAACTATTCTCAAAAGAATGCTGCTTTTAACAGACATATTTCTTATACTAGATTTCTAAATTTTAAAAATACATGAAAAATAAGCCATAAATACTAGGACAGCTCTTATATGACTACATTACCAAAACATTTTCATTTTATTGCAGCTGAAACTGAAAAAGCCATCAAAGCTGCCAATAAATTAATTTCCATTTATGGTCATTCTTCTCTCGAAGAGTCCGATGTTGTCATTGCTCTTGGTGGTGATGGAACTATGTTACAAGCAGTACGAAACGTCATGAATACTGGAAAATCTGTTTATGGTATGAATCAAGGCTCCGTTGGTTTTCTTATGAATGAATTTCGTGAAAAAGATTTACCAAAACGCATTGCGACTGCACATAAAAAAGAAATTCACCCTTTGCGTATGATCGCTTATACTGAGAATCAAGAATATGTTAAAGCACTTGCGATCAATGAAGTATCTTTATTCCGCCAATCTTACCAAGCAGCTAAAATTCGCATCAGCATTGATGATAAAGTACGAATGGAACAACTCAGTTGCGATGGTATTCTTGTTGCAACACCAGCAGGATCTACTGCATATAACTTATCTGCACGAGGACCTATCCTCCCTCTCATAGCACCCCTTATGGCGCTCACTCCTGTGAGTCCTTTTCGTCCTCGATATTGGCATGGAGCATTACTCCAAAATACTGCAACTATTCGCTTTGATATGCTTGAACCTAATAAACGTCCCGTTAATGCTGCAGCTGATAATGTTGAAGTAAAATCAGTTCATTCCGTTACTATTTCATCAGCAACAGAAGTAACGGCCTCTATTCTGTTTGATCCTGATCATTCATGGGATGAGCGAATCTTATCTGAACAGTTTCGCCATTAATTTTCTTCATTATCTTTTTTATATATAATATTTAGTATAATGGTTGTAGTTGACTTTTTTATAAATGCACCTTAACCCTTTTGAATAAATATAGAAGTATTTAACCTTACTTATAACTTGGATAGCTATGTTAAAATTGTAAAAAATGGTGCAATCTTTGAACAATTTCGATCACTTAGGCCTTTCAGAGAAGGTTGTTAAAGCAGTAAAATCAGCGGGATACACAGTTCCAACACCTATTCAAAGTGAAACAATCCCTCATATTCTTCAAAAAAAAGATGTTTTAGGTATTGCTCAAACGGGCACGGGAAAAACTGCTTCGTTTGTTTTACCCATGCTTACCTTACTCGAAAAAGGTCGAGCAAGAGCAAGAATGCCTCGCACTCTTATACTAGAGCCAACGCGAGAACTTGCAGCACAAGTCGAAAATAATTTCGATAAATATGGAATAAATCATCGTTTAAATGTTGCCCTTTTAATTGGAGGAATTTCTTTTGAACATCAAGATCGTAAACTTGAACGAGGTGTGGATGTTCTCATTGCAACACCAGGACGCCTTCTTGATCATTTCGAACGTGGAAAATTACTCTTAGTTGGTGTTGAAATTCTCGTCATTGACGAAGCTGATCGTATGTTAGATATGGGCTTTGCTTCTGATATTGAACGCATTTGCAAACTTACTCCATTTACACGCCAAACATTGTTTTTTTCAGCAACAATGGCACCAGAAATCGCAAAATTAACAGAGCAATTTCTTCATTCCCCTGTATATATTGAAGTAACAAAAGCATCTTCAACAGCCCAAACAATTACACAACGACTCGTAAAATCTGGAAGTAAACCGTGGGAAAAAAGAGCTGTTTTACGAGAACTCATTCATAATGAGGGGAGTGAACTTAAAAATGCTATTATTTTCTGCAATAGAAAAAAAGATATATCTGAGCTTTTTCACTCACTTCTAAAACGTAACTTCAATGTAGGAGCACTTCATGGTGATATGGATCAACATGCACGTATGAATATGCTAGCCAATTTCAAAGATAATAAAATTACATTTCTTGTTGCATCTGATGTTGCTGCGCGTGGACTCGATATCCCAGATGTAAGCCATGTTTTCAATTATGATGTACCAACACATGCTGAAGACTATGTCCATCGAATTGGTCGAACAGGACGCGCAAAACGAAGTGGAAAGGCTTTTACAATTGTAACAAAAACTGATGAAAAATATATCAGTGCTATTGAAGAAATAAGCAAAGAAAAGATCGAATGGCTCGATGGAGATCTATCAACTTTAACAACTCATAAAAATAAAAATGATGTTGTTTCAAAAAAGAAATCTGCAAGAACATCAAAGAAAAATATTGATAATGAATCCAATGCTCAAATCAAAAAAATGCAAAAAAAATCTCCTTCGCAGAATCAACATCTCCATAAAGAAGATAAAGCTTTTACACCTTTAGGATTTGGTGAGGATATTCCTGCATTTATGCTGATAAAAATTCGTGATTAAACAAAAAAATCAAACAGTAGAAGTTCACTGTAAAATGAACAAAACACTTCTTACCATTTTTATTTCTCTTAAATGGTCAATCGATTTATTATTTTGTTACGACCCAAGAGAGGCAAAAGTTTCCCCATTTCAGGCCCATGGTCTATTCCAGTAAGCGCTTGACGCAACGGCATAAATAACGCTTTTCCTTTACGTCCTGTTTTTTCTTTTAATGCCATTGTCCAAATCTTCCAGCTTTCATCACTCAAAGCATCTTTGGGCAATAAATCAACGGATTGCCGTACAAATTCACGATCTTCAAGTGCAACTGTGTCAAATTTTTTCTCATCATGAATAATTTCCCACCATAAAGCTGCATCATTGACTTTATCAATATTGTTTTTTATAGCTTCCCAAAAATATTTTACTTCGTCTCCATAAATAGAAAGCTGTTCAAGACGTGTTTTTACGTCTTCATAAGTTAATTCATGAACAAGGTGACTATTCAATACACAAAGATCAGCAGTATCAAATTTTGCAATCGATTTTGATGTATCTTGCAAACTAAAATGTTCTAAAAGAGTCGCTTGATTAGAATAAGCACACACATTTTGCGATGTTCCAATCAAAACAGAAAGACATTGAATAGCCATTGATTCAAATCCTTCTTCTCGTAAAGAACGAATAGAGAGATCATTATTGCGTTTTGAAAGCCCTTTTCCTGAAACTGTTGTCAATAAATTAATATGACCTAAAATCGGTACTTTTGCATTGAGAGCTTTAAAAAGAGCAATTTGTGTGCCTGTATTGGTAATATGATCATCCCCACGAATAATATGTGTAATACCCATATCTATATCATCAACAACAGAAGGTAGCGTATACAAATAACTTTCATCTTCACGAATTAACACAGGATCTGAAAGAGACGCTAAATCTATTGTCTGTTTTCCTTTAACAATATCATCCCAATGAACTTCTGTTCTCTTAGTGTGAAACGGATCATTTTCAAAATTAGGTAAAAGAAAACGCCAATGAGGCTTGCGTCCTTGAGCTTCAAATGTCTTTTTATCTTCTGGTGTCAATTTTAAAGCAGCACGATCATAAACGGGAGGTAATTTGCGTGAAAGCTGAATTTTACGACGCCGTTCTAATTCTTCCACAGTTTCATAACAAGGATAAAGAAGACCACGCTGCTTCAAATTTTCCGTAATTTCATCATATCGACCAAATCGCTTTGATTGATAATAAATTTCATCCGGTTTAACATCCAACCACTCAAGATCTTGCAAAATACCATCAACATATTCCTGTCGAGAACGCTCAATATCTGTATCATCATAGCGTAAAATAAATATTCCACTATGAGCCTGTGCATAAAGCCAATTGAACAGCGCAATACGCGTATTCCCAATGTGAATATAACCTGTTGGAGATGGGGCAAAACGGACTTTTATCATAAAATCATGCTCAACTTCTATCACGAAAACGATTGGTAATGGGATAACGGCGGTCACGACCAAAATTTTTACTACTAATTTTTATACCAGGCGCAGATTGCCGTCTCTTATATTCAGATAAATAAAGAAGATGTTCAACTTTCTCAACTGTTTCTCGTAAATACTCTCTACATTTAACAATATCAGCAATACTCATGTCATCTTCTACAAAAGATTTTAAGATATCATCCAAAATAGGATAAGATGGAAGAGAATCTTCATCCTTTTGATTTTCTCGCAGCTCTGCAGAAGGCGCCTTTGTTATAATATTTTTCGGAATAACAATCCCTTTAGGCCCCAAAAAATTTGATGAATGATTTTCATTACGCCATTCCGCTAATGCATAAACCTGTGTTTTATAAACATCTTTAATAGGATTAAATCCTCCGTTCATATCACCATAAAGTGTTGCATACCCCACCGCCATTTCTGATTTATTCCCTGTCGTCACAACCATAGAACCAAACTTATTTGAAAGAGCCATTAAAATAGTTCCTCGTGCGCGACTCTGGAGGTTTTCTTCTGTAATATCAGATGACAATCCTGAAAAAACAGAAGACATTGCACTTAAAAATCCCTCAACGGGTTGAAAAATAGGGATTATTTCATAATGACAATTTAAAAGATGTGTACATTCTTTAGCATCTTTTAGAGATTCTTGTGACGTATAATGATAAGGCATCATTACAGTACGAACTCTTTCTGCTCCAAGAGCATCCACTGCCATTGTTGTACACAATGCGGAATCAATTCCTCCCGAGAGACCAAGGATAACATCTTTAAATCGATTTTTATTAACGTAATCTCTTAAACCTAAAACACAAGCATGATAATCAGCAGCCAAACCATCCAAAATTTTCTCATTTGGACCAGAAATACACTGCCATCCGGCAGGTTTTCGCTTCCAATGACTTAACGCCATATGACTTTCAAAATGTTTCATTTGAAATACCACTAGACCTTGTTGATCAAAAGCAAAAGAGCCTCCATCAAAAACCAACTCATCCTGACCACCAATTTGATTTGCATAAATAATAGGAATTCCAGAGTGAATGGCCTGTGCGCAAACAATCTCCATACGTCTAAATATTTTATCACGACAATAAGGAGATCCATTAAGAACAAAAATAATTTCTGCTCCTTTATTCTTCAGTTTCGTACAAATAGAAGAATCATTCCAAATATCTTCACAAATAACAATTCCTAACGTTATTCCACGATAAACGATAGGCTCAGAACATAAACCAGGAGAAAAAACACGTTTTTCATCAAATTGCTCATAATTAGGGAGATCAAATTTTAAGCGTTCCGCAATTACTTTCCCATTATCAAGAAGCACGACCCCATTATAAATAGCATCCCCACGCTTTAACGGAACACCAATAACAATTCCAGGCCCTTCTTTTGTTATTTGTGCTAATTTTTTTATTGCATTCTCACATGCTTCTAGAAAAACAGATTTTAAAACAAGATCTTCTGGGGGATACGCACTAATAAAAAGCTCTGTTAACAGAACAACATCAGCATTCTGTTTTTGAGCCTCCTGATGCGCCATAACCGCAAGAGAAAAATTGCCCTCAACATCACCGACAACAGGATTTAATTGAGCAACTAAAACTCGAAAATCATTTTTTATAAGCCTTTGCGTCATCAAATTAATTTAGCGTGCCTACAGTTTAGTTTCAATCACCAAAATTATTTTTATCAAAAGGCATTTCATTTATTAAAAATCGCCGAAAAGATAACTGTGTAACTTTTTAATAAAAGAGTATACACCTATCATTTGCACACTCAATTCATAAAAAAGCTTCTCTCTAAATGCTGCGTGAATAAATTCTTCCTTACCAATTTATAATATCTCGATTTTCTTTACAGCATACTCGAAAATATATTTGATAACTATTTTCAACGGCTCCGCATTATAGTGCCATACATTACTTTATAGAATTATCAAACTCTATATTTTCTATATTTGGTCGTACAAAACGTTCTCAAAATGAAAACTTCGAATCTTTTTATAATCAAAAAGCCAATCCAATTCACTGTCAAAATTAAGAATATCGACAAATTGCAAAAATTCATCAAAATCAACAAAATCCCAATATGCAACCTATCCTTACTTGTATCTTTCCACACAGACTATAATGCGAAATAACCCTACAGCTTACCATAACATGGATTATTGAATTTTATATTTTATTTCCATTTCTGTAAACATAACTCGGCTCATACATCGTTACTAATTCTTCTGCTGTCGTTGGATGAACCGCCATAGTTTCATCAAATACATCTTTCGTTAATTTCCCTTTGAGAGAAATCCCTATAAGCTGAGCCATTTCACCAGCGCCTTCCCCTAAAATATGCGCGCCAACGACTATGCGACTTTCACCATCAACAACAAGCTTCATAAAAATTTTCTCTGAACTACCAGAAAGGGTATTACGCATTGGACGAAATTGCGTGCGATAAATTTCAACATGTTTATAATGATGTATCGCATCTTCTTCTGAAAGACCGACTGTTCCAATTTCTGGTTGAGAAAAAACAGCTGTTGCAATTAAATCATAATCTGGCGCAGTGGGAGTATTCTTAAATGCAGTTTTAACAAAACACATTGCTTCATGAATCGCAATAGGTGTTAATTGAATATGGCCTGTTACGTCACCAACAGCCCAAATATGAGGTATATTGGTTCTCATCATTTTATCAACAATAACTGCACCAGACTCATCAAGGTTAACGCCTGCTTTTTCGAGACCTAAATTTTCTGTATTTGGTACACGTCCTGTCGCCAACATCACTTTATCAGCATTGATAGTTTCTCCAGTTGATAAAACAACATCATAGTGACTATCGTTTTCTTTAACTTGAGAAATTGTTGCCCCATAAATAATAGAAATGCCTTTTTCAATCATTGCATCATTCAATAAACGTCGTAAATCATGATCAAAATTACGAAGAATTAAATCACCACGATGGATTAATGTGGTTTTTACACCTAATTCATGAAAAATATTGGCAAATTCTACACCAATATACCCACCACCAGAAATTATGATTGATTTTGGCAATTCTTTAAGATCAAAAACTTCATTGGAAGTAAGACATAAATCACTTCCTATTATTGCAGGATTTCGTGTAGTTTTTGCTCCCGTCGCAATCAAAATTTTTTCTGCTCTGACACGCTCACCTGTCGCAGAAAATTCTATTGTATGATCATCTACAAAAACAGCACGACTCTCATAAATATGAACATTATTGTTTTTCAGTATTTGATGATAAATATTCTCCAATCTCGATATTTCTTTATCTTTAGCTGCAACCAACTTTTCCCAATTAAAAATGGGATCATTGCATGTCCATCCAAAACCAAGGCTCTTACTAAACTCTTGCGCATATTGTGATGCATAAACAAATAGTTTTTTGGGAACACAACCGCGAATAACACAAGTGCCTCCTACACGGTATTCTTCAGCGATAGCAACACGCTTGCCAAGTCCTCCAGCAAGCCGAGCAGCACGTACTCCACCAGATCCACTGCCAATAACAAATAAATCAAAATCAAAAGACACAATAAAATACCTCTTTTTGGACATCCAATATTGTACAGACTATTATCATTTTTTATTTATCAATATAATTTTTATAAATGCGATATCCTTAAAGAGCTGATCTTTTGTGTTATTATATTATTAAGATCATCTCTTTATTTGGAATTAACGTTCAAATTGTTAAATCTTAAATAGCATTGATACAATTATTTTGAACTTATGGGAGAACTCATCTTTACAGGAGAAACAGAATTATTTAAACTAATGATTTTAGACAGCTCTTTTTCTACATTTTTTACAAGATCTTGTTCAATAACAGAACGCCATAACTCAAACGCAGAATAAGCATCACGTGCAATATTAGGTATCGCTGTTAAAAACTTTTTACCAACATTAGAATTGTAAAATTCTGTAATTTTATTAAGTTCTTCTCGTGTGAAATATTTCGCATATATAAGAGCAATTTCTTTCTCTAAATCAGCGTACCGCTTAACCAAAACTAAAACTTCCCTATCAACAATTTCAGAAATTTCTGTAGCCAAATTTGGATCATTGTTTATCAATTCATTTTTAAGATCACGCGCAGCTAATGAAAAAAAACTATCAAATTGATCAGTTGCATGAATAGCATTAATCGCTTTTTTTGCCGAATCTAAATGTTCATCACTCACATTTTGAGCACAAACCATTCCCATATTCATGACTAAAATAATGGTAGCACTAAACGATACTATCAAGTTTTGAAAAGAAAAGAGCGTTTTCATTCACTGTTTACTCCCACAATTGTTATTAATTCAAATTCACCATTCTTACGTAAAATCTTTTAATAGCCTTTATGTATAGTGAACATTTGAACATATGAACTATTTTATCTAAAGATCAAATGGTTTTAAAACTTTTATTTCTCCACTTTTCATCGCTATAATTGAATGAGATGCTAATTCCAAAAAAAGACCATGTTCAACAACACCAGGAACCTCAAGTAGTGCGCTTGATAATAATTTTGGCTGCATAATATGACCTAAAAATGCATCAAGAATAAAATGTCCACCATCAGTTACAAAAGGGCTTTCTCCATTCATTCTTAATGTAACTTTTCCTGAAAAATCTAAATTATTCAATATTTTTTCAATAGCTTTGCGTGTAGCAGTTATACCAAATGGATTAACTTCTATTGGTAACGCAAAAGAACCAAGTGTTTTTACTACTTTTGTTTCATCTGCAATGACAAGCATTGAGTGAGAGGCTGTTGCTACAATTTTTTCACGCAATAATGCTCCTCCTCCTCCTTTAATTAAGGTCATCTTGGGACCAATTTCATCAGCGCCATCGATAGTAAGATCAAGCTCAGGAAATTGATCCAAAGTAGCAAGAGGAATTCCAAAATCACGACATAATTTTTCAGAACGGTATGAAGTAGCAACACCAATCACACGTAAACCTTCCGTAACACGTTCTCCAAGAAGTCGAATAAATTCATTAACTGTAGAGCCAGTACCTATTCCAAGTCGCATACCATCTTGAATAAATTCAAGTGCTTCAGTTGCTGCCTTTTTTTTTAGATCTTGTACATCCATAAATAATAATTTCTCCTTGTACCGATCATTGAATATTCATATGAATGAATAACAAAAAATCAATCTGTTATACTAGTCCACTGTATCTATTCAATAATTTCCAGCTAAACAATGTTAGTTTAGTTATAATGAAATTATATTAAAAAATAAAATATAAGGTTTAACAACTGTATTCATTTGTCAATTTATTGAAATTTCCTATATTTAAAAATAATGAATTTTACTTAATTTTATTTCTGAAAAAAGTGTGAATCTCACACTTCTATAAAAAGTTAAATTCCTATTTAATTATAGGTTCCAAAAAAATGTTAATCATTGATTATTCTAAATAAAATGGTAAAATAATAAGATCTAGTCCAAGAAAAAGCTTAAGCGTAATCAAAGAATGTGCAGCGTTTCTTTTAATTTTATTTTGATTATGTTCATGCCATAAAACTGTAGAAAGATAAAATACAATGAAGGGTCATCCAACAATCATCGATCTATTCAACGAAGCTCTTGCACTTGAGCTTAGTGCCGTTAATCAATATTTATTACATTCTTGCCTAATAGAAAATTGGGGTTTTACGAAACTAGCCAAGTTAGAACGCAGAGAATCCATAGAAGAAATGGCACATGTAGATAAAATTATTAAGCGAATTATTTTTCTTGAAGGACGTCCGAATCTTGAAACTCTTGCTCCACTTCGTATTGGAAAAAATCTCAGAGAAATTTTAGAATGCGATCTTGCAAGTGAACATGATGCTCGAGAACTCTACATCAAATCACGTGAAACTTGTGCTAAATTATCTGATCATATTTCAAAAAAATTATTTGATGAACTTCTTGAGGATGAAGAAAATCATATTGATTTTCTTGAAACTCAAATTCAGCTTCTTAACACAATTGGAGAAGAGAAATATAGTCAGCTCAATGCAGATGTTCCTGAATTTAAGTAAAATCCATTATGCTAATTGATTATAAGACTTTGTAATTAATTACGCACCTTTGATATGTAGCTCTATTCCTTCAAAAAATTAGAATAGAGCTATATTTTTATATATTTAAATGGAACATCCTTACCAATCAATTATCCTTTTGCATTTTGTCTATGCACATTCCATGGTCTATAAAAACCTTCAGAAGACCATATAATATCTCTATTTTTAGTCATCATCACACTCCCTCGTGATAATAATTGTTGAAGTGTAAATGTTATTTGCGTAGCATCATCACATATTTCATCATATGTCTCAAATGTTTTAATGATAATATCAGCTTCTATACATTTCTCTATTTTGCCATGCAAAACAGTAATCTTCAGTCCATTATCTAATGAAGAGATGCAAACATTATTGTTGTTATCACAAAAGAATTGTCCCTTAAGTGAAGGTCCATATTTTGTTGGTTTAATAATTTTATTGGTATGAAATGATTTTCCCCAGATAGATGTCATAAATTTAGAAGCACGATAACGATCTATATATAATTTTTCATTATTGATGATCCCCACAAGCCTCATATTTTCGGCAATAATTAATTGCACAGAGGAATGTGCCATATATACAAAAATACCAGAGAAAATAAAAATACTAAAAAAAAGTCTTATAGATGTCACACAAAAAGTTAACCCAACAAGACCTAAGCTGAGTAAAGCTAAGATAGATAAAGACATAAATCCAGGATTCAAAACAGGCGAAATAGCCGTTACAGCATAGGCAATTTTTATTACAAGATAAATACCAAACCCCATCACCTGGAGTGGCAACCACTCGAGTCCAAAAGGCATTGCAAGTGCTGCTATTAACCCAAATGGCATAACTAAAATTGACACAATGGGCAAAGCTAAAACATTACTAATAATACCCAGAGGTGCTACATTAGAAAAATGATAAGCAGCGTAAATTCCGCTAGCAGAACCAGCCACAAGTGATGATACACAAATGGAAACTATCGAAAACAAAATAAAACGCAGAATGCCACTTCCAATATAAGATACTGTTGTTTTTCTTCCACAAGAAGATTTTCTGTCACTCCACCAACCAAAAGCAGCAATCAAAACTGCAGTTGCAGAAAAAGACATTTGAAAACTCGGGCTTAATATTTCATGCGGACGAACAACCAAAATTGCCATACCAGCAATAATTAAATTGCGCATTGTCAAAGCTGAGCGATCACACAAAACAGCAAACAGCATGACTGCAATCATTATAAAGCTTCTTTGTGCTGCAACCGCTGTACCCGACAATAGCAAATAAAAGACTGTAATCCCCAACGCAACAAGAGCAGCAACTTTTTTTGATGAATAATAAGATGAAAAAACGGGAAAAAGTGCTAGAAAACTGCGAATAACAAGAAGAGCCATACCACTTAGTAAAGCCATATGCAAACCTGAGATTGACAAAATGTGAGCCAATCCAGCCATACGCAATGCTTCATTCGTATTTTGTGAAATTCCACCCCGTTCTCCTGTTATTAGAGCTGCAGATACATTGCCTTCTTCTCCAATAATTGCTTTACGGATTCTCTTTGTCATTCTCATCCGTAAATTTTCAATTTTCTGAAAGAGAATTGGGAATATCTTATCAGGTTGAGAAACAGATATCTTTTTGGGTTTACCTAAATAAATCCCTTGGGCACCAATTCCTTTAAAATAATTATAAAAACTAAAATCATAACCTCCTGGACGAACAGGACCAGATAAAGCGCGCAACCTTACTTTTCCATACAACCCATCACCAGGAACTACTCTATATGGCAAATATTTTGTCGTTAGACGAACACGCTTAGGCCCATGATGTAAAAAAGGAGCTTCTGTTTTTAAAACATCCACCTTTAAACGAAATTTACCTTTGTCCATTGATTCAATAGAAACAATTCTTCCAGTTAAAATAGTGGAAACATCATGAATCAACATAGGTGTAGACATGCGCCACGTTTCTATTTTCGCTGCCAGCATACCTAATACAACACAAAATAAAAACCCCGTAATAAACCATATTTTTCTACAATGTCGAAATCCAAACAATATAGTAAGAAGCAGAATAACCGTAACAACCAAATGCTTCCAAGTTGGTTCTCGATATAAATGAAAATAAAAAATAATGCCTGTAGCAAAAAATACAAAAACTAATACGAAAAGCAGCCCAAAAGAAATTTCTTTTTTGATACAGTTTACGAACCACTGCTTTCCAAGAAGCACTTTATCTCTTAAAGATGTTAATAGCGTTTTTTTGTGTTCATGATAAAAAGCATTAGGTGCAGTATCAATAATAGAAAAATCGTCTTTTTGTATAAAATTTATATTTTTTTTCTGAGACAAATACCCTATTAATGCGTCATCTTTAATTTCGTTTTCATTGAGCATCTGCAAATCCCCTCTTTACTTGCAATGCCACTATTGTACGCGCTATTACCTATGCTAACATAGGTTTTCAATAAAGCCTTAATAAATAACATATTAATTTAGAGGATAATATCCGTGTCTGTTATCACCCGCTTTGCACCATCACCTACAGGCTTTCTTCACATCGGAGGTGCACGCACTGCTCTCTTTAATTGGCTTTACGCAAAACATACCGGTGGAAAAATGCTTCTCCGTATCGAAGATACAGATCGAGAACGTTCTACAAAAGAAGCTGTTCAAGCGATTCTAGATGGTTTACACTGGATGGGACTTGACTATGATGGAGCACCTATCTCACAATTTGAACGCGTAGAACGCCATCGTCAAGTTGCTGAGCAATTAGTCAAAAATGGTAAAGCTTATTATTGCTATGCCTCACCTGAAGAACTAGCTGAAATGCGAGAGAAAGCTCGAGCAGAAGGTCGTCCACCATGTTATGATGGTCGCTGGCGTGATCGTGATGTTTCTGAAACGCCCAAAGGGATCAAACCTGTTATTCGAATTAAGGCACCACAAGATGGAGAAACGATTTTACACGATCGCGTTCAAGGCGAAATTCGTTTTCCTAATAAAGATCTTGATGACTTTATTATTTTGCGTTCCGATGGGACTCCAACTTATATGCTTGCTGTTGTTGTTGATGATCATGATATGGCTATAACACATATCATTCGTGGTGATGACCATCTTACCAATGCAGCTCGACAAACAATTATTTTCAATGCAATGGGATGGAATATTCCTATCATGGCGCATATCCCTCTTATCCATGGTGAAAATGGTGCAAAATTATCTAAACGACACGGTGCACTAGGTGTTGATGCCTATAGAACTATGGGATATCTCCCTTCTGCTCTACGGAATTATCTCGTTCGTCTCGGTTGGAGTCACGGAAATGATGAACTCATCTCTCTTGAAGATATGATTTCTTGGTTTGATATTGATGATATTAATAAAGGCGCCGCTCGTTTTGACCTCAAGAAACTCGATGCTATCAACAAACATTATATACGAACAAGCAGTGATCAAAGTCTTTTTGACTCTGCACTTAATATTCTGCCGAAAATTAAAGACGATTTTAAAATTATCGAACAACTGGATGAGCAGCATAAATCACAATTTTTAGCTGCAATACCAAGCTTGAAAGAGCGCTCGAAAACATTGATTGAACTCATTGAAGGTGCTGCTTTTCTCTTCATGAAACGACCATTATCTCTTGATGAACAAGCAAAAAAACTTTTAAATGAAAGTAATAAAATCATCTTAAAAGATATTTATTCTGCTCTCAAATTATGCCAGAATTGGGACTCAGAAGTATTAGATGAAACTTTGCGACATTATGCACAAGAAAAAAACATTAAATTCGGTGTCATCGCCCAACCACTCCGAGCAGCACTTACAGGGCGCGCAATATCGCCAGGTGTTTTTGATGTTCTTGTTTTATTGGGACGAAATGAATCTCTTAACCGCATCAAAGATCAAATAACTTCAATCACACCTTAAGAAAAAATATCAAATATTTTTAACCAAATGGATGAAGTGTAAATATTTAAAAACAATTTGAAATATTTTTCATTTTAAAAAATTTAAGTATAGTTTTGCAAAAACTGAAAACAAAAATATTTTTAGATTGCATAAGCTTGCTTTTAGAGTAAATCTACACGCAATATGAGTAGGAAAGCTTTAACTATAGTATCGATCGATCTGATAAAAAAGTGGAATCTCATTTTGTAAATGAGAAACCCGAAAGGAAATTTTTAATGTCTGAACATAAAGCATACATTACCGTAAATGATAAGAAAACGGAATTACCAGTGCGTAAAGGAACTATTGGTCCTGATGTAACTGAAATTACTTCTTTCTATAAAAACACTGGTGTTTTTACTTACGATCCTGGCTTTACTTCTACAGCTTCTTGTGAATCAAAAATCACTTATATTGATGGTAACAAAGGAATGTTGCTTTATCGTGGTTATTCTATCGATAAGTTAGCTGAAAATGGCAACTTTCTTGAAAGTTGTTATCTTCTACTTCATGGAGAATTGCCAACAAAACAGGAAAAAGACGATTTTAACCTTTTTATCACGCAAAATATGGATGTTGATGAACAACTCCCACAACTGTTCCGTGGCTTTCATCATGATGCTCATCCTATGGCTATGATGATTGCTTGCCTTGGTGCTCTTTCAGCTTTTTATCATGATACTATTGATATAAAAAATTCTCAACAAAGAATAACAGCTGCTATGAATCTTGTTGCAAAGATTCCAACACTTGCTGCTATGGTGTATAAACATAGTGTCCAGCAACCATTTATTAAACCTCGTAATGACCTCAACTACGCTGAAAATTTTCTTCACATGTGCTTTTCTAATCCTCATGAAGAATACAAAGTCAATCCAATGCTTGCCAAAGTAATGGATTGCATTTTTATTCTTCATGCAGATCATGAACAAAATGCATCCACATCAACTGTACGTCTTGCGGGATCATCAGGAGCAAATCCATTTGCATGTATTGCAGCAGGTATTGCGTGTCTCTGGGGTCCTGCTCACGGTGGTGCTAATGAAGCATGTTTAAAAATGTTACAAGAAATCGGCTCTGTAGAAAAAATTCCTGAATTTATTGCACGGGCAAAAGATAAAAATGATCCTTTCCGTCTTATGGGGTTTGGCCATCGTGTTTACAAAAATTATGATCCACGCGCTAAAATCATGCAAAAAAATTGCTATGAAGTTTTAAAAGAACTGAATATTAAAAATGATCCTCTTTTTGATATTGCAATGGAACTTGAAAAAATCGCTCTAAGTGATGAATATTTTATTGAAAAAAAGCTGTATCCTAATGTCGATTTTTATTCTGGCATTATATTAAAGGCTTTAGGTTTTCCAACTCAAATGTTCACCGTTCTTTTTGCATTAGCGCGCAGTATTGGTTGGATTGCACAATGGAAAGAAATGATTGAAGATCCAGAACAGAAAATTGGTCGACCACGTCAACTTTATACGGGTTCTGCTGAACGCCAATATATTCTTATAGATAATCGTTAAACTAAAAATAAAATACCCAATCACTAAAACCTCAATTTATTGAGGTTTTAGTGATTGATTTTATATCGTTTTATACAAATATTATATTCTTGAAATAAGCAATTGTTATTATTGAGTAATTTCTTCATCGTTTATTTATCATAAAACGATAAGCTGAAACCTTCTTACTTAAATTAACAAATATTGTAGCACTGTTATTAAATTAAGCTACTTAAAACAATATTCTATAAACAAAAACGAATAAGTGATTATAAAGATTCTCTTTCCTATTTTAGGAACCATATTTCAAAACTTAAAATAATCGCTCTTTGATATGCTCAATTTCTTTTTTCTCTTTAATTATGTGTAAAAAAGAGAACACCCTATTTTTAAATCGTTAAAGAACTCATTTACTTTTTTATCAAGCAATTTTAATTGTATATGATAAAATTTGATAATCTTTTTTCAAAAGAAAATTATATAAAAATAATAAATAGAGTATTGTAATAAATGATTTTTCCGTTTTTAAACTACACATCTCTATTTTAGAGTAAAAACAAATGTCTGTAAATTTTTACATTGCTCTCAAATAATCTTACAGATAATACAATATATTATAGCCACACATCGATTCAGATATCCAACAGGAGACCACAATGAAATTATTGGCCGTCACTCTTATGACAAGTGCAATATTATTTGCTCAATTGGCTAATGCTACAACACTAAGAATCGCAAGTGAAGGCACCTACCCTCCATTCAGTTATATTGATTCAAGTAACAAGCTGCGTGGTTTTGATCCTGATATAACTTATGCGCTTTGTGAGAAAATGAAAGTGGAGTGTATCATTACACTTCAAGATTTTGATGGCATTATTCCTGGTCTTCTTGCTAAAAAGTATGACGCTATCGTTGCATCTTTAGCTGCTACACAAGAGCGTTTACAAAAAATTGATTTTACAGATCCTTATTATAACACAGCATTAGCAGTGATTGTGCCTAAAGATTCAACAATTCAAGAAATTTCTTCAGAAGCATTTAAAAATAAAAATCTCGGTGTGCAATCAAATACGACACAAGCTATATATGCAGAAGATCATTATGCTTCTAAAGGTGTCAATATTAAACTCTATCCTACAACTATAGAGGTCAATAATGATCTTTTAAGCAATCGTCTTGATCTTATCATCGTTGATAAATTGCAAGCTATAACTTGGCTTGATAATGAAGGAAAAAATTGTTGCAAACTTTTAGGAGTTCTTAAAGAAACAAAATTTCCTATCGCAATTGCTATCCGTAAAAATAACCATGATCTTAAAGAAAAATTTAATGAAGCTATAAAAGAAATCCGTGCAGATGGCACATACGATAAAGTTAGAAAAAAATATTTTAAAATCGATATTTATTGAATATAAATTAGTTTAGAAATCGACTAAGCAGTTATTACCTGCAAACAACCATCTGATATTTTGATATTGGGAGTTCCAAGATGATTGAAAATTTAGCATTGCTATCATTTAGCAATGGTGGTTGGGGTTTTGTGATACTATCAAGCGCAGGTATGACATTATCGTTAGCTTTATGTTGTGTCCTTGTTGGACTTCCATTGGGATTTTTAAACGCAGTAATGATACAATCTAATGTAAAAATAGCAAGAATTGTAGCGACTTTATTTTCATCAGTATTTCGTGGCTTACCAGAGCTTTTGACTTTATTTCTGGTTTATTATGGTCTACAAAATCTTATTCAGATTATATTTGAGTATTTTAATATTCAAATAATATTCAATATAAATGCTTTTTTTGCCGGTGTTCTTGCGCTCAGTATGGTTTTTGCTGCTTTTTCTTGTGAAGTTTGGCTTGGAGCATTTAAGATATTCGATAAGGGACAATACGAAGCAGCCAAAGCTTTAGGTCTTTCACGTTCAGTAACATTTTTTCGAATCGTCTTTCCACAACTTCTTCGCAGTACATTACCCGGACTTTCTAATAATTGGCTTACTTTACTCAAAGATACCTCTCTCGTTTCAACAATTTCACTTATTGATATTATGCGACAGACTAATTTAGCAGCTTCGGCAACCAATAAACCTTTACTATTTTATTGTATCGCATGTTTACTCTATCTTTTATTTTCAGCATGTTTTTCTACAATTCTACGTTATTTAGAAATGCGTACACAAGTAGGATATCAAAAGGAATTAATTAGATGATTCCTGAATGGCTCTATTTTATTCTTAATCCTGAACTTTTAAATTCTTATGGTTCAAAGTTTATTGATGGTTTTATAGTTACTTTAAAACTTACATTTATTTCTTGTTTTTTAGGATTTTTTTTAGGAATAAGCATTACATTTGCACGTCTATCAAGCAATAAATTTCTCCATTACTCAGCACGTACTTATAGCTATTTTTTTCGTGGTTCTCCTTTGTTGGTTCAACTATTCCTTCTCTACTATGGTTTAGGATCAATGAGTGAATTCTGGAAACAGGTTGGCTTGTGGTGGTTTTTTCAAAACGCATGGTACTGCTGTCTTTTTGTTTTTTCACTTAATTCTGCAGCATATCAATCTGAAATCTTTAGAGGAAGTTTTCAATCCGTAGCGCTCGAACAACGTGAAGCAGCCAAAGCTTTGGGATTAAGTAATTCTGTAACATTTTTAAAAATTATTCTCCCTCAAGCAATGATTCTAGCAATAAGACCTTTAGGAAACGAATTTATTTTGATGATAAAATCGAGTGCTCTTGCTTCACTTGTCACTGTTTATGATTTAATGGGGATAACAAAATTAATTTATTCTCGCACATTTGATTTTCAAATTTACGTTTGGGCTGCCATTATCTATCTTCTCATCGTTGGACTCATAAATCGTTTAGTTATTTTTATCGAGAATCGTCTAACTTTCTATTTACGATGAATAAAGCTTTTTCATTAAATAAAAATGTTAATTTAATCGAGCTATCTACAATAAGAGAAAACAAAAAGATGAATTCAGAAAATAAAAAAACCACCGATGCCAATAAAAATTTGATCATTTCTATTCGAAATTTAAATAAGTGGTATAAAAATACTCAAATATTGTATGATATCAATTTGGATGTAAAATCTGGAGAACGTATTGTTATTTGTGGTCCTTCCGGATCAGGAAAATCCACCTTAATTCGTTGTATCAATCATTTAGAACAAGCACAAGAAGGTTCAATTTGTATTCATAACGTTGATATTCGCAAGACTTCTCTACAGCAGCAAAAAAATATTTTACGAAAAATAGGAATGGTTTTTCAGCACTTTAATTTGTTTCCTCACATGACTGTTATGCAAAATTGCATTTTAGCACCAATTACAGTTCAAGGAATGTCCAAACAACAAGCAAAAGAACGAGCAATCCACTATCTTACACAAGTAGGAATTGAAAAACATCGTGATAAATACCCACGACAATTATCTGGAGGACAACAGCAGCGTGTTGCTATTGCACGCGCACTTTGTCTGGAACCTGAAATAATGCTTTTTGATGAACCAACATCAGCTCTTGATCCAGAAAGTGTTGGAGAAGTCTTAGAAACCATGATTCAACTCGCAAATACAGGAATCACCATGCTTTGCGTTACTCATGAAATGGGATTTGCCAATAAGGTTTCAGAAAGAATACTCTTTTTAGAAAATGGGAAAATTATTGAGGATACAACATCTGATATATTTTTTACTAATCCCAGCAGTCAACGCGCTCGTGATTTTCTCGCTAAAATAAAACATTAATCATTACTTCATTTGCAATTTTAAATATCTCTATCTTTTTTAAGAATTTTTTTAACGATCTGAGCTGCGATAACTCCTGCGGGTTCCCCTGTTCTCATTTTTTTTTCTATTTTATCAAAAGCATCAAATTGCACCTGCCGCAGTAAATGATTATGCAACAATTGCTCTATTTGCTTTGCCAATACATTAGGACGTAAAAACTCATTAAAATATTCCGGCACGACAGGCTGATCAGCAATAATATTTGGAAGAGCTGCACTCCATAACGTCGTTTTCGGGAAAATAAATAATTTAGAAAAATAATCTAGTTTATAGCCAAGTACCATAGGAATTTTTGCTAGCGCTAATTCAAGTGATACTGTTCCATGTGCTGCAAGCGCAACATCTGCCTCAGCAAAAGCACGCCACTTTTCATCATCACCAACAACAATCTCAACTCCACTTTTCCAATCTTTAACTAAAAAACGCACTTCATTTAACAAATGAGATAAGGTCGGTAAAATAATATGCAAATTAGGAATATTTTGTTTGGCAATTTCTATTGCTTGTCCAAAAATAGGAATTAAATTGCGAATCTCAAAACTGCGTGACCCTGGTAAAATAATCAGTGTAGATGGTGATATTTTTTTAGTATTTAAATGTTTTCTTTCTTTTTGAATAGCCAAAAGTGGTGGATACGTTAATAAACGATGTCCAACATAAGTCGTTGGAGGCCCTTTCAAATGTTTCATAATTTTTTCTTCAAAAGGAAAAACCGCCAAAACATGATCAACAAATTTACGCATGGCTTTAGCACGCTCCGGTCGCCAGGCCCAAACAGTTGGAGCAACATATTTTATAATAGGAATCGAAGGTGCTAAAGCACGTACTTTTTTTGCAACGCGATGCGTAAAATCAGGGCTATCAATAACAATTAAACAGTCTGGTTTTTCTCGTGCAATCAATTTAGACAAATTGTGAATATAAAAAAATAACAGAGGCAATTTTTTTAATACAGCCCCCAAACCTATTAAAGCAATATCATTAGCATTAAAAATGCTTTTTAAACCAAGTGCCTCTAAATGCCTACCACCAACACCAATTAAATGAATATTGCATCCTATCTGATCAGATAAAGAAGAAATTAAATCCGCTCCCAACTGATCACCAGATTCTTCACCAGCAATCACAGCAATTTTTAAAGAACGATCATTCATGATTGCTCTTTTCAAATGTTTCTATAAACAGTGAATGCTTATTTGCCTCTTCCACCGTTTCTTTTAAGGATAATATCAAACTTTTGTTTGCTTCTACTGCAACACCAACCAATCCACTTTTTGCAATATTAATCATTGTTGTTGGTCCAATTGATGGTAAATCAACACGATGATCTTGTTGTGGTTTTGCACATTTAACAAGAACACCACCTTTAGATGGAATTTGTTCTCTTTTTCGCATTTCACAAACCCGCTGTAACATATTGTCAGTTCCTTCTGCACCCTCCACTGCAATAACTCGACCATTAATAGCTACAACCGCCTGCCCAATATCTAATTGGCCTAAAAGTTTTGCCGCTTCAGATCCAAGTAGAATATCAGTTTTCTCTTTTTTTGTCGCACGCCGTAATGTCAAATTAAACTCTATCGGTGCAAGTAAATCTGGAACTACTTCATGAGCGCCAATAACAAAAAAACCGTATTTTTCAATAACTTGAATAAATGCTCTTAGTAATGCATCATCTCCTTTTCCTAAGGCTTTACATAATTTTGGTAAAGCCAACAAAGTTGGCCAATCGAATCGCAATTGCGAAAGAGAAGGTCTTTTTTTTACACCACCTGCCAAAATAATATTGCAAACTTCAGCCGCTTTTAAAGCTTTAATAAGTCGCGCTAACTCGATAATTGATAATTCGCAATGCTCATAGCTATAAAGTGCAGTATCTGCTTCATCACGCAAAAGAACAAGAAAAGGATTTTGTCCATGCTTTTCAAGTTCTTGAGCAATAATAATAGGCAGAACACCATTTCCGGCTATAATAGCAGTCCGGCCGGCAAGAAACCTTCTGGCACTAAAGGACATTTTTAATCCTGTTCAAAATTATCGCCTACTTTATTATTCATTTCTAGGAGTGCAGTAACAACGTTTGCCTTCTTCTCGAATAAAATTAATAACGTCCATTACAGATTGAGAACTAGAATAAGAAGAAAAAACATCATTGACACGCTCTTTAAACGGTTTTTTATGATCAAATAGCATGGAAACTGCGTGACGAAGTGCATGAATTTCCTTGTGCTCAAGATCAGAACGTTTCATACCAATAATATTCAATCCAGCAAGTTTTGCTTGTACACCCACTGCAGTTCCATAAGGGATAAGATCACCAACCAATACAGAGACTCCACCAACAAATGCATGATGCCCAACGCGAACAAATTGATGAACAGCAGAACCTCCACCAAGAATAACATAATCACCAATTGTAACATGCCCACCAATCATTGCATTATTTGCAAATGTTACATGATTTCCTACACGACAATCGTGAGCAACATGCGCATAACAAAAAAATTGGCAATTATCGCCAACAATCGTCGTCCCCAAACTTGTATCAGACCCCCTATGCATTGTGACACCTTCTCGTATCAAGCAATTTTCACCAATAACAAGAGTTGTGTCTCCTCCTTTATGTTTATTATTTTGTGGATCTGCACCTAAAACAGCATGTGAGAAGACTTTACTATTGGCACCTAAAGTTGTTTCTCCCATAATGACAATATGACTCATTAAATGACATCCGTCACCGATAACCGCTTTTGAACTAATATGACAAAACGGTCCAATTGATACATTTTCGCCGAGCTGTGCTCCTTTTTCAACAAAAGAAGTTGAATGGATTTTCGTACCGGACATCTCAAAATTCCCATTCTATCATTTATTCTGATTCAACAATCATGGCAGAAACTTCCGCTTCTGCAACACGAATATTATCTACTTCTGCAACACATGAAAAACGTCTAACATTAGATCGCTTTTTTAAGAGCTGAACACGAATCCTAAGCTGATCACCCGGTATAACTGGTTTGCGAAACTTCGCCTTATCAACAGTCATAAGATAAACTAAATTCGATTTTTTATTCTCTAAACTTAAAAGTGAAATTGCTCCTGCTGTTTGCGCCATAGCTTCTAAAATCAAAACGCCTGGCATAACCGGACTTTTCGGGAAATGTCCTGTAAAATGAGGCTCATTAATTGTCACATTTTTAATACCAACAGCTTCTTGATCATCTTTTATTTCAATAATACGATCTATCAGTAAAAATGGATAACGATGTGGTAATATTGACAGCAATTTATGAATATCTACAGACTCTAAACTTTGTGTCTTTGCACTGATCATATTAATGTTTTTCCCTTTTTACTTTTACCAATGTTCCTCAGAATCGCCATTTCACGAAACCACTGTTTAAGTGGACGTGCTGGAAGACCACACCATTTTTCACCATCTGGAATATCATTCATAACGCCACTCCCTGCAGCAATCTGAACAGATTTTCCTATTTGAAGATGATCCGCAATTCCAACGCTTCCACCAAGCTGAGACATATCACCTATAGATGTACTCCCTGCAATTCCACACTGAGCAGCAATAAGGCAATAACGACCAATTTTCACATTATGAGCAATTTGTACTAAATTATCAATTTTGCTCCCTTCACCAATAATTGTATCTTCAAATGTCCCACGGTCAATCGTTGTATTTGCTCCAATTTCTACACCATCTTCAATGATCACGCGACCAAGTTGAGGAATTTTCTCAATACCGTAAACACCAGAGACATAGCCAAAACCATCCTGTCCAACGCAAACACCAGGATAAAGATGAACTCTATTTCCTATTAAAGAGTATTGAACCGTTACTCTAGGAGCAATATAACACTCACGGCCAATACGACAGTTTTCACTGATAACAGCAGTTGACGAAATAAGAGTCCCTGAGCCAATCTCTACATTTTTTCCAATAACAGCTCCTGCTTCAATACAGACATCATGCTCAATCTTGGCAGTCGGATGAATATGCGCGTGAGGTGAGATTTCGTTTTTACCAAACCAGGGGATCGGTTTAACAGAAGAAGGAAATAAAATGCGTCCTATTTGAGCAAAATCACGCTGAGGTGTAGATGTAAGCAAAATTGCCATAGATTTAGGAACTTTTGAAATAAGATCCTGCGTACAAAAAACAGCAACTGCAGAACTTGTTTTTAAAGCATCAGAAAACTTCTGACGCTCTACGAAAACCAAAGATCCTTCCTCAGCATTTTCAACAGAAGAAAGCGTGTTTATAATTGTATTAGAAAACTCTGAATTAAGAAGTTTTGCTCCCGTCAACTCTGCAACATTAGCAACTGTCAATTGCCGGGATGGCATAAAAAAAAATGTACCCGCCATTAAAACACACTTTCTCTCCCAGCTCAATGGATTATTTTCAAAATTTTTCCTCTAGAAAAAACTCAAGTTAAAATTTTGTAGAAATACCAAAATTAAACTTCTGCACACGATCTCCTTCTTGTTTAGTGATTGGCCAAGCATAATCAAAGCGCAATGGTCCCAAAGGTGATTCCCATAACAAACTCGCACCTGCAGACGTACGCCACGCACTGCCAGTATTTGTAACCGGAGCCTCTTCTTCAAGAACAGGTCTATAATTATTACCATAGAGTGTTGCTGCATCCGCAAATAACGCAAAACGAATACCTAAGTTATCTGGCACAACCGGAGCAGGAAACTGCACCTCAGCAGTTGCATGCATATACGTCGTTCCTCCTAAGAAATAGACCTCACCCTTATTAGAGACTTGGCGTGGACCAATACCATTGTATTGGAAACCTCGAATCATATCTGTGTTGTTTTTAAACATGTCGAAAATACGAACACCATCTTTGCCTACTTCATGGATATAACCACCACCAAAAGAAACTAATCCAACAAGATCCATGCGATCAGAAAGCGTCTTATACATAATCGCCTTCCCAGTTGTCTTTAAAAATTTTGCGTTTCCACCAAGTCCTGCATATTCCTGAACAACATGAGCATATAAACCATCATGCGGATTTCGCATATTATCAACAGAATTATAAGTAAAACCATAACTTACTGATGAACGATTCCACGGACTATGTACGGCAGCCTGAACAATAGCACCAGAATACTTCTGATATAGCTCTTTTATAACTTGTTCACTAGTTAAATCATAATCTCCACCAAAATCATACTCTTCTCTTACATAAGAATAAGCCAAATTGGCAGATAAATTAGCATTAATAGGGATCCCAAATCGAAGAGTGCCACCCGTTTGCCGTACATCATATGCTTTATCGGCACGATAAGTATTACGGAAAAGATCAATACCTGAAGAAAGGCGATATCCTAAAAAATAAGGATCAACAAACGACAAACTATAATTTCGAGACTTCTCCTGCCCAGCGCCTAATCCTAAACGAACGTATTGACCACGCCCCCCAAGGTTACGTTCAGTAAGAGACACCTCAAATGACATACCAGAATTCGCGCCACCTGTTGTATATCCACCTGACAAAGAAAGATCTCCTGTTGGAGCTTCGATAACATCGATAACTAAAACCACCTGATCAGATTTATCAGTTGGAATCATCGAAATATTAACAGCTTTGAAAAAACCTAAACTTTCTAATCGACGTTTAGCTCGATGCATCAAAGTTTGATTATAAGCATCACCTTCGCTTAAATCAATTTCACGGCGAATAACACTATCACGTGTCTTTTCATTGCCTCGTATTTCAATTTTTTGCACATAAACACGTGGACCTTGCTCAATATTATAAAGGATCGAAATCGTATGATTTGAAAAATTACGATTTCCTCGTGGATCAACTTTAACAAAGGCATATCCCGAATCAGAGACTTTATTGTTAATAATCGCAACAGATTGCTCAATATGTGCCGCACTATAGATATTACCCGGACGAGTTTTAAGAGTCTTTTTTATTGACTGAAGATCAATCCCATCAATATCGCTTTCAATCTGAACATCGCCAATTGTATAACGCGCACCTTCATCAAGAGTGAAATTAATTTTATAGGCATTACTCGCTTCATCAAAAGTGACTTTAGATGAAACTATTCTAAAATCTGCATAACCACGATTATAATAGAAATGGCGAAGCGCCTCTTCATCAGCTGCCAAACGCTCTTTACTATAAACATCACCACTCATTAATAATGTAACAAGCCCCGAAGGCTTTGTGGAAATCACATCACGTAAACGACGCGATCCAAAAGCATTATTCCCCACAAATGTGATATCAGAAATTTTTGCCTTACGACCTTCAGTAATATTGAAGACGACATTAACACGCCCTCTTCCTAAATTAACCGTTTTAATCGTCACAGAAACATTATTGCGGCCAAGACTCTTATAAACTTCACGAATCGTTTTTATATCAGATGATAATTTAGCAGAACTAAAGGGCTCATTTGGCTTCAAAGAAATAAAACGCTTAAAATCATGATCCTTAAGAGATTTATTTCCTTGAAACAGAATTTTATTAACAATCTCATATTCTTTTACTGCAATAACTAATTTATCTCCTACTTGGTTTACTTTGACATCGTAAAAGAGACCCAATTTAAAAAGATCCTTCACTGCAGCATCAATATCACCACGAGCAATTTTTTTCCCAGCTTTAATACCTATATTATCTCTAATCATTTGTTCATCTACAAGCCGAGCACCACGGACTTCAATAGAACGAATAACGGATGCCTGTGCCTCTTTAACCATCGCAATTGACATAACCACTGCTGTAGGAGCGCTCACAATAATAGATAACACCAACATTGATGCTGCATTAAAAAATTTTGAACTCATAGTCATCGGCTCTTTACCTTATTTTATTTCCCTGGACACGATGCCTCAAAAAGTTAACCGCCATAACAACTTTATTCAGATGAGACTTTCTTTTTCTACCCTCTTAATGACCTATTATAGTACGTAATGCCATAACGTTCTTCGGGTATGGTAAACGACTTTTAATTCGTATTCTCACACTAATATATAATTTACAAAATGTTTTCCATAATTTAATTAGCGAAACCAACAAAAATAATCATTAAATACAGAAAAAATCATAAATATAAAAACAACAAAAAAACCTATATGAAAAATAATCTCTTGAACTTTAGCAGGGACTGGTTTTCCAACAATAGCTTCAATAACGTAAAATAATAAATGCCCGCCATCGAGTGGAGGAAGTGGAAAAAGATTAACAACTCCAATACCAATTGAAAGAAAACCTGTAAAGCTTAACAAAGAAAGAAAACCTGACTCGCTCATTTTCCAAGCAATTTTAATTGTTTTAGAAGGACCACTTAACTGACAACGATCTCCTTGTCCTTTTATTAAACGATTCATAAAAAAAATTGTTTGAGTAACAATAAACACTGCGCGTTCTGATGCTTTTCCTATAGCTTCTCCCAAATTATATCGAATGTGCTTTTCATAGACTGTATCTAAACGCTTAGGATTCTCCGGATCAGTGGGGGCACTTACACCTATCATACCAACATGAACTTTATTCCCAAACACATCATGCTGTTCAACCACTACTGGTGTAATAATTGTATTAAATATTTGTCCCATACGCTCCATTTTAAATTTTATAGGATCTCCACCATGAAAAGTCACGTAAGCGATCAAATCTTCAAAACTTTCAACAGTTTGATCATCCATTTCAATAAAACGATCACCTTGTGTCAAACCAGCCTGCATAGCAGGTGCATTTTTTATCAAAGATCCTACAACAGGCTCCACAATGACACGTCCATAAGAAAAGAAAAAAAATGTAAAAATCACAAGAGTAAAAAGAATATTAAACAAAGGGCCTGCAAAAACAGTTGCCGCTCTTTTCCAAGCATGAGCTTTTGAAAATGAACCGTACAAAATAGACGCTGATTGAGATAAAAACGTACTTGTTCCCTCTTCATATTCAACAAATTTCACATATCCCCCTAAAGGGATAAGCGCTAAACGCCACTGTGTACCACACTTATCTTTATAACTGAATATTTGCGGCCAAATCCCAGTGAAAAAATTTCCGCTCTAATACCGCACCATTGTCCAACCAGATAATGCCCTATTTCATGAACAAAGATGATAATCATAATAACGGAAACAACACTGACTCCCTTTAACAATAAATCACTTACATTGTGTAGATGATTCACAAAATACAACACTCTCTTTCTCTCAATTAAATCATACAGAAAAAACTAAAAGGCGCATTTGTACTCGATAAAAGTGAACCAATTAAATAAAGAAAACAAGAAGCACCAATCAAACCATCCATGCGATCCATAAAACCACCATGACCTGGTAATAAAAAACCCGAATCTTTTACAGAGAATCGTCTTTTAAAGTAGGACTGCCCCAAGTCACTAATTTGTGAAACAATTGATAAAGTGAGAGAAAGTAACAGTATAAAAATATTTGTTGGACTTATATCAAATGCCAAAAAAGCAATTAAAACACCATTAAAAACTCCAACAATACTCCCACCAAGCGCTCCCGACCATGTTTTATTAGGGGAAAATTTCGGTGCTAATTTACGACCACCAAGTGCACGCCCATTAAAATATGCAGCAATATCTGTTCCCCAAACAATCGCAAATAAAAAAATAACAACCCAAAACCCTAAATCCTCATATCCTCTTAAAAAAGATAAAGCGACAACAGGTAAAGACGAGTACAAAAAGCCAAAAGAGATCCAACCAACATTCTTAAATGACACAGCATACAGTAAAAATGCTGAAATGACTAACATACAAAAAAGCAGTAAAGCTGACACAGCTAATATTAAAAATAAACCAAAAAATAAGTAAAATATACCAGCTAATATTTTTTGTAATAAATTCCACTTTTCTTTTGTTATACTAATCCACTCATAAAGAACCAGACCACCAACTCCCCATGTAAAGAAAAAAAATGAAACTCCCCCAACCCACGTAAAATACAAAGCAATAATACCAAAAACAAAAGATGTTAAAACACGAGCAGAAATATTAGACAAAATCATCTCCAGAAACACAAAAATACAGGAGGAAAATATGAAGTAAGTATAAACAAAAAAAATATATTGTAAATTTATTTACATTTATCACACTGACTCAATACACCAAAACGACGCTCTCGAGACCAATAATCAGCGACCGCAACTTCAAGATCTTGTTCATCAAAATCAGGCCAAAAACAAGAAGAAAAATGCAACTCAGAATATGCTGCCTGCCACAAAAGAAAATTAGAGAATCGCTGTTCACCACTTGTTCGAATAATTAAATCAGGATCTGGCATTTGTTTCGTGTCGAGATAATCTGCTAATAAATTATCAGTAATCTGTTCAGGAGATAAAAAACCATCAACAACTAATTGAGCAAGATAACGTGCAGCCCGACTTATCTCATTACGCCCTCCATAACTAAAAGCAACAACAAGATTAAGACCATTATTGTTTCTTGTTGTATTCTCTGCATCAGTAAGTTTTTCTAAAACATCTCCTGGAATACTGGATCGATCGCCAATCACATGAATGCGAACATTTTTATTATGTAATTCTAAAAGATCTCGTTTAAGAAATTTTTTTAATAACTTCATCAAGTGATTCACTTCAGAAGAAGGCCTTGTCCAATTTTCAGATGAAAACGCAAAAACCGTCAACCACTCTAAACCAACTTTTCTCGCATAATATACAATACGGCGAAGCGCATCTATGCCTGCTTTATGTCCTGCTATACGAGGCAATCCGCGTGCACGCGCCCACCGTCCATTCCCATCCATAATAATGGCAATATGGTGCGGATATAACATTTTATTTCCTGACAAAAGCAACCTTAAACTTGCATAATTTCAGATTCTTTAACACTTAAAATTTTATCAATATGTATAATGGTTTCATCTGTGAGGTTTTGGACTTTTTCAGACAGGTTGTGTGCCTCATCCTTACTAATTTCCCCTTCTTTTTCTAATTTTTTTAAATGATCCATTCCGTCACGACGAACATGACGCGTAGCAATACGAGCTTGCTCTGCATATTGATGTGCAATTTTTACTAAATCTTTACGACGCTCTTCATTGAGTTCCGGAAGAGGAATACGTAAATTTGTACCATCCGTAATAGGATTTAAACCGAGACTAGAATCACGAATTGCTCGCTCCACAGCTCCTACCAAAGTTTTATCCCATACAGAAACTGAAAGCATCCGCGGCTCTGGAACAGAAATATTAGCAACCTGACTTATAGGAACAATAGAACCATAAGCCTCTATTGTTAAGGGCTCTAGTAAATTCGTTGATGCTCTTCCAGTCCGTAAACCACCTAACTCATGTTTAAAAGCTGAAACAGCGCCATTCATACGGCGTTTTAGATCATCCATAATCGATATAACACTCATATTTCTGTCTCCTTTAATTACGCCCTAAATATTTTATTCCGATACTATCGTAAATCGTCCTGTTCCATTTAATATTTTAGCAAGACCACCTTTTTCATGAATAGAATAAACGATAATAGGAACATTATTTTCACGCGCCAAAGTTACCGCCGTCGTATCCATAATAGACAATCCCTTTTGCAAAATTTCAACATGCGTTAATTGATCAAAACGCTGCGCTGTAGGATCTGTTTTTGGATCTGCAGAGTAAATACCATCTACTTGAGTTCCTTTTAATAAAACATCTGCACCAATCTCTGCTGCGCGTAAAGTAGCTGCAGAATCAGTGGTAAAAAATGGATTCCCTGTACCACCAGCAAAAATAACAACCTTCCCTTGATTCATATAGCTTATCGCTTTACGTTGCGAAAAACTTTCACAAATTTGCGGCATAGAAATCGCAGATAACACGACTGTTTCAATGCCCAATTTCATCAATGAAGTACGCAACGCTAAAGAATTAATTGCTGTTGCAAGCATCCCCATATGATCACCGGTTATGCGATCTCCTCCACGCGAAGCAACAGCAACGCCACGAAAAATATTACCTCCTCCAATAACAACAGCAACTTCTACGCCCATTTCGCGTACTTCAGAAATATCGGCAGCAATACGGTCAACGACAGCAACATCAATTCCAAAACTTTGCTCTCCCATAAGTGCCTCACCAGACACTTTTAACAAGATACGTTTATATTGAAAAGCTAATGCCATTTATAATCTCCAAGAGAACATATCTTCTTTTCCTCTCGATACACCAAAGGCATCACCTTTGTCACGCGATGCCTTTAAAATTAGTCATATTTTTTCACATCAGTAGTACAACTTAAAAATTTTGTAATATAATTCACAAAATAGTCGGTTCCTCACTATGTCTATAATTAATTCTTCGCAGCGGCAGCTACTTCTGCTGCAAAATCAGCCTCTTCCTTCTCTACACCTTCACCCAACGCAAAACGAATAAAACCAGATATTTTTGCCGGTGCACCAATCGACTTTTCAGCTTCCTTCAAAGCAGCCTCAACAGTAACATCAGGATTCATAACAAAGGCTTGAGAAAGTAAAACAACTTCTTCGTAAAATTTACGAAGGCGTCCTTCCACCATTTTTTCAATAATATTCTCAGGTTTTCCAGATTGACGTGCTTGATCAGAGAAAATTGCTTTTTCACGCTCAACAGCACTGGCATCAACATCCTTTTCAGTCAATGCCAATGGACTGGTCGCAGCGACATGCATTGCAACTTGACGCCCAAAAGCAACAGCTGCTTCCTTATCTCCTGCCGTTTCAATTGCAACCAGAACTCCAAGCTTACCAAGACCGTCAGCTACACCATTATGAATATAAGTAGCGACAACACCATCCTGAACAGATAACTTAGCAGTGCGACGCAACGTCATATTTTCCCCAATTGTACCAATCGCATCTTTAATCGTTTCTTCCACAGTCTTCTCAGAAGACGGATAAATGGATGCAAAAACAGATTCAAGACAATCATCTGCATCCAGAGCAACGGTTGCTACATTGCGTACAATTTCTTGGAACTTATCGTTACGAGCTACAAAATCTGTCTCAGAATTCACCTCAACCAAAACAGCACTTAAATCACTTGACGCAACTCCAATTAACCCTTCAGCTGCTGTACGCCCAGCTTTCTTATCAGCTTTAGCAATTCCATTTTTACGAAGCCAGTCAACTGCAGCCTCCATATCACCATTTGTTTCTGAAAGAGCAGCCTTACAATCCATCATACCAGCGCCCGATATTTCCCGAAGTTCTTTTACTTGTGCAGCAGTAATGCTCATATTTGCCTCTTTGTCGTATAATAATGAAAGCGTGCAAGAATGACCCGTGCACGCTCATAACCTTTTCTCTAGAAAACAAGTGCCCTCATTGGCATACTCGAATCACTATTCAGAAACCGAAACAACATCTTCTGAAACAGACTCTTCAGAAACATCTATCTTCTCCAAAACAGGTTCTGAAAGAACATCATCCTTAGCTCCCAGATCAACACCCATAGCACCTTGCTGACGAGCAATACCGTCAAGAGCCGCACGAGCAACCAAATCACAATAAAGAGAAATAGCGCGTGAAGCGTCATCATTGCCTGGAATCGGATGATCAATATCATCAGGATCACAGTTAGTATCAATAACAGCAATAACAGGAATGCCTAAACGCTTTGCCTCCTGAATAGCAATACTTTCCTTATTCGTATCAATGATAAACATAAGATCTGGAACAGACCCCATATCTTTAATACCACCAAGTGCACGATTAAGCTTTTCACGATCACGTTCAAGATTTAAGCGTTCTTTCTTAGTAAAACCTTGCGCCTCAGCAGCAAGAATTTTATCAAGCTTACGTAAACGATGGATTGAATTAGAAATCGTTTTCCAATTCGTTAACATGCCGCCAAGCCAACGTGCATTAACATAATATTGCGCAGAACGAACAGCCGCGTCAGCAATAATATCAGACGCCTGCCGTTTAGTGCCAACAAATAAAACACGACCACCACGTGCAACAGTATCCGATACAAGCTTAAGTGCTTGATGAAGAAGTGGAACAGTCTGAGTAAGATCTATAATATGAATATTACTGCGATGACCATAAATATATGGAGCCATCTTTGGATTCCAGCGATGTGTCTGGTGACCAAAATGGACACCTGCTTCTAACAGCTGGCGCATAGTAAAATCTGGTAGTGCCATAATTCTATCCTTTCCGGTTTAACCTCCGCGAAACAAAAGCGACAAAAAACCGCTACCGGCGGACATTTGCTCAATTTTTCTGGCAAACACCCAAATTTCGCGTGTGGAATAACACTCACCATACTAACATTTGATTTTTTTGCAAGTTATTTTCTGCATATTACTTAATGTTTGCAATTCTCAATATTTTCATCAAAACTAAGAAACTCAAGAGTATTGAGTTTCGCATAAATTGAAATATTTCCATAATCTAAGAGAACATCACGCATCACACCATTTTCATACAGAAGAAAACTCATGCGGTTAACAGGAAGACTGTCTTTATTATTTACATCTTCAAAATAAGAAATTGTAATAGGCCAATACTCTTTTGTATTTAACTGTCTAAATTTTTCGTTTTCATCAAATATTTGATCTTTCTTATCTCCAATGATGACACTTTCTCTCATAACTCGATTTGCATGACCGGTTCCATCAAACATAACTGCTTCATAAAAATGATGACCTGCTTTCGCATGCTGAATAATGCCTTTCAGCTGCATAATGGGAAAATCAGCTTTCTCAAGCTTATGTATATTATTTGTTGGTTTTTTTAATTTAACTATAATTCCATCGTTAATACGCTCTGCTTTTCCTTCAATAATACGAGAAACCGTTTGTTTAACTTTCTCTGTTGCATTCAATTGAAATTGAAGGCTATCAGCCGTTTCGTAGTGCATCATTTGATGATCGATTAAACGCACCGGCATATTCTCAACGTACATACGACTAACAAAACGAAAACGCGTCGTATACCCTTGACACTCCGAACCTATAAGCTCATAAACCATGCGCCCAGATACCCCCAACACTACAGTTCCATCAGAAGCATTATCAAGCTTAAGATCATAAATTGCTCGATGGGGAACAATAAAAACAGACTCTTCTGCGCTCATAGAATACAGACAAACAAAATATAAAATCACGAAAAATAATAAGATTTTTCTCAACATCTTTTTTCTTACTCTAATGCTCACAACCGTTAGAGAAAAGATAAAAAACAAAAAGACTTGTACTTTAACTAACTGTATGAAAGAGATATTTAAAATAACTATGGAGTTAAAATATGACCAATTCAATCGAAAATCGCCTAACAAAACTTGGCATTAGCATTCCTGAAGCAACACAACCCGTCGCAAATTATATAACTACCTCACAAAATGGTCATCAGCTCTTTATTTCTGGACAGCTTCCACTCTCCAACGGAAAACTTGTAGCGATCGGAAAAGTTGGAGCTACTGTCAACATTGAGCAAGCAAAACAATCAGCAGAAATATGTGCAATCAATATTCTGGCACAAATAAAAACAGCTCTTGGTGATTTAAGTAAAATAAAACGAATAACCAAAATTAACGTTTTTGTTGCTGTAGATCCTAACTTTACAGATATTCCTCTTGTTGCCAATGGCGCTTCTGATTTATTCGTTAATATCCTCGGAGAAACTGGAAAACACGCTCGTTCTGCTGTTGGTGTCGCAAGTCTTCCAATGAATGCACCTGTAGAAATTGAAGCGATAATAGAAGTGTAATTTCTAACAGACATCAAACATTGATACAAAGAAAAAATGCATGCTATAAAATTTATATTTTGCAAACGTATGATGAAAACAATATCTTAAAATTAAATATTGTATAAACGAACTATTTTCTTAAAAAAGCATCGTAAAAAGGAAATATTTTATGAAACAAGCTTATGATAAAGATAATATTTTTGCAAAAATAATTCGCAATGAAATTCCTTCTGTTCGTGTTTATGAAGATGATGATGTTATTGCATTTATGGATATTATGCCGCAGGCGCCAGGTCACACACTGGTTATACCTCGAAAAGGTTCTAGAAATATACTTGATGCAGATACTGAAATATTGTTTCCAGTGATTAAAGTCGTTCAAAAAATTGCAAATGCTGTCAAAAAAGCTTTTCAAGCAGACGGCGTAACCATTATGCAATTTAATGAAGCTGCAAGCAATCAGACCGTTTATCATCTTCATTTTCATGTTATACCACGTATGGAAGGAGTAGAACTTGCTCTCCATAATGCAGTCATAACATCAACAGAAACACTTGAAGAACATGCAAAAAAAATTCAAGAATTTCTTTAAAATACTCTAAATTATAGAGTCTTTTTTCTTCATCTGTTTTTTGATAAAGTTATTTTTTCTATTGTTTTTTGAATGAACAGACATTTTAGAAGATGAAATTTCTAACTGTAACTGCTCTTTCCCACCATCAGACTTACGTGTTAATACATGAACTATTCCGCCATTGCGTAACTTTCCAAATAGAATTTCATCAGCTAATGGTTTTTTAATATGTTCTTGGATAACACGGCTTAATGGACGCGCTCCCATATGAGAATCATATCCTTTATCGGCAAGCCATGATATAGCAGAGGGACTTAATTCAAAAGTAACTGCTTTATTAATTAATTGCGCTTCAAGCTGAAAAATAAATTTCTGAACAATTTGATTAATAACGAACCGAGACAAGGGTGAAAATGGAATAATAGCATCTAATCTATTACGAAATTCAGGTGTAAATAATCGATTAATCGCTTCGACATCATCACTATCGCGAGATATCTTACCAAATCCAATAGCCGATTTTGCCATATCTGAAGCACCAGCATTGGTTGTCATTATTAAAATAATATTACGAAAATCAATTTTCTTGCCATTATGATCTGTTAACTGACCATAATCCATCACTTGCAATAAAATATTAAATAATTCTGGATGAGCTTTTTCAATTTCATCTAATAATAAAACAGCATAAGGATTTTGATCAACTGAATCCGTAAGAAGCCCCCCTTGATCAAACCCTACATAACCTGGAGGCGTTCCTATTAAACGCGCAACGGCATGCTTCTCCATATATTCTGACATGTCAAAACGTAATAGCTCAACTCCTAAAGAAAGCGCTAATTGTTTTGCAATTTCAGTTTTTCCGACACCTGTTGGTCCTGAAAACAAATAACTCCCAATAGGTTTTTCTGACTCTCGCAATCCTGCTCGCGCTAATTTAATTGATGAGACTAATGCTGCTATTGCCTGATCTTGTCCATAAACAACATGCTTAAGTTCTGTTTCAAGATTACCAAGTATTTTTTGGTCATTCTTAGAAAGAGATTTAGACGGTATTTTTGCCATAACCGCAACAGTCGCTTCAATTTCCTTAACACCTATATTCTTTTTTCGCTGTTTTTTTGGTAAAAGCATTTGAGCTGCGCCACTTTCATCAACAACATCAATGGCTTTATCCGGTAATCGGCGATCAGCCATATAACGTGAAGATAACTCTACAGATGCCTTTATCGCTTCATCCGTATACTTAACCTGATGAAAATCCTCCAAATAAGGTTTGAGTCCTTTCAAGATTTTAATTGCATCAGAAACAGATGGTTCATGAATATCTATTTTTTGAAAACGACGTTCTAAAGCTTTATCTTGTTCGAAAATTTTGCGATATTCTTTATAAGTCGTTGAACCAATACACCGAATAGTTCCTGAAGATAATGCAGGTTTTAAAAGATTTGCTGCATCCATATTTCCACCAGATGTCGCACCCGCTCCAACCAATGTATGGATTTCATCAATAAATAAAATAGCATTAGGATTCTGTTCAAATTCTTTAACGACTTGTTTCAATCGTTCTTCAAAATCACCGCGATAACGCGTTCCTGCAACAATTCCTCCTAGGTCAAGAGAAAATATCTTTACATTAGATAAAACTTCTGGCACTTGACCATCAACAATGAGCTTAGCCAAACCTTCAATGATAGCCGTTTTCCCAACACCAGGATCACCAACTAAAAGTGGATTGTTTTTTGATCTCCGACATAAAATTTGTATCATTCGCGCAATTTCTAATTCTCGGCCAATTAATACATCAATTTTTCCATTACGCGCTTTATCATTCAAATCAACACAGTAAGTAGCAAGCGTATTCGTTAATTTTTCTTCATTATTTGAAGTCTGCTGATCAAATTGTTCTTCAATATCTTCAAGCAACAAAGACAATCCATCTTCACGTACAACACCATGTGAAATGAAACGCAAAGCATCATAGCGCGTCATTCCCATTTCTTGCAGAAAATATGCAGCATAACTTTCACGTTCAGAAAAAATCGCGATGAGAATATTAGCTCCTGACACTTCATCTTTTCCAGCTGATTGAGCTTGAATCACTGCACGCTGAACGACACGCTGAAAAAACGCCGTTGGCTTTGTATCTTCATCAGTTTTAATCTGTGCATCCAATTCTGATTGGATGTAATTGTTTAATTTCTCTCGCAACCCTTCTAAATCTACTTGGCAAGCGCGAATAACTGAACTTGCATCAACATCATCCAGCAGAGCAAGCAAAAGATGCTCTAATGTTGCATACTCATGCTGCGCTTGAGTAGCTATTGTTAATGCACGGTGCAAAACTTCTTCAAGGCTAGGTGTAAAAGATGGCATAATTTCTCACTTTTGCTCCATTACACATTGTAACGGATGTTCATTTTGACGTGCGCACTCCATAACTTGTATAACTTTCATTTCAGCTACTTCGTAAGTATAACTACCGCATTCTCCAACCCCATTCTGATGAACTTTTAACATTATACGGGTTGCTTCTTCATAATTTTTTTTAAAAAAACTTTTTAAAACAAAAATAACAAAATCCATTGGTGTATAATCATCATTAAGTAACAGAACGCGATATAACTTAGGTTTTTGAAGTTTTAAATTTAATTTTGGCATGATAACAGTATCATCTCTATCATCATTCCAATTTTTACTTTTTTTATCATGCATAACACAGAATGTAAGATTTATAATGAATTTTTGCATCACCATAACTTTCCATATAGAATACTATATTAATCTTAAATTCTTTCATTACCATTGCAATACTCAATTATATATGAAATATGAAAGTTTTCCCTATGCTTAAATTAAATTCAATGCAGCAATCCAAAAACTTATTTTTATAAACAAATTAGTAACACCATTCGCTTAAACTGTATAAATAACAGCAAAAAGAAGTCTTGACAAAATTTTTTCGGTGTAAATAGGATATCGTAAGTGTGTATTAACTACAAAAAAATTATGCATTACTATAAAAAAGTAGCAATTACCTTTATTGCATTCGCTATTTCTTGTTCTGGAGCAATCGCTATCCCTAAAGGAATGTATCCTGGTAAATATGCAGCTATCGTTATAGATGCAAATACAGGGAAAACGTTATTTCAAGCCAATGCAAATATGAAACGCTACCCAGCTTCTTTAACAAAAATGATGTCACTATACCTTCTTTTTGAAGCTATGGAAACACGACGTGTAACACCAAATATGCCTATTCCTATCTCAAAATATGCAGCAACACGTCCTCCAACAAAAATGGGTCTTAAAGCGGGTCAAACAATTCCCGTAGAAGCAGCTGCTAAAGCTCTAATCACCAAATCAGCAAATGATATTGCAACTGCTATCGGCGAATATCTTGGAGGCACTGAAAAAAAATTCGCGAGAATGATGACAAAAAAAGCTCGCCAACTTGGCATGATGAATACACATTTTGCAAACGCTTCGGGTCTTCCAGATGTCCGAAATTATTCTACAGCGCACGATATGGCCATTCTAGCGCTAGCTCTACGCAAAGATTTTCCAAAACAATATAAACTATTTAAAACAACAAGCTTTACTTTTCGCGGAAGGACAATTAACAGCCACAATAGATTAGTCAAAACAATAAAAGGTGTTGATGGAATTAAAACAGGATATACACAAATGTCAGGTTCTAATTTAGCAACATCAATGCGTATTGAAGGACGCTCCATTGTTGCTGTCGTCATGGGAGGAAAATCATCTACACAACGTGACACTCATATGGCCAATTTATTAAATCAGTATTTTCTAAAAGCTCGTCAGATAAAAGCTAATGAGCATTTAGTTGCTTCTGCTCGCTACAAATTCCCCAATACTGCATCTATTCCTATACCTGTTGCTAAAGCAGATCTAACCAATGTTGATGATGAAATTTCAACTCTTTTAACTGCACTTGCAGAACAACCTAATGATTCCAATACTGCAATAGCTGCGGTTAACCAAGCAATTATACCGACTCCCAACCCTCAGAGAACGACATCTGCTGAAATTGGTAGGGTTATTCCTGCTTCTTTATCAACTAGCGGCAAATGGGCCATCCAAATTGGTTCTCTTCCCAGCAAAAAACAAGCAGAGTCTTTGACTTTAAAAGCAAAAAATGCAGCAAAATTAGCTTTAAAACATGTATCTTCACATATACAATTCTTCGAAAAAAATAAACATCACTATTATCGCGCACGTTTTGTTGGTTTCCAATCGAAAAAAGCTGCACTCAACGCTTGTTCTAGTTTAAAGAAAACAAAATTTAACTGCTATATTGTAGCATATTAGAAGTTTTCGAATTCTGTATTAAGGATAGCAACTATGAAACATAATGCTACTGCTCCAGAAAAAGAAAAATTATTAAAGCAGTCGTTCATCTTCTCATTGCGTTCTCTTCACAATGCAGCAATAAAACTCGCTCATTTAAAAAATGCTCCAATCAAGCTAAATACACATTCTTTTGTTAGTCTTCTTATCTGTCAAACAAATCGAAACCGTCGTTTAGCTAATCCTCCCGTGCGTATTCACTTACGTGTTGCAAGCCAAAATGGAAATGTCCCCGTAAAAATTCGTTTAGGAGCAACAAATATCTAAACGCGTGTTATTAAAACCCAGCCACTTTTTTGTGGTTCTTTTTGCATTTCTATTCAAAATATTGGCACCAGTTAACTAATACAAAACTATATTTTCACGCTTCTTAATAACACAATAAATAATACCCTATCCGAAATAGATTGTACTATTTGCTTAAACTAACACACATCGTGCTAATATTACTCAATTTATTTTCTCAGCTTATCTTTGCGTTAACAAGATACAACATTAAGTGCAAGACCGGCTTTACTTGTTTCTTTGTAGCGTTCACTCATATCATGCCCCGTTTGACGCATTGTTTCAATACAAGCATCAAGAGAAACAAAATGACTTCCATTCCCATGCAGTGCAAGAGAAGAAGCCGTTACAGCCTTAACAGCGCCCATTGCATTACGTTCAATACAAGGAATCTGAACAAGACCTGAAACCGGATCACATGTCATGCCTAAATGATGTTCAAGAGCAATCTCAGCAGCATTTTCAATTTGAGATGGTGTCCCCCCTAACGCTGCTGTTAATCCTGCAGCAGCCATTGCAGATGCTGATCCAACCTCACCCTGACAGCCAACTTCAGCACCAGAAATCGACGCATTATGTTTAATAACACCACCAATAGCTGCAGCTGTTAATAAAAAATTATGTATCCCTTCTCTATCTGATCCATCATTAAATTGGATATAATAACGTAAAACAGCGGGAACAACGCCAGCGGCACCATTTGTAGGTGCCGTAACAACACGACCACCAGAAGCGTTCTCTTCATTGACAGCAATAGCGTATACAGAAAGCCAATCATTTGCTAAAAATGGATGATTATGATTTTTTTTACAATCTTCCAGAAGTTTGTTATACAATTTTTTAGCACGTCTTAAAACACGCAACCCTCCTGGTAATTCACCTTCTTGTGAAAGTCCTCTGTCAATACAATTTGTCATGGCTGAAAAAATATCATCAAGACCAGTGTTAAGAACAGAGCGTTCCATCTTTGTTTCTTCATTAATACGCTTCATTTCAGCGATTGAAAGACCTGATTCTTCCGCCATTGAAAGCATCTTACTTGCAGAATCAAAGGGATATGGCACTGTAGATATTTCTAGTTTTTCATTATCATTCATGCGGCTCAATTCATCCTCGGTCACCACAAAACCACCACCGATAGAATAATAAACCTGTCGTAATAAAACATTTTTATGAATATCTAACGCTTCAAAGGCAAGACCATTGGCGTGTCCTGACAAAACTTCTTTTCGTTCAAAAATAATATCATTCTGAGGGTCAAACTGATAAGCTGGATGACCTTCTGGTTGCACTTTTTTGTCACGTTGAACTTTTTCTAACAATCCTTCCATGTGATCAGGATTCACAGTAGAAGCTTTTTCACCCAAAAGACCTAATATAACAGCTCTATCTGTAGCATGACCAACTCCTGTAAAAGCCAAAGAACCATGGAGATACACACGGATATGAGCAATTCTAATACGAGATAAAGAAGAAGAATTCTGCGCAGAAATTTTCTGTAAAAACATATTGGCAGCTGTCATAGGTCCCATTGTATGTGAACTAGAAGGACCAATACCAATTTTAAAAAGCTCAAAAACAGATAAAAACACAAATCACCTCAAAACTAAATATCAATCGCAAATATTAGCTTTTTCTTATTCTATTTTTAATTTAAAATTAGAAACTATTATAGAGTCAGCTAAAAAATGACAACAATAATATATACGCACGCTGCCCATCTTACCTTTTGCTCTAAAAATCTCTTCCTATAGTGTTTTCCATCCTCATTTTTTAAAGAACCAACAAGAATGAAAAACAACATATGTATTCAAATATAGAATGTCTAATAAAACAAACGCTCAGCTACAATATCAATATTAAATTTAAATATAGATTTTCACTAAATAAATTTTATAATATTTTGAATTTTAAAGTAACAATGCACTAAAATATTTCCGTCATATTACTCAATAAAACGCACAAAATTTTCGATTGGTTCACGTTCAGTTGCAAAATTGTTTTCTGGAGCACTTACATCACGATAACCAAGAGCCATACCACAAATAATCTGCCGATCAGAAGGTATGGATAAAAGTTCACAAATTCTTTCGTGATAATCAGCAAAAGAAGCCTGAGGACACGTATCTAATCCAAATCCACGTGCCGCTAACATAATATTTTGCATAAACATCCCTAAATCAAGCCAGCTGCCAATTTCCATATCACGATCCATTGTAAACAAAAGACCAACAGGTGCATCATAAAATGAAAAATTACGTGCCTTTTGTCGAATCATCTTATCCGTTTCGCCTTTCTCAATGCCAAGACTTTTATAAAGAGCAACTCCTATTTTTTTACGTCGAGAAAGATAAGGTTCACGCCATTGGTGCGGATAATAACAATATTCACGCTTTCCTTCTACACCTGATAAGGAAAGTTGTGTCAGCTCCTGTCCTATTTTCCGTAATGCTTCTCCTGTCAGAACTACAACTTGCCAAGGTTGAATATTTGTTCCAGATGGTGCTCGTGCTGCAAGTTTCAAAATTTCTGCAATTTTTTCTTTTTCAACCAGCTGATCAGTAAAAGCTCGAATTGACTTTCGTGATAAAATAGACTGAAAAACATCGGTAGTGGAATCTGACATCGCGGTTACTTCCCCTTCATAATAAAGTGAATTTGCATATTATCATTTTTTCAGTAATTCTTTTACAATCAAGTAACAGAAATAAAAAATATTTAGCAAGTTCAAATGCAATACATTCAACTTAAAAATATGATATTTTTATCGTGGAAATAACCTTCTATTTTCTTTAAGAATATTATTTATCTCCATCGTGTAATACTGTAAAAATCTCTCTATTTTAGCATTATTAATGCATGTTATTTTAATATACGAAACTTTCTATAGACACGCTAAACTGATTTAATCAACAACAAAACTTCATACTCATTTAATGAATATTTTCAATGTATTCGAAATAAATCTATTATTTACTTGACCTAAACAGAAACCTTATTTTTTTAAATTCATTTATCATATTTTTTCAGAAAAAAGTAATATCCGATGAGAAATCTATCTTAAATATTCATTAAAAACTCTCTGTAATGAAAACATAATCACAAAAAAAGAAAAAGCATTAAGTAGATTTTAAAATCAGTGTTTTACCCTTAACTCAGCTAAATTTTCAAAAAAAATTTCTTCAACACGTTCTAGATCATGCAATAAATCGTCAATATCACGCTGCATTTGTTGTAAATCAAAACGCTTTTTATTAATTCTTGCAATTAATTCTTTTAATTTGCTTTCATCACCGAGAGCTTTCTCAATCATTACCAACATACCAGATATTTCAGACAAAGAAAAATTAACCCTTTTAGCACGCAATATTTGTTTTAATTTATGACGATCCGTTTGCGTATAAAGACGTGTAGATCCACGTCGAAAAGGTACAAGAAGCCCTTCTTCTTCATAATACCGTAAAGTTCGAGCTGTTATTGAAAATTCTCGTGTCAATTCACTAATTGTATAATATCTGCACATTTTATCATTTTATTTTAATATATTACACTGTGATCAAAATTTATATGACACCTTCATATGAGATTTAGTGAGCATTTTATTTAGCTACTCTTTTTCATTTCTCAAAATATAGAAAAATATGAATTTTTCAATTACACAAATATTATATATTTATACAAGCAATTATTTTGATAGTTTTACCTTTCGTAGAAATTTTACAACTTCTACAAAAAACACTAATTTCAAAACTCTAATATTGAAAAAAAACGTCTGAATATAAATCCAGACGTTTTTTATATTACTTTTAATATATAGCAAAATTATTCAACAACTGCATCAGATGTCATATCCGTTAGCATAGCTTTAACGTCTTCACTATTACTAGATTTACGTTGCTCATCCACAATTAAATCATCTCGAATTGTAGCAATACGACGAATTTGAGCAATCGTACCACCTGTACCTGCAGGAATAAGCCGCCCAACAATAACATTCTCTTTAAGACCCTGTAAGGTATCAATTTTTCCAGAAACTGCTGCTTCTGTAAGCACCCGAGTCGTTTCCTGAAACGATGCTGCAGAAATAAAAGACGGTGTTTGAAGAGAAGCTTTTGTAATACCGAGAAGAATAGGATTACCAGAAGCTGGTTTTTTTCCTTCCGCAATTAAATGATCATTGGTCTCATCTAATTCAATCCGATCAACATTATCACCAGGAATATAACCAGAATCTCCAGACTCGGTAATTTCAACTTTTTGCAACATTTGGCGAACAATGACCTCAATGTGCTTATCATTAATCACAACACCCTGCAAACGATACACTTCTTGAATTTCATTAACAAGGTAAGATGCTAAAGCCTCAACTCCCTTAATTGCCAAGATATCATGTGGTGCAGGATTCCCATCAAGAATATAATCTCCTTTTTCAATTTGATCACCTTCTTGAAAGTGAAACAGCTTACCTTTCGGAATTAAATATTCTACTGGTTCAAGAGTTTCGTCATTTGGCTCAATAATAATACGGCGTTTATTTTTATAACCACGACCAAACCGAACCGTTCCGCTAATTTCCGCAATGATAGCGTGATCTTTTGGACGTCGCGCTTCAAAGAGCTCTGCAACACGTGGCAAACCTCCTGTAATATCTTTTGTCTTAGTGCTTTCCATCGGCAAGCGAGCAATAACATCACCGGCCTTGACATAAGATCCAGGTTTAACAGAAAGAATAGTTTCTACTGACATTAGATAACGGGCTTCACTTCCCTTATGCAATTTTGCAATAGTCTCACCACTTTCATCTGAATGAATAACAATTGCTGGCTTTAGTTCAGCACCACGTGGATTAGCACGCCAATCAATAACCAAACGTTTCGTAATACCTGTGGATTCATCAGCTGTTTCAGTCACAGACAAACCATCAATCATATCTTCAAAACCTATATACCCATCAACTTCTGTCAAAATCGGACGCGTATAAGGATCCCACTCAGCGATGCGTTGACCACGTTTTATCATATCACCATCATCGACAAAAATACGTGCACCATAACTAATACGATGGACAACTCTCTCTTTTCCATTTTCGTCTTTAATAATAACGGCCATATTCCGTCCCATAACCACCAATTGACCTTCAGAATTGCGAACAACATTGCGGTTACGAATTTCTACAACACCCTCATAAGAAGCCTCTAAATGAGATGTATCAACAACTTGAGCAGTTCCCCCTAAATGGAAAGTACGCATCGTAAGCTGTGTTCCTGGTTCACCAATTGATTGAGCAGCAATAACACCAACAGCTTCACCTTGATTGACCGGTGTTCCACGTGCCAAATCACGACCATAACATTTAGCACAAACACCAACACGTGTTTCACACGTTAAAGCAGAACGAATCTGAACAGACTGAATTCCTGCTTCCTCAATCCTAGCAACATCAGCCTCTTCAATCATCATGCCTCCCTCAAGAATAACCTCTCCAGAGACTGGGTGTAAAATATCAACAAGAGCAACACGTCCAAGAATTCTTTGTCCAAGCGATGCAACAATTTGTCCAGCATCAACAATTGATTGCATTGTAAGCCCTTTAACAGTGCCACAATCAACCGCAGAAATAATGGCATCTTGCGCAACATCGACAAGACGTCTTGTCAAATAACCCGAATTTGCTGTTTTCAAAGCAGTATCAGCAAGTCCTTTACGTGCACCATGTGTCGAATTGAAATATTCGTTAACTGTCAATCCTTCTTTAAAATTAGAAATAATTGGTGTCTCAATAATTTCACCCGATGGTTTGGCCATCAATCCACGCATCCCAGCCAACTGTCTCATCTGATTAGCAGAACCACGCGCACCAGAATGTGACATCATGTAAATCGAATTCATTGGACGCTGACGGCCTGTTTTAGGATCAAATTCAACTGCTTGAATACGCTTCATCATTTCATCCGCAACGCGATCCGTACATTTACCCCAAGCATCTACAACCTTGTTATATTTCTCACCCTGTGTAATTAAACCATCATTATATTGTTGCTCATATTCTTTAGCTAAAGCTTCCGTTTCCGCAACCAAACGTGACTTACTCTCAGGGATAACCATATCATCTTTACCAAATGAAATCCCAGCACGACAAGCATAAGAAAAACCAAGTTGCATAATACGATCACAAAAGATAACTGTCTCTTTCTGTCCACAATGCCGATAAACTTGATCTATCAGTTTAGAAATGTTCTTCTTTGTCATTTCTTGATTAACGATATCAAATGAAATATTTGGATTCTTAGGGAGAAGCTCACCAATAATTAAACGACCCGGTGTCGTATTATAAAGTTTAGCGACCTCTTGACCATCTTTATCAAGATTTTTAAAACGTCCTTTAATTTTTGTATGAAGAGTTACAACTTTGTTTTCCAAAGCATGATATAATTCACCCATATCCGAAAATGCCATGCCTTCACCTGGCTCTTTTTCAGAAATAATTGAAAGATAATACAAACCAAGAACCATATCCTGTGATGGAACAATAATTGGAGCACCATTTGCTGGATGAAGAATATTATTCGTCGACATCATCAAAACACGGGCTTCAAGTTGTGCTTCAAGAGAAAGCGGCACGTGAACCGCCATCTGATCACCATCGAAATCCGCATTAAATGCCGTACAAACCAACGGATGAAGCTGTATAGCCTTTCCTTCAATCAAAACAGGTTCAAAGGCCTGAATTCCTAAACGGTGAAGCGTTGGCGCACGATTAAGTAAGACAGGATGCTCACGAATAACCTCATCCAAAATGTCCCAAACTTCCGGATGCTCTTTTTCAACGAGTTTTTTTGCTTGCTTGACAGTTGATGAATACCCTTTTGCATCAAGCCGCGCATAAATAAATGGCTTAAATAATTCAAGAGCCATTTTTTTCGGAATACCACACTGATGCAATTTTAATTCAGGACCTGTAACAATAACAGAACGACCTGAGTAATCAACACGTTTTCCAAGCAAATTCTGACGAAAACGCCCTTGCTTACCTTTCAACATATCTGAAAGCGATTTTAATGGACGTTTATTCGCTCCAGTAATTACACGCCCACGACGACCATTATCAAATAATGCGTCAACAGCTTCTTGCACCATACGTTTTTCGTTGCGTACAATAATTCCAGGAGCGCGCAATTCAATTAAGCGCTTTAGACGATTATTACGATTTATAACACGTCGATAAAGATCATTCAAATCAGACGTCGCAAAACGACCACCATCAAGCGGAACCAATGGACGTAAATCTGGTGGAATAACCGGAATTACTTTCATAATCATCCACTCTGGTTTATTCCCAGATTCAATAAAATTTTCAACAATCTTAAGTCGTTTAATTAATTTTTTTTGTTTTAACTCCGATGTTGTTTCAGCTAACTCCGCACGTAAATCATTTGCAACTTTCTCTAATTCCATTCCAGAAAGAAGCTCATAAATAGCTTCAGCACCAATCATCGCTGAAAACTGATCTTCTCCAAACTCATCAACAGCAAGCATATATTCTTCTTCAGAAAGAAGCTGATGCAATTTAAGAGAAGTTAAACCCGGTTCTGTGACAATATAATTTTCAAAATAAAGAACTCTTTCAATATCTTTCAAAGTTAAATCTAAAAGAGTTGAAATACGCCCTGGCAATGATTTAAGAAACCAAATATGAGCAACCGGTGCTGCAAGTTCAATATGCCCCATACGCTCACGACGCACGCGTGAAAGAGTAACTTCCACATTACATTTTTCACAAATAATATCTTTATACTTCATACGCTTATATTTGCCACATAGGCATTCATAATCCTTAATAGGACCAAATATACGCGCACAAAAAAGACCATCACGTTCTGGTTTAAACGTTCGGTAGTTAATAGTCTCCGGCTTTTTGATCTCACCATACGACCAAGACAGAATCTTCTCAGGACTCGCAATCGAAATACGAATAGAGTCAAATGTCTGTGCTGGTGACTGAGGATTGAAAAGATTCATGACCTCGTGGTTCATGCTGTTCTCCTTCAAAGATTCCTAAAAGTTATTGTAATAACTTTTTTCAAATCATAGTTTTTTTTCGAAACCCGCTTTTATTTCCTAAACTGTTTGCGTTATCTCAATAGAAAATTTCTCCTCTATTAACTTCTCAAAAGTAATAAAACACACTATAGAGGAATAAGAGCACACCATTTTGAGTGCGCTCTTTAATTAATTATTCTGTTGTATCAGATAACGCTTGCTGCGCAATAAATTGGCGGGCATCATCAAGTTCTACATTAAGACCAAGAGAACGCATTTCCTTGACCAATACGTTAAAGCTCTCAGGTATACCTGCTTCAAACGTGTCATCACCCCGCACAATTGCTTCATAAACTTTCGTACGACCAGCTACATCATCCGATTTAACTGTCAACATTTCTTGCAAAGTATAAGCAGCTCCATAAGCTTCAAGCGCCCAAACTTCCATTTCTCCAAAACGTTGACCACCAAATTGCGCTTTACCACCTAAAGGCTGTTGCGTAACAAGAGAATAAGGACCTATCGAACGCGCATGAATCTTATCATCAACAAGATGATGCAATTTAAGCATATAGATATAACCCACTGTCACTGGACGATCAAAAGGTTCACCAGTTCGACCATCATAAAGTGTAACTTGCCCTGAGCTATCCAATCCCGCATCTTCTAGCATCTTATTAATATCAGATTCATGAATACCATCAAAAACAGGTGTTGCAATAGAGACACCTCTACTCATCTGGGAAGCCAATTTCAAAAGACTTTCATCATTATACTGACGCACTGGTTCATTACGATCATTATCAGGAATGAAATTCTCAATACATTGACGCAAAGGGAGCATATCTCCATTTTTTTGGTAAAGTTCAATCAAATCACCAATCTTTTTGCCCATACCGGCACATGCCCAGCCAAGATGTGTTTCAAGAATCTGCCCAACATTCATACGACTAGGCACACCAAGTGGGTTCAATACAATATCAGCGTGCGTCCCATCTTCAAGAAACGGCATATCTTCTACTGGAAGAATACGTGACACAACTCCCTTATTACCATGACGACCTGCCATTTTATCACCTGGTTGAATTTTGCGCTTTACAGCCACAAAAACCTTTACCATTTTCATAACGCCAGGAGGCATCTCATCGCCTCTCTGAACTTTCTCAACTTTATCCATAAAGCGACGTTGTAATGCTTCTTTCGACTCATCGTATTGCTTACGTAAAGCTTCAACTTCAGTTTGAAGCTTTTCATCCTCAAAAGAAAACTGCCACCACTGCGATCGTGGATAATTACTCATTATTGAAATATCAAGCTTTTCACCTTTAGAAAACCCTTTTGGACCATCTATCGCAGACTTACCCTTCAACATATCAGCAAGGCGTGCATAAACATTCCTGTCAAGAATTGATTGCTCGTCATCACGGTCTTTAGCTAAACGTTCAATTTCTTCACGCTCAATCGCCATTGCACGTTCATCTTTTTCTACACCATGACGATTAAAGACGCGAACCTCCACAACAGTACCAAAAGTTCCAGGCGGCATACGCATAGAAGTATCGCGAACATCCGAAGCTTTTTCACCAAAAATCGCGCGTAAAAGCTTCTCTTCTGGTGTCATTGGACTTTCACCTTTTGGTGTAATCTTACCAACCAAAATATCACCAGGCTGAACTTCAGCACCAATATAAACAATACCAGCCTCATCAAGATTCCTTAATGCCTCCTCAGCAACATTAGGAATATCGCGAGTAATCTCTTCTGGACCAAGCTTTGTATCACGTGCTGCAACCTCAAACTCTTCAATATGAATTGAAGTAAACACATCATCAGCGACAATCCGTTCGGAAAGCAAAATAGAATCTTCGTAATTGTAACCATTCCAAGGCATAAATGCCACTAAAACATTCCGCCCAAGTGCCAAATCACCCAGATCCGTCGATGGACCATCTGCAATAATATCACCTTTATCTATTCGATCACCAACGTGTACAAGCGGACGCTGATTAATACAAGTAGATTGATTGGAACGCTGAAATTTCTGTAATCGATAAATATCAACACCAGATCTTGAAGGATCTAAATCCTTTGTTGCACGAATAACAATACGCGTCGCATCAACTTGATCTACAATACCACTACGTTTTGCAACGATAGCTGCTCCTGAATCGCGAGCAACTATTGACTCCATACCTGTACCAACAAATGGAGCTTCAGCACGAACCAGCGGAACTGCTTGACGCTGCATATTTGATCCCATCAACGCACGATTCGCATCATCATTTTCCAAAAATGGGATAAGAGCAGCAGCAACTGAAACTAACTGCTTTGGTGAAACATCCATCAAATCTACATAATCACGCGGTGCCATCAACACTTCACCCGCATGACGACAAACTACAAATTCTTCCGTAAAACGCCCTTCCGAATCTAATGAAGCATTAACCTGAGCTACATAATGCTTTGATTCCTCCATAGCAGAAAGATAAACAACTTCTGTAGTTACTTTACCATCAATAATTTTTCGATATGGACTTTCAATAAAACCATATTTATTAACTCGTGCAAATGTAGCCAAGGAATTAATCAAACCAATGTTTGGACCTTCTGGCGTTTCAATTGGACAAATACGGCCATAATGCGTAGGATGAACATCCCGCACTTCAAAACCTGCGCGCTCACGAGTCAAACCACCTGGACCAAGAGCAGAAAGGCGACGTTTATGGGTAATTTCCGACAGCGGATTGGTTTGATCCATAAATTGTGACAACTGGGAAGACCCAAAAAACTCACGTACCGCAGCCGCAGCTGGTTTTGCATTAATGAGATCTTGAGGCATAACAGTATCAATTTCAACCGATGACATGCGCTCTTTTATCGCACGTTCCATACGAAGCAAACCAATTCGATACTGATTCTCCATCAACTCTCCGACAGATCGAACCCGACGATTCCCGAGATTATCAATATCATCAATTTCACCACGGCCATCACGCAATTCAACAAGCATCTTGATAACGCCAATAATATCTTCTTGACGCAAAATGCGAACCGTATCCGGACAATCAAGTTCCATACGTAAATTCATTTTAACGCGACCAACAGCCGAAAGGTCATAACGTTCCGGATCAAAAAACAACGAATGGAACATAGCCTCTGCTGTATCTATTGTCGGAGGTTCACCCGGACGCATTACTCGATAAATATCAAACAATGCCTCTTGACGACTTTCATTTTTATCCACCTTTAAAGTATTGCGGATATAAGCTCCAATATTCATGTGATCAATATCAAGAATATTAATTTGCTCAATTCCAACATCAGATAAAATCTGTAATGTCTTTTCATCAATTTCATCACCAGCCTCAAGGTAAATTTCACCTGTCTGATGATTTACAATATCATCGGCTAGATAAGATCCCAATAGATCATCTTCACTAACTTTAATGGACTTCAAACCTTTTTCCATTAAAAGCTTTGCAACACGAACCGTTATCTTTTTACCTGCCTCAACAACAACTTCCCCACTATCTGCATCAACAAGATCAGAAACAAGTTTCATCCCTTTAAAACGATCAACGGAATAAGGAACGCGCCACCCATCTTTAAAACGTTCATAGGTAACTTTATTGTAGAAGGTCGACAAAATATCTGACGCATCCATCCCCAATGCCATTAGGAGACTCGTGACTGGAATTTTACGTCGCCGATCAATGCGAGCATAGACAATATCTTTTGCATCAAATTCAATATCAAGCCAAGAACCACGATAAGGAATTATACGAGCAGCAAAAAGAAATTTTCCTGATGAATGAGATTTCCCTTTATCATGATCAAAAAACACACCCGGAGAACGATGCATCTGTGAGACAATAACGCGCTCTGTACCATTAACAACAAAAGTACCATTATTTGTCATTAAAGGCATATCACCCATATAAACGCCTTGCTCTTTAATATCTTTGATGTCTTTAGATCCTGTATCTTCGTCAACATCAAAAACGATCAAGCGCAGTATTACTTTCAATGGTGCGGCATAAGTCAAATCACGCTGACGGCATTCCTCAACATCAAATTTCGGCGCATCAAATTCATAACGAACAAATTCTAGCATTGCCGTGCCAGAAAAATCCGAAATAGGGAATACCGACTTAAAAACAGCTTGCAAACCTTTATCTGGACGTCCACCTTCCGGTTCCTCAATCATGAGAAACTGATCATATGACGCTTTCTGTACCTCAATAAGGTTCGGCATTTCCGCCACTTCAGGAATCTTACCACAAAACTTGCGCACACGCCTACGACCATTGAATTGGGACATCATCGTTAGAGTCTGAGCCATCATCGCTCCTTGATCTTTAACCACCCAAGGCAAACTAAAACCTTGAAAATTCTATACTATCAACCTGCATTTGCAGATCAGCTTATTTACGCCCTAATGAGCACTTTATACTCATTCACCCAAGCGAACTATACAAGTTACACACTAGATTTACGATACAATCCCACCTTCTCACAGTTATTAAACTGCCAGAAAAAGACCTCATAAATCAATCCTTTCTTTGTAGAAAGAGGAAGAAATCGGCGGACATAAATGCCCACCGACAAAATTAAATTTACTTAAGTTCAACTTTAGCACCAACTGCTTCAAGTTGAGCTTTAATTTTTTCTGCATCTTCCTTAGAAGCACCTTCTTTAATAGGTTTAGGAGCCCCTTCAACTAAATCTTTTGCTTCTTTAAGACCAAGACCCGTAAGAGCACGAACTTCTTTAATAACATTAATTTTTTGAGCACCACCATCCGTAAGAACAACATCAAACTCTGTCTTTTCTTCAGCAGCAGGCGCAGCCGCACCACCCACAGCAGCAACAGCAACAGGAGCAGCAGCCGAAACACCCCATTTTTCTTCAAGCATTTTTGAAAGCTCTGCAGCTTCTAAAACAGTTAGATTAGAAAGTTCCTCTACGATCTTTGTTAGATCAGCCATCTTTAAATTCCTTCACTTAAAAGATTTAAAACATTGTTTAAAGTCATCAAAAAGAACAGAAAAGCACAAAAACTCTTCCATGCGCATACATACAAAATAGACTCTTATGCAGCCTTATTCTCTTGTGCGTACGCACCAATCACACGGGCAACTTGACCAGCAGGTGCATTAACAACCTGAGCAACACGAGTTGCAGGAGTAGAAATCATTCCCACAAGCTTCGCTCGCAACTCATTCAATGAAGGCAATGAAGCCAAAGATTTCACATCTTCAACATTCAAACTTGCTGCACCCATTGCTCCACCAAGAATTACTAACTTGTTATTGATTTTTGCAAAATCAACAGCAATCTTTGGCGCCACAATTGGATCTTCTGAATACGCAATAAGCGTTTGCCCAGTAAATAGACTAGCCATCGATTCAGATTCAGTACCCTGAAGAGCAATTTTTGCAAGACGGTTCTTAGCAACCTTAACAGCACCACCAGCTTCACTCATTTTCGAACGAAGATCATTCATCTGTGAAACTGTCAAGCCGGAATAATGTGCAACAATAACAGAACCTGACTTTTGAAAAGCTTTGTTAAGCCAAGCTACAAATTCGCGTTTTTCAGCTCTATCCACTCTTTTCTCTCCACTTAACAGACCTGTTAAAAAACAAACCCATTGATTACCTTTGATAGCATGAAAAAATCCACACCACCGATGAGGATCCTGCCCCCTTTTTACGCGTAAACGCTCAAAGGCAACCTTGGTCTAAACCTTTCAAGTCTACTAACTTTAAAGTTTTTACCCCAGTCTCATGTAGGCTCTCTTTCATTAAGACACTCAAGGCACCACCTACAATCTCGGACAGGACATTCCGAAATCTCTTCCGGGATGACCCAAGCCTAATAAAGCTTAGATAATTGGTTATCTATATACAAAATCGATAACCTAAATACAATTTTAACTGTTACAGACTCATAAAAAAATTACAAATCCCTTTTCTTATTCTGAACGAACCGTCGCAGGATCAATTTTAATCCCAACTCCCATTGTCGAAGAAACAGCAATTCGCTTAATATATTCGCCCTTTGCCCCCTGTGGTTTAGCTTTAATAACCGCATGAGCAAAAGCTTTTATATTTTCAACTATTTTCTCAACTTCAAAAGAAGCTTTACCAATACCAGCATGCACAATACCAGCCTTCTCAACACGGAACTCAACAGCACCGCCTTTCGACTCTTTAACAGCACTAGTAATATCAAGCGTAACAGTACCAACTTTTGGATTCGGCATCAAACTTCGCGGACCAAGAATCTTACCAAGGCGACCAACAAGAGGCATCATATCTGGTGTCGCAATACAACGATCAAAATCTATCACTCCAGAATTAACGCTTTCAAATAAATCCTCTGCACCGACAATATCTGCGCCTGCAACTTTAGCTTCTTCAGCTTTATCACCACGCGCAAAAACAGCGACTCGAACATTTCTCCCCGTACCATTAGGCAAATGAGCAACACCACGAACCATTTGGTCTGCATGACGAGGATCTACTCCTAAATTCATTGAAATTTCAATCGTTTCATCAAACTTAGCAACTGCACGCTCTTTAACCATTGAAACAGCATCTGTTAATTCATAAAGCTTGTTAAAATCAACACCTTCACGAATTTTCTTTATTCTCTTCACTACTTTTACCATAACACTAGCCTATCACTTCCAAGCCCATAGAACGAGCAGAACCTTCAACCATACGCACTGCCGCTTCAATGTCATTTGTGTTCAAATCTTTCATTTTTGCTTCTGCAATTAAATGAAGCTTATCACGAGAAATACGACCAACAGACAACTTACCAGGCTCTTTAGAACCCGATTTCAAATCTGCTTCCTTCTTCAAAAAATATGACACAGGAGGTGTCTTCAAAGAAAACGTGAAAGATTTATCTTGATAATAAGTAATCACCACAGGAATCGGCGCACCTTTCTCCATCTCCTGTGTTGCTGCGTTAAACGCTTTACAAAACTCCATAATATTAATACCACGCTGTCCAAGAGCGGGACCAATTGGAGGAGAAGGGGTAGCTGCTCCTGCTGGAACTTGCAACTTTAACTGACCCACACTTTTTTTTGCCATAACAACCTGCCTTTAATTAACAACCGGATAATCAACAGTAGAAAACCAGTAATTTATCACACAAAACACTCACTGCAGTTGTGCGGTTCGAATCATCAAGCCGGCAAAGGACCTTAAATCATCTCCCGCCACAAAAATTTAGAGCAATTCAAAACCACCCTAAACAAAATCAAAGTTTTTCAACCTGATCAAAATCCAAGTCAACAGGCGTAGAACGTCCAAAAATAAGAACCTCAACTTTAAGACGAGAACGCTCTTCTTCAACCTCTTGAACAATACCATTAAACGACACAAAAGGCCCATCCGCTACTCGAACTTGTTCACCAACCTCAAATAAAATAGAAGATTTTGGAGCTTCAACACCTTCTTGAACCTGTTTTAGAATCTGTTCAGCCTCTTGATTAGAAATAGGAACAGGCCGAGCATCTGAACCCAAAAAACCTGTCACTTTAGGAGTATTCTTAATAAGATGATAAACCTCATCCGTCAACTCAACATACACAAGAATATAACCAGGGAAAAATTTGCGCTCAGTATCGACCTTACGCCCACGACGAACTTCAACAACACGTTCAGTGGGGACAAAAATCTTTTCAATTAGATGATCAAGCCCCTTCTGTTTCGCCTCTTTATTAATCGCTTCAACAACTTTTTTCTCAAAGTTTGAATACGCTTGTACAATATACCAACGAGCAGCCACTGTTACACTTCCTTGTACCATCAACCAAAAAGATATCTTAAGAAATCAATACCTTTCCACACACCAAAATTTACAACCTGATCCACAATAAAAAAGAAAATTGAAGCCAACGTTGTCAACACCAACACCATAATAGTTGATATTATCGTTTCACGACGAGTAGGCCACTTTACTTTAGCTACTTCTGCATAAACTTGCTTCAAAAAAGTTATCGGATTGGTTTTAGACGCCATAAGTTATACTATATTCTCTCTAATTCTATACCCACACAATAATAAAAAAAGAACGCGAAAGCTCATCTCTACCAGCTTTACGCGATTTTTTTACTTTACTCAATACCGAATTCATATAAAAAAGAAAATTTTACCTAAAAAAAGAAAAGAAGGCAACAAAAACTTACCCTCTCCCAAAAAATACAAATAAAACTATATTCACATGGCAGGGGCAGCAGGGGTCGAACCCGCGACCTGCGGTTTTGGAGACCGCCGCTCTACCAACTGAGCTATACCCCTAACTTA
>NZ_JANHOK010000020.1 GCF_026929975.1 Bartonella sp. F02
ATTATGAAGAATATCGTTTAGATATTCTTCAAAAACTCACTTTTATCATTCAATAATTTTAGACACAATACCAGCACCGACAGTACGACCACCTTCACGAATCGCAAAACGCAGTTTTTCTTCCATTGCAATCGGAACAATTAAAGAAACATCCATCGCAACATTATCGCCTGGCATAACCATCTCTGTACCCTCAGGAAGAGTAACAATCCCCGTTACATCCGTTGTCCGAAAATAAAACTGAGGGCGATAATTCGTAAAGAACGGAGTATGACGCCCACCTTCATCTTTCGTCAAAATATACGCCTCTGCTTTAAACTTTGTATGAGGTGTAACTGAACCAGGCTTCGCCAAAACTTGTCCACGTTCAATGCCATCACGATCAATACCACGAAGCAAAGCACCAATATTATCACCTGCCTGCCCCTGATCCAGAAGCTTACGGAACATTTCAACACCAGTAACTGTTGTTTTGGAAGTCGGACGAATACCGATAATTTCTATTTCTTCACCAACCTTAATCACACCACGCTCAACACGACCGGTAACAACTGTTCCACGACCAGAAATCGAAAAAACATCCTCAATAGGCATCAAAAATGGCTGATCAACTGGACGTTCAGGAGTCGGAATATAATTATCAACCTCACTCATCAAAAGACGAACAGCATCTTCCCCTATGCTCTTATTTGAATCCTCAAGAGCCGCTAATGCAGAACCCTTAACAATCGGAATATCATCACCTGGAAAATCATACTTTGACAAAAGTTCCCGAACCTCAAGCTCAACAAGCTCCAAAAGTTCACTATCATCAACCTGATCAACCTTATTCAAAAAAACAACAATCGCAGGAACACCAACTTGGCGAGCCAACAAAATATGTTCACGGGTCTGAGGCATCGGACCATCAGCAGCAGAAACAACTAATATCGCACCATCCATTTGTGCTGCACCGGTAATCATATTCTTAACGTAATCCGCATGCCCAGGACAGTCAACATGTGCATAGTGGCGATTCTCCGTCTCATATTCAACATGTGCTGTAGAAATAGTAATTCCACGCGCACGCTCCTCAGGAGCTGCATCAATTTGATCATAAGCTTGAAATTCACCAAAATATTTCGTAATCGCTGCTGTCAAAGAGGTCTTACCGTGATCAACGTGACCAATCGTACCAATGTTAACATGCGGCTTCGTACGTTCAAATTTGCTCTTTGCCATT
>NZ_JANHOK010000003.1 GCF_026929975.1 Bartonella sp. F02
AAGTTTGAGGAAGTTAACGGCAAGTTTGAGGAAGTTAACAGCAAGGTCGATAATCTTGAAAAAGAAGTTGACAGCAAGTTCGATGATTTGAAAGACGATGTGCAGAATCAATTAACTGGTATGTCGACTGCATCTGTTCATTACGATACAGATGAAGAGGGCAACAAAACTGGTAAAATCACTTTACAGGGTGTGTCAAAATCACGAGATAACGGTGTTGATAGCACGCTAAATGGTGATAATGAAAGTGAACCTGTTGTCATTGACAATCTTGCTGATGGAAAAATTGCTGAAGACTCAAAAGAAGCAGTAAATGGTGGTCAACTTTATAAAACTCGTGAAGAACTGATGCAGTACACTGACAACAAAATAGATGAAACAATGAATCATTTCTTGAATGAATCTATGGATGAGGTTGTTAAGAAAACTGAACAGTATGTTGATGAAAAGTTTAGTGCTTTAAGTTATGATATTAAAGCCGTGCAAAATGAAGCAAGGCAAGCTGCAGCTGTTGGCTTGGCAGTATCTAACTTACGTTATAACGATACACCAGGAAAACTAAGTATTGCGTTTGGTAGTGGTTTCTGGCGTAGTCAATCTGCACTTGCTTTTGGTGCTGGTTATACTTCTGAAAATGGAAATATCCGTTCTAATTTGTCTGTAACCAGTTCAGGAGGACATTTTGGTATAGGTGCAGGAATTAGCATAACTTTGAATTAATAAAACTAATGATAAAAAATTGTAATATCATAGTATATTTTGCTTTCGCCCTTGTCTTATTAGGCAAGGGCGAAAGCCGTGCTAATGAAAAAGAAAATATTTATACAGTCCATCCACCACAATTGTCTGTTCCTCGTGGAATTCCAGGTGAAACGCGTCGGATTATTGCTCAATTTCATAATTGGACTTTGATTTGTGATGAAAATAAAACCATCAAACAGGGTATATGTAATGTAACTCAAACTATCCATGACCAAAAAGATAATACTATTTTTAGTTGGTCTCTTGTTACGACGAAAAATGGTAAACCGGTCATGCTGTTACGAACATTGCCAAAAGCTGATACGGATGTTCCTATTAAGATATTTATAAGTGGTGTTAAAAAACCGATTTATGTTCGTTATAAACAATGCAGCCAAACAGTTTGTTTAGCGCAACTTCCTGTAGAATCTATTTTAACAAAACAAATAGAGGAGGATAAAGATGTACGTATTTCTTATCAAATTAAAGGGGGAGAAATAATCTCTTTTATTGCACCATTTAAGGGGCTTAGAGAAGCAATTTCTTCTTTATGAGAATAAACAGTGTAATTTTTTGAGTTCTTAATCGCGCAATCCTTGGGCATTTGTATGCGATGAAGAAAAAATCTCTTCTTAGATGAGAGAACTTTTTGTAAATATTAAGTTATAATAATCCGTTTTGAGTACAATAAAAATCAAAACAAATATTTTGATAAGTCGTTAAAATTTATATATTTAACGTGATCTGTAAAAATTTTTATTTAAATTTAAATTATAAATAGAGTTAAAAAATATTTCTTTGAATTTTTCGATTCATTAATGATTATTATCTCATAATATCCTTCTTTTTAGCATTTATTTTGATATAAAATAAAGAGATAGTCAGATAAAAAAAGGCTATCATATTGTCTTTCTATTAATTATTCCGTGCGGCACTGTTATTTAAGGTTAATAATTTAATAGAATAATTTTTGCATTTGCTTAGTTAATAAAAGATACTTAGAGGGTACAAAATAAACTCTGTATATTATGATTCAAACAAATAAAAATAAAGAAAGGCAAATAGTGCAAGTATGAGAAGCTTGTGCAGTCATTATGATAGGAATGTGAATCATGATTCTTTTTTATTGCAGATAGAGATCTGTTCTATTTCTACTGGTAAAAAGAACTGTAACCAAAAAAGGCATTGCAATCAAAATAAGAGTCTACTCAATTTTGGATATAACAAATGAATTGTGTGATTGAATGATTTTGAATGTCAAAACAAAAACTAAAAAAACATCTGTTGTGACACGTTTTTCTCAATTAAAAACTTCTCCTCTTTATGCAGCACTTGATTTAGGAACCAATAATTGTCGCCTTCTTATTGCTTCTCCCTGTGTGCCTGGGCATTTTCAAGTCGTTGATACTTTTTCGCGTATTGTAAGATTGGGAGAGGGGTTGGGAAATAGCGGTTATCTTAATCCTCAAGCTATGGATCGTGCAATTGAGGCTTTAAAAATTTGTCGTTTAAAATTAGAAAAAAATTATGTCAAATGTTCGCGTTTGATTACAACAGAAGCTTGTCGCTCTGCAGAAAATGGACAATATTTTATTCAGCGAGTTTTAGATGAAACTGGCCTAGAATTAGAAATTATCAATCGAGAAATGGAAGCGCGTTTTTCTGTTTTAGGGTGTAGTGCGTTAGTTGAGCCAAGTGCTGAGGCGATTGTGCTTTTTGATATTGGAGGTGGATCATCAGAAATTGTGCTTCTTGACGTTTCTCAAAAGTGTTCTTTGTATTTGACTGAGAAAATTACTGCTTGGACATCTCTTCCTATTGGTGTTGTGACACTTGCTGAGCGTTTTGGAGGACAGAACGTTAGTTTAGATGATTTCGAGAACATGAAAAATTATGTCCGAGCTCTTTTAAATAATTTTTCAGACCGCTATAAGTTAGAAGTTTTAGTGCAAAGCTCGAGATTTTATCTTTTAGGAACTTCTGGAATAATTACGACTTTGGCTGGAGTATATCTTAATTTAAAACATTACAATAGGAAGAAAATTGATGGTCTTTGGATGAAAAGCACTGACATTACTCTTCTAACGAAACGTTTGTTGTCATGGGATATAAAAAAGCGTGCTAAAAATCCCTGTATTGGGCGTGCGAGAGCAGATCTTATTTTAGCAGGGTGTGCAATTTTAGAAGTGATTTTAGAAACTTGGCCCTGTCAGCGATTAAGAGTTGCTGATCGTGGGGTTAAAGAAGGAATTGTGATCGAGTTGATGTTGCATGATGGCGTATGGAATTCTTATAAAAGAGATATTTCAAGCGCCGGAAGTGATTAAAACGTGGAGATAATAAGAGAGTATGAAAAAAACAACATCAACAGGTGGACGTGGTGGTTCAGGATCGCATGCATTATACCAGCGGGTGAGAAAAAAAGCAGGAGTGATTAAAGCATCATCGCGTCGGTGGTTAGAAAGACATTTGAATGATCCTTATGTTCATCAATCAAAAATGGATGGTTATCGTTCACGTTCTGCTTATAAGCTGATCGAAATTAATGAGCGCTATAAAATGCTCAAGAAAGGTCAAAAAATCATTGATTTAGGAGCGGCACCAGGAGGCTGGTGTCAGGTAGCAGCGCATTTAGTACAATCGAATGATCAAAACCCTAGTGTGGTTGGTATTGATTATTTACCTATGGAGCCTCTGCCCGGAGTTATAATGCTGGAAATGGATTTTTTGCATGATAATGCTCCACAGCAATTAATGAATGCTTTGGGGACAAATCCGGATGTTATTCTTTCTGATATGGCAGCACCAACAACCGGTCATCGTCAAACGGATCATTTGAGGACAATCTATTTATGTGAGGTCGCTGCTCATTTTGCTATTTCTGTTCTTAAACCTGGTGGACATTTCTTAGCAAAAGTTTTTCAAGGAGGAGCAGAGAATTCTCTTCTTACGACATTAAAACAGAATTTTAAAACAGTTCATCACGTTAAGCCGCCTGCAAGTCGAGCAGAATCTGTTGAACTTTATCTCCTAGCACTTAATTTTAAAGGAAGAGATATAAAGCAATAAGAACTTATATTAAAAAAATATGGAGCTGTGTTTTGAATTACAATACAAGATTTTGAAGAGTTTTTGATAACAGTATGTGCATTTTTTGTTTAGGGTGAAAAGCTGGTAAAGTGAATATATTTTCTATAAAATAAGTAAGGTTGATTCCTTGAAGTAGGTATTTCTATGAAATTTCTTGATCAGGCTAAAGTTTATATTCGCTCTGGTGATGGTGGAGCAGGAGCGGTTTCGTTTCGTCGAGAGAAGTTTATAGAATTTGGAGGTCCTGATGGAGGGAATGGAGGGCGAGGAGGTGATGTTTGGGCTCTTGTTGTTGATGGGCTTAATACGTTGATTGATTATCGTTATCAGCAGCATTTTAGAGCTAAAACAGGAGGGCATGGTAAAGGGCGTAATATGACAGGTGTTAAGGGTGATGATATTATCCTTAGAGTGCCAGTTGGAACACAAATTTTTGAAGAAGATAATAAAACGTTGATTTGTGATTTGACAGAAGTTGGTCAACGTTATCGTCTTGCAAAAGGTGGGAATGGTGGTTTTGGTAATCTTCATTTTACGACATCTACGAACCGAGCACCTCGTCGCGCAAATCCAGGTTTAAGTGGAGAAGAACGCGCACTTTGGCTCCGTTTAAAATTGATTGCAGACGGAGGGCTTGTTGGTTTGCCAAATGCTGGGAAATCAACATTTTTAGCATCAGTAACAGCAGCAAAACCAAAAATTGCGGATTATCCTTTTACAACTTTGCACCCTCATCTTGGTGTTGCACGTGTTGATGCTCGTGAATTTGTTTTAGCTGATATCCCAGGTTTGATTGAAGGTGCTCATGAAGGTATTGGAATTGGGGATCGTTTTTTAGGACATATCGAGCGTTGCCGTGTTTTGCTGCATTTAATTTCTTCTCAAGAAGAAGATGTCGCTAAAGCGTATCAAATTGTTCGTCATGAACTTGAAGCGTATGGTAATAGTTTGAGTGATAAGACTGAAATTGTTGCTTTAAGCCAAATAGATACTCTTTCTGTTGAAGAACGCAAAGCCAAGCAAGAGATTCTGCAGAAGGTCACGGGTCAACCTGTGATGATGTTGTCTGCAGTGAGTCATGAAGGTTTAGAAAATGTACTGCGTGCTATTGCACATGTTATTGAAGCAGCATGTGAAAGTGATGTTAATGAGGATGAATAGGGCTGATTAATGGCAGTGGGATTGCAGAAACTTGAGCAATACAAACGCATTGTGATTAAAATTGGTTCTGCTCTTTTGGTTGATCCTCAAACAGGCTTACGTGTTGAATGGCTTAAAAGTTTGATCACTGATATTGCAGTATTACACCAAAAAAAAGTTGAAATTTTATTAGTTTCTTCTGGTGCAATTGCTTTAGGGCGAACGTTACTTCATCTTTCTACCGGGTCTTTAAAATTAGAAGAGAGTCAAGCTTGTGCTGCTGTAGGTCAAATTGAACTCGCTAAGGCTTATGGGGATGTTCTATCTCAAAATGGGTTAAAGATGGGTCAGATTTTACTCACACTTTTTGATACCGAAGAACGTCGACGTTATCTTAATGCACGCGCTACAATCAATACACTTTTACGCTTTGGAGCAGTGCCTGTTATTAATGAGAATGACACTGTGGCAACAAGTGAAATTCGTTATGGTGATAATGATCGTTTAGCTGCGCGTGTTGCAACAATGATGGGATCTGATCTATTGATTCTTTTATCAGATATTGATGGTCTTTATACGAAGTCTCCTCGTTTAGATCCGCAGGCGGAGTTTGTTCCTTTTATTGCATCAATTACAAGCGATATTGAAAAAATGGCAGGAGTTGCTGCTTCAGAATTTTCACGAGGAGGTATGAAAACAAAGCTTGAGGCTGGAAAAATAGCTAATTCTGCAGGAACGGCTATGATTATTACTTCTGGTAAACGTATGAATCCCCTTGCCGCAATTGATCGTGGGGAGCGTGGAAGTTTTTTTGCTGCAAGTGAAAAACCGGTTAATGCTTGGAAAACGTGGATTTCTGGGAATTTAGAGCCAGCTGGTATTTTAATGATTGATGAAGGAGCTGTTAATGCACTTAAATCTGGTAAGTCATTATTAGCCGCAGGTGTTATAGCTGTTGAGGGCATATTTCAGCGTGGAGATACAGTTGCAATTATTGATCAAAAAAGAATTGAGATTGCTCGTGGCCTTGTGAGTTATGATAAAGATGAGGCTATGATTATTATGGGGCGTAAAAGTGAAGAAATAAAATCTCTTCTTGGATGTGAACCACATTCTGCTATGGTGCATCGCAATGATATGGTATTACGCTGTTTGACTTCTCCTATTTGAAAAAAACTATTTTTGTATTTTGGACTTTGATGATCACATGACTTTAGAAGAACAGATGAAAAATATAGGGAAAAAAGCACGACATGCAGCTCTGAGACTTGCTACTGTTTCTGATGAACAAAAAAGAAATGCATTAGAAATGATAGCTTTAAACATAGAAGCTCAATCAACTGAAATTTTATATGCGAATGATCAAGATTTAGCAAATGCCGTTCAGAATAATTTGACAGAAGCAATGATTGATCGACTCAAGTTAAATCAAGCGCGTTTGCGTGCAATAATAGAGAGTGTTCGTCAGATAGCTTGTTTGCCTGATCCTGTTGGACAAGTGATTGGTGAGTGGACACGGCCAAATGGGCTTCATATAAGTCGTGTACGGACGCCTCTTGGTGTGATTGGCATTATTTATGAGAGTCGACCAAATGTGACAATTGATGCAAGTGCTTTGTGTTTAAAATCTGGAAATGCTGCAATTTTGCGAGGGGGATCGGATAGCTTTTATTCTGCGCAGGCTCTTTATGCTGCATTGGTAAAAGGATTAGAGCAGGCTGGTTTTCCTCAAGATTCTATTCAAATGGTTCAGACAACAGATCGTAATGCTGTTGGTGAAATGCTTAAAGGTTTGGATGGAGCGATTGATGTGATTATTCCTCGTGGTGGAAAAAATCTTGTCGCTCGTGTTCAATCGGATGCACGTATTCCTGTTTTTGCGCATTTAGAAGGTCTATGTCATATTTATATTGATCAATCAGCCAATTTAGAGATGGCACGTGATATTGTGTTGAATGCGAAATTACGACGTACAGGTGTGTGTGGAGCTGTTGAAACAGTTCTCATTGATCGTAAGGAATTTAAAAAATTTCTGCCTGTTCTAACTGCTTTACGAGATAAAGGGTGTGAGATTCGCGCGACAGAAGATATTGTTTTGTTAATGCCAGAAACAAAACTAGCAAAAGAAGAGGATTGGTCGTGTGAATATCTTGATGCAGTTCTTTCTGTTAAAACAGTTGATGGTATTGAGGGAGCTATTGCGCATATTGAACGTTATTCATCAGGACATACTGAATCAATTATCGCTGAGGATATGGAAGTAGTGAATATATTTTTTAACCGTTTGGATTCAGCAATTTTGCTTCATAATGCATCGACACAATTTGCAGATGGAGGTGAATTTGGTTTTGGAGCAGAAATTGGTATCGCAACAGGGAAAATGCATGCGCGCGGGCCTATAGGTGTTGAACAGTTGACATCATTTCAATATCATATCCGAGGAAATGGGCAGGTTCGGCCTTGAAAAAGACAATTTTTCAATGGGAAAATCGTATGCCCTACGTTGAAAGATCTAATATTGTTGGTCTTTTTGGAGGGTCATTTAATCCACCGCATGCGGGTCATCTTCTTGTGGCAAAGACTGCAATTCAGCGTTTACAGCTCAATCAGTTATGGTGGATGGTAACGCCGAAAAACCCTTTAAAAAATTGTGCTCACTTACTTTCTTTACAGGAAAGAATACAATTAAGTTCTGAGCTTGTTGACCATCCCAAAATTCGTATAACAGGTTTTGAAAAAATGATAGGGAGTACAGCATCAATAGAAACAGTTTCTTATATTCTTGCTCATTATCATGGAGTGCGTTTTGTGTGGGTTATGGGCGCTGATAGTTTGGCGACATTTCATCTTTGGCGTCGATGGCGTAATATTGTATTGAAACTTCCTATTGCGATTATTGATCGTCCATTTGCACGTATGGCTGCACTGTCTTCTCCTATGGCACAAACTTATCGTTATTCTCGTTTAGATGAAAAAGAAAGCAAATTGTTACCTTTTATGAAACCACCAGTTTGGACTTATTTGCATGGACCTTTATCTTTTCAGTCCTCAACAAAGCTTCGATTGAAAGAGAATAATTTTTCTTGAACATTGTATAGGATTTTGCAATCCTATTGAGAATAGTTTTTTATATTATTGAATCATAAGAAAGGGTATTACTCTGGAAAGCGTTTCACAAAAACACTCCCGCAATATTGCTTTGGTAGAGGATGAGTTTTTTTCTTCTGCTGATAGTCTCAAAATTATTCTGAGCAGTTTAGAAGATACAAAAGCAGAAGATATTGTTTCTATTGATATTAAAGGCAAATCGTTTTTAGCTGATTATATGGTTATTGCTTCAGGGCGCTCGCAACGTCATGTTACAGCTGTTGCTGATCATTTGTTATGTACTTGGAAAGATAATAAGTATGGTACAGCAAGAGTGGAAGGACTGACTAACGGTGATTGGGTATTAATTGATACAGGAGATATTATTGTCCATCTTTTTCATCCAGAAACGCGCGCTTTTTATAATTTAGAAAAAATGTGGCAGACTTCGGATTGGGATAATATAAAGTCAGTTTTTATTGGAGAAAATTAATATTGATTTTATAATCTTTTGCTTGAAAAAACGTAAAAACATCAAAAGTCATATTGGGATAATCAATAAATGCTTAATTGAAAGAGGCAGAAGTTTTTTAATTTTTTTCAAGAAACGATTAGTTTATTTAATAGGCATTACACATAAAGAATGAATATAGTGGTTTTTGTCCATTATAGGACAATAATATTTTTTTGTGGCGAAGATATTTATAATTGAATAGCGGTTTATGAGTTACTTAAAGGCAAGTAAAAAGTTGTGAAGATTTTTTTTCTTGGTGTTTGATGATGAAGTCATAAACTAAGAGGTATGTGTATATTGTTCACAGCATAGCTTTATTCATTATGATAATTATTAATAAGTATTGATATTATCATTTAGCTTTTAGTACTTATTTGTACATTTAAATATGATTTTAGTTAAGATTGTTTTAGGTGATATGACTTAAAGCATGTGTGGTGTATGTGATTGAGTTTTACGGTCGAGCAAATGAAATGGCTTTGTGTGTATAAAAGATGTATAGTATCCATTGTGTTGGCATTAGGCATGGAGCTTTTTTCATCTGTATTATATGCTGAAGAGAGACCAAGTCGTGAATCTATACATAAAATGTTGACAGAGATTCACCAAAATATCTCTATATCAAAGGATCGTGTTTCACTTCTTACAAATCAGGTTGATCGTTTAAAAAAAGATCAGCATACTTTGACTGATGAATTAATTAAAATTGCCAAAGAAGAACGTGATGTTGCGCATGATATTGCTGAAAGGGAAGAAAAACTTAAGAAATTAATAGAACAACAGATGCGTGCGCGTCAAAAATTACAAAATCGTCAAGTTGAGTTTGCAGAAGTTTTAGCTATTTTAGAGCGAATGGGGTTAAATCCACCGCCTGCACTTATGGCTCGTCCAGAAGATGTGCTTGCTTCTATTCGCAGTTCTGTTTTACTAGGAGCTGTTATCCCAGACATGCAAAAAAAAACATTAACTTTAACAGCAAGTCTTAAAGAGTTAACCCATTTAAGTTATTTAATTACAGAAGAATATGAATCTTTAAAAATAAAAATGCAAAATCAAGCTGAGCAGCGGAAACATTTAGAATTATTAATTGATGAGAAAACAAAATTACAAAAAAAATCAGAAAGAGAACTTTTAGAACAGAAACAAAAAAATATTGATCTTGTTAAAAAAGCTCGATCGTTAGAAGAGTTAATTTTAGAACTTGAACATCAGTCACAAATGAGTTCTCATTCTTTAACACAAACGCAAACGAATGTGCAGTTACTCGAACGATTTAATTTTGAAAGTCAAAAGGGATCTTTGTTTTTTCCTGTTGCAGGAAAGAAAATTCAACGGTTAAATGGCAATTCACATACGATGATGCGATTTGGTGAAATGATTGAAACAAAACCAGATGCTGTGGTTGTTGCACCGGCTCGTGCTATTGTTGCTTTTGCAGGTCCCTTTCGTTCTTATGGACAATTAATTATTCTCAATGTTGGGCAGGGTTATCACATTGTTCTTATAGGGATGGCTAAAATTAATGTAACACAGGGACAAATTATTTTTGCAGGAGAACCTCTTGGACGAATGGGTGAACAATTTATTGCGAACACTGCTGCATTGGATATAGGCAAAAGCGCTCCAATGCTTTACATTGAGTTTCGAAAGCGGGGAAAGCCTGTGAATCCGACACCTTGGTGGCGAACTAAAAAATCGAGAAGGAACCAAAATGATTCGTAAAGTTATTTGTTTGGTTGCTGGGGTATTGCTCGGCGCTAGTGCAATGATTTCGGTGCAGACTGTTGCGGCGAATGATGAAGGGAATATTTATAAACAATTAGCACTTTTTGGTGATATCTTTGAACGGGTGCGTGCACAATATGTAACGGTTCCAAATGACAAAAAACTTATTGAAAATGCTATCAATGGTATGCTTTCATCACTCGATCCACATTCAGCTTATATGAATGCTGAAGAAGCCAAAGATATGCGAGACTCTACTAAAGGAGAATTTGGGGGTCTTGGTATTGAAGTGACTATGGAAAAAAACCTTGTTAAAGTTGTTTCTCCGATGGATGATACGCCTGCTTCAAAAGCGGGTATTTTAGCGGGAGATCTTATTTCAAAGATTGATGGCGTACAAGTGCATGGTCAGACATTGAATGAAGCTGTCAATAGAATGCGTGGTACAGTTGGAACCCCAATTACGTTGACAATTATCCGTTCTGGTGTTGATAAGCCATTTGAAGTCAAAGTGATCCGTGATATCATTAAGGTGAAGGCTGTTAAATATCGCGTTGAAAATGATATTGGATATTTAAGACTAATCCAGTTTTCTGAACAAACATTTAAAGATCTTCAGGCTGCAATTAAAGATATTCAGTCTAAAATCCCTAAAAATAATCTCAAAGGGTATGTTCTTGATTTACGTCTCAATCCAGGCGGTTTGTTGGAGCAAGCGATTAATGTTTCAAGTGTTTTTCTTGACAAAGGAGAGGTTGTATCAACGCGTGGTCGCAAGAAAAATGATGTGATGAGATTTGATGCTAAACCAGGAGATATGATCGATGGAAAACCCCTCATTGTGCTCATTAATGGAGGTTCAGCAAGTGCTGCTGAGATTGTAGCAGGCGCTTTACAAGATCATCGTCGTGCGACAATTTTAGGGACACAATCTTTTGGAAAAGGTTCTGTTCAAACGATTATTCCTTTAGGTGAAAATGGTGCTTTACGCTTGACAACAGCGCTTTATTTCACACCAGCTGGGACATCAATTCAAGGGACAGGAATTACACCAGATATTATTGTAGAGCAGCCGCTGCCTGAGAAATATAAAGGATATGATGTAAAACTTGGTGAGTCTGAATTAAAGGGTCATATTAAAGGAAAACAAGAAAATGAAAAAGGATCGGGCTCTGCTGCATTCGTTCCAAAAGATCCGAAAGATGATATTCAATTAAATGCAGCCTATAAATTGTTGCGAGGTGAAACGGCTAATGCAGCGTTTCCACCAGATTCTAAAAAAGATATTTTAAAGTAAGAGAGCAGATTAATGATTTATGTTTATTCACGTCTTTTAAGAGATCGTTAAATGGGTACAGTTGTTGATGTTACAATGCTTCCCTATCGAAAATGTGTTGGAATTCTTGTATTTAATCATGAGGGAAAGGTAGGGGTCGGCCGCCGTTTGATAAAGTCTCCTCACCTGAGTAATGAGCCATCCAAGTGTTGGCAATTACCTCAAGGGGGTATTGATCAAGGTGAACAACCATTAGATGCAGCACGGCGTGAACTTTATGAAGAAACTGGTATTCGATCAGTGAAATTGATTAAAGAAGCACAAGATTGGTTTTATTATGATTTTCCTCAAGAGTTAATTGAAGGCTCATTCAGTAATGAATATCGTGGTCAAATGCAAAAATGGTTTTCTTTTCAATTCATGGGAGAATTGTCTGAAATTGCTATTAATCCGCCACCAGACAATCATAAAGCAGAGTTTGATCGATGGAAATGGGTTGATATAAAAACACTTCCTTCAATTGTTATTTCTTTTAAGAAACATGTTTATATAAAAGTTGTGAATGAATTTCAAAATAGTTTTAAGCTTTTATAAAATTGATATTCTTGGTAAAAGGCTGTTTTTTTTTATGAAGATGCGTTATATCATAGGTTCTTGATCATAAAAAGAGAGTGATCTTTACTTGTATAGAATTGGAATATAAAATGAAAAAATTACTGAGTTTCTGCGTAATTTCTGCTTTTTTAAGCTTTCCCTTTTCTGCATTTGCGCAAAATGCTAAACCTCCTGCAGCAACATTGCCGAATGGAGCCTCTTCTCTCTCCGAGACTTATGGGTTATGGAGCGTTAATTGTGGGATACAAGAAGATAGGAAGGTTTGTTTTATAAATCGACAAGAAGTTAATGATCAGAATCGTATCGTTTTGGCTATGAATCTTGTGCTTAATTCTGATGGTATGGTTTCTGGTGAGCTGGTTGTTCCTTTTAATATTTTGGTTTCTAAACCTATTAATTTACAGGTCGATGATGGAAAGGCTATTATTGAAACCAGTATTCGAACCTGTGTTCCAACGGGTTGTATCGTTCCTGTAGCTTTTGACAAAAATTTTGTGACAGCTTTACGTTCTGGAAAGCGATTGAAGTTAGTAATGACAGCTGCGATTCCAGGTGAACCAACGTTGAATGATTTTTTCGTTCAGCTCAATGGTTTTAGTAATGCACTTAATCGTTTGGCAGCGTTACAGAAATAATTATGTAAACGGCCTTAAAGGCCGTTTTTAATTCAGATTATTTTTTTAAAAAGGCCATCACAGAAAAAATCAATAACTGTGTAAAGGGTTATATTTTGGATTTTTCAGGGGTTCTTTATGCTGAGTGTTGTTTGTGGTTTGAGCAATCCCTTTTCCATTAAAATATGTATTGTTACGGGCGCTATATTGATAATATGTAGCAGAGCATAAAAGGTTATCTTTTCCTATCAAAAAAGAAGTATTAGTTTAGAAATGTGAAGCCATTGTTCGCTTTGTTAATAGATTCAAGGAATAAAGAATGATCTACGCGTTGCTTCGAGTAATAGATCTTATTTTCAGTATTTATATTAATATTTTGATTATTAATGTCATCTTCTCTTGGCTTTATACATTTAATATTGTGAATACACGTAATCGTTTTATCGCTATCATTGGGAACTTTCTGTATCGGGTTACAGAACCAGTTTTGAGTCGTATTCGATACTTTTTGCCTAATCTTGGAGCAATTGATATTTCGCCTATTGTGGTGTTTATTATTATTTACTTTATTCGTATCTTTATGTGGCGTGCGTATGCAGGTTTATTGTTATAAATGTAAAGATATTAGACAAAATAGATCCAGATGTTTTATCAAATTGATGCAAGTGGCTTGATATTATTTGTACGCCTTTCTCCCAAAGCGTCAGTTGATAAGATAGTGGGAATTGAAAGCAGGGATGATGGAAAACAATATCTTATTATACATCTTCGCGCTGTCCCTGAAGATGGGAAGGCTAACAAAGCATTAATTAAATTTTTAGCAAAGCAATGGAAGATTCCATCTTCTTATATTTCTCTTAAGAGTGGTACAACATCACGTTATAAGCAACTTCGTTTTTCAAAATCTTTAGAAGAATTAGAACAGATATTACTTTCTTTAAAGTTTTTGTGCAAAGAGAATTAAAAAAAGCCTTTTTAAAAAGGCTTTTTTCAAAGAGAAACTTTCTGTTTTTTAATTATTTATTACGTTTAATGGCTTGCTTAATTAATTCACGTGCATAGTCTTTATTACGCCAACCTTCAATTTTGACCCATTTTCCAGGTTCAAGATCTTTATAATGTCCAAAGAAATGCTCAATTTGTTTTAATGTAATTTCAGGAAGATCAGTATAATCGTGAATATTGATATACCTTTTAGTTAATTTAGGGGTGGGAATAGCAATGATTTTTTCATCTTTTCCACCATCGTCTTCCATCATGAGAACACCAATTGGACAAACATTAATGACACATCCTGGAATGAGTGGACGTGTGTTACAGACGAGAACATCAATAGGATCGCCATCATCAGAAAGTGTATGTGGCACAAATCCATAATTTCCAGGATAAAACATAGGGGTATGAAGAAAGCGATCAACAAATAAAAAACCAGATTTTTTATCCATCTCATATTTTATAGGTTGACCACCACAAGATACTTCGATGATAACGTTTACATCTTCGGGTGGATTCTTGCCTACAGCTATTTCTTTAATATTCATGTAAATATCCTTTTCGAAGCAAAATTGAGCTCGATATAATCGAGGCTCAATAATTTATTATTAGGTTACAGCTGATGAACGTGTTTTTTCAAAACGTTTTCGTTCATTCGGATCTAGATAAAGTTTTCGTAAACGAATATTTTTTGGAGTCACTTCAACAAGTTCATCATCTTGTATCCAAGATAAGGCGCGTTCTAATGTCATTTTAATAGGAGGCGTTAATTTGACAGCTTCATCTTTACCAGCTGCACGCATATTGGTTAATTTTTTTCCTTTTAAAACGTTGACTTCTAAATCGTTATCTCGGGAATGGATACCAACGATCATACCTTGATAGACTTTAACACCAGCGTCGATAACCATAGGTCCACGATCTTCTAGATTGAAAAGTGCATAAGCAACAGCTTCACCGTTATCATTTGAGATCATCACACCATTGGTTCGGCCACCAATTTCTCCTTTATAAGGTTCATAAGCGCGGAAAAGACGATTCATTATTGCTGTTCCACGCGTATCGGTCAGAAGTTCAGATTGATAACCAATTAATCCTCGTGTTGGTGCGTAGAAGACAAGGCGGACGCGATTTCCGCCAGAAGGGCGTAATTCTACCATTTCTCCTTTTCGTTCTGACATTTTTTGGACGACTGTACCAGAGTATTCTTCATCAACATCGATCACGACTTCTTCGATTGGTTCAAGAGTTATTCCATTTTCATCTTTGTGCATCACAACACGTGGACGTGAAACACTAAGCTCAAATCCTTCACGACGCATGTTTTCAATGAGAACAGCAAGTTGTAATTCACCACGTCCTGAAACATAAAAGGAGTCTTTATCATTAGACTCTTCAATTTTAAGAGCTACATTTCCTTCTGCTTCTTTTAATAAACGATCACGAATAACACGACTTGTTACTTTATCTCCTTCTGTTCCAGCAAGAGGGCTATCATTCACGAGAAAACTCATTGTAACAGTTGGTGGATCAATAGGCTGAGCCATAAGAGGTTCATTAACTGAAGGATCACAGAAAGTATCAGCTACAGTGCCTTTTTGTAATCCTGCGATTGCAACAATATCTCCGGCAGAGCTTTCTTCAATGGGTTGGCGTTCTAATCCACGAAATGCCAAAATCCTTGAAATACGTCCCGTTTCTAAAAGTTTTCCATCTTGTCCCAGAACTTTAACATTTTGATTGGATTTTATAGATCCTGAATGAATTCGCCCAGTAATAATTCGTCCTAAAAATGGATCTGCTTCAAGAATAGTCCCGATCATGCGGAAAGGTCCTTCAGCAATAGTTGGGGTAGGGACATGGCGGATCACGAGATCGAATAAGGGACTTAATCCTTGATCTTTTGGTCCTTCAGGAGTTTCAGCCATCCATCCATCGCGACCCGATCCATAAAGAATGGGAAAATCAAGTTGCTCATTAGTTGCATCGAGAGCTGCAAAAAGATCAAAAACTTCATTAATAACTTCATCGGCACGTGCATCGGGTCGGTCTATTTTATTGATGGCAACAATGGGACGTAGTCCTACTTTAAGTGCCTTCCCGACGACGAATTTTGTTTGTGGCATAGGACCTTCAGCGGCATCAACGAGAACAATGGCTCCATCAACCATATTGAGGATACGTTCAACTTCTCCACCAAAATCAGCATGACCAGGAGTGTCGACAATATTAATCCGTGTATCTTTCCAAACAACAGATGTTGCTTTTGCTAGAATTGTAATACCGCGTTCTTTTTCAATATCATTTGAATCCATCATACGTTCGCTAGTACGCTGATTATCTCGGAAGTTTCCTGATTGTTTAAGGAGCCCATCTACGAGTGTTGTTTTACCATGGTCAACGTGAGCAATGATGGCAATATTCCGCAATTGCATAATTTTTTCTTCTCGTTTAGTGAAATTCATTTAAGTTAAGGCTTTTATATTCCTTATCTGGCACTTTGAAGTCTTGTACATTTTTTTTTATAATTTGGAAAGAGGAAGAACTTTTTTTATAAATTATTAAAGAAATTTTTGTGCGTTTTTATCTCTTTATATATTTTGAGAAATATATTTGCATACACTGCATATATGTTTTTCATATTAGAGTATGAGTTGAAAGAAAAAACAATGCAATCTGTTTTTTATAGATTAAAGCGATTTTGGATTGCATTGAATGAGTTTCTTTGCGTTAGAGGAGTGTACCCGATAAAATGAGAGAAGCAACAGAAAAATAGATTATAATTCCCATAACATCCACTAACGTTGCAACAAAGGGAGCTGAAGCGCTCGCAGGATCGAATTTCAAATGTTTGAGGATAAAGGGAAGCATAGAACCAGATAAGGAACCGAATGTTACAATTCCTACCAATGCTGTTCCGACTGTTATGGCAATGAAAATCCAATGTTCACCATAGTTATAGATACCAAGTTTCTGCCAGAGAGCAATACGCATGATACCAATAATTCCGAGGATGAGGCCGAGAGATATTCCTGTTGGGATCTCACGCATGATCACTTTCCACCAATCTTTCAATGTTAGCTCACGTAAAGCCAACGCACGAATAATAAGGGATGTTGCTTGTGAACCGGAGTTTCCTCCCGAGCTCATGATGAGAGGAATAAAAAGTGTAAGAGTGATAACTTTTTCAAGTTCTGTTTCAAAATATTGCATAGCGCTTGCTGTTAACATTTCACCAATGAAAAGTAAGGCAAGCCAACCTCCACGTTTTTTCATCATTCCAAAAAAGTTAATTTGCATATAAGGCTTGTCTAAAGCTTCCATCCCCCCAAATTTATAAGCATCTTCGCTCATTTCATCGACCATAGTATCAAGAACGTCATCGACTGTTACGATACCGATGACGTGGTTATCGTTGTCAATGACAGGAACAGAAAGAAGGTCATGGCGCTGAAAAAGACGTGCAATATCTTCATGATCTGTAAAAGGTGATATTGTAATAGGTGTGTCATGTGTAGAGACATTTAAAATTTGATCATCAGGAGAGGCAAGAATAAGGGTACGAAGCGAAACGGCTTTTAAGAGTGTTCCTGTTTTGGGATCAATAACATAACTTGTGTAAACTGTTTCACGTGTTCGTTCAACATCACGAATATGATCTAAAGTTTGTTTTACAGTCCAGTTTGCAGGAATGGCTATAAATTCTGTTGTCATTAATGCACCAGCGGTATGATCGGGATAACTGGTGAGTTTTTTTAATTCAGTTCGTGTTAAAGGATTGAGGAGTGCATAAAGGCGTGTGCGTGTTTCTTTGTCCATTTCTTGAAAAACGTCTGCAGCAGCATCTGCGGACATACCATCAAGAATTTCAACAGAGCGATTAATAGGAAGAAGTTCAAGAATGGCAGCAGGTTGTTCAAGTTCTGGCTTGTCAAAAAGCTCAATCGTGTAATCAAGCGGCAAAAGGCTTAAGATAGTTACACGTTCCATGATATCAAGACCATTGATTATATCGATTGAATCAGCAAAATGGTAATTTTTTAATTCTTCGGCAAGAGTTTCAGGAGAAAAGTTTTCAAAGTCGAAGGTTGTTTTGATTTCAGTCATGATACAACGCCTTCCAAAAGGTTGGAGAATTTTGGATCCAGATATATGGATTAAGATAAATTAGATAAGGTAAATCAAAGTTATAAAAAACTAAGAACAAGTTCCTTTCAATTGTGGGTATTTTTAATCAAATCAAGGACAAAGCGCAAGCTATAAACGCTGTATTTATTCAATGAATGGCATTTTGACCTTTATACATTTTTTATTATAAATTAATATTTCATTTCTTATGATGTATATTAAAACATAGATTAGAAATTTTGTTTTGCGTGCGGTCATTTGTGATCATATCGTTTAGAGTAGAAAATTGATAATAATTTTTTAAGCTTATAGTGGAGACAGATAAATATTATGGCAAAAAAGGCAGTGTTGGATTGGAAGGGATTTGCAGGTCTTCCTGATTTTACTTCAATAGATGATGACGACTTCAAACCTGCTTTTGAACACGCTCTTCAAGAAGCGGAAGCAGAAATAGAGGCGATTGCGATTGTTCCAGAACCACCAACACTTAAAAATTTTTTGGAACCTCTTGAACTTTTGGGAAAAGCTCTTGATCGTGTCTGTGCAATATTTTTTATGCGTTCAGGTGCACATAGCAATGCATTGATACAACAATTGGAACAAGAATTTGTTGTTAAGCTTTCTCATTATTCCTCAAAAATTATGATGGATCCGAGAATCTTTGCGAAGATGGATGCTCTTTATACGCAATCTCAGCAAGGTATGTATGATCGTGAAACGACACGCGTCATTGAACTGTGGTGGAAAAAATTTGTTTGTAATGGTGCACAACTTGATGAAAAAAGTAAAAAGCGTTTTGTTGAAATTGATGAAAGACTTTCTCTTTTAGGGGCTACCTTTGCTCAGCATGTTTTAAAAGATGAAGCTGAATGGGTTTTGTTTTTAGAACAAACAGATTTATCTGGTTTACCTGAAGATCTCATTGCTGCGATGAAGGAAATTGCCTGTGAAAAAGGTCGGGATGATGTTTATGGATTAACATTAGCGCGTTCTATTGTTGAACCTTTTTTAAAATTTTCTGATCGTCGTGATTTGCGTGAAATAGCTTTTACAGCTTGGTCTAAACGAGGTGAAAATGGTAATGATAATGATAACCGAGAGATTATTGTTGAGACGATTGCTCTTCGAAATGAAAAAGCTCAATTGTTAGGTTATCAATCTTTTGCAGATTTAAAACTTGATAATACGATGGCTAAGAATGTTGATGCTGTTATGAATTTACTCACACCTGTGTGGGAACGAGCACGAGCTAAGGTTATTACCGAACAAGCTGAATTACAAGATTTAGCTAGAAATAAAGGAAGTAATGAATCTTTAGCAGCTTGGGATTGGCGTTATTATGCTGAGAAATTGCGTACAGAAAAATTTTCTTTCAGTGAAGCTGAAGTTAAACATTATTTTCAGCTTGATCGCATGATTGAAGCAGCTTTTTCGGTAGCAAGAAGACTTTTTGGAATTTCATTTGAAGAAAAAGTTGATATTGCGCTTTGGCATCCTGACGCACGTTTGTGGGAAGTAAGAAAATCTGATGGAAGTATCCTTGGATATTTTATCGGTGATTATTTTGCTCGTTCTTCAAAACGATCTGGTGCTTGGATGAGTGCTCTACAATCTCAGCATAAGTTAGATCATGGACAAAAACCCATTATTTACAATATTTGTAATTTTGCTAAACCTCCAAAAGGAGAAACAGCTCTTTTGTCTCTTGATGATGCACGAACACTTTTCCATGAATTTGGGCATGCATTACACGGTTTGCTTTCTGATGTAAAATGGCCATCTGTTTCAGGAACATCGGTTCCACGCGATTTTGTTGAACTTCCTTCTCAGCTTTATGAACATTGGCTAACTGTACCAGAAATATTACAATCATATGCTACGCATGTAAAAACAGGTGATCCTATACCACAAAATTTGATGAATAAAATTTTGTCAGCGCGAACATTTAATGCTGGTTTTTATGCTGTTGAATTTCTTTCTTCAGCGTTAATAGATATGGCGTTACACCAGGGAGCGGCAATATCCAATCCAACAATATTTGAAAATGAGGAACTGGATAAATTGAAAATGCCAAGTACCATTGTTATGCGTCACCGTCCTGCACATTTTGCACATGTGTTTTCAGGTGATGGTTATGCTGCTGGTTATTATTCTTATATGTGGTCGGAAGTACTTGATGCTGATGCATTTCAAGCTTTTGAAGAAACGGGTGATGTCTTTAATCAAGAGCTTGCTGATCGTTTGAAGCGTTTTATTTACTCGGCTGGAGGAAGTTCTGATCCAGAAGAACTTTATAGAGAATTCCGAGGACGTATACCTTCACCAGAAGCAATGATTAAAAAGCGTGGATTGTTAGTATAATGTTTCTATAATAAAAGCGGTGTGGTATGTGCCACACCGTTTGATAATTTTGATTATAAATAATTGAGTTTCATCTCTGTTTTTCAGATTGTTTGAAATTTAATTTTAGTATTTTTAAAAATGCTGTGGCAAAGAAAAATTATCAGCTCTATTCATTGGAGCGTTGTTTTTATAGTTCCGTGGTTGTGGTATCAGACTTTGGTCTATTGTATAAAGTAAATGAGTGTTTTGTTTTGCCATTTCGTCAAGACTTATGGGTGATTGACGTTTTGTGCTGTATTGTTTTTGTATAGATTTTGAAATATTGAGTGTAGTGAAAGACGTATTGTTATGAGAGAATATGTCAAAATTTAAAATCGTCTCCAACGGTTTCTCTAAATATAAAATAAGTTTTCTTTTTCCTTGAGAAGTAAAATTAGTACCATCAGAGGTTCGTAGCTGAATTGTTTTACCGTTCGCACTATCATCTGAGAAAGAAAATTGACCTTGTTGATCAGTAAAACCACGCCAAATATCTACAAAACGCCCTCTTGCTGCTTTTGTTACATTTTCATAGAGTTCATTCAAAATTTTCATTTTTTGTGTGAGATTTTGACTCTTAAAAACAGGTTGCCCTACCCATATCCATGGTTTTCCAGAGTTATCAAGATTTTCAGTCATTTTAATAACTCTTTGTTTATAAATATTGATCCATTCTGGTTGAGAAGGATTGAGTATTTCATCGGATGTCGTGAGTGGTTGGTTATCATTGGCACCAATGATGATGATAATGACATCAGGATTGTTTTTCTGAATAAGATGAACAATATTATCATTCCAAGAGTAGTAATCAGTACGTACTAAACCTGAAGCTGGTACGGTGTTATCTATAATGATAAGATTGACATTATCAGCAGAAAGTTTCTTAAGTTCAGAAGCAACGGCGGAAGCGACAAAATCTCCTACGACGAGAATTCGTTTTGCATTGTCCTTTTTTGGCTTTTGTATTGTTTGTTGTGTTGCAGTTTTTAGTTGTGGTTTATATATATTTTTTTCTGTCATTGGTTGTTGTTGTGCTTGCTCGCGATTTTTATGATTGAATAACAATTCGAAAAAGTTGTGCACAGGGTTTGCAGATAATTCTGTAATGCAAAATGCAAGCGTTGAAATTATCAAAAAAATCAAAGAGATTAAATGAGAACGATACAAGCACTTTGCTCCATCTTATTTTTTTCTGATAAGGGAAAGAACCTCATAGCTTGGGTAACCATTTGCTTCTAAACCGTGATGCAACTGAAAAGCTTTAATGGCTTTCTTAGAAGCTGTTCCGATTTTTCCATCAATTTCTCCTGTATAATGACCAAGCGCAGTTAAACGCGATTGCAATTCTATCCGTTCTTGATGGGTAATGGGTTTAAAAGGGCGGTTCCAATCTTGTACTAATTTGGGATGTCCTGCAATACGATCAGCTAAAAGCGCAACGGCGAAAGCGTAACGGTCTGCATTATTATATCGTTTAATAACAAAGAAATTTTTTGTTACTAAAAATGCAGGTCCTTCTAGTCCATCGGGCAATTTCAATTTTGCTAATGCAGATGGAGAAGAAAAAGGCTTTCCATGTGCATGCTTAACACCTAGTTTTTCCCATTCTTCAAAAGAGAGCCACTCTTCAGGGAACTTTGTTCCATTTGGTAATTTGACTTCAACTCCCCAATGTAGATCAGATTGCCAACCATTCATGTGGAGTAGATTAGCAGCAGTTGCGAGTGCATCTGGAATTGATGTCCAAATATCGCGATGCCCATCTTCATCCATATCAACAGCGTAAGCGAGATAGCTGCTTGGAATAAATTGTGTATGTCCTAATGCTCCAGCCCAAGATCCAGTGAGTTGCGAACGATGAATTTCACCGCTTTGCAAAATTTTCATGGCTGCAATAAGCTGTGTTCGTGCATATTTTGCACGTTTGGGATCGGCATAAGCTAAGGTTGCAAGCGAACGAATGGTATCACGCATTACACCTTTATTTTCTAAGATTTTTCCATAATTGCTTTCTAATGACCAAATAGCGAGGAGAATATTTCGGCCAACACCAAAACGTTCTTCAATCTTGTGTAACCATTTTTCCCATTTTTTGTGTTGACGTTTTCCTTCCATAATGGCGAGATCATGAATACGATTATCAAAATAACTCCATGAAGAATCAATAAATTCTGGTTGATGTGTTGCTCTTTTTAAAACTTCTGGGTCTATTGTGTGCACTGTTTTAAAAGCCATCTCAAATGTGGAGGACGAAATATCATTAGCTAAAGCTGTTTTTTTGAATTCTTGAATCCAGCGCTGAAAATCATCATTAGAGTGCGCGAAAGAGGGAGTAGATATTGAGAAAAAAGAAAGAATAGATATGAAGCTAAGGATAAAGATGTTACGATTGATTAACTTGCTCAAGAAGGAAAATAGATTTAATCCTGCTTTTTTCATTTTTCACCCCTCAATATTTACGACATTTAAATATGCGTAATTTTAATTGTATTTGGTTTAGGAAAAGATGTTGTCAAGATAAGAAAAAACCGAATTATGTCCATTAAACAGTGTTCTTATCAATGTCTTTATTGCATCTTGGTCTTTCTCGTTATAATGGCAATTCATTTGAGAGAATATCTTTTTTGATCATTTTAGTTAAGATAATGATAAAATGAGAAAACGGTATGTTTTTTTAGGAGGGTGTGGGTGCGTAAAATTCGTAAAGCAGTATTTCCTGTAGCAGGCCTTGGCACACGTTTCCTACCAGCAACGAAAACAATTCCTAAAGAAATGCTCCCTGTTGTTGATAAACCGGTTATTCAATATGTTGTCGATGAAGCACGTGAAGCGGGGATTGAGTATTTTATTTTTGTCACTGGACGCAATAAGGCCGTTATAGAAGATTATTTTGATATGCAAGTTGAATTATATACGACACTTGAAAAACGTGGTCGAAAAGATGAACTTGAATATTTACAAAATTTGCAACTTTTACCAGGAATGACTTCTTTCACCCGGCAACAAGAACCTTTAGGTCTTGGGCATGCTTTATGGTGTGCACGTGAGTTAATTGGAAATGAACCTTTTGCTTTGTTATTACCGGATATGGTGATGCAGGCTGAAAGGGGTTGCCTTTCCGAGATGATCAGTCTTTATGAAAAAATAGGGAGAGGAAATATTGTTGCTGTTCAGGAATGCAGTTTTGAAGAAGTTCATAAATATGGTATTGTTGGGAAAGGTAAAGAAGTTGAAAACGGTTTCAAAATTACAGAAATGGTAGAAAAACCAACGAAAGAAACTGCTCCATCCAACTTATATATCAATGGGCGTTATATATTACAACCAGAGATTTTTGGTATTCTTTCTAATCAAAAACAAGGAGCAGGAGATGAAATTCAGTTAACAGATGCTATGGTTCATCTTTCAAATGAACAAGATTTTTTTGGGTTTCAATTAAATGGATACACTTTTGATTGTGGATCTAAAACGGGTTTTATTGAAGCAAATGTTGCCTTTGCTCTAGCGCGTGAGGATATGCATCAGCAGGTGTCTGCTTCATTAAAAAATTTACTTGAAACCGTTAAAATTGAAAAATGATATGGATCTCTTTATTGATTTCATTTATCAAATGTTGTCATGATTACACAATCTTCTGATATGTTTTTTTTACAGAACGCGATTACATCAGCGCTGAAAACCATTGCGAGTGAAAAACAAGGGCTTGAAGCGCTTGAAATCGCTTTGAGTAAAGATCTCCATTCCTCATTTAGTGCAGCTGTTCAAACGATTAAGAATGCGAAAGGTCATGTGATTATTACTGGACTTGGTAAGAGTGGGCATATTGGTACAAAAATTGCTGCAACTTTAGCATCAACAGGAACGCCTGCTTTTTTTGTTCACGCTGCAGAAGCTAATCATGGCGATCTTGGTATGATTAGTTCTGATGATGTTATCCTTGCTTTATCGTGGTCTGGTGAAACTACGGAATTAGGCGGTATTATAAATTATGCTGCGCGTTTTCGTATACCGCTTATTGCGATGACATCAGGTGAACATTCCATATTAGGACAACAGGCAGATATTGTGTTGTTGTTACCTAAAATAGAAGAAGCTTGTCCTCATGGGCTTGCCCCGACAACTTCAACTGTTATGCAATTAGCAATGGGAGATGCACTTTCTGTAGCACTTTTAGAAATGCGTGGTTTTACTGCGACGGATTTTAAGATTTATCATCCTGGTGGTTCTCTTGGAGCCAATCTTAAATATGTCCGCGATATTATGCATCAAGGAGATAGTCTGCCTTTGGTCATGCAAGGTGTATCTATGACTGAAGCCATGAACATTTTAGTTCAAAAGCATTTTGGTTGTGTAGGAGTTGTCAATCACACAGGTGAATTGATTGGGATTGTGACAGATGGTGATCTTGCACGTAATATCCATTGTGATTTATCAAAATTTCATGTTGATGAAGTGATGACAAGAGATCCTAAAATTGTCAATCCAAATACATTGGTAAGTGCTGCAACAGCGTTTATTAATGACCATCATATTGGCGCTTTTTTTGTAGTTGAAGATAAAAAGCCCGTAGGGATTGTTCATTTTCACGATCTTTTGCGCATTGGTGCTATTTGAGTTAGTGTGTGTGAGTATTCGATGGAATGTATGATTGAGTGATAAAATAGTATTAATCTTTAAGAACAGACTCTTAATAGAATATTATTTAGAAACATTGGTTATGTATGTTCCATAATACATTACAGATTTTTTTCAAATTGCAATTGTTGCAATGTTTTTATGACTTTATACTGTAGTTCTATCAAAAGAATAAATCATATTCAATTTTTTAAATTTTGCGATTAAGGACGAATTGCAAGCCAGAACGCGGTGTACAAATAAGTTGTGTGGCATTATTCGAGATTGAGCAATTGACTTGGGATATTGTTCCACGAAGAATCGAATGAATTTCAATTTCTACATGCTGGGAATTGATATAGGTGTAAGTTCCTTCTGATAATTTTTCATTTGTATCTGCGGCGCGTGTTTCAAATATACCATTGTAAAAAGAAGAAATAATACCATTTTCATCGATCCATTCGCCATTAATGCCAGATGATTTATTGTGTACAGATAAATATTGTTCGTAATTTTGTGAAAAACTGCAAGCTACTAACAAAAAAGCGGCGATTATAAGATATAAATTACGGAAGGTATTCTTCATTTGTTTCTCTATCTATTTTTTATTCTGCTTTTCAAAATTGTTAATTTACTGCATTAGTCAATATAAGACTTTTGAAGAAAATCAATAAAAAAGAAAATAATTAAAAAAATGCCTTAATGTTGTATTTAATTAAGGATTTGATGGAGTTAATTTATAAAGTATGATGTGTAAAATATACTTTTATAAATTGCAACGATTTCCATATTAATATGCTTAATAGTCTCAAAGGAGATTATCGGAGTTATGATTGGTCCTATTCTTGTTGCATGTGAAGATTATGGAAGACGTATCGAGCTTTCGGCTATACTTCGAGGTTTTGGTTATCGTGTCATTGAAGCAGAAAATAGTTTTCGTACGATTGATCTTTTATATAGACGTAAAAATATTACGCTTGCATTGCTTGATGTTGCAATGAGTGATTTAAGTGTGAGTGATGTCATTAAAACGATAAAAGCAGCTGGAGTTTCGGCTCCTGTTATTGTTCTCGCAAAACAAGAAAATGAAGAATTTCTGCATAAGGTTTTAAAAGCTGGAGCAGTTGATTATTGGATTTATCCAGTTACGCCGCTTCGCTTGAGAACAACTTTGAATAATCTTGCACATGTTTCGGCATTAGAGAGTGAAGTTCGTTATATTTGGCGACAAAATGAAAGTTATTGGTGGTTTTCTGATCTTTATAAGAAAAGTAAAGCTATGCAGATTGTTTTAGAACAATTAAAGAGAGCAGCAAGTTCTTCACAGAATCTTTTGATAGAAGGTGAGAATGGAACTGGACGTGAAACATTAGCACACATTATTCATCGTGAAAGTCGGTTTTCAGAAGCACCTTTTATCCGTTTTCAATGTTCAGCTATTATTGATCCAGAAGAGGAAAATCGTTTTTGGCATGAAAAATTTTTACCATTGGTTTCTTCTTTAGAAAAGGGTACGGTTTGCTTATGTGATGTTGATAAGCTTGAGCTTATGCAGCAAAAGCGTTTTGTGCATTATTTGAGAGAAAGAGAAGAAATTATAAAGAATAAAAGTTCTTTTTTTCGTATTATTGCTATTTCAACATCGCGACTTTCATATTTAGTTAAAGAAGACTTTTTTTTACGCAATTTATTTGAGCAGTTTTCTCAACTCTCTATCAATGTTCCTGCTTTACGTGAATTGAGGGATGATCTTCCGGAAATTTCTCAATATTTAATTGACCGCATTGTTATTGAAACAGGGCGGTCACATGTTCATGGTTTGTCAGGGTCGGCAATCGCATTACTTATGCAATATGATTGGCCGGGAAATTGTGATGAACTTGAAAAAGTTTTATTTCGTGCAATTTCCCTCAGTGAAGGGCCTTTGTTAACTGTTCGAGATTTTCCTCAATTAATCGCAAACCCTAGTGTTGACTCTCAAAAGATTATTCATGGTAATATTCAAGAGTGCACTGAACAGCAATCAATACAATTTTTAAATGCTGATGGGCATGTTCGCACTTTTTCTGATATGGAGAGTGATATTATCGATAAAGCGGTTAAATATTATAAAGGACACGTTAGTGAAATTGCTCGACGTTTACGTATAGGACGTTCGACGCTTTATCGTAAAATGGAAGAATTAAAAACAAAAAATCATCGAGAACATAAATGATGTTTCTTCATATGTCTTTTAAAAGAGAGCATAACTTACTGTAAAAGCTTGTCATTTGTAGTTGTTTGTTCAATTTGCAGCTTTGTATTACATTGTGCAATAAGAGATATTATTTTACATTTTATTATAGCCCGAAAGCTTTGAACATTTTATGTAGATTGTATTAACGTTGTTCAATAATTGAGTGTGCATTTTATTTTTATGTAATTTGAATGATAAAATCATTGATTTTGATAGTGTAATTCGTATTTATGGGCGTGCAATAGACTGTAAAAACATAGAAAGTTTATCTCTTTGTCTCTCTTATACATTTTTATCTGTTTTATCATATTTTTTTCTCTTGCATGTATGCTAGCAATATACATCTATGGCTGTTTTTCACAAAGTCCACGAGGTGAATGCTCTTATGCGTTTCATGTTAAAGAAGATGAAACAAAGCTTGATCGTATAGTGAGCCGATTGGCAAAAGAAAAGAATGGATTAGGGGTCGATAAAGATGCTCTTTCACTTATTGTTAGTAATTTAGATGCTTTTGGTATTCGTGCTGTAGGAGCATCACAGGCAGGACGTAGTCTTGATTTGATGTATTATATTTGGGATGATGATTTAACAGGGCGTTTATTATTGAGTGAAGTGGTGGAAGCAGCTGATCGTGGAGTTCGGGTACGTCTTCTTTTAGATGATATTAATGCACAAGGGCGTGATCCAGCTTATATTGCTCTTGATAAGCATCCTAATATTGAAGTTAGAATGTTTAATCCCGGAAAAACTCGGAATGGTGGACTACGCCGTGGTTTAGAGATTATATTGCGTGCTCTTATTGTAACACGGAGAATGCATAATAAAGCTTTTATTGTGGATGGACGAGTTGCTTTTGTGGGAGGAAGAAATCTTGCGGATTCTTATTTGGGCGCAAGTAACAAATCGAATTTTCGAGATTTAGATCTTATGTTAATTGGTCCATCAGTTAAAAAAGTGGAAACTGTCTTTGATAATTTTTGGAATAGCGCTGTTGCTTCGCCGATTCATACTTTAGTCGTTCCTGAAAATGCAAGTGATCTTGGCAATTGGAGATCTAAGTTATATGCATTTCGTCATTCAAAAGCGGCAGAAGTTTATTTGGACTATATTAATAAACATCTCAATTTTGAATATTTTATTCAAGCAGGGAAACGATTATTTCTTGCTGATAAAGTTGATGTTCTTTCTGATCCTCCAGAAAAAGCATTGCGTAAAAAAGCTGGGAATTGGCTTATGACAGGCCTCTCACAGGTTATTGGAGGTGCTCAAAAAACGATTCAGATTACATCACCTTATTTTATTCCTGGTAAAGAAGGCACACAACATTTTAGTAGTCTGGTTTCAAAAGGTGTTGATGTAAAAATTCTCACAAATTCTTTGGCTGCGACTGATGTAGCTATTGTCCATGGCGGTTACATGCCTTATCGTAAGGCCTTATTAAAAAGTGGAGTTAAACTTTATGAGTTAAAACCGGATGGAGGAACGCATAAATTACAGTTGTTTAGATCAAATAAAGCTAGTTTACATGCGAAAGCTTTTTTAATCGACCATAAAACTGCTTTTATTGGATCGTTTAATTTTGATCCTCGATCTGCGTCGTTGAATACAGAGATGGGAATTTTGTTTGAATGTGCACCAATTACAGCGCGGTTAGATTTGCTTTTTTCTGAAGAAACAACAGGTGAAATGAGTTATCATTTACGTCTTGGCAATAACAATCGCATTTATTGGGATTTCATCGAAAATGAAAAACAACAGAGTGTCGATTTTGAACCAGAAAGTAATTTTTGGCGTCGCACATTTGCAAAGATAATAAGCTGGTTGCCTATTGAATCACAATTATAGATTATATAAATCATATACAAGAAAAATATTTATTACTCTTTTCATTTTGTTAGTGACATGGCATAACTCATTGTCAATTCTCAATTTATGAGAACAGCAGTTATATCACAGCTGTTTTCAGTATTCTGTTATTTTAAGGAATGTGATCATGGCAAAAATTGTTGAAACAAAAACAGGTGCACTGGCACTGACTTTTGATGATGTGTTGTTACAGCCGGGTCATTCATTTGTTATGCCTAACCAAGTCGATCTTAAAACGCGGATTGCTGCTGATATTGAGTTGAATTTGCCATTACTCTCTGCTGCAATGGATACTGTGACAGAATCGCGTTTGGCAATTGCGATGGCTCAAGCTGGAGGTCTTGGTGTTATACATCGGAACATGTCTCCTGTAGAGCAAGCTGAAGAAGTTCGTCAAGTCAAAAAGTTTGAATCGGGTATGGTTGTCAATCCTGTTACAATTGGGCCAAATGCGACACTTGAAGAAGCAAAAGCTTTAATGCGCTTTCATGGTATTTCGGGGATTCCAGTTGTTGAAGATAGTACTAAAGGTGGATGCTCTGGTCGGCTTGTTGGTATCTTAACTAATAGAGATGTGCGTTTCGCATCGGATCCAAAACAAAAAATCTATGAATTGATGACGCATGAAAATTTGATCACAGTGCGTGAAAATGTTCAACTGGATGAAGCAAAATATTTACTTCATCATCACCGTATTGAAAAATTATTAGTTGTGGATGAACAAAATCGCTGTGTTGGTTTAGTGACAGTGAAAGACATTGAAAAAGCACAATTGAATCCGAATGCGGCTAAAGATTCTCAAGGTCGTTTACGTGTTGCAGCTGCCAGTAGTGTAGGGAATGATGGCATTGAGCGTGCTGAACGATTAATTGATGCAGGAGTTGATGTATTAGTCATAGATACCGCTCATGGACATTCTCAGCGTGTGCTAGAAGCTGTTGAACGTATTAAAAAAATGGCAGTTTCGACAGTTGTGATTGCTGGAAATGTTGCGACTCCACAAGCAACTCAGGCGTTGATTGATAGTGGTGCGGATGCAGTAAAGGTTGGTATTGGGCCTGGTTCTATTTGTACAACGCGAATTGTTGCAGGTGTTGGTGTTCCTCAGCTTTCAGCTATTATGGGAGCTGCAGAAATTGCAGATAAAGCAGGAATTCCGATTATTGCGGATGGTGGGATCAAGGCTTCGGGGGATTTTGCAAAAGCATTAGCAGGAGGAGCGAGTGCTGCAATGATTGGTTCTCTTTTGGCTGGAACGGAAGAAAGTCCTGGTGAAGTTTACCTTTATCAAGGAAGATCTTTTAAAGCTTACCGTGGGATGGGATCTGTTGGTGCAATGGCGAGAGGATCAGCGGATCGTTATTTTCAAGCTGAAGTTCAAGATGAATTGAAATTAGTTCCAGAAGGTGTTGAAGGTCAAGTCGCTTATAAAGGAGCTATAGCTTCAGTTTTACATCAACTCGCTGGTGGGTTGCGTGCTTCTATGGGATATGTGGGAGCAAAGAATTTATGTGAATTTCGTGAAAAAGCTACGTTTGTTCGCATTACGAATGCAGGTCTTTATGAAAGCCATACACATGGTGTTGCTATTACGAGAGAGAGTCCCAATTATTGTGGTCCTGTTTAATGAAATAGATGATCTGAGGTTATTTTTTAGTGAGATAAAAGTATCTTTGGGATTGTGTATCTATGTAATAAAATCAGATATACACAAGAAAGAATTGGATGTGAATATCCAATTCTTTCCATTAGTTATATGAAGCGAAAAAATTAGTTTCTTGTATTTTTCCGTTCTAATTTTGATGAATATTTGTGATTATTTGCATGATCACTGTGGGTAGGTTTTTTGTCTTTGCTTGATGGCATTTTATTTTGATTGTCTTTATGTGACATTGTTTTCTCATGATTATAAGTATTCATTCTATTTTCTCCTTTTAAATAATCTGGCATATGTCAGTGTAGAACAAACGGTCACGCGAAATGGTTGTTCCAAGAGTTGTCGAAAAAGTTTATTTATGTTTTTAAAAATGATAGGCATGACTATTTTGATGAACACTGTTTTTATTCTTAGAATATTATAAATAGGAGTAATGAATGCGGTTGGGTGGGCGTTTGCAAGCGGCGGTAGATATTCTAAAAGAGATCAACATGCGGCATCGTCCTGCAAGCGAAGCTTTGAAAGATTGGGGAATTTCCCATCGTTTTGCTGGATCAAATGATCGTGCAGCAATTGGTACAATTGTTTATGATGTTTTAAGACGACGTTATTCGTTGCAATGGCGTATGGAAAGTGACGATATGAGAGATATCGTTTTTGGTGCTTTGCTAGATTTTTGTTCGATGACGATTGAACAAATTGATAGTCTTTTAGACGGAGATCGTTTTGCTTTACCGTTATTAGGAGCTCGGCAACGTCAATCATGGCAGCAACGCCAATTGGTGGATGCGCCAGATTATATTCGAGGTGATATTCCTCAGTGGTGTCAGGCTCATCTCTCTCCAGTATTTGCTAAAAATTGGATTATTGAAGCTGAAGCTTTAGCAACACGTCCTCCTTTAGATTTACGAGTGAATAGTTTGAAAGCAACATCAGAAAAGGTTCTCAAGGAATTAGCTAGTACAAAAGCTCAATCTTTTTCATGGTTTCGACAGGCATTAAGGATTTCACCAATTGAAAAGTTGAATCGTCACCCGAATGTTCAAATTGAGCCTGCGTTTAAAAAGGGGCATTTTGAGATACAAGATTTGGGATCTCAAATCGTTTCTCATCTTGTTGAAGCAAAAGCAGGATTACAAATATTAGATTATTGCGCAGGCGCTGGAGGGAAAACATTGGCTTTAGCAGCCGATATGGGCAATAAAGGACAAATTTATGCGTATGATACAGATAAAGCGCGTTTAGCTCCTATTTTTGATCGTCTTCGGCGATCTGGTATTCGTAATGCTCAATCACGGGTGAACGTAGAAGAACTCAAACCATTAATTGGACAGATGGATATCGTTTTGTTAGATGCTCCTTGTAGTGGAACAGGAACTTGGCGACGTCGTCCAGATGCAAAATGGCGTTTAACATTGGAACAGGTAAAAAAACGTCAAGAAGAGCAGCATACTATTTTAAATGAGGCATTATCCTATCTTAAATCAGATGGGCGCTTAATCTATATTACATGTTCTCTGTTTTTCGATGAGAATGAAGAACAAATTTCTCGTTTTCTTCAAGAGCATTCCGACTTTTATCCAATAAATATGCGCGCATTATGGGAAAAACATTTTAGTCTTTCGCCTGTGCAGCCGACATTTTCAAATTATGGTCTAACTTTATCACCAGCAAAAACAAAGACAGATGGCTTTTTTCTCGCTATTTTGCAAAAAAAGCATTAGTACACAGTTTATGTTTTTTATTTTAAATTTTATCAAAATAGTGTTTTTTCATTGCTCATGGGCTTGTGAAAAGAGACAGATATTAGATAATAGATTTTATTATTTATTTTTATGCAATTATTGATTGGGTTTTTATGAGTATACCACATTTAGATACTGTCCTTATCATTGATTTTGGTTCACAAGTTACGCAACTTATTGCACGAAGAATACGAGCAATGGGGGTTTATTCTGAAATTGTTCCATTTCAATTGGCTTTAGAAGAAATGAAGCGAATCAAACCTAAAGCGATTATTTTATCAGGAAGTTTTTATTCGACGGTTGATGACGGTTCGCCACGGATCCCAATGGAAATTTTTGAATCGGGTATTCCCGTTCTTGGGATATGCTACGGTGAACAGGTGATGTGTGTTCAACTTGGTGGAAGAGTTGAAGCTGAGCATGAACGTGAATTTGGGCGCGCTTTTTTAGAGGTTATAGAAGAAAGTCCACTTTTTGATGGCGTTTGGGAAAAGGGGTCGTCTTATCAAGTATGGATGAGCCACGGGGATCGTGTGACAGTTTTGCCGGAGGGGTTTCGTGTCATTGGCACATCAAAAGGCGCTCCTTATGCTGCGATTGCTGATGAAAAACGGCGTTTTTATGCTGTGCAATTTCATCCTGAGGTTGTTCATACACCAGATGGTGCAAAACTTTTACATAATTTTGTACATAAAATTTCTGGTCTTAAAGGTGATTGGTCCATGTCGGCTTTTCGTGATCAAGCGATTACCGAAATTCGTGAAAAGGTTGGGAAAAGTCGTGTTATTTGTGGTCTTTCAGGTGGTGTTGACTCATCAGTTGCTGCCGTATTACTGCACGAAGCAATAGGAGATCAATTGACATGTATTTTTGTAGATCATGGATTGATGCGTAAAAATGAAGCAGAAGAGGTTGTTACATTATTCCGTAAAAATTACGATATAGCCCTTATCCATGTTAATGCTACTGATCTATTTATGAATGCATTGCAAGGTGAGACAGATCCAGAGAAAAAGCGTAAAATAATAGGTCGCCTTTTTATCGAAGTTTTTGAAGAAGAAACTAAAAAGATAGGAGGTGCAGAATTTTTAGCGCAAGGAACACTGTATCCGGATGTTATTGAAAGTGTTTCAGCTATTGGCGCCGCGGTAACAATTAAAAGTCACCATAATGTGGGGGGGTTACCGGAACGAATGAAGATGAAACTCATCGAACCGTTGCGCGAACTCTTTAAAGATGACGTACGTTCATTAGGAAGAGAATTAGGATTACCTGAGCAATTTATCGGGCGTCATCCGTTTCCAGGGCCAGGGCTTGCAATTCGGTGTCCTGGTGCAGTCACGCGTGAGAAATTGGATATTTTGCGTGAAGCGGATGCTATTTATCTTGATGAAATTCGTAAAGCAGGTCTTTATGATAAAATTTGGCAGGCTTTTGCTGTTCTTCTTCCTGTGCAAACTGTCGGTGTTATGGGGGATGGACGCACTTATGAATTTGTATGTGCTCTTCGTGCTGTAACATCTGTTGATGGTATGACGGCTGATTTTTATCCATATAGTATGGAATTTTTGGGAAAAGCTGCATCGCGTATTATTAATGAGGTGAGGGGAATTAATCGTGTTGTTTATGATGTAACTTCAAAACCACCTGGAACGATTGAGTGGGAATAACTGAAGTTATGTGAAGTCTCTTAAGATCATAGTTTTTGCGATGCAGCATTTTATAAAATCAGAAAAACAATTATAGATTTTATCATTGTTTATTTGAGGTATTATATACGATGGTGTTGTATTTGGTATTGTTGGAACTTCAGAAGTAGGGAATTATTATGCCTAAGCCAAAAATTGTTGCTCATCGTGGTGGTGCTAGTCTTTATCCTGAAAATACACTTTCAGCATTTCGTCATGCAATTGCATTAGGAGTTGATGAAATTGAGTGCGATGTTCATCTCCTTAAAAGCGGTGAAGTGGTTGTATTTCACGATTTTGGTCTGGAGCAACTGGTTGGAAAAACAGGATATATTCATGACCTCGATAATGAAATGCGTAAGAAAATCTGTGTGAAAGGCAGCATTGAACCACCTCCTTTATTAGAAGAAGTATTGGATCTTTTAGCGCCAACGAATGTAGCACTTCATCTTGAAATTAAAACATCTGGTGTTTCTGAACGTGAATATACATTATCTCAAAAAGCGCTTAAGCTTATAAAGAATCGAAACTTAGAAGAACGAGTCTCTGCAATTAGTTTTGATGCAATAAGTCTTCGTCCTTTTATTGAGGCAGGAATACCGTCTGGTCCATGTATTGATTGCTTAGAAGGTGATCTCTCTCTTCATCTTTCTCAATGGAAAGAATGGGGATATTCTGATTTAAGTTTGTATGGTTCTATTGTTTCTCAAAAATGTCTTGAATCTGCTCTTAATGCTGGTTTTACTGTTGGTGTCTGGACAATAAATGGAGTTGCTCGTTTATCACATTGGCTTGAGATGCCAGTGCATTACATCACAACAGATCAACCTGATCTTGCTTTGCAATTACGTTCACAAAAGTTAAAATGATCTGTATGAATCTACAAAAAATAATTAATATAGTATAAGAACGTATGTTTTAACAAAGCTGAAGGTAATAAATAGCTAAATCTTTTTATCCATAAAATTTCAAAATTCAAATTTTTATTTTATGGGCTGTGTTCTTTTTCCTGTTGCTTTGTTGAAAGTATGAAAATTGTGATGAGCGACAGTGAAGCATAATTTCTGTCCATAGTCGTTTGTTATGCGCTCTTTTGTTTCTATAGTAAAAATTACATCATTCCAACGTGTTATAACGTGACAACCTGTTCCTATAGGCTTGATGAGTTCTATTTGCGTATGAAAAATAGGTCCTTTGTCTGGGTGTTCTCCTAATAAGATAGCTTCTGGTCTAAATGCTAAAAGATCTGTCTCTTGGCTGCAAAAAAATGAATTGTTTAAATGTTGCTCTAAGAGGTGACGATCAAGAAAATTCATAGAAGGAGAACCAATAAAATCAGCAACAAAGGTTGTTGCTGGAGTATCATAAATTTCCATTGGAGTTCCAATTTGTTCGATACATCCCTTATTCATAACAACGATTCTATCAGCAAGTGTCATTGCTTCGAGTTGATCATGTGTAACATAGATGCTGGTTGTTTTTAAGGAACGCTGGAGTGTCTTAATTTCAACACACATTTGAGAACGCAATTTTGCATCAAGATTTGAAAGAGGTTCATCAAAAAGAAAGACACGTGGTTGTCGTACAATAACGCGTCCCATAGCAACGCGTTGACGCTGTCCTCCTGATAATTGTCGAGGCTTACGATCAAGAAATGCTTCTATTTTTAGAAGTTTTGCAGCATGTGTGATGCGTTTATTAATTTCTTCTTTCGGTGTTTTTCTATTTTTTAGTCCATACTCTAAATTTCCACGGACTGTCATATGTGGATAGAGAGCGTAATTTTGAAAAACCATAGCAATATCGCGATCAGCTGGCTCACAATTATTAACGCATTCATTGTCAATATAGAGTTCTCCTGAAGTAATTCGTTCAAGCCCTGCAATGATACGTAATAGGGTTGATTTTCCACATCCAGAAGGACCAACAAGAACTAATAGTTCACTGTCAGCGACTGTTAGATTTAAATCATTAATGACTGAAACACCGTTGTCATATTGTTTTTTTATATTAGATAATTGAATTGTAGCCACGCTTTATTTCTCCGCGTCAATGAGGCCTTTGACAAAAAGCCGTTGCATGAAGATGACAATGAGAACGGGCGGCACCATGGCAACGACCGACACAGCCATCAAGATATTCCACTGAGGATCATGTTGAAGTGATTCCACAATGAGTTGTTTCAGGATAACGAGAATGGTTTGGTGGTTTTGGTCTGTTGTTACAATAAGCGGCCAAAGATATTGTACCCATCCATAAATGAACATGATAATGAATAAAGCAGCAATGTTATTTCTGCTGAGAGGTAAAAGAATATCTTTAAAAAATTTAAATGGTCCTGCTCCATCGACACGAGCAGCTTCTAAGAGTTCATCAGGTACAGTTAGAAAAAACTGACGAAATAAAAAAGTAGCGGTTGCTGATGCAATTAATGGAATAATCATTCCGCTATAAGTATTGATCATTCCTAATTGTGCGACGACGGCATATGTTGGAATGATGCGCACTTCAATGGGTAACATTAATGTGATAAAAATAAGTACAAAAGCAGTTTTACGGAAAGGAAAGCGCATATAAACGATTGCATAAGCAGAGAAGAGTGAAATAATAATTTTTCCTATACTGATACCGATAGCCATGATGAATGAATTCATTAGGAGTGGCCAAAGATTTGGAAGACCACGTTGCATAAGACCATCACCAAAGATCATTTTGTAATTTTCTAAACCATGATTGCCAGGAAGTAGAGGCAAAGTTCCTGAACTAAATGCTGATGAACTATGAGTGGAAGCAATAATGGCTACATAAACTGGAAAACAGATAACGATAATACCCACAATTAGAGTAAAATGAGTTAGAAATTTTAAGAATGGTCGGTTTTCAACCATAATTCTTCTCCTAATATTGTACGCGACGTTCAATCCAGCGAAATTGGACGAATGTTAAAACAATAATCATGAGCATTAATATTGTTGATTGTGCTGCTGATGCACCGATTATTTGGTTTTTAAAACCATCTTCATAGATTTTGTACACAAGTGTACTTGTTGCACGTGCAGGTCCTCCAGATGTTATGTGATCAATAATACCAAATGTATCAAACATAACATAATGGATATTGACAATGAGCAGGAAAAAAGTTGTTGGTGAAATTTGCGGAAAAACTACAGTCCAAAACCTTTTAAAAGGGCTAGCACCATCAATGGCTGCTGCTTCGATTTGAGAACGCGGAACAGATTGAAGACCAGCAAGAAAAAAGAGAAAATTGTAAGAAATTTGTTGCCAACTTGCAGCAATGACGATGAGAATCATTGCTTGAGTTCCACTAACACGATGATTCCATATAATTCCTATTTCCTCTAAAAGAAAAGGAAGAACTCCAATCGTTGGATGAAAAATAAATAACCATAATATGCCTGCCAATACAGGAGCAACAGCATAAGGCCAAAGTAAAAATATTGTATAAGTTTTTTTTGCGCGAATAACGCGATCAACACAGACAGCTAAGAGAAGTGATAAGGTCATTGAAATTACAGTAACAGATACAGAAAATATGACTGTTGTCATAAATGACTGTATATAAGCTGGATCAGAAAAAATAGTTACATAATTTTCAAACCCAATAAAAGTTTTAGAAAAACCAAAAGGATCTTCGCGTTCAAAAGACGATTTTATGGCTTGAATTGCAGGCCAAAAGAAAAACAAAAAAGTTATAGCCAATTGAGGAAAAAGTAGTAAATAAGGGAGTAAAATCTTTTGAAAGTATGCATGTTTTGTTTGCATGTGTTGAGCTCTTTTTAGATAAGAAGCTTAGAAAAAAGGGTTAAACCAGAAATTAAAAAACTCAACTTTTGATGCTGAGTTTTTTAATTGAATAATAATCATAGAATCTAATGATTAGCTTTTTCAAATTCTCTTAAAAGCTTATTTCCACGTTCAACTACTTTATCTAAACCATTTTGAGGCGTTGTTGAACCATTAAGAACAGCTTCCAGTTCTTGATCAAGCATGGAACGAATTTGTGGTAAAATACCAAATCTTATTCCTTTTGAGTTAATTGTTGGTGGATTGAGATTTATTTGTTTAATCGCAATATCTGCACCTGGATTTTCATCATAGAAATGTTGTTCTTTACTGAGTTCATAAGCTGGTTTTGTTATGGGCAGATAACCCGTTGCTTGATGCCATTTAGCTTGTTGTTCTGTTTTTGAAAGGAACTTAAGAAAAGCTGCTGCACCCGCATATTCTTCGGATGTGTGACCTTTCAGTACCCAAATAGAAGCACCACCAATAATTGAGTTTTGCGGCGCATTTTGTACATCTTCATAATAAGGTAACATACCAAATCCAACATTAAATTGAGCTTCTGAAACAATCCCTCTTTGCGATCCTGAAGATTGTATAAAAATTGCGCAATTTTGTGCCATAAACATTGGTGCTGCATCTAATGCACCAGCTGGACCACCGTAGCGGAAAATGCCTTCATCTGACCACTTTTTGAGATCAGTCCACATTCGCACTTGTAAAGGTCCATTAAGTTTCAGCTCTGCATCTAGCCCCCCAAGCCCATTTTCTTTTGTTCCAAAAGAGACATTATGATAGGCTGAAAAATTCTCTATCCCAATCCATTGAGCAGCATACGCCATGGTAAAACCACAACTTGCTGCTTTACTATCAAGAATTTTTTTTGAAAAACTTTCAATATCTTGCCAAGTCTTTGGGGGTTGTTCTGGGTCTAAACCTGCTTTTTGAAAAATGTCCTTATTATAGAAAAGAATTGGCGTTGAAGCATTAAATGGCATTGATAACATTTGCCCTTTTGTATCAGAGTAATATTCACTAATAGCGGGGAGATAATCTGTAATATTCAATGTTTGCTTTGTGTCATCCATAAGCTGATAAACTGGATAGACCGCACCTTTTGCGGCCATCATAGTTCCAGTTCCAATTTCATAGATTTGTGCAAGAACAGGTTGTTGCTTTCCACGAAATGCTGCAATAAGCGAAACCATAGCTTCTTCATATTCACCGCGAAATGAAGGGACAACTTCATATTTAGATTGACTTGCATTAAACTCTTGAATTAGGCTTTCGGTTTGTTTCCCGAGAGCGCCACTCATCGAATGCCAGAAGCTGATTTTTGTTTGTGCAAGACTTGCTGTTGCTGTCGTCATAGCCAGTGTTAATGCTATTGTGGAAAGATAAAAGCAGTTCATGATTTTCCTCTTCTGAATTGACGGAACACAATTTCCCCTAGATTACAATATTACTCAGTGAATATGTCATACGGTTCTCTTTCAGAAATATACCTGCTCATTTAAACATGATACATGAAAAGGTCAAATGAATTTGTTCAGGTTTATCAGTTTTACTCTTTTTAGAACGACTATATATTAACGAGATTCGTTACAAATTAAATAATGGATAATAAGATTAAAGTATTATTCAAATAAAAGATGTTCCATATGGTGTAATTAAAACTAAAAGTAGTATGTGTTATTTTAAATAATACGATTCAGTATTGTGGTTTATTATTTTAAAATTAAGTCTTTGTAATATATATATTTATAATTTTTCAGTGATGTGATCAAAAATATTTGTCTATATTATCACTATAGTTTCGTGTGTCAGTGTTTTGTGATTGCATTAATGATGGTGGTGACATTATGTTGCATCATATCGAGATATGTCGCAGCAGGACCATTTTCTTTAGATAAAGCATCAGAGTAAAGTGTTCCACTTATTTTTAAACCTGTTTCTTTTGCAATTTGTTCTATAAGACGTGGATTAGAGATATTTTCAACAAAGAGTGCAGATGCATTATTAGTTTTTATTTGTTGTATAAGTTTGGCAACATTTGCTGCTGTTGCTTCAATTTCTGTTGAGACACCTTCAGGAGCAAGTATAGTAAATCCATATTCATGGGCAAAATAATCAAAGGCATCATGAGATGTGATAATTATTCGTTTATCTTTTGGAATGGCAGCAATTTGTGTCGTGATTGTTTTGTGCAGCGCGTCGAGCTTTTGAATGTATGCATTAGCATTTGTATTGTAGACACCACATGATTCTGGATCAATTTTACAAAGAGAAGTAGTAATATTTTTAATATAGATTTTAACATTAGGAATAGTATGCCAAGCATGAGGATCGGTATTGTTTTTGTGATGATGTCCGATTTGGTGATCTTGTTTTTTAAGAAGAGGGATATTGGCACTTGTTTCAACAAGAAGTGCTTTTGTATTGGTTGCTGTGATAAGGCGATGAATAAAATCTTCTAAGTGAAGTCCATTAATGAAAATAATATGCGCATTTTTAAGAGCTTGAGCATCTCTGGGTGTTGGTTCATAAATATGGGTATTTTCATCAGATCCAACAAAAGTAGTGATAGAAACACGATCTTTTCCTACATTTTTTACTAAATCTGCAAGAATAGAAAAACTGGCAACAACCTTTATATCTTTATGTGCGATAGCAGAAAATGGAAATAAAAGAGCATTGAGAAGAATGAGATATTGAATAAGTTTATACATATTTTTTCTTATGATTAAATAGACGGCAAAAAAGGTGAGAAAATCTTGCTGCGAAAAGCCCGTGTGGGCTTATGAGATAAGAGAGGAGGTAAATAAATCCTGCAACGATAATGATAGCGGGACCAGAGGGTAAAGATATGTGGAAGGAAAGTAAAAGACCAAATACACTGGAAATGATTCCAAAAATGATGGATAGTACGCAGATATAGCCAAGATGTGATAACCAGAAACGAGCTGCAATGGCTGGAATCATCATAATGCCGACTGATAATAATGTTCCTAATGATTGAAATCCTCCAACCAAATTTAAGACCATTAGTCCAAGTAATAAAATATGAGCATATTTTCCTAATGGAGAGAGAGATCTAAATAACAACGGATCAAGGCTTTCGAGTACAAAAGCACGCCAGAAAATGCACAAACTGCTTATTGTGATAACCATAATGACTGCAATTAACCAGAGAGCTTGTGTATTAATCGAAAGTACTGAACCAAATAAGAGATGAAGCAAATCAACTTTTGACCCTTTTAATGAAACGATAATAACACCTGCGGCTAATGACATCAGGTAGAAGACTGTCATTGATGCATCTTCTTTTTGAAAGCTATTTCGCGAAATTAAAGTTGTTGCTAATACTACAATAATACCGGCTACAATACCTCCTATGGTCATAGATATAAGAGAAAAACCACATAAAAGAAAAGCGGTCGCAACACCTGGAAGAATGGCATGAGACATCGCATCACCTGTTAAGCTCATACCACGTAGCATCAAAAATACTCCAATAGGACAAGCGCTAATGGTTAAAAGAATAGAACCTATTAAGGCATTTTGCATAAACTGGAAATCAATAAAAGGAGCAAAGAAAAAGGAATACACGTATTATAACCTATTCTGAACAGAATCATTAATTGGAAAAGTGTTTTTGTATGAGTTGTCATAAGGAAAACGAGAAACAAGAGCAGGTGTAGTATAATGATTTTTAGCGTTCAGAAACATTGTTGTCTCTCCATAAAAAGCACGTTGGTTATCGATATGAATCATATGTGAAAAATTTTCTTGAACGATGAATGGATCATGCAACGCTGTGAGGACGATCCGCCCTTGTTGTTGCCAATGAGTAATCAATTTTAGAAGCTCGTTCTGCGTTTTGCGATCTATTCCATTGAAAGGTTCGTCGAGCAATATGATATCAGAATCTTGTACAATGATCCGTGCAAAAAGTGCACGTTGTAGCTGCCCACCAGATAAAGTATCAAGTGAATGATGAGCTTGTGCGACGAGTCCAACAGTTTCTAAGGCATTTTGAATTTTAGTTTGATAAGAGCGTTGGCTTTTCCACAATCCACAAAAAGACCATAACCCTGTTTTCACGAGTGCTTCTACAGTGATTGGAAATGTTCGATCAATATCGCATTGCTGAGCAAGATAAGCAATCCGGCTTTTTGTTTGTTTTATAATTTTCCCATTGGTAGGTTTGAGCAATCCAGCAATGGCTTTAAGTAATGTAGACTTCCCAGAACCATTGTTTCCAGTTATTGCTATGAGTGAGCTTGATGCCAGTTTTGCTGAAAAGCCCTTTATCGCTATTCTATTAGAATAGCCCAATGTTACATTCTCAAAACATAAGCTCATCATGACACCATCTTTATCTTTTTCCTTAAAATGTTATGTTATATTATTACATTTATCAATCATTAAAACAAAAAACGTTATATTATTACATATATTTTGAAGAGTTACACATTTCAATGAAAAGGTCGTGGAAAATTAAAAATAGTATTTGAATTGTTCTTGACGAAATGGTGTATATTTATGGTATAAATACCTAAGATTTATACCATATGTAGTATGAGTCTTCAGTTCTTAGGGATTAGGTGCGTGTAATTTTTTTGTGTATCTATTGCTCAAACTGCAGCTCCGTGATGAGGCAGTTGTGGTTGAGTCGTACAAAATGGCAGTTCGATTGAAACATTTTTTATGCTTTAAGAAAATGGTTTTGTATTTATTGTGAATTTAAGCTTTTGCGATAGAGAGGGGTTAACTCAGGTATTGGAAATGAATTGCATAGTCCGTTAGGCAATCTATTTTTGTAATGAGTTTATTCAAAATAGTAGGGGAAAGTATTGGCAAGGGATTGTGTTGTAAGTGAGAATTTGTTCATTTGAGTTGTAGATCTCACTAATTTCGTATCATGTTATGTATATGTCATGGTTGTTGGGATGCGGGGACTTAAAGTTTGATACAGTAGCTGCTTATTCTTTTTGTAAGAATGTACTTGCACGTATTTTGTGCGCAGTTACTGATTTTATTATTTTGGAAGATTGATAAACGCTATAATTAGCTCTTTTTAGAGTTGATTTTTGAAATATGAGGGAGTCAGAAAAAATGCCGATTACGATTTATAGCAAGCCATCTTGTGTTCAGTGTACCGCTACTTACCGCGCTTTTGATGCTAAGGGTATTGAGTATAGCGTCGTTGATATTTCTCGTGATCAACAAGCATATAGTTTTGTTCAATCTCTTGGGTATAGTCAGGTTCCTGTGGTCGTTTGTGGTGAAAATCATTGGTCTGGTTTCAGGCCAGACATGATTAGCGGTCTTTGTGGCTAATGAGTCTCATTGCTTATTATTCGAGTGTAACGGGTAATACTGCGCATTTTGTTTCTCGACTTGATCAAAGATTGTTTAAAATTGATAAAAAAAACCCATCTGCGTTGATTCATGAACCTTATGTGTTAGTGGTTCCTACTTATGCAGATGGTGAAGGTAGAATGGCTGTACCAAAAGCAGTTATTCATTTTCTTAATGAAGTAAAAAATCGCGAATTAATTCGCGGTGTCATTGGTGGTGGAAATCGTAATTTTGGTTGTAATTATAATTTAGCTAGCAAAATTATTTCTGAAAAATGCTCTATCCCTTGTCTTTATCGCTTTGAATTGCGAGGAACTGACGAGGATGTCATGTGTGTCAAAAAAGGATTAGAAAAATTTTGGAAACGATACGAAAATTAGAGTTACGATAGTTCAAAATTATGATGATAAGTTAATAAAGATTGGAAAAGTTGTGGAAACGGTGACAGAGCGGCTGAAGGAATCAGATCACGTTACAGATTATCATGCATTGAATGCAATGTTGAATCTGTACGATGAAAATGGCCATATTCAATTTGATATGGACCGGCTTGCTGCGCGGCAGTATTTTCTGCAGCACGTTAATCAAAATACGGTTTTTTTTCATAATTTAAAGGAAAAAATAGATTATCTAATAGAAGAAGGTTATTATGAAAAAGAATTATTTGAGTTGTATGACTTTTCTTTTATAAAAAGGCTTTTTAAGCGTGCTTATGCATTTAAGTTTCGCTTCCCTACTTTTCTGGGTGCGTTTAAATATTATACCAGTTATACACTGAAGACTTTTGATGGTAAACGTTATCTTGAGCGTTATGAAGACCGTGTTTGTCTTGTAGCTTTATATTTAGCGCAAGGAAATAAATCTCTTGCTGAAAATTTAGTTGATGAAATTATTACGGGACGGTTTCAGCCTGCGACTCCGACATTCTTAAATGCGGGGAAAAAGCAGAGAGGTGAATTGGTATCATGCTTTTTATTGCGTGTTGAAGATAGTATGGAATCGATTGGGCGCTCGATTAATTCAGCTTTGCAGCTTTCTAAACGTGGTGGCGGTGTAGCACTTTGTCTAACAAATTTGCGAGAAGCGGGTGCACCAATTAAGCGGATAGAAAATCAATCATCTGGTGTTTTGCCTGTGATGAAATTATTAGAAGATTCATTTTCTTATGCTAATCAATTAGGTGCGCGACAGGGTGCGGGTGCCGTTTATTTGCACGCACATCATTTAGATATTATGACATTTTTAGATACGAAACGCGAAAATGCTGATGAAAAAGTCAGGATAAAGACTCTTTCGCTTGGTGTTGTGATTCCTGATATTACTTTTGAGCTTGCGCGGAATAATGAAGATATGTATTTATTTTCACCTTATGATATTGAGCGGGTCATGGGAAAGCCTTTTAGCGATATTTCTTTGACAGAGCATTATCGATCGTTTGTTGATAATCCGAAGATTCGTAAAAAGAAAATAAGTGCGCGTGTTTTTTTTCAGACATTAGCAGAGATTCAGTTTGAATCGGGTTATCCATATATTTTATTTGAAGATACGGCTAATCGAGTGAATCCAATAGCGGGTCGTATTAGTATGAGCAATTTATGCTCAGAAATTTTACAGGTGAGTGAAGCGAGTGAACTGGAAACGGATTTAACATATCGTACTATTGGCAATGATATATCGTGTAATCTCGGTTCTATGAATATCGCAAAAGCGATGGAAAGTAGAGATTTTGGACAAACAGTAGAAACGGCTGTTCGTGCTCTTACGGCTGTTTCTGATATGAGTAATATTGCTTGTGTTCCTTCTATTGCAAAAGGCAATTCTGAAAGTCATGCAATTGGGTTAGGGCAAATGAACTTGCATGGCTTTTTAGCGCGGGAACAGATTTATTATGGATCTCCAGAAGCAATTGATTTCACTAATATTTATTTTTATACAGTGACATATCATGCATTGCGAGCTTCCAATTTGATTGCACGCGAACGTAAAGAAATGTTTGTAGGGTTTGAGAAATCAGCTTACGCAGATGGCTGTTTCTTTTCAAAATACATTGAGAAAGAATGGAAGCCAGAATTTTCGCTTGTGCGTGAGCTTTTTGAACGCTATAATATCGTTATACCGAACCAAAAAGATTGGCACGAACTTAAAGAATTGGTTATTCAGTATGGACTTTATAACCGTAATCTTCAAGCCGTACCGCCTACAGGATCTATTTCTTATATCAATCACGCGACATCTTCTATTCATCCGATTGCTTCAAAGATTGAAATTCGTAAAGAAGGGAAAATTGGGCGCGTGTACTATCCTGCTCCTTATATGGATAATACGAACTTGAAGTTCTATCAAGATGCCTATGAAATTGGGCCAGAGAAAATTATTGATACGTATGCTGCAGCTACGCAGCATGTTGATCAAGGTCTTTCATTAACGTTGTTTTTTCCTGATACGGCGACGACACGTGATATTAATCGTGCACAAATTTATGCTTGGAAAAAGGGTATCAAGAGTATTTATTATGTCCGGTTGCGGCAAATGGCGTTGAGTGGAACAGAAGTTGATGGCTGTGTTTCGTGTAGCCTTTAGGAGATGAAGAGATGACGAAGATTTCAACAAAAAATCCAGTTGTGAGCGCTGTAAACTGGAATAGGCTACATGATGAAAAAGATCTGGAAGTTTGGAACCGTTTAACAGGCAATTTTTGGTTACCTGAAAAAGTTCCTCTTTCTAATGATATTCCATCATGGGCAAGTTTAACTGAGGAAGAGAGAAAACTAACTATTCGTGTTTTTACAGGATTGACTTTATTAGATACAGTTCAAAATACTGTAGGAGCTATTTCACTTATGGCTGATGCGGTAACAGAGCATGAAGAAGCTGTTTTGACGAATATTGCGTTCATGGAAGCGGTTCATGCACGTTCTTATTCTTCTATTTTTTCAACTTTATGCTCGACCGTAGAGGTTGATGATGCGTTTCGATGGTCGGAAGAAAATCCTTATCTGCAAAAAAAAGCAAGATTAGTTCTTGAACGCTATGAGGCAGATAATCCGCTCAAAAAGAAGATTGCCTCGACTTTGCTTGAAAGTTTTTTATTTTATTCTGGTTTTTATTTACCTATGTATTGGTCAAGTCGTGCCAAGTTAACCAATACAGCTGATTTAATTAGGCTTATCATTCGTGATGAGGCTGTTCATGGTTATTATATCGGCTATAAATTTCAATTAGGGTTTGCAAAACTTGATGAGGCTAAAAAACAGGAAATAAAGGACTTTGCTTTTAATTTGTTATTTGATCTCTATAATATTGAATGCAAATATACTGAAGGTCTTTATGATACGATTGGATTGACAGAAGATGTTAAGGTCTTTCTTCATTATAATGCAAATAAAGCACTTATGAATTTGGGTTTTGAACCTCTTTTCCCACCTGAAGTTTGTCGTGTTAATCCTGCTATTTTAGCGTCTTTATCACCAAATGCTGATGAAAATCACGACTTTTTTTCAGGTTCTGGCTCTTCTTATGTTATTGGAAAAGCAGTTGCAACCGAGGATGAAGATTGGGCTTTTTAAGGAGTGTATGCAAAAAGAAGTGCGCGAGGAATTCCATTTAAATCTTCGCGTATTTTTAAGCAGTTAAATCCATTCTTTTCAAATAAATTGCAGACTTCTTCTTTTTGAGAATAGCCTATTTCAATAGCAAGATAGCCTTTTTCTTGTAAATAGTTTGCTGATTGATGAGCAAGTTTTCTGTAGAAATCAAGACCATCTTTTCCGCCGATAAGAGCGCGTAATGGATCATAGAGACGCACTTCTTTTGCAAGATTTTTTATGTCTTTTTCTGGAATATAGGGTGGATTGGAAATAATGAGATCAAACTTATCGGTGACAGAATTAAACCAATCACTCAAAAAAGGTGTAAAACGATCGGCAACATTTGCATATTCTGCATTTCTTGTGGCTGTGTTTAAAGCATCTTCAGAAATATCAATGGCTGTTGCATAGGTTTTTGGAATTTGTTTGAGAATGGCAATAGCAATGGCACCGCTTCCTGTTCCCATATCAAGAAATGTTGCTTTTTCTGATTTTTCTACATGTTTTTTTAAAATTGGTAAAACGAGATCGATGAGTGTTTCTGTATCAGGGCGAGGCTCTAATGTGTCTCGAGACAGAAAAAACGGTATACCATAAAATTCCCGTATTCCAATAATACGATGAACGGGTTCTCCAGCGATGCGTCGCTTTATTGCTTCCTCTAATTTTATAATTTGCTCAGAAGAAAGACACATATTTGGGGTTCGAATTCTGTCTGTTGCATTCGTTCCTGTTATCCACTCAATGAGTAGCTTTGCACACAGGTGAGATTCAGCAATTCCTTGATGTTGCAATCTTTTTTGTGTTTTTCTAATCGTTTTTTCTAGAAAATGATCACTCATCCGTTATTATTGATTTCTGTAAGAAGCATCGTTTGGTGATCAGAAATGAGCGCATTAATAAACTCATCAAGATCTCCTTCCATGACACGGTCAAGTTTGTATAAAGTGAGATTAATCCGGTGATCAGTAACGCGTCCTTGTGGGAAGTTATAAGTACGAATTCTTTCTGATCGATCCCCAGAGCCGATTTGAGTTTTACGAGATTCTGAGCGTTCATTATCTATTTTTTGTCGTTCCATGTCGAATAATCGCGCGCGTAAAATTTGAAGTGCACGTGCTCGGTTTTGATGTTGCGATTTTTCTGCTTGAACGACCATAATCCCTGTAGGAATATGCGTGATACGTACAGCTGAATCTGTTGTGTTGACATGCTGTCCACCGGCTCCAGATGCGCGCATTGTATCAATGCGGATATCTTCAGGGCGAATTTCGATGTCAATTTCTTCGGCTTCTGGGAGGACAGCAACAGTTGCAGCTGATGTATGAATACGTCCGTTTGTTTCTGTTTCAGGAACGCGTTGTACACGGTGAACGCCTGATTCAAACTTTAATTTAGAAAAAACACTTTTCCCTGAAATAGTTGCAATAATTTCTTTATAACCTCCAATTTCACCATCGCTGAGTGAAACAATTTCAACTTTCCAATTATGAATACTTGCATAACGCTCATACATGCGAAATAGATCACCGGCGAAAAGTGCGGCTTCTGATCCACCAGTTCCTGCTCGAATTTCGATGATAGCGCTTTTTTCATCGGCGCTATCTTTCGGCAAAAGAAGAAGCTGAAGTTCCTGTTGAAGTTGTTCAATTTTTTGGCGTAATAATGGTAATTCTTCTTGAGCAAGATTACGCATTTCTGTTTCTGTTTGTGGATCATGAATAATGGTTTCAAGTTCTTTTATTTCCTGATAAGTAGCATTTAATGCTCGTATAGAAGAAACTACAGGCTGTAATTCGGAATATTCAGAAGCTAGTTTTACATAAGTTTCTGCATTTGGATTTTCAGCCATTTGACTTTCAATTATTTCAAAGCGCTTTTCAATTTGATCTATACGATTTTGCGGTAAAGAAACCATGATAATATGCGTACAATTTATTCTGTGATGTTAAAGATTAGTAGTGTTATAGTTTTTTGTAAAGAAAAGGTGATAAAGTAGAAACACACTCTTGCCAATAAAAATTATAAGTTTTAAAAATAACTTCGTCTAAAATGATATGATTAATTTAAGAATTGCGTTTTTTCCCATAAAGTTCAAGGCGATGGTGTATTATTTCATAGCCTAGAGAATTAGCGATTTCTTTTTGTAATTTTTCGATAAGATCTGACTGAAATTCAATGATTTTTCCTGTATCTATATCGATGAGATGGTCATGATGTTGGCCATCTGCCTGCTCGAAACGAGATGGCCCTCCACTAAAGGCATGACGGTGAATGGTTCCATTTTCTTCTAATGTTTTCATAGTACGATAAACAGTTGATAAGGAAATAGTGTGATCTATTTTGTTAGCCCGTTGAAAAATTTCAAATGCGTTTGGATGATCATCTGTATCAGTTAAAACATCAAGAATAACACGCCTCTGGCGTGTTATTCTCAAACCAGAAGCACGTAATTCTTTTTCATAATTCTTCTTTTTATTCATTTTAATTGCTTGCTTTATGCAATGAAAGCCCCATGACAATGTTTATATTTTTTTCTTGAACCACAAGGACAAATTTCGTTCCGTCCAATTTTTCCCCATGTCGTTGGATTATTAGGATCACGTTCTGTTGGATGAACGAACGTACTTTCATGTGTTTGTGCCCAAAAAATTTGATTATCTTCTTCACTTTGATGATTTAAGGTAGAGCTTTGAGGGTCGTTTTGTTCAGGCATTATTTGTTCTACAGGAGCTTGAGCAATTTCAAAACGCATAAGTTTAAAAATAACATTTCTACGCAAATTTTTCAGCATAGTTTGAAAAAGTTCAAACGATTCTGTTTTATATTCGTTCAGCGGATCTCGTTGTCCATAACCACGAAAACCAATAATGGAACGCAAATGATCTAAATTAACAAGATGTTCGCGCCATAGCATATCGATAGTTTCAAGTAATATAGTTTTATGAATATAGACTATCAATTCTTTAGGATAATGTTCAGTACGCGTTTTCTCAAATTCTATGATGGCATCTGAAATACGTTTGAAAATTTGCTCTTCAGCAATGCCGTCTTCTTTTACCCATTCTCTCACAGGAAGTTCAAGATTAAAAATCTGTTGCAATTCCTCTTGCAGAGCTGTTGCATTCCATTTTTCAGAATATGTTCCAGAAGGAATATAAGCTTCCACTAAATCTTCAATGATTTCATCACGCATTCCATGGATCATTTCAGTTAGATCTTCTGCGTTCATGATTTCCATACGCTGTTCAAAAATAACTGTGCGCTGATCATTCATAACATCGTCGTATTTTAATAAATTTTTACGAATTTCAAAATTTTGCGCTTCGACTTTTTTTTGGGCTTTTTCAAGTGCTTTATTAATCCATGGATGAATAATAGCTTCATCTTCCTTTAACCCAAGTTTTTGTAAGACTGTTCCCATCCGATTTGAACCAAAGATGCGCATGAGATCGTCTTGAAGAGAAAGAAAAAATTTTGAGCGACCAGGGTCTCCTTGTCGGCCAGAACGACCGCGGAGCTGGTTATCAATACGACGGCTTTCATGACGTTCAGTTGCAATAACGTAAAGACCACCAGCCGATAACGCTTTTTCTTTAAGCGTTTGAACATCTTTCTTAATTTCTTCGATTTTAGCATCTCGTTCAGGACCTTCGGGAAAATCCTGTAATTCTTGTCGAATCCGCATTTCCACATTGCCACCAAGCTGTATGTCTGTCCCACGTCCTGCCATGTTGGTGGCGATTGTCAAAGCTCCAGGAACACCTGCTTGTGCAATAATATATGCTTCTTGTTCATGATAGCGGGCATTTAAGATTTTAAAATTAGTAATACCTTCTTTTTGTAAGCGTTCTGCTAATTGTTCTGATTTTTCAATAGAAGTTGTCCCAACAAGGATAGGTTGCTCTTTTTCATGAGCTTGACGAATATCGCGGACAATGGCACGATATTTTTCTTCTGCCGTTCGATAAATTTCATCATCTTCATCGAGACGTTGCACGGGTAGATTTGTTGGAACTTCAATAACCTCAAGCTCATAAATATTACCAAACTCTTCTGCTTCTGTTATTGCAGTTCCGGTCATTCCAGATAATTTTTTATACATACGAAAATAATTCTGGAAAGTAATAGAAGCGAGTGTTTGATTTTCTGGTTGAATAGCAACATGTTCTTTGGCTTCTAATGCTTGATGCAAACCTTCAGAATAACGTCGACCTGGCATCATTCGACCTGTAAATTCATCAATGATAACAACTTCACCATTACGAACAATATAGTCTCTGTCACGACTAAATAGTTTATGAGCTTTTAAAGCGTTATTCAGATGATGGACAATAGCAACATTTTCTATGTCATAGAGATTATTGCCTTTAAGTTGTCCAACTTCATCGAGCATTTTCTCAATTTTTTCTGCACCAATTTCAGTAAAAGTTGTTGTTTTTCGTTTTTCATCTATTTCATAATCTTCTGATGTGAGGTGAGAAATAAATTGATCAATAAAATTGTAAAAATCGGTACGATCTTCTAAAGGACCAGAGATAATAAGAGGAGTTCTAGCTTCATCAATAAGAATTGAATCCACTTCATCAACAATTGCATAATGATGCCCGCGTTGAACCATTTGGCTAGAATCGAAAGCCATATTATCACGCAGATAATCGAAACCAAGTTCATTATTTGTTGCATAGGTGATGTCACAGGCATAAGCTTCTTTTCGAGCATTATTGTCGAGATCGTGAAGTATCACTCCTGTTGTTAAACCCAGAAAACTATAAATTTTTCCCATAGTTTCGGCATCACGACTTGCAAGATAATCATTAACCGTTACAACATGAACACCTTTTTTTTCTAGTGCGTTGAGATAAACTGGCAGGGTTGCCGTTAACGTTTTACCTTCTCCGGTCCGCATTTCAGCAATACTGCGGTTATGAAGAACCATTCCACCAATGAGCTGCACGTCAAAAAGTCGTAAATTGTAAACACGCCTTACAGCTTCACGCACAGTCGCAAAAGCTTCTGGCAAAAGAGAATCAAGAGTTTCTCCTGCAATTAATCGTTGATGAAATTCTTCGGTTTTTTGGCAAAGTTGCGAATCGCTTAATTTTTGAAATTGTTCTTCTAATGCATTAATTTGCACAACTTTTTTGTAAAGAGGTTTGAGACGTCGTTCATGAGTCGAACCAAAAAATTTACGCGCAAGTACACCTAAACTGACCATTCCTGGTCCTTTCCTTAAATTCATATTGTTCTTTTTATTGAGCACTTTAACACATTGCACCCATAATTTACATCTTTCAAGATATTTAACACAATCTAATCCAGATGTTTTATTATTTTTTGGTGCGTACTTCAAAAATAGAAATAAGGAGCGAAATTCGCTATGTCAATGTTAATAACATTATTTGTTGGTCTGGAATAATTTAGGGTATGATACAATAAGTTTTTATATTATCATATTTTCACTTATTCAAGTGGAATAAAGTAGATGAGTAAATTTTATAGCTTTGAAAGTACAAATATTAATTTATTTATCTATTGTTTAGAGGATAAAGCGAAAGCAATTTGAATTTTGAGCGCGCATTAATTCTTAAGGAGTATATTTATGAAATTTAACTTTACCACGCTGCTTTTGACGTCAACTTTATTAGTGAGCACGAGTTTAGGTGTGGTGGCTCAAGAGAATGTGAAATCTGCATCGGATGATTTAAAGACTTTAGAAAAAGCTTCGATGAAGTCTTTTGCACCTTCTCACGTTATGGCAGTTATTGATGGAAAAAGCATTACAGCGGGACAATTAGATGAGCTTGCTCTTGAAATAAACCCTAATTTAGCACGCCTTCCTGATGCGCAACGTCGTATAACTGTTTTGAAAGCTTATGTGGATGTGCGAGCGCTTGTTAAAGCTGCACTTGAGAAAAACATCGATAAAACAGAAGTTTTTGATAAACGTATGACCATCATGCGTGATAATGTTCTTCAACAGCTTTATTTTAAAGAGGCTGTTGTTGATAAAATTACAGATACTGATTTAAAAACTCTTTATGAAAAGGAGATTGCGGCTTTCCCTAAAGAAGATGAGATTAAAGCGCGACACATTTTGGTTAAAACGAAAGCTGAAGCAGAAGCAATTATTAAACGTTTGAGTAAGGGAGAAAAATTTGAAGAAATAGCTAAGAAAGATTCAACGGATGGTTCAGCTGCAGTAGGTGGTGATCTTGGTTATTTTATTCGTGGTCAAATGGTTAAACCTTTTGAAGATGCTGCGTTTGATTTGAAAGTAGGTGCATACACCAAAAAACCTGTTGAAAGTCCATTCGGTTGGCATGTTATCAAGGTGGAAGATCGTCGCGTAAAGCAACCTCCTACTTTTGAAGATGTTAAAGAAGTATTACGTACTCAATTGATAAGAGAGCGTTATCAAACGCTTATAATGAAGTTGCGTGATACAGTAGATGTAAAATATCCTGATGCGGATATTGCTAAACTCATGCAATCTCTTAATGACAATGATGGTTCCTTTCCTGGGGAAACATCTGATGAAGATGAAGAAGAATAATATTTGTCAAAGTTGAGCTATTTGATTTTTTTATCGATCAAATAGCTCAATCATCATTTTATTGTATTAAGTTTTGATTATTTTGGTGGAGGAATATGTGAAGGTCGCTGGAGTTTCTCCTTTGTTGCCAGAAATGATACAAGATCTTCCGCTCTTATCTGGTGTGCGAATGGCAACTGCTGAAGCTGGGATAAAATATAAAAATCGTACTGATTTACTTTTTATTGTGTTTGATGAACCTGCAAATGTAGCAGGTGTTTTTACGCGATCAAAATGTCCATCTGCTCCTGTAGATCATTGTCGTGCATCGCTTTTTCATGGAGTTGCTAGAGGTGTTGTTGTTAATTCTGGAAATGCAAATGCTTTTACAGGACGTAAAGGTAAGCAAACAACAAATGCAATAGTTCATGCTGCAGCGAGAATTTTGCAGGTTGAAGAAAATGAAATTTTTATAGCTTCCACAGGTGTTATTGGTGAACCAATGGATGAATCCTGTGTTGTCAATCTTTTGCCGGATATGGCTCTTAGAGCAAAAGAAGACAATTGGTTGGAAGCTGCAAGAGCTATTATGACAACGGATACTTTTCCAAAGCTTGCGACGCGTCGTTTTGATTGTGGAGGAGAATTTATTACCATTAATGGAATTGCAAAAGGTGCTGGTATGATTGCACCAGATATGGCAACGATGCTGTCTTTTGTGGTGAGTGATGCGGCAATTGACACGAATATCTTGCAATCTATGTTATCGGAAGCAGTTTGCGGGTCCTTTAATTCTATTACTGTTGATAGTGATACTTCAACATCAGATACATTAATGATGTTTGCAACAGGAAAAGCAAAGAAAGATTTACCTCGTCTAACTAGTAAAAACGACCCGCGTTATCAAATATTTTTACAGCAATTGAATGAGCTTTTGCGTGATCTTGCTTTGCAAGTTGTTTGCGATGGTGAAGGTGCACGCCATTTGATTGAAGTTAATGTGACGAGTGCAACAACAGATAAAGATGCTAAAATAATTGCTTTTTCAATCGCGAATTCACCATTGGTAAAGACAGCGATTGCGGGTGAAGATGCTAATTGGGGACGTGTGGTGATGGCTGTTGGCAAAGCCGGTGTTCCTGCAGATCGCGATTTGTTAATGATTTGGTTTGGAGAACATCGTGTTGCCTTCAATGGAGAGCGTGATCCTAATTATAACGAAGCAACAGTTGATGCTTATATGAAAAATAAACACATTACAATTCGTGTTGATATTGGTCTCGGAAATGGTCAGGCAACAGTTTGGTCTTGTGATTTGACGAAAGAATATGTTGCAATTAATGGTGATTATAGAAGTTAATTTGAGATAATAGAATTTCGAATATGATATGCTCTTTGTTTGAAGGGTAAGGTGGGTCATTTTTTGTTTTTATTTAATAAGATACTTATGGCAGAAAAAGGTACTCATTCTCTCTATTGGAGATTGATATGCATATAAAAAAACCGCTGCTTCTTGTCGTTGCTTGTGCGTTATTAGATCGAGATAATCGAGTTTTGCTTACAGAACGACCTCAAGGAAAATCATTGGCTGGTTTATGGGAGTTTCCTGGTGGAAAGGTTGAGCAAGGTGAAACACCAGAGGTATCGTTGGTTCGTGAATTAGAAGAAGAGCTTGGTATTTATGTCCAATCGAATAACTTATTACCTTTAACATTTTCCAGTCATGCCTATGAAAAGTTTCACTTATTAATGCCATTGTATATTTGTCATTCTTATGAGGGGATCCCACAAGGACGAGAAGGACAAAACTTAAAATGGGTTTTAATTGATGATCTTGATAAATATCAGATGCCTGATGCTGATAAGCCATTGGTTCAGATATTGAAAAAAAACCTTCTTTAATGCTTTTTACAGAAGAGAACTGTTCAAAATATCAAGTACTGTATTTTGATATGTCTTTTTTATAAAAAAGACATAATAGATATTAAGTGTTTTATATCATGCACAAATCCGACAATTATTTGTGTGTGATTTGACATTGAGATATTGTAGTAATTCTTATATTATATATGCTGCGTTAAAAAGTATTTTATTTTAGCAATAAGTTTTACACATGTAATCAAGAATATATTATTTTAACTTTTATGTTATTTTACATAAAATTGAATAAATAATTTTTCTTCTTTATTGCAAATCATTAATAATGATTGTGTGGAAATATAGTAGTCTTTGATATTTTATTTTCACATATTGAAGATCTATTTAATTTATGTAGTTCTTTCGATGTTAAATACAGTAATTGTGAGCATAAACGATGACATTTGGTTTTTTTATTAATATATTTATCTTTATTATTGTTCTAGTATGGATTTCCCAAGTTAAAAAAACAAAATGGAGCGTTTCTCTGCGTGTTATGTTGGGACTTGTTACGGGTCTAATTCTTGGCAGTGTTTTACATTTTATTTATGGAAGCAACGAACCAATTTTATTACAATCCATTGAATGGTTTAGCATTGTTGGAGATGGTTATATGTCATTATTACAGATGATTGTTATGCCATTAGTTTTTATTTCTATTGTTTCAGCGGTTGCTCATGTGCATTCCATTTATGCTGTTGGAAAAATTAGTCTCATAACAATTTCAATTCTACTTTTTACGACTGCTTTTGCTGCATTGGTTGGTATTTTAGTAGTTAATTTTTTTGGATTGACAGCAAATGACTTGATGCATGGCAAGACAAATGTATCTGATATTTTTGGAAATCAAGCGCTTCGACTTGAAGATATAAATATACCGAAAATGATTTTATCATTTATTCCTCAAAATCCATTTGCTGAATTAAGTGGAGTGAAGCAGACATCAATTATTAGTGTTGTTATTTTTTCTGCATTTTTGGGAGCTGCAGCTCTTGTTTTAAAGAGGGATGATCCAGATACAGGAGAGAGAGTTATTTCATTGATTCAGGTTATGCAATCTTGGATTATGCGTTTGGTGCGGATTGTTATTTCTTTAACACCTTATGGGGTTTTTGCACTAATGACTAAAGTGGCAGCAACTTCAAATATTGCAGAGATTTTAAAATTACTAGTTTTTGTTGTGGCTTCTTATGTGGGCATCATTCTCATGTTTGGAGTGCATAGTGTATTACTTGGTATATTAGGAATTAATCCATTTCGCTTTTTTAAAAAGGTTTTTCCTGTTTTAGCATTTGCTTTTAGTAGTCGTTCAAGTGCTGCGAGTATTCCTTTGAATATTGAAGCACAAACAAAATGGATTGGTGTACCACAATACATTGCAAATTTTTCAGCTTCTTTTGGTGCAACAATAGGACAAAATGGTTGTGCTGGTCTTTATCCTGCAATGCTTGCAACCATGATAGCACCATCTGTTGGGGTTAATCCCCTAGATCCTATCTGGATTGCTACTCTTGTTGGTGTTGTAACATTAAGTTCTGTTGGTGTTGCAGGCGTTGGAGGGGGTGCTATTTTTGCTGCATTGATTGTGTTGCCGATGATGGGATTACCTGTTTCTCTGGTCGCTATTTTAATTTCGGTTGAGCCTTTAATTGATATGGGGCGTACAGCTCTTAATGTAAATGGCTCGATGTTGGCTGGAACGATGACAAGTCAGATACTACGGACGATGGATAAAAGCATTTTTGAAGAATGATTTGATATTGAAGTTATATTTTCTTCGTTTTTATTTTTTCTGTTTTTCTAAGGCATCGACAAGAGATATCTGCGCTGAGCCTGGCTGCATAGGTTTTTGTTGATCTTTATGAGGAGCCCAACCGGAGAGCCAAATGAAAGAGAAACTTGCACGAATACGACCATCGGGATCGCTGTATCGTTTTGCATAAATTTCAGCAGCACGAAGGAAAAAGCGTTTTGATATGGGGCGTTTTGAGCGATTAACGAGCGCATTTTGCATTCCCATAGCTTTAAGGTCATGCATGAGATCAAACATTGTATTATAACGGATAGTGATATCTTCAACATCAATTACAGGGAGAGCAAATCCAACACGCTGTAAAATGGCTCCTGCATCGCGAATATCGGCAAAAGGATAAATTCTTGGGCTAGCACCACCATAAATTTCGATTTCTGCTTGCATTAGACACTCACGAAGTTCTTGTAACGTGCCAGCTCCAGCCATAGCAGCAAGCAATAACCCATCCGGTTTGAGGATATGTTTTATTTGGCTGAGAACTCCAGGTGTATCATTGGTTAATTGTAATGAAAGAAGTGAAACAATTAAATCACAATAACATTGAGGTAAATTCAAAAATTCTCGGTGACGCAAATGAAATTTTTGACCACGGTTCTGGTAAAGAGGATCGGTTTCAACGTATTCTATGGAATGAATTTTCCCAGATTTTTTTAAGGCTTGCGCGGCAAGACCCGTGTGTCCGTGGAGATCCAGAGCTAATGTGAATTGTCGATTAACTGTACAGATTCGTTTATAGAGATCATCAGCTACATAAGATAATAAAAAGTCACACCCTGTTGTTGCTTTTTTGAAAGCACGTTTACGAAATTGTTCGATAAGTGTGTGATCGAAAATTAAAGGGTGTGACATATCATTAAGCTTTTTTCTATTTAAAATGTTATTTTTCTATGGGTTCATTGAATGCAGGTTATGTCAAGTTTATGCTGTAAAAAACTTAGATTTTTAAAAAATGACAGTCTTTGAAAAACTAAATTGTATAAATCTGAAAATGTGAAAGTTTTTTTCCTCTGAAATTATAAATTATAAATTAAAAATTATCAAAAACATACTTTAGGGATACTTGTTGTGAATAGTAAAAGTATATTGAGCAAATATATTGAGTTTTTTACAGCAATTTTATATCCACCAACTTGCCCTGGATGTAAAACAAGAGTTTCTTCTTGGGGAACCATGTGTGCGAATTGTTGGAATAATCTTCAATTTATAACCAAACCTTATTGTCCTATTCTTGGAACTCCCTTTGCTTACGATATGGGAGATGGCTTTCTCAGTGGTGAAGCTATCCAAGGTTCTTATCTTGTTTCTCGTGTTCGTTCAGCTGTTGTTCATAAAGGTTTAGCGCGATCTTTGATTGTACGATTGAAATACGGTGATCGTATAGAATTAGCACGGTTTATGGCAGATTGGATGATGTTTGCGGGGCGTGATATGATTGATGACTGTGATATCATCATTCCTATTCCTTTACATTCTCGTCGTTTCTTCTGGAGACGTTATAATCAATCTGCTGAGTTGGCTCGTTATATTGCAAAGAAACAAGATAAACCTTTTAAACCTGGTTGGCTTTTTCGTTGCCGATATACGCGTCCGCAAGTTGGTTTATCTGCTACAGAACGAAAGAAAAATTTGCATAACGCTTTTCAAATTCCTGATAAATTTAAACAATCTATAAAAGATTGCTCTGTATTATTGGTTGATGATGTTTTAACAACAGGCGTAACAGTAAGTGCAGCGGCTACAATATTAAAACAAGCAGGTGCACGACAAGTTGATGTTTTAACATTTTCGCGTGTATTAAAAGATAATACTGTATTTAATTCTTGAGAGATCATTAAAATCTATTATATGAAGAAAAAGTACTGGAGAAGATTATGAAAGAGATTACACTATATACACGACCTAATTGTCCTTATTGTGCAAAAGCACGCGCTTTATTTGATAAAAAAGGCATAAAATACATTGATATTGATGCTTCAACTTCTCTTCGCCAGAAAATGATAGAGCGAGCGAATGGTCGCAATACATTTCCGCAAATTTTTATTGGTGAATATCATGTTGGTGGATGTGACGATCTTTATGCTTTAGATTCTTCTGGTAAGCTTGATCGTTTGCTGCAAGAAGCTTAATAATTGTTTTTCACTCTATTTATTCAAATCGTTTTGCAAGCAGTATGTAATTAACATCCATATTGTTTGACAGATTCCAGTTATCATGTAATGGATTGTAAGTAACTCCAATTTCATCGATAACAGAGAGAGTATTTTTGAATAAGAAATTTTTAAGTTCTTGGGGTTTGATAAATTTTTTGTAGTCATGTGTTCCTTGAGGAAGCCAGCGTAAAATATATTCAGCGCCTACAATAGCTAAGGCCCATGCTTTCCATGTACGGTTGAGTGTTGATACAAACATAAGTCCTTGAGGTTTAAGCATTTTTGCTGTTGATGATAAGAAAAGGTCAACATCAGAAACGTGTTCAATAACTTCCATATTGAGGATGATATCAAATTGTTCACCTTCATTTGCGAGTATTTCTGCGGTGGTTGTACGATAATCAATTGAAAGATTGTTTTGAGCTGCATGGATTTTTGCAACTTCAATGTTAGTGTGTGCCGCATCAGCTCCCACGACAGTGGCTCCAAGACGTGCCATTGGTTCACATAACAAACCACCTCCACATCCAATATCGAGAAGTTTCAAACTTTCAAAAGGTGTGAGTGAAAAAGGATCACGATCAAATGCAAGACAGATTTTTTCTTTAATATAAGCAAGGCGTGTTGGATTGAACTTATGAAGTGGCTGAAATTTTCCTTGAGGATCCCACCACTCGGCGGCAATTCGTGAAAAATGTTCAATTTCGTTCTGATCGATTGTTGTTTGTGTTGCATCCATCATACCGTTTCCCTTCCATTTTTCATTGATTAAGTTCAGGTGGTTTTCTTTTAAAGTCAAGTATAAATTAAGATAAGTATCCTAGACTTGATAAAATGATAGATATTAGTTATGTCGAAAAATAATCTTTATAATGAGTAGAACTTTATTCTACTCATGTGTTGTTTGACGTAAAAAATGTAAGAGTCTCATAGATGGCGCGTATTGTTATGAAATTTGGTGGAACATCTGTTGCAGATGTTGAGCGCATTCGTAATGTGGCGCGGCATGTTAAAAGAGAAGTGGATGCAGGTAATGAAGTTGCAGTCGTTGTTTCAGCTATGGCTGGTACAACCAACCAACTGGTTGAGTGGACACGAGATACTTCACCAGTGTATGATGTTTGTGAATATGATGTTGTTGTTGCTTCTGGGGAACAGGTAACAGCAGGTTTATTAGCGATTTCACTTCAATCGATGGGAGTGAGTGCACGTTCGTGGCTCGGTTGGCAAATTCCTATTTATACAGATAACGCACATGGTGGTGCGCGGATAACAGATATTGACGAATCTTTTTTAGTACAGTGTTTACAAAAAGGTCAGGTCGCGGTTATCGCTGGATTTCAGGGATTAGATCCAGATAATCGGATTTCTACTTTGGGACGTGGCGGGTCAGATACAAGTGCTGTTGCAGTGGCAGCAGCTTTACAAGCGGATCGGTGTGATATTTATACAGATGTAGATGGTGTTTATACAACCGACCCGCGAATAGAACCTAAAGCGCGTCGTTTGCCAAAAGTAGCTTTTGAAGAAATGCTTGAGATGGCTTCTCTTGGAGCAAAAGTTTTGCAAGTTCGTTCTGTTGAATTGGCAATGGTTCATAAAGTACGTACATTTGTACGCTCAAGTTTTGAAAGTCCTGATGCTGTGAGTATGGATGATTCAATTAATTTTTCTGGAACACTTATTTGCGATGAGGATGAAATCGTGGAAAAACAGAATGTTACTGGTATTGCTTTTGCAAAAGATGAAGCACAAATTTCATTGCGTCGGCTTGCAGATCGTCCAGGTGTTTCTGCAGCAATTTTTGGCCCTTTAGCTGAAGAGCGCATCAATGTTGATATGATCGTACAGAATATTTCTGAAGATGGTTCGACAACAGATATGACTTTTACTGTACCATCAGCTGATGTTGATAAAGCTGTTTCACTTTTGAAAAAAAATCGTAAAGAAATAGGCTTTGATGTTCTTCAGTTTGAATGTGGTCTTGCAAAGATTTCTCTTATTGGTATTGGTATGCGTAGTCATGCAGGGGTAGCCGCTACAGCGTTTAAAGCTTTGGCTGAAAAAGGTATTAATATTCAAGCAATAACGACTTCGGAGATTAAAATTTCTGTTTTGATTGACAGCGTCTATACTGAACTTGCGGTTAGAACATTGCATGCTGTATATGGTCTTGATAAAGAATAAGAACTTTTTAAACTTCAATAACTTTAAATGTCTGTTCTTTTTACAGTGAAATAAGTTTCTAATAGAAACTCAAGTGGATATGTATTTGCACTTATTTGAGTTGATTTTAGATTTGAAAGTGAAAGAGTTTTTATTTTGTTCTCTTTTTTCTAATAAGCAAACTAATCTCTTTGAAAAAGAGCTTAGTTTAAATGTTTTTCAAGATTACTTCCTTGGAATGAGATAGGTTATACGCTTTTTTTATTTTTTTTAATGTAAATTAATCCATATCCGAGACCAAAAAAAGCAGAAAGACCGGATCCGCATAGAACACCAATTTTTGCAGAATCAAGCTGGACGATATCTTTAAAAGCAAGCATTGAAACGAAGATAGACATTGTGAAACCAATTCCTGCTAACGATCCAATAAGTAATATACCAGCCCATGTTGTATTAGGAGGAAGTCGACATAAGCCTGATTTAACAGCTAGATAGCTAGCGGTAATAATTCCAAGAGGTTTCCCAATAAACAAACCAACAATAATGCCAGCAACAATGAGAAATGATGTATTAGAAGAGAGATCGAAATTTGCAAAACTAACACCAGCATTTGCAAAGGCAAAAATTGGCATGATACCATATGCTACCCATGGATGCAGTGCTTTTTGAATGCGTGTTACAGGCGCAATTGCATCGCGTTGTCCTTTACTCATTTTTTTCAATGTTGTTGAGATATGATGGAGGTCTGTTTTGGTATTTTTTTCTTGAAGCGTCTTAATTGCATTACTGAGTGTTGTGAGTAAAGCGACGAAATTACGATTAGGTAAGACTGGAGTCATCATGCCTAAAATAACACCAGCAAGAGATGGATGAATCCCAGTTATCAGCAAACCACACCAAATAATGGCACCAGGTAAAATATAGAGCCATGCTGATGCAAAACCAATCCATTGAAAGAATAACACTAAAACAATTCCTGATGCTGCTAATGGTAAACCATTGAGATCAAGATTACTTGAGTAAAAAAAGGCAATGATAAGAACAGCAATAATATCATCAATGATTGCGAGTGATAGAAGGATAACATGAAGATTTGTAGGAATTGCTCTTCCAAGAAGAGCGAGAATCCCCAGAGCAAAAGCAATGTCAGTAGCAGTCGGTACTGCCCAGCCATAAATATGACCACCATTTAAGTTAAGGCTAAGATAAATAATTGCCGGCAGACAAACCCCACCTATTGCTGCAATAATTGGTAGAGTTGCTTGTTTGAGATTAGCAAGAGCACCTTCATGAATTTCGCGTCTGATTTCCATACCTGCGACGAGAAAAAATATAGTCATAAGAGCATCATTAACCCAAAAATGTAAATCTTTTGACACAGTAATATGACCAAGGTTAAAACCAAGCTGGGTATGCCAAAAAGCCTCATAAAAAGAAGCATATTCAGAATTAGCAAAAATAAGTGCTGCTGCGGCTGCAAATAAAAGAACAATACCGCTTAGAGCTTCAATATGAAGAAAACGTTCAATGGCAGAAAGCGCGCGATTGGTAATACGAGAAGCGCGATTTTGTAAGCGATTTGAAGATGAATCCGTCATAAAGTAACTCCAAATATCAAAAGTTATCTCTGATAATACATATGATTTGCATATTCTTGTTTGTGTCGTTGATATGGTTTCATATACATGAAAAAAACAGGAGTGAAAGTGATTATTATATCAAAAAAGATTTTTTAAATATCCCATTTTTCAATGGGACATTTCATTTTTGATCGTTAAATTGACTTTGCTCAAAGCTGTTGAGAGACTATTTTTTAGGGCAGTCTCAAGATCATTAATGGTAAGACCTTTGCTATCCTTTGCTTTTATTGTAATAATTAACGTTTGTGGATTTTTAGCAAAATCACCAAGAGATTTTGAAATACTCGCAGCTTGATCACGATCTTTTAACAAAAATTGAGGGCTTTGCGTCATCATTAAATAGAAATCATCATATAACTCTTTTTTTAAATCATGCGTGTTGTCACCCAAATTCTGAGCTAGATAAGAAAAAAGTTTATCAAAGAGGCCAGTATCCGTATAGCGTAGGTTAATTTCGGTTATATTAAGATCTTGAGAAGCTAACGCCATTGCATTTTTATGACCAGAAAAGAGCGCTTGATCCACATCAGTTATTTTAGCTGATATTTTCCCTGATCCCAAATCTTTGATGTTAAAAGAGATTGCGTTAAGAAGCAGCACACGTTCCTTTTCATTGTAAGAAGCATCAAGTTCTCCTGAAAAATTAATGTGTTTAAAATCTATATTTTCAAGAGAATTTCCATCTCTTTTTTCTACTTCTTTAGAGGAAATTAAAAGATTATTGAGAGATACAAAAAGTTTTCTTGGTATGGTTTGTTGCCATTGGCTTGGTTTGAATTGAAATGTTTCAAGTGTTGCTTTAAATTTTTGGTTATCAATAATTGCTTTATCAATTTGAGCATCAACAGAGGTAATCGCGGAAAGGCCATTTATAAGAATAGCGCTTTGCACTTGTCTTGTGGCTTCTTTATTGTTGGTATTTTTTGCATTAAAATAATCTTGAACAAGTTTTTTCGGAGATTGTTCGAAGGGTCTCATTTTGAGGCCGGATGTTTTAAATTTGTTAAAAGAAAAAGAAGCATTTTTTTCTTCTCCTTCAAAAATATCAATGATTACATTCTCCAGTGCAATGGGGCCAGTAACGGTTTTATCTTGATGAAAGGCATTATTTTTTTCATTAAAGAGAGAATAGGTATATCCAATGTCAATATTATGAGCTTTTATTGTATCGCTTTTAGCTACTAAAAATGTTGGTTTGGGTGTGTTGGTAATTGTTGTTGCTAGGTTTACATTGGTGATTATATTTTTGATTGAAATAGAACGAATATGGCCATTTTTTAAACCAGAAAGATGAAAATTATTTATGGTGATTGTTTCAGATTGTTTATTCTCATGATTAATGGAAAATAATATCTCTGGTGCAAAAGTTGATGCGACGTCAATACGCATAAGTAATTGCAAAAGACGAGATGTAATTTCGGTATTTTTTTCTTTTAAAAATACATTATTGAAAGAAATTTGGGGGATTTGTACGTGAAAGTTATTTTTTTTTAAGTCAACATCGTAAAGTGTAAAAGTTCCAGGAATAAAAGAAATAGGAGGACGACCTGAAATGGCACCAATTTTAAGTGATATGTTTTCTGGAGTGGGGATAATAACATTTTTTAAGTTGATTTTTCCAGCAATACTAATTTCAGTTTTTTCTGCATTGATAGAACGACGTGCTATTTCTTTTTTAACAAACTTGTCGAGATAAGGCTTAACTGTATAAAACCCACCAGCAAATATGATTGCAAAAATAGTAATAAATCCAATAATATACGTTAACCAGTATTTTTTATGATTTTCATGTTCATAATTAAAATTGACCATTATTTCTTCTTTCAATTTTATCACTATGTATTGAGAGCGTAAATAAATACCTTTTGGGGGAAAAGAGATATTGAAGAGATGATGTGCACCAATTTAATATCTGTTTATTTGTCTGTTTCTTTTATAATTATCAATGGAATATTTTTAGTCTTTTTTTTGATAAGTATCAACTATCATAATTTTTTGTAGTTGCGAATTTTGTCAAAGCGTTATGTATTTACAAAAGAACTGTGAGAAGAAATAAAAAAAGCAGTATATTGATCATTGTTCTCTATCATTTAATATATTGGCTACATTGGGTTTTATATTGTCGCGTATGATAGAAAGCGTTAAAAAAATAAATGTGTTATAGATCATTGTGGATTAATAAGGAGAGAGGGGTATCGTGACAGAAGATCAAATAATGGCTTTTTCTATCATCGGTCTTATGATGGTTGTTTTTATTTGGGACCGTTTTCGTTATGATATTGTTGCCATTTGTACGTTGTTGATTACCTGTATTGTCGGTCTTGTTAGTCCAAAGGAAGCATTTAGCGGTTTTAGCAATGATATTGTCATTATTGTGGGAAGTGTATTTGTGGTGAGTGCAGCTGTCTCGCGTTCTGGTGTGATGGAATTTATTATTCAACGGATATGGCCTGATGTGAAATCGATACGAATCCAGTTAGCTTTTTTAGTTATTACTGTGATGCTATTATCAACATTTGTTAAAAATATTGGTGCCTTAGCTATTATGCTTCCAATTGCTTTCCAGTTTGCTCGTCGTTCTCAAGTTTCCCCATCCATCTTTCTGATGCCAATGTCGTTTGGTTCTTTGCTTGGAGGGCTGATGACGCAAATTGGCACATCGCCGAATATTGTTATTTCAGCTATGCGAGAACGTTTGGTGGGAAGTTCTTTCACCATGTTTGATTTTACTCCAGTGGGTGCGGTAGTTGCTGCTGTTGGTTTTTTGTATTTGGTATTTTTTTCTTGGCGTTTGCCTGCCCGTGTGCGTTCAGGTGTATCATTTGATGATGCGATTGATATTCGTAATTATATTTCAGAAATTCGTGTTCCAGTTAATTCTTCGATTGTTGGCAAAACTATTATGGATCTTGTTAAGCCGTCAAGCGGTGAAGTCATGGTTATTCAAGTTATTAGAAATAATGTATCTATTTCTCCGTTTCCAGACTTTATTTTATCTGAGAAAGATATTGTGTTGTTAGAAGGCTCGCATACAGGATTAGATAGTGTCATTAATTCTGCTCGTTTAGAATTTTCTATGGGTCGTGCTATTTCTGCGGGAGATAAAGATGGTGATATTGATGTTATTGAGGCAGTCATTACACATAATTCACCTCTCATTGGAATGAATGTTAAAAAGTTCTCGCTATTTGATCGCCATGATGTAAATTTGCTTGCATTAAGTCGTCAACATGAAAGAATACGAGAAAAATTTGGAGACATTATTTTTCGTTTTGGAGATGTGATCGTTTTACAGGCGAAAGAGACGATTATTCCGAATTTATTGCGTGAACTGAAATGTCTTCCTTTAGCAAAACGCAATATTATGTTCGGGAATTTACGGTATGGTTTGTTATCGCTGTCTATTTTATTTGTAGCGATTGTTTTGACTGCTTTGCAAATTGTTCCTGTTGCGTTTTCTTTCTTTACTGCTGCTGCTGCGATGGTTGTTTTTCGAATTATTCCGGCGCGTGATTTGTATCAGGCTTTGGATGGTCAAATACTGATATTATTAGCAGCTCTTATTCCCGTGAGTGAGGCATTAGAAAAAACAGGAAGTACGGATCTCATTGGGCATTGGCTTAGTCAAATTGCTGTATTTTTACCACCATTTGGAGCTTTAGCGCTTATGTTGATTACAGCAATGCTTGTAACGCCATTTTTAAATAACGCTGCAACGGTGATGATGGTTGCTCCGATTGCATCAAGCTTTGCTCATTCTCTTCATTATAAACCTGAAGCTTTTTTAATGGCGGTTGCAATTGGTGCTGGGTGCGAGTTTCTCACACCTATTGGACATCAATGTAATATGTTGGTGATGGGGCCAGGTGGTTATCGTTTTAGTGATTATTTACGATTTGGTGCACCGTTAGCTGTTTTAGTAGCAGTGGTTGCAGTTCCAATGTTAATGTGGATTTGGCCATTACAATGATCGTTAGATCTTGTAAACGTATATTACAGAACATTTCCAATACAATGAAAGAAAAATGAAAAAATATATTTTTATAATTATAGAACACTGTAACAAAAAATGTGCAGGTGTTGACTTTATATGATCCAACACGAGTATTTTGTTCTTTATGTTTTTTGTTATTGTAATAAATAAGTTTAACTGAGCACTGTATTATTATTTTAACTCAATAATTAAGTGAGCATAAATATATTATATATTTCTATATTAATTTGTATTCTTTGATAATAATATCAATAGATAAAAGCTGTTGTATTAGCTGAGAGATAAGTGTAGAAATACACGCTGGTATGGAGATGTGTTGGTTTTATGTTTCTTAACTAAAGGTTGAGAGATTTTTAGGTGGATAAGGTGCTATCGTTGTTCATTTATGTACGAAAGTGCAACTATTAATTTTTTTCAAGGTAATATATATATGTCGTATGATAGTTTTATTGCTGAAGTAAATGCGGAGTTTCGTCAAGAAAAAGTCTTATCTTTTTGGAAACGTTATGGTTTTTTGATTATCACTGGAATTATTATTTTCGTATCAGCGGTAATTGTTTACCAAGTCTACCATCATATGCAAATGAATAAAGCTGGTCGTGTTAGTGATACATTGATCGAAAGTTTTGATTTGGCAGATTCTCGTCGTTTTGATGAAGCAATGAAACAATTAGAAAAGGTTAAAGAATCTGATTTTGGGGTGTATCCTTTTCTTGCTCGTTTACGTGAAGCTTCTTTGTTGATGGAACAAGGAGCTGCTGAAAAATCGGTGGAAGTATTCGATGTTGTTGCAGCGGATGAAAAAGCACCGCAAATATTGCGGAAAGTCGCACAGATTCGAGCAGCTTATATTCTAGTTGATATAGGTACATTTGAAGATGTAAAGAAACGTGTCGGCAATATGGCGAATGATATTGATTTTATGCGTATGTCTGCAAGAGAGGCCTTAGGTTTAGCTGCTTACAAAGAAAATAAGATAGATGAAGCGCTTTATTATTTTCGGAAAATTTCTGAAGAAAATGCATTAGAGTTAAAAATAACAGATCGGGCAAAGATTATGCTTGAATTCATTCAGGCTGAAGGTAAGGCCAATAAGGAATAAATGAATGAACCTTACCATTGCTATAATTGGCCGACCTAATGTTGGAAAATCGACGCTATTTAATCGTTTGGTTGGACAAAAGTTAGCTTTAGTTGATGATAAGCCTGGTGTGACGCGAGATAGACGTATTCATGCTGCAAAACTTCAAGATTTACGTTTTGATATTATTGATACGGCTGGTTTGGAAGATGCAAGTGATCATACACTTGAGAAGCGTATGCGTTCTCAAACGCAGGCTGCTATTGATGAATCGAATCTCATTTTGTTTGTTTTTGATGCAAAAAATGGAATTACGCCAAGCGATTTGAATTTTGCGTCACTTGTTCGCAAATCAGGAAAACCGATTGTGCTTGTTGCGAATAAATCTGAGTCAAAAGCAGCTATAGGAGGCGAGTATGAAGCTTGGTCATTAGGTTTAGGCGAACCGTGCTTAATTTCTGCTGAACATGGTTTGGGTCTTACAGATCTTCGTGATGCAATTGTGAATGCTGTTGGGGAAAAGAAAGCTTTTGAGAAAAAGAATGAGCGAAAACACATTGCTTTACAATCTATATCTTTTGAGAATGATATTGATAACTTAACAGAAGATATTCCTGCTTACGATGAAAATAAACCGATTCGAATTGCTGTCGCAGGACGCCCAAACACAGGAAAATCGACACTTATTAACACTATGTTGAAGCAAGATCGTTTGCTAACTGGGCCTGAAGCAGGTATCACACGCGATTCTATAGCCGTTGATTGGGAATGGCGTAATCGTCATATTAGACTTTTTGATACTGCAGGTTTGCGTCGAAAATCAAAAATTCAGGAAAAGTTAGAAAAGCTTTCTGTTGCAGACACATTACGTTCGATTCGTTTTGCAGAAGTTGTCGTGATTGTTTTTGATGCAACGATGCCTTTTGAAAAGCAAGATTTACAAATTACTGATCTTGTGATTCGCGAAGGCAGGGTTCCTATTATTGCTTTCAATAAATGGGATCTTATTCACAATCGCCAAGAAACATTGGCTGAGTTGTATGAAAAATGTGCGCGTCTTCTCCCTCAAATTCGTGGTTTGAGAGCTGTTCCTTTGTCAGGCCAGTATGGTCAAGGGATTGATAAGCTTATGGAAAATATAACAATGATTCATCGTGTGTGGAATCGTCGTGTTTCTACAGGAAAGCTTAATCGTTGGCTTGAGTCTGTTGTTGCGCGTCATCCTCCACCTACGATTGCCGGACGTCGATTGAAGGTTAAATATATAACACAGGTTAAGACACGTCCTCCTGGGTTTGTGATTTCTTGTTCGCGGCCTGATGTCATGCCTCAATCATATTTACGTTATCTTTCTAATGAGCTGCGTGATGCGTTTGATATACTGGGCGTTCCAATTCGTTTGTCATTAAAAGCATCTGATAATCCCTTTGCAAAATATGCAAAAAAAAGGTAGCTTTTACGTGTTTTTAAAAGTTTATATGAAATGTAATTTTGTTTTGTTAATACCGACTGTTATGGGAAGGATAATGACAGAAACGACAGTGAGTTAATCAATATACTATGGTAATTAAGCAACATGTTCTTATGATTTAATAATATGTGGTTTATTTTAGTTTTTTTGATAGCTAAAGTTGATAAAGTTGAGATATATATTTTGCGAAACTCATGATTGTTTTATTTTTTGGTGAAAATCCTTGTGGTAGATTCTTTTTGGCAGCTTGACGAATAAAATTGGTCACAATATGCTGCGCGCAATTTTGTAAAATGTGTTTTGGCTTCGCTCGGGTTAGGAAGACACTTATGGAGAAAGACAATGAACCCATTATGTCAGAGAAAGAAGCTGAAAGACAAGAAAAAGAAGGTTATTGTCAATCAGAGGATTTAACATGCCGGAGTCGAAAATTGGGGTTAGCTTTAATGCGTCAAAAAGCATTAAAGAAGACAGAAACTAAGGAGGAAGGAAAAGAACAACAAAAGAAAATGGCGCGTGCCATTGAGCTATCTAGTGAATTTCTGGCGAGTATTGTTGTTGGCATTGTTTTGGGGTTGGGAGTTGACAAACTAGCAGATTCATCACCGTGGGGATTGATATTTTTTCTTTTTCTTGGTTTTGCTGCTGGTGTATTAAGTATTCTTCGGTCTGTGGGGCATATTGCTCCTAGCCGGTTAGGGCAACGTGGCGCTTCGCGCCAAGATAAAGGGATCGACAGATCCAATAAATGAGGTTAAAGTGACATCACATGCTTCGGATCCTGTTCATCAGTTCGAGATTTCACGACTGATTCATATCTCTGTAGGAAATATGGATTTTTCATTTACAAATGTATCGCTTTTTATAGTTGCTACGGTTGTTTTATCTTCAATTTTCCTTTTTGTTTCATCATCGAGTCGTGGGTTGGTACCAACGCGGATGCAATCTGTTTCTGAAATGGCCTATGAGTTCGTTGCATCAATGCTGCGCGAATCATCTGGTGTGAAAGGAATGCAATTTTTCCCTCTGGTTTTTTCGTTATTTATTTTTATTTTGGTTGCTAATTTTATCGGTCTTTTCCCCTATTTTTATACGATTACCTCTCAAATTATGATTACTTTTTCATTGGCAATGTTGGTTATTTTGACGGTAATTGGTTATGGTTTTTATAAACATGGAATTAGTTTCTTGAGATTGTTTGTTCCCAGTGGGGTTCCTGTGATTATTTTGCCGTTAGTAACGATGATTGAAGTGATTTCCTTCTTCTCTCGTCCTATTAGTCTTTCACTTCGTTTGTTTGCTAATATGCTTGCTGGTCACATTACACTCAAGGTATTTTCTGGTTTTATTGTCTCAATGATTGGGATGGGAGTTATAGGTGTGGGTGGTTCGATTTTGCCGCTTATGATGACTGTTGCAATTACTGCTCTTGAATTTTTGGTTGCGTTTCTTCAAGCTTATGTTTTTACAGTTTTAACGTGTATGTATCTCAATGATGCAGTTCATCCGGGACATTAATAAAATTGGTGGGTATTCGCCACACAATGCAATTTCGCTTTAAAGGAGAATAATATGGAATTGGTACTTGCAGCAAAATATATTGGCGCTGGTCTTGCGTGTTTTGGTATGGCGGGGACGGCTTTGGGTCTTGGAAATATTTTCGGTAGTTATCTTACTGGAGCGCTACGGAACCCATCGGCAGCAGATAGTCAGTTTGGTCGTTTAGTTTTCGGTTTTGCTGTGACAGAAGCTTTGGGTATTTTTTCGTTACTTATTGCTCTTTTGCTTCTTTTTGCAGTTTAATTGCTATTGAAAGGGTATGTCTATTCTTTTTACAGAGAGCAGACATCCCTTGATGCTTCTTTGTGGAAGAAAGATTCATCAATTGTTATAAAGCTTTAAATATTAAAACTTCGGTTGAGTTGTTTGGGGAAGAAAATAAGATGTTTGTTTCTAGCGCCTATGCACAAGCCACTGAAACACTTGTAGAGCGTATTGAGGATGCGGCGGAGCATGCAAGTCGTGTGTTTCCGCCTTTTGATCTTTCACATTTTAGTTCACATTTTTTTTGGCTCGTTATTTCTTTTGGGCTTTTTTACCTCTTTATTTCGCGTGTAATTGTTTCACGTATTGGCGGTGTTATTGAGACACGTCGAGACAGAATTGCATCTGATTTAGATCAAGCAATGCGTATGAAGCAAGAAGCAGATGCTGTTGTTGAAGAATATGAGCGGGCATTAGCAGAGGCGCGTGTGCAAGCTCATATTATTGCTCAAACAGCAAGGGATGAAATCAAAACAAAAACTGAACTTAAACGAAAAGAGCTTGAAGAGAATTTAGAAAAAAAACTGGCAGATGCTGAAGATCAAATAGCTAAGATTCGAGACAAAGCAATGAAAAGTGTTGGAGCAATTGCAGAGGAAGTAACGCCTGAAATTATTAAAAAATTGATTGATGTTGATGTTAGTAAAGAATCTGTTAGCTCAGCTGTTAAAGCTGTAAGCTATTAAGGATAATAAAGATGACAGATACATTTTTTGCTTTGGTTGGATTAGTTATTTTTCTTGGTCTTTTGGTTTATTTCAAAATTCCAGAAATGGTTATTCAGCGTTTAGATGCGCGGGCAAAGCGGATCAAGGATGAACTTGATGAGGCGCTTCGTCTTCGTGAGGAAGCTCAGGAAGTGCTGGCTGAATATCAGCGGAAGCGCATAGAGGCAGAAAAAGATGCTCAAGAAATTATTGCAGCAGCTAAACATGAAGTTGAAGTCATAATCTCTGAAGCGCGTGCAAAAGCAGAAAAATATATAAAGAATCGCAATCAGTTAGCGGAGCAAAAAATTGCTCAAGCGGAAGCAGATGCAATTCGGATGGTATCATCATCTGCTATTGATTTGGCCGTGTCTGCTGCGCGTACGCTCATTGCTCAAGAGTTAGATTCTGAGAAAGCAGATAATCTTATTAAAGAGTCCCTGGCAAAAATGAAAATTCACTTACATTAAAATAACTCTTGAGATATTTTTAGGGAAGGGAGGCTCTTTGCTTTTAAAGAGTCTTTTTCTTAAAAGTTTAGCTCTTTTTTAGGGTTTTTGTAGACAGTTTCATCAATATTCTCGACATATAATCAATGAAAATAGTCATAATGAGAAAATAATTGTTTGAACATAGCTTGTGTTCATTGGCAGAAAGTGATGAAAAGTTCCTGATTTTATTTCTGTAGATGTGTTGAGTTGTGGCATAGATTGATGATGAAATTTTATGTGTCGAACAATCTTACATGATGTTAAGAGTGTGTATTATTTTAAATGATCGATAGCACTTTTTGAAATTTATTTTATTTAAATGAGGAGAATTAAAAGCGATAGAAATTGATTTCTATCGCTTTTTTAGTCGAAAAAATGTTTTTTTTATATTACTAATTTTGAGAATTTTGCAATTCCCAATATTTTCTGGTCTATCTTTTTAAGAAGAGCAAGGCGGTTGAATCGAACGTCAGAATCGCTATCATTCACTAATACGGCGTTAAAAAATGAATTGATAGGTTCTTTAAGAAGAACTAAAGATTCAAGCTGACCGTCAAAATTTGCTGTATCGAAAAACTCATATAGTTTTTCAGATGTTGCTTCGAATGCTTGATATAGTTGATTTTCTTCTTCTGCTATAAACAATTTTGGATTAATCTTGTTTGTTTCGAAATCTCCTGGATTTTTTGTAATAAAAAGAGATTTATTGTCAAGAATGTTGGTAATACGTTTTATAGCAGATAAACAGTCATGGCCATTAGCTGTTTGAACAAAAGCGTTCAGTTTTTCAGCTTTATATTTGATATGTAAAAAATTACTAGAATCTTCATATAAAATTGCTTCAATAACATCATAACGTATCCCTTCATTTATGAGATAATCTTTGAAGCGCTCATGAAAAAAGGATAATAAATCTTCTAAAGTAGTTTTTGCTTTTTCTGAAAATTCAGGTTCTATAGATATGCCTAAATTATCTTCGAGTATATTTTGTTTCACTAGAAGACTAAGTGCTTCATTAAAGAGAGGCGTTAAGCTTATTTCTTGGAGAACACCTGAAAGTACAATCCTAATAACTCCAAGTACGGCACGCCTTAAAGCATAAGGGTCTTTGGAACCTGTTGGTTTTTCATTGATACACCAGAAGCTGACGAGTGTGTCAATCTTGTCGGCTAATGCAACTGTTGCAGAAAGATGATGATCTGGAATATCGTCCGTTGGTCCTAAAGGTTGATAGTGATCTTCAATGGCTTGCGCCACATGTGGATCTTCTCCTTGGGAAAGAGCATATTGTCTACCTATATATCCTTGCAATTCTGGAAATTCACCGACCATTTCCGTTTGCAAATCAGCTTTTGCAAGAATTGCTGCGCGTTTTGCCAATTGAGGATCTCTCTCCTGATCACGTGCAATTTTTTCTGCTAACGCTGAAATTCTCTCTACTCGTTGACCCTGTGTGCCTAATTGAGCATGGAACGTGACTTCCAAATGGTCAAGTAGAGCTAAACGTTGATCAAGAGGTTTATTCAGATCAAGAGAGAATTTTTCAGAACACAATTGTAATTCATTTAAAAATTGAAGTTGTTTATCATTCAAATATCTTTGATTGTCTTTATCAAAATGTTTATTCAAATCACGATACGTTAGTTTTAACATTTGAAAATCATATAAAGTGCTTTTATCTTTTTGCCAAAAATAGAGTGCATCAGAAAGACGCGCTTGTACAACTCTGCGATTGCCGTTGGCAATCGCTTCTCCTCCGTCATTTGCACGAATATTGGAAACAAGAATAAAATGATTGGAAAGTTTTGTTTTTTCACCTTGCTCACGGGTGACAAAACATTTTTGATTTGTTCGAATAGTTAGGCGAATGACCTTTGAAGGGAGTTCAAGAAAAGATTCATCAAAATGACTGATAAGAACAACAGGCCATTCAACAAGATTTGCAACTTCTTCTAAGAGAGCAGGGTCTTCAACAAGTTCTAAGCCTTTTTCAATGCAAAGCTTTTGGGCTTCTGATACAATAATATTTTTTCGTTCTTCGGCATCAAGAATAACGTTATATTTTTTAAGTTTTTCGGTGTAGTCCTTAAATTGTTGGATCTGGATTGGTTTGCCATCACTTAAAAAGCGATGACCATAGGTCAAATTATTACTTTTTAAAGAATCATTATTATTTTTTAAAAGATTAGCGTTAAAAGGAACAACCTGCATTTCTCCATTTTCTGGCCCAAAGATACAAAGAATGTTTTTCAAAGGACGAATCCATTTCAATGTTCCAGTTTGATCTCCCCAACGCATCGATTTTTTCCATGGAAAATTATGAATAATCTGAGGGATAATATTCGCAAGAATATCTTCTGTCTGTCGCCCTTTTTGAATAATTTTGGCAACATAAAAATCACCTTTTTTGCTATCATGAATAATATCTGCTTCAGAAATATCTTTGAAACCTACAGTGCGTAGAAAACCATCAATCGCTTTTTGTGGTGCTTGTGTGCTTGGCCCTTTCCGTTCTTCATAAATATCTTTTGAACGTGTTGAAAGGCCACGTATATTTAAAGTCAATCGACGAGGTGTCCAATATTCATCAGCCTTTTCATAGCTTAAACCTGCAGCAACAAGTTTATCAGTAACGCATTTTTTTAGATCAGCCGCCGCTTTACGTTGCATTCGCGCAGGAATCTCTTCGCTCAATAGTTCAAGAAGAAGCTCAGCCATTAAACATCTCCTTTAGGATATAGTTGTTCCATCATATTGACTTTCTCGCGTTGATAAAAAAGCTTGTCCGCAGCGGCATGCAAGGTTGCGAATTTTAGAAATATAATTTTGCCGTTCGGTTACAGAGATAACGCCTCGTGCTTGCAAAAGGTTAAAAATATGGCTCGCTTTAATACATTGATCGTAAGCCGGATAGACACAGGCATGGTGTAAATATACATCATGTTTTCCATATATCTTAGCTTCTTTATATGTTCCTCCTTGTTCAAGAAGAGATTCACATTCGCGTTCTGCATCGATAAAATGTTGATGCAAAAGATCGGTATCAGCAAATTCAAAATTGTATTTTGAATATTGGCATTCTGCTTGTTGAAAAACATGCTTATAATTGACACGATCTTTTCCTTCTAAACCATTAAAATTAAGATCATAAACGTTGTCAACACCTTGGAGATACATTGCAAGACGTTCAAGTCCATAAGTGAGTTCTCCTGGCACAGGATCACATTCAAAACCACAAATTTGCTGAAAATAAGTGAATTGAGTCACTTCCATTCCGTCACACCAGCATTCCCATCCCAGCCCCCAAGCTCCAAGTGTTGGACTTTCCCAATCATCTTCAACAAAGCGGATATCGTGTAGTTTTGTATCAAGGCCGATGGCGTGTAGAGATTCAATATAAAGTTCTTGTAGATTGGGTGGGGAAGGTTTGAGCAGAACTTGAAATTGGTAATAATGTTGTAAACGGTTTGGATTGTTGCCATATCGACCATCTGTTGGGCGCCTACAAGGTTGGACATATGCCACTTTCCAAGGGCGTCGTCCTAGGGAACGCAGTGTGGTAGCTGGGTGAAAAGTTCCAGCTCCTACTTCCATGTCATAGGGTTGTAGAATTGTACATCCGTGCTGTGCCCAGTAATTTTGTAAGGTTAAAATAAGTCCTTGAAAAGAGCGTTTAGGATCTAGATATTCAGGTAAGCTCACACTCTATACTCTTTTTTTATTTGATGAACAGGTAACGAATATTGGATTAGATGATAAAAACAAAATTTTTATCATCTATGAGTGTTTATTGTTTTGCATGATTATCGTCAAGTCTCGTTGTCTCAAGCATTGCTGTTTATTGCAAACCAAATTTCAATTTTTTCTTAATTTCTTCTGGATTTTCTGGATCTCCGTCAATAGCATGTTGCCATTGAAAGATGGCTTCACGTTTGCGCCCAACTTGCCAATAAGCATCTCCCAAATGATCGTTAAGAGTTGAGTTTTCAGGGAGTAATTTAACAGCTGTTTCCAGTATTTGAACTGCTTGGTTATATTGTTTAAGCTTATAATAAGCCCATCCTAAAGAATCAAGAATGTATCCATCGTGAGATTGGAGCGTAGAAGCTTTTTGAAGCATTTGCAGTGATTCTTCTAGCTTTTGATTACGATCAATAAGAGAATATCCTAAATAATTAAGGACTTGTGGCTGATCAGGAAAAAATTCAAGGGCTTTTCGTAAATCAGCTTCAGCTTTCGCCCATTGCTGCAAACGTTCAAATGCAATCCCGCGGTGATAAAAAAGTTTCCAATCTTCTTTTTGAAAATCTTTGATTTGAATAATGGCACGATTCATTGTTTTAACAGCTGATGCAACGTCATTATTTTGCATATAAATAGCCGCTAACGCTATAGAAATATAACGATCATTAGGAAACTTTTTCTGTAATGATATTAAAGATTGAATTGCTTCCGGATGATTGTCATTATCGGCAAGAGTTAATGCAAGTTGCAATTGGCCATTTTTATAGTAAGGAGAACGAGCGGGTAAGGTGCGGTAAAGTTGAATCGCTTGATAAGGGTCGCTCAGTTTTGCAGAAATATTTGCTAATTGAAAAAGTGTTGCATCATTTTGGGGGTAGAGGATTAAAGATAATTGTTGAAAAATACGTGCAATTCGTTCTGAGTTTTGATGATTGAGAGCTGTCCCAAAACCATACAATACTTCACCAGCACCGTGTTGAGGTGTTGTAATAGGATTTTTTAAATGAGCACCTTTTTCAATTTCTTTTCGAATGTTTTTGAGTGTTTCTCGATTTGGTAATATTTTTTCGCCTTGTCGGATGGTTTGAATAGCTTTATTGCGCATTTTATGACGGAGCTGAAATGAAGCGTAGGCGATAATAATATGTTCATAGGTATCATGAGCTATGGCAGCTCCTTGTTTATTGTGTAACGCTTGAAGAAAATATTTTTCTGCCGCTTGCGTATGTCCTGCTAAATCATTCATGAGTGCAAGGTGATAATGTATAAAAAGATTATACCAGGATGGTCCTATAAGTTTTTCAAGAGTGTTTATTGCTGTTGATTGTTTTCCAGATCCAAACGTAGCCCAAGCTTCTATGAGCTCAGATATTGGGTTATTAATAGAAGGAGATTGTTGAGATTGTGGCGATATTTTAACGCGTTTGTAATTGCCTCGTATGAGATTCTCTACAGCAAGTGTTAAAGAAACAAATGGAGTGCTAATACCTGCTCCTTCCAATTTTTTAGCTTGTTTAACAGCTTCCTTAAATGAACCTACATAGAGCATTATTTCCAGCAGTTCTTTTTGTATTTCAGTATTATGAGGTTGATAGGTTAGTGCTTGTTTAAAATAATCAATGGCAAGATGCGCTTTGTTTTCATGATTTGCAATTCGTCCAGCCAGATAGGCGCCAGCGAATGATTGTGTCTGAATTTCTTTATCAATTTTGCTGTAGGCTGGTGAAAACATGAATATGCTCCCCGCAAGAAAAAAGATAAAAAAGCGGGTGGTTCTTGTATTGCGCATAGAGTTAATCCTCTTTCAGCTAATCAATTGATTGTATGATTTGTAGATTATATTCGATCATTTTGTTGGGAAATACTGCTTTTTTTGTAAATAACTTAGTTCACCCGTGCGATACAAAAATCAATCGTTTCAATTAATGCATTTTTGGCAAGACCATCTTTCATTGGTGCAAGAGCGTCAGTCGCGTGTTTCCCATAAATACGTGCTCGTTCTATCGTGTCTGTTAGACTGTCATATTTTTCCATTAAATATTGTGCGTGTTTGAAGGCTTCATCATTATTGACACCGTTTTCAAAAGCTTGTTTCCAGAATGTTTTTTCTAGAGTATTACCGCGTGTGTATGAGAGGATAACAGGCATGGTAATTTTACCTTCTCTGAAGTCATCTCCTATATTTTTTCCTAGTTGCTGAGCATTCCCACTATAGTCGAGGGCGTCATCAATTAATTGAAAAGCTAACCCTAATGATGTACCATACTCACGTAATGCAGAACGTTCATTACATCCGTAGCCAGAAATAATAGGTCCAACTTCAGCTGCGGCTGAAAACAATGCAGCTGTTTTGGCGTTAATAATTTTAAGATAATCTGAAACATGAGTTTCTAAATTTTTCATAGCAGCAAGTTGCATAACTTCTCCTTCCGCAATAATTGCTGCAGCATGTGCTAAAACAGAGAGTGCTTCCATAGAACCAACGTTGACCATCATTTTAAATGCTTGACCTAAAAGAAAATCACCAACAAGAACACTGGCTTGATTGCCCCAAATCATTCGTGCAGTAGGTTTTCCTCGTCTCAAATTACTTTCATCAACGACATCATCATGTAATAAAGTTGCTGTATGCATAAATTCAACAGATGTTGCGAGTTGTATATGTCCATCACCTTGATAACCAAACATATAAGCAGCAGCTAATGTGATCATTGGACGCAGCCGTTTTCCACCTGATGAAATCAGATGATTAGAGATTTCAGGTATCATTTCGACGTTCGATTTGGCCATAGAAACAATAAGTTGATTCGCACGCTCCATATCATCTTTGGTAAGATTGATTAGAGATTGGAGAGAAATTTGATTATCTTTTTTATGATCCGGCTTTGTGGCGGCAATCAATGTGTTGACTCCTAGAGTATTTTAAATGAACATATGCAAATTTAAGTTTACACTTGTAACTAACATAGAGGGGGATTAGTTTTGACTCAAGCTTTGATCCGATTTGAAGCGAAAGTTTTTAAAAACATTTTTTTATGTCTGTACAATATTATATTATAAATTGTGGCGAATGTTAAAATGCAATAATTTAAGATTACAAAAAGACAGATACAGATAATGAGAGGTTTATATTGGTTTCATCTATCAATAGAGCGGTGGAATATAATGATGAAACGATAGATGGCTTTCATCGTGGTAAGTTTTATTTGGTTCAACCGCGTTCATGTGGACATCGTTCTGGTATAGATGCTATGTTGCTTGCTGGTTTAATTCCCACTCACTTTAAAGGAAAAGTTGTTGATTTAGGTGCGGGTGCTGGCGCAGCAGGATTAGCTGTTGCCTCGCGCTGTTTCGAGACTCATGTCACATTAGTAGAGCGATCATCTTTTATGATACATTATGCTAAAAAAACCCTTATGCTAAAACAAAATAGAAAACTAGCTCACCGTATTTGTTTGTTAGAAGCAGATATTACTTTAAAAGGGAGAGCGCGTATAGAAGCGGGTTTGATGGATAATTCTTTTGATTTTGCGATTATGAACCCGCCTTTTAATAGCCCTAAAGATCGTAAAACGTCTGATAAACAAAAAATTGAAGCGCATGTTATGTCTGAATCTATGTTCGACAGTTGGTTGCGAAGTGCTGCAGCAATTGTTAAACCAGGGGGATATCTAGGATTAATTGCACGTCCAAGATCACTGACAAGAATTTTGTGTTCTTTAGAAGGACGTTTTGGTAATATATGCATTATTCCTATTCATTCTCGTGCTAAAGCAGCAGCAATTCGTGTTTTATTTCATGCAAAGAGAGGCAGTAAGGCTGCTTTATCCGTATGTCCAGCATTAACGATACATGATGGGGATGGTCATGCTTTTTCACCACAGATTGATGCTATTAATAATGGACGTATAAGTCTGTGGGAAATTTTTAAATAGTAAATTATATTTTGAAATTTTTATATAGAAAGGTTTTATTTTGAAAGGTTGTATAAAGAAGATTGTTTCGTGTTGTTTCCGTTCTAGTAAATTTGAAATCCCAGTTGTGCGCCTTCACGGAGTGATTATGGATTCGACGTCATTGACGTCTCGTACATTGTCAATAAGTAAGTGTGCAAACCTTTTAGAAAAGGCTTTTAGCTATAACACTGCTCCAGCTGTTGTTCTTGTCATTAATTCTCCTGGAGGCTCACCTGTTCAGTCTCATATTATCTTTCAACGTATTCGTAGTTTGGCTGATGAAAATAAGAAACAGGTTCTGGTATTTATTGAAGATGTTGCAGCATCGGGTGGCTATATGATTGCTTGTGCTGGGGATAAAATTTTTGCTGATCCGTCTTCTATCGTTGGTTCTATAGGAGTTGTTTCAGCGTCATTTGGTTTCCCTGAACTCTTAAAAAAAATTGGTGTAGAGCGTCGTGTTTATACGGCAGGAAAAAATAAAGTTGTCTTGGATCCGTTTCAACCAGAGAAAAAAATGGGAATTGAACATTTAAAATCTTTGCAACTTGAAGTTCATCAGACTTTTATCGATTTGGTAAAAGAACGGCGCGCAGACAAATTATCAAATGATCCAGATATTTTTACAGGAATGTTTTGGACAGGAATGAAAGGTGCTGAGCTTGGTTTGGTTGATGGTTTAGGTGATGTATATTCTGTTGTTAAACAACAGTTTGGTCATAAGGCAAAACTTAAATTAATTTCTCCTGCCAAAAGCTTTTTTGAGCCTAAGAAATCTTTAGGTGTAGCTTCTGATATGGTTCATGCTGCGGTTGATAATGCATTGTTAGTTGCAGAAGAGCGAGCACTTTGGCAGCGTTATGGTTTATGATTAAATTGAGTTTATTGATATAATAGGTTATTCTGTATAATAAATGCCATTTGTTTTGGGAGTTTGCTTTAATCTTATCGATAAAAAGAAGTAATTTGAAATGAGACAGCTAATTTTATTAAGTTTTATTTCTGCAATCGCTTTTTATATTTTTTATGCATTGAAAAATCATTTACAGCGAATGCTTCAGCGTATCTGCAATGCAGAAGTTAAATCGCACACAGATGTAAAAGGAACGCTAGTGCAAGATCCAGATACTGGTGAATACTACATAAAATGACATCAATAGTACGAGATTCTCTTAAGGGATGGGCTTATGTTTCCACACCCATTAAGTTGAATTTAGCTTTGCATGTTGTAGGGCAACGTGAAGATGGATATCATCGTTTAGAAAGCTTAGTTTATTTTAGTCTTAGTGGTGATTGTATAGGTCATACAAATTGTGAAAAGGATCAGTTTATTGTAACAGGTTCTTTTTCTCATGAAATTTCTGCTTATGAAAAAAATAATTTAGCTGTTCGTGCACGTGATTTGATGTGCAAAACTTTTCCTCAAAGAGCTAAGCCTTCTCTTTTGCGGCTTGTCAAGACATTACCTGTTGCTTCAGGTATTGGGGGAGGATCAGGTGATGCAGCTGGTGTTTTGCATGTTTTACGTGAGCAATGGAATCTTGATTGTTCTTGCGAAAAATTAGCAGAAATGAGTTTAGTGCTTGGTGCTGATGTGCCGATGTGTTTTTTGGCATTAGAGTATAGGCAGCCATTTTTTGTTCAAGGAATTGGTAATGAGATAACGCGGTTGAAGGATGCGTGTCCTCTGGCAATGGTTTTGGTTAATCATGGTCAACAAATTATAACACGGGATATCTTTAAGAGTTTAGAAAAGCATCAATATTCTCCTTTAAAAATTGATCAAACCGCTTTGAAAACAGTTGATTCATTGGTTGAATTTTTACGAGAAACGCGTAATGATCTTTTTGCTCCTGCATTAAAAATTGCGCCTCGGTTGAATGAAGTTTTATATGTATTAGACAAAAGTGGTTCTCTTTTCTCTCGTATGTCTGGTTCAGGTGCAACATGTTTTGGTATTTTCAAAGATCAAGAAGAAGCACAGAGCGCTGCTTGTCGTATAAAATCGACGTATCCAGACTGGTTTGTGAAGCCTGTTATGACTTTAGGAAGTTTATCATGATATAATGAATAAGCATTTAGCGTATCATTATACTTAATGTATAAATCTATTTTTTTTAAAGGTTTTTTATTATATCAGGTAAAAATTAATTGTTTTAATTTTATTGAAGAAAGCAATAAAACAGCTCCTTATTATCGGGTGCTACTTTTTTTGTAAAAATTGCAAAAAATGAATGATGGTGCAAAAATATATACATGTCTTGTTATATTCGTGATTTATCAAAAGCGTTTAATTTACCTCTTCAGCCGGATTTTACGTGCGAATTGGATTTACATAAACAAGGATTTTCAAATATAGCAGGTGTTGATGAGGTTGGACGAGGTCCATTAGCTGGGCCGGTGGTAACAGCGGCAGTAATTTTGGATAAAGATCATATTCCTGAAGGAATCAATGATTCAAAAAAAGTTTCTGTTCGGCTGCGAAATAAACTTTATTACGAGATTTTGCAAAGTGCATTAGCGATTTCAATTGTCAGTCTTTGTGCGCGTACAGTTGATCGGTTGAATATTAGACAAGCAACTTTAGAAGCAATGCAGCGTTGTATTGCAGGGCTTGCAGTACCTGTCCATTATGCGCTTATTGATGGGCGTGATATTCCTTCCAATTTGCCATGCCCAGTGACAGCTTTGATTAAAGGTGATCAGCGTTCAATTTCAATAGCTGCCGCATCTATTATTGCTAAGGTAACACGTGATCGAATGATGAAATCTGCTGGACAAGTCTATAAAGGTTATGGCTTAGAAAGACATGTAGGGTACGCAACGGTAGAGCATCGTGCGGCAATTGATCAATATGGGCCTATTATAGGATTACACCGTTATAGTTTTTCACCAATTAAACAGCGTTATAAAGATGATATTTTATGACAATTCTTCCTCTTAGTAACATTTCAATAAAAAAAGCAGTGACGATCCTAAAACAAGGTCACTTAGTCGCTGTACCGACAGAAACTGTGTATGGATTAGCGGCTGATGCAACAAATGGAAAAGCTGTATCTTCTATTTTTGAGACAAAGAAACGACCGCCATTTAATCCTCTTATTGCTCATGTGAGTAGTATTGCGATGGCAGAACATTATGTGGAAATAGATTTCCTTTCATATCGATTAATGGAAGCATTTTGGCCAGGACCTTTGACGTTAGTTTTACCTTTAAAAGAGAATCATAATATTCATCCTTTAACAACTGCGGGTCTTAATACATTAGCTGTTCGTTTTCCAAGAGGTGGTTTTGCAGAGGTTATTCAACATTTTGGTCGCCCTTTAGCGGCACCTAGTGCAAATCAATCAGGACGACTTAGTCCAACGACAGCTGAATCTGTGTTGAAGTCTTTGGGAACATCAGTTCCTTTGATTATTGATGATGGTGCTGCAAAAATAGGACTTGAATCAACAATTCTTAAGGTTTGTAATGATAGTATTTATTTATTGCGTCCGGGAGGAATAACGATTGAGGCAATTGAAAAAGTAATAGAACAACCTTTAAAACGGTTGAAACAGCAGGATGCAATAGAAGCTCCCGGTATGTTAAAATCGCATTATGCGCCCGATGCCGCGGTGCGTTTGAATGTGAAAAAAGTGGAAAGTGGTGAGGCACTTTTGGCCTTTGGACCTGAACGTGTTGCAGGTGTTGAAAATGCTGTATCTGTTTTAAATCTGAGTGTTAAGGGTCAGTTGGAAGAAGCCGCATATCATTTATTTCAATATATGGAACAATTAGATTCATTGAAAGTAAAATGTATTGCTGTAGAACCCATCCCATTTAATGGTTTGGGTGAAGCGATTAATGATCGTTTAATTCGTGCTGCTGCACCGAGGAGAAAATAAGGATGAAGCAGGATTTGATTGAACGTTTCAGAAATATTGTAGGCTCTGAATATGCAATAACAGATCAAAAATTGATAGCACCGTATTTGTGTGAAGAACGTAAACTTTTTCATGGAAAGACGCCGTTGCTTTTACGGCCGTCTTCGACGCTAGAAGTTTCATCGATTATGCATTTGGCTAGCCAAACGCGTACGCCGATTGTTCCTCAAGGAGGAAATACTGGTCTTGTGGGAGCTCAGCAACCAGATGAAAGCGGATGCAATGTTATTTTATCGATGGAGCGTTTGAATAAAATTCGATTGATTAATCCGGAGAGTTATTTTGTTGTCGTAGAAGCAGGTGTTATTTTACATACTTTACAGGAAAAAGCAGACGAGATAGGGCGTTTTTTCCCTCTTTCTTTGGGATCAGAAGGTTCTTGTCAGATAGGAGGAAATCTTTCATCTAATGCGGGGGGAACAGCTGTTTTGGCTTATGGAAATATGCGTGAACTTTGTCTTGGTCTGGAAGTTGTTTTGCCTGATGGGCGTATTTTGAATGATTTCCGTTTTGTTAAAAAAGACAATAGCGGCTATAATTTGAAAGACCTTTTTATTGGAGCAGAAGGAACTTTGGGTGTTATTACAGCGGCTGTTTTAAAACTTTTTCCAAAACCAAAAGGAAAAGCGGTGGCTTTTGTAGGCTTGCACAGTCCAACTCAAGCTCTTGAACTTTTCACTCTTGCGCAATGCTATGGAGGAGCATTGTTAACCGGTTTTGAGCTAATGGGAAAATTGAGTTTACAAATGGCTTTAAATTATAAGGCGTGTGTAAAATCTCCTTTCGATCATGAACATGAGTGGTATGTGTTAATGAATATCTCATCATCACGCAGTGAAAATGAAGCATTGTCAATCTTACATGTTATTTTAGATGAAGCTTTAAAAAATGCTGTGATAGAGGATGCGATTATTGCACAATCATTAAAACAGCAAGATTTTTTTTGGCAATTACGAGAAGATATGTCACCTGCACAGAAATTGGCAGGGGGATCAATCAAACATGATATTGCAATCCCTATTTCTTCTATTCCTGATTTTATCGCAGAAGCTGCTCTTATCGTAGAAGATATTGTACCCGGTGCACAGATAGTTTGTTTTGGTCATATGGGTGATGGGAATCTCCATTATAATGTTACGCAGCCGGTTGGAGCCGATACTGCAGAGTTTTTACAATTATGGTCGCAAATGAATTCTCGTATTCATTGTTTAGCGATGTCCTATCAAGGAACATTTTCAGCGGAACATGGAATTGGGCAGCTTAAGAAAAAAGAACTCCGTACTTTTAAATCACCTGTTGCCTTGGAAGTGATGCAAACGATAAAAAAAACATTCGATCCTTTAGGGATTATGAACCCCGGAAAAATATTATGATGTGAAGATAATCATCAAAACAGAAATGATATTTTTTTGTTTTTTGTCATCATGCAATGAAAAAGAGTTACATTGTGTGTATTATGGTAATGGGTAAGGAATAATATATACAATAGCATTAAGATCTGAATTTATGTGCAGCAATAACCAATTGTGTAAGAAAAATTGAATATTTTTCTTATTGTGTTATTTAAAATTAATAGCTCAGATAATTTAAAAATTTAGGTTTCTCGTGCAATAGCACGCCATCCAATATCTCTTCGAACAAAACCTTGTGGCCAATCAATAGAATCTACAGCTTCATAAGCGCGTTTTTGTGCAAGTGTAATAGTTTCTCCTAATGCTGTGATGTTTAAAACACGTCCACTCTTGGCGATTAATTCTCCATTACATAAAGCTGTTCCAGCTTGAAAAAATTGGACATCTGGAAAGAGATGCTTCACTTCATCAAGGTTACGAATAATACTCCCTGTTTGAGGAGAAACTGGATAACCATTAGCAGCCATGACAACTGTTAAAGCAGATTTTTCAGACCACTGTATATGCTGATTTTCGAGATTTCCTTTGGCCGCTGCAAGAAAAAGAGGAAGAATATCATCTTTTAAACGCATCATTAAAACCTGACATTCTGGGTCACCAAATCGTACATTAAATTCAATTAATTCAGGCCCTTTTTGGGTTATCATTAATCCTGCAAAGAGAATCCCTTTAAAAGGAGCACCTATTTCATTCATACCACGTAAGGCTGGTTCTACAATTTCTTTGAGTGTACGGTTGACCATTTCTTCTGTCATCACTGGAGCTGGTGAATAGGCACCCATACCACCCGTATTCACTCCAGTATCACCGTCACCAACACGTTTGTGGTCTTGTGCTGTTCCAAAGGGGATAGCAGTTTTCCCATCACACAGACAGAAGAAACTTGCTTCTTCTCCTTCAAGAAAGTCTTCAATAACAATTTTTCTTCCTGCATCACCGAAACTTCCTTGAAAGCAAGAATCAACAGCATCAAAGGCTTCTTCCATTGTCATAGCAACAACGACTCCTTTTCCAGCAGCCAAACCATCCGCTTTAATAACAATAGGGACACCTTGTTGATGAATATAGAATTTAGCCTCTTGAGCGTTGTGAAAGCATTGATAGGTGCTTGTAGGAATGTTATTTTTACAACACAAGTCTTTGGTAAATCCTTTTGAACCTTCTAATTGAGCGGCTTTTTGACTCGGTCCAAAGACATAAATGTTAGCGGCATTAAGCGCATCTGTTAAACCGGCAACTAGCGGCGCTTCTGGTCCAACAATCACAAGATCAATAGAATGTGTTTTACAGAAATCAATGATCGTAACATGATCATAAATGTTTAAATCAATATTTTCACCAAATTCCGTTGTTGCAGGATTGCCAGGAGCGCAATATAATTTTGTGAGTAAAGGGGATGCAGCAATTTTCCACGCTAAAGCATGTTCTCGTCCACCGGAACCGATAAGAAGAACATTCATTTCTTGCTCCTATCATAAAAGATGATTAAATCAGTTCTTCTGTCATAAGAATGAAATGTTGTTACTGCAAGATTAAAGGTGAAAATATTTGATGAAAAAGAGCAAAAATATTTTGCAGGTTCAATCCTGTGAACAACAAGGAAGAGTGATGGATGCATCCTCAAAACAATGGGTTTATAGCTTGCTGCCTTGTTCTTTATGGTTTTATGCTCAATTGGCGCGTTGGGACAGACCTATTGGGTGGAAGTTGTTGATGTGGCCTTGTTTTTGGTCAACAACTATGGCTTTTTTATCCTATAAAACGCCTCAAATGTCTTATTTTTCAATGGTAGGAAATTGGATTTGGTATCTTTTTCTTTTCTTTTTAGGCTCTGTTGCGATGCGAGGTGCTGGTTGTACGTGGAATGATCTTATTGATCAAAAAATTGATGCGCAGGTAGCAAGAACCCGTTCTCGCCCCTTACCAGCAGGTCAAGTGAGTCGAATTCAAGCAAAAATTTTTATACTTATACAATGTCTTGTGGGATTGGGCGTTTTATTACAGTTTAATAAGTTTAGCTTTTTTTTAGGTCTTTCATCATTGGTTGCTGTTGCACTTTATCCTTTTATGAAGCGTGTAACAGATTGGCCTCAATTTTTTTTAGGTGTTGCATTTAATTGGGGTGCGTTAATGGGGTGGGCTGTCGTGTACGGCAGTTTGAGCTGGGCACCAATTGTTCTTTATGTAGGATCAATCTTGTGGACAATTGGATATGATACAATTTATGCCCATCAGGATAAAGAAGATGATATTATGGTTGGTGTTCATTCCACAGCTCTCCTTTTTGGAAAGAGAACTAAGTGTGCATTGATATTTTTGTATGGTGGTTTTATTATAATGGCAAGCTTAGCATTTTATCTTGCACAGGTTTCTATTTTGAGTTTCTCTGGTCTTTTAGTGGCAAGTCTCCACATGATTTTTCAAATTAAAGTACTGGATATAAATAATGCTTCACAATGCTTAAAACTATTTAAATCTAACTCATTCGTTGGTTTTATAGTTTTTGCGGGTTTAGTATGTGGAGGCATTTGGATGATGATATGAATCAATAAGATAAAACCGTATAATAGTGAGTATAAAATAAACAGTGTACTGCTGTAGAGAGAAAAAGCACATTATTTTAGAATTTAAAAGAATAGAAAATTAAGGATAAAGCTTTTGTTTTTTCCAATCGTTTTGTTCAATGGAACTACGTGTGAAAAGTAAGCGGTCGTGTAATCGAAATAAGCGATCGCACCAGAATTCTATAAAAAGAGGTTTAACACAAAATCCAGACCAATAAGGCGGACGAGGGATATTGCCTATTGCATAGCGTGCCGTATATTTCGCAATTTCTTTTGTGAGAATAGAACGGTTCTTTAATGGTTGAGATTGTTTGGATGCCCATGCACCAATTTGACTTTCACGAGGTCGTGATTGAAAGTATGTGTCTGCATCTTCGTTTGTGACTGTTTCAACAATCCCTCTAATTCTGACTTGACGGCGCAGCGATTTCCAATGAAAACACAAAGATGCTTTCATAGATTTTAAAATTTCTTGTCCTTTACAACTTTCATAATTGGTATAGAAAACAAATCCTTCTGAACTAAAGTTTTTAAGTAGAACCATGCGAACATTAGGAAGTCCGGTTTCATCAACTGTTGCTAATGCCATTGCATTAGGATCATTTATTTCATTTTTTGTTGCTTCTTCAAGCCAATTTGAGAAAAGTGTAAAAGGCTCTTGTGTTTGCATCAAGTCATCATTTTTCTGTATTTGATTGTTCATAAGATATTTCGAATGCTCGCTAGCTTAAATTAGTTATTTGAATTTTGTGTTATTTAAAGAGTAAAGTTTTTCTCTTTTATTGAAAAATTAATGATATCGTATGTTTTTCTGGCTTTTCGATTATGTTTTGTCTTTTGCATAAGGTAAAACGCTGTATATTAGATATAAAAATATTTATTCCATCTGGTATTTCTATACTTTTATAGACATATAGATAAAGTAAAAATTACTCCATTAAATAGATTGATGAAACAATAAATGATCTTTAATAACAGATGAATTAATATTAAAAAAACGAAACGCTAAAGAGAGGGTAACATGCGTGATCCCTATACGGTTTTAGGTGTACAGCGCACTGCAAAACCGCAAGAGATTAAATCTGCATTCAGAAAATTGGCCAAGAAATATCATCCCGATCATAATAGGGATGATGTTAGAGCTAAAGAAAAGTTTTCTGAGATTAATCAGGCTTATGAAATTATAGGTGATGAAGATAAAAGAGCACAATTTGATCGTGGTGAAATTGATGCGGAAGGAAAATCATTTCATCACGCTTACGGTGCCGGAGGAAATTTTAGAAATAGACAAAATCCTTTTTCAGAAGGAGGAAGGAGATTTGATTTTAATTCTTCAGGGGGGGCTGATTTTGATGCAAGTGATATTTTTCGTGATTTGTTTGGAGGAGGAGGCTTTTCAAATTCCACACAATATAATCGACCTCAACAAGGAGCGCATGTCCGTGCTAACCTTTCTGTTACATTGGAGCAAATTGTTGGGACAGAAAAAGTCGAAGCTGTTTTTTCTGATGGAAAGAAAGTAAAAATTAAATTACCAGCTTATGTTGAAGAAGGACAAACTATTCGTTTAAAAGGTCAAGGAGAAAAAGTAGCGTATGGTCAATCAGGAGATGCTTTAATCACCATTCATATTCAAAAGCATCCTCGTTTTCGAGTTGAAGGACGAGCACTCCATCTTGATTTACCGGTTTCTCTTAAGTCTGCAGTTTTGGGTGCAAAAAAAGAAATTGAAACTTTAGAGGGACGTGTTGTTTTGACAGTTCCTGCATGGTCAAGTTCTGATCGCGTTTTGCGTTTGAAGGGAAAAGGGCTTCCTTTAAAAAGCGGAGAAAGAGACGATCTTTATGTACACGTTCGTATTATGCTACCGGAGAACAAAGACGTCGCTTTACAGCAGTTTTTGCAAATGCAGGAAAATTAATTTGAATTTGTGTAGAAACGTAATTTTTGTTTTATTTGAAACCAATTACTTGAAGAAAAAGTTGACCTATGTCATAGGCAAGTAAATAATGTTGATTTCAAGTAAAAATAGGACAGTGCTAATGGCTAATAATAATTTGTTGCACGGCAAGCGTGGTCTAATTTTGGGGTTGGCCAATAATCGCTCTATTGCTTGGGGGATAGCTAAAGCTGCGAGTGCAGCAGGAGCAGAGCTTGCTTTTACTTATCAAGGTGAGGCAATGAAAAAACGTGTTGAGCCTTTAGCTAAAGAGGTTGGGGGAATCGTCTGTGGTCATTGTGATGTTTCCGATAGTGCATCGATTGATGCGGTTTTTAGTGAAATAGAAAAAAAGTGGGGCAAGCTTGATTTTTTAGTTCATGCAATCGGGTTTTCTGATAAAGATGAACTCAGTGGTCGTTATATTGATGTCAGCGAATCAAATTTTATGATGACAATGAATATTTCTGTTTATTCATTTACGGCTCTTGCTCAGAGAGCAGAAAAATTAATGACAAATGGTGGTTCAATTTTAACGCTAACCTATTATGGTGCAGAAAAAGTTATGCCTCATTATAATGTAATGGGGATTGCTAAAGCAGCACTCGAAGCGAGTGTGAAGTATTTAGCTGTAGATTTGGGCCCTAAAAATATTCGCGTTAATGCTGTATCGGCAGGACCAATCAAGACATTAGCTGCTTCTGGTATTGGAGATTTTCGTTATATCCTTAAATGGAATGAATATAATTCTCCTTTACGTCGTACGGTGACAATTGAAGAAGTAGGTGATTCTGCCATATATCTTCTTTCAGATTTATCTCGTTCTGTTACAGGTGAGATTCATCACGTGGATTCGGGATATAATGTTATTGGCATGAAAGCTGTTGATGCACCGGATATTTCTGTCATCAAAGAATAACATAGTTCTAGAAATTTTATCTGTTAAAAGCAATTTGATGAACGTTATGTCAAGGAATGATAATTCTTGATAAAAATGATTGTTCAGCTTGGCTATTATATCATTTTTAGCGCTAATTAATGCTTTGAAATGTAAACAAGAAGTGTTAGAAACACGCTACTTTCTTAATCACTTTCTATGAGGAAGTGCTTAAGAAGCGAGTAGATAATTAATGATTGTATATTTCATAACAAAAACGACATGATTTATATTTATTGTGACCTCTCATTATTCGATTTTGTCGAAAGTAACGATGTAGGTGATTGTTATGAGGAAGCGTGACGATCCATGTGTTGGGATTTATGTTGTTGACGTATTGATTATTGGTGAAGTGATCATTACTTGCATTGTTGCTGACCATTCTCTAAAGGCATCGTGGGCAGATTGATTATATTAAATAAAAAGGTGAAATATGGCCTACGATCAGGAAAAAGTTGTTTCTGCTATTCAAGCTTTTGAACGCGGTGAAGTTCTTGTCGTAAGAGATGACGATGATCGTGAAAATGAAGGTGATTTAATTGTTTCTGCTGTTCATTGTACAGAAGAAAAAATGGCATTTATCATTCGTCATACATCAGGAATTGTTTGCGCGCCTATGTCAAAAGAGGAAGCTAAGCGATTGGGTCTCACTCCTATGGTGTGTGATAATGATGCAGTGCATGGGACTCAATTCACAGTTTCTGTTGACTATAAATATGGTATAACAACAGGAATTTCAGCATATGACCGTGCATTGGCAGTTCGCAATCTTGCTAATTTTAATGCCTGTGCTCATGATTTTGCTCGCCCTGGACATATTTTCCCTTTGATTGCTCATGAAGAAGGCGTTCTTTTGCGTTCCGGTCATACAGAAGCAGCTGTTGATTTATGCAAATTAGCTCATTTACCACCTGTTGGTGTTATTGGAGAGTTAGTTAATGATGATGGTAGTATTAAACATGGAGATGAGGTTACAAAATTTGCACAAGATAATCGATTGCATCTTATAACTGTTGCTGATCTCATTGCATATCGTCAGCGTAAAGAGATGATCATCCAGCAGGTTGGAGCTATGCAGATTGAAACTTCTATAGGTTCGGCTGTCGCTCAAAGTTATAAGCTTCCTTGGGAAATGCTTCAGCATATTGCAATCGTTTTTGGTGATATCCATGAGGGTGAAGATATTCCAGTATGTTTTTATCACGAGAATATTATCAATGATATTTTTGGTCAATCATCGAATATGATTATTATGATGCAGCATATGGTAGAAAAAGAAAAACGCGGGGTATGTGTTTATTTACGGAAGAAATCTGTTGATGTCCAATCATGTATTGGTGATCAGGTCATGGAAATAAGTGAATTAGAAAAACATGGACAAGCAGTTAAACGTGGAGAAGAATGGCAAAAAAGTGGTTTAGGAGCACAAATTCTGAAATCTTTAGGCATTCGCTCTGTTATTGTTTATGCTTTTAAAGGCAATGATGATGTTGATTTAGAAAGTTTTGGGATTCGTATATCCAAGATCCATACTTTATGAGGATTACATGAAACAAGAGATAAAAAAGGAAGATATTAAAACATTAAGCTTTGAGGAAGCGCTTAAGCAGCTTGAATTAATTGTTGAAAATTTGGAACGTGGGGATGTTCCTTTAGAGCAGTCAATTGATATTTATGAACGTGGTGAAGCTTTAAAAAAGCACTGTGAGAAATTGTTGAAAGTGGCTGAAACTAAAGTTGAAAAAATTAAGCTTTCAGATGAAGGTCATCCAGAAGGTTTAGAGCCACTTGATTCTGAGTGATGTTAAATAATTTTATTGATTTAGTCTTAAGAGACAAAGCAACTGAGTATATAGACAGTAATTTTTAGCAGTTTTTTCTTATAAAATAAGTTAAAACAAAAGAAAGTTGATAGATAAGCTTGGATAAATAAGGGTTTTTAATGAAAAATGCACAATGCTATGCATGAAAGTGGTTCAGAGCGTATATTTATCATCTCATTATTTTTAAGCTAAGGAGTTTGATTTGTCTCGATCATTAACGCCACTTCTTGATCGTATTTATTTGCCAGAAGATTTGCGAGCATTGCCTGAATCTGCTTTGGTGGAGCTAGCGGATGAGTTGCGCGCCGAAACAATTGATACTGTTTCTATTACAGGGGGACATCTTGGCGCGGGACTTGGAGTTGTTGAGCTTACTATTGCATTGCATTATATTTTTAATACACCTGATGATAGAATTATTTGGGATGTTGGTCATCAAGCTTATCCTCATAAGATTTTGACGGGGCGTAGAGATAAAATTCGGACATTACGTCAAGAGGGAGGGTTGTCGGGATTTACGAAACGTTCAGAAAGTGTGTACGATCCATTTGGTGCGGGGCATTCTTCTACTTCGATTTCTGCAGGTCTTGGTATGGCAATAGCCAGTGCTTTGAAAAAAGAAGAAAGACGCAACATCATTGCGGTCATCGGTGATGGCGCAATGTCTGCTGGGATGGCCTATGAGGCGATGAATAATGCTGGTGCTTTAGATGCACGCTTAATTGTTATTCTGAATGATAATGATATGTCCATTGCACCTCCCACTGGTGCTATGAGTGCGCATCTCGCACGGTTAGTTTCCCGCCCTTCTTATCGTAGTTTACGTGAAAAATTAAAAGGTTTAAACAAGAAATTACCAAGATTTTTTTCAGATAAGGCACGTCGTTCCGAAGAATTTGCGCGGGGTTTTTTTGTTGGAGGAACTTTATTTGATGAGCTTGGATTTTACTATGTTGGGCCGATAGATGGTCATAATTTGGAACATTTACTGCCTGTTTTGAAAAATGTTCGCGAATATCCCAATGGGCCTGTTTTAGTGCATGTAGTAACGCGTAAGGGAAAAGGTTATGCGCCTGCAGAAGCATCTTATGATAAATATCATGGTGTTAATCGCTTTAATGTTATTACAGGAAAGCAGGTTAAAACGCAAAGCAATACTTTTTCTTATACGAAAGTGTTTTCAAAAGCTTTAATCGAAGAAGCAAGTCATGATGATAAAATTGTTGCTATAACAGCTGCAATGCCAACGGGAACAGGTCTTGATGCTTTTTCTGAAAAATTTCCTGAAAAAATGTTTGATGTTGGCATTGCTGAACAGCATGCGGTGACTTTCGCTGCGGGTATTGCGTGTGAAGGGTATAAACCTTTTGTTGCTATTTATTCGACTTTCTTGCAGCGTGCTTATGATCAGATTGTTCATGATGTATCTATTCAAAGATTACCAGTACGTTTTGCAATTGATCGAGCTGGTTTTGTTGGTGCAGATGGTGCAACGCATGCAGGAAGTTATGATATTGTTTTTTTGGCAACTCTTCCTGAGTTTGTTGTGATGGCTCCCTCTGATGAGCTTGAACTGATGCATATGGTGCGTACAGCAGCAGTCTATGATCAAGGTCCTATTTCTTTTCGCTATCCACGCGGTAATGGTGTTTGTTCAGAGTTGCCGCAGCGAGGAGAGATTCTTGAAATTGGTAAAGGGCGCATTTTGTGTGAAGGAAATAGAGCCGCATTGGTGTGCTTTGGAACACGGTTATCTGAAGTGTTAAAAGCAGCTGATGAGTTAGAGACAGAAGGTGTATCTGCAACTGTTGCAGATGCACGATTTGCTAAACCTTTGGATAAGGATTTGATCCGTCGTTTAGCGCGCGAACATGAAATATTAGTGACAATTGAGGAAGGTGCAATGGGAGGATTTGGAGCGCATGTATTACAATTTTTGGCGCAAGAAGGATTGTTAGACCATGGCCTAAAAGTTCGCACTTTAACATTTCCTGACGAGTATTTAAATCAAGGTTTGCCAGATAAAGTTCTGTCACGTATTGGACTTGATTCAACAGGTATTATCAATACTGTTTTAACAGCTTTGGGGCGTAAAATTCGAACAATACAAAAAATCCGAGTATAATATGGCAATTACGAAAAGGCTTGATGTTCTTTTGGTTGAGAAAAATTTTTTCCCAACACGTTCTCGAGCACGTGATGCGATTATGAGGAAAACAATTCAAGTTGATGGGAAGATAATTTTTAAAGCTGGGCAAATGATTTCTGAAGAAGCGGAAATTATGGTTGATGATCCAGCACAGCATTATGTTTCGCGTGCTGCATTAAAATTGATTGGAGCACTTGATGTGTTTCCAGTTGTAACATCTCAAGTGACGGCTATTGATATTGGTGCATCAACAGGTGGATTTACACAAGTTCTTTTAGAACGCGGAGCGGCTCATGTTATTGCGGTTGATGTTGGCCATCATCAGTTTGATGTTCGTTTATTAAACAATAATAATGCGATAACATTATTAGAAGGTTTAAATATTAGAAATTTAAAGAAGGAACATTTGAACGGTCATGAAATTGATCTCATTGTTTCAGATGTCAGTTTTATTTCTCTTAAGCTTGCGTTGCCATCTGCCTTATCTTTAGCAAAGAAAGGAGCGCAAGCAGTTTTGTTGGTTAAACCTCAGTTTGAAGCTGGTCGAAAAGATATTGGTAAAAGAGGGATATTGAAAGATCCATTAGTGGCCCAAAAAACTGCTGAGGAACTTTTTACGTGGTTAAATCTGCAAGAGGGGTGGGTTGCAAAAGGTTTACTTCCTTCACCCATTACGGGGAGTGATGGTAATATAGAATATTTGTTATTCGGGGAAAAACAATAATATGAATAACGATATTATCATTGACCATATCGGAGCAAACGGTATTGGTTGTGCTAAAACTCCACAAGGCTTAGTTTATGTACCTTTTACTTTACCAGGAGAGATCGTTGAAGTTGTTTCTCATGAGACAGAGAAGATACGCACTACATTAAAAAAACGATCACTAGAACGTATTGATGTTCTTTGTCAACATTTTGAGAGGTGTGGAGGATGCATGCTTCAACATTGGCATGCTGATGCTTATCGTTCTTGGAAGAGGCAATTGGTTGTTGATATGCTGAAGCAACGAGGACTTAATGTCACTGTATCTCCTTTAATTGAATGTGAAACTCATAGTCGACGGCGAATTACGGTAACAGTTTCTAAAACAAAAGAAGGTTGTATTATTGGTTTTAATCGTTATTTGTCTCATGACGTTGTAGTTATTGAAGAATGTCCAGTGACACGTTCAGAGATTATATTGAAATTAGATACTATCAGAGAAATATGTGCTCTTTTAAGTCATGACACTAAACGGTTTCGAATGATGATCACGTCTGTTGAAAATGGTCTTGATGTTGCGGTGAGCGGTTGTATTGTTCGCAATGAGGTTATTCGTCAGAAAATAATACAGATTGCTCTTTCTAGTGAAATTACACGTTTATCTGTTGAAGGTGAAATTTTTTTTGAACAAGAAAAACCATTAATTTCTTTTGGAGATGTGCATGTTGTACTTCCTCCTCATGGTTTTCTTCAAGCGACTCGTGAAGCAGAAAATAATATGGGAAATATTATTTTATCTCATTTAGAAAAAGCAAAGAATGCTGTTGATTTATTTTCTGGAGTAGGAACTTTCACTTTACGGATGGCTAAAAGGATGAATGTTCATGCTGTTGAGAATGATGTAGCATCATTAGTAAATTTAGAAGCAGCAGTACGTTTTGCTTCTGGTTTAAAAACAGTTACTTGTGAAAAACGCGATTTATTCCGTCGTCCTCTTTCTGTAGAGGAACTTGAGCGTTTTGATAGTGTTGTTTTTGATCCTCCACGCGCTGGTGCTAAAGAACAAGTCAATGAGCTAGCGAAGGCGACAATACCACGTGTTGTAGCGGTTTCATGTAATCCTGTTACATTTGCTCGTGATGTATCTATTCTTGTTTCAGGAGGATACACAATTGAAAAAGTGATTCCTATCGATCAGTTTTTATGGTCCCCTCATGTTGAAATTGTTGCAACTTTGAGCAAACGTAAAAAGAAAACGGGCTGGAAACTTTAGTTTAAACTGAACAATTCATTTGAATTATTTTAGTAAATTTCAAATGAATCTTGTTCAATTTATTTTATCCTAATTCTGTTCCACCGATAGTCATATTATTAATTCGTAAATGAGGTTGTCCGACGCCAACAGGAACATTTTGACCTGCTTTCCCACACATTCCAATGCCATTATCAAGTTTGCTATCATTGCCAATCATTGTAACTCGTTTCATAGCATCTGGTCCGTTTCCAATAAGAGTTGCACCTTTGATTGGTGCTATAATTTTACCATTTTCCACTCGATAAGCTTCTGTACATTCAAATACAAATTTTCCAGAGGTAATATCTACTTGTCCTCCGCCAAATGAAACAGCATAGATACCATTTTTAAGAGAAGATAAAATTTCTTCAGGCGTTTTATCTCCTCCTAACATCATTGTATTTGTCATTCGTGGTATTGGTATATGTGCGTAGGATTCACGCCGTCCATTTCCTGTTGGCTTAACACCCATAAGTCGAGCATTAAGCCGATCTTGCATAAAACCAACTAATTTTCCATCTTCAATGAGGATATTGCGACCTGATGGTGTTCCTTCATCATCTATGGTGAGAGATCCTCTGCGTTGAGGAATTGTTCCATCATCCACAATAGTAACACCTTTTGCTGCAACTTGTTGCCCCAAAAGTCCAGAGAAAGCTGACGTTTTTTTGCGGTTAAAATCACCTTCCAAACCATGTCCAACAGCTTCATGGAGCATAACACCAGGCCATCCATTAGCCAAAACAACGTCAAATGTTCCTGCGGGTGCTGCTTCTGCTTCTAAGTTTACGAGAGCCATGCGAAGGGCTTCATCAGCAGCTGTTTTCCAATTTTCTTCACTAATAAATTGGCTAAAGTCCTGTCGTCCACCACATCCGTAGAAACCACTCTCACGCCGATTACCATTTGCTGCAACAACAGAGATAGAAAGTCGTACAAGAGGACGGATATCACGAGCAAAGTAACCATTAGCACGTAGGATTTCAACATGTTGTAGTGAGCCAGAAAGAGCTACGGTAACTTGATGCAATTTATCATTTTTATTGCGTAAATAAGCATCAATTTTTTGTAAAAGAGCACTTTTTTCTTCAAAAGATGGAGTATTGAGAGGATTGTTTGGTTGATAGAGAGTTTTATGTGTTTTTTGAGGAGCTACACTATAAGATCCTGTGTGATTATAGGTAACAGCTTTAGCTGCGTCACTCGCACGTTTGAGCGCTGCAGCTGATAATTCGCCAGAATGAGCATATCCTGTGGCTTCTTCAGAAACAACACGTAAGCCAAATCCTACATCTTGGTGAAATGAACCATTTTTGAGTTGGCCATTATCAAATAAAAGAGTTTCACTTTCTGTATATTCAAGATAAAGTTCACCATCATCAGCATTATGAAGCGCGTCTTCTACAAGCAACTGCAATTTTGATGAAGGAATATCAAATTGGTCAATCAGTGATCTCATGATGGTTATCCTATTTTATTTGGGATACTACATTTCTTATTTTAAAAAATTACAACAAAATTATTAAATGTGTTCATTCGTTAACATTTTTGTATGCCTTTTGATTATTTTGATAAAGCGTCATAAGCGTCACGAAAACCGTTAAGATCAAGGACACCTCCGACACCTTGTTCAGGAGTTGTAAAGATAAAGTAGGTTGCTATTTTTCCTTCTAAAAAAGGTCTTAGGGTTTCTTTTTTCATAAGAGATTCAGCAATACAAACATCGCCTAAACAACGACGATATTCTATTTTCTCCATATCTTTATTATCGATTTTGAGTCCAACACCAGGACGTAATTCAACTCGAATAGGAACAAAAACACGCATTAACGTTCCTTGGTTTTTAGGGAGTTTGAAAAATGCAACGCGAAAAGTAATATCTCTACGATCTTGTGTTCGTATATCTTGTACAATCTCGCATTGTATATTAGGGGTTCCTGGTGGTAAGGAGCAAATTTTTGTCCAAGCACCGTAAGTTTTTGGCGTAGGAATATTTTGCATATCCGATATTTGTGCAAGAGCATGATTAATAAAAATATTATAAAATAGATAAGTAGCAATACCAATAAAAAAGGTTGTTCTTAGAAAATGATGAAGTATTGTAGAGAATTGCATCCGAATTATCATTACACTCTCATGCACAGGTTTTTATGAAAAGTAAATTTATTAAGTTAACAGTATAACATAAAATGCAAACCTTCCCAAATATATCAATGTATCTGCAAAATAACAGAAGAAAAGTGAAAAAGCAGTGTGTTTTGAAGCAAAATTTTTTAAGATTTTTTTTAACTATCGATAGAATCTATTCTGTTTTTGTAAGATATTTATTGTGATATCAAGAAGAATATTGATTTTACAAATGTGTTTTTGTTGCAAACGCTTCTATCTGTTTTTAATGAATGTGTGCAGATGGTGTTTTGTATGTTCTCAAAAATACTCTAAGATTAATTTGTCATTTTCATGTAATAAAAGGTTTTTTTTGTGAATGACTCAGATGGAAAAGGTTCTTTAGGGTAATGTCTGTTTCAGGAGAATTATCAGCAGAAAACGGTCAATCGATTCCACCCGTTGCTGATATTTATGATTATATCACATTGATGAAACCACGAGTGATGTCGCTTGTTGTTTTTACAGCCTTAGTAGGATTACTGATGGCTCCTGTTTCTATGAGCTTATTTCGTGGTTTTTTGGCGATTGTGTGTATTGCTGTGGGAGGAGGTGGTGCAGGAGCACTGAATATGTGGTATGATGCTGACATTGATGCAGTGATGAAACGTACTCGTAATCGTCCCATTCCGACTGGTAAAATTAGCCGAGAGAAAGCGTGTATTTTTGGTTTAATTCTTTCTACGTTTTCAGTCGTAGTGATGGGAATTTTCATTAATTGGTTTGCAGCTGTTTTTCTTGCTTTTACAATATTTTTTTATGTCGTTATTTATACAATTTGGCTGAAGCGTATAACTCCACAAAATATTGTTATTGGTGGAGCAGCTGGAGCTTTTCCTCCGATGGTCGGGTGGGCTGCTGCGACAGGAACAGTGAATGTTGAAAGCTTTCTATTGTTTTTAATTATTTTTATGTGGACTCCTCCGCATTTTTGGGCCCTTTCTTTATTTTCATCTATGGATTACGATGCCGCAAATATTCCTATGATGCCTAATGTGCGAGGTGAAAATTCAACCAAAAAACAAATTTTAATTTATTCTATTATAATGGCAATATGTGCCATTGGGCCTTATATTTTAGGGTTTGCAGGAGTTATCTATGGTATTTTTTCAACAATTTTAGGGATTATTTTTGTTTATCTCGCTTATCGTTTGTGGAAAACAAATACACAGAGTGACACTGTTTTTATAGCAAAGAAAATGTTTTTATTTTCTGTGTTTTATTTGACTGCTATTTTTGGAGTTCTTTTGATTGAATTTCTTATTTTATATTTTTTTCAACTTTGAATAATTTCAATAAAATTTCATATCAGTAGAATGCAAAGAGAGTATGATGTAAAAGTGTCCTGCTTTTTCGATGGGAAATGTGATTTTATTTTTTCTTTTGCTCCTACTTTTGTAGAACATAATAATAATTATGTGGTGGTGAAGTAAACGCCACAGAAATATAAGGATAAATCATGTCTGCACTTCCTTCTTTAACAATGCGTCTTTGTAGTCCACGTGGATTTTGTGCAGGAGTTGATCGTGCTATTCAAATTGTTATTCTTGCATTAAAAAAATATGGTTCTCCAGTATATGTTCGTCATGAAATTGTCCATAATCGCTACGTAGTAGAAGGATTACAGCAGCGAGGGGCCATTTTTATTGAAGAACTGAATGAAATTCCAGAAGAACATTATAGCCAGCCTGTTATATTTTCTGCGCATGGTGTTCCAAAGTCCGTACCAGAAGAAGCGCGTCGTTATAATTTGTTTTATCTTGATGCAACATGTCCATTGGTTTCTAAGGTTCATAAGCAAGCAATACGGCATCAACGTTATGGACGTCATGTTATATTGATTGGTCATTCTGGACATCCTGAAGTTATTGGAACAATGGGACAACTTGAAAAAGAATCGGTTACATTAATTCAAACAGTTGAAGATGCTTTGCATTATCAGCCAAATGATCCGAATAAATTGGGATTTGTAACGCAAACAACGCTTTCTATCGAAGATACGGCAGAAATACTCGATGTTTTACAACGGCGTTTTCCTGCTTTGGAACCACCAGCTGCTGAATCAATTTGTTATGCGACAACAAATAGGCAAAATGCTGTGAAAGCAGCAGCATTAGGAAGTGATTTGTTTTTAATTGTTGGGGCGCCAAACTCTTCTAATTCACGACGTTTGGTAGAGGTTGCTGAAAGATTTGGAGCGCGGCAGTCTATTTTAGTTCAACGTGCTGATGAAATTGATTTTGAGCGTTTAGAACCTCTTTCTGTCGTTAGTCTTTCAGCGGGGGCTTCTGCTCCTCAAATTATTGTTGATGAAATTATTATGGCTTTTCGTAAACGTTATAATGTTAAAATAGAGTTAGCTGAAACCGCTGTGGAAACAGAGACATTTTTAGTGAATCGTGAATTGCGTAATGTTATTTTAACGCCTCAAGATATGGCGTTTGTTAATGGTCATTCTGATAGTTTTAGACAGGGAAATGATGAAAAACAAATATTGAAGGTAAAAGCAGAATAATGGCAGTTCATACCAATATTGATCAAAATGAGTTGAAAAAATTTTTGACTCATTATTCCATAGGATTGCTGTTATCCTATCAAGGCATCGAAGAAGGAATTGAAAATTCAAATTTTTTACTTCAGACAACACAAGGAAGATTTATTTTAACACTGTATGAAAAACGTATTTCAAAAAAAGATTTACCTTTTTTTTGTGGTTTGATGCAGCATTTAAGTCAGCGTGGAATTCCTTGTCCTCAACCGGTACTTCAGAATGATGGAACAATAGTTGGTGAGTTAGCAGGACGTCCTGCTGCTATTGTAACCTTCTTAGAAGGAGCTTGGGTTCGCGATCCTAATATATACCATTGTTGTGAAGTTGGTACGAGCTTAGCGCATTTACATTTAGCTGGACAGGGTTTTCCACTTAAACGTAAAAATACACTCTCCATTGACGCTTGGAAACCATTATGGCAGCGTTGCCAAATGAAAAAAGATGCGTTGTTTAAAATATTCGGATCAAAAATTGATATGGAGTTAACTTTTTTAGAAAAAAATTGGCCGTTAGATTTACCAACAGGTGTGATTCACGCAGATTTATTTAACGATAATGTCTTTTTTTTGAATTATAAGCTTTCTGGTATTATTGATCTTTATTTTGCGTGTAATGATTTTTTGGCTTATGATTTAGCAATTTGTTTGAATGCTTGGTGTTTTGAGAAGGATTGTTCTTACAATCTTACGAAGGCGCATGAATTATTAAAACATTATCAAGCAATCAGACCATTAGTTTCTTTAGAATTAAATGCAATTCTTTTATTGGTTCGAGGTGCGGCTTTACGCTTTTTTCTGACGCGCCTTTATGATTGGTTTTATACACCGTCTGGTAGTTTTGTCGTGAAAAAAGATCCATTGGAGTATTGGCAGAGACTTTGTTTTTTCAGTCATGTTGATTCATTAACTGAATTAGGTTTTTAAATTTGATGAGCAATCAACAAAAAGTCGTTGAAATTTATACAGATGGTGCTTGCTCAGGAAATCCTGGACTTGGAGGATGGGGAGCTATCTTGTGCTGGAATGGGCATGAACGTGAACTCTATGGTGGATCAGTTGACACGACTAATAATCAAATGGAACTGACTGCTGCAATTTGTGCATTAAATGCCCTTAAAGAATCTTGTTCTGTTGATCTTTATACGGATTCCACTTATGTGCGCAACGGAATATCTACGTGGCTTGACAATTGGAAAAAGAATAACTGGCGTACAGTATCAAAAAAAACTGTTAAAAATAGAGAGTTGTGGCAAGCACTTGATAATGCTCGTGTTCGCCACAATATCAGGTGGCATTGGGTGAAGGGTCATTCTGGTCATCCGTATAATGAGCGTGCTGATGCGCTCGCACGTAAAGCAATTACGGAATATCGTGAAAATGGGCGTTTTCTGATCTAGTTTTTTGAAAATATTAGTTCGATTTGATTACGAATGTTCCACTTAAAGCATGATCTTTAAAAGAAACTGTATAAAATATTGTTTGGCTTTGTTCGTCTGTTGCAAAATATATGGGAGCCGTAAAGAGCGTATATTCTTCATGATCTCTTATTTTTTTTGTGGGTCCAATTTGCATTTCTCCTCCATCTAAAAAGAGAAGAGAAGGGACGCTTTTTTCGTTATTTGGGACCTTTATAAATAAGGTGTTATTATCTTTTTCAGCGCTTATTTTAAATTCATTCTGCGCTTTACGAGGTAAAGTCGCTAAAGCGTGTGTTAATAAAGAAGTGGAGAGATAGTTATTTTGTGGAGAAGATGGAGAAAAATCAAAGTTAATCGTAAAAGGGATACAAATTTTATCACATATTCCAATAACAAAAGAACCACTTAGGTTTTCACTTGATTCAGAAACAGTAAAAGGCAATACGATTCTGTTTTTATAGCCTAAGGACCAATCATTTTCTGTTTCATAAAGTTGTGGTGTTGGGTAAAAAATTTCATAAGCAATTTTTTGATCGAAGTTAAAAAATGGTGCCATTCCTGAATCGCCTGGATTCCGCCAGTACGTTTTCCATCCTGGTTTGAGTTCAACTTCAACAATGCCGTTTCTTGTTTGAGAAGAAGAAACTTTCGTTATGGCTAATCTGACACGATTTCCATTTGTTTCATACCAGGGTGTTGCTAGAAGTTGTGATTCCTGTTTTTCTTGAGCGTTAACAGTAACGTTAAATAATCCTAAAAATATGCATACTATGCTCAAAATTATGAAAAGTTGTTGGTGAAATATATTGGTAATTTGGTATGGATTTGTAAATATTTGAATTTTTTTCATTTGAGCTTTATCTTCTTTTTTACTAACTGAATTGTTATTGAGTGCACGGATTATAGAGAGTATCAAATTCATGAAACAACGTGACAGATTTTTGAATGGACAGTTGCTTATAGCAATGCCTGGTATGAATGATAAGCGCTTTATACGTTCGGTTATCTATATTTGTTCTCATTCTGATTCTGGTGCTATGGGAATTATTCTCAATCAGTTGCATAACATAAATTTTCCGGATCTTTTGCTGCAACTTGGCATCATTGATGGCATTCAGAAAAAATATCTTTCTGAACCGATAAAAAAATTTCCTGTATGTTATGGTGGTCCTGTTGAACCTTTTCGTGGTTTTGTGATTCATTCAGATGATTACACCTGTGAAGCAACTGTTTCTGTTTCGGAGAAAATTCATTTTACTGCAACTCTTGATATATTAAAGGCGATTAGTTGTGAACAAGGTCCGAAACATGCATTGATTGCATTGGGGTATGCTGGTTGGAAAGCAGGACAGCTTGAAACAGAAATTGCTGCAAATGGTTGGCTAATTAGCCCTACATCGTCTAACTTTCTTTTTGAAAGCGATATTTGTAATAAATATGATGAAAGTCTTATTCGTATGGGGATTGATCCAGCTTATCTTGTTTCTGAAATAGGTCATGCATAAGTCATATACTATTTCTTGAATTATTTATGGTGCTTTCTCTTATATTGTATTCTTATAAGGAAAATGATTATGAATGAGAGCAATTAATTCTGCAATAGCAATTGGTTTAGTAACAATTGTACTTTGAACATATTGACAACCTTCTTTACGTAGGAAAATAGCTTCTTTTTCATTTTCAACACCTTCTGCGATGATTTGTAAATTCAGATCTTTAGCCATATTGATAATAGATTTGAGAACGAGTTTTTTCTTAGATGAATCAATTGAGATGAGTGAACGATCGAGCTTAACCATATCAAAAGGATAACGAATGAGATAAGTCAGCGATGAGTAACCTGTTCCAAAATTATCTAATGCGAGATTGATTCCTAAAGCTTTAATTTGTTCAAAAAAATGAGCTGATTGCTCTGGATTTTTTCTCAAAACAGTTTCAGATATTTCTATCATCAGACTTCCTTTTTGAAGAGGATTGCGAAGAATAGAAGAACGCAGTTGACTGATGAAGTTAGAATGAACCATTTCCGCACTTGGTAAATTGATTGACATGAAGAAAGAGTGATAGGAAAATTTTTCTTGTATTTTTGTAAGGTCAATAATTACGTTATTAATGATAAATTGCGCCAAATCCATAATGATTTGTTCGTCTTCTATGATATTGATAAAATCATAGACATTTAAATTCCCATAATGAGCATGGTGCCACTCTACAATCGTTTCAAAACCGATAATTTGTCCATTTGCTAAATTAAGAATAGGATGATATAAGATTTTCATTTCATGGCGTTTTATCGCATGATGGATATCTTTTTTCATCGTATTATGTTCAAGATTTAGAATGCGGAAATTGGGTCGGAAAGGTTCAATATGATTTCCGCCCGTTTGTTTTGCGTGAATCATTGCGAGTTCACTATCATTGAAAATGTCTTTGGCAGTGGATCTATTTTCGTTCCATGTAACTAAGCCAATTGATGTTGAAAGAGTTATCTTTTGTTCTAAAAGTGAAATAGGTGCTGAGATTGTTTTATGCAGGTGATTTGCAAATGCTGCAATTTTTTGTGGCTCAGTTTCGCTTAGTAAAATGATCCCAAAACGATCGGCAGAAAGACGTGATAAAGTATCTTGAAAGTTAATGAGACGATTTAAACGGCGTGCAATTATTAGAAGGACAGTATCACCAACAATCGTACCTAATTTGCGATTAATTTGACGAAAATTATCAAAATCAATCATCAAGACGGTTGGTCTAATGTTTGTATTTGCTTTAGCTAAATAAGTATAATTTTGTAATCTATCTAGGAATATTTGCTGATTAGGAAGTCCTGTTAAGTCATCATAAATTGCATCATGCAACAGACGTTCTTCAGATTTTTTATGATTGGTAATATTGACGATAGTTCCAATAACACGGATAATTTTTCCATCTTTTTTCAGCGCTGGGCGTGCGCGCAAAGAAAACCATTGGTAGTGGCCCTCACCAAAAGAAAGGCGAAAAGTTTGATCAATGCGTCCTTTTTTATTTTTAAGAACGATGTCTAATACAGCGCGAAAACGTTCACGGTCATCATAATGTAAGGATGAAATCCAATTATGCATCGTACCGTTGAGTTTTTTTGCTTTAACTCCTAAAAGAGCTGTTAGATCTGGATGAATAGAGATTCGATCTCGTTCTACATTCCAATCCCAAATAATATTTCCAGCTCCTCTTGCTGCAAGAGCTTGTTTCTCAAGATCAGAAAATATTCCTTCATGAAAAGCATTATTAGAAAAAGTTTGTTGTTGAACAATAAAGCTTATAAGAAGAATGATGAGAACAAGTCCTCCTGCAAGAGCTGATTGGATAATGTCATTATCTAAATATCCTGCTATGCATGCATAAGCTCCAAAAGACCAAAAAATAATTAACAGCCACGTTGGGATAAGCATGATTGCACGGTCATAATTACGGATTGAAAAATATCCAATTAAAATAACGCCAAGTATTGTTGTGACACCAAATGATAAGCGAGCGATTCCTGCTGTTTTTGTTGGATCATAAATAGCAAATGTTCCCACGGCACAAAGAGCCACGATCCATGCGATTGCACCGTAGCTAAAATGGTAGTGCAAATGATTAAGACGTAAGTAAGTAAACAGAAAAATGAAAAGTGTCGCTGCGAGCGCAACTTCTGTACTTGCACGCCAAATTGGTTCTGTTTCTTGTGTAATTGCAAAGAATTTATTCAAAAAATGGAAGTCAATACCAATATAGAAGAGAACTGCCCAAGCAATAGCTGCTGTTGCAGGAAAAAGACCTGTTCCGCGAACAACAAACAAAACAGTTAATAAGAGCGCTAAAAGACCTGAGATCCCAAGAAGAATGCCATGATAAAGTGTGTACGAATTAAGGGTATCTTTATAGGCTTCAGGTTGCCATAAATAGATTTGTGGTAGATTTGCCGAGCTAAGTTCTGCAACAAATGTGATGATAGAACCTGGATTCAAGGTAATACGGAAAATATCTGAGTTCGCACTGGCTTGACGGTCAAGAGAAAAACCTTCACTTGGTGTGATGGATTGAATCCGCGCTGATCCAAGATCTGGCCAGAGAAAACCAGAATTGGCCATGCGATAATGAGGAGCAACAATAAGGCGATCAATTTGTTCATCTGTAGGATTTGCAAGTGCAAAAACTGCCCAGTTTCCAGCAAAATTTTTATTCTTTGCTTGGACTTCAATGCGCCATATCATACCGTCTGGTCTTGGTGCCGTACTTGTTTGAAAAATAGAATTATTAGTGTGATGAATTTCGATAGCTTTTGATAGATCGATAGCAGCATCTTGAGAAGAAATGTTCACTGGTTCAACTGCTTGCGCGGATGTAAGATGAAAGAAAAGGCTAATGATTATAACAAAGACATCTATTACTTTACGCAAACTCTTCACAGTGTTTCACTCTCAATGTTTAGGTTATTGAATTATCAACTCAATTTTTAAGAAAACAGATTCATATCTTTAAATTTATTCTTTGTAATAAGCGGTTATTGTTTCTTTTTGAATGAGGTACAAGCTACTATCCAAAAATAAATGAGACATTTGTGCAGATCAATGAAAAAGAAAAAAACGAGCTCTTCATTTTTAGATTTTATGGGATGTACCTTTTTTTATCCAATTCTTTATCATATGAAATGTTGATTGAATAGTTTTGAAGGCTTTTAAAGTCGCTATTTCCAAAACTTATTCAATGAAGAGAAATATTTGTGAAAAATTTATTATTTCAATGTTTATACATTACTGCACACTATTATATTTTATACAAAATGTACATTAAAGTGTTTGGAAATAATTTTTCTTCATTTTTACTTTAGGAAGAATGTTTAATATTTGAGGAAAGAGTTGTTATTAAATCATCAAAACTGATGAGAGAACCAATAGGACCGACGGCGGCTAGTGTTGGGTTGGAATTGATAAAAAGACGGCTTGCTAAATCAGTTAATCTTGAAGGAGTGATGAGTTCTAAACGCTCAGTCAGTTCAGATATTGGAATTGGTCGACCATAAAGAAGCATTTGGCGCGCAATGAGATGTGTTTGATTTGAAGGATCTTCTTGAGACATCATAAGGTTCGCACGATATTGTGTTCGTGCGCGTTGCAGTTCATCCATATGAATATTTTTGCTTGCTTTAGAAAGTTCGTTAAGAATAATAGGGAAAAGCTCTTTTAGTTTCTCCTGTCCAGTTGCAGCATGAATACCAAAAAGCCCAATATCTGAAAAACCCCAATGGAAAGTAGAAATGGAATAACATAACCCACGTTTTTCTCTCACTTCTTGGAATAAACGTGATGACATCCCATCTCCAAGAATAATTGAAAGAATTTGAGTGGCATAAAAATCACGTGCATGGTATGCTCGTCCCTCAAAACCAAGAACAATCTGTGTGTCCATTAAGTCACGATATTTACGAAAGTCACCGCCAACGTAATTTGCAAGGGGGATGAGAGGGGCTGTTGAATGAGAGCGAAAAGTTCCAAGACGGCTTTCAACTTCTCGGACAAAACGATCATGTTGAATTGCTCCGGCTGCAATAACGATCATCCGATCTGCACTATATTGTTTATTCATAAAGTTATGGAGATCAGAAGATGTAAATGATTGAATTGCTTGTGGAGTTCCTAAAATAGAACGACCAAGCGGCTGATGACGAAAAGCTGTTTCTGTGAAATGGTTAAACACAATATCATCGGGAACATCACAAGTTGCACCAATTTCTTGAAAAATCACTTGTTTTTCTCGTTCTAATTCTTCTTCATCAAATTTTGAACACACTAAGATATCAGATAGAATATCAATCGCTAGAGTAACATCTTCTTTGAGGACACGCGCAAAATAGGCAGTTGTTTCAACACTCGTTGTCGCGTTAATTTCACCTCCAACATCTTCAATATCTGTTGCAATTTTAAAGGCGGTGCGATTTTCTGTTCCCTTAAAAGCCATATGTTCCAAGAGATGTGCAATGCCATGTTGTGAATCAGTTTCATTGCGTGAACCAACTTTTATCCATATTCCAAGTGATACACTGTTAATATGTGGCATTGTATGCGTTGCGATAGTCAAACCATTATTAAGGCGACTGATATCTACATTCATGTATATACAACTCCGTTAAAAAACCAATAGCTAAAAGATATTGGAGTATCTTTTATTACATAATCCAGCTAACTCAATAAGATGCACGCGATTTCAAAGAGATATAACTTTTGACTATCTTTTCATCATTAACAAGACTTGTAAAGTGTTCTTCACATTCCATCAAACCATCAAGGCAAGCTGGTTGTGGTGCATTTACACCACAAGCATTTTGAATAGTGTCAGGAAATTTAGCGGGATGGGCAGTGGCAAGAACAATCATTGGGATCTGAGGTTGTTTGTGTTCGCGAGCAACTTTAAGCGCAACTGCTGTATGTGGGTCTAAAAGATAACCACATTCTTTATAAACATTATCGATTGTTTGTGCCGTTTCAGAAATATTGCTTGTACCAGCTGAAAATAAGGTATGAATGTTTTTAAGTTGTTTTTCGTTAAGATGAAAATAACCTGATTGTTTTAATTTTTCCATTGCATTGCGTATCCATATTGGATCACGATCGCAACTTTCAAATAATAAGCGTTCAAAATTAGAAGAGAGTTGAATGTCCATAGAAGGTGATGTTGTATGGATTATGGGACGTGTTTCGTAAGTGCCACTTGTTAATGTGCGTGCAAGGATATCATTATCGTTTGTTGCGATGACTAATTGCGCAATAGGCAATCCCATACGAGCGGCAACATAACCTGCAAAAATATCACCAAAATTGCCCGTAGGAACAGTAAATGAGACCAGTTTATCTGGAGCACCAAGGGAAAGTGCGGATGAAAAATAATAAACAATTTGCGCCATGATTCGCGCCCAATTTATAGAATTAATTCCTGAGAGGGCTACTTGTTTGCGGAAGAAATGATCATTAAACATGGCTTTGACAAGCGCTTGACAATCATCGAAATTTCCTTCGATTGCTATAGCATGAACATTTGTGTTATGATGAACAGTCATTTGTCGTTGTTGAATAGGTGAGACACGACCTTTAGGGAATAAAATAAAAATATCTGAGTGTTTTTTTCCAGAAAAAGCTTGTATGGCCGCTCCACCGGTGTCACCGGATGTTGCACCAATAATTGTTGCGTGTTTGTTTTCTTTAATCAAGATATGGTCCATTAATCGAGAAAGAAATTGCATTGCTACATCTTTAAATGCCAAAGTAGGACCATGAAAAAGCTCAAGAATGAATTCATCAGAACCTATTTGTTGTAATGGACAGATTTCTGGATGATGAAAGATAGCATAAGATTCGACAATCATATTTTCAAAAGAAGGATAATCGATTTCATTATTTACAAAAGGCCAAAGAATGGTTTTAGCAATTGTCGTATAAGATTGGCCGCGGAGTGATCGTAATATATCAGGTGAAAAATAAGGAAATTCTTCTGGAAGATAAAGACCGCCATCTTTGGCTAAGCCTGTCATAATTGTTTCAGTAAAACCTAAGTTAGGCGCTTCTCCTCTTGTGCTAATATATTTCATAATTTTTCTTTCATTGATCTTTAGCAAACCAGTTAAGATATGTGTTTAAGTTCTGTAACAATATAAAAGAGGTAATGTGGTAGTAGTATGTCTATTAATTTTCATAGACAATGAAAAAAATAATACTTAAATTTTTGAGTATTAGCGTGTAAATCTTAAATATTTAAAATAGATTATTTTGTATTTCTAAATAAGCAAAAGTTCTAAATATTTGAATCATAATATACCGAAGTCATTTTTAATTATGATAAGTCTTGCCATATTGTCATTGCTTCTAAAACTTCTGGCAAATGAGCATGTTTTGCAATAACCGTTTCGGCTCCAGCATCGGCAAGAGCATTGGAATGACTAAGATAACTGTGCGATCCTCCAGTAAATCCAATGACACGCATGCCTGCTGTTACTGCTGCTTGTACGCCATGAACAGAATCTTCAATAACAACAGTATTTTGGGGCTGTATATGTAATTTTTCTGCAGCAAAAAGAAAAACATCAGGAGCAGGTTTTGCTTTTCTAGTTCCAACTTCAGGTGCAGAAAATACTTTATTTTCAAATAGATCATAGAGATTAACAGCGGTGAGCATCTGTTTTATATCTATATTCATAGCATTAGAACAAATACAATAAGGGTAGCGAGATTTAACAGCTTCAACTGCTTTTCTTGTCCCATCGATGGCATGTAATTTTGTTTTTATTTGTGCTCGAAAAAGTGTTGACATTTGATCAATGAGATGAGCAGAAATTGGTTTTTCTATTTCTTGTTCGATTTTTTTGAGAATATCAACAAACAGAAGTCCTGCGTAACGCTCGCTTAATTGTTCGGGTGATATTTTATATCCGATTTGTTGAAGTAATTGCGATCCAATTTTTGCTGCGAGATATTCAGAGTCTACTAAAACTCCATCACAATCAAAAATAACGAGATCTATCTGAGGCATAAAATATTCCTTTACATGTCATTTATGGCTTGAACCCTTGCATCAAAATAATAACGGATTGGCTTTTATTTCATAAAGGTGTGATTAAAAGTTTACTCTATTAATTAATGAAATGAAACATATGTGAATGCTCCTGTAAAAGAAAGAAAAATAAGAGTGTATTTGTATAAAATTATTTTGTTCATTAAAAAAAGTAAAAATGAATATTAATTTTGAAAACACCTTAACGATACATTTACCCTATTTTGTCAAGATAGAAAAAATAACGATGATCCTTATACCATCTTGTATGGCAGAGTAATTTTAGTTTGTTTTGTTGAGTGTTTTATGACGGCTGTTTCTTTTCAAAAAACTTTAGTTTCTAATTCTTCACAGGCACAATGGCGCAATAAAATCTTAAAAGGAGATTGTGTTGCGGTATTGGAAAAACTTCCTAAACATTCAGTTGATGTTATTTTTGCGGATCCCCCTTATAATTTACAGTTGGAAGGAGCTTTGTATCGTCCAGATCATTCGCTTGTAGATGCAGTTGATGATGCATGGGATCAGTTTGAAAGTTTTGCTGCTTACGATGCTTTTACACGTGCGTGGTTGCTTGCTTGTCGCCGTGTGCTAAAACCCAATGGAACACTTTGGGTGATTGGATCTTACCATAATATTTTTCGAGTTGGAACGGCATTACAAGACTTAGGTTTTTGGATTTTAAATGATGTGATTTGGCGTAAAAATAATCCTATGCCTAATTTCCGTGGACGCCGTTTTCAAAATGCTCACGAGACACTTATTTGGGCAGTTCGAGATCAAAAAGATAAAAAATACACATTTAATTATGATGCTTTAAAAGCCGCAAATGAAGATGTACAAATGCGTTCAGATTGGTTGTTTCCTCTGTGTACGGGTGCTGAACGTTTAAAAGATGAAGAAGGACGTAAAGTACATCCAACACAAAAGCCGCAAACGCTATTAACACGTATTATTATGGCTTCTAGTAAACCTGGTGATGTTATTTTAGACCCGTTTTTTGGTTCGGGGACAACTGGTGCTGTTGCTAAACGTTTAGGACGTGATTTCATAGGGATTGAGCGTGAACAACATTATATTGATGCTGCATATAAAAGAATTGCTGCGGTTAAACCTTTAGCTAAACCGGAATTGGAAATTTTGAATAGTAAAAAAGCTGAACCTCGTATAGCATTCATTAGTTTGCTTGAAGCAGGTTTATTACAACCTGGAATGGTTCTTTATGATCGAAAGAAACAAATATCTGCCATTGTAAGAGCTGATGGCACAATTGTATGTGGTGGTGAAGCTGGTTCTATCCATATGATGGGAAGAAAGGCTCAGGCTTCACAAAGTTGTAACGGTTGGACATTTTGGTATTATGAAAAAAATGGACAATTGAATTCCATAGATGATTTAAGAATGATAATACGTTCACAAATGTTAAAAAGTGGTATTTCATAAATAAATTTATTTTTCTTCAATTACATATCGTATTTTTTTGAATAGGGTTTTTAGTTTTTAAAAATACAGTTATTTTTATTTGAAAGAATAAGGAAGCGCTATAGAAATTGCTTTTTTCATAACGGTTGGGAGTGCTTCTTTGTCTAGAGTATGAATGTCACACCACCAACCGTTTTTAGATTTCGTTACACACATTTCGTCGACATAATAGACATTAAGTTTCAGAGAAAAATGAGTAAAGATATGTGTAATTTCTCCTTTAAATTGCCAATTTGCAGGAAAAGGTGCATTTTCTAATCCATTGTTGTTATTGATTCCAATATTGTTAGGAACTTGAGTCATTCCACCAAGAAGTTTGCTACTGTGTCTTTTTTCTAAGTAAATTTGTCTATTTTTATTCAGTATTATAAAAGCAGCTCCAGTTTTTAATGAGCGTTCTTTGGGAGCCGCTTTGACTGGAAAAATTTCTACTGCTTGCATTTTTGTTGCTTGACATAAACTTTGCAGAGGACAGTCTGGGCAAGATGGTTTACGTGGAGTACAGATTGTTGCTCCAAGATCCATCATAGCTTGAGTGAAATCGCCAGGGCGTTTTAATGAAATGATTTCTTGTGTTTTGTTTTTGATTTCGGTTTTTGCTTTTGGCAATAGGGTAGTTATAGCAAATAAGCGCGTTATAACACGCTCAATATTACCATCTACAGCTGCTACGGAATTATTAAAAGCAATTGCTGAAATTGCCGCCGCGGTATAATCTCCAATTCCAGGTAAAGTACGTAATATCTTCACAGATTGTGGAAATTCACCGTTATAGTCTTTAACGAGTTGGTCAGCGCAATTTTTAAGATTACGTGCACGTGAATAATAACCAAGACCTGCCCAAGCTTTCATAATATCATCTTGAGATGCTTGTGATAAAGAAAAAAGATTAGGCCAAAGTTTTAGAAATTTCTTAAAATAAGGTTTAACAGTTTCAACTGTTGTTTGTTGAAGCATGACTTCAGATAACCAAACCCGATAGGGATCAGGGCGGATTCCTTTTGCCTGTTCTTCAGGGGTAATACGCCATGGTAAATGTCGATGATGTTTGTCGTACCAAGAAAGGAGATGTGCAGAAATCTCATACATGACTGTTTTCAATCATATGAAATGGTAAAAATGTAAAGAAAAAAGTATATGTTATTTTATTTATGGTTCATTTTTGGCATTTTATTGCGGAAATTTTATTGTTATTCGTTTTTACAATTTATTTTTAGGTTAATTTAGAGATATAATCAGTTGAGGAGTAGAAAAAAGTGCTGTTTATGATTTGATAATGATTTTGTTAGCATGAGCAAAAAGTTTCAAAATTCTCACTTTTATTCTCTTTTTGAGATGATGTCTGGAATCCTTGATCCGATTGTACACAAACGGACGGGGCTTAATATGGCGCTTATAGAACATTGGTCGGAGATTGTTGGTCACGACATTGGTGAATATGCTATTCCTCTTAAAATTATTTGGAAATCTCGTGTAAATCAGGATGATTCTTTCCAGCCTGCAACGCTTATTGTGGCTTGTGAAGGATTTTCAGCCTTAAAATTGATGCATGAAACAAGTGAATTAATTCAGAGAATTAATGGTTTTTTTGGATATGTTGCCGTTGATCGTATAAAGATTGAGCAAAGACAAATATCAACTGTTGATCACTTGAAAATAAATTCAGCTTTAAATGAACAGGATAAAAAACGTGTAGAAAAAATGCTTGAGCATATTGAAGATAAGAGTTTGTACCAATCTCTTTATCAACTTGGATGTTGCATTGTCGCAGAAAAAAATAGTAAATAAGAACGTGAGATGTTGTTTATTTTTTTTTAAAGATATAAGAGATAAAATCTCTATTCGTTTAATAATGAAAGAAAAGTATTGTTTATGATAGTTCGTCGTTCGTTTTTGTCTTTTGTGACAGTTTTCATTTTTGTTATGATTACGCAGATTAATGTAACAATCGCTTCAGCGAGTGAAAGTGAAACAGTTTCAGTTGCTGAACTTCTTCGTCCAGGAAAAGTTAAGGATAGATTTGAAGGAGATGTTGATGCGCCAGTTACTATTATTGAATATGCTTCATTGACATGTGTGCATTGTGCAAATTTCTATAATGAAATTCTTCCTGAAATTCGCAAGAAATATATAAAGACAGGAAAAGTAAAGCTTATTTTCCGAGAATTTGCTTATGATCCTAGAGCGACTGCTGGTTTTATGTTGGCACGATGTGTTCCTGAAGATCGCTATTTCCCTTTACTTGATGTTTTATTTAAAAAACAACCTGAATGGGCTTGGCAGCAAGATGCTTTGACGCCTTTAAAGAAAATTGGATTAATGGCAGGTTTAACAGACGAAAGCTTTAAGGCTTGTCTAACAAATCAGTCTATTCTAGATGAAGTTAATGCTTCTTTTCAGCGTGGACAAGAGCTTGGTGTTCACGTAACGCCGACTTTTTTTATTAATGGTAAGAAGTATGAAGGTGTAGAGTCAGTAGAAACCTTTTTTTCAATAATTGATGGTCTTCTTTGAAAGATAGCATTTTTTTGAAGAGAGACAGTGGTTGGTTATGATGAGCAATTTTCTTTTTGAGAGAATTGGGTCATGTGTTTGTGTTTCAATTTCACCTAGTTTAGCTCATTTTTGAAACAAATAGTTGTTTTTGATACATGATTAAGTGGTAATTTGTCTTAATAATGGAAAAAAATGTACAATGACAAAATGGGTTTATAGTTTTGGTGATAATAGTGCAGAAGGTTGTGCGAATGAGCGCAATCTTCTTGGTGGTAAGGGGGCTAATTTAGCAGAGATGAGCCATCTTGGTTTGCCTGTCCCTCCTGGATTTACTATTACGACTGAAGCGTGTAACTTTTATTATACACATGGAAAAACATATCCAGAAGAATTACAGAGAGCTGTTAAACAAGCACTAAAACGAGTTGGTGAACAAACTGGACGCGAATTTGGTAATAAAAGCGTGCCGCTCTTACTTTCTGTTCGTTCAGGAGCGAGAGTTTCTATGCCAGGAATGATGGATACCGTTTTGAATCTTGGGATGAATGATGAGACTGTAAAAGCAATTGCGCGACAAACGAATAATGAGCGTTTTGCTTATGATAGCTACCGTCGTTTTATCCAAATGTATGCTAATGTCGTTCTGGGGTTAGACCATTCGTGTTTTGAAGAAATTCTTGATGAATTAAAAACGAGCAAAGGTTATAATGTCGATACAGAAGTGACTGCAGCTGATTGGAAAGATATTATTGTCTCTTATAAAGCGTGCATTGAAAAAGAATTAGGAGAGTCTTTTCCACAGGATCCTGAAAAACAATTATGGGGTGCAATTGGGGCTGTTTTTTCTAGTTGGATGGCAGCTCGTGCAATAACTTATCGTCGTTTACATAATATTCCTGAAAATTGGGGAACTGCTGTTAATATACAGGCTATGGTTTTTGGTAATATGGGTGAAGATTCAGCAACGGGTGTTGCTTTTACACGTAATCCATCGACAGGTAAAAAAGAGCTGTATGGTGAGTTTTTGATAAACGCACAAGGTGAAGATGTCGTGGCAGGAATTCGCACACCTCAAAATATTACAGAATCTGCTCGTCTTGCTTCAGGTTCACAACAGCCATCACTTGAAAAGATTATGCCAGAGGCTTTCTCGGAGTTGCACAAGATTGCGTATAATCTTGAACGGCATTATCGGGATATGCAAGATCTTGAATTTACAATTGAAAAGGGCAAATTGTGGATGTTGCAGACTCGTTCAGGAAAGCGGACAACACATGCGGCTTTAAAGATAGCAGTTGAAATGGTTGAGGAAGAATTAATTAGCCGTGAAGAAGCAATCATGCGTGTTGAGCCAAAGTCGCTTGATCAGCTTTTGCATCCTACGCTTGATCCTAAAGCACCGCGTTTTGTTATAGCGCGGGGGCTTCCTGCTTCTCCAGGTGCTGCAACAGGAGAAATTGTTTTTACTTCGGAAGAAGCAGAAAAGGCTTCTGTTGAGGGGCGAAAAGTTATTTTAGTGCGCACAGAAACCAGTCCAGAAGATATTCACGGCATGTATGCTGCAGAGGGAATTTTAACAACACGAGGAGGGATGACAAGCCATGCTGCTGTTGTGGCGCGTGGTATGGGAAAACCTTGTATTTCTGGTGCAGGAAGTGTGCGAATTGATTATAATACGAATACAATGATTGCGTCAGGTCAAAGCTTTCAAAAAGGCGATATCATTACAATTGATGGTGGAAGTGGAGAGATACTCAAGGGCAAGATTGATATGTTGCAGCCTGAGCTTGGTGGAGATTTTGCTAAGTTAATGGAATGGGCTGATGGAGTGCGACGTATGAAAGTTCGTACAAATGCTGAAACGCCGTCTGATGCACGGATGGGGCGTTCTTTTGGAGCTGAAGGTATTGGTCTTTGTCGTACGGAGCACATGTTTTTTTCTGGTGAACGTATTCTTGCTATGCGTGAAATGATTTTGAGCGATGATGAAGAAGGACGTCGTCAAGCGTTGGATAAGCTTTTACCAATGCAGCGATCAGATTTTACTGAGTTGTTTGAAATTATGTCAGGTTTACCTGTGACGATTCGTCTTTTGGACCCGCCTTTGCATGAGTTTTTGCCAAAAACAGATGCAGAAATTCTTGAGGTTGCAATGTCGATGGGTGTTTCTGTTGACACGCTCTCTGAACGAGCAGAACAATTGCACGAATTTAATCCTATGCTGGGGTTGCGTGGATGTCGCTTAGCTATTGCTTATCCTGAAATTGCAGAAATGCAGGCGAGAGCCATTTTTGAAGCAGCAACAGAGGCAGCACAAAAATCTGGATCTTCTGTTCTGCTTGAAATTATGGTACCGCTTGTAGCACTTAGATCTGAATTAGATTTTGTGAAAGCACGTATCAGCCATGTCGCTCATGAAGTAATGAAGGAAAAAGGAGTTACTGTTCAGTATATTGTTGGAACGATGATTGAATTACCAAGAGCAGCTCTCCGAGCAGATGAAATTGCAGAGACTGCGGAGTTTTTTTCGTTTGGAACAAATGACTTGACACAAACTACTTTTGGTATTTCACGTGATGATGCCGCTTCTTTTTTGACAGCTTATTTGCAAAAAGGCATTTTGAAACAAGATCCTTTCGTGTCAATTGATTATGATGGAGTAGGAGAACTTATTGCGATTGCTGCTCAACGTGGACGTTCTCAGCGCTCTAAAATTAAATTAGGCATTTGTGGTGAGCACGGAGGAGATCCTGCTTCTATTGCTTTATGTGAAGAAAATAATTTAGATTATGTTTCATGTTCACCGTTTCGGATTCCAATTGCGCGTTTAGCTGCAGCTCAATCAGCAATTGCAAAAAAAGTGTAATAGTTTAAAGAGAGTTTTCTATTTTAATCTATATAATATTTTGGATCGTATGCGTTATTTTTTATGATTTGACGTTTAAAAAAGAAGAGAAATTTAGAGTATACTTCTAAATATTATGGGTAAAAAACGAGATATTGTTTTTTAAAATCATCGGGAAGTAAAAATATAAGTTAAGACTGCAGTATTAGAACTATTCTTCCAGGATTTTATGTTTTTTAAGATAAGCTATAGTAATTTTCTTTTATGAGAATAATTATCGTGAAGTGTGTTTGTAGGCTATCCTTGATATCACAAATAAATGCTTTATTTTTGATATGTGATTAGAAACAATCCGGTGAACTATAAAAAGTCCAAAGAAGATTGTTTTTGTCTGTTTTTGAGGAAAAGAGAGCTTAATGCAAAGGAAATATATTTTATTAACCTCAAGAGCAGCAGTGTGGTCTTCTCATTTTGGTAGATTGTCTTTTCTAATTTTATTATTTTCAATATTTTTGCAGCGTTTTTCTGTACTTCGTTTCGTTGATTTTATCATTTTGATGATAATTTCTGCTTGCTGTGTTATTTTCTCACTTTTTCTTGCTGTAAAGGCACTTTACAGTTTGTGGGTGTGTGGTGCTCGGGGTGGAATGAAAGCTCTAAAAGGGATCATTTATTCTTTGATAACTGCAACGCCTTTGGTATTATTTGCTGGATTTTGGTTTTTTTCACCAGTTATCTATGACGTTTCTACTGATACGCGAAAACCACCATCTTTTTTTCGAACTATGCGTCCTCATGATGCTTTGCCACTCAAGAGTGTTTTAATTGGGCAAGAAAAGTTGCAAACATCACAATGGCCGGAATTATCAGGACGTCGCTATGATGGTTCACCTGATCATATTTTAAAATCAGTTCTTAATGTTTTAGCAGCTTATGATTGGCCTGTACTCGCTCAACGAAATATTGAAGGTGAAGAAGGTAGAGTTTATATTGAAACAATCGCAAAAACATTTTATCTTGGCTTTATTTCTGATATTGTCATCCGTTTAACAGATGAAGGGGATACAACGTTCGTTGATATGCGCGCTGCTTCACGTCATTTATCGAGAGATTTCGGTACGAATGCTGCTTTTATTATTTCTTTTATGAATGCGCTTGATACGGAAATAGCTTCTATTCCTCTTTTAAAGGATGACGAGTAAAAATTATTAAAGTAATAAATACGTTGTAACGATGATAATAGCTTGATTATTTTCAAGGAAATATTTGAATAAAAATATATTTAATGCTGCAGTGATTTTTTATACTGAGATTAATCATAGTTTCTATTTTTGTGCTATACAGAGACGTTTGTTAATGTTAAAGGCAGAATGGTATTTTTATTAAGAGACATATTTCTATAATTGGATGAATGGAAATACTTTAGTTGATCGTTAAAGTGCTTAATAAATGAGAAGGGTATAGAGTATATTTATGTAGCGTGAATTCTTTGCTACCGTGATGGAAGCGTGTTTTTATTAGAAGAAAAGTAAAAGCTTCTCTTTTCAGCTGTTGCTTATCGTAGCAAGAATCGGTATAAGGCGCGAACATGAGTGTAACATCATTCTTTTGGGGTATAGCCAAGCGGTAAGGCACCGGTTTTTGGTACCGGCATTCCCTGGTTCGAATCCAGGTACCCCAGCCAAATTTCAATACCAATGTATATATACTCTGTTTTGATATGAATAGCATTATTGTTTAATGCTGTTGCATTGCATTGCATTGCATTGCTAGATAGGTGTGATGTAATCTTGTAACTTTTCCCTAATAAGTATTTTACAGATATTTTAGAGTGAGAGTTGTTTCGTATTCTCAATTATTAGCTTGGAAAATAGAGTTATTCATTCTGAAATATGATCGTCGCTTGAAATCAAATAAGTTATTTTTAAGCTATGCTTATAATAGGAATTTCACGCTGATATTCCAATCGATTCATCGTAATAAGCAACTTATATTCTGATATATTTTAAATGTCTCCTATTCAAATTATCTAAAAATATTCAAAGCGCGGAAGAGAGATCATTTGTTGTTTCCTTTCAGCTTATCTTGATTTGGTATGTTTCTGCAGTAGTTATTAAAAAGAAATAAGGAGACAGAAAACTAGAGGGTATATTGTTTATGGAGGATAGTCGGGGAATTTTTCTTGGTGCTCATTATCAAAAAAAAAGCAATGAACTTCAGTCTACGTATATTTGGCTTAAATATGCCAATCGTCATGGTTTAATTACAGGTGCAACGGGAACAGGAAAAACTGTAACGCTACAAGTTTTAGCAGAATCTTTTTCTGTTGCAGGAATCCCTGTTTTTTGTGCTGATGTTAAAGGTGATCTATCCGGAATAGCAAAAGCTGGAGTAGTGAGTGATAAGATAAAGGATAGAGCGATTGAAGTTGGATTAAAAACAATAAAAACACAAAAAAGTCCTGTTATTTTTTGGGATTTATTGGGAGATCAAGGACATCCAATTCGTACTACAGTAACAGAAATAGGTCCTTTTCTTCTTTCACGCATGCTTGATTTAACACCAGCACAAGAAGGTGTTCTTAATATCGCTTTTTCTATTGCTGATGAAGAAAAGCGTTTACTCATTGATTTGAAAGATTTAAAGGCTATGCTCATGTATGCCGCAGATCATGCTTCTGAATTTTCAACGCGTTATGGAAATATATCTAGATCATCTGTTGGAGCTATTCAACGACAGCTTTTAATTTTAGAGACGCAAGGTGGAAGTCATTTTTTTGGAGAGCCAGCATTACAGCTTCGTGATTTAATGCGTACACAGATTGATGGACGAGGTTTTGTGAATGTTTTAGCTGCAGATAAGATAATGTCTTATCCGCGACTGTATTCGACATTCCTTTTTTGGTTGATGTCAAAACTTTTTGAACAACTTCCTGAAATTGATGATCCAGACAAATTACGGTTGGCTTTTTTCTTTGATGAAGCACATTTTCTTTTCAATAACGCTTCAAAATCTTTTATTGAAAAAATTGAGCAAACTGTTCGTTTAATCCGTTCCAAAGGTGTAGGGATCTATTTTATTTCACAAAGTCCACTTGATATTCCTGAGGCTATTTTAGCGCAACTTGGTAATCGTATTCAACATGCATTACGTGCGTATACTCCTCGTGAAATTGCAGCGGTTAAGACCATTGCGTCAACTTTTCGTGCGAATTCACAGTTTGATACAATGGAAGCAATAGGGCAACTTTCAACAGGAGAAGCGCTTGTGTCAACTTTAGAAAAGAAAGCCGTTCCATCCGTTGTTCAACGTACAATCATTCGTCCGCCGTGGTCACAAATTGGGTCAATAACCTTTGATGAGCGTAAGGAACTTATCGCGTCTAGCCCTGTTTTTGGACAATATGAACAGACGATTGATCGCGATTCAGCTTATGAAACATTATTAAAGTCTGAACGAGCAGAGATCAACGTATCTAAAAAAGGCTCGCACCAGAAGTCTGTTGCAGATGCAGTGACAAAAGCTGTAATGCGTTCAGCAACAAATAGTTTGGGAAGATTTTTGGTAAAAGCAGGGGAGAATGTTTTACGGAATATTTTGAGAAATATCTTGGGGAAGAATCGTAAAAGATAATGGCTGATTGATTGCTGGATCTTATATTCTTTAATTTAAAAATTTAATTTTATAAATCTGCAAATACAAAATATATTAGTTGTTTAAAAACATTAAGCTATCAATCAATTATATCTGATTAAAAATTTTGGTGAAGTCCATTGATCAATTTTTCTTCTAGGGGATGATTTTAAAAGAGAAATTAAAATAAACAGATATTCGACATTTGCTTTTAGATGCTGTAAGCATCACACCAGGCTTGTAGAGTAAGCTTAACAATTAAAAACGAGGAGATTTTTAAAATGGCTTTTGAATTAGCTGAGTTGCCTTATGATTACGATGCTCTTATGCCTTATATGTCATCTGAAACGTTAGAGTATCATCATGATAAGCATCATCTCGCTTATCTTAACAATACTAATAACTTTGTGAGAGATTTAGGTTTAGAAAATGAGAGCCTTGAAGATATTGTTAAAGATAGTTTTAACACAAATATTGCTTTGTTTAACAATGCGGCTCAGTATTATAATCATAATCATTTCTGGTTCTGTATGAAAAAAAATGGGGGAGGAGAAAAATTACCTGCAAAATTAGAAAAAGCTATCAAATCTGATCTAGGGGGTTATGATAAATTCCGTACAGATTTTATTGCAGCTGCGAGTTCTCAATTTGGTTCTGGATGGGCATGGCTTGCTGTGAAAGATGGAAAGCTTGAAATTATGAAGACACCTAATGGTGAAAACCCTCTGATTCATGATGCTCAACCCATTTTAGGTGTTGATGTATGGGAACACTCTTATTACATTGATTATCGTAATGCGCGACAAAAATATCTTGAAGCTTTTGTCGATAATTTAATTAACTGGGATTATGTTCTAGAGCTTTATGAAGACTGTGGGTTTTAAGAAGTAATTCGTATTGCACTAAAGGCTTCATAATTTATTGAATATGAAGCCTTTTTAGAAATAATTATATATTAAAGCGTTGAATCTTTGCCTGCTATTTTTAGAATATAGGCATATATATATGCAGTTTCTTCTAATCGTGCAAAGCGTCCAGTTGCACCTGCGTGCCCTGAATTCATATTGACGCGTAATAGAACTGCATTATTATCTGTTTTTAAATCGCGTAGTTTTGCTACCCATTTTGCAGGCTCCCAATAGGTTACACGAGGATCGGTTAATCCTGTAATAGCAAGAATAGGAGGGTATTCTTGTGCTTTAATATTGTCATAAGGTGAATAAGAAGCAATGAGGTTATAATCTTCTTTTGATGTAAGAGGGTTCCCCCATTCAGGCCATTCTGGAGGTGTTAGAGGTAATGAAGCATCTAACATAGTTGTTAGGACATCAACAAAAGGGACATTAGCTACAATACCGGCAAAATCTTGTGGAGCGATGTTTGCTATAGCGCCCATCAACATTCCTCCCGCTGAACTTCCGTGAGCAAACAGTCTGTCGTGTGCAGTGAATTGATTATTGACTAGATGGCGCCCACAGGAGATAAAATCTGTAAATGTATTTTTCTTAAAAAGATGTTTTCCTTTTTCATACCATTCATTTCCTTTTTCTTTACCCCCACGAATATGAGCAATGGCATAAATAAAACCTCTATTGACGAGTGAAAGAACATTGCTATTAAAGTCAGCAGGAATTGAAATCCCATAAGCGCCATAACCGTAAAGCAAACAGGGTGCATTACCATTCAGTGCAGTAGTTTTGTGATAAAAAAGAGAGATAGGGATTTGTTCACCATCATCTGCAGTGGCTGTAATTCGTCTCGTTATATAATCATCTTTATTATGTCCAGAAGGTATTTCCTGTGTTTTTAAGAGTATTTGTTTGCGATTTTTTATTTCGTAATCAAAAACTTGTTCAGGTGTTGTCATGGATGAATAAGAAAAGCGAAAGGTTTCACTGTTATATTCTGCAGCGCCTTGTGGATCTAAAGAATAAGCTTCTTCTGTGAATGTAACAGAGTGAATTTGTTTTGTTGGGCGTTCCATTATCTGTATACGAGGAAGTCCTTCAAAATATTCAAGCCAAATGATAAAGTCTTGGTAAGCATCATGAAATAAAATTAAACGTCCGAGCTGATGAGGGATCAGTTCAGACCAGTTTTCTGGCTGTGGTGACGTGAAGGGTGCAACCATAATTTTAAAATCTTTTGCGTCATTGCTATTTGTAAGAATGTAAAAGACATCACCACCTTCAGTGAGCGAATATTCAATTCCTTTTTGTCGTTTTTTGACACATTGAGGAGATGTTAGAGGACTGTCCGCAGGAATAAGCCAAGTTTCTGAGGTTTCATGATCATGAATATTAATGTAAATAACGTCATTCAGTTTAGAACCGCTAACATATAAGAAAAATCCTGGATCATCTTCACAGAAAATAAGTTTATCTTGAGATTGATCGGTATTTAATTTATGATAATAAAGTTTTGATGGACGGTGATTGTGATCCATTCTCGTATAGAAAAATCCTTCAGACTTTGCATCCCATACCACATTTCCAGATGTCTCAGTAATTGTATCCGGACAGTCAGACAATGTTTTCAAATTGCGAATTTTTATTGTATAAAATTCAGATCCTTTGTCATCATAAGTCCATGCAACGAGTTTATGATCAGGAGATACTTGAACTGAGCCAAGATTAAAATAATTTTTACCTTCAGCTAAAGCATCACAATTAAGGTAAACGTGTTTTTCCCCTCCATTTCTTGGTATACGGAAATAGTGTGGTTGTTGGCCTTCAGGAACATAAAATAGACCATAAGCAAAAGGGCCATATTTGACAGGAACGGAACTCTCGTTTTCTTGGATGCGATTTTTCATTTCGGTAAAAAGAAGATTTTGTAATGCTTGCGTATCAGCCATTTGAGTAGCTTGATAAATATTTTCTTCTTCAAGATGGCGCTTAATGTTTTTATCAAGACAATTAGGATCTTGAAAGACATCCTGCCAGTTATCTGCTCGCAGCCAATGATAAGGATCACTTCGCCAAATACCATGATATATTTTTTTATGAAGCACTTTGGGTGTTTTAGGAGGCAATACAGAAGAATGTGTCATACGTGATCCTTTATGTTCAAAGGTAGTTATAAATTGTTATTTTGAGGTTATTTTATGCATGTAAAGTGTAAATTTATGAATTTTTGTTTACGTTTAAAATGGAGTGAAGAAGTCTACAGCTTATCTTTTATCATGTATTATAAATACTTTCTTCAGTGAGTGTGATGGGTTATTGATGATAGTTTAAAAGTAGGCTTATTAATTTTACACTAACATTAAATTTTTGCTAAATGGCAGGAGATGGATTGTTCTAAGATATGTATCTAGAATGGGAGTGTTAGACTCTGAATAAGAAAAACACTATATTGTATTGAAATGTAATTTTAAATATTGATTTGACATTAATATTTTCAATATATTGTGTTTATTATATATGTTTTTATTTCGTTATTGTATTTTATTTTATTGAATTGAAAAGTCTTTTACATTATTTTCGATATTTAAAAAGTGCGGTATTCTTGTATTCGTATTGAGGTTTGATAAATAAATAATGATCTATAATATTATCATTTTATGGAAAAAACTCGACAGAGAATAGTTTTGCACTATGTTATATTTTGTTTTTTTGTATGATGTTTTGTAAACAAAATCACCTTGTATAAGTCAGCGTTTTATTATGTTTTGTGACAAAAAAGAGAAATTTATTTGATTTTTTTGTGTTAAAGTAATTTTATAAATTAATTGAATTGACAAAAAAGATTTTTGTACAATATGAAACTTATGTGTGTAATGACGCTTAAAGATTTATGTGCGTAGGATATTGGTATTGCGAGTATAAGTAAAATGATGTCTCAATTTTAATATTAAAGGAAACAAGAATGGAACATCACCCAGTCTTAGAGACTGAAAGCAATTTAATCATTACATTAGTTGCTAATATTGTTGCCGCTTATGTGAGTAATAATGCAATCCGACCGACTGAGGTGCCAAATTTGATTGCTGATATTCATGCTGCTTTTTTAAAAGTGGGGAATGTTGCGTTAACGGAAGTAGAGATTGAAAAACAAAGGCCTGCAGTTAATCCAAAGCGCTCGATCTTTCCTGATTATCTTATTTGTCTTGAAGATGGGAAAAAGTTTAAATCTTTGAAGCGTCATCTTATGACACATTATGGTATGCTGCCTGAAGAATATCGTGAAAAGTGGCATTTGGATAGCACTTACCCGATGGTTGCACCTAATTATGCTAAGGCACGTTCAGTTTTAGCTAAAGAAATGGGGCTTGGTCGAAAAAGTCAACAAAAAAAAGTTTAAATAATTATGTTCAAAAACAGTTGAATTGAATGAAAATATTTCTTCAGTCATCTTATTTGTTAGGAAATTTTTCTATTGTTTTTAGGATAAACATCTGGCCTTGCTAAAGAGCTTTCAGTGCGAATCTTTGTAATCATAGCTTTTAAACCGTTCGACCGTTGAGGTGTAAGATTGTCGTTTAATCCAAGAGTTTTAAGAAGTTCTTCAGCGCTAGCTTCATATATTTCAGAAGCCGTTTTGCCGGAATAGAAGGTGAGAAGAATATAAATAAGACCACGTACAATATGAGCGTCGGAATCTCCTTGAAATGTTAGTATAGGATCTTCTGAGTGATTACGTGAGGTTAAAAGCCATACTTGGCTGACGCATCCATGTACTTTATGAGCATCATTTCGCGCACTTTCTGGAAAAGGAGGAAGTTCGTGGCCGAGTTCAATCACATAGCGATAACGATCTTCCCAGTTCTCAAGAAGAGAAAAATTTTCTATGATATCATCGATTGTTATCGTCATAGTTTTAGTTCCTTTATTCTTGTAATGATTATAGGGTGGTTGAGGGTATATGATAGATAAACATCTATTTCTTTTAAATTAAAAATAGTGCAAACTACTCAAAACTTTTATTTAAAGATCACTCATATTATTTTTCTGTGAAATTTTGTGCATTGCTTTTAGGGTGAGTATCTTCGGTTTGAACCGTATTTTTGTTATCAAGTGTGTGATCAAGATATTCGTATGCGATTTTGGCACCGTGACGTATATGTTTTCCTATCGATTCAAGAAAAGATTTTCCAGTTTTGCAGGTTTCTGTATTCCGGTCACAAAATTTTTGTAAATCGTTGAATGTTTCTTTAAATAAGGTAATAGCATCGTTTGTTGTTGAGTTTATTGTTTCTTGTGAAGAAGGGTCATTGCTATTTTTTTTGTTTGCAAAGATTGAAATCACTATAAAGACACAAAATAAAAAAAATGCTGATTTAATTAAAAAACGTATCATGGAATTCCAGCACGGTGTAGTTACAAATAAAATTGAAAAAAAAATAACTTATATGATTTGTATTAAAAAAAATGTGATGTTTGAGATTTTATGAAAGTGCGCAATTTATTTCGCAAACGTTTGAAAAAATATAGAATATAAATGTATGTATAAATAACGATTACCTCAATGAATCTCAGATGTGGTTTTATAAACAGAATATTAGCAACCTTTTTTTTATAATATGATAAGAAAAATTTTCTATTGCAAGGCGAATAATAAAAGAGATGACAATGTTTTTATAATTATCGCACGATAGTTATGCATAGCATTTATGAGAGTTTTGACCTTTATAATATATTTCAAATATAGCGCATTCTTTGATTTTGCGTAATGCATTTATGTCAATTACAATGATGAGATTAATTTTTTATTTTAATCCTTATGTTTTTAAGCAGGATGCTTTTTAAATTTTTAACCATCAATTGTGTTTATCTGAAATGGGTTTTCGGTAATATGGCTGATTTTTCTCAATCTACGTATTGAAAAAATTGGTATTCTTATATTCCGCATTAAACATTTAAGTAATTATTTTTATTAGAACAATGTTATTGTTGGTATAAAATTTATATTTTATTCATGATTTTTTATTTTTTTTAAGTAATCTTAAATTTGTGAATTTTATTGGATATTATTAGGGTATTTTGAGTTTAGATATATACTGTGTCTGCAATCGTTTAGCTGATTGCACTGTTACATGGGAAATTAAATTTGTATATCCTCGTAAATTTGTGTGACGTGAAGAAATAATCCACAAGGGAGGTTTGATTGAATTTACTTAGAATATTTAAAATATAAAAATGCATAAGGTTAACTAAACGATCAGAGATTATTTCATTGATACATTGGTATCTTAATAATGATTATGGGCATTAAAATAATTTATAATAAAGCCGTGAATATATTTTCTTCTCATTATAGATAAAATAACTTCTATTGAATTTTGTATAGAAAACCAATCACAATTGAAAATAAAAAATAATGGCCAAAAAACGAGAAATGCGTAAAACTAAAGTTTTAAAGCAACGAAGTATTATTATAACATTTTTTTTAATGATTGGTTGGTTGTTTTTTTGGTTAACGAAGTGTCTTTATTATTGTATGCGCACAAATGCTTCATTGGTTGTAGGTTTTCTTCTTTTTATTATTAGTCTTGGATTTGTTTCTTTTAATGCTTTATTTTCACAAATAAACATGAATCAAGATGCATATATTCAAATGAAGTTGGAGCGTTCTTCAACTGTAGATCAGGATGCAATTTTATTCAAACAACAAACAATATCTCACACCGATGGTGTTCAGATTTCTTCTGTACCTATTCCACGTATTTTCCGTAAAAATGTACCTTCGGAGCAAAGTTTATTACAGGAAAATTTATTGAAAATGCAGCAAAAGTTAACAAAACTTGGCTTTTATGATGGTCCGTTAGATGGGTTAGATGGTCCGAAAATGCGTCGTGCTATCGCATTGTGGAAAGAAAAAATGGCTCATAAAGATATGCTCGTGCAAAAGAATAGTTTACAAAAATATTCAGAAGATGAAATTGCCAAAATAATAAACCGAAGCAAAAAAGAAATGATCAATAATGCACTTAAAGTAAATGCTGTAGCAGATTCAAAAGATACTTTTGTAAAACCTTCTGTTTCAGATGTTATGCGTGTACAAGAAGCTTTGCGTTTTTTTGGAGATTCTGAGATTGTTGTGACTGGTAGAGAAGATCAAAAAACACAAAATGCTTTGAAACAGTTTCAAAAAATATTTAATCTTCCTATAACAGGTAAAATTGATCGTAAAGTTTTGATAAAGATGCGTGAAATTGGATTATTAAGTTAAAAAGAAATTTTTCTTTTCTGATGATCAAAAACAACCGATATTACAGAAAAATATATTGAGATTATAAATTTCGAGAAGAGCAAGGTATATTTGTTCAAAATTATTTATGTCTGCTCTATCAAAGATTATTCAGTGAACAATGTGATCGTCTGTCAAAATAACTTATTCTCTGTAAAACAGAAATGGTGTTATGCTCACATATAATTAATGAACTGTTTTTGTGCAGTAGCGTAGTGAATTTTAATTTAGATAAACAACCATTTTATGAAATATTTGGATATAATAAATTGTCTTAAATTGAACGAAAAATAGTCTTAAATTGAACGCAAAAGCTATTTTTGATATTTGATTTATTAAGATTGTAATTGATCCATTGGGTATGTTTTTTATAATTAAAGAAAGAACTATTCATTGAATGTATGACAAGTTGCCTGTGAAAGAAAAGTTTCACTACCTTTTTTCGTTAAGAAAGAAGGAGAAAATACACGTAGAATAACAAAACCTTCATTCAAATCTTGAGTTATTAAAACTGGATTAAGATTGGTTTTCATTATCGATCGTCTAAGCTCTATGATTTGTATAGGTTTTCCAATAATCAGATTAAGTTGAGCATTAAGAGCTGTTCGGTCATTCAAACTATAAAAAATAATGCCATCATGCGTATACGCTGAAAGTGACCAGAATTGTGTTGTTTTTTGAGTTGTTAAATGGACAGGGCCATGTTCAAGATTAAATCTGCAGACTTTAAGAAGAAATAAAGGGTCTCGAGATTGATGAATAGAGCTAGAAGGGTGCAGGTTAACAAATTGGTAGGGTTTTCCTGTTTTTTCAAGCCGTGTCCATATATTATTTTGTGCATAATAAGGAACTAAAAATAAAACAGAAATATGAATAATAAGAGTGCTGAAGCTTGTAAAAAGCACAATGTAAATGAGTTTAATCACAATTTTTTTGTCCTGAAGGGATTTTCTCTAGAGAAGGCATAGTAAGTTTCTGTAATTCTGTTGCAGAGATGATTGAGGTATCGTATAAAGTGAGGATCAGTCCGAATTCTTCAGGACTAACAATTGCAAGCCAATTGCCAATTTGTGGAGTTGGGGAAATGTGTATGTATAATGAACCATCATTTTCATAGATAATATTGTGAGTGTGGAGTGCAAAAGGCACTGCATCGGTTGAAATATATGGTTTAAGAAATTTATCGGCTGTATAAAGAGTAAAAAGACGCGCTTCAGGAAGAAAACCTTTGAGGATGTAATTGCAATGAGAGCGAAGTGGACGTCCATGGTTATCTTCCCAGAGTTGGAAAATGAGACTTTCTGTACGTCCAAGTGAAATATTCCCATGTTTAGCAGAACGAGCACGAGTATAGGGATCTGTTTCCATTGTTCCTATTTGCGGATAAGTATTCCATTTTCCAATTGTGAAACGACCAAAATTTTCAAAAGAATTAAGAATATAATTGACACTTAATGTGCCACCTAAAATGGAAAAAGAAAAGATAACAAGAAAAACAGCAATCTTAAAAAACATCGTAGGATACTCAAATTTAATGCATGATGGATTGAAGAGTTGTAGTTTTTGATAAGATTGCAGGTGGAGTTTTCATGAGATCTTCGTTAATTTTTTGCACAATTTGTAGTGTTTTAGGTGAAAAAGTATGAGGCAATAGAAGTGTTTGTTCCGAGTTGTGATGGGCAAAAGGAATAGGGGGATGGTAAGGTAAGATAGAGTTTTTAACACCATAGAGTGGTTTTATCATTGTGTTTTGGTGTGCATAAAACATAATTCTGTGCCATATCATAGCGGGAATAACGCCACCAAAAGCACGATTCATAGGAGAAAAATCATCATTTCCCATCCAGACAGCACCGGTATAATTTCCAGTAAAACCAACAAACCAAGCATCACGATATGATTGTGATGTTCCGGTTTTACCAGCAACAAGGGTCATGGGGAGAGCTGCGCGTTTTCCTGATCCCCTTGTTGTAACTCCAACCATCATTTGATTCATATAAGCTGCAGATTGTTCGCTGATAACTCTGTGTGATTTGTTGCCATGAAGTGTCCAATCCCATATGAGATGACCATCGGATGTTTTGATTTGTGTGAAGCCATGACGATTTCCAGCTATTCCACCATTAGCAAAAACATTGAAACCTGTTGCTTGATCCATGGGGGTCATATTGGATGTACCTAAGACCATGGTTTTATGCGATAAAATATGTGCGCTAATATCCATATCTTTAATCAAATTGATAATAGGTTGAGTATCACGATTAAGATATTGAGAAGTAATATAGACAGGAATTGTATTAATAGAGAAAGCTAAAGCAGTTGCGACATCAATCTTCCCCAGATAGCGTCCAGAATTATTTCTAGGGGACCAACGACCCCATTTTATAGGAGCATCGAGGACTATGGTTGTGGGAGATAAACCGCGTTCCATGGCAGCGGCATAGACATAAGGTTTGAATGAAGAACCAGGTTGTCGACCGCCCTGAGTTGCTCGATTAAATTGACTTTTATTATAATCAACGCCTCCAACAATAGCGCGGACAGCTCCATTATTATCCATAATGACAGCAGCAGCTTGTGTTGCGCGGTATTGTGGACCATATTGGTGTAAATAATATTTAATGGATTCTTCTGCTATTTTCTGTATGTTTGGGTCAAGGGTCGTTTGTACAATCAAATTACGACTTTGGAGTTTGCTGCTCATTTTTTGAATTTCATCAAAAACCCAATCCAGAAAATAATTTGGCTGATCATTTTTTATTTTTGCGATGAGTTTTGCAGGATAACGATGTGCTTTGATGATTTGGCTATCGGTCATGAAACCGCTAGCCACTAGGTTAGAAAGGACAATATTGGCACGGGTTTGTGCGGCAGATAAATTGTTATGGGGAGCATATTTAGTTGGCGCTTTGAAAAGACCAGCTAACATAGCGGATTCAGCAAGAGATACATCATGTATATCTTTATTAAAATAAAACTTGGCAGCTGCTACGATACCAAAATTACCCCCTCCCATATAGGCATGATCAAGATACAGTTGCAAGATTTGTTTTTTATTGAAATTTGCTTCTAACCAAAGAGCTAAGTACGCTTCTTTAATTTTACGGATTATGGTTCGTTCATTTGTTAAAAATAAATTTTTAGCGAGTTGTTGTGTAAGAGTTGAGCCACCTTGAACGACACCTTTAGCTTGCATATTTCGTGAAATTGCTCGTATGAGACCGTAAAAATCAACACCCCAGTGATCAAAAAAACGACGATCTTCTGTCGCAAGAACAGCTTTGATAAGATAATCAGGCATTTCTTCAACAGGAACTGAGACAGCTGGTGAAGTTCCACGGTATCCGATGGGATTTCCATATCGATCTAAAAAAAGAATGGAAAAATTCTGAGAAGTGTACCAGTCTTTTTTTGCTAATTCAAAAATAGATATTCCAACGGTTGTAAAAAGAGTAAAACCAATTAATCCCAATGTCAGTGTTTCATCAAGAACTTCAATGATAAAGCGTTTCCATCCTCGTATGCGAAAACACTGTGTTGTGAAAGTTGTTTGATTCCAGAAGCGATTGTTAGCAGTACGGATACGGTAAAGCATTGTATCTAGCAGTGAATCTAATGCAATCAGTTTCTCATTACGAAATAATTTATTTTTTCTTTCCTTCTTCTTTTTCAAGAAATCAAACATTTAAAGGATCCTGATAATAAGGGAGTAGGATGAATAATTTTGTAATAATTATATGGAGTAAAGACGTTTTTTTTCTATAGTTATACTAAAAGCAAGTTTTTTATAATTTTAAAAAATCTCTTTTATTACAAAATATACATGGTACTCAAATTTTGTTATTCATTAATCGGATTCTTTATTTGATTTATTTAAATTTTATATCATGTATCTTGATGTATAATTTAATCGGTCAAAAATTCTGCTATTCATCTTGTATTCAGGTCGAATAGATTATGAGAAGTTTATGGTTAGGAAAATTTTTTTATTTGCAGTTTTTATAAGATTGATCAATATAGATTCTGCTTTTGCAGCTGATTGTGCTGAAATTGGTAAAAGAGTTGCAATGCAGAAAAGAGGAACGTTAACACGTTCGATCCCGATTGTTCGAGAAGGTAAAAATATGTGTACGGTTGTGATTATTGTACCTGCTCGTGATGGTGAAAAGTTGCGCCGTGTTGAAATTACAGTTCCTTCTGAGTGACGTATTTTAGGTTCTGTGATGCGTATTTTAATTGTTGAAGATGATCGAGATCTTAACTCTCAGCTAGCAGAAGCTGTGAGAGAAATGGGATATGTTTTCGACAATGCTTTTGATGGTGAAGAAGCTTATTTTTTAGGAAGTACAGAATCTTATGACGCTGTGATTCTTGATGTTGGTTTGCCCCGTATGGATGGAATTTCTGTCGTTGAGAAATGGCGACAAGAGGGATATTCTATGCCTGTTCTAATACTCACAGCACGTGATAGTTGGTCTGATAAGGTGCGTGGGATTGATGCAGGAGCTGATGATTATGTGGTGAAACCTTTCCATTTAGAAGAGGTTATGGCGAGATTGAGAGCGTTAATTCGTCGTTCTGCAGGACACTCAACAAATATATTGTCTTTTGGTAATGTTTTATTGGATACGAAAACGTCTCGCGTTTTTGTTCATGGTCAGTTGATTAAATTGACATCACACGAATTTCGACTTCTTTCTTATCTTATGCACCATGGAGACAAAGTGATTTCAAGAACAGAGCTTATTAAACATCTTTACGATCAGGATTTCGATAAGGATTCAAATACAATTGAAGTTTTTGTTGGACGATTGCGAAAAAAACTTGGAGTTGATTTAATCGAAACTGTTCGGGGAATGGGTTATCGAGCTAAAACATCAGGTGAAAAATGACCGTTTTAGAAAATAATCCTCGATTGAAGGAGTTATTTTTTTTAGTTAAAAAATCTCTCAGTTTGCGTGTGATAATTTTATCAACGTTATGGATTGTTATGTCTCTTTCATCGATTTTTGGAGTGAGTATTTTATTTTATCAGCGTTCAAGTGAACAAAGTTTAGAGCGTATTCTTACCGCTCATCTTTATAATTTGATAGCAACGGTTACAGTATCTCCTGAAGGGTATTTAGTAGAAAATATTGGGTTGAATGATATTCGTTATTCAGATCCCACATCGGGGTGGTATTGGGAGGTAAAAGCGATTTCGCCTAATCTTTATGGGAGACTAATTTCACCATCATTAGGAGTTAAGAAAATTTTTTCACCAAGTGATGTAGATGTTCCTTTTGATAAAAATTTTTTTCGTTCTTATCGGATAAAGAATATTGATGATCAACAATTACAAGTTATTGAAAGTGACGTTGCTCTTGATAATAAAAATCACATTGCACGTTTTCGTCTTATTGGAAATATTGGTGACGTGCATGAACAAGTGCAAAAATTCAAACGAACTTTACAAATTTTCTTTTGGATCTTTGGGCTAGGAAGTATTCTCATTAATATTGCTATTATTGTTTTTAGTTTTCAGCCGTTGAAAAAAATACAAAAAATATTGAGTGATATTCGAGAAGGGAAAGCGGATTCTGTGAATACAGATTTATTGAGTGAAGTTATGCCACTAGTACAAGAAATGAATGCTCTTATTAAAAATAATCAACGTATGATTGAACGGTTTCGAATGCAGGTTGGTAATCTTGCTCATTCGTTGAAGACTCCTTTGTCAGTGATCATAAATGAAACGGATAAAATGGGTGGAGAACAAGCAATTTTACTCCGTGAACAAACTAAAATGATGCAAGCACAAATAAATCATTATTTGCGACGAGCTCGAGTTGTAGCACAACGTGACAGTATTCTTTATCATACATCCGTTTGCGAAGTTCTTGAAAGTTTAGTGCGGGTTATGAAAAAGCTCAATCCTGATAAACAGATTCAACTAATCATGAAGAGTTCTGATATTGTGTTTGCTGGTGAAAGAGAAGATTTAGAAGAAATTGTCGGCAATTTAATTGAAAACGCTGTGCAATGGTCTCGTACTCAAATATTAATCAGCTGTTGTTTAGAAGAAAGTACTGAAAATGAAATGTTTTTTCGTATTGTGATTGAAGATGATGGTTTGGGTTTAACAGAAAAGCAAATTAATAAAGCTTTAAAGAGAGGCCAAAGACTTGATGAAAATAAGCCAGGAACTGGTTTAGGATTGTCAATTGTTTCAGATCTAGTTAATGAATACGGTGGAAAACTTTTTTTATCACGTTCTGCATTGGGTGGATTGTATACGAAAGTTTTATTGCCTAAACGCTAATAAGTTTTCTTTTGTATACAGCAATAGATGTAACAAAGAAGTCTTTTAGAATATGAAATGTTATGTTACACTCACGCAAAGTGAAAATATATAAAAAAAATAAGGCACTTAAGATATAATAGCAAATTTTGGGGAGTCTTTTGATGCAGTTGTCTTTGTTCGATCGCGTAAAGCGTTATAAGTTTTTTAAGAGTCTTAGTGCTTTTAAAGTGTTGGGTGTTTCATTTGTTGTTCTTATGACATATGGTATTTATAGTTTGACAGGTAATCCTAGCATTAAAAGTTATTTTTTTAAAGAATTGATGGATAAAGATCCAAAAACTTTAAATGAAGATGAAAAGCTTGTGCGTTTACAAACACTTTTTTTGCGTACGCCTCATGATGGTAAAATAGCGGATGCGTTAGCAATAGCCTATCTTGAGAGAAATCGTTTTCAAGATGCGGTGAATGTTTATTTAGATGTCTTTCGTTTGAATGAGGAAACAGCTCCAAGGCTTGTAGGGTACGGTTTGGCGTTAGTTGGAAATGCAGGAGGAGTCATTACACAAGAAGCACAAAATGCTTTTCAAAAAGCTGCAGATTTATCTCCAAATGATTTTTATCCTCGTTTATTTTTAGCGGATGCGCTTCGTCAGGCAGGGAAATCTGTGCAGGCAGTGCAATTTTTACAAGATTTTCTTAATACAATGCCACAGGATAGTGTGGGACGGGTGCAGGTAGAGAATATGATCATTCAATTACAAAAAGCATCTCATTAGAAGATTATAAAGAAAATGATGGGAATTTGCTGAAGTTATTGAATGAGGTTTGATTTATTATGTAAATGTCAAAATAGCGAAATAAAAATTATATCTGCGTAGAGTATATGTAACTCTCTTTAAAAGAAAAAACGTTAAGATATTTATAGAAATATTTTTTGTAAATAAACTATGCACAATCAAGCTTTGAAAAATCGTCTTTCACTTAAACTGGTTTTAAAAAGACGGAAAAAAGAGCGGGCATTGATGATTGCGTTGTGCATTTTTATTATGATTGTTGCGATAGGTCTTGTTGTATATGCAATGCGCAATACGGTAAGTTTTTTTCGTATGCCGTCTGAAATTACAAGAGAAGATATTTTAACGGGTCGTTCTTTACGTTTAGGTGGTTTTGTTGAAAAAGGAACTGTTAAACCTGTTGGAAGAACAACAATTACTTTTTTTGTAACGGATAATTTGGAACACAAAAAAGTTATTTTCAATGGTATATTGCCCGATCTTTTTCGTGAGGGACAAGGTGTTATTGTAGAAGGGCATTTCGATAAACAAGGTCTTTTTATAGGCACGCGCGTTTTGGCAAAGCATGATGAGAATTATATGCCTAAAGAAACAGCAGATCGTTTGGAAAAGAGCTATGATATGAAGAGGTCATTTGATCGTGCTCATTGAATTGGGTCATATTTTTTTAGCTGCAGGATTATCTGTTAGTTTGTTGCAAGCATTTTTCCCTTTTTTTAGTATTTTATGGAGAGAACGCTCATTAATACGTGTAGAGATTCTGCTCACATATTTCATCTTTATATTCTTGTTAATGTCTTTTTTGATTATGGTGTATGCTTATGTTGTGTCAGATTTTTCTGTTTTAAATGTTGTTGAAAATTCGCATTCGGAAAAACCGATACTGTATAAGATCGCTGGGGTTTGGGGAAATCATGAAGGATCAATGTTGCTATGGGTTTTAAGTTTATCTTTTTTCAGTACATTGGTTGCTTTGTTTGGACATCAATTGTCAGAACAATTTAAAGTTCTTACTTTAAGCTGTCAAAGCTGGATTATAAGTGCTTTTCTTTTATTTATTCTTTTTGTTTCTAATCCGTTTTTACGTGTTATCCCACCGGCATTGCAAGGCAAAGATCTTAATCCTATTTTACAAGATATCGCGTTGATAATTCATCCACCACTACTATATCTTGGTTATGTTGGTTTTTCAGTTTGTTTTTCTTTTTCGATTGCTGCGTTGATTACAGGACATGTTGATGGCATTTGGGCGCGTTGGGTACGGCCGTGGCTTCTGCTGTCATGGTTTTTTTTGACGCTTGGGATTATGGTGGGGTCTTATTGGGCATATTATGAGTTGGGTTGGGGTGGCTATTGGTTTTGGGATCCTGTTGAAAATGTTTCGTTTATGCCTTGGCTGTCAGGAACAGCTCTTTTGCATTCTGCTATCGTGCTTGAAAAGCGGGAAGCTTTAAAAAATTGGACCTTATTTCTAGCTATTTTGACTTTTTCTCTTTCTTTGATGGGAACTTTTCTTGTCCGTTCTGGTATCGTCGTATCTGTTCATAGTTTTGCTCTTGATCCAACACGTGGGTGGGCTATTTTGACTATTTTGTTTTTTTTTATGGGGGGCTCTTTTTTTCTTTTTATTCTACGATCACCGGTTTTAAAGACAGGAAGATTATTTCAGTCAGTTTCGCGTGAAGGTTTTATTGTTTTAAATAATTTATTTCTTATAACAGCAACATTGACGATATTAATTGGGACACTTTATCCTTATTTTTTGGAAGCATTTACGGGTCAAAAAATTTCTGTTGGTGCAGCTTTTTTTAATCTTACAGTCGGATCTTTAATGGCAGTATCGCTTTTGTTAGTTCCATTTGGACCAATGATGGCTTGGAAACGTGGTGATTTTTTTGCAGTTTTTGAACGATTGTGGTTTGCTTTTATTTTAGCGAGTATTGCTTGTTTTTGGACATTTTATGCAACGTCTTTACGTGATATTTTTGCAGCTTTAGGAGTAGGGCTGTCTTTTTTTGTTTTTTGGGGTGCTTTAGTTGATCTTTGGGTGAAAAGTGGGCCTCGGAAGATTCCATTATTGGTACGGGTTAAGAGGTTTTTAGGATTACCGTGGTCTGCTTTTGGTACTGCATTTGCGCATATGGGATTAGGAATTACATTGTTTGGGATTGTTTGTGTTGCGACGTTTGGGCACGAACGGATTTTAACAATGCAAATAGGGGACAAAGTTGCGATAGCGGATAAAATTGTCTGCTTTGACAGCGTAAAAAATGTTTTTGGATCAAATTATTCTGCAGTACAATTTGATTTTACAGTGTATGACAATCAAAATATAGTTCGCAATATAACAGCATCTAAGAGATTTTATCCGAGTCAAAATATATCAACAACAGAAGTAGGTATTAAAAGTTATGGCTTTTCTCAGTTGTATATTGCGCCGGGCCATATCGATGAGAAAGGACTTGCTGTTCATATATGGTGGAAGCCTTATGTGATTTGTATTTGGTTTGGTGCATTAATGATGGCTGTGGGAGGATGTTTTTCTTTTTTAGGCTGCTACTTCTCTATGAGAAGGAATAAACGAATAGACTCTAATTTAAAATCCGCTAAAAATAATTGAAATGAATTTTTTAAGAGTTTTAATTTTTTTTATGGTTTTTTCAATAACGCAATTGGCAATTGCGGTAGAACCGGATGAGATTTTAAAAGACTCAGTTCTTGAAACACGTGCTCGCGATATTTCAGCGCGTTTGCGTTGTCCGGTATGTCAAAATCAATCAATTGATGATTCAGATGCTCTTTTAGCACGTGATTTACGGTTTTTAATCCGTGAATATTTAGAAGCAGGAAAAAGTGATCAGCAGATTATCGATTTTCTTGTTGATCGATATGGGGAATTTATTTTATTAAAGCCACGTTTCCATAAAGGAACATGGTTTTTGTGGTTATCTCCTCTTATTATTATAGCTATTGGCTTGAGCTTCATTTTGTTTCGAATAAAGTTGTACAAGCATAAAAAGATAATCAAGCATAAAAGATAATTATGTCTGATACTCATGAAAACAATGATTAAAATCAGCAAAGTAAATCTTATATAAAAATAAAAATGAAATAAGTTTCAAGTTTTGACTTTTTTCTTCTAAGTTATTGATTGTTATTTCTTTAACCTTACAAAATTTTAATTATTTAGACAGAAAACGGTAAGGTCCACTATTGTATAATGAATGGCAATACATATCAAAAAATACTACTGAAGAGGAGCGTATAAAATGGTTCAACGAACTTTCCGTACAACATTAGCTGCAATCGGTTTTTCTACAGCTTTAGCGGGGACAGTATTGTTTAGTGGATCAAGTTTGTGGACATCAGCAGCTTATGCAGATCCTGTATTGGTTTCATCAAGGCAACAGCATGGGTTTGCAGATGTTGTTTCTCAAGTAAAATCAGCTGTTGTTTCTGTGCAAGTGAAAAGCAATGCAAAAAAAGAAGAACGATTTTTTGGTAATTTTTTTAGTACTCCAGGTTTTGACCAATTGCCAGATCAACATCCTTTAAAAAAATTTTTTCAAGAGTTTTTTGACCGCTCTTGGCCTGAAAACAAACCTTCACATCGTTCCCATAAACTGCGTCCTATAGCGTTTGGATCTGGTTTTTTTGTTTCATCTGATGGGTATATTGTGACCAATAATCACGTTATTTCTGATGGAACAAGTTACACTGTTGTTCTTGATGATGGTACAGAGCTTAATGCAAAACTGATTGGAACGGATCCGCGCACAGATCTTGCAGTATTAAAGGTCAATGATAAACAGAAATTCCCGTATGTTGAGTTTGGTGATGATATTCAACTTCGTGTTGGAGATTGGGTTGTCGCTATTGGTAATCCATTTGGTCTTGGCGGAACCGTGACAGCGGGTATTGTTTCAGCACGTGGACGTGATATAGGTGCTGGTGTTTATGATGATTTTATTCAAATTGATGCTGCAGTTAATCGAGGAAACTCTGGCGGTCCAACTTTTGATCTTACCGGAAAAGTTGTTGGAGTGAATACAGCTATTTTTTCTCCTTCTGGTGGGAATGTTGGGATTGCTTTTGCTATTCCTGCTGCGACAGCAAAACGAGTCGTGACACAGCTCATTGATAAAGGCTCAGTTCAACGTGGTTGGATTGGTGTGCAAATTCAACCAGTGACAAAAGAAATTGCTGATTCAATAGGTTTGAAAGAAACCAAAGGCGCTTTGGTTACTGATCCATTGAAAGGACCTGCAGAAAAAGCTGGTATTAAGACAGGTGATGTCATTATTTCTGTGAACAATGAAAAGGTTGCGGATGCACGTGACTTAGCAAAGCGTATTGCAAATATTAAACCGGGAGAAACTGTAACTTTAGGTGTTTGGAGATCTGGTAAAGAGGAGCGTATCAAAGTAAAACTTGATTCTATGCCTGACGATGAAAATAAAAAAGAAGGTTTAAAACGTCCAAATGGACAAAGTAGTTCAGATGAAACATTAGAAAATTATGGTCTGGTTGTGACACCTGCCGATGATGGTTTAGGATTAGTTGTAACGGATGTAGATTTGGATTCAGATGCAGCGGATAAAGGAATTCGTCCTGGTGATGTGATTGTGACGGTTAATAATAAACCTGTTAAAAAGGTATCTGATATTACCGAGACAATTAAGTATGCAAAAAAATTGGGACGGCCTGCAATATTATTGCAAGTGAGAACAAACGATCAAAATAGGTTTGTTGCTCTTCCGATTGCCAAATAATAATCCTTATGAGAGAAGAGTGGGGCAGAAGTTTATTAGATTTCTGTCCCAAACTCATTTGATCAAATAATGGAGATACATTTTATGAAGATACTTGTCATCGAAGATGATTATGAAATGGGATGTTATCTCGAGAAGGCTTTTTTGGAGGCAGGACACATTGTTGATGTTGCGCATGATGGAGAGACGGGTTATACATTAGCAGAGACGGAAAATTACGATGTTATGGTTATTGATCGGATGCTTCCGTATCGTGATGGTCTCTCTATTATTACGGAATTGCGAACAAAAGGGATTAAAACGCCTGTTCTTATTCTTTCAGCCTTAGGACAAGTTGATGATCGTGTAACAGGGTTACGTGCCGGAGGAGATGATTACTTAACAAAGCCTTATGCTTTTTCTGAATTGCTTGCACGTGTTGAAGTTTTACAACGACGGAAAAATCCTAAAGAGACAGAAACTGTTTATTGTGTGGGAAATCTTGTGCTTGATCGCTTATCTCATACGGTAAAACGAGGAGATAGGAATATCATATTACAACCACGTGAGTTTCGGTTGCTTGAATATTTAATGCGTTACACCGGTCAAGTTGTTACGAGGACTATGCTTTTGGAAAATGTTTGGGATTATCATTTTGATCCACAAACGAATGTTATTGATGTTCATATATCTCGCTTGAGAGCTAAAATTGAAAAAGATTTTGATATTCCACTGCTCCATACTATCCGTGGATCTGGGTATATACTGAAAGAACCAGATAAAAAAATATGAATCGCTTTATCAATATAATGCGTACAACTGCATTAAGACTTTCTGCACTTTATATTTTACTCTTTATGTTGGTTGCAGCAGGACTTTCTGTTTACATGACAGCGTTTTCTGTTTCATTGTTAACAAATCAAACTGAACATGCTTTGCGTGAAGAATTAAAGCGTATTGAAAGTGCTTATGAATATGGTGGTTTAGCTTTATTAATTCGTACTATTGACTATCGTTCGCGACAACCAGGTGCTTTTCTTTATCTTGTTACTGACCCTATGGGACGTATTTTAGCGGGGAATGTTGCGCGCATTCAAGTTGGTCTCTTGAAACAAGAAGGCTTTCTTTCAGATTCTTTTTTGTACTCACGTTTTGGAGAACGCGGCCAAATAAGTAAACATCGCGCTTTAGCAATCGTTGTTAATTTGCCTAATGCTATGAAACTTCTTGTTGGGCGAGACTTAGATGAAGCAGAACGTTTTTCTGCCGTGATCCGTAAAGCTGTTATCATTGCTCTTGCAGCAATGATGGGAGGAGCTTTATTAATATGGTTTTTTGTTGGGAGACGAGCATTACAAAGAATTGATCATGTCACGGAAGCATCTCAACGATTGATGAATGGTGATTTTAGTGGTCGTTTACCTGTTTCTGGATCCGGCGATGAGTTTGATCGATTGTCGATCAATCTAAATGTTATGTTGGATCGTATTGAAGAATTAAATGTCGGTTTGCGTCAAGTATCAGATAATATCGCGCATGATCTTAGAACTCCGCTAACACGTCTTAGGAATCGTGCTGAAGAAGCGCTCTCTGGAAAAAAGACAGAAAGAGAATATCGGCAGGCATTGGATGATGTTATAATAGTATCTGACCAACTCATACGCACATTCAATGCTATTTTAATGATTTCACGTATTGAAGCCAGTTGTTCAATTGAGCATTTAGAGACAATGAATATGAGGAGCATTCTGGAAGATGCGGTTGAACTTTATGAACCGTTTGCAGAAGAATCTGGCGTGATCCTTCGATTAGGACAGATATTTGATAAAGAGCTTAAATTAAACCGTGAGCTTATTGCGCAGTCCATATTTAATCTCATTGATAATGCAATTAAATATGCATCTCATAATAATAAAAAAGCTGAGGTCTTTCTGTCGATGGAAAGTTGTGGAGAGAGTTTACGAGTTGTGGTCAGCGATAATGGGCCTGGAATTTCTGCGGACAAGTATGAAAAAGTCATGGAGCGTTTTGTTCGTCTTGAAGAAAGCCGTACACAATCGGGTTTTGGGATTGGTTTAAGTATAGCAAAAGCTGTTATGAAATTGCATGGTGGTGAACTCATACTTGAAAATGCAAATCCTGGTCTTAGAGCGATTTTGTTTTTTCCTTAATGTCTAATTGAGTTTGATTATTTTATTTTAGTATTTGTATTTTTTCTAAAGAAAATAAGTATAATGCAATGAAAGAGGATGTTAATTGAAATAATAATTCAAGAGAGTGTACATGAAAAATGCTTTTTTAAAGACAGAGCTTCTTTCTTTGCAGTCTCTTGATAAAAACGGTTTTCAATGGCTCAATGATGTTAAAGAGCAAGCTAAAAAAGAGAATTTAGAATCATTGGTTTCCTATATTGTAAAAGGAGGAAAACAAGTTGATTTTATCGGTGCAGTTTTGACGTTATCTCCTTTTTTGCGCGAAGTTTTGATTGCAAATCCCTCCTATCTTAATCCTTTATTGAATGTTGATATAGAAACAAGATTGAGCGAGATTATAAGGGATATTGCATCGATTGATAGAGTTGAAGCCATTCATGAAACTACACTTATGAAGGTTTTAAGACGAAAAAAAAGAGAAGCGCATGTTTTAATTGCTTTAGCTGATTTGAGTGGCACTTTTGATTGTGCAACTTCGTGTGAATGGTTAACACGTTTGAGCGAAGCAGCATTAGGAGCGGCTTTGCGTTTTCTTTTAAGAGAAGCACATGATCAAGGAAAAATAAGTTTATTGAATCGTGATAATCCGGAAAAGGACTGTGGTTTAATTATTTTAGGCATGGGGAAACTGGGAGCGCGCGAGCTCAATTATTCTTCGGATATTGATCTTATTGTTTTTATTGATGATACATCACCGCATATTGGTGATATTGATAAAAGTGTAGATCTCTTTTCTAAAATGGTACGTCGGTTGATCCGTATTATTCATGAAAGAACAGCTGAGGGATATGTATTTCGAATTGATTTACGACTTCGTCCAGATCCAAGTTCAACGCCTTTAGCATTACCAGTTAGAGCTGCTTTACGTTATTATGAAGGGCGTGGTCAAAATTGGGAACGTGCCGCTATGATTAAAGCACGTCCAGTGGCAGGTGATATTGATGCAGGGTTTAATTTTTTGAAAGAGCTTTCAGCTTATGTGTGGCGCAAATATTTAGATTATGCCGCAATTGCTGATATTCATTCAATTAAACGTCAAATTAATACTTATAAAAATTATGGCCAAATTTCTGCATATGGCCATAATATAAAGTTAGGACAAGGAGGGATCCGTGAGATTGAATTTTTTGTCCAAACGCAGCAATTAATCGCAGGTGGACGCTTTCCTCAATTGCGTGGGCGTGAGACCATTGCAATGTTATCAGAACTGTATGCTCTTGGTTGGATCAATGAAGAGACAAAAGATAATCTTGTGACAAGTTATGATTTTTTACGCAATGTTGAACATCGTATTCAAATGTTTGCGGATGAACAAACACATATTTTACCAGAAGATATTACTCAATTTACGAGTATTGCTTACTTGATGGGGTATCAAGAGAAAAACTGCTTTATTCGTGATTTATTAAAAACGCTTCAGGTAGTTGAAAAACATTATGCGGCATTGTTCGAACACGAACAAGAGCTTGGCTTAGAAATGGGGAATTTAGTTTTTACTGGTGAAGAAGATGATCCAGAAACTCTTATTACATTAAGTCGTTTGGGTTTTAAGAGAGCAAAAGATATTTGCCGTATTATGCGCACATTACATTGTGGACGTTATAAAGTAACACAATCTGCGGAAGCTCGTGAGAGATTGACGGAATTAACACCGGCGCTTTTGAAGACTTTTGGTGCGACGAAACGAGCAGATGAAGCAATGTTGTGCTTCGATCATTTTTTGCAAGGATTGCCTGCAGGAATTCAGCTTTTTAGTTTATTGCAATCTAATCCATCTCTTTTGGATATGTTAGTGCTTATTATGGGTGCAGCTCCACGTTTAGCAGAGATTATTGCGCGTAACCCACATGTTTTTGATGGGATGTTAGATCCAGTTATTTTTTCAGAGTTGCCTACAAAAACTTATTTAGAAAATCGACTTGAATATTTTCTTGAAGGTGTAACTATTTATGAGGAAATTCTTGATCACTTAAGAGTTTTTGCTGATGAGCAACGTTTTTTGATTGGTCTCAGGCTTTTAAGTGGTGCAATTACAGGAGACAGAGCAGGTTTTGCTTTGACTGCACTTGCAGATCTCATGATTGCAAAAACGTTCGCTGTGGTTGAAAAAGAGTTTTCTCATAGTCACGGACAGATTAAAGGTGGGCGTATTGGTATATTGGGGATGGGAAAACTTGGAAGCTGTGAATTAACTGCAGGCTCAGATGTTGATTTGATTGTTCTTTATGAGCATGATGAAGATGCAGTAATATCTGATGGTGAAAAACCTCTTTATACCACTCAATATTATATTCGTTTAACACAACGTTTTATTGCAGCTTTATCAACGTCTACAGGTCAAGGGGTTCTTTATTCAGTTGATTTAAGATTGCGGCCATTGGGCAATAAAGGTCCCGTTGCTGTTTCTTTTCAAGTTTTTGGAAAATATCAGCGTAATGAAGCATGGATATGGGAGCATCTTGCTTTAACACGGGCACGAGGTGTGGCTGGCGATTCAGATTTTTTGCAAAAACTAGAAAATGAGGTGTGTGCCGTTGTTGCTCTTGTTCGCGACAAGAAAAATGTTGCAAAAGAAGTTCGTGAAATGCGTGCTCTCATTGAACAGGAAAAACCACCAGAAAATCGATGGGATTTAAAAATGATGCCTGGTGGCATTCTTGAACTTGAATTTATTGCTCAATTTGCTCTCATCACTCATGTGATTGAATTTCAAATTGGAGAAAGTACAGCAGATATTTTAGCGCGTTTACCAGAAAGTTTTCTGGATCAATCGTGTGTTTCTGAATTGCATCGCGCTTATTGTTTTTATACAAATTTAAGCCAAGTTATACGTCTCTGTTTAAATGACTCTTTTGATCCTGATGATATGCCGTCTGGCTTGAGTGATTTTTTGTTGCGAAGCGTTGGTGAGCCTGATTTGCTCCGTCTTGAAAAATTGATCGAAGAGATGGGGCAATCTGTGCGTTCAATTTTTATACGAATTATGACGAGTTGAATGGATATTATAATAGAATTTTATTGGCTGCTGATAGATTTAAAATATAAAAAATAAAATGGAAAGTGTTTTTTCGAAAAGAATATTGTGCTTGAGAAAGACATCTATAGGCTGGCTTTTAATTGCTAAGTCTTCTAAAGGGATTTGCAATATATCTTTAGGTGATACCGCTGAACAATTATTACAGGAATTTACGATACGTTTTAATGGTGTACAACAAGATATTAATGACAAGGCATTTGATCATCAAGAAATATCAACGATTGTTTCAATGGTAGAAACTCCTAGATTGATAAAAAGTTATCGTTTTTCGTTAGATATAAGAGGGACTGCTTTTCAACGAAAAGTATGGGCTGCGTTACGTGAGATGCGATGTGGTGAAACAATTTCTTATGGAGAGTTAGCGCAAAGAATTTGCATGCCTAATGCTATTCGTGCTGTTGCTCATGCATGTGCGCGGAATGAATTAGCATTAATTATTCCTTGTCATCGCGTTGTGCGTAAGAATGGATCTCTTTCAGGATATCGTTGGGGAGCTTTACGAAAGCAGATTTTGCTGCAACGAGAGCAGCAAAAAGATTGCGTTTAAGCTGAATTTTGTTGCATTGGCATTGTAATTGTTACAGTTGTTCCTTTTGCTTCTTGAGAAGTGATTTCAAGCTTTCCTTTGTGTAACTCTATTAGAGAACGCGAAATTGCTAATCCGAGACCGGAACCCGTGTGTGTTTTTGTAAATTGGTTTTCAACTTGCTCAAAAGGTTGACCAAGTTTTTTGATTGCAGATTGAGGAATACCAACACCTGTATCTTTAATTTTGAAAATAAGGTCATTTTTTTTCTGAAAAGCACAAACATTAATACTGCCACCAGAAGGTGTAAATTTGACGGCGTTAGAAATAAGATTAAGGAAAATTTGCCTCATTGCACGGCTATCCACTTCGGCAAAAAGTTTTTCAGCAATATTTGTTGTTACAGAAACATCTTTCTCTTGAGCTTGTGGTGTAAGGGTGCGAATTGCTTCACTAATGATTGGGACAAGATCGATATTTTGACAATCAAGAGTAAATCTTCCAGCTTCAATTTTGGACATATCAAGAATATCATTAATAAGAGTGAGAAGATGCGTTCCTGAATTGTGAATATCGCGCATATATTCACTATAGCGTTGTGATCCAAGAGGACCAAAGGTCGATTGTAGCATAATATCAGAAAAACCAAGAATAGCATTGAGAGGTGTGCGGAGTTCATGAGACATATTCGCTAAAAATTCTGATTTAGCTTTATTGGCGCTTTCAGCACGCTCTTTTTCCGCTTGCAGGCTTTTATTTAGTTTTTCAACTTCTGTTGCACGTTGTTGAGCATTTCCTCGTGCTCGTTTGAGTTCTTGAATGAAAGAAAAAAGTCTTCTTTCACTGTCTTCAAATTTTTCTTGTTGCTGTTTTAACTCTGAAATATCTGTGCCAATACAAACAAGTCCTCCATCTTGGGTGCGTCGTTCATTAATTTTAAGCCAGAAGCCATCTGCAGTTTGGCGGATACTGGTTAAGTTTCCTGCACCATCATCTTTGAGAGGATATTCATGGATAGCAGGACGAGCCATAGCCTCAACAGTTGCACGTTGAATTCCAGATTGTAGCATTTGTTTTGGAATAGCTGCATATTCGCAAAATTTGCTATTAGACATAACGAGGCGTCCTTCAGAATCCCACAATACAAAAGATTCTGAAATATTTTCAATGGCATCGCGGATGCGCAAATCAGCTTGCGCTGTCTGTTCGGCAAATTGACGTTGTTCGCTAATATCAAAGGAAATTCCTACTAAATGAGGTTCTTCTTCTTCAGTGACCTCAGCACGAATACGCATCCATACATAATGACCATCAGCATGACGCATGGGAACATTAATATCGATATGTTTTTTTTGACCGCTCATTAATTCCTGTGCAAGATCAAAAAAATTAGTATCAGTTGGATTAATGATCGCAGCAATTTGAGAAATTGATAACAGTGCATTTTGAGGGACATACCCGAGCATTTCATACATTGCTCGTGACCAATAAACGCGACCACTGGCCATATTCCAATCCCATAGACCACAACGTCCACGCATCATTGCCATATCAATGCGATTTTGAATTTTTTCCGAAACCAGATCCATATTGCGTGCACGTATAACCTGATTGTAATAAGCATAGAGAAGAACCAACATGATACCAGCGGTTCCTATAAGTAAAGTCATATTTAATGAGAAGGCTTTATTCCATTTGATGGAGATATGTTGCGTTTTTTCTCCAACAAAGACATTATATTGATTATTTTTTGTTGTACTGAATAAACCAAAAGCTGGTTCTTTTCCTATCGTTATTGGTATAACGACTTTATTCTTGTGCTGAAATTTTTGTGCAACAATATCCGTAGAAATAAAATTTTTTAAGGATTTTCCAATAATAATTTCTGGATTCAATGAAGCTAAAACATTGTCATTTTGATCCATTATAGCAATAATCGTATTGGTATTGATGAGATTTTGATGACGAAAATTAGTCAGAATATTTTGTAAATGACTATGCGATAAAACCACGTCATTTTCTTGTTTTGCGGTCGTTAATAGGTCAAGCTCAATCATATTTGTAAGATGAGAAGCTAAAAGAGTTATTGTAGAACGCGTGTTTTTTTCCATTGTATGACGCCAGTCATAAAGTGAAACAAAACGTATTGTTGTGAGAATAACAAGGAATGTAATGATGATAAATGGAATAAAACGTCGTAACCAAGGCTCAATAAATAAAAGTTTTTTATAGGCTGAATCAGATAACAAATTAATATACGCCGTCCGTGCTTTGCGACTTTGGGCGTTTTGTTTTAAATCATCACACACTTCTGTGGGCGCGTTATACGCGTCCAATTTAGCCATTTCTGTTTCCTTTAATCATGATCGGTGTAACTGAACTGTTTCAGTATTTATTACAATCTTATAAGTGCAATGAATCAAAACAAGAGTCTTCTGTCCAGTCTTTTTTTAGAGGAAAGTAATTTTAATATTTCTATCATAGGTTGTTAAAATTAAAAACATCTCAACACTACCCATAAACAAGATAAAATGACTTGTTTATGGGTTTAAGGTTTTTGGATATTTATATTATCTGATTATTGTGATTGTAAGATATTGATTATCAACGTTTTTATGCCAATGTTCGATTGATGATATCTGACACATCACTTGATAATTTGGGCGCCGTTACAATTGTTTTTAAGGCAGTTTCAAGTTTTTGTCTTCTGATAGGTTCCCATTGTCGCCACGAACGCATAATTGTTAATAAATGTGCAGCAAGCTGTGGATTTTTTTTATCGACTTCTAAAATGATTTGGCAAAGGAAATGGTAAGCTTCACCATCAATTCTGTTAAACCCTGTTTGGTTTCCAGACGCAAAAGTTCCAATGAGAGCGCGAACTCGATTTGGATTATCTTTTGAAAACTGTGGATGGTTCATGAGTTGTTTAACATGATTGAGTGTAGATTCTCCTGCGATCATTGCTTGAATAGAGAACCATTTGTCCATAACTAAAGGATTATTCCGATAGCGATTTTCAAAATCATTTAAAGCATTTTGTGCTTGTTTGCTTTCATTAAATCGTTGCACTAAAATGGTTAGACTGGCTATGCGATCTGTCATATTATCGGCCATTTCATATTGTGTAGCAGCATGATTTGGCATTTCTTCAGCAATGGAAAGATAGTCTAATATAATATTTCGTAATGCTCGTTTTCCAGTTTGTGCACTATTTGGTGAGTAAAGCTCTTTAACTTGCATCTGTAAATAGATATCTGTGAAGAGCTCTTGATGAGTATGAGCGATAGATGATAAGAATTGATTACGGATATAATGAATACGATCAGGATCAATATTTTCCCCAATCATACGAGCAATTTCGATTTCGCTAGGTAAGTTTAAACAATAAGCGCGAAATTCTGGTTCAAGATTTTCATCTTTAACAATAATTTTAAGCAACTCCAGTAAATTGGAGGGCATAGCTGTATCTTTTGGTGTTTTGTCTTGAATCGCTTGAATAAGAGCTTGCATAATCAGGTGATTAAGTGACTGCCAACGATTGACTTGATTGCTATCTTTTTGAGCAAGAAAGATAAAATCACTTTCAGTGAGTGATGTTTTTAAAATGATTGGAGCGGAAAATTCTCGGAGTAGAGATAAAATAGGTTTTTCGCGTAATCCTTTTATTGTAAAAGTTTGAGTGTCTTTGGATAATATCATAACATCTGATTGAATATCCGCATCAGCTTCATAAGTGAGTGACTCGCCATTTTCCCCTAAAAGACCAAAAGAAATAGGAATAAGCATAGGTTCTTTTTTACTTTGGTTAGGAGTTGCTGGAATATGTTGTTTCGCATGAATTGTTAAAACACCATCGTTATAATGGCTCTCTATTTCTACATGTGGAGTTCCAGCTTGCTCGTACCATAACATGAATTGTGAGAAGTCTTGATGAGAAACTTCAGCAAAACACGCAATAAAGTCTTCAATGGTGCAGGCTTGTCCATCATGACGTTGAAAGTAAAGATCCATACCTTTACGAAAGAGAGTAGGACCTAAAATAGTATGAATCATACGCACCACTTCTGCCCCTTTTTCATAAACAGTTGTGGTATAAAAATTATTGATTTGTCTATATTGACGAGGGCGCACAGGATGAGCAAGAGGACCTGAGTCTTCAACAAATTGTGTTGCTTTTAATATTTTAATATTTTCAATTCTCTGTAAGCTACGGACATTTTGGTCCGAAGAAAATTCATGATCACGATAGACTGTTAATCCCTCTTTTAAACAAAGTTGAAACCAATCACGGCAAGTAATACGATTTCCACTCCAATTGTGGAAATATTCGTGAGCAACGACACGTTCGATATTTCTGTAATCATTGTCGGTTGCTGTTTCTGGATCAGCAAGAATATATTTATCATTAAAAATATTAAGACCTTTGTTTTCCATTGCTCCCATATTGAAATCAGAAACAGCAACAATATTGAAAACATCAAGATCGTATTCGCGCCCAAATTGTTGTTCATCCCAACGCATAGAACGTTTAAGTGCATCCATTGCATAGGTTGCACGTTTGGTTTTGCCTTTTTCTACATAGATGCCAAGTTTGACACGTCGTCCAGACATAGTGATGAAATGATCTTCTAATAGATCAAGATCTCCAGCGACTAAAGCAAAAAGATAAGAAGGCTTAGGATATGGATCTTCCCAAACGGCGAAATGACGATTCCCATCAAGAGTTCCTGTTTCGACCAGATTTCCATTAGAAAGCAAAATGGGATGTGTTTTCGAATTTGCTTCAATTTTTACTGTATAAGTAGAAAGAACATCTGGACGATCATAAAAATAGGTCATCCGACGGAAACCTTCTGATTCACATTGTGTACAATAAACACCATTTGAGAGATATAGTCCCATGAGTTTTCTATTATTTTCGGGGTTCACTTCTGTAATTAATTGCAATGTGAAAGGAGTGGTTGGAGGTGTTGTAATTTCTAGGCGTGAAGGAGTGCTCGTATAAGCATTTTCTGCCAACGGTTCACCATTTATGGCGACTGAGATGAGTGTTAGATCGTCACCAGAGAGGATAAGAGGTGTGAGTTCTTTTGTATTTTGACGAGGTTCAATCAACAATGTTGCGATGACAGAAGTTTTCGTTGGATCTAAACAAAAATTAAGATGAGTTTTAGGAATAGCGTACGGTGTTTCTTGATAATCTTCCAAACGATAAATAGGCGTTGTTGATTGGTTCATAATTTTTTCCTTGTTACACTGTTAAAATGTTAAGCGAGATAAAAGAGCATTTATATTTTGAGGGAAGAAAAATTTGAAAAAGAAGAAAAAATGAGAAATTATAGGAAGTTATTTAGGCTGTTTTTTACTTCTAAAAAATCAATCCATGTAAGTTTTTTTTGACTTGGTGTTCGTAGAAGATAAGCGGGATGAAAGGTTGGCATGACAGGTATTTTTATTTGTCCCTCTCTTTCATAAGTGAGCCATTTTCCTCTTAGACGAATAATTCCGCTTTGTGATCCGGTGAGAAATTGTGCAGCAGTTCCTCCTAAAGCTACAAGAATACGAGGGTTTGCAAGTTGAATTTGTCGTTCGATAAAAGGGCGGCATAATGCAATTTCTCTTGGTGTTGGAGTTCTATTTCCAGGTGGACGCCATGGAACTGTGTTGGCTATGTAAACATCTTCTCTTCTTAGACCAATAGATGCTAATATTTTATTGAGCAATATACCTGCTTTTCCGACAAATGGAATTCCTTGTATATCTTCGTCTCGTCCAGGAGCTTCTCCTATGAGCATGAGTGGGCTTCCTGGTGTTCCATCCGCAAAACAAGTATTTTTAGCTGTTATTTTTAATGAACAGTCATTAAAATTAAGCAGAGCAGATTTTAATTCGTCAAGTGTTTTAGCATTTTGGGCGAGCTCTATATTTGAAAGCGTGCGTTGTGTGTTATCGGGATTATGCTGCGGATAGCTATGAGGTTTTATGGTTGATCGTGTTTGTTCTTGATGAGCAATATTAGTTTCCCATTTTATTGTTTGGTCTAAAGAAGTAGATTGATTAAAACGATCAATAGAAATTTCATTCAGTACAGCATCAGCACCGCTTTCTTTATAAAAACTTAAAAGTTCTTCATAAGCGATAGAGGATTGAATTTGCTGTGACATGTTATTTTTCATTTATGATTAAATTACTGAAGGATAAATCAAGAGAAATACTTTTTCACTGTAATGGGAGATTGATTGTTGGTTCCTCCATTTGAAAGTATATTGATAGTGCTTTCTATCTTTAATGTACGATTGCATTGTCTGAGACAATAAAAATATGCTCTTTTTTAGTTTATGGGTGGACAGACAATAACTTCGCCAATCATGACGCAATTGATAAAAAAATTCAACAGTGATGGATGAATTATAATCATTTATGTTATAATATTTTCTCATAGAGAGATATCTATAAAAATAGAGCCATTAAAAATACTCCATTGTGTTAAGGCTTTTTTGGGCATTGATTTGAGAGTAATGTATGGACATATGCTTTAGCCTTTTTTACGGCTTCACCCATTGTTTCATTGAACGCTAGATGTACAGCAATTGCACTTGAAAGAGCACAACCTGTGCTCCGCATTGTTCCTTTTAAACGTGGAACAGAAATATGAGTAGTTTCATTTTTACTGATCAAACGATCGGTAGAGAAAACGCCATTCGTATGCCCGCCCTTTACTAATATATAGCATGAGCTAAATGAAAGTAGTTTTTCAGCTTGCTGTATTGCTTCTTCAGGGTGAGAAGCTAAGCGACTGTGGCTGAGAAGAGCGAGTTCTTGCATATTGGGCGTTAAAAGATCAATATGAGGAAGTAATTTATCGATTATAATATCTATAGTTTTTTCTGTTATCAGCTATCCGCCTGATGAAGCAATAAGCACAGGATCAAAAACAACAGGAATAGCAGGGTAGTCTTTTAGCCCGTTACAAATTTCTACTATAATATCTTGGGCTCCGGTCATTCCAATTTTTATTGCTTTTATTTGAAAATGCGCAACTGTTTCTATATCACGAACAATACCTGCTCCTCCTGTTGGGTCAGTGCCAGCAACAATGAGAACAGAAGGTATTAACGCCATATTTGAGTGACATTGATCCATTGTTTGACACGTTCTTTAGGGTTTTTATGTAAAAGAATATCAGTCACAACAGCAGCGCTGTTGGCGCCTGTTTTTAAAACATCAATCGCGCGTTCTGGTGTTAAACTTTCGATACCAACTAAAGGTATTGTGCCAATTCGTTTTTTCCATTGTTTGACTTTATCTAATCCTTGAGGAGTCCACTTCATTGTTTTTAAGATTGTTGGATAAATGGGGCCAAGAGCAATATCTAATTCATGCTCGTCATGCGTACTAAGACCAAACTTTACACCATATTTACGGATTGTGGAAATATCCGCATTATTGAGATCTTCTTGTCTGAGATGGATAAAAGTACACTTTTCATCAATTGCTATTTGAAAATATTCAATGATAAAAAGTGTCGTTTGCGCTTAATAAAACTGTATTTAAAGAAAATTGAAATTTGCAAAGTGTGCTTATCGATAAATATCTTAAATTAATTTATGAGCAAGATTTATAAATAAAAATCATATAGTTAGAGATAAATCAATTTTATCCAATAAACTATTTATACGGTTACAGCCAGTTTTGAAGAGTAAAAAAAACTGGTAGCTGAAGCTACCAGTTTTAAAAATGCAATTCTTAAATTTAGAATGAACGCTGCAAGCGAATCATAGCTTGAAAAGCATGCTTTCCATTTAAAGCTTGTTGATAATTTTTATTTCCACTTTTATTTGTGAAAGTACGATCATCATTCCAAGAAATGTAACTCAATTCAGGTGTGATAACAAAACCCGGAACCAGCGTGTACGCAATATTAGCAGAAGCGGCAAAAGTCTTGACTGCACTATAAGAAATCTGAGCATTGAAATTTGCTTGTGGTGTTACTTTGTAGGTTGTTCCAGCCCAAGCAGCCCATTTCCCGCCCCAATTTGCATACATTGTTGTGTTGTGTCGGGATAATACATCATGCTCATCTGCTGTGTAGTAATCAACATTATCTTTATAACCGCCTACTGCCCAAATATTGAAACGGTCGTTAATATTGTAATCTAAACGCAATTTACCAGCCATCTTTTTGTAGTAAGCGTCATAAGCAGTAATTGCTGACACACCACCCCATGCCTGCATGAACTTCACACCAAACAGAACATTGGGCATACGTCCTGTGATTTTTTTACTTGGAGTGGGGAGATTTCCGCCAGCGATTGGAGCAATTTTCTCATCTTTATCAATGTAATAATAAACGTCTTTAGAGTCACCAGAATTATTCCCTAATTCAAGTCCAGCAATTGCAGAAAAACCAGTATCACTGTTCAAAGTATAAGAAACAAAATTGGTTCGTGTTGCTCCTGATGGGGCGATAAGGTCATCATTAAAAACATTTCCATAACCACCAATCCAGCTATCGAAAATTGTGCTATCAAGACCTACACGAAAACCACCAAGTTCAATATAAGCCGCACTGAGCTGTCCAGTAATGCTATCTTTTCCATTTGCCCATTGCGCACGCATCCGAGCATATGAGCGAAGTGTTCCTAATTCAGTTTCAGAAGCACTTTGAAAAACAAGAGTTAAGCGTGATTTTGCATTATAGCTTTTATTTTTATCAGCTAAATCAGCATTAGTGCTTGCATCAATATTATCTCCAGTTGAAAAATCAGCACGAACATTTCCTGATAAGCGAATACACGTCTCTGTTCCTGGAATATAGAAATACCCTTTACCATATGCGTCACAAACACGGACATATTCTATAGAACTTTGTTTTTCAGGAATTGTTGAAGTTGCTTGAGCTCCATAGATTCCCGCAAAAACTGTGGCAGAACCAAGAAAAAGGACTTTAATATTCATAATCGACCTCTAGTTACAGTTTAATCCTCATTATAAAATCACAATCACTACATTGCGCTCATGTTTAACGCAAAATACAGTTCTGCGAATTACCCCACTTGTTAGTAACATTACTTCCATTCAATGTTGCTTATATAGATTTTTCGTTGGTATACAAAGATTTAATAATCTTATGAGCAGTTATTCATGTGTTATTTTAGTTAATGTTGTAAAAAAAACACACAATCTGTCACTTTAGTTACGAGATCATTTTGTTTATTATATGTCTGTTTCTATTAAAATAAAAAATCATATCTTAAAAAAAAATAGAAAATGTCTTGAATTTTTTGTTGAGACCGTCTATTCACCGCTCTTGGAGAGGTGGCCGAGTGGTCGAAGGCGCTCCCCTGCTAAGGGAGTAGGGCTCAAAAGGCTCTCGAGAGTTCGAATCTCTTCCTCTCCGCCATTTCATTTTTCTTTATATGGCTGCTAACTTTCAAAAAATGAGTTCTTTTGAGTCACTGTTTTGATTCGGATATTTTAAGTAAATGATCTGGATTGACAAGGAGTGACATAGACTTGTTTTTTATACAAAAAAATTGTTTTTATAAAAAATACTTTGAAAATAAAATATTTTAAACTTGAAAACGTTTTTATATTCCACATTATTGCTTTCTATGGTTTTTAGTCACGAGAGATAAAAGAATTTATGTATGTCACAAAAGAGATAAAGTTTGTGGTAATATAAGGGGAATATCTATTTTAGAATCTTTAAAAGTATTTAGATAGCAGTGATAAGCATCTTTTAAATTTTGTGCTGTTAAAACAGTAGAAGCGCTGCCTTTACAATGGATTTTTCCTTGTTTTAGTAAGATCATTTTATCTGCATAATGAGCAGCAAGATTAAGATCGTGGACAACTGCAAGAACCCCACCACCGCTACGGGCAAAATTTTGAGCTATATTCATAACAATGAGTTGATACTGGATATCAAGATTAGCTGTTGGCTCATCTAATATGAGCCAGCGAGGAATTCCATTGTGGACGGGTTCCCATATTTGACAAAGGACTCGAGCAAGTTGTACTCTTGCTTGTTCTCCACCTGATAATTCGTGATAATATCGATCACCGTAGTGAGCTAAACCAACACGTTCTAAAGCTTTTTGAGGAAGAGCGTGCAATGTTGTTTCTGATCCATGTCGCTTGTTTACAGAGAGACCAAGCTTTACGACTTCATAGACTAAAAATGGAAAAGCTAGTGTTGTTGATTGTGGTAGAATCGCGCGCATTATTGCTAGTTTACAAAGTTTTGTTTGGTTAATGTCATGCCCATTTAAGGTTATTTTTCCAGTGTAAGGAATCTCTCCACTTAATGCTTTGATGAAAGTACTTTTTCCAGATCCATTGGGACCAATAAGGATGGTGAGAGAATTGCTTTTAGCTTGAAAGCTCATATGACTGATAATCTGTTTTTTGCCACGACAAATGCAGACGTTTTTTGCTTCAATCATGAAAATTTACTCCTCGTTGAGATATAAGAATCCAGAGGAAAAAGGGCGCACCAAAAAGTGCAGTGACAATTCCTATTGGTAATTCTGCAGGTGCAATCATTAAACGAGCAAACGTATCTGCAAAAATAAGTAAGGCTGCTCCTAAAAGAGCTGCGCTAGGGATAAGATAACGATGATCAGAGCCTATAAGAAGACGTAAAATATGTGGAACTACAATTCCGATAAAGCCAATTCCGCCACTGACGGCAACAGCTCCACCGCACATGAGAGCAACAAGTAAAATGGCAATGTTTTTTACTTTTTGGATTTGAAAACCAATATGGCTTGCAATAGCTTCTCCTAGAGCAAGTGCATTAAGTGCATGTGACAAAAAGGGTGCAAAAAGAAAACCAACGCAAATAAAAGGAAAAATAAGCCAAACTTTTAACCATGTTGCACCTGCAAGAGAACCAAGATGCCAGAAATTAATATCACGTAATTGTTGGTCATTGGCTATGAAAATTAAAATTCCGACAATAGCGCTGCTTAAAGCGCTTAAAGCAATACCTGCAAGGAGCATTACTGCAATAGAAGTACCACTCCTGCGTGTTGCAAGTGCATAGAGAGTAATTGTTGATAAAAGTCCACCCAAAAAAGCGCCGATAATTACTTTATAAAGTTCCAGAAAGGGAGATAATAGAGGAGGAAAAGTAATCCCAACAACAATGGCTAAAACAGCACCAAGACTTGCACCTGCTGATACACCTACAATTCCAGGATCTGCAAGAGGATTTCGGAAGAGTCCTTGCATAAGAACACCAGAAACAGCTAAAGCTGCACCGACGAAGAGCCCTAAAAGAATACGAGGGAGTCGTATTTCAATAAATATAAGATAATCAAAGGTTTTACTGCTTATTGCCCAATCTTGCGTAAGAAGCACATGAATGAGATGAGTAAAAGACGCATTTGATGAACCATTCAATAATCCATTCCAAATACTACTGATAAGAAATATCACTAAAATGAATAGGACAACTTGTCTTCGACGGGTTTGTCTATCTGTTTTGATTTTGAGTGTAGAAGTTATGGAGGTATTATTAATCATTTTGCTTATTTTTACTGTTTATTCTGTATTATAAAGCATATTAATAAGTTCTTTTGATGCTTCTGCAGTGCGTGGTCCGAAGCTTAAAAAATACATGGTATCCATTTGTTTGATAGCATGATTTCGCGCTGCTGGAGTTGTTTGAATTGCGGGCATAGCTAAAATTTTATCAATTGTAGTTGTGTTTCCACGGTGGTTCATAAGTAAAATAAAGTCAGGATTTGATTTTAACAATGCTTCATCATTTAAAAGTCTATATCCTTTATAATCTGAGATAGCATTTATACCGCCCGAAAGTTTAATCATATTGTCAGCAGCTGTCCCTGTTCCAGAGGCTAGAATACGTCCGTTTTGCACTGAAAAAATAAAAAGAACACGTTTGGGTTTTGTTATTTTTGCTAAAAGCGCATCATTGTTGATAAAACGTTGATTTATTTTTTCAATTAATACTTCTGCTTGTTTTTCTCGGCGAAGAACTTTACCAACGAGGCGAATTTTTTCTGTAACATTTTCACGAGAAAAGTCTTCTGGTACAATAATTATAGGTATGGAGGTCTTTTTAAGAATATTAATAGTTGAAGGAGGACCACTTCCTTCAATAAGTAATATACCTTCTGGAGAAAGTGATAAAACGCCTTCAGGTGAAAGAGATCGCATATATCCAAGATCAGGAAGTTGAAGAGCCTCTTTTGGGTACATACTCGTACTATCACGAGCAATAAGCTGATTTTGAGCTTCTAACGCATAGATAATCTCTGTGAGTGCTCCGCCAATAGAAACAATTCGCGCATTTTCAGAAAAACAAGTCACTAATTCAGCAGTTGCTTGTTTAAAACAATCAATAAAAAATAGAAAAACACAGATAAAAAGAAAATTCGGCAGTTTACGTTCAAGCAATGTAAACATACTTTAAATTGTCTGTTAAACTACTGCTGTTTCTTGGTGTAAAGGTAAACTGTTCAATAACGAACGCCATTTCTCAGACTCTCCCTTTGTGTCTTGTTGTAAATTAAAAAATTGAATAATCATTTCACCAGTTTTATCAAAGACTTCAAGTGAACTGATATAACCGTTATTGGTAGGTTTGCGGACACGCCAAACTTTATGAATTCCAGAAACTAACATATGCATGTGAAACTTTTGCTCAAGAATATTAAGCCAAGGTCCCATTTGTTTAATATTCTGTATCGTTCCATTGAAAATTTGAATACACCCTTGGTTGCCAACAATACATGTAATCGGTATTTCTTGTTGTGCTGTTTGTTTCAACATCATTTCAAAAGCTTCTTCTCTTAATTCTTCAGCAAATTCATTGCCAGAATATTTCACAACACCACACTTCGTTTGAAGCTCAGAAATAATTTCACATAACTGCTGTGTATCAGCTGATCGCTTCAAATGATTTAAACTTTTTTTGATGTCTAATTCTGTTGTATTACATTGATCTTGAATAGGAGGAGAGAGAATATCAAGAACAGGTGATTGATCTGCATCGAGTAATTTTTCAACAAGAGAATTCCATTCTTCCATATTCGTTGTATCTTGAGAATAAACTTTGAAAATGGCAATACCATGTTTGTCAAAAAATTGTAGGCTTTTTGTAAGTTTTCCAAAAACCATCATTTCATATTCAAAACCAAATTTCCATAATTTAGGAAAAATACGCAATCCAATTTCACCAAGCGCCATGGGAATGTGTTGATCGTGAATAATGGTTTCAAAACATCCCGTTCTTTCATGAACAGCGTGTTTGTTACGCGTTAAAGCCATAACAGTTCCAACTTTAGGAGCATTGTCTAAAAGAGTAAAAATATCAACTCGTAATTTTTTTGCTTTTCCAATTGTACAATAAGCAGCAATAAGTTCTGCTTCAGATATACCAATCGAAAGAGCAAAATCACGATTACGCATTTCTTTTTTTTCTTCGCGTAATTTAAGAATCATTTCGGGCGTATAGGACATGGTTTTCTCTTATTTTTTAATCGGAATGATTTTAATTTTTATAGTCTTGAATGTGAGAAACCCAATCGTTGGTAAAACGATTGGGTCTATCACTAAACAATAATTTTATTTTCATTGGCAGAAAAATTCAAAAACAAGAAATAAAAGAGAGTTAAAGCTTTCACTTTAATTTTTACACAAAAAGGAAAACAAAGATTCAAATACAAAAACCTATCCTTTTATCAATGTAATTTTCTGCACTATTAAAGAAGTTTTATAGAAATATTTAGAATTTTTGTACAAAAGATACTTTAAAATTACGACCAGGTTGACTGAAAAGATCTTTAGGGAGTGGTGCGTCTCCTTTAGGAGACACAGCGGGAAGATCAGAGGCATTCCAATATTTTTCATTGAAGAAATTGTAAACACCAGCTCTTATAATAGGACCTTTTTCACCAAAGGGCTTCCACCAACCTGAAATATCAACTACGCTATATCCTGGAATTTTTTCGTAATCAGATTTTTTCTCTACATTGTCACGTTTAGCAGCTAAGTTTAATACAATATCTGCGCCCCAATTTTCTTGTTTATATCCCACTCCAATGACTGTTTTGAGGGCTGGAACTGAATTTAGATATTCATTTGTATCAATATCTTTTCCTTGTGCATAAGCAAAAGCTAAATGACTATGAAAACCATCTTTGAGCTGCCAATGCGCTTTTGCTTCAACACCAAAAATCCGCACGTTTGCACGATTGATATAGGACCTGCGTGCAAATAGGAACTCTCGTGATGGTCCTTCATCTGTGATATCAATAAAATTCTTATATCGATTGATAAAAGCTCCGATCGAACCGTTAAAGTTTTCCTTGCTGTATTTTATTCCAATATCATATCCATTACTGGTTTCTGGTTTAAGATTTGAATTTCCTTTCATGTAATAAAAAGATGGGTTGATATAGGTAAGATACAATTCGGGAACACTTGGTGCGCGAAATGCTTGTGCCCATTGGGCATAAAATGTCGTTTGATCATTTGCATCCCACTCTGCACGTAATTTAGGAGAGAAGTGTGATCCTTTCCTTTCTGGAGGACTTCCTTGAGGTCCAACTACTTTTTCATAAGCAGGGGTCTTTTGAGGAGTATGTTGATACCAATCATAACGAATTCCAGGCGTTACACGAAAACGGTTATCGGAAAATCTCATTTCATCTTCAAGCGAAAAACCAAAACCATAACTATTCGTATCTGGCGCATCAGACCGGTTTGTATGAAGGAAAGCACATCCACGGGCATTCATTGGTAAATGACAATTATCTTTTCCCGATGCATATTGGTGAAATTTAGATGCAAAAACATTTGCAGAAAATTTTAACATATGGTCTACAGTTTCAGCATTCAATTTTTTAAGACTACTGATATTTAAACCATATCTAATATCGCGCATAAAATTATCTCTCAAATAGTCTCCCTGAGGAGCTTTAACACGATATCCATTTAAAATTTGACGATTCGATTGTTTTTGCCAATAAATTTGTCCATGAAATGCATCAAGAATAGCACTTCCATCGCCATTATAATTATAAAAAAGGGATAAACGCTCACGATGAACATCCTTTTCATTATGAACAGAACCTGGACGATATATTCCAGATGAGGCATTCAGTGAGTGAGTATCTTTATTATAACCAAAACGCTCGGCAGTAAAACCAAGCTTATGATTGTTGTTAATATGCTGATTAATTTTTAAAAGTAGATTAGTTTGATCAAACTCAGCAGGATTCGCACGCGTACGTTTATCACCATAGCTTTCTATGATTCCCATATTTTTACGCTCATGACCACTTGAACGAGATCCTTGAAAAAGCATAAATGTTTGATTTACACGTACAGCAAAAGCTTGGTCAATACGCCAACTGTTATTAACAGACTGATAACTTCCTTTTATTAGAGCACCTTGCTTTTTGTCTCCCACAAGCAGATCTTCAGGGTTTAATGTGTGTAAGGCAATGATACCACTTAATGCACCAGAACCGTAAATACTGGAATCTGATCCTCGAATGACATCAAGTGTGGAAAGCGCACCAAAATCAAACATTGCACTTCCACCTTTAAGACCACGAACACCGTCATTAACCCAAGAAAGAGGGATGCCATCTATTGTTGTTAAAACACGAAAAGAATCTAAACCTCGAACGACAAAGCTATCATTATTAGAATTGTAAGTCACCGAGGGTGTAAGACGACTAATATCATGCACATCGTCTATTTGTTTTTGATCTATATCTTGATTAGTTTCTCGATCAGTTAAAATTGTTACATTATCCAAAAGATCTGCTTTTTTTTCGATTACAATTGGCTTTAACTCAATGACAGAGCTCTCTTTATTGTGAGTGAAAATATCACTTTGCGCAAAAACAGATGAAGGGAAACAAATTAACGGTACACTTAAAGCAATACAACTTTTATAGATACTTCTGCGTCTTGTTGGCATAACACATCATAACCTTTTTTAAACGCCCCCCCCTTGGTTAAAATTCCATGTACGAAAGCGCTTAACTTATTGAATAAATCAATGAGCTGAGCGGTAATGATTTGATGTCAGTACGAGATCACCATATTAAACATGATAAAAGCAGTCAAGAAAAAAGTTGCAATATAAGAATAGCTTGTTTTACATAGAAATAGCACCGATATTAACTTGAAAGTTATGGTGAGTAAAGATTATGAACTTTGCCAATACTAAACATCTATCAATTCTCTGGATAGGTGCGTTTTTTATCGCTTTTTCTTTGCATGTTGTATTAGGAGTTCAACTTTATTTTCAAAATATTGGTGTGAGTAGTGATGTGGTTTCACCGGTTATGACAATCACTTTTGTACAAGAAATTACACATACTGATTTTGATAGGGAGAATATAGATGCAGATCTCGATAGAGGAATGGATCCGGAAGTTCAACAGTTTGATTTTTTCAAACAAGATCAAGAAATGTTAGTTCCAGAGATTAATGAGTTCAAATTGGAAGAAACACCATTGGAAAATTTGCAGCCTGTTGCCCAAAAGAACGATTTTATAGCATCACAATCTTTAAAACAAAATCTCGCTCCAGAAATGACACGTAAAATAATTGTCAAAAAAACATCGGAGATATCAAAGATAGTCAAAAAACAGCATCATGATGTAAAAGCAGCGCGTTCTCATGTTTCGGCTCAAAAGAATAATGCAGCAACATTAGAAGATATGTTGTTAATGCAGTGGTTAACAAAAGTGCAGGAGCAATTAGAAAAACAAAAACAATATGTTGTGCGACAACGGATCAGCTATGCAAAAGGTACAGTGCAGTTAGAGTTTAGAGTGCATGAACATGGATATATTGTTTCTCGTCGTATTGCACGTTCTTCCGGAGACAAAGACCTTGATCGATTAGCGATGGCAGCGCTTCAGCGTGTTGGTATTCTTCCTCCTCCTCCGCTTTCAAAGGTGAATAAAATTATTAGAGTATCATTGATATTTTACTGATTTTTATAGTTTTTCATCTCTGACTTTTGAAATATGGAAAAAATAGTTTTGTTTATATTTTTATATACAAGAATTAGGTTTTGATTGTTTCTAGTAGCCAGCAGTAAGATGAGTTTTAATATCTGCTGTTCCAGTGAGGCGAGCTTTGTAAACTTCGTAATTTTCCATGACGCGCATTACATAGTTGCGTGTTTCTGTATAGGGAATGCGTTCAATCCAATCAACAACTTTATCAAGAGGTTGTCCTCTGGGATCACCATAACGATTGGTCCACTCTTTTGCACGGCGCGGGCCTGCATTATAGCTTATTATAGTTAGTATATAAGATCCATTAAATCGTTTTAATTGTTCATCTAGAAAATGAGCGCCTAAAGTTGCGCTATAATTAGCATCGCTACTAAATTTTTTGGCTGACCATGCAATTGAATGTTTACGTGCAAGTTCTTTTGCTGTCGTTGGGAGAAGTTGTAACATCCCTCGTGCACCTGCTGTTGATATGGCCGTTGGATTAAATTCGCTTTCTTGACGAGCAATAGCATAGATGAGAGCTTTTTCTGTTGTGGAAATATTGGTCGATGCTGGAATAGCGCCAATAGGATGGGAGAGTGCACCAACATTTTTACCTTGGAAACTAGCTATTTTGCCAATTTTAAGGCTTGTATGATAGTCGTTATTTTTTTCTGCCATAACAGCGAGAAGAGCTAATTCTCCAGGGCTTTCTATTTTTTTACTCAGTTCTTTATAAATAATTTTTGCTAAATGAGCATAACCCACGGCTTCAAGACGTTTTATGACTTTAACAGCTTTTCGTGTACTAAAGCGTTGTCGTTCAGCCATTGTTGGTTTGGGAAAATGGATTTCGAGTTTTTTTCGGTTAAGCCGCGCGGCAGCTAATTGACCATAATAGGTGACGCCAAAATGGGCCGCTTGTTGGAAATAATGTAGAGCTTTTTCATGTTCATTGAATGCTTCAGCTGCTCGACCCATCCAATAATATCCACGAGATTTTGAAATAGGTGTTGAAGATAGTTGAGGAATTCGCGCAAAATGATGCATTGCTAATTGAGGGTTATGAAGAAAGCGCAATGCATACCATCCTGCATGAAACTCAGCATCAACAGCGAGTAGAGGTTTGATATAGGTGTGGGTTGCAACAAGCTGATAAGCAATTTTAGGTTTTTTTAAATCGAGCATTTCACGAGAAAGAGCGCGTCGTTCTTTCCACCACCTATCAGGATTAGTGAGATTTTCTGCATCACGAGATGTTTTCATAATGAGCTTTGCTGCAGCACTATATTCTCCAGTGCGTCGAAGATAACGAATTTGAGCGAATTGTAAGAGAGGGTCTTTGGTCCATATTGGATGAACCGAACGCAATTTTTTTGCAGCGTTAGGGTCATTTTTTTCAACGGCAACAAATGCATTAAAAAGGGATTGGGCACGCGCTAATGATGCAATGCGTTCTGCTGAATCAAGACGATGTGCATAAAGCATAAACTTCAGGCGTTTTAGGTGGTCATCAGGCTTTAGGATAGTTTTTGCACTGTGGAAAATAAGCCTTTCGTCTTCTGCAGTAAGTTTTGTTTTATGCCACCAAGGTGCAAGAACTTGTCGTGCACGCGCACTTTGTTTTGTTAAAAGAAGTGCTTGCGTAAATGCCGCCATCCCTTGTGCGGTGAGAGGAGAGTGATGAGAAAATTTTTGAAGGATTGCTTGTGCTGAATGGGTTTCACGAATAAAAGCGCGTTCAGCATTTCGTTGCATAATGGTTAGATTGGGCCATCCTTTTAATTCTTTGATTGTATTAAAGATTTCATAACTGGGAATATTGATTTGGTCTGATGTATTAATGGCCCATGTTAAAATATGACGGTTGAGGCTGTTTGGTGCCATTGAATTCCGTAAAGATATTGCTGTTGTGATATCTGCGTTAAAAAGAGCATCTAAACCTAATTTAAGTTGACTAATTGCTACAATTTCGTGAAAAGAAGGATTGTTATTGATTATAGTATTTATCGAGTGATACGATTTTTTTTCTTTTTCCATAATTAGAAAAGGACGTGCGGAAGGAGTTGGAACTCTTTCAGGTAAAAAAACTGCTTGTGCAAAAGCATTTGAGCATAGCGTTTTTGTTGCTAGCATGAGTGTTATAAATATTAGAGAAAAAAAATGACCAGAAAATATACGCATCGAGAAAAGAGTAAATATACGCATTGAGAAAAAAACCTTGAGATCTCGCTTTTTTGAATACTTTAATGAATTTTAAAACAAAAGCATAAAAGACGCGTTAACATATTTCTAGTTTTTTAAGAAATATGAGATATTAAGAGAAGTGTAATACACTATGTGGGTCTTTGAGGGTTTTTATCTGTTTCAATGATATAGTAAGATTATGTTTTAAAATTGATAATTGAAAGGGTTATTATTAAATAAGCCTAAGCAATATAAGGAGTTTATCATGCTTGAGGGAGCGCTGACTGCACTTATTACACCGTTTGATGATAATGGTGCTATTGATGAAAAAGCATTTTGCAGTTTAGTGGAATGGCAAATTGCTCAAGGCATTAACGGTGTAAGTCCTGTTGGAACAACAGGTGAATCGGCGACTTTAACGCATGAAGAACATAAGCGCATTATAGAATTATGTGTTAATCAAGTTGCGAAACGTGTTCCTGTTGTTGCCGGAGCAGGATCAAATAGTACAGATGAAGCTGTAGAACTCGCTCAACATGCAGAAAAGGCAGGTGCTGATGCAGTTTTGGTTGTGACGCCCTATTATAACAAACCTAACCAACGCGGTTTATATAATCATTATGCTGCTGTTGCAAAAGCTATTTCTATTCCAATAGTCATTTATAATATTCCTGGTCGTTCTGTTATTGATATGACTGTGGAAACAATGAGAGATCTTTATCAAGATTTTAAAAATATTATTGGTGTCAAAGATGCTACGAGCAAAATTGAACGGGTTAGTGAACAGCGAGAAAAATGTGGTAAAGATTTTGTGCAACTCTCTGGTGATGATAGTACAGCATTAGGTTTTAATGCACATGGAGGTGTGGGGTGTATTTCTGTTTCATCAAATGTCGCACCGAAGCTTTGTGTGGAGCTGTATACTGCTTGCCGTCGTGGTGATTATAAAACAGCATTAGAGTTAAATGATCGTTTGATGCCTTTAAATCGTGGAGTATTTGTTGAACCAAATCCAGCAGGTATTAAATATGCTGCTTCAAAACTGGGGCTTTGTCGTGATGTGGTTCGGTTGCCGATTGTTCCATTAGAGGATACAACAAAAAGAATTATTGATTTAGCTTTGCAGCATGCAGGACTTTTGACAAAATAAAATGGTATTAAAATAGCCATGAACAAAAAAAAGAATACACCAGTACGAAAAATCATTGCGGATAATCGCAAAGCTCGCTTTAATTTTGAAATTCTTGATAGCCTTGAGGTTGGTCTTGTTTTGCATGGGACAGAAGTTAAATCTTTGCGTTCTAATCATGCCAATATTGCTGAGAGTTATGCAAGTTTTGAAAATGGTGAGTTGTGGTTAATTAATGCTCATATTCCTGAATATACGCAGGCTAATCGTTTTAATCATGAGCCTCGTCGTTTACGTAAACTCTTAATAACCAAACGTGAAATGGCACGTTTTTTTAATGCAATTTCTCGTGAAGGAATGACTATCGTTCCGCTTAAACTGTATTTTAATGAACGAGGGCGTGTGAAATTAGAAATTGCTTTGGCGCGTGGGAAAAAGCTTCACGATAAGCGTGAAACGGAGAAAAAACGTGATTGGGGGCGTGAGAAAGCGAGACTGTTGAGAAAATACAGATGATAAACTGTATTAGTGTTTCTCGTTTATTGTTAAATAGAGTTCTCAGCATTGATCTAAATATGTTTTTACGTCATGAAAGACTTGATGGAACATGTTATCCGTTAAGCGGCCTGTGTTTGTATTATAGCGGGAGCAGTGATAACTTGAGAAAATGCGGAGTCGACCAATGTTGTTTATCGCTCCATGACTAAAAGGATATTCTGAAACTTTAGCGTTTAAAGCACGGACGGTTGATTGGTGAGCAATGGTCCCAAGAGTAATAACAGCTTTAAGCTGAGGAAGATTAGCTAAGAGAGGTGAGAAAAAATATCGGCAAGTGTTGATTTCAGCTCCTGTAGGTTTATTCTCTGGTGGAACACAACGCACTGAATTGACAATGGCTGTATCAATGAGTTCAAGATTATCGTCTGGTCTTGCTTCAAAAGTTCCTTGAGCAAACCCAAATTTTTTTAAAGTGGAATAAAGTAATTGACCAGCATAGTCACCAGTGAATGGACGTCCAGTTCGATTTGCACCACGTAAGCCCGGAGCAAGCCCCACGATAAGAAGGCGCGTTGTTGTTACACCTTTATAAGGAAAGAATGGTTTTACAGGTGCATTGTGCCAATGAGGTTCTTTTATTCGCCAATCTGCAATAAAGCTGTGTAGACGAGGACATAAATTACAATTTTGTGATGGTTCTGGATAAGAAAAGGTTAGTTTATTATTCATTATCATAGGATATCAATTATTTTTTATAAAAAATCATTTTCAATATGTATTGTTAAGAGAAAAATATTTTTATGATTTATTTTGTGAACAGAAAATGTGAAAAAAGCTATTTTTTTGTTATTCTCAAAGGTTTCTAATTGTCTGTAGAATTGATGTGATTTAAATGACTTATAAAACTTAATCTGCGTAAATGAACAGCGTTATTTGAAGAAATAAATATCATTTAATTTATTTTGTTAAAAGTGGCATTTGTTGTTGGTTTTAGTTAATTGTACCTTTTAGCTATATTCAGATTTCTAAATTTTTTTTTACAGAATAAGTTCCTTGAGCAAAAAATACTCAAATTTGTTTTGTTTTTCTTGTATTTTTCTGTCGTTATTGTATATTAGCAGATCTTAATCATTAATTTAGCTTTTAAGAGAGAAGCATCAATGGCTCGCGTAACAGTAGAAGATTGTATTGATAAAGTTGATAATCGTTTTGAATTAGTACTCTTGGCTGGGCATAGAGCACGCCAAATTTCACAAGGTGCACAGATTACTGTTAATCGTGATAATGATAAAAATCCAGTTGTTGCTTTGCGAGAAATCGCAGAGGAAACTTTATCACCAGCTGATTTAAAGGAAGACCTTATCCATTCGCTACAAAAGCATGTAGAGGTAGATGAACCAGAAGTTGCAACAGAGTTTATCGCCTATTCAGGTGAGTCAGACAATGTTGCGGGTGCTTCTTCAGAAGAAGAAAAAAGCTCATTTGATTATATGTCGGAAGAGGATCTTCTGGCTGGTATTGAAGGTTTAGTAGTGCCAGAAAAAAACGATGATTACTAATTTATCGGATTTATTTTGTAAATTTTAAAGTAATTTTATTTTGTGTTATTATTTTTATTGACTTTTTGTGATTGAATACTCGATGATAGTTGGGTTATGAAACTTTCAAGGATGTGCGTTGTATGATGCGTCAATGCGAGCTTGTTGAGCGTGTTCGGCGTTACAAGCCTGACGTGAATGATGTTTTGTTAAATAAAGCTTATACTTATGCAATGCAAAAGCACAGCCATCAAAAACGTGCTTCAGGTGATCCTTATTTTTCGCATCCTCTGGAAGTTGCTTCTATTTTAACAGATATGCGGTTAGATGAAGCAACGATTGCCGTTGCTCTTTTGCATGATACAATTGAAGATACAAGTGCTACGCGCGCAGAAATTGATAAGATTTTTGGGTCTGAAATTGGTAAGTTAGTTGAAGGACTTACAAAACTTAATAAACTTGATCTTGTATCGAAAAAAGCAGAACAAGCAGAAAATCTTCGCAAGCTTCTTATTGCTATTTCAGATGATATTCGTGTTCTTTTAGTAAAGCTTGCGGATCGTCTTCATAACATGCGTACTCTTGATGTGATGCGTGATGATAAGCGTCGACGAATTGCTGAAGAAACAATGGATATTTATGCTCCGCTTGCTGGTCGTATGGGCATGCAGGATATGCGAGAAGAATTAGAAGATCGTGCTTTTTTTTATTTAAATACAGAAGGTTATCGCATAATTTCTCATAGACTTGCTGAATTGTCAAAACGAAATCGTGATTTACTTTCCACAATTGAGCATGAATTAACAAAACTTTTTTTTGAGTATGGAATTAACGCTGATGTTAAAAGTCGTCAAAAAAAACCATATTCAGTTTTTCGTAAAATGGAAAGCAAAGCATTATCTTTTGAACAATTATCTGATATTTTTGGATTTCGTGTGATTGTTAAAACGGTAGATGATTGTTATCGGGCTCTTGGTGTTATTCATACGACTTGGCCAATGGTTCCCGGTCGTTTTAAAGACTATATTTCTATTCCAAAACAAAACGATTATCGTTCAATTCATACAACAATTGTGGGACCTTCAAGGCAACGCGTTGAATTGCAGATTAGAACTGGCGCAATGCATGAAATTGCTGAATATGGTGTGGCTGCGCACTCTTTTTATAAAGATCATGGTTCAGGTTATTCGACATCAAGACTATCAAATGAAACCAATGCTTATGCGTGGTTACGTCAAACGATTCAGTCTTTATCGGATGGAGATAATCCAGAAGAGTTTTTAGAACATACAAAACTTGAGCTTTTTCAAGATCAAGTTTTTTGTTTTACACCAAAAGGGCGATTGATGGCATTTCCGAAAGGTGCGACGCCGATTGATTTTGCTTATGCAGTTCATACTGATATTGGGAATTCTTGTGTAGGCGTAAAGATCAATGGCCGAATTATGCCTTTAATGACTAAGTTAAAAAATGGTGATGAAGTTGATATTATTCGGTCAAAAACTAAGGCACCACCAGCGGCGTGGGAATCTCTCGTTGTAACTGGAAAAGCACGTTCTGCCATTCGTCGAGCTACGCGTGCAGCGGTTCGTAAGCAGTATTCGGGTTTAGGTTATCGTATTCTGGAACGGTTTTTTGAGTATATGGGAAAACAATTTTCCGAAGATTCTCTTAAAAAGGTTTTACCGCGTTTAGCACGTAAAGATGTGGAAGATGTGTTGGCAGCTGTGGGGCGTGGTGAATTGGCCTGTATTGATGTCGTTAAAGCGGTTTATCCAGAATATCAAGATCATCGTGTTGTAAAAAAGCCTTCTTTAAAACCTGGAGAAGAAGGTTGGTTTAATATTGAAAATGCTCAAGGTATGATTTTTAAAGTTCCCGAGAGCGAAAATAATTCAACATTAGAAAAGAAATCTCAATATAAAAAAGCATTGCCTATTCGAGGAACAAATGGAGATATTCCTGTACGATTTTCTCCTGAAGGAGCTGTTCCTGGAGATCGGATTGTTGGTATTATGCAGCCAGGTTCAGGTATTGTTATTTATCCAATACAATCTTCAGCTTTGATGGCTTACGATGATCAGCCAGAGCGATGGATCGATGTTCGTTGGGATATTGATGCTGAAAAACATGAGCGTTTTCCTGCACGTGTTAGTGTTGTGGCTGTTAATAACCCTGGATCTTTAGCTGAGATTACTCAGATTATTTTTGCAAATGATGCCAATATTCAAAATTTATCTTTTATTCATATGGCACCAGATTTTACAGAAATTGTGATTGATTTAGAAGTTTGGGATTTAAAGCATTTAAATCGTATCTTGTCTCAGTTAAAAGAAGCAGATTCGGTTAGTGCGGTACATCGAGTTTATGGATAAAAGAGATTTCATTATGAATACACAAGATGTCATTGATATTTTTAAGAAAGCAGATGCTATTTTAGAGGGGCATTTTATTTTAACATCAGGTCGTCATAGCGCGATTTATATGCAGAAAGCAAAAGTATTTATGCATGCTGATTTGACAGAAAAGCTTTGTTATAGTTTAGCTCAAAAAATTAAGAAATGTGTTAAGGAAAAAATTGATTATATTGTGGGACCTGCGATTGGTGGTCTTATTCCTGCTTATGAAACTTCACGCCATCTTGGTGTGCCTTCTATTTGGGTAGAGCGTGTGAATGGTGTATTTCAATTACGTCGTTTTGATATAAAAAAAGGTGCACGGGTTGTAATTGTTGAAGATATTGTAACAACAGGTCTTTCTATTCGTGAAACAGTTGAAGCATTAAATGCGGCGGGAGCAGATGTGGTCGCGAGTGTTTGTATTCTTGATCGTTCTGGTGGTAAAGTTAATGTTGGTGTTCCCTTGATTTCTCTCGCCGAATATGAAGTTGCATCTTATGCTAGTGATGAAATTCCGCCTGAACTTGCGGAAATTCCAGCAATTAAACCAGGAAGTCGGAATATTTAATTGTCTTTATGTTGCTTTGTTTTTATGTAACAGCTGGGTAAGATTAATTTAAATTTCGAATAAGAAAAAGTATTTTGTTTGTACAGAGTATATATGAGAGTTATATGTTTTTTCGTCATAAACACCTAATAGGTTTTGGAGAACATTCCCGATTTTGGCTTTGGCTGCGTCGGTTATTTTACCGTTTATTTTTTTATATACGGAAGCGTATTCTACGGATATCTGCAACGCCTCATAAGGTGGCACTAGGATTTTCTGTGGGTATTTTTTTAGCTTGCTCGCCATTTTTTGGATTTCATATTATTTTAGCAGTATTTTTGTCTTGGATTTTTCGTGGTAATTTTGCTGCAGCAATTATTGGAACTATTTTTTCTAATCCATTGACATTTTTGTTCATTATTATGGTTGATTATAAGATAGGTTCTCTCTTCTTATCATTTTTTGGTGATGTAAATGAGATCTCCCTTTCTCAAGTTCGTACGATGTTTGATGGTTTGACAGTTTCAAAAATATGGTTGATTTTTGAAAACATGTGGAGTTTGATTATGCTGCCGATGATTATAGGTGGTGCTCTTTTGGGGTTTATCTTAGGAATCTTGTCTTATATAGGTGTTTACAGAGCTATAGTTCGGTTTCAACAAAAGCAACATCAAAGAATGATAAAAAAAAATACATTTGCGAGAGAAAATTCAGGTGATGTTTTATGATCGTTGGTCTTGGAAACGATATGATCGATATAAGACGAATTGAAAGAATGTTGGTTCGTTATGGAAATCGCTTTATCCAGCGTGTTTTTACAGATGTAGAGCAACGCAAATCTGAGAACCGTCAAAAAAGATCTTATTCTTATGCAAAGAGGTTCGCTGCAAAAGAGGCATGTGCTAAAGCTTTAGGAACAGGAATTTCCCGTGGTGTAAGCTGGAAAAATATGGGAGTGGTCAATTTACCATCCGGCAAACCAGTTATGCAATTAACAAATGGTGCACAAGTCCAGTTGCAGAAGTTATTGCCTCCAAATCATGATGCGATTATCCATCTAAGTATAACAGATGATTTTCCTTGGGCACAAGCATTTGTTATTATAGAGGCGCTCCCGCATGAGTAGATAGTGTTAAAGATTGTGCTTTTATTATTTCAACATTATGATAGAAAAATCAGTTCTATCTATAATGAGAAGGCAGTATGAGATGAATGAAGAAGAAAAAATACAAAAGAAACAAAAACAAGGTGGAATCTTTGAGCTCTTTTCTGTTTTGTTTCAGGCCTTATTTTTAGCTGCAATCGTCCGCACACTTTTTTTTCAACCTTTTAGTATTCCTTCTGGTTCGATGCGGCCTACTTTATTAGTGGGAGATTATCTTTTTGTTGCTAAATATGCGTATGGGTATTCCCGTTTTTCTATGCCTTTTTCTCCTCCTCTTTTTTCTGGTCGTATTTGGGCATCTCAGCCAAAGCGTGGAGATGTTGTTGTTTTTCGTTTACCAAGTAATCCAGACATTGATTATATCAAACGTGTTGTAGGATTACCAGGGGATCGTATCCAGATGCGTCAAAGTGTTCTTTATATCAATGATGAAGCTGTTTCACGTCGTTTAATGGGAAAGATTGATAATCCGGATGTAACAGAAGTTAACTATCCTGTTGATGTTTATCGCGAGACACTTTCTAATGGTGTAAGCTATAATACGCTTGATTTGGAGTTTCTTCCGCGTGTTGATGAAACAAAGGTTTTTGAAGTTCCTGAAGGATATTATTTTATGATGGGTGATAATCGGGATAATTCAGATGATAGTCGTTTGAATGTAGGTTATGTTCCAGAGGAGAATCTTGTTGGTCGGGCAAATTTGATTTTTTTCTCTATCAGTAATGGTTCAAGTGCTTGGCAATTCTGGCGTTGGCCATTTGATATACGCTGGACACGTTTATTTTCATTTGTTGATACTATTCATTATTTTCCAGTGGATAAATAGAGGATAAATGGTTAGATCTTCGATTGTTAGTCGGCTTGAAAAGCTGACGGGGTATAATTTTAAAGATGAAGATCGATTAAAGCGAGCGTTAACGCATTCTAGCGTCCAAGATTCAGAACAAGGCAATTATGAACGCTTGGAATTTCTAGGTGATCGAATTCTTGGATTTTTAATTGCAGAGATGTTATATCAATTTTTCCCGCAAGCTAGTGAAGGTGAGTTATCGGTACGTTTAAATGGTTTGGTCAATGCCAAAACATGTGCTGATATTGCACAGGAAATGGGGTTGCCCGATATGGTTCATGTTGGTTTTGAAATGAAAAATTTAGGAGGGCGCCGGTTAGTTAATATATACGCGGATGTCATTGAATCTCTAATAGCTGTGATTTATCTCGATGGTGGTTTAGAAAGCGTTCGCCCTTTTATTCAAAGATATTGGAAAGATCGTGCATTGCAAATGAATGCTGGACGGCGTGATGCTAAAACAGAATTACAAGAATGGGCTCACACACAAGGGAATGTGCAGCCACAATATCGAGTTGTAAATCGTTGTGGTCCAGATCATGATCCCGTTTTTATGGTAGAAGCAAGTGTTTCTGGTTTTGAACCTGAGATAGGGCAAGGGAGTTCTAAGCGGCAAGCTGAAAGAATGGCAGCTGAAAAGATTTTGCGACGTGAAGGTATATGGGAAACAGTGAAGGGAAATGATTGTGAATGACGTTACAAAAAAACGTTCTGGGTTTGTTGCGCTCATTGGTGTTCCTAATGCTGGTAAGTCGACATTGATTAATCAGTTAGTTGGAACAAAAGTTTCCATTGTAACGCATAAAGTACAAACAACGCGCACTTTAGTGCGTGGTATTGTTATCTATGATGATACGCAAATCGTATTAATTGATACACCGGGGATATTTAATCCTCATAAGAGATTAGAAAAAGCTATGGTCTCCACGGCTTGGAGTGGTGCGAGAGATGCCGATGTTCTTTTAGTTTTGGTTGATGCTCAAAATGGTCTTTCGAATGAAGTAAGTGAGATGTTGGATATTTTGAACACGATCAAACAAGATAAAATTCTTGTTTTAAATAAAATTGATGCAGTTGCTAAATCATCTCTTTTAACGTTAACCGCTAAAATTAATGAGCGTGTAAAGTTTTCGCAGACATTTATGATTTCAGCTTTAACGGGTTCAGGTTGTGAGAACTTGCTTCATTATTTGAGTACAATCATGCAAGAAGGACCTTGGTATTATCCAGAAGATCAGATTTCAGATACGCCCATGCGCCATCTTGCTGCTGAAATTACACGCGAAAAGCTTTTTCTTCGTCTTCATGAAGAGCTTCCTTATTCTTCAACAGTTGAAATAGAAAATTGGGAAGAGCGTCCAGATGGTTCGGTTAAAATTAGTCAAGTTATTTATGTAGAAAGAGAAAATCAAAGAAAAATTGTCTTAGGAGCAAAAGGAAGTACAATTAAGGCGATTGGTCAGGCTGCGCGTAAAGAATTAATGGAGATTATGCAACAGAAAGTTCATCTTTTTCTATTTGTGAAAGTTCGTAATAAGTGGACTTCTGATCCAGAGCGTTATCGTGAAATGGGATTGGATTTTGTTTAAATAAAATGAAATGGAAAGAGCAAGCTATCATCCTTGGTACGCGTTCACATGGTGAAACAAGCGTTATTCTTGAAATTATGACGCATCAGCGTGGCCGTTATATGGGGGTGGTAAAAGGGGGGCGTTCTCGTCGTATGGCAGCTCTTCTCCAGCCTGGGAATTTTGTTGAAGCTGAATGGTGGGCTCGTTTAGATGAGCACTTAGGTTTATTTAGGCTTGAAGCACTTTATTTTCATGCTTCGCGATTAATGCTTTTTCCAGAAGCGCTTTATACTTTGCAATTAATAACTTTTTATTTAAGACTTCTTCCTGAACGAGATCCTCATCCTGTTTTGTATGACATTTTATATCTGTTCATGCAGAATTTTGATGAACCATTTTTAAATGCTGAATTGCTTGTACGTTTTGAGATGCGTCTTCTTGAAGAGCTTGGTTTTGGTCTTGATTTGTCTTGCTGTGTTGCGACAGGACGTCAAGATAACCTCTATTATGTATCGCCGAAGTCAGGGCGTGCTGTATGCGAGGAAGCGGGTCAACCTTGGAAAGATAAACTGCTGCTTTTACCTCAGTTTCTTGCACAAAGAAAGCATCGTCCTGTTGATTTTAATGATATTAGAGATGGGTTGATCTTAACAAATTTTTTTTTAACCCGTCATATTTGGGAAACACGTGGAATAAAACAACCATCAGTTCGTACTAATTTAATACAATTATTTGAACGACGATTTCATAGAAAAGCTTTAATTGGCTAATTGAGTAAAATGGGTAGAAGATAAATATGCAAATTTTAAAAACAATAGCGGAAGTTCGTCAATCTGTTGCAGAAGAGCGACGTTTAGGATTATCAATTGGCTTTGTGCCAACAATGGGAGCATTGCATAAAGGTCATCTTGCATTGGTACAAAAAGCAAAAGAAATGTGCGATCGCGTATTCGTTTCTATTTTTGTTAATCCGAAGCAATTCGAGTCTCAGGAAGATTTTGATATGTATCCAAGAGATCTCGCGGGAGACTGTATTTTATTGAAAAATGAGGGTGTGGAATATGTTTTTGCACCTTCTGAGGAAACAATGTGGCCCCCAGGAAATGATACAATTGTCAACGTAGAACAATTATCACAGATTTTAATGGGCAAAATACGTCCGGGGCATTTTTGCGGTATAACGAGTGTTGTTGCTAAATTATTTAACATTGTTCAACCTGATAAAGCTTTTTTTGGAGAAAAGGATTTTCAACAAATTTTGATTATTCGTCGTATGGTTGAAGATTTAGCTTTTCCTATTGAAATTGTCGGTGTGCCAATTTTACGGGATGCGGATGGTGTGGCCAGCTCTTCACGGAATCAACTTTTAACATTAGAAGATAGAAAAGCTGCAAGCATTATTCCTAAAAGTGGTAAGGCTATTGAAGAGCTTTATCATCAGGGTGAACGATCTGTCGATAAACTATGTAAGATTGTACGTGATATTTTGCAGCAAGAATCGCGTGCTACCATTGAATCGATAGATTTACGAGATATGGAAACTTTAAGCGTAATCAGGGGAACGCTTGATAAACCTGCGGTTTTATTATTAACAGTCCGCTTTGGTAAAATTAGATTGATTGATCAATATATATTACAATAGGAAAGTTAGAAAAATGGATTTATATAAAACCATAAAACGGATTACTGCTTCTGAAATACGATTAAAAAAGAAACAAGAACCGATTGTTTCTTTAACTGCTTATCAAGCTTATAATGCGCGAATTGCTGATCCATATTGTGATTTTCTTTTGGTAGGTGATAGTGTTGGTATGGTTGTTCATGGTTTTGAGACTACGCTGCCCGTTAATGTTGATATGATGATCTTGCATGGACAGGCGGTTGTTCGTGGATCTAAACGAGCTCTTGTTGTTATTGATATGCCTTTTGGTTCTTATGAAGAAAGCCCAGAACAAGCTTTTTCTAATGCATCGCGAATTGTTGCGGAAACGGGGTGTGGTGCTGTTAAACTTGAAGGTGGTGTTTACATGGCAAAAACAATTGAATTTTTATGTAAACGCGGTATCCCTGTTATGGGGCATATTGGTTTAACACCACAGGCGGTGAATCATTTTGGAGGTTTTAAAACTCAAGGATGTAATAAAAGTGATTGGCAATCAATTGAAGCTGATGCTGCAGCGGTTGAAGAGGCGGGAGCTTTTGCTGTTGTTGTAGAAGGAGTAGTAGAGCCTTTAGCAGTGAAACTTACGGAAAGTCTTTCTATTCCTACTATTGGAATTGGTGCATCTAATCAATGTGATGGACAGATATTAGTGATGGAAGATATGTTAGGCTATGGTACTTGGGTACCTAAATTTGTGCGTCGTTATGGTGTTTTGGAGCAGGCAATGGAAACGGCGATTAAGAATTATGCAAATGATGTTAAATCACGTGCTTTTCCAGATGATTCAGAAATTTATAAATTCAAATAAAATTTCATTTAAAAACAATAAGAAGAATGATTTTTTTAAGGTTAATTATGAGAAAATTTTAAAATATTTTTTGTTTTTAAGGGATATGAAAGATAAGTTCTTTTGTTGTGTAAAGTATGGCTGTAAATTAAATCCACTGAGTCAAATATTGTTGGAATAAGCAAAATAGCGTAGAGTTTTTTCTGTCCGAGAATTTGCAAGGATGGTTGCTGCATAAAAAAGCAATGATACGATTAGTTTATTGTGTATGTTTGCGACGAATATATTGTTTTTGTGTAATAGTTTAAAGGATAAGATTATATCACTTATAACATGTTGAGTCGTGTCATGAAGAAATGTTAAAAGATATTTATTGCTGTGAGAGTGTAAAAAAAGTCTTTTAAAATATTTGTTTTACAAAAATTGCGTGTTGTACCAGAGGGTAAGTGTATTCTTCTTGTATTTGTTCATTTTAGTATGAGGTGTGAGAAATATCTCAAATTTTAATATCAAAGAGAGAAGAATTCAGTAAATATAATTGTTAGTCAAGAAGCGTTCTTTACCAAGCGCGTTCAGCCTCCGTTTTGAGATAATTTAGTTTTGATCATGACAGTTAATTTCTACGTCCTTTTCAGGAAAAGTGAAGTTCATATTTTCAGCAATAGTGATTGTGACAGGGATATTTCCTACAGTAAATGGAATATTTTTGTTCATAGCATCTTTTACATGATCAATACGCAATAAAGCTAAAGCTTCATTTTCTACACATGTGCTCAATTGACCAAGGATTTTAGTGTCTGCTTGAATAGTGGATGTAGAAGTTAAGTTATCTTTTCCTTTAACAATTAAAAAGCGGCGACGTGCTGTACTTCTGTGATGCATTCGTGAGATTACTTCTTGACCAATATAGCATCCTTTATTGAAGACAAGTCCATTAATTTGATCGTAATTAATATCATGAGGAAATACTTTACCTATTTCATAATCTTGACCACTTTCTGCAATGGCAAAACGAATACGCATACGCTCCCAATTATCATTGTATTCAGGAACAGAAAAAGGTATTTTCCCATAAATGCGAGTGACGTGTTTTGTTTGTGGGAATCGTTTATCAACAAACTTTAAATCAAAATCAGATGTATCCTCTTCATTGTCCCAAAAAACTGTAATAGTTTCATGTAATGGTTGTGTAATTTCTATTTTTTTATGTAATTTATAAAGGTTCAGCCGTTTTTGAAAGGTATCAGCTAAATATTCAGCAATATCAATCATATATCCGTGATCAATTTTACAAATCAAAAAATCAGCGATAACTTTTCCTTGTGGTGATAAAAGTGCACCAGGAAAAAGCTCTTGCAGGCCAATTTTTTCTACATTTGTTGTAATTAAAGCTTGTAGAAAATGTGTTGCTTCTTCACCTATAATTTTAATAATTTTACGATTTTTTAGGTTAATAGCATTGTGTTTTTTGATCATGGTACTTGTCTTCCTGCTCAGAGTTACATAATCGATAATATATAACATGTAAGGAGCGTGGCTATGTTTAAAACATTTGATACAATTTTAAAAGGCGCAACACTTGTTAATCATGATGGAATGAGTCAACGTGATATTGGTGTCATAGATGGGCGTATTGCGGAAATTGGTGATCTTACACGTGCATCTTCTGGTGAAGTCATTGATTGTACAGGTCTTCATATTTTGCCTGGTATCATTGATAGCCAGGTTCATTTTCGAGAGCCTGGTAATGAGCATAAAGAAGATTTAGAAAGTGGTTCTCGTTCTGCGGTTTTGGGAGGTGTCACGGCAGTGTTTGAAATGCCTAATACGAATCCGCTGACGATATCCGAGGAAGCTTTAACGGATAAAGTAAATCGTGGATTTCATAGAATGCATTGTGATTTTGCATTCTGGGTTGGAGGAACACGAGAAAATGCACATGATTTGGGGGAATTAGAAAGACTTCCTGGGGCGGCTGGAGTTAAAGTTTTTATGGGATCTTCTACGGGGAATCTTTTAGTTGATGATGATGAAAGTGTGCGTTGCATTTTGCAGAATACACGCCGTCGAACAGCTTTTCATTCTGAAGATGAAGAAAGATTGAACGAACGTAAAATATTTCGTATCGAAGGAGATGCATCATCACATCCAGTTTGGCGTGATGAGATCGCGGCATTAAAGTCTACACAGCGTTTAGTTAAAATAGCGTATGAAACGAGAGCACGTATCCATGTGTTACATCTTTCGACCGCAGAAGAAATTGATTTTTTGAAGAAGCATAAAGATGTGGCAACGATTGAGGTAACACCTCATCATTTAACTTTGACAGCTGATGATTATCAACGACTTGGCACATTGATACAGATGAATCCTCCTATTCGTGAAAGTCGTCATAGAGAAGCTCTTTGGTATGGTCTGCAACAAGGTATTATTGATGTTTTAGGTTCTGATCATGCTCCTCATACGCTTGAAGAAAAGCATAAACTCTATCCTTCATCACCTTCAGGAATGACAGGTGTTCAAACAACAGTGGCGATTATGTTGTCCCATGTAAATGCGGGGCGTCTCTCTCTTGAGCGTTTTGTTGATCTTACTTCACACGGTCCTCATCGCGTTTTTGGGATAAGTCGCAAGGGACGGATTGCAGTTGGATATGATGCGGATTTGACCATTGTTGATCTAAAACGGGAAGAAATTATAACGAACGCACAAGTTGGTTCACGCGCTGGTTGGACACCTTATGATGGTAAAAAGGTTAAAGGATGGCCAGTTGGAACAATTATTCGGGGTATGCGGGTGATGTGGGAAGGTGAAATCGTAACACCTTCGCAAGGTGAACCTATTCAATTTACAGAAGTATTGGCGTAGTGGGGTTTACAAAAAGAGTTTCATTGAGAGGGAGATATTGTGAGTATCAAAAGTGTTCATGTTTTTTTAATTACAATGATGAATTCTTCAAATGTATAAGGAGATTTTCAGATAAAGCTTTCCCTTCTTTAATATATCTTTGATCTGCTTCAATTGCCGAATGTGTACACGAGTGATAGTTGGCAGAAAAAGCACGATAAGCTCTGTTGAATGCTTCATACAGGTAAGCACGTTGCTCCGAAGTTGGTTGTTCAGCTTCGATTAAGGCTTCCATGTGATCATACCATTGAGTTGTGGGAGTGCTGCAAAGATTACGAAGGTAATGCAAAGATCCCAAAATTTCTGCTAATCGCAATAATTTTGTGTCATCAGGTAGAACTTGTTGTGTAAAAACGGGTGTTGAATTTAAAAAAAACATTAAAATAATGTTATTTATCAATATATTGCGTATTATTCTTTTCATTTTTTTATAGTCTTTGTGCGATCACAAATATGGAAAATAATTTCCTTATTGAGCATATTTTGAAACGATGTTCATGAATTAATCAGTTTATCTTTACTGATAGTGAGATGTTATCAATTTAGGGCATAAGAACTGGTAAGGGAATAATGATGCAAACATTAAAAAGCTGCTCAAAGTTGAATAATGTAAATTATTTTAGTTTTTTGCATGTCAATTTGATTTCTTTTTTGTAAATAGAAACCTTATGTTCCTATCTTTTATGCTCTATGTAAAATATGCTGACATTGAGTATAAAGAATCCAACAGAGCAATGGTGATTTTGAAATTGAACGTATAAAGAGTTTAATCATTTGGAAAAACTTTTCAAGAAGTGTAGAAAAGCAATATCGCAAGCGGAATGCAATTATGGGAAATTTACGATTTTACAACACTCTTACACGTAAAAAAGAAGATTTTATACCAATTGATGCGACTAAGGTGCGCCTTTATGTTTGTGGTCCGACAGTTTACGATTACGCTCATATTGGCAATGCCCGTCCCGTAATTGTCTTTGATATTTTATTTCGCTTATTACGTTATGTTTATGGCAAAGATCACGTTATATATGTTCGCAACATTACAGATGTAGATGATAAAATTAATGCACGCGCAGCTTGTGAATATCCAAAGTTAACGCTTAATGACGCTATTCGCCAATTAACGGAGCGCATGTACGATCAATTTCAAAAAGATTCAATGGCTCTTGGTTGTTTGTTGCCAACTCACCAGCCACGTGCCACTGATTATTTGGAAGAAATGCGCTCTTTGATAGAAATATTGCTTAAAAAAGGTCACGCTTATATAGCAGAAAATCATGTATTATTTTCTGTGAGCAGTATAAAAAATGAACCTCATTATGGAGCACTTGCAAAACGATCTTTGAATGAAATGAGAGCAGGAGCACGTGTTGATGTTGCTGCCTATAAAAGAGAGGAAATGGATTTTGTTTTATGGAAACCTTCTGCAGAAGGAGAACCTGGTTGGAAATCTCCGGCTGGAATTAATGTTTTAGGGCGTCCAGGTTGGCATATTGAATGTTCAGCGATGTCAATGGCAAAATTGTTAGATCCTTATGGAGGAGGGCTAGCTTGTGATGATCCGAAAGAAAATGTTTTTGATATTCATGGTGGTGGTATTGATTTGATTTTTCCTCATCATGAAAATGAGATTGCACAGAGTTGTTCTGCTTTTGGAACTAAGCGCATGGCTAATTTTTGGATGCATAATGGTTTTTTGCAGGTTGAAGGCAAAAAGATGTCCAAAAGTCTTGGTAATTTCATTACTATCCGTTCTATTTTAGAATGTGATCTTTTAGAATTTAATAATGTTTTGACAGATGAAATGAAACAGAGCTGGGCTGGTTTATCTGCACGTTTTTCAATATTGCAAACGCATTATCGTGAACCATTGAATTGGACAGCTCAGCGTTTAGCGCAGTCCAGTAGTGAGTTATATCGTTGGTATGAACTACTTCGTTTTGAAAGAGATCGTTTGAAGAATAATGAATCTATTGATACTGCTTTGATAAGTGCATTAAGCGATGATTTGAATACTTCAAATGCTTTCATGATTCTGCGAAAATTTTATAAAGAAGGAAATGCTTCAGCGCTTGCGCACGGTATGGATTTGTTAGGGCTTTTACGATGCGAATGGGTTAAAAGAAGTGAGTGTCCACTTTTCATTAAAAAGGCAAGTTTTGATTCTGAGTTTATTAATCAGCGTATCACTGAAAGATTATTATTTATTCGTAATAAAGAGTGGGAAGCTGCAGATAAAATTCGAGATGAGCTTGCGTTAGGAGGAGTTTCTTTAATAGATAAAAAGGATCCGCAGACGGGTGAACGTATGACTACGTGGGAGATAAAACGCATATAATTTTGTATTTTGTTCATTTTAATTGAAATGCCAAAATGATTAAAAAATAGAGCATTTGAAAATGAGTTTCAAAATGCAGTAAAAAAGAGTAAACGCTAAAAAATTATTTTTAACAAAGTAATGTAAATCTACAAATAAATTCAAATGGCTCTTTCTTGGTTCTTTTTCTTAAAACATTTTCATTCTAAGTGTTTCGATGAGAGTGTAGTTTGTTGGAAAAAAGGAAGATATAATATGTTTTACAAACAATAACAGAGAATTTATATGTGTGTCTGTTAAGTTGGTATAAAAAAAGAAGTAAAAGTTTCATGAAACAGAATGAGATGGTCAAAACCGTATTGTCAGATACGGGTCGAACGTTCCGTACGCTTTATAATCTGTGGCCGTATATGTGGCCATCGGAGCGTCCTGATTTGAAAATACGCGTTATGTGGGCGATATTTTATCTTATTTTAGCAAAACTGCTTCTTGTATCTGTACCATATTTTTTTAAATATGCGACGGATTCTTTTGATAAACTCTCCGAGTCTTCTGATGTGTTGTCTTTGTCAACTTGGGGAATTCCCATTATTTTGGTCTTAGCGTATAATGTTGTGCGCATTACTCAGGCTGGATTAAATCAGTTACGTGATTCTCTTTTTGCAAATGTTGGTCAATACGCTATTCGTCAATTAGCCTATAAGACTTTTGTTCATATTCACGGATTGTCCTTGCGGTTTCATTTAGAAAGAAGAACAGGTGGACTTTCTCGAGTTATTGAGCGTGGCACAAAGGGAATTGAGTCTATTGTTCGATTTTCAATTCTTAATACAGTTCCAACTATTTTAGAATTTGTTCTAACCGCATTTGTTTTTTATATAAGTTATGGTTGGTATTACTTTCTCGTGGTTGTGATGACCGTTGGTGCGTATACTTGGTTTACAATTAAAACAAGTAATTGGCGTATTGGCATTCAGAAAAAAATGAATGCAGCAGATACTGAAGCCAATACGCGTGCTGTTGATTCTCTTTTGAATTTTGAAACAGTCAAATATTTTGGCAATGAAGAATTAGAAACACGCAGATTTGATTCTTCTATGATGAATTATGAAAAAGCTGCAACGAAAATTTGGACATCATTAAGTTGGCTTAATTTTGGTCAAGCTGTTATTTTTGGTATTGGGATGACTGTTTTAATGTTGATGTCGTCTTATGAAATTTTACATGGAAAACAAACTTTGGGAGATTTTGTTTTTATTCATACACTTTTGATGCAACTTTCTATTCCATTAAATTTTATTGGTTCGATTTATCGTGAAGTTCGACAAGGTTTAACTGATATTGAAACTATGTTTGATCTTTTGAATGTGCAGCAGGAAGTTACTGATAAACCGGATGCTAGGCCGTTGATGATAAGTGATGGAACTATTCGGTTTAATCAGGTGAAATTTTCATATGATTCCGATCGTCCAATTCTTAAAGATATTGATTTTGAAGTTCCCGGAGGAAAAACTGTTGCGATTGTAGGTCCATCTGGAGCTGGTAAATCGACTATTTCTCGATTACTTTTCCGATTTTATGATATTGATTCCGGTTCGATAACAATTGATGGACAGGATATTCGTGATGTAACTCAAGATAGTTTGCGTGAAGCGATTGGTATGGTGCCACAAGACACAGTTCTATTTAATGATACAGTTGAGTATAATATTCGTTATGGTCGTCCAAACGCTACCGATGCAGAAGTGCAAAAAGCTGCTGAAATGGCTCATATATCCAAATTTATTGAAATGCTTCCAGAAAAATTTCAGTCTATGGTTGGTGAGCGTGGACTCAAATTATCAGGTGGTGAAAAACAACGGGTGGCAATTGCGCGAACACTTCTAAAAGCACCACCACTTCTCATTTTAGATGAGGCAACTGCAGCTCTTGATACAACAACGGAACAAGAAATTCAGAACGAGTTGGATATCGTAAGTCGTGGACGTACAACACTCATTATTGCTCATCGTCTTTCAACTGTCATTAATGCTGATGAAATCTTAGTTGTTAAAAATGGTCGCATTATTGAAAAAGGGACTCATGCTGATCTTTTATCGAAAAAAGGTTTATATGCTTCAATGTGGAATAAGCAGCTTGAAGCTTCGCAAGTTGAAGAAAAATTACGTAAAATGCGTGAAGAAGATGAATTAGGCGTTGTTAATCGTAAAAAAATAGCTACATGAAATAATATCTAGATTTATGTGATGTGTTTGGTTAAATACCCAAATATTGAGGAATGCGAAAAATTTATTAATGTCTACATCGTATTAATGAATAGGAAGTTATATGAGTGTGTTAAAATCTATTTGCAATGGTTTTGTTCCGATTCATAAAGAAGGTTATCCTTTTATCATAGCGTTTTTTGTTATTTCGCTTATTCTTGGATTAATATGGGATCCGTTATTTTGGTGTGGTCTTATTTTAACAATATGGTGTATATATTTTTTTCGTGATCCGGAGCGCGTGATTCCCATGGATCCCGATTTAGTTTTATCTCCTGCTGATGGGCGTATTTCTTTTGTTGGACCATGTATTCCACCTGAAGAATTGGGGTTAGAAAACAATGAAATGATCCGTATTTCTGTATTTATGGATATTTTTTCGTGTCATATCAATCGTATTCCTATGAATGGTACAATAGAATCTGTTATTTATCATGCGGGAAAATTTGTGAATGCTGAGTTAGATAAAGATAGCCAGTTTAATGAGCGAAATGGAATCATTATTGATGGAAAATATGGAAAAATTGGTGTTGTACAGATAGCAGGATTGTTTGCGCGCCGGATTGTTTGTTGGACAAAGAAGGATGATTTAGTTATTCCAGGGCAGCGCTTTGGTTTGATTCGTTTTGGCTCTCGTCTTGATGTTTATATACCGAAAGAGGTAAAGTTACGTGTTTCAGTTGGTCAAGTAGCGGTTGCGGGAGAGACAGTTTTGGGTTCTTTTGATTCTGCTGCTGAAATAGCTGATTTTAGACTCGATTAGGACAAGTTATGAGAAATTCTTCGCCATTTTCTTCTTTTGATCCTGAAGGACAGAGTGGTGATGGCTTTTATCGACGGCGTTCGCCTATGCCAATACGATATGTTATCCCGAATATTCTTACTATTTTGGCAATTTGTGCTGGAATGAGTGGTATTCGTTTGGCTTTTGAAAGTCGCTATGAATTGGCTATTTTTATGGTACTTTTTGCAGCTATTTTAGATGGAGCTGATGGTCGCGTTGCACGTTTGATGGATGGTAGTTCGTCTTTTGGGGCGCAGATGGATTCTCTTGCAGATGTTATTAATTTTGGTGTTGCGCCTGCTCTTGTTGTTTATTCCTTTATTCTTACAGAAGTTCATCAAGTCGGTTGGGTTGCTGCACTTGTTTATTGTGTTGCTTGTTGTCTACGGTTGGCGCGTTTTAATGTGATGTTGGATAATGTTGATATTCCAGAGTGGCAACGGGATTATTTTGTTGGGGTTCCGGCTCCAGCAGGTGCATTATTACTTTTGTTGCCTGTTTATTTGGGTGCACTTGGTTTAACACCAAGTTGGGGATGGGCTTTATTTTTTAGTCTTTATACGGTTGTTGTTGCTTTCCTTTTGGTTAGCCGTTTCCCTGTATGGAATGCAAAATCAGTTGGTCAGAAGTTAAGGCGAGATCTTGTTATTCCGTGTATGCTTGTTATCGTGATCTATGTCGGGTTTTTGGCGACTTATACGTGGTATACTTTATTGATAACAGTTTTTGGTTATATGATTTTTCTACCTTATAGTGCTTTTATTTATAACAAACGTGCTTCTATAGAAGCAAAAAAAATAGATTTTCAAACAGATCAAGAGTCATGAAACTTTACAGTTTGCTTATATTTTGGAAATAAGACTGTGCTGTGTAGGATACTTCTATTTCAATTCATAGTGTATCATCATTATACAATAGATTCATGATATTGTATAAATCGATCTTTGCGAACATCAAAAAGTTTTCCTGTTTCTTGCAAATCAGGTGATAATAAGTGTATTATTTTTTCAGCAACTGTTTGCGCAGAAGGGAGTGTTTGAGGATCTTCATCGGGCATAGCTTGCGCACGCATTGCAGTGCGTGTTGCGCCTGGGTTAACACAATTAACTTTGACAGGTGTTTTTTTGAGTTCTTCTGCCCAACAATAAGCAAGAGTTTCTAAAGCTGCTTTAGAGGCTGCGTATGGTCCCCAGCAGGCTCGTGTAGAGTGAGCAACGCTTGATGATAAAAAAATAGCTCGACCGGCATCAGATTTTCGTAATAAAGGATCAAGTGCTTTCATTAAGTGCCATTGGCTGATTAAGTTCACTTGAAAGACATCTTGAAATATTGCATTTTTAATAGAAGCTATTGGAGAAAGTGTTCCGAGAACACCAGCATTTGCAACCATAATATCAAGTTTTTTCCAGCGTTCATCAATTGATACACTCAAAGAGTCAATTTTTTCTGTATGATGCAAGTCAAGTTGTATGAGTGTTGCAGAAGCACCTTTTTTTTGTATTTGATGATTAAGAGCAATGAGATCTTGCATTGTTCGTGAAAGAGCAATGATGTGAGCACCGCGTGAAGCAAGTTCTAATGCTAAATGATAACCAATTCCTCTGGAGGCACCTGTAACGAGTGCAACACGACCAGAAAGATTAAAATCGGCTTTCTTCATTATTAATTTCTTGTTTTAAGAACAGATGATTTATGATTTTTAGAAATCATATTTTGATCGGTGAGATGTGTAGGATATTGACCTGTGAAATAGTGGTCAGTAAATTGCGGATCAGAATTGTTTCGTTTTTCTTGTATGACAGCAAGATACAAACCATCGATTGAAAGAAATTCTAATGAATCAGCCCCAATAAAACTGCACATAGATTTTAAGTCTGGATATTGATTAGCTAAAAGGTTCTCACTATTAGGTGTATCAATACCGTAGAAATCAGGATAAAAAATCATCGGGCTTGAAATACGCATATGGACTTCTTTTGCGCCTGCATCTCTGAGCATGCGTACAATTTTGACAGATGTTGTTCCACGCACAATAGAATCATCGACGAGAATAACACGTTTTCCTTCAATAATAGGGCGGTTTGCAGAGTGTTTTAATTTAACACCAAAAGCGCGAATTTGTTGTGTTGGTTCGATGAAGGTACGACCGACATAATGATTACGAATAATACCAAGCTCAAAAGGAATTCCAATTTCTTGCGCATAGCCAATTGCAGCGGGGGTTCCTCCATCGGGGACAGGAACGACGACATCGCCATCACATGGCGCTTCTTGCGCTAGGCGGATCCCCATATTTTTACGGCTGATATAAACACTTCGCCCCCCAACGATTGAATCAGGGCGAGAAAAATAAACATATTCAAAAAGACAAAGTCTTTCTGGTTTATTTATTTCTGGTTGAATAATTTGCGTTGTGATTTCACCATTTTTTTGTATTTCGCATATGATGATTTCACCATTTTTAACATCACGGATATATTTTGCTCCAATAATATCAAGTGCACAAGTTTCTGAACAAAAGATTGGTTTTCCGTCGAGTTCTCCCATAACAAGAGGTCGAATTCCTGTTGGGTCACGTGCCGCAATAAGTTTTGTACGTGTTAGAGCGAGCATAGCATATCCACCTTCTATTTGCTGAATAGCATCAACAAAGCGATCGGATGATGATTGATGACGCGAACGAGCAATGAGATGAAGCACAACTTCGGAATCTGATGTTGATTGACAAATTGCACCAGAGGCAATTAATTCACGACGTAAGGTAAAAGCATTTGTTAGATTGCCATTGTGCGCAATAGCAATTCCTCCAGCATTTAATTCAGCGAAAAGAGGTTGTACATTACGTAACGCGACTTCTCCGGTTGTTGAATAGCGCGTATGTCCAATAGCGCGATCTCCTGGTAAACGGGCAAGCGTCACAGGGTCTGTATAGTGATCACCAACAAGACCCAGATGTTTTTCTTGATGAAATGTTTTGTTGTGATAAGAAACAATTCCAGCGGCTTCTTGTCCGCGATGTTGGAGTGCATGCAATCCAAGAGCAGTTAATTTTGCTGCCTCTTCATGCCCAAGAATACCGAATACTCCACATTCTTCATGAAGAGTATCATCATCCAACGAAAAATTCTGATAAGGGATATTGATTTTAGTCACCATATTTTTGGGGAAAGATATTAAAAATTAGTAGTATCATACAGCATATATTATTTGAAGACATTTTTTAATAAAAAGTCATTTACCATTCTGTAAAGGTTCATTTTTATTATTATTTGTTTTGTCCGTTGTTATATTATTCTTTTTAAAGAATTTTTCTGCTTTATCAAGAGTAGAGTCTAGATCTTTCGGTAGTATTGTCAAAACTTTTTGACTCAATGAATCTAACAGAGGTTTTGTTTTTGCATTTTTGAGCCAATGAGCTTGTTGTTCAGGTTTGATAAGTGCATTTAAAAGTATGATGCAGATGACCATAATTAGTAAACCACGGCATGCACCAAAAACAAAACCAATTGTGCGATCAAGTACCCCAATTCGACTATCAATGATAAAATCAGATATTTTTAAGGTTATGATGGAAGTAATCACCAACACAATAATAAAAATTGTGATAAGTGTGGCAATCAATGCAACCATTTTGTTGGAAAGATACTGTTCAGTAAAAGGGAGTAGGGGTTTAAACAAAAATAATGTCGCAATGGCTGAAACTATCCAAGAAAGCAGCGATAGAGCTTCACGTGAAAAACCTCGGAGCATAGCTAGAAAAGCGGAAAACAGGACAATTGCGATGACAATACCATCAAGGATTGTGACGTTCATTTTGTTTATTCCTTATATATAATGTTGGATATTGTGTTCTGTTTTAGTCAATGAAAAACGCATTTTTGTTATGTCAGTTTTTATTTTGAGATCAAGGATCTTTTGCATTTTATAAAATTTTCCCCGCATTATTCTCTCTGTTGGATAGATTTTTTCTTTTTCGTTACAATATTTGCAATTAGTTCAGGAAGATCAGAAAACATTTTTTGTTGAAATATGTGCGATTTTATTTCAGTTGTTGTTACAGGTTGAACAGCTCCTTGAAACCCAAGTTTTTCTGCTTCTTTTATACGTTGTCCTGAATGAGAGACAGAGCGGATTGCACCTGAAAGACTAACTTCACCGAAGTAAACATAATGAGTTGGTAGGGGAATATTTGCAAGGGAAGATACTAAAGCTGCTGCAACAGCTAAATCAGCGGCAGGTTCTGATATTCGATAACCTCCTGCAACATTAAGATAAACATCATGTTGTCCAAAGCGAACACCACAATGAGCTTCTAATACGGCTAAAATCATTGAAAGCCTATTTCCATCCCAGCCGACGACAGCACGCCGTGGTGTTCCAAGTGAAGAAGGAGCAACAAGAGCTTGAATTTCTACAAGTATAGGACGTGTTCCTTCCATTCCTGCAAAAACAGCCGCCCCTGGTGCTTTTTCATTGCGTTCACCTAAAAACAATTCAGATGGATTAGTAACTTCTTGTAATCCTTTATCGGACATTTCAAAGACACCAATTTCATCTGTTGCACCAAAGCGATTTTTTACAGTTCTCAAAATTCTATAATGATGGCCGCCTTCACCTTCAAAATAAAGAACACCATCAACCATATGTTCAACAACGCGGGGGCCAGCAATTTGTCCATCTTTTGTAACATGTCCAACAAGAACAACGGCTGCACCTGTTTTTTTTGCAAAGCGTATCATCGCTTGAGCGCCAATGCGAACTTGCGTTACAGTTCCTGGTGCTGAATCTGCTGTATCTGACCATAACGTCTGAATTGAATCGATAATGACCATATCAAGATTTTTATGTTCGTTTAAAGTTGCAAGAATATCTTCTACATTGGTTTCAGCTGCTAATTTAACTGCTGTATTGGTTGCTCCAAGTCTTTGTGCACGGAGACGAATTTGTGTAATAGCTTCTTCTCCTGATACGTAAATAACATGATATCCTTTGCGCGATAAGGCGGCGGCTGTTTGGGTGAGGAGTGTTGATTTTCCAATACCTGGATCACCACCAACAAGTAGTGCGGATCCACGGACAAAACCACCACCTGTAACACGGTCAAGTTCAGCAATGCCAGAATGAATGCGCGGAGTATTTTCAAAATCGCCAGAAAGAGAAGTGAGTGTAACTACACGTCCTTTACGAGTATTTTGGATAGGACCACTGCCAATACCGTTATTGGTATTTTCTTCTATAAGAGAGTTCCACTCTCCACAAGAATTACATTTCCCTGCCCAACGTGAATGAACGGTACCACAATTTTGGCAGATAAATTGAATACGATTACGTGCCATGATGGTTTAACCGAATTGCTCTGGAAGATATTCGTTTTCGACCAGATCGCTAAAGCGTGTAAATTCTGATTGAAATGCAAGTCGAACTGTTCCTGTTGGTCCATGGCGCTGTTTTGCAATAATAATATCAGCTTTTCCAAAAAAATCGTCCATTGCAGCTTGCCATTTCAAATGCTCAGGAGTTCCGATTTTAGGTTCTTCATTTTTGAGATAATATTCTTCACGATATACAAAAAGGACAACATCAGCATCTTGTTCAATTGATCCTGATTCTCGTAAATCTGATAATTGTGGGTGTTTGTCTGTACGGTTTTCAACTTGACGTGAAAGTTGTGAAAGGGCGATAATAGGAATATTGAGTTCTTTGGCTAAGGCTTTTAGTCCCGTAGTAATTTCTGTAATTTCTTGAACACGGTTTTCAGATGAACGTTTTGAATGCCCTGTCATTAATTGTATATAATCAATAATCAATACGTTTAAGCCGTGCTGTCGTTTCAAACGGCGTGCACGTGCAGCAAGTTGGGTGATTGATATACCACCGGTTTGATCAATATAAAGAGGCGCCTTTTGTAAACGGTTCATCGCCCGTAATAATTTCGAAAACTGTTCTTCTGAAATATTCCCTCGTCGAATTTCGGAAGAAGAAGTTTCTGTTTGTTCAGAAATAATCCGTGTTGCAAGTTGTTCTGATGACATCTCAAGTGAAAAAAATCCAACAATACCTCCTTCATTTTCTTGTGCGGTATTTTTTGTGTTGGTATTATGACTGTAAGCATTTGCAATATTAAAGGCTATATTCGTCGCAAGTGAAGTTTTCCCCATACCAGGACGCCCAGCAAGAATAATTAAATCAGAAGGTTGTAGTCCTCCCATTTTTTCGTCGAGAGTTTTAATATGAGTGGCAATACCGGATAATCGTGAAGATCGTTTTTTCGCTGCGCCAGCCATATCGATAGCTTTTTTTACTGCCGCATCAAAACTCTCGAAACCACCACCATATTTTCCTTTTTCTGCCAATGCAAATAAATGACGTTCAATGCTTTCAATTTGCTGAGTTGGTGTCAGTTCAATAGGAGAATCAAAAGCTGTATTAACAATTTGATTGCCGAGATCAATTAAAGATCGTCGAATAAAAAGATCATAAATAACACGTCCATAGTCTTCAGAATTAATAATTGTAACAGCTTCTGTTGTTAAACGAACAACATAGTCGAAGACCGTAATATCTCCAATTTTTTCTTCAGCTGGAATGAAGGGTTTAATTGTGATTGGACTTGCTAGTCTCCCTTTTGTGATAATTTGAGACAAAGTATCAAAGATTTTTTGATGTAATGTTTCAAAAAAGTGTTCTGGTTTTAAAAAGTCTGAAACACGATCAAGCGCGTCATTATTAATGAGAATAGCACCGAGCAATGCTTGTTCAGCTTCAATATTATAGGGGAGTTGCCGAAAAGAAGAAACTTCTTCTTTTTGCGAAGCGCTAAAATTAAGTATGCTTGTTTCTTCCATAACAATTTTTTTTCATTAATATTTTGTGCATCTTTAAGCTTCAAATGTAACATTGTACATCAGAGAGACAGAATCGAAAGTTTTTATTTAACATTATACTTTCAATTTTATAAGGCAGTTACCTTCAATCTATCGTGCACAAGGTGCATTTTTTATATTTTATGATTAAATAGTTTTTAAAAAATATCAAAATTAATTTTCAAAATAACACCCTTTTATTATTAAAAAAGAGACAGTTTACATGTGAAAAAGCGTTGATTTTTTGAGAACTTGAGAACAAGTTATTTTTAATATTCACTATTAAGATTCATATAGGGTAACTGTATATTTTCTGTAATGTTTAGTTTTGAAAGTGCCGATAACGTTTTGAGTACTTATAATATAATATGAAGATCATTTAATTTTTAAATTATGATAATAAAAAAGTACTCAATTTGAAAATTGAGTACTTTTGGTGGGAGATCACTTTTATAAAAATATAATAAAATCAAATAGATGAAATGAATTTTTGATTAAGCTACTTCGGTAGAATTATTTTCATTCTTGTTATCATTTTTTTCTATCGATGGTTGTTCTTGAATTTCCTCTTTTGTTTCAGAAGAAATAAGATTTTCACCTTCTTTTTGACGTTGTGCCTCACTGGTTGAGCGTGCAACATTTAGTGTTACAGAAATTTGAACTTCGGGATGTAGGTTAAGATGGATGGTATGAAGACCAATATTTTTTATTGGATGGTTAAGCTCAATTTGGTTTCGCTCAATAGAAAAACCATCAGAAGTTATAATTTCTGCAATGTCGCGTGTTGATACAGAGCCATAAAGTTGACCTGTTTCACCAGCTGAACGGATAATAATAAATGATTTTCCATCGAGCTTGTCAGCAATTTGTTGAGCTTCATTCTTACGTTCAAGATTACGTGCTTCAAGTTGTGCACGTTGAGTTTCAAAACGTTTTTTATTAGTTTCATTGGCACGTAAAGCTTTTCCTTGGGGCAAAAGAAAATTTCGTGCATAACCGTCTTTGACGGAAACAATGTCACCCATCTGGCCAAGACGAGTGATGCGTTCAAGTAGAATAACATCCATAGTTTTTTCCTTTCAAATAAACCACTTAGTGGAGTTTATCACGTGATTTGCTGTGGTATTGAATCGTTGCCCAAATGCCCATAAGAAGCATCATAATAAAAACAGGAGAGGCAAAAAAAACAGTAAAAATAGCGGTATAAACAAAGAACAATATAATTGTTCGCCCATTGATGCCTTTTGTAATATTATGGAGATATGATAAGCCGCTGATTGCTATGACAACAATATACGCAGTTGCAAAGACGCGTGTGCTTAAATCAAGGATAGAGCCGAGTCTCATCATTGATCCTGTACCAGCTACGATGAAGGTAATTAAACCTGAAATTGGAAGGCGGAAAGTTTGGCTCCAATCATCACGAGGTCTTGTAAACCATTTCAGATATTGTGCTGTGACCATTGAAAAATAAAGATTTCCAATGAGAAAAATCAAGCTATAAACAGTAAGTATAATAGCCGTCAATGTTGCGGCATGTGTTGTTAAAAGCTCACTGAAAGCAAGAATATCTGCTTCTGATATAGATTGTGATTGTCGCATAGCTTGTACTATGGTTTCAGTGATTTCTTTTATTATAATAGGAGCACTTTGGTTTGTTTGAATATAAACACCAATAAAAGTCGATATTAGAGCAATAAAATTGGTTAAAAGAAAAATGACTGATGACAACGGATACCATACGAGTGAATTTTCTTTTTGCGCAGGTCGCGCAAGTCCAAGAAGCCAAGAAGCATAGAAAGCAGGTAGAAAGAAAAATAACATAAAGCCAAAACCAATATAAAAATTATTAGTGATGGCAAGCATAATCGTTGCACTTATTAAGGCAAAAAAACTAGATAAGGTTCCTCGACCAAATGCAACAATGAAGATCGGAAGTGAAATAAAGCATCCGAGAAGAGGAGAAAGATAAGGTGCTATATTCGCTACATTTATGATTATTATTCCTATAATAGAGGAAAATAATCCAGCTAAAATACCAATCATGATTTGATAAAAATAAAAATTTTTCATTTATTGCTGTCCTGCTTTTTGCAGTTAGGAGAACCATGATGCTCCAACCTTGGGTATTTTATGCGTCCTTTAATAGGTCTAATAATCAATTAAAGGGAAAAGCAGTCAAATAGCTATCTGACTGCACAATGTATTTATACTTTATTTAACTACATATGGAAGCAAACCAAGAAAACGAGCGCGTTTGATTGCTTTTGCTAATTCACGCTGCTTTTTTTGGCTAACCGCTGTAATCCGTGAAGGAACAATTTTCCCTCTTTCTGAGATATAACGTTGCAATAATTTTACATCTTTATAATCAATTTTTGGAGCGTTTTCACCTGAAAACGGACATGTCTTACGACGACGATGAAAAGGACGACGAGCTACAGTTTGATTAGTATCAGTCATTATTCTACTCCTTTTCCAGTATCCTCAGTTTTGTGATGTGAATAACGAGATCGTTCTTCATCTCTTCCATGAGAATCACCACGATTAAGGCGTGAAAGCATAGCAGATTGCTCTTTCTCATGTTTTTCTACGCGAATAGTCATATAGCGCAAAATATCTTCATTGATACGCATTTTGCGTTCAATTTCAGAAATTGCTTCAGCTGGAGAATCAATATTCACCAAAACATAATAGGCTTTACGATTCTTACGAATACGATAAGCAAGAGGGCGAAGACCCCAGTTTTCTATACGCCCAACTTTCCCACCATGTGCCTCAATGATATCTTTGTAGATTTTTAAAAGCTCATCAATTTGCTGCAGTGCAATGTCTTGTCGGGCAAGGAATATATGTTCATAAAGAGCCATTGTTTTTGCCTTTCTTCAATTAAAATTCACCGGGTTTAGCGCAAAGCCTCTGCGACTTGTCTTTTTGGAAAATCCAAAGAAGAAAGGACGCTTTGTGTATACTTAGAGACATCCGAGAGCGGAGATACGGGAGGTCGGAATTTATTATGTTTCCTACTGGTTATTTCCAGCCCTCCGTTCAACCCCCAGCTAAAGTGCCGGTAATAAACCACTCATGTTTACAGCTTATCTTAAGAAATAGCAAGTTTACGTTTGCAAAAAATATAACTTATTGAGTTTTGATATATTTTTATATACTTCATCATTAATCATAAAAATTAAACAGAGAAATAAAAATGGATTTTTTGAGTCAGATTGATATGGCGCTTTTTGAAATACTGTCTGGCAATTGTGAGTTGTGGTCAGTTTTTATTTGGGTTGGAATTATTTGTGCCAAGTTTTTGATTTATATTCTTCCTTTGCATCTTTGTGCTCTTTGGTTTTGTGGCGGATATAGAGAACGGCAAGTAACGCTAAGTATATGTATTAGTATTTGTATCGCTCTTTTAGTAGGATATCTTATTTCTTGCATTTATTTTCGTCCACGTCCATTCGTTACGTATTTAGAGCCTCCTTTGATTAAGCATCAAGCAACTGCTTCTTTTCCAAGTAATCACGCGTTGGTTGTCTCAGCTTATATGTCGAGTCTTTATTTTTATCGGTACAAAACTGCGTCTCGATTTGCTTTAATTCTTTTATGTTTAGTTTGTTGGGGGCGTGTTTTTACAGGTGTGCATTATCCTTTTGATGTTTTGGTTGGTTCAATTTTAGGAGGTTTAGTAAGTTGGGTTGTTTCTCGATTTATCGCATCATATTTTCCTGATTTTTTATATCACATTCCTCCTTTGAAGTATAATTTGAAGACAGGTATTCGTTTCAAATAAATTATTTTGATTTGTATTCACGAGATGAATCAAGATAAGAGAGCTTAATTGTATAATTTTAGGAGTTGGCGGATGGAATCAGCATTTACTTTCCCAGGACAGGGAAGCCAAGTTGTTGGTATGGGTAAGGTTCTTGCGGAACAATTTCTTGCAGCACGAATGGTTTTTGAAGAAGTTGATGATGCTTTAGGTGAGAAATTATCACAAATTATTTTTGAAGGGCCTGCAGATACCTTGACTTTAACCGCTAATGCGCAACCCGCGTTGATGGCTGTATCTATTGCAATTATCCGTGTAATGGAAGAATTAGGGCTCAATATAAAATCAAAAGTAAAATTTGTTGCCGGTCATTCTTTGGGGGAATATTCGGCACTTTGTGCGGCCGGTGCATTTAGTTTAGCAGACACAGCAAAGCTTTTACGGATTCGTGGAAATGCTATGCAGTCTGCTGTTGCTGTTGGAGAAGGTTCGATGGCAGCACTTATAGGTTTAGATGAGAAAGATGTCGAAGAAATTTGCACAACTGTTTTAGAAGAGGGGGTCTGTCAGATTGCAAATGATAATGGCGGTGGGCAAATTGTTATTTCAGGACAAACAAAAGCGATTGAGAAAGCGGTACAAATTGCATCAGGAAAAGGTGCGAAACGTGCAATCATTCTTCCTGTATCTGCTCCTTTTCATTCATCTTTAATGCAGCCTGCTGCTGAGGTGATGAAAGATGCACTTTTTTGTGTTAATAAAGTAGCACCTACTATTCCACTTGTTGCAAATGTTTCTGTTACTCCAGAAAGTGATCCTGAGCGTATTGTTACCCTTCTTGTTCATCAAGTAACTGGGAGAGTCCGATGGCGTGAAATAATTGAGTGGATGAGTACCAGTGGAGTGAATAGACTGTTTGAAGTAGGCTCAGGGAAGGTATTAACAGGTTTAGCACGTCGTATTAACAAAGATATCAATGGGTTAACAGTAAATACAGCTGAAGAAATTGAAGAGGCACTGCGAGTGCTTGGTGTTTAATTTTTTAAGGATTTTGAGATGTTTAATTTAGTTGGTCGTAAAGCACTTGTCACGGGAGCATCTGGAGACATCGGTGAGGCAATTGCTCGTTCTTTACATGCGCAAGGAGCAATTGTTGTGATTCATGGAACACGTGAAGAAAAACTTAAAGAAATTGCAGCAGATCTTGGCAAAGATGTTTTTATTTTTTCCGCTAATCTATCTGAACGTGAAGCTGTTAAACAATTAGCTAAAAAAGCAGAAGAAGAAATGGGTGGTATTGATATTCTTATTAACAATGCTGGAATTACTCGAGATAGTCTTTTAGTTCGGATGCAGGATCAAGATTGGGATGATGTATTGGCTATAAATTTGACAGCTTCTTTTATTCTAACACGTGAATTAGCGCATGCTATGATGCGTCGCCGTTATGGACGTATTATTAACATCACATCTATCGTTGGAGTTGTTGGGAATCCTGGACAAACGAATTATTGTGCTGCGAAAGCTGGTATGATAGGTTTTTCTAAATCATTAGCACAGGAAATTGCATCACGAAATGTAACTGTTAATTGTATTGCTCCGGGGTTTATTCAGTCTGCAATGACCGATAAACTCAATGAAAAACAAAAAGAAGCAATTATGGCAGCAATTCCGATGAAGCGTATAGGAGTAGGGAAAGATATAGCTTCTGCGGCCGTTTATTTAGCAAGTGATGAGGCAGCGTATATTACGGGTCAGACACTACATGTTAATGGTGGTATGGCAATGATTTGAATATTTTCTCTATTTTGTATTATTCTACATTGATTTATAAAATTTATTATTTTAGATGATTATTGAATAAAATAGAGGGATGTGTGTATTGAATGTGATAGCTGCTTAAGTTGTATTAGGATGTCGAATGAATGCATTTTATAAAAGATTATCCACAGAGTAAATATTATAAACACTGTTAAAATTTTTGAGCAATGCATCTATTACTTGATTATATTAGTTTATGTCGCTAATCAGATTCAGGAAAACAACATAAATTTAAGGATTTCAACATGAGTGATACAGAAGAGCGCGTTAAAAAGATTATCGTAGAGCATCTTGGCGTCGATGCAGATAAAGTCGTAGGCAATGCAAGCTTTATTGATGATCTAGGCGCAGATAGCCTTGATACGGTTGAGCTCGTTATGGCTTTTGAAGAAGAATTTGGTGTAGAAATCCCAGATGATGTCGCCGAAACGATTGTTACAGTTAATGATGCTGTGAAGTTTATTGATAAAGCTTCCGCGTGATTTTTATTGAAGGGTAAAAACACGAATTTTTGTCCTTCAATTTTAACTTGAAGCTGTTTGGGATGCGGCTTTAAGGGGGAGTTCGATTCAAGGTTAGAGATATGAGACGTGTAGTTGTTACTGGTTTAGGATTGGTATCTCCTTTGGCTGGTGATATCGAATATAGTTGGAGGCGACTTCTTGAAGGAAAAAGTGGTGTTCGACGTATTACCGAATTTGATGTAGCTGATTTGCCATGTCAGATTGCCGCGCGGATTCCTTCAGGGGATGGAACAAATGGCACATATAATGCTGATTTGCATATGGAGCCTAAAGAACAGCGTAAAGTTGATGCATTTATTGCTTACGCAATGGCTGCGGCGGATCAAGCCCTTTCAGATGCAGAATGGCATCCTAAAAATGATGAAGACCAAGTTCATACTGGTGTGATGATTGGTTCAGGTATTGGTGGTATTGAGGGTATTGTTGAAGCAGGTTATACGCTTCGTGATAAAGGTCCGCGACGGATTTCTCCTTTTTTTATTCCCGGTCGTTTAATTAATCTTGCTTCTGGTTATGTTGCTATTAAACACGGTTTGCGTGGTCCTAATCATTCTGTTGTAACGGCTTGTTCAACGGGTGCACATGCGATTGGTGATGCAGCGCGTTTGATTGCATTGGGGGACGCGGATGTGATGGTAGCGGGAGGTACAGAATCTCCAATCAATCGGATTTCTCTTGCTGGTTTTTCTGCATGTAAAGCTCTTTCCACGTGTCGTAATGATGATCCTGAGCATGCATCACGTCCTTATGATATGGATCGTGATGGTTTTGTTATGGGTGAAGGAGCTGGAATTGTTGTCTTAGAAGAACTTGAGCACGCAAAAAAGCGTGGTGTTCGCATTTATGCTGAAATTATTGGGTATGGTTTATCCGGTGATGCTTATCATATTACCGCGCCTTCAGAAAATGGGGAAGGTGCGCAACGCAGTATGATCGCTGCTCTTAAGAATGCACGTGTAAATGTATGCGATATTGATTATATTAATGCTCATGGTACATCGACAATGGCTGATGTGATAGAGTTGGCAGCTGTTGAACGTGTTTTGGGAAATTATGGATCACAAGTATCTATGTCTTCCACAAAATCTTCTATCGGACATTTACTCGGTGCGGCTGGCGCTGTTGAAGCTATTTTTTGCGTTTTAGCGATACGAGATAATATAGCACCTGCAACACTCAATCTTGATAATCCATCAGTTGAAACAAAAATCGACCTTGTTCCTCATAAACCACGTGAACGAAAAATTAATACGGTTCTTTCCAATTCATTTGGTTTTGGTGGAACAAATGCGTCTTTGGTGATGCGGCGTTTTGAAGGGTAGACAGTGTTTTTTCTTTTTTTATGGCAAGATATAAGTAAAAAATTGCAGCATAGTCTTTAGAAATTATTGAGATTTATGATTATGTTCGATGAAAAAAACGAAAAGCTGATGCAAGATGTTAATGAAACTTCGTTGGATTATTCGATAGAACATAGTGATATGTTAGCGCATAAAAAGCGAAAAAAATCACGTATTGCACGTAATCCATTTGTCATTCTCGGTAATTTCTTTTTGATGCTGATTATGATCATTCTTTTAGCTGTGAGCATCCCTTTTTATATTGGAAAAAGTATTTTTGAAAATAAGGGAATAGCTAAGCAAGAACAAGTTGTTCTTATTTCTACTGGAATGGGTATTCGAGAAATTGCTACGTTGCTTGAAAAACGTGAACTTATTCGATCATCTGATATTTTTATTTATGGAGTTGGTTATTATGGAAAAGAAACCAGCCTCAAAGCTGGAGAATATTTAATTCCAGCTTATGCTTCTATGCAAGATATTATGGATATTCTTGTAAGAGGAAAATCTATTGAATATACATTTACAGTACCGGAAGGTTTGACAGTTCAACAGGTTTTTGATCGATTAGCTGCGAATGAAATTTTGATTGGTGATCTTCCGAAGATTTTGCCTCCAGAAGGTAGCTTAATGACAGATACTATCCATTTTGTTCGTGGTACAACGCGACAGGAAATTGTAAAAAGACTTCATGAAGGACAAACAAAATTAATTAATGCAATATGGGCTACTCGTTCACCAGATTTACCAATTAAATCTATTGATGAGTTTGTTACATTAGCATCGATCGTTGAAAAAGAAACTGGCATTGCATCAGAAAGACCTCTTGTTGCAGCAGTATTTTATAATCGTCTTTCTAAACATATGCGTCTTCAGTCTGATCCAACAGTGATTTATGGCATTTTTGGTGGGAAAGGAAAACCTTCAGGTCGTGCGATTTATCGCTCAGATCTTGAAAAAGAAACACCATATAATACCTATAAGATTAATGGATTGCCGCCAACAGCTATTGCAAATCCGGGACGTAGCTCTCTGGAAGCGGTTGCTCAATTCCCAAAAAGTGATGCGCTTTATTTTGTAGCGGATGGTTCTGGTGGGCATATTTTTTCTAAAACTTTAGATGAACACAATAAAAATGTTCGTAAATGGCGTGCATTAAAACGTGAGCATTAAGTTTTATAAATTTATGATCAAAGCTCTAATATTGTGGTATAGAGACGAGTTTTTACAAAGTAAGTGATATGATGTTACTGGATAGTAAATTGAGTATTCAAAAAAAAGATCATCGTCGCGGTTTTCTATTTATTCTTTCTTCTCCTTCAGGGGCAGGTAAATCAACTTTATCTCGGTTATTGTTAAAAGATCAAAAACTAGAGCTGTCTATAAGCGTAACGACGAGGCAAAGACGCTCCAGTGAAGTTGACGGTATTCATTATCACTTTATTTCAAAAAAAGAGTTTGAGCGAAAGCGTGATGGAGACGAATTTATTGAGTGGGCGGAAGTTCATGGAAATTATTATGGAACTCTGCGTGAAAATGTTGAAAATACATTGAATGCTGGTCATGATATGCTTTTTGATATTGACTATCAAGGAACAGAACAGCTTCAAAAAAAAATGCCAGGAGATACTGTCTCTGTTTTTATTCTCCCTCCATCAATGAAAGAATTAGTTTCTCGTTTGCATCGTCGAGCAGAAGATAGTCAGGATATCATCCATTTGCGTTTGAATAATGCACGAGTAGAAATGGAACATTGGCGTTCTTATGATTATGTAGTAATCAATGAGGATTTAAATAAATCTTTGTTGTTAATTAAATCAATTTATTTAGCGGAGACAATGAAACGTGATCGTTGTTGTTTTCTTGAAACTTTCATTGATAGACTAATTGCTGAAAAAATTGATTAAACATGGTTATCTTTAAGAAAATTTTTAAATAAGTAAGAGCTTAATCTTTCAAAACAAGTAAGTTAGCTAAAGCTACAAATTCTGGAATGGAAAGTGTTTCAGCTCGACGTGTTCCGTCAATTTCCGCTTTTTCTAAAAGTTTTTCTCCTCCAATAGATTTAAGGCTTTGACGAAGCATTTTTCGTCTTTGTCCAAAAGCAGCTTGTGTTACAAGGCTTAATTTTTGTGCAGAACAAACAAGAGGTTGTGGGCGTGGAATAATATGAACAACAGAAGATGTTACTTTAGGTGCTGGTGTAAAAGCCTGTGGTGGAACATCAAATGCAATCTTTGCTAGAGTACGCCATCCAGATAAGACACTGAGACGTCCGTAATGAGGAGATTGAGGAATTGCAGTAATACGCTTAGCTACTTCACGTTGAAACATTAGAGTCATGGATTCATAAAAAGGAGGCCATGGTTGCGTCAAAAGCCAGTTTAATAGGAGCTGTGTCCCGATGTTATATGGAAGATTTGCAATAATACGTGGCTTTTCTGAATTGGTTTCAAAAAGCTTTGAACAATCTTGTTTTAATGCATCATTAAAAATAAGATTTAATCTTTGAGGATAATGTTTTTTTATGTCTAATAATGCAGGAAGACAACGTTCGTCACGTTCGATTGCTGTGACTATAGCACCTTTGGCAAGTAAAGCGCGGGTTAATCCTCCAGGGCCAGGTCCAATTTCAATAACTGGTTTTTCTTCTATATTTCCAGCTTGATGAGCAATTTTAGAGGTTAAATTAAGATCGAGCAGAAAATTTTGACCTAAAGATTTATGAGCTTTCAGTTTATATGTATCAATGATTTCACGGAGAGGTGGTAAATTATCTATTGGCATGCTTGTTGATTGTTTTTTGCAAGTTGTTCTGCAAGTTTGAGAGCAGAAATGAAACTTTCTGGAGAGGCTATCCCTTTGTTGGCAATATCAAAAGCGGTCCCATGATCTGGAGACGTTCTTATAAAAGGAAGCCCTAATGTAACATTGACAGTGGTATCGAAATCTAATGTCTTAACAGGAATAAGGGCTTGGTCGTGATACATACAAAGAGCTACATCATACATTTTTCTCGCGCGATCATGAAACATTGTATCAGCAGGTAAAGGACCTACAATATTTAATCCTTTTTGTTTAAGATATTGTATGGAGGGAACAATAATATCAATATCTTCTTTTCCAATTCCTCCATTTTCTCCAGCGTGAGGATTAAGACCTGCAACTGCTAAACGTGGTGATGTTATGGCAAATTGTGCTTTTAAACTATTTTCAGTAATTAATGCAGTTTGGATGATTAAATTGCGGGTGAGGTGTGAAGAAACCTCACTGAGTGGAATATGAACTGTAATAGGTATTGTTTTTAATTGCGATCCGTATAACATCATAACAGGATGATATTGTTTATTAGAAGTTTTATGAGCTAGATATGCAAGGAATTCAGTATGTCCTGGAAATTTAAATCCAGCATCATAAAGGTTTTTTTTTGCAATAGGACAAGTGATGAGTGCACATGCATGACCGCTTTGTATCAATTGAACGCTTTGTTCTATCGCTTCAATTATTCCAGCAGCATTATTGGGTGAAGGTAATCCTACCTGGTGATTTTGTTTGTTTTTTAATGGTAAAATAGGGAGAGCTGTTTGGAAGTTGTCGACAAGATTATTGATACGCACAGATTCTATATTAATAGTCAATTTTAAAAAGTGTGCTCGTGAACGAATCATTTCAGGATCCGCTAAAAGAACAAAAGGAGGAATATGACGTATATGACGCATATTCCACGCTTTTATAGCTATTTCAGGTCCAATACCGGCTGGATCACCACTACTAACAACTAATGGGAGCATTATGAATTTTGGATAAGCGCTGTTTTGCGCAACTCTTCTAAATATTTTTTACTGAGAGCTTCAAGTTTTTGAGGAGTGACTTTTTTGCTCTCCTCAATAGAAAGCATAAGTTGAGCAACACGATCATCAGAGACTCTCTTGATGTTACAAACAGCAACTGCTTCAATACCATACGTTGTTTCGTGTGGTTTTGTCATTTTTCCTACAGGCGTTGCAAGAATATCTTCTTCCCACCCTTTAGGTAATTGTGGTTTCAAAAATTTTCCTAGATTTCGAACGGTAACATCTAACACGTTTTTAGCTTGATTTTTAGTATTGTAACATCCTTGAAAATGTGTTCGAAAATTATTTGCTTCTTGTTTACGCCTTTGTAGAATTTCTGAACGACGATGAGGTGGGATCACAAAAATGATTTGCTGTAATGTATATTCGTCTGTTGAAGGTTTAATCCCACCATTTTTTAATATTCTGTGTGCTACTTCTTGCTCAGTAAGAAAAACTTCTTCAGCTTGATACCGTGCATGAACAAGACGCCCCCATCCTATTTGCCCACGGATATATGCTTTAAAGTGTTCTACCGTTATGTCGTTTTGAATTAAAACTTCTTGAAGTTGATCTACACTGATCTGATTTTGTGCGGCAAAATTTCCAAAAATTTGATTAACTTCATCATCATTTACTTCAATATTCCGACGTTTTATTTCATCGTTTTTGAGCATTTCATCAATAAGTTCATTTTTAGCTTGAGCAAGGAGATTTCCTTTTTTCTGCTGTAATTTGAGGAAAGCAACACGTTTTTGAATATCATAATTTGTAATAATATTTCCATTGACGGTAACAGCGACTGTTGTCTGTGCAAAAGCAGGCGATATAAATGATGTCTTTATAGAAAGACCACTTATACTTAATAGGGTAATACAAAATAAAGTGAGAGAATTATTTTTAAGTCCGTTCATGTAAATGAACCTTTACATCTGTTTATCGATTTTTATCGATTGTTAAAAATATATGGTTTTCTTCGTAAAAACAATAATAAGTTAAAAGCTTTATACATTATTGCTATAATTTTTACTTAAATTTTTTGATTTGTATGTGTTAATGTTCGAAGCGAAAAGGAAAAGTTAAAGTTCTGTAAGGGTGTGTTTTTTCCTGGGCTGGAGATTTGTTGATATCCAAATTTCATTTTGAAGCACTCATCCATATAATTTAAACTTATTCCCCGTTTGACGAATGTTCTAGAAACTAAATCATAACTAGCATTATTATCAAAAGACCAATAATCAGATAATTGAAGACTTGTTTGAAAAGAAATTTCTTGGCGATTTTTCTCATATCCATAATTGGGTTGGTTTTTAATATAGGCATATTGCATAGCAACCCAAAAATTTGACCACTTTTGTGACGTTTCTATTTCACCACGATGAATTTTTCCTGTGTTTTTATCAAAACGTCCTCGAGATGCTAGCGAAAAACCACTATCGTGATTTGCTCCAAACATTGCAACATAATCTGATCGTGTTGTTTCAAGGCCTGAATCGAATCCTACATTAATAGAATCTTTTTCTGCAAAAGAATTTTTTCCTGCAATATGAAAGGATTGTCCAATGAGACCATAAAGCGACCAATTATTGTTAAAACTTCCAAAATATCTTAACCCTACATTTGCTCTGCTTCCTCCTTCTACGCGATCATATCCAGAGAATTTATCGCGTTGAAATAAAGTTGTTGCGTCAAATATAAAGCTTCGTGCGTCCTCATTGGGTAGTCGTCCAATGTAGCGCTCATTATTGCGTATAAAAATTTGTGCTGTTGGTTCTAAAATTTGTGTGGAACCTTTAGTCGTAATAAGAAGAGGATAACGGACCTCTAAACCTGCGGTTGCCATATTACGGATTGCTGATGAAGCAATATTAAAATTCGTTCTAGAGTTATTGATTGTATTGATATTATAGTTTTCATGAGTATTTGTTACGATTGTATCGGTGCGTAAAGCGAAGATAGGGGTTAGTATTAACCCACTTTTTGTTTTAAGGCGTTTTTTCCATTCTATTTCTCCTGTTAAACGAAAGCTATTGCCAGCGATATCATAGAAACGAGAAGAATTAAGAAGATAATGTTGCTGGTTAATTTTATCAAACTCAGTATGATCGCGATAAATTGATTGTATATTGCTGTGAAAGCTAAGTTCTCCAGTATAAATTGATTTATCGAAGATATAAGAATAATCGATGCGAGGAAGAGCCCATGCTTGCCGGGAATAATGTTTATTCAGAGAATTGTTACGGATTAGATCTTGAACAGTGAAGTGATAAAAACGCATATCAAAATGATTTTGACCCGCAAGACCATTTAAATAAAGCTGAGAAAGTTGCACAGGATTATTATAATTTTCGAGGTTATATGCTCGACCAAAATGTTGATCTGATTGTGTAAAAATATCCCAGCCGTAGATCCAGCGAGCATTAATACGAAAATCACCTTTAGTGGCCAGCATGTAACGGTTAATGTTTTCTTTATCAATCGTGTTATTATCAAATTTATGAGGATTGATTTGGTGTATATGAGCAAAACGAATATTATACTGTCCTGTTTTAAATTGTTGACGCCATTCACCTTCTGTGAGCAGTCCTTGTTGCGTGTATAGAGTAGTGGAAAGAGTAAAATCGTAATGAGGTGATAAATTCCAAAAATAAGAATTTTTTAGACCAATACCAAGATAATCAGCATATAAAAAATGGGGTGAAAGAAGACCACTTATGCGTTTTACAGTTGGATCAGGGAGTTCAAAAACTGGAAAGCGTATAATTGGCATACCAAAAATTTCAAAGTAGCCATCTTCAAAACGGACTGTTTTTAAGACACTATTCCATATAATTTTTTTTGCTTTGATTTGCCATAAAACTTCGTGATCTACTCGACAATAATTCGGTGCACATGCTGTGTATATAGCATTATTGAAGATTGTTATTTCATTATTTATACGTTGAGCATTTGCAGCAGCAAAATGTGTGTTATTCGTTGTTTCAACCCGTAAAAAATTTATAAATCCTTCACTAAAATCTTGAGTGATATCAATTTGATTGGAATAGATTTTGTTGCCATCTTTTTGAACAATTTCAACATTTCCTTGTGCGATGACACGTTTTGTTTTTTGATTGTAAGTGATTTTTTGAGCGACAACTTTATTGCCATTATATTCTATTTGCACATTTCCTTGTGCTAAAATGGCATTTTTATACCGATCGTAAATGAGTTTGTCAGCAGAAAGTAAAAGAGGGTTTGTCGGCTTTTGAAGATTGCTTGTAGAAAAAGAAAGAGGATCTTTTTCTTTAGCAATCGAAGGTGTAACAACTCCTAAAACAAAAATTATAGCACTATTTTTGATGATTTTTTTTAATTGTATCAAGATTATTCTCTTACGTATTAACGATTTCATTTAACCATCTTCTTTGTAAAGCAAAAAAGAGATACCAAAAAACAATGCAATAACAACTGGTACCCAAGCAGCAATAATTGGTGGAACATATCCAGCATTTCCAAAAGCTTGAACAAGCACTGAAATAACATAAAGTATAAATCCAGCAATTACACCACCAAAAATGAATATTCCAGACTGTCCAAAGCGTGTAAATTTGAGTGACACAGTTGCCGCAATAAGAGTCATTGCAACAAGTAATGCAGGCAAAGCAATCAATGATTGTAGATACATATCAAATTTATTAGCAGAATAACCCAATGAGTGTGCAGCTGCAATTTTTTTGGGTAATTTATAAAACGGGATGGTTGCAGGATCAGCTAAATATTCAGTTAAAAACTCAGGTTTTAAATTTGTTTTTATTAAAAGTTTTGTAAATTTTTCAGGAGTATGACCTGTTTTATAGATTGTTCCATTTGTTAATAGCCAGGCTCCATTTATTAGTGTTGCTTTATTTGTATTAATCCAATTTTTTATTGTTGCATTGTTATTGTATTGTACAAAAGTTGCGTCGATAAGAGAAAGTCCCTGATCTATGATCGATCTAGCTCCGATGGTGGTTGTTCCTAAGTTTGTGTGTTGTGTTAACCATGGGATGCGTGTGTTGTTCATTGATGTTTTGATATTATTACCTCGCCATTCAGCCATCATTTTTTCTGCTTGAGCAGATCCCCATGCTGCAAATGGATTAACAAAAAGAATCGCAAATAATCCGAGAAGCAAGGCTCCAACACAAGCAGGTGTTAAAAATTGCCATGCAGAAATACCGATGGAGCGAGCAATGACAAGTTCAAATTTTCGGTTCAGTGAAAGAAGCACTGTCATGGCAGAAAATAATGCAATAAAAGGAAAGAGCTGTTGCATAATAAAAGGAATACGCAACATAGAGATAAGAATTGCTCCTTTCGTCGTATAATGAGGAAGAGAAGCTAGTCGATTAGAATTTTCCGTAAAGTCAATTAAAAAAGCAAGAGTAAAAATACCTAACACAAAATAGCTAGTTATTTTGAGGTAATACACGAAAAAATACCGTCCGAGCGTCCGTCCAATCATCATATTTTGTCCGAAAATAGTGAAAGCTTTGATATTTAAATTTGTTTATTCATTTTAAAAAAATATTTAAATGATATTATTAGATTTTGCAAAACGTCAATTTTATAGTTTTTAAAAAGTATAAAAAAGAGAAGAATGCTTATTCCTATTGGTAGGATATAGAGTATAGGGATATAAAAAAGGTTATTTTTTGCTTTTTCAGCAAAGAAGTATGCTATCCAGTAAATGAGAAAAGAGAAAGCAATAGCAAAAAAATTTATAGATATGTGTGTTTGTCTATAGGGACGTGCATTTCCTGCTGTTACTAATGCAATTAACGCAAACACAATAGAATAGAACCATTCTGTGAGTCGACGGTGAAATTCAGCTTGATACTGGAGTGGGTTCTGTTGATAATAGGGATCATTTGGATCAGGATGAGATAAATATGAAAGGGGTCTATCTTTAGGGTAAATAATAGGAGTTCCATTATTAGGTATAAATTCACTTAGATTAAAAGTATAAGAACTGAACTTAATAATTGAAACACTATCATTTTGGTGATTGACTCTTTCTATTTCTCCATCATTGAGAACGAGAAAGCTGCCATTTTTATTATTAATAACCGCTCCTTTCGTGGCATAATAAAAAAGATCAACTTGAGGGTCGCGTTGATCTGCAATGAAAAGACGCTCAATATTCCCGTCGGGGGTTCGTTCACCAATTTCTATATAGAGATTTTTTGTTAACTCTTGAAAACTGCCTTCGTTAATAAAGAGGCTAATGAGATCGGAGTGAGCACTTGCCAGCATATGCCGCATATTAAGACGCGCTTGAGGAGTAACAAAATTGGCGATGGAAAATGATACAAGTGAAGCAAGGATAGCTAAAAGAAAAATTGGTTTCCAGACAACATTTTGGGGCATGCCAGAAGCGTTGATAATCGTTAACTCTGAATCTTGATTCATAATTGAAAGAATGGTTATAATAGCAATCGCTAGTGAAAATGGAATAACGAGAGAGATAACCGAAGGAAGCAAGAGAGACGAAAAATACAAAGCTGTTAAAAAGGTTTGACCACTTGTTGTGAGAAAGTTAATGCGTGCAAGGATTTGTACTATCCAGCTAATACTGATTGCAGCAATTACAACAGCACTGAAAAGAGTGAAAATGCGCTTTAAAATGTATAATTCAGTAATCCGCATGGATGAGAAAGCACCTTTAAGTTTAAATTTTGATGCATTGTACTTTAATATAAGCAAAATTCAGAAATTATTTTGATGTATATTATGTGTTTCTATTAGAATGATAAAAGATCACTAACCCATTCTAATTTAATTTATTCCAGATTACATTCTTTTTTGATAATGATGCACAGAGAAATATTTTAAAAAGAGCAGAAGATATATTTTTTATTTATCTTAAATAAGAGAGATTTTGTCTCTCATTTTATTTATTTTGAAAAGATATGATATGCAAAGTTGATAAGGAATGATGAAAGATAGAATTAATGGATATTATTTTTTATCATTTGATGCATTCAAGATTTGAAGATGTTTTGCCGACACTTGTGGAGCGCGCTTTGGCTCGTTTTGGAAGAGTGACCATACAGTGTACCAGTAACGAGCAACGTGACGTTATAGATACTCGTTTGTGGGTTTATTCTGATGAATCTTTCATTGGGCATGGAACGGAATGTGATAAATATTCAAGTCTTCAGCCAGTATTTTTGACAACAGGATGTGAAAATCCGAATGATTCAAAGGTGCGTTTTCTCCTAGAGGGAGCTATTTGTTCGGATATTAGTTGTTATCAACGACTTGTTATTCTGTTTGATGATTGTGATGAAGAGCAATTAAATCTCGCTCGTTCTCAATGGAAGGAATATAAAGCACAAAATTATGATCTCACTTATTGGCAGCAAACTAAAGATCGCTCTTGGAAAAAACTTTGATGTAGATAGCGTCTTTTTTTCGATTTTCATCAGGACAGTGACAATAATTAAGTCAGATTTTTTTTATTTTGGAAAGCTCAGAAGAAAACTGGTAGGTATTTGTTGTGATTTTTAAAACTGATAAGAATATGCTTTACGATCAAAATATAAAAACGGAATAAATGATGGTCTTTGATAGAATTTTGCTTATTTTGTGGGCAGTTATGTTGTCTTTTTTTTGTGTTTCATGGTTGGGGACGACACATATCTTATCTCAAATGTTCTCTGTTATTTATATTAATACCATTGTAGATATTTTGTTTTTTTTACTTTGTGTGCTGTTTGCTGGAATATTATGGTGGAATATTCCTCAACCTATGCCTTTAAAAATGAAACTGGCGGCATCTCTACCGCCAGCACTTGTTATTTTTTTTTCTTTATTGGTTAGTTAGATATTTCTTGATCTGTAAAACCAACAAAACAAATCAAAGAAATGATAGAAGAAAACAGAAGATAATAACCAACATAAGCAATGCCGAAATTTTGCACCAAATATTCGGCGACATAAGGTGCAACAGATGCGCCTGCAATTCCCGCCAAATTAAAGACTACGGATGAGCCGGTGTATCGAATTTCTGTTGGAAATGGTGAAGCAAGAACAGCACCGAGCGGACTATATGTGATACCCATAAGCGATAAACCAATGACAGACATCATAAAGATACCCGTAATTCCAGAAGCAAGGAAATAAGGAATTGCAAAAGAATAAACACCCGTGATGATAGTCACCCAAATCATTAACGTTCTTCGTGAAATACGATCAGAGATTTTTCCAGTCAAAAGGGTGAAAATACCACAAAAAACAGCACCGATCATTTCTACTTCGAGAGCTTGATTGAATGATAACTTAAGATGATTTGTTGCATAACTTAATAAATAAGCGGTGACCAAATAAAACAAAGCAAATGTTAACATTCCTGCAAATGTGCCAAGAAATAAAACGCGTGAGTATTTAGAAAACACGTGTACAATGGGTATTTTAACGCGCTCTTCGCGTTTAAGCGTTTTTTTGAATTCAGATGTTTCATTAATTGACATACGAACCCATAATCCTACAATCATGAGAACAGCAGAGAAAATAAATGGAACACGCCACCCCCATGCAAAAAGTTGATCTTGGTCAAAGAAGTTCACTATACCTAGATAGGCAGCAATAGATAAAAATAATCCAATTGGAACGCCTAATTGTGGAAACATTGCATACCAACCACGCTTTTCTGGTGGTGCATTTTCAGTTGCAAGCAAAACAGCTCCACCCCACTCACCACCTAATCCAATTCCCTGACCAATACGGCATATGGTTAAGAGAAGCGGTGCTAAGAAACCAATTGTTTCATAAGTAGGAAGAATACCAATAATAACTGTTGAAAGACCCATTGTCAAAAGAGCTGCTATAAGCGTCGCTTTTCGTCCAATTTTATCACCAAAGTGTCCGAAAATAATTGAACCGAAGGGACGAGAAAAAAAAGCAGCACCAAAAACAAGAAAAGATTGCAAAATAGCAAGCTGCTCGTTTTGAGCTGGAAAAAATAAATAAGGAAATATGAGAGCTGCGGCCGTTCCAAAAACATAAAAATCGAAATATTCAATTGTTGTTCCAATAAGGCTTGCAAATAAAATTCTACCAGGAGAGTTTCCTTTATTTGCGTTTTGTTCTTTTACGCTTATAGACATGAATGAGTTTCCCTCTGTATTATTTATAAAATGAGCGAATTATGATTATAAAAATTTAAAACTAATGTCGAGTCAGTATTGCTATGATTTAAATGTAATTAAAATAATATTCACAGAGTGTGATCAACGTAGAAGATTATTCTACCAATAAATGATGTCCTTTTGATAAAATTGGGTCAAGAATTGTTAATATTGACATCAAATTGACAATTTTTTGCAAAGTTATGATTGTATTACAACGTTCAATCTTTTTTAGATGTTAATTCGTATGTTTACTGTGTTCTTCTAGATTAGTTTGATGAAAAAGCTCGTTCTATCGATGGTAGAGCTAATAGAAATATGATTTATGTTGAAAATGGATAAAGTAAAATAATCTTGGTACTTGTCTCTTGAAATTGCTTACAGATTAGATGTTTTATTGCTTATGAATGTTATTTAAATTTGTTTTGAAGCATATGATTTGTTTTTAGGCATACGAAAAGAGAAATTATCGATAAAGAATTAAGAACATATTCAGTATCTGTGCGTGTACTTTGAAAGAAAAATACAGAGTGCTGCGATGGAATCTGTTGAAAGCTAATCAAGTTGAGATTATGGATAACGCTGACCTCTTAATGATTTGTTCAATAGAAGTTTTTTAGAAAGTGACCAAAATTATCTTGCAGTCAAGCAGAGATAGCGTTGACAGTGTAGATATATTCTGTGTGTTCTTTCATAATTTCTTATGATGATTTATTCCCTAGATGATTGGAGAATAATTGGGAAGGTGCTAGAGAGGTATTATTTTAAATAGATTGTATGTATTGTTATATTTTGTATCTTTTTATTTTTGGGAAGATATCATTAAAATGGTATACGCATTATTCTTTTCTCTCCTTTAAGATAAATAATTGAATAAAAAATAAAGAAAAAAACCTTTATTTTTATCAAATCGTGGAAAAAAATACATCTTGCAGTTGAAATATTGCATTGCACAACTAATTACGTTCAATGTCTTTTCAGGCATGAAATAGTAAGGATATGGTTATGCAATATAAATGGAAATTAAGTTGTTGGGCGCTTCTGATTAGTAGCTCTTTTGTGCAAAATGCAAATGCAGATGTGGGTGGAGAAAGTAATTTTTGCCGAAATTTCATCTTAGATGAGAATAAGAAAACGGGCACAAAAATTCGTACGAGCATGTTTTATAATGAAAATCTTGAGAGCACAGAAGCAGAGGTCGAAAAACCGAAACAATGTATAAGAATTAAAGCGTTTGGTAAAGATGGAACAGTAAGTACTCCACATGAAACAGTGACAATAGAATCTTCTAGTTTAAATCTATTGGGTAATATAGGTTATCATATTGAGAGTTATCAACATAAAGATGGCAATGAACTTAAGATAGTGCGGAAATATACTGAAGAAATTCCTGCTGACAGCGAAAATAGTGATAGAGTTTCCTATAAGAATGGTATTTTGACAATTTCTGGAAAAGATCCTGTAATTGCACAGCTGACAAATAACTCAACAGTGTATTTTAATGAGGTCAGGAATAATGATAGATTTTATGTTTATGATAAACTAGATAAAAATAGTAAACCTGAGGGGAAACCAGGAGTGATAGGGTATACAAAAGTTGGGCAGGGTGGAAAAATCTATATTTTCGGGGGAGGTATTAGCAAAGAAAATATCATTGAAAAAGGGGGCACAGAAGTTGTTCAAGCTTTCAATGGGACAAAAAGTATTTCCACAGGTTCTACTATTAAAGCAGGAGGAGAGCAGTCAGTTCAATATGGAGGGGCTGCCACCGATGCTATCATTGAGGGTGGTCAGCAAATTGTTTTTGGACAAGATGAAACAAAAATCATAAAAAGTTCAGCTATAGGCACGAAAGTTTATGGTGAAGGTGATGTATTCGGACAACAAAGTATATATGATTATGGAACAGCTATTGATACAATAATTGGAAAAGGAGGCATACAAGTTATTAGCAAGGAGGATGAGAAGGCAGAAGTTGGTGGGACTGCAATAAGAACCACAGTTTCTGATGATGGAAGACAGTATATTGTCGCAGGTGGAACAGCTATAGAGACTACTTTAAAGGACAATGCTGTTCAAGCAGTATTTTCTGGAGGGCGTGTGAGCCAACTCGTCATTAATGATAATGCTCAATCATGGATACATTCTGGGGTAGACTCGAAAGAAGGAATAACAGTTAACAATTCGGGAAAGTTATATCTTTATGCTGGTATTAATTCTGATGAGAGTGAAAATAACACCGAAGTTGATAAACTGGTGTTAAATGGAACAAATACAAAATTGTATCTTGTTTCTAGTGAATTTGATGGGAAAAGTTCTGTAATTAGGAATTTAAGTGGGGATGGTAGCGTCATTTTTATTTCTACTGATACTAATCCAGATTTAATTTCTAATGATGCCGATTCAAATCAGCCTCGCGTCTATGTTAGAGATTCGCAAGAAGTTGATAATTCAAATAGCGACGAGAGTATTATTTCTACGAGTGCTCCTTTCCATTACTCACGTCTTTACGTAGGGAGTCTTTCAGGTCGTCTAAATTTTCTCATGAATACTTCTATTGCAGAGGGTCGTGGTGATAGTATTTATATAAGGGATGGAAGCGGCAATCATACTATCAGTTTTTCTGATACTGGAGCTGAAATTACAGACCCTCGGTCACAGACTCTTAATCTAATTTATGATAAAAGCGGCGGGGCGCACTTTTCTTTGGTGGGATCATCTGGGGAAAAAGTGAGTGCTATTGATGGTGGAACCTATATGTACGATTTGCATAAAAAGACGAATGCAGGTGAAACAACGTGGTATTTAGGTGTAGAAACAGAGTATAAAGAAGGTGTTGCGTATCCTGATTTTGTAACTAGTCCTTCAACAGATGCTATTTTATCTATGGTTGTGGCTCCTGAACTTGTTTTTCATAATGAATTGCAACATGTGCGTTCTGGAAGAAAAATTGCAAATAGAGATAAGAAGAAAAATACTGCTCTATGGACATATGCAATTGGAAGTAAGGAACATATTGCTACGGGACGTACCAATTTCAAACTTGATCAGACAGGTGTAATGCTGGGTATTGATTGGCTAGGTGAATTTACCAGTGGCAATTTTTATATTGGTGGTTTTGGAGGTTACGACCAGGCTCGTATTGCCCATGATCGAGGTGGCATCAGTAAGATGAATATCTATAGTATAGGAGCTTATGCGAGCTATTGGCATAATAGTGGGTGGTATGTAGATGGCGTTTTGAAATATAATCATTATCAAAATAATCTTAGAGCCGTTTCAACAAATGGTTTGGCTATTCAGGGAGATTATAAGCAATGGGCGGTGGGTACATCAGTTGAAGCAGGTTATCGTTTTAAGACTGAGCAAGATCTTTGGGTACAGCCTTATGCTCAATTAACTTGGTTACGTGTTGAAGGTAAAAAAATAAAGCTTGAAAATAATATGATTGGAGAGACTAATCCATCAATTTCATTACGAAGTGAAGTTGGGGTATCTATAGGTCATGAGCTTAACTTGAATACTGATGTTGCATTAACAGCTTATGCAACAGCGGCTTGGTTACGTGAAAATGTAAATAACAATCATACAACAATCAATGAAAAAAATCGGTTTGTTACTGATTTGTCTGGCAATGCTGGTAAATTGGGAGTTGGTCTGAATAGTTTAGTCAATGAAAATTTAACACTTTATGCGGAAGCTAATTATCTCAGAGGACAAAAGAGAAAACAGTCTCTGCAAGGAGTTTTAGGTGTACGCTATAGTTTTTAAGTAGAATAACTGATTAAGAAGATTTCATCCTCTGAATTATTGAATGACTGAGAAGATGGCAATGTAATTTAAATTGATCAGAGATTCATTTTTTACGAATATATAAAAAATAGAAAATAAATTGCATATGAACAGTACTGTTTTTCAGAGAATCAGTGCTGTTTTTTTTATATATGTATTTTACATTATGTATTTTAATTTTGAATAGATGATATGCTATTTTGAATGCTTATTATTGTCTATTTCCACTGAAAATATTGTCATTATTCAGATCGTTATAGAGAGTTAAGCGAGATTATTATATCGTAAAGCAGAACACATTATGACATAAATAAAACATATTACGATATATAAAAATACATTATGATACAAAAAGGTTATTTAGGAGTAGCGGGATATTTGTTTAATTATTAATGCATGGAGTAAAGATCATGCGGTACAAATACAAATTAAGCTGCTCTATAATAACGATTAGTGCTCTTCTTATACAAGCTACAAATGCAGATCAGAATGCAGATAGGCAGTTACAAATTGTAACAGTTAATGATAATGGAACAGTGGGGAGTAATACTGCACTGATTACACGTATTGATAGTCATAATGGTGGAATAACAGCTATAAAAAGAAACATCACGATTCGAGATGGTGGAGTGGAAATTGTTGAGAATGGTGGAACTTCAATGCACGCTCATATTGAAAGAGGTGGGATGCAAATCGTTACACGTGGAGGAAGAGCAATTTCAACTAACATTAGGGGTGGTGTTCAATTTGTTTTCGAGGAAGAGACTGCAGATCTTACAAATACAAGTAAACTCAGTACTGCTTATAACGCTGTAGTTAATGGTTCAGATGGAATAACAGGGCAGCAGAATGTGTACGATGGTGCTCATGTTTGGCATACAATAGTTCAGAAAGGAGGAGAGCAAAATCTTTATAAAGTGCGTAGAACAAAAGGGGGTGAAGCAACAGGAACTAGAGTTGGTAAAGGGGGTAAACAGCATGTTTTAGCAGGAGGAATAGCCACTAATGTTACTTTGGAAAATGGAAGTAAACAAATAATATATCCTGATGGGATGGTTATAAATTTAACGATTGAGAGTAATGCCAATTCATGGGTGTATGGTGGTACAAAATTAGGAGAAACTGTAAACGTCAAGAGTGGAGGAAATCTCTTTTTATACGCTGGTGATGCTGCCAGCTCTATTGTAAGAGAAAAAATTCTTTTTAATAATCGTTCTGTTGAAGAATTATTTTCTGTTGGTGTGCAAAACAATGAAAATCTCTCTAAAATTTATATTGGGAATTTAACGGGGAATGGAGGAACTGTTAGTTTTTTTACTATTCCGTATGATCCTCGTCATTTGACAGTTTATATTAAAGATCTTTCAGGTCAGGTAAATTTTCGTTTTAATATTAGCAATGTGGGAAATCGCAGCGATCATTTGTTAATTGATCAGAGTTCAGGTGAGCATACAATCAGCGTTATGGATAGTGGTGTTGAGTTTTCAAAAAATCTTTCACAAAGACCTAATCTTATTGCAGATATTCTTTTAATAACTGATAAAAGTAATAGTGAAGGAGCTACTTTTACTTTAGTTGATCAATTGAGTAGAAAAATTAATACTGTAGATGGAGGAGTCTATACGTATGGTTTGAAAAAAGTGAAAAAAGTACAACAAACTACAAAAATCACTTCTCCAAAAATGGAAAAAGTTCCAGCCAATAGAAATACTACACAGTGGTATTTGAGTTTAATTTCTGATAAGTCACATAATTCGGATTTATCTTCACGAATACGGATTACGGAATCACAGCCCCCCATACTCGTAAGGACTGAATCTGTTGGTACAAATTCTCGATCATCACAAGATAGAGGGACATCATCTTCTCGTCCAAGAAGAAGAACTCCAAGGCATTTAACAGAAAACTCTCAAAATTCACCTTTTTTAACAATTTCACCTTCAGATAGTCAAACGAGTGAAACGCAAAGTCGGAGTCGTCGTCCCCGGGATGTTAATAATGATGGAGCATTATTTCCTTTTCTTGCTACTTCTTCAGAGAAGCCTCCCGTTGACATTCGAGAAACTCAAACTGCTGAAACAAATCAAGAGCAATCTAATCCATCACAGCGTCGGAAGCGTTCTCCTCGGCATGCAACAATGAATCTCGAACCATCCATTCCTATCTCTTCAACTTCTGTTTCGTTGGAAGGTAATACACCAGAACCTCAAAGAAATCAGCCTTCTGAAGCCAATCAAGAACAATTGGTTGCTGTTGCTTCAGTTGATACATCTTTTGAAAAACAAGATTCGAATCCGAGTCGTGGTCGAAGACGGTCACGTCGAGGCATAAGTCATACGCCGTCAAATTCTTCTCTTCCAGCTGATATACCTACAGATGATGATTCTTCTGAAGTCTATCAGGATCAATCTCAAACTGATGTTTCTTCAACAAAGTTACATTCAGAATATCAGGCAAATGAAGGAAACCAGAGTGATCGGGAGGAGGATTCATATGCAATTATTCCACATCCAGAAAGTGAAGTTAATCATGTAACATCTCAGCAGCGAAGTCGTCGGCATTTAGAGTCGAATGATGATGGTTCAAGATCTTCAGATTCTGCATTTGCAGAGATGCAATCCGATGAACCAAAAAAAGATGTTGAAGGAGGATCGGCTAAACTTTCTCTTAGGGCATATCGAAGAAATTATACAAAGAGTCGAGATTCTCAGAGACGTAGTCAGCAACGTTCAGAACCGAGTGATCATGCTTCTGTTTCTTCAGATGCTCAGTCTCCACAAGATCATGTTTGGGAGGATAAAGATCAAAATCAGTTTTTTCACTATGGAGATCAAAGTTTAGAAAATCTTAATTTTTTAACCACTCCTTCGACAGATGCTATTCTCTCTATGGCTGTAGCTCCTAGCCTTGTTTTGCATAATGAATTGCAGCATGTGCGCTCTGGAAGAGGAATTGTAAACAGAAATAAAAGAAATGCTTCTCTATGGGTATATACTCTCAAGAGTACGGAAAAAGTTGCTACAGGACGCACACATTTTAAACTCGAACAGACAGGTATAATGTTAGGTGTTGATCGAATAAGTGAACTGACAAATGGAGGAGAGTTTTATATTGGTGGTTTTGGAGGATATGATCAAGCACATATTGTTCATGAACGCGGTGGTGTCAGTAATATGGGCATTTATAGTCTTGGAGCGTATGTGAGTTATTTTGATAATAATGGGTGGTATTTAGATAGTGTTTTGAAATATAATTATTATCAAAATAATCTTAAAGCTGTTTCGACAAATGGTATAGATATTCAAGGAAATTACGAGCAACGAGCAGTAGGAACATCGTTTGAAGCAGGCTATCGTTTTACAACAGAACAAGGAACTTGGGTGCAACCTTATGCTCAAGTAGCTTTATTAAAGGCTGAAGGTAAAAATATCAAGCTTTCAAATGACATGGTTGGAGATATCAGTCCAGCGACTTCATTACGCAATGAAGTTGGATTGTCTATAGGACATGAATTTAGTTTGAGCATGAATAATTTGTTAACAGCTTACGCGACGGTAGCGTGGTTGCGTGAGAACGTTAATGATAATTATGCGGTACTTAATAAAGGATATAAGTTTGTGACTGATTTATCAGATAATGCAGGAAAATTAGGTGTTGGTCTAAGAAGTTCTGTGAATGAAAAGTTAGTATTTTATATGGAAGCTAATTATGTCAAAGGACAGAAGAGAAAACAATCTTTTCAAGGTGTTTTAGGTCTACGTTATAGTTTTTAAATATCCATATATGTTTTAAGGAAATGATGATCGGAAAAAGGTTGACGAAATTCTTCCGTTAAAGTGATTCAATGTGGAAAATTATTGTAGAAATTAGATATATAAAGAAGTTTATTGTTATATCAGTTTTTTTGTTTAAGACCATTATGGTCAAGAAACGCACCAATGTTGAATCTTTTAGATTGTATTATCAGAAATGTATAAAAATTTGTTTACAGTGAATGATGAAAAAGAATTTAACACAATCAGTAATATCTCTTTATTTACTGAGGTATGTGATATTAAAAAAAAATACGTGATTTTGAAAAATGATGCAGATTTTTTTGCCTTCACTTGATAAAAGGTGTTTTTTATTATTAATAAGAATAGAGTCAATATATAATTCTGTGAATAAAACAAAGGTTTTAACATGGCTGTAGAACGTACTTTTTCAATGATTAAACCGGATGCAACGCGTCGTAATTTAACAGGTGCAATTACAAAAATGCTTGAAGATGCAGGTTTGCGCATTGTCGCATCTAAGCGTGTGTGGATGAGTCAGCACGAAGCTGAAGGGTTTTATGCTGTTCATAAAGAGCGTCCATTTTTTGAAGAGTTGGTTCAATTTATGTCTTCTGGACCAGTTGTTGTACAAGTCTTAGAAGGTGAAAATGCAATTGCTAAAAACCGTGAAATTATGGGTGCTACGAATCCTGTTGATGCACAGGAAGGAACGATTCGTAAGGTACATGCTTTATCAATTGGTGAAAATTCTGTTCATGGTTCAGATAGCGCTGAAACTGCAAAAACAGAAATAGCTTATTGGTTTTCTGATATTGAAATTGTTGGTTAATTAAGCGTGTATAAATAAAAAATTCCGGAAACAGTATTTCGGAATTTTTTATAAATCTGCATTTAAAGTAAATGATAACACTTTTAAAATGTATTTTTCTGTTATCTTGTATACATTATGCATTTATCTGTCTTAATATATTCCTGATTTTTCATGTAATGACGTGTTTTAATCCTGCGCGAAAATAATCCCACCCTGTCCACAATGTAAGAAGTGCTGCAATCCATAGCATAGTAATGCCAAATTCCATTGTGTAAGGGATGATTTTGTTACCCGCTGGACCTGCTAAAAGAAAGATAATTGCTACCATTTGCACAGATGTTTTCCATTTTGCAAGACGAGACACAGGAACGCTAACTTTTAATTCAGCTAAATATTCACGTAATCCTGATACGAGAATTTCACGACAAAGAATAATGATAGCTGCCCAAAGCGTCCACCCAGCGATCGTGTTATTTGCAGCAAGTAAAAGTAAACAGGCCGATACTAACAGTTTATCTGCAATTGGATCGAGCATGCGACCAATATTAGATGTTTGTTTCCAAATACGAGCAAGATAGCCATCAAAGAAATCAGTAATGGATGCAATGACAAAAATGGAAACAGCAGCCCAGCGAGCGATATCACTTGATTGCAGCCGCCCTTCTAAAAAGAAGCATGCCACAACCAATGGAACTGCAATGATTCGTGCGTAAGTTAGTATATTTGGAAAAGAAAAAGTATGTTTTTTCATAGGGTTATTTTTGGTTTTTGATGCAGTACAAGATATATTATAGAAATAACAATATAAAAATTATGAAATATCCCTTATTTTTCATTAAAATGATTATAAATTTTTTGCGCAATTGCAGTGGATATGCCTGAAACCTTTGTTAAATCTTCAACAGAAGCATTAGAAATAGCCTTTGTGCTTCCAAAATGGTTAAGTAAAGAACGCTTTCTTGTTGGACCTATATTTGTGATTTCATCCAGTGGGTTTGTAAATGCTGTTTTTTTGCGTTTTATTCTGTGGGTTCCAATTGCAAAGCGATGCGCTTCATCGCGCAAACGTTGTAAAAAATAAAGAATAGGATCGCGTGGCGAAAGTGTAAAGGGTGGTTTATTTTTCATAAAAAATCGCTCGCGTCCTGCATCACGATCAATTCCTTTAGCAATACCGATTGTTGTGATGAATTGATCTAATCCTAGCTGGGATAATATTTTACGTACAACACCTACTTGTCCTTCACCACCATCAATGAATATAAGATCAGGCCAGATAGGAAAAGAATCTTCATCATCATTTTGTGTTTTTGAGTTTTGATGAGGTAGGCCATATGTTTTAATCAGGCGTGAGAATCTTCGCTCGATAACCTCTTTCATCATGCCTAAATCATCACCGGGTGTAATATCGGTTGAGCGAATGTTAAATGTGCGATATTGATTTTTAATAAATCCCATTTGACCAACAACTATCATAGCGCCTACTGCATTTGTACCCATAATATGCGAATTATCATAAATTTCTATGCGATGTGGAGTATGCGATAATTGAAATGTTTCAGCAATACCTTGAAAAAGCTTTGTATGGGTTTCTGTTTCAGAAAGTTTGCGTTCAAGTGCTTCGTGGGCATTAGTATAAGCGTAATTTACAAGAGTTTTGCGTTCACCTTGTTTTGGTGAAGAGAGAGATATTTTGTGGTTTGCTTTTAAACTTAATGCTTCTTTCAGTAATAATTCTTCTTTAATTGTTTCAGAAAGAAGAATTAGTTTTGGAATTGGTTTATTATCGTAAAATTGCGCAAGAAAACTGGCTAAAATTTCCGCACTGGAAAAAGATGAATCTGCTTTTGGAAAATAAGCTTTATTCCCCCAGTTTTGTCCTATGCGAAAAAAGAATACTTGAATACACGTTATTCCTCCTTTCTGTGCAATTGCAAATACATCTGCTTCTTGTATCGTTTGGGGATTAATACCTTGATGACTTTGTATGTGAGAAAGAGCTGATAAACGATTACGATAGGCTATAGCCTGCTCAAAATCAAGATTTTCGGCTGCTTTATGCATAGCTTGAACCATCTCTTTTTTTACTGATTGAGTTTTTCCAGAAAGAAAATCTTTTGCTTTTTGAACAAGATTTATATAATTGCTGTCGCTAATTTCATGTGTACAAGGGGCTGAGCATCGCTTGATTTGGTATAGCAAGCAAGGTCGTGTACGATTTTCAAGAATTGAATCCGTACAAGTTCGTAATAGAAATGCGCGCTGTAAAGTGTTGATTGTTTGTGTAACGGCTTCAGATGAAGCAAAAGGGCCGAAATAATGAGCTTTTCGTGTTCGTGCTCCGCGATGTTTATAAAGGGCAGGTGCTCTGTGATCATCAGTAATAATAATATAAGGAAAGCTTTTATCATCACGTAATAAAATATTAAAGCGTGGACGCAACTTTTTGATTAGATTGGCTTCTAAAAGAAGTGCTTCTGTTTCAGTAGGGGTAACAACAAATTCCATATGATATGTTAAACGAATCATCCGGATAATTCGATTGTTTTGTCCTTGTTCACGCGTGTAATTTGCGACACGTTTTTTTAAATTTCTCGCTTTCCCAACATAAAGAATATCACCATTTTCATCAAACATTCGATAAACTCCTGGTTTTTGAGGGAGATGTTTGACAAATTCTTGTATAAGTGGAGCTCCTTTAAATTTATTATTATTGCTATCGTGGTAGGTTTTGTCCCATGTAATGTTAGATAGAAAAGATAAAGCTTGTTTTGGAGGGAAGTGAGGATTATTTTTCATGAGTATACAGGTTGTCCAACAAGATTTCGTATTTGTTGCATGAAATGCAACTTCCTATAATATTTTTCTCTCTATTTATTATCAGTCATTATTTTATAAATAATGCATTATAATACTAGATTCTACGGTGTTGGGATTGTTTCTTTGTTTTACAAACAAGGCTAAAATAGATCATCTTATAAGATAACTTTTAAAGCTACCAATTGATTTATGTATATTAGATTATAATGATAAATAAATGGATTAGAGTCTTTTCTTAAGAAGAAATAAAATCTATGTTTCTGCTTTATTCTGTATATTTCTATACCTTCAAATTAACAATAATCTAAGGGAATAGTTTCTCTTGCTGAAGCCATTTTTGAGTAATTCGTGCACTTTTATCTTGTCCAAGATGAGTGATAAGAAAAGGACTGAGTTTTTTCATTTCTTCTTCAAGAGTATATGGAGGATTGATAAGAATCATACCGCTTCCATTCATTGTAGGTGATAGTGAGTTTTTTCGAATTCGCATTTCGAGCTGTAAAATTTTAGGAATGTCTGTTTGTTGAAGTGCAGAAAGAAAGTGTTCAATTTCTTTATCGTGTTTAACAGGATACCATAAAGCATATGTGCCTCCTGAAAAACGTCGATGTGCTTTTATTATTCCATCAATGAGACGAGAAAACTCACCAGGTTTTTCAAAAGAAGGATCAACGAGAATAAGTCCACGTTTTTCTTTTGGTGGCAGATGAGAATTCAGCGATAACCAACCATTTAAATGTAAAACTTTTGTTTGATAATCACCGACAAAATTTTTTGCTAAAGTCTGATAATCTTCATAGTGTAATTCAATTGCAGTTAGCCGATCTTGTTTGCGCAATAATTGGCGGATCAGAATAGGGGACCCGGGATAAAGTATAATTTCTTTATGTTCTTTATTGGTATTATAGATAGCATTGTACCACGGGGAAAGAAGTTCTTTCAAATGTTCTGGGATAGAAACAGATAAAAGTCGTCCAACACCTTCACGCCATTCACCTGTTTTTTGAGCTTCCAAAGAAGAAAGATCATAAAGTCCGATTCCTGCGTGTGTATCTATAACGCGAAAAGCTTTCTCTTTGCGTTTGAGGTATTCTACAATGCGAGTGACAATAATGTGTTTAAAAACATCAGCAAAATTGCCAGCATGATAAATATGCCGATAATTCATAAGCAAACTTTAATTATATCTATGATTATTCCTAAATGTTCTTAACAATGAAAAATATATTGAAAATCTAAAAATTGAAATTTATTCTGATATGGTATTACTTTTAATGCATGAAATTAAATTTAGCCAGCGCATTATTTCTATTTTTCTTGATGGATGATATAGAAAGATATCAAAGGGTGATTTAATAAAGATCAATTATTTTAACTTTTTATTTGATTTTTCAATTATCTCTTGTCACTAGTCTATTAACGAAAATTGAATTATTAACATCTTCTCCATTAAGATTTTAAAATGGAGGTTCTTATTTTTTGTTGTAATAATAGTGATATGGTATGTTTTTTTGATTTATGTTGTTAATAGTTTTGCTAACAATTTCCTTATATGAAAGATTTTTATTAAATTGGTGGGTTAAAAAGAAAACTCTTAAAAGAAATTTATATTGTATATAAATACAGATAGAAACAATACAAATGAGGCGTTCTAATGCTTGATATTAAATGGATTCGTGAATATCCTGAAAAATTAGATGAAGCACTGGCAAATAGAGGTATTGAACCACAAGCACAAAAATTGATTGAACTTGATCATGAACGCCGCATGCATATCTCTAAAGTTCAAGATGCGCGAGAGCGTCGTAATTTTGCTTCAAAAGAAATAGGGCAAGCTTTAGCTGAAAATGATCATAAAACTGCCGAACGTATTAAAGCTGAAGTTGAAGAACTGAAAGTTTTTCTTTCTTCTGCTGTTGCTGAAGAAAAGAGATTGACTGAGAATTTAGAAAAGGCTCTTTCAGCTATTCCGAATATTCCATTAGATGATGTCCCAAAAGGAAAAGATGAACGTGATAATGTAATTGTTCGTCATTTTGGTACACCTAAGGTATTTGATTTTCCACCGAAAGAACATTTTGATCTTGGTCAAAATCTTAAGCAAATGGATTTTGAGAAAGCTAGTCGTTTATCTGGTGCGCGTTTTACAGTTCTTTCTGGAGAGTTGGCGCGGCTTGAACGCGCATTGGGTCAGTTTATGCTTGATATGCATGTTGACGAACACGGTTATAAAGAAGTTTCTGTTCCTTTTTTAGTTCGAGATGAGGCTGTCTATGGAGCAGCTCAGTTGCCGAAATTTGCTGATGATCTTTTTCGAACAACAGATGGTCGGTGGCTTATTTCTACAGCGGAAGTTCCATTAACCAATTTGGTAAATGATGAAATTCTTGAAGAATTAGATTTACCTCTGCGATTTTCTGCTCTTACTCCTTGCTTTCGTTCAGAAGCAGGAGCTGCAGGCCGTGATACACGTGGTATGTTGCGCCAGCATCAGTTTTGGAAGGTAGAAATGGTATCGATTACTACTGAGGAGCAATCCTTAGCTGAATTAGAGCGTATGACCGAATGTGCAGAAAATGTATTAAAACGACTTCAATTACCTTTTCGTACTTTGGTTCTTTCTACTGGAGATATGGGATTTGCAGCACGTAAAACTTACGATATTGAGGTTTGGCTTCCAGGTCAGGGATGTTATCGTGAGATTTCAAGTTGTTCAGTGTGTGGCGATTTTCAAGGACGTCGCATGAATGCTCGATATCGTAAAACAGGCGAAAAAATATTGCAGTATGTTCACAGTTTGAATGGATCTGGTGTCGCTATTGGACGTTGTCTTGTCGCTATTCTTGAAAATTATCAACAAGCAGACGGTTCAATTATTATTCCAGATGCTTTGCAACCCTATATGAAAGTAAATTATATTACCCTTTAATGTTGCAAAAAGAGAAACTAATATATTCTCTGTTGCTGATAAGCTATAGTGGTATTGGATACACAACAAGAGTTTACTATTTTATAAAAAGAAATAGTTTATATATGTGGTAATATTTTCATTCATATAGGAGATCGAATAACATCATGGAGAAAAAGGATGTTTTGCGATTTCGTGAAGAACTTGCAGGCCTTGTCTTAAAAATGCGCAGTAAAGGCATTGATGATGTTCGTTTTTTTTCGGCGCTTGAGAAAATACCACGACAGCAATTTGTTTCTGCTCCTTGGCTGAATAGCGCTTATGATAATAAGGTTATTCCAATTGAATGCGGTGAATATATTGAACGTTTAGAAGAGCAACTTTTAATTCTTTTTGCATTGTCATTAGAAAAAAAACATCGTGTTTTAGAAATAGGTACGGGGTCTGGTTTTTGTACTGCTCTTATGGCGTATTTGAGTGGTCGTGTTACAACGATTGATCGTTATAAAACACTTGTTGATTTAGCACAGCAAAAATTTCAAAATTTAGGAATTGAAAATATTGTTGTGCGGCAAATTGATGGGAGTCGAAGTGTTGCAGGTTTGGGATCATTTGATCGTATTCTTATTTGGCCTTCACGTTTTTGTGAGCCAAAAGAGTTTTTAGAACTTTTAACTGAAGATGGAATTCTCATTCAGGCTATAGGACCAGATGAAGGGGTGCAAGTGGTTACGCGTTATATAAAAAATGGCAGCCAATTTGAGCGTTCAGAAATGTTTCAAGTTCGCTATCAGCCTTTCATTGAAAGTGTTGCAGAAGCGCTTTAATTTGTAGAATAAAACTAAAAAAATGCTCTATTTTTAGATTTAGTAGTGAGTTTTTTCCGTTTATTATAAGATATTTATGGATACAACCGCTAATCTTAACTTTTAGGTAATATTAGAAAGGTTTAATTAAAGTTGTGTTGAATATTGGTTAGTGAGCGAACTATGTGTTTAAAAGTTTTTAGTAACATTGCATGGTATAAATTTCAGAGATTATCTTTTGGGCTGGTAACAATAGTCATAGCAGGATGTAGTTCTGGTACGCAACGTTTCTCTAGTAATGTTTACAATAGTACAGTTCCTATGCAATCAAATATGAACACAACGATATCTTACAATACAAGATTGTTATCGCAAGGAGATGTAATTCAAAGTAGTGAATTACCACCTGCGGAATCGAATGATATCGCAGAAGCTAATTATAATACTTCTTACCTTTCGTCTAATGGTCGAGTTATGGGTACTCCACCGAGAAACTTGGGAACGCTTTCTCGCTCGCAAGCGAATAATCCTATCGCATCTCGCCGTAATTCTTATATTGTACAGAGTGGAGATACATTGCTAAGTATCGCGCAGCAAGTAGGAATTAGTGTTGATGCGTTGAAATTAGAAAATGGTATAAATAATGATTTTGTCTATATCGGTCAGGTGCTTATAATTCCCAAAAAAGACACAATGATGTCTTCAACGAGAAATAAGAAATTTCCTTCAGCTTCATATAAAGCACCTACAACAACTATACCTTTTAAAAATAATGCTCAATCAAAGAGTGAGCAACATTTTTCTCAACAAGTAACCAAGTCAAAATCTGTGATCAATGGGCCGTCAATGAAAGAGAAGATTCATTCGAATGATTTTATTTCTCCTCAAACAACGGGTATTTCTAAAATGCGGTGGCCAGTACGAGGACGTTTATTGAGTCAATTTGGTCAGAAGAAAGATTCAATAATCAATCGAGGAATAGATATTGCAGTACCTGAAGGTTCGTCAGTAAAAGCAGCAGAAAATGGAATTGTTATTTATGCAAGCGATGGGATAAAAGAATTAGGCGAAGTCGTTATAATTCGACATGAAAATAATATTGTTACTATTTATGGACACAATAGTAAGTTTTTAGTTCATAAAGGTCAAAGAGTACGGCGAGGTGATGAAATTGCTAAATCTGGTGTTTCTGGAAACGCTAAGACACCACGTGTTTATTTTGAAGTTCGTAAAAATGCTGTACCTGTAGATCCTACAGATTACTTAGAAAGATGATTAATTATGCTTTAATTTCAAAAGTGTAATATATTGAACATGAGAATGTAGATTAATTAATTTTTTCTGAATTTGATAGGAATAAGTTGCTGCGCAGTTCTTATGAGAGAACGTGTTATAGAGTGTCTTTTGTTTCCCAAAAATATTTAAGCTTATCTAATAAACTGTATTGTCAGAAAAAGCTTTTAAAGATTTATTCTTTATTATTGCGTGATGGAAAAGTGTACAGAAAATCATATTGGTTTTTTATGAAATTAATTGAAATAAGATAATTAATAATCTCTTTGCGATAGAGTTTTATGAGTTTGGATCATTTTTTATCTGATCTCTGTATCTGCTATGGTGTATTTAGCAGTCATTCATAATGATAAGTTTTATATTATTTGTGATTTATAGAATAATCTCTGGTAGAGAATTCTTCTGGAAAAGTCATTTGTGATTCAAGTATAATATTCCTGTTAATATCAATATTCCAACCAGATTTGATGTCAGTGTAATTGATGATATTGGTAGATTTCCAGCCTAATTTTTTCAATGTAAAGCAGATTATGTGATTAGCTTAACAAAAAAATATTATCTCGTTTAGAATAGCGATTAAATAAGTTAAAAATTGTTTTGTGTTCTTTTTTATCTTGATTAAGAAAAAAAATATTTATGATATACAAAAAAAGAAATAAATTTGTTTTTTAAGAGTTTTTAGCCGTTGCTTTCTGTTTTTGAAGGTTTTATTGCCTTTTAAGAAGATCAAAATTACGTGATGTAATATTACTTTTTGTATTTAGAGAAGTTTTCTTTTGCGAAAGTATCGGGTTTTTAAAATTAGAGTAAAAAATACTTCGGTTCAATTGATGGGAGATCAAAATGTTTATAACCAATGCTTATGCTCAAGCTGCAGGCGCTCAGACTGTAGGTAGTTTTTCAAGTAAAGAATTGCTGACCTCAGTTTTTCCTTTCATTTTAATTTTTGTAATTATGTATTTTTTAATTATTCGTCCACAGCGCGCTCAAATGAAAAAACGTCAAGAAATGCTTAACGCTGTTCGTCGTGGTGATACAGTTGTAACGGGAGGCGGTGTTGTTGGTAAAGTTATGAAAGTTAATGATGCAAGTGGTGAATTAGAGGTTGAAATTAGTGAGGGTATCCGGATCCATGTTTTACGCTCCACATTGTCGGATGTTCGCGTTAAAGGTGAGCCACTTTCAGAAGAAAAATCGAAATCTGATGTTACGATGAAAACACAAAAAAAGTCTAAAGCTAAAACTGTGACAAAAGAAAACGTTGCTATGACTCGAAAGAAAAAAGATGAAACAAAAACAAATGAGTCAGATGCATAATTAAGGTTTATAAAACATTTTAAAGCTTATTTTTATGAAAACGAGGTGGCTTTTTATATTAAAGCCATTTTGTTCTTTCTGCTTAGTTTTATGATTGATAAATGAAAACTTGTTTTCTTTTGGTATTTTATAGAGCGTTTTATTACTCTTGTCAGTTTGTATGAGAGAACTTTGTTGTTTTTATATATGCAGTTGAGATAAATCTCCCCTTTTTATGTTATGTGTATAATGGTAGAGCTATATCGTGTTGTTAATTTTTGCTGATATCATTTGCGCGTTATGTTCTGTTATTATTTTAGCAAATATTGATTAAAATTTTGCATCGATATTGTTTGATGAGTTATGATTAGTAACATTTTGTTTATCAGTGTTTATTTTTAATTTGTTGCAAGTTTTTGAAGATAACACGCAGTCGGATTTTGAAAAATGAGGAATATTTGCTATGTTTCATGCAATTCAGGTTCGCGAAGCACATTTTCCAGGGCGTGCTCCTATTGACTCTTATGGAAATGGTGGCTTTCGTTTTGCTGATATGTCACATCGGGGCTCTATTGTTTGTGTTCCTTCAGGTGTTTATGGTATCAATATGAAGGAACCTATACCTTCTCGAGAAGATCTTTTTTATATTTTAGAAGAATCAGACACTATTGAAGTCTTGTTGGTTGGAACTGGCGTGGAATTATTACGTTTACCTGAAGAACTACGGGTACTTTTATGGGAAAAACGTATTTCAGCGGACACAATGAGTACAGGAGCAGCGGTGCGTACATTTAATGTTCTGTTGTCTGAAAATCGCGCAGTTGCTGCGTTGTTGTTTGCAGTAGAATGACGAATTTTCTTTCACATTGTCTTGAAGTTTTACGCGCTGCAGATCGTGATCGTTATATATCCGTTTTATTTGCTCCTCAAAAAAAACGTGAGGCATTAGCTGCGCTTTATGCGTTTAATGTAGAAATTTCTCGTATTCGTGAAAGCGTTAGTGATCCGTTTATTGGTGAAATGCGTTTACGTTGGTGGTATGATTCTATTGCGAATAATGAAATACAACAGAACGCAAACAATCCAATTATGAACCAATTGTTGACAACAATTACTCTTTATAACTTACCTAGAAAAGTTTTTTTACATTATTGTGATGCGAGAATTTTTGATCTTTATAGTGATTCAATGGCAACTATTCATGATCTTGAATCTTATTATAATAAGACGGCAAGCGCAATTTTGCATCTTTCTTGTCAGATATTGGATTCTGATATTTCTCAAAATTTTTCAGATGTGTGTAAACACGGAGGAATTGCTCAAGCATTAAGTGGTTTATTACGTCTTTTACCATTGATGCAATCACGCTATCAATCTTATTTCCCTTCTGATATGTTAAAAGCAGTAGGAGTTGAGAGGGAAGAATTGGAGAGAAATTGTGTCAATAATGAACAAAAAAAACGCATTATTGAAGCTATAATAGCTTTATCACAAGATCATTATCTTAAATTTTATGAACAGTTTATTGCATTGCCTAAAATTCTTAAACCAGCATTTCTTCCGTTGGCAATTACACCTGCATCTCTTCAAAAAGCAATACGATTGGGAGCTGCAATTTTTCAAGAAGATGCAAGGTTGTCATTGCTTTATCGTTATTGTTTAATAACAAAGGCTGCAATAAGTGGTAAACTTCCTAAATTGTTACAATGAGACAATATTTTATTAGTCTAAACATTGTTTATGTTGAGTGTTCTGCAAGTATAAGCGCAATATTGAGTCCAATATTTATCTCATTGAGTAATGTTAAAAAGTTGATCATAATTAGATCGATTGATTTTTAGAGGGTTCTCATTATTCGCAATTTGTAACATTTCTAGTTTTAAATCACCTCTGATCATCTGATCCATATTATTTCGGATAGCAGGTAAAATGGTATGAGCAGTGATATTTGTAGGTATGATTGATGATGTTACTTTATAAATAATGCGATCTGTTCCGGCTGGGCTTTTTATAACACCATAATGATTTTTGGAATCAGAGAATAATGCTTTTACACCATTAAAACCAAAAATTTCGGATGAATCCTGACGCCGCAAAGCCTGTGTTTTTTGTTTGATTATGCCAAGTTCACGAGCAAGTAAATCGAAACTTTTTCCTTCTTTGAGTTGTTCAAGAGCATCTTGTGCTTTTTTATCAAGAAGACGTTGGATTTCTGCATTTTTCCACTCAATAACAGCATCTTGTTTTACTTCTTCAAGTGTTTTATTCCGAGTTGGAATAATTGCATCAATTTGATACCAGAGATATCCTTCTTGAAGTGATAATGGATCAAGTTCATCTTCTTTGTCAGCTTTATAAATGTTATCTAATAAAATATCTTTTTGAGGTAGATCTGTGAGCGTTATGCCATCAATTGTTTTTCCTGTTTTATCAACAGTGATTTGACGAAGAGGTAATTTATATTGATCTGCAAGCTCTTTGAGAGAAGCGCCTTCAAAACGGGCATTTTCAATCTCCATGTAATTATTACGCAGATCTGTTGTAGCGTAGTTTTTAGCTAATGTTTGACGAATATCTTTTTCTGCTTTTTCAAAAGGAATAAGACTTGAGGGTATGATGTGTGTAACGCGGACAATTACAGGCCCTTGTAAATCATTAATTACAGAACTAACTTGTCCTTGTTGGAGTTCAAAAATTTCAGACGCTAAATAAGTAGGAAACTCATGCTCTGATAGAGGACCTTCTGTTATGTCGTTCAGAGTTTTATTTTCTTCTTTAACAAGATCATCAAAACTTAAGCCATTGGCTATTTTTTTTGCTGCATTATCGGCATCTTCGTGTGTGGAAAATTGTAATTTTTCAATGATTCGTTTTTCAGGAATCGTAAAACGTGAAGAATTTTGAGTATAATAAGCTTTAGCTTCATCTATTGAGATATTTTTTCTTTTAATCAGTTCAGAAAGTTCTATAGGGAGTAAGGAGACAGTACGGTATTCGGGTGTTTTAAAATTATCTTGATGAGTATCAAACCATTTTTGCAATGTTTTTGAATCGGGATCTGCGATTGTTTTTTCTTTGAGATTAAGAACGAGATAATCTGCGGTTCGTGTTTCCTCTTGATACATGGCTAATATTTTATAAAAAAGATTTGGTAATTTCATATCGGAGAGTGTGGCTGAAATGAGCAGGTTACGTTTTTCTCTTTTGCTATAATAATCAAGGAAGCTATTTTCATTAACTCGTAATTGTTGAAGATAGTTAAGAAGGATGTTTCGGTTGAAAATTCCATTTTGTTGAAAAATACTATCAGTCCCGATGGCACGAGCGAGTGCATCCTTTGAAAGATGAATTTTCATTTTTCGTGCTTGTTCATCTAAAAGTACATCTTGTTGTAATTGATTGAAAACGAAAGCAGGAATTCTATACTGCTGCATTTCATCTGGTGTGAACATTCGTCCAAGAGAATCGAATGCGAGATTTATGCTTTTATCAGCAAATGCGAGTTGGTACATATCAACAGTTATTGTAGATTTTCCAGCAGTAAGAAGATTTTTGTCATCTTTGACATTTAACTGTGGGATTCCCCATAAAATGGCAAAACATAACAGCAAAATAATAAGAAAAGTTCTAACAATCCAGGAGTTTGTAGTGTTTCTTATGATGTCAAGCATTGTTTAATCCCATCTTTTTTGCACTTATTTTCAAAGTCATGTTAGAACTTGCAATAAAGATGCGTAAGATGCAAGTTTAAAGACTTGCTTTCGTTATGTAATTTGATACTTAAAACGGTAAAGTCTTATTATGACAGTCTTTGAGGAAAAATATGAGCTCAAAAATTCGGCCTTTAGTTGCTGGGAACTGGAAAATGAATGGGACAGGCGAAACACTTAAAGAATTGTGTGCTATCGCTGCTGGCGTTAATTTTGACCGATGTCATTTATTTGAATCACTTATTTGTGTTCCGGCGACACTTTTATCGCGTGCTTTTGATGCATTAAAAGGTGAAAAGCTTTTTTTAGGAGGACAGAATTGTCATTTTAATGATAGTGGTCCTTATACTGGAGAAATCTCAGCTTTTATGCTTAAGGAAGCAGGAGCGAGTCATGTTATTCTGGGGCATTCAGAACGTCGTACACTTTATCATGAAAGCAATGAAATTATTTGTGCTAAAATACAAGCAGCATGGCGAGCTGGTCTTGTCGCTCTTGTATGTATTGGTGAGACATTGGAAGAGCGTGAAAATGATAAGATATTTGATGTGCTTACGCAGCAACTTGATAACTCTTTGCCAGATGGGGCAACGGCACAGAATATAATTATTGCCTATGAGCCTATGTGGGCTATAGGTACAGGGAAAACACCTCATTCAAAAGATATTGCTCAAGTGCATGATTTTATTCGAAAGAAAATTATTTCTCGTTTTGGTGATAATGGGTATAAAATACGTTTGTTGTATGGCGGATCTATAAAACCGTCTAATGCATTTGAATTATTGAGTGTACCTCATGTTAATGGTGCTTTAGTTGGAGGAGCGAGCTTAAAAGCAACAGATTTTTTAACTGTTTGTGATATTTATCGTAAATTATGATGAAAGAATCACAGTTCCCTATTGGATTATGTGTAATTTGTGTGTAAAGAGCTAAGAAAATATTGAAGAGCGGAGTCTATGCAAACAGTACTTCTTGTTATCCATTTTTTAGTTGTTATCGCTTTAATTATCGTTGTGTTGATACAGTCTTCCGACGGTGGTGGGCTTGGTATTGGTAGTGGTTCAGGTTCTAGCTTTATGAGAGCTCGTGGTAGTAAGAACGCTTTGACGCGTTTAACAGCCATTTTGGCGACTTGTTTTTTCATTATATCCATTGGGCTTGTTGTGGTTGGAAATGTGTCAAATTTTGATTCTGATATCCTTAATCGCATTCCAGTTAATTCAAGACAGGGGTCAATGAGTGAGAATGCATCAGAAGGTATACCGTTATCGAATGGTAAACAGCCGCTTTCCATTTATGAGCAATTAGGTGGTGTTATCACGCCTTCTCAAGAACAAAATGAGGTGAATGATTCGATTTCAGAAAATCCAGTTCCAATGCCGATTGAGGATCCAACTTCTGATCGTGGTGTTCAATAGTTATTGTGTTTTTAGAAAGAACAACTTTTTATGTATTTTGCTGAAAAAATCATTATAAACTACGTATCATTATAGATCCATGGCACGTTATATTTTTATTACTGGTGGTGTAGTTTCCTCTCTTGGAAAAGGAATTGCAGCTGCATCTTTAGCTGCATTACTTCAAGCGCGTGGGTATCGTGTGCGTATTCGTAAGCTTGATCCTTACTTGAATGTTGATCCAGGCACGATGTCACCTTATCAACATGGTGAGGTTTTTGTGACGGATGATGGAGCAGAAACGGATCTTGATCTTGGTCATTATGAACGTTTTACTGGGCGTTCTGCTAATAGGCAAGATAACATTACAACAGGGCGTATTTACCGTAATATCATTGAACGAGAACGACGTGGTGATTATTTAGGGGCTACGGTTCAAGTAATTCCTCATGTGACTGATGAAATAAAAACCTTCATTACTACAGGAAATGAGGAGTTTGATTTTATTTTGTGTGAAATAGGTGGAACAGTTGGCGATATTGAAGCAATGCCTTTCCTTGAAGCAATCCGTCAGATTCGTAATGAATTACCAGGAAAAAGCGTTGTTTATGTCCATCTTACATTGATGCCTTATATCTCTTCAGCAGGAGAACTAAAAACAAAACCAACGCAACATTCTGTTAGAGAATTACAGTCTATTGGTATTGTTCCTGATGTTTTGTTGGTTCGTGCGGATCGATTTATTCCAGCTTTAGAGCGACAAAAATTATCACTTTTTTGTAATGTTCGTCCCAATGCCGTTATTCAAGCATTAAATGTTCAAACAATTTATGATGTGCCTATGGCATATCACAAAGAAGGTTTTGATACAGAAGTTCTTTCTGCTTTTGGTATTGATACAGCTCCTAACCCGAAAATGGATCGTTGGATGGATATTACGCATAGAATCCATCATCCTGAAGGGGAAGTTACGATTGCAGTTGTTGGAAAATATACAGGCTTTAAAGATGCTTATAAATCTCTCATTGAAGCGATTGCACATGGAGGATTGGCCAATAAAGTGAAGGTTAATATCGAGTGGATTGAAGCAGAGCTTTTTGAAACGAAAGATCCTACATCTTATTTACAAAAAGTTCATGGGATTTTGGTGCCTGGCGCATTTGGTGCACGTGGTTCAGAAGGAAAAATTAAGGCAATACAATTTGCTCGTGAACGTAAAGTTCCTTTTTTTGGTATTTGTTTTGGAATGCAATTGGCTTGTATCGAGGTTGCGCGTAATGTTGCGAATATTAAAGATGCTTCATCAAGTGAATTTTGTGAAACAAAGAATGCCGTTGTTGGTTTGATGAAAGAATGGCTTAAGGGAGATATGCTTGAAAAGCGATCAGCATTGGGAGATCTCGGTGGAACAATGCGTCTTGGTGCTTTTGCTGCTGAATTAAAAGAAGAGAGTCATATCTCTAAAATTTATGGAACAACAAAAATTTATGAACGGCATCGTCACCGTTATGAAGTGAATATTCATTATAAAGATAAGTTGGAAGAGTGTGGATTGATATTTTCTGGTTTGTCTCCGGATAGAGTTTTACCGGAGGTTGTTGAATATAAAGATCATCCATGGTTTATTGGTGTTCAGTATCATCCTGAATTGAAGTCGCGTCCATTTGATCCTCACCCGCTTTTTTCTTCTTTTATTGAAGCCGCTGTGGAGCAGAGCAGGCTGGTTTAGCTTGGTAGTTTTGTGTATATTTTTTGAAGGATAAAATGTCTAAGCCAAATGCTATAGTTAACGTTGGGAATGTTGTCTTCTCAAATGAATCTCCTTTGTCTCTTATTGCGGGGCCTTGTCAAATGGAAAGCCGAGATCATGCTTTTGAAATGGCAGGTCGACTTAAAGAGATTACTGATCAAGTTGGTATTCGTTTCATTTATAAATCAAGTTATGATAAAGCGAACAGAACATCTCTTAAGGCAGCACGTGGTGTTGGTCTTGAAAAAGCGATGGTTATTTTTGATGATCTTAAGAAAGAGTTTGGTCTTCCTATTTTAACGGACGTTCATACAGAAGAACAATGTGCAATTATTTCCTCAGTTGTGGATGTTTTGCAAATACCAGCTTTTTTATGTCGCCAAACAGATCTTTTGGTTGCTGCGGCTAAAACAGGGTGTGTTATCAATGTTAAAAAAGGTCAATTTTTAGCTCCTTGGGATATGGAAAATGTTTTAAAAAAGATAACTCATAGTGGTAATTCTAATGTTATGCTTTGTGAGCGAGGCACTTCATTTGGGTATAATTCTCTTGTCTCTGATATGCGGTCATTACCAATTATGCGCTCATTTGGAGCACCTGTTATTTTTGATGCAACGCATTCTGTTCAAGAACCAGGAGGAAAAGGCGATTCATCTGGAGGACAACGGCAATTTGTTGAAGTTTTGGCACGAGCTGCTGTTTCGGTTGGTGTGGCGGGTATTTTTTTGGAAACGCATCAAGATCCAGATAATGCACCATCCGATGGCCCTAATATGATTAAAATTGATCATTTGCAAAGATTGTTAGAAAATTTGATGAGTTTTGATCTTTTAGCAAAAAAGAAGAATTGAAGACACAAATATAGAAAATATTTATTAATATAATAAAATTTTTCACTTAATAAGGGCATGTGCATGACTGCAATTACAAATATCATTGGACGTGAAATACTTGATAGTCGCGGTAATCCGACGGTAGAGGTTGATGTTTATTTGGAGGATGGTTCTTTTGGTCGTGCAATGGTTCCTTCTGGAGCATCAACAGGAACGTATGAAGCTGTAGAGCGTCGGGATGGTGGTATTCGTTATCAAGGAAAAGGCGTTGAGAAAGCTGTTTCTGCAGTTAATGGTGAAATTTTTAAAGAACTTGATGGAAAAGATGCAAAGGATCAAAGAGCTATAGATCAAGTGATGATCGCCTTGGATGGAACACCTAACAAAGAGCGTCTTGGAGCTAATGCAATTTTGGGAGTGTCTTTGGCTGTTGCAAAAGCGGCGGCAGAATCATCAGGTTTGCCTTTGTATCGTTATGTTGGTGGTTCGCAAGCGCATCTTCTTCCTACACCTATGATGAATATTATTAATGGTGGTGTTCATGCGAGCAATTTAATTGATTTCCAAGAATTCATGATTATTCCAGTGGGGGCCCCTACATTGAAAGAAGCAGTGCGATATGGTGCAGAAGTTTTTCATACACTTAAAAAATGCTTGCAAGATATGGGGTATGATACCAATGTTGGTGACGAAGGTGGTTTTGCTCCTTGTCTTAAAAGTGCTGAACAAGCTATTGAGTTTATTATAGAGGCTATCATGAAATGTGGCTATAAACCGGGTGAAGATATTGCTATTGGTTTAGATTGTGCCTCAACAGAATTTTATAAAAATAACTCATATTTTTATGAAGGTGAGAACAAGTGTCGCAATACACAGCAACAGGTAGAATATTTAGCTCAACTTGTTGATACTTATCCTATTATTACAATTGAGGATGGGATGGCTGAAGATGATTGGGAAGGTTGGAAACACCTTACTGATGTGATTGGCAATAAATGTCAGCTTGTTGGTGATGATTTATTTGTAACGAATTCAGTGCGCTTGCGTGAAGGAATTAAAATGGGTGTTGCCAATTCTATTCTTATTAAAGTTAATCAGATTGGCACGTTGAGTGAAGCGCTTGATGCGATCGAAATCGCTCATAAAGCTGGTTATCGCGCGATTATGTCCCATCGTTCGGGTGAAACGGAAGATTCTCTTATCGCGGATCTTGCCGTTGCAACTCATTGTGGGCAAATTAAAACAGGTTCGCTTGCACGGTCAGATAGATTAGCAAAATATAATCAACTTATTCGTATTGAAGAAATGCTGGGGGCACAAGCTCGCTATGCAGGTAATGTATATTGTTAAGAGTTATTGAAGAAAAATATTATATTCTGACTGATTGTAACAAGATCATCACATTTTATTCTTTCGTCGGTGATATGCGAATAACGATTTTATAGGTGGTAAAAATGAGAGGTATAATTATTGGTCAAGATCAAGGCAAATATCTTGTTTCAGGAGATGATGGTCAGCGTTATCAATTTGCGAGTTGGGATTGGCTAGGAAAAAGTTCACCGAAAATTGGAGATTGTGTTGACTTTCTGTGTGAAGGCGGTGTTGTTAATTCCGTTTTTCCTCTTATCAAACAGCAATCAGAACAGTTAAAATTGATGCTTGCTCTTATTTGTTGGTTTGCTGGTATATTTGGAATTCATCGTTTTATCGTTGGTAAAATGTGGACGGGTATTTTGATGCTTGTTTTGTCTTTATCGGTGGTAGGTCTAGTTATTACTGGAATTTGGGCTATTATTGATTTTATCTTCATTGTAGCAGGAAGATTTACTGATAAAAAGGGTAATAGAATTACAACTTAGCAGATATGTGCTACTGCATAGGTGATAGATGTGAAAGTGGATTGTGTGATTCACTGTTAAAGTCTTAAAGAATAATTTATTCAGATATTATTGTTTTGGTAATGAGGTATTAATTAAAATTATGCATAATAGAATAATTTTTTTAAAAAGATTTTTCTATTATGTGGACAAAGCAAAAACGTAGATCGATCAAAACGCGTTTCATTCTGCCGCTTATGACGATTGGTGTTCTGAGTTATTTCAGTTATCATATGTATCACGGTGAATATGGGCTTTACGCGCGCAGTAAAATTAATCATCAGATTACAGCACTGAAAAAAGAGCTTCATACAGTGGAAGCTGAGCGGGTATTTATTGAAAAACGTATTTCTCTTTTACGTGATGGGCATATTGAGAAAGATATGCTGGATGAGTATGTGCGGAAAAATTTAAATTTTTCAAAACCAAATGAATTAACAATTTTAATGCCTGCCGACGATCTTAAAAATCAATAAGAATTAATTGATCAAAAAGCCTTTTAAAACAATTATCTTTGAAAGAAATACCGATAATATCGGTTTAAATACAATTTATAATACTTGTAACTTTTGTTCGTAAAGGCTATTCCTAAAATAATGATTAAAGGGAGTTTAATATGGCAGAACAGGCTAAAAAGAAATCTGCGTCTGTAATGCATACTGCATTATCAAATACCATCAAGACAGCGCAAATAGCTAATTTTACAAAAGAAGAAGAAATTGACTCTTATCGCGAAATGCTTTTGATCCGTCGTTTTGAGGAAAAAGCAGGTCAGCTTTATGGAATGGGTTTTATTGGTGGGTTTTGTCATCTTTATATCGGGCAAGAAGCCGTTGTTACTGGTACATTAAAAGCAACCAAAGAAGGAGATCAGATTATCACATCTTATCGTGATCATGGTCATATGTTGGCGGCTGGGATGAGCCCGCGTGGCGTCATGGCGGAATTAACAGGACGTCAAGGAGGATTCTCCAAAGGGAAGGGAGGATCGATGCATATGTTTTCTAAAGAAAAACACTTTTATGGTGGGCATGGCATTGTTGGAGCACAAGTTCCGATTGGTTCAGGTTTGGCATTTTCGAATCTGTATCTTGGTAAAGATAACGTGACCTTAGTTTATTTTGGCGATGGTGCAGCCAATCAGGGACAGGTTTATGAAAGCTTCAATATGGCCTCTCTTTGGAAGCTTCCTGTTGTGTATATTATTGAGAATAATCAATATGCAATGGGGACATCAGTTTCACGTGCATCTGCAGAAACTGATTTCTCTCGCCGTGGTCTTTCTTTTGATGTTCCAGGTATTGTTGTTGATGGTATGGATGTTCGTGCAGTAAAAGGAGCTTCTGATGAAGCTATTGCTTGGGCACGTTCGGGTAAAGGGCCGATCATTCTTGATATGCAAACTTACCGTTATCGTGGTCACTCGATGTCTGATCCAGCAAAGTATAGATCAAAAGAAGAAGTACAGAAAATTAAGGAAGATCATGATCCGATTGATCAGGTGAAGAATCGCATTCTTAAGCAAGGCTGGGCAAGCGAAAGTGATTTAAAGTCTATTGATAAAGAAGTTCGCGCAATTGTTGCTGATGCAGCAGATTTTGCACAAAATGATCAAGAGCCAGATGCTTCTGAGCTCTACACGGATATTCTAGTTTGATGTGAGGGAAGCAAGTATGCCTATTGATATTTTAATGCCAGCGCTTTCGCCAACAATGGAAGAAGGTAAATTGTCCAAGTGGATCAAAAGAGAAGGCGATAAAGTTAGCTCTGGTGATGTGATTGCTGAAATTGAGACAGATAAAGCAACAATGGAAGTAGAAGCCGTTGATGAAGGGACTATTGGTAAAATTTTAGTTTCTGAAGGCACTGAAGGTGTAAAAGTCAATACTGTGATTGCTGTTTTGCTGGAAGAAGGAGAATCTACAGCAAATATTTCGCAAGTTACGACTTCTTTGAAGTTTGAAGAAAAAGTACAGGAAGAATCTTCGTCGTCGTCGATACCAGCATCTCCTATTTTGAATGTTCCTAATGATCCTGATATTCCTGCCGGAACCGAAATGGTTATGATGACGGTTCGTGAAGCTCTTAATCAAGCTATGGCGGAAGAGATGCGCCGTGATGAGACTGTTTTCTTGATGGGAGAGGAAGTAGCAGAATATCAAGGAGCTTATAAAATTAGCCAAGGCTTGTTGGAAGAATTTGGTGAACGTCGCGTTATTGATACGCCTATTACAGAGCATGGTTTTGCAGGGTTAGGTGTTGGTGCTGCATTTGGAGGTTTGCGTCCTGTTGTTGAATTTATGACATTTAATTTTGCTATGCAGGCGATTGATCAAATTATTAATTCAGCGGCAAAAACGCGTTATATGTCTGGTGGGCAAATGTCTGTCCCTATTGTTTTCCGTGGTCCCAATGGCGCTGCTGCGCGTGTTGCTGCCCAGCACTCTCAATGTTATGCTGCATGGTATAGTCATGTGCCTGGGCTTAAGGTTGTTATGCCTTATAGCGCTGCGGATGCAAAAGGTCTTCTAAAATCAGCTATTCGCGATGAGAATCCGATCATTTTCCTTGAAAATGAGATTCTTTATGGACACCAATTTGAAGTTCCTAAAATGGATGATTTTGTTTTACCTATTGGTAAGGCACGGATTCACAAATCTGGTCAAGATGTGACAATTGTAGCTTGCGGAATTGGAATGCATTATGCGGTTCAAGCATTGCCAGAAATTGAGAAACTGGGGATTGATGTTGAGCTGATTGATTTACGGACTGTTCGTCCAATGGATTTGCCGACGATCCTCACATCGGTCAAAAAAACGGGTCGTTTGGTCACAATTGAAGAAGGCTATCCTCAATCATCGGTTGGAACTGAAATAGCAACACGGGTAATGCAACAGGCTTTTGATTATCTTGATGCGCCGGTAGCAACGATTGCTGGTAAAGATGTGCCTATGCCTTATGCTGCTAATCTTGAGAAATTGGCTTTGCCAAGTATTGCTGAAATTGTCGAAGCTGTTAAAGCAGTGACTTATAAAGCATAACGGAGGGACGCATTATGCCTATTAAAATTACAATGCCTGCGCTTTCTCCTACGATGGAAGAAGGAAATTTGTCAAAATGGAATATTAAAGAGGGTGATAAAGTTTCTTCTGGTGAAGTTATTGCTGAAATTGAAACAGATAAAGCTACAATGGAAGTAGAGGCTGTTGATGAAGGAATCGTTGCTAAAATTGTTGTTCCTGCTGGAACACAAGGAGTTAAGGTCAATGCTTTAATTGCAGTTTTAGCAGAAGAGGGTGAAGACGTATCAGAAGTTGCGAAAGTTGCAGAAGGAGATGTTTCTTCTTCAGTGAAAGTATCTTCAGCAGAAACACAAACAAAATCTGAACAGATTTTTGCAGCGCCATCCGCTCAAAAATTATTACAGAACGATAAAAATAAAAAGCGTCTTTTTGCATCTCCTTTAGCGAAGCGTTTAGCGGCTCAAGCAGGTCTTGATTTATCATTGATTACAGGGACCGGTCCTCATGGTCGTATCATTAAGTATGATGTGGAGAAAGTGTTAAGTAGTGGTGTTTTTGGCGCTGCTCATGCTTCGAAATCTGGGCAATCAATGGCTCAGGGTGCTTCTGATCAGCAGATCATGAAACTCTTTAAAGAGAATGAGTATACTTTTTCACCGCACCATAATATGCGTAAAACTATTGCTAAGCGTTTGGTTGAGTCAAAACAAACAGTTCCGCATTTTTATCTGACTGTGGATTGTGAATTAGATGAATTATTAAATCTACGGACACAACTGAATGCTGCGGCTCCAATGATTAAGGAGCAAGAAGATTTTCGACCTGCTTATAAATTATCTGTCAATGATATGATTATACGAGCTGTGGCACTTTCTTTAAAAGCTGTTCCTGCAGCTAATGTATCTTGGCTTGAAGGTGGCATGCTCCACCATAAGCATTGTGATGTTGGTGTTGCTGTTTCTGTTCCAAATGGGTTAATTACGCCGATTGTTCGTCATGCAGAAGAGAAATCTTTGTCGATTATTTCCAATGAAATGAAAGACTTTACAAAACGCGCGCGTGAACAAAAGCTTAAAATGGAAGAATATCAAGGAGGAACAACAGCAGTATCAAATATGGGGATGTATGGTATAAAAGACTTCTCTGCTATTATTAATCCGCCACATGCGACAATTTTTGCAATTGGTGCAGGTGAACGGCGTGCAGTTGTGAAAAATGATTCCTTAGCGATTGCAACAGTTATGTCAGTAACACTTTCTGTTGATCATCGTGCTGTTGATGGTGCTTTGGCAGCAGAACTTATTCAAACTTTTAAAAAGTTCATTGAAAATCCATTGACGATGTTAATTTAAGCGATTTTATTTGTTTCACATCTGTTGTACGACAATTTTTGTCATTGTGTGTGGCAATAGTGATTGGCGATTAAGAAAGCAGGTGTGAGCAGTTTTAATGGTAGTGTTGTAGCTTGTTTTGATTTAATGAAGGCATTCGTACAATATTAGAATAATAATGAAGAGTCTCGATGATTCTTTCATTTTAGTGCGGATAAATACATAATCCGTTTTGCGTATATCCATGGAGGGATTACTGTGAAAAATCTTTATGATGTAATTGTAATTGGCTCGGGACCAGGCGGGTATGTGACCGCGATTCGTGCAGCTCAATGTGGTTTTAAAACTGCAATTGTTGAACGTGAGCATTTAGGTGGGATTTGTTTAAATTGGGGCTGTATTCCGACAAAAGCACTCTTACGTTCGGCAGAAATAAAGCATTTTTCAGAGCACGCAAAAGATTATGGATTAAAACTTAATGGTTCAATTGAAGCAGATATTAAAGATGTTGTTGCACGTTCACGTGGGGTTTCAGCGCGTTTAAATTCTGGTGTTGGTTTTTTAATGAAAAAAAACAAAATCGATGTCATTTGGGGTGAAGCTAAATTAACAAAAGGCGCTAAAAATAACCAACCTGCAGAGATTGTGGTTTCTCCATCATCTAAAAAGATTATGCAGCCGCAAAATCCAATTCCTAAAGGAACATTAGGTGAGGGCACTTATCATGCAAAGCATATAATTATTGCAACGGGTGCTCGTCCACGTTCTCTTCCTGGTATTGAACCGGATGGAAAGCTTATTTGGACTTATTTTGAATCTATGGTTCCGCAAGTTATGCCAAAGTCACTTTTGGTGATGGGATCTGGGGCAATTGGTATAGAATTTGCTTCCTTTTATCATGATATGGGTGCTGAAGTTACTGTTGTTGAGATGATGCCTCAAATTATGCCCGTTGAAGATGCAGAAATTTCAACATTTGCACGTAAAGAATTAGAGAAAAAAGGTATACGCATTCTTACCGAAGCAAAAGTAACAAAAGTTGAAAAAACTGCTGATTTTGTTACGGCATATATTGATATCAAAGGAAAAATAGAAAAAATAACAACCGATCGATTAATTTCAGCTGTTGGAGTTCAAGGTAATATTGAACATCTTGGATTAGAAGTATTAGGGATCAAAACTGATCGTGGATGTATTGTCACTGATGAATGGAGTCGGACAAATGTGGACGGTATTTATGCCATTGGTGATGTTGCTGGTCCTCCTATGTTGGCTCACAAGGCAGAGGAAGAGGGTGTGATCTGTATTGAACATATCGCTGGTTTGAAGAATGTCCATCCGCTTGATAAAAGCAAAATTCCGGGATGTACGTACTGTACACCACAGGTTGCTTCTGTAGGATTGTCAGAATCTGCAGCAAAAGAAGCTGGTTATGATATACGTGTTGGTCGTTATTCTTTTGCAGCGAATGGTAAGGCAATTGCTTTAGGTGAAGATCGAGGGTTAGTTAAAACCATTTTTGATAAAAAAACTGGGCAGCTTCTTGGTGCACATATGGTAGGCGCAGAAGTAACAGAGCTTATTCAAGGTTTTGTTATTGCTATGAATCTTGAAACAACAGAAGAAGAATTGATGCACACTGTTTTCCCACATCCAACATTATCGGAAATGATGAAAGAAAGTGTCCTAGATTCTTTTGGCCAGGTTTTAAATGCGTGATGACTTGATTGTATAAAAAGTTTTTAACTTTATAGATTTTTATTGGTGTTTCATGTCTAAAAGGCAGAGGTCTTAGATGGTTACAGTTGTTGATAAGGTTACGAATAGACGTGTGCGTCATCCTGAGAAGGCGCATCGTCCAGATACCAGTATTCAGAAAAAACCAGATTGGATTCGTGTAAAAGCACCAACATCACAAACATATAAAGAAACTCATGGTATTGTTCGTACTCATAAGTTGGTAACAGTGTGTGAAGAAGCAGGTTGTCCAAATGTTGGTGAATGTTGGAGCCAACGGCATGCTAGTTTCATGATTCTAGGTGAAATATGTACACGAGCTTGCGCTTTTTGCAATGTTACGACAGGTATTCCTCTTGCAGTTGATGATAATGAGCCAGAACGAGTGGCCGATGCTGTTGCGCAGATGGGGTTAAATCATGTTGTGATTACGTCTGTTGACCGTGATGATCTTCCTGATGGTGGTGCACAACATTTTGCGGAGGTGATTCATGCCATTCGTCGAAAGACTTCTACAACGACAATTGAAGTGTTGACACCAGATTTTCGTAATAAAGATAAGGCTTTAGAAATTGTCGTTGCTGCTAAACCTGATGTTTTTAATCATAATTTGGAAACGGTTCCGTCTAAATATTTAACGGTTCGTCCAGGAGCACGTTATTTTCATTCAATCCGGTTATTGCAACGTGTTAAAGAGATTGATCCAACGATTTTTACAAAATCAGGAATTATGGTTGGTCTGGGAGAAGAGCGCAATGAAGTCCTACAATTGATGGATGATTTACGTTCTGCTGATGTAGATTTCATGACAATTGGGCAATATTTACAACCCACGCGAAAACATCATCCTGTTATTCGTTTTGTGCCTCCTGATGAATTTGAGTCTTTTGCTAAAATAGGTAAAGTAAAGGGATTCTTACATATGGCGTCCAATCCTTTGACGCGCTCTTCTCATCATGCAGGAGATGATTTTAAAGCTTTACAAAAGGCTCGTGCTGAAAAATTGGCTCGGTAGGAATAGCTATGCCAACTTTTACAACACAGAAAAAAATTGCTCATACAGCTCCTGAAATGTTTGATCTAGTTTCAGATATTGAATGCTATCCTGAATTTTTACCAATGTGTGAGGCTTTGACGATTCGTTCTCGAAAAAAAAATGAAGAAAAAACACTTATCATTGCTGACATGACAGTTGGCTATAAAATGATCCAAGAAACTTTTACAACTCAGGTTTTTCTTCAACCGAAAGAAAGTATTATTGAAGTTCAATATATTGATGGTCCATTTAAATATCTTGAAAACCGTTGGAGATTTCACTCTCTTGAAAACTCGAATGCGTGTAATGTAGAGTTTTTTATTGATTATGAATTTAAAAATAAAATATTTGGGCTTGTAATGAGCTCAGTATTTGATATCGCTTTTCATAAATTTACAGATGCTTTTGAGATGCGAGCTCATCAAGTTTATGGTTTCCCAGAAACGTAATGGATTTAGTTTTTGATGTAATGGGAATGTGATACTCTAGAGATATTTTATAATAAGAGAAAAACTCACTTGAGTGATGCAAGAGTTAGTTGCAAAGCATTTTCAACAGTTGCATGACGAATAGAATGACGATTCATTTTATCGAACCGCATTTCTTTATGTACAGTTTCATGATTTTTACGAGCAATTGCAAAATGCACGAGTCCAATTGGTTTTTCTGAACACGCTCCTCCTGGTCCAGCAATTCCTGTTACTGCGATTGAGATAGCTGCAAGTGAGTATTTTAATCCACCTTCAGCCATTGCAATGGCTACTTCTTTTGAGACTGCCCCATGTGTTTTTATAAGTTCAGCGGATACACCAACAAGACGTGTTTTGGATTCGTTTGAATAGACAACAAACCCGCAATCTAAGATATCTGATGATCCTGCAATGTTCGTAAGGCTTGCTGCAATAAGTCCTCCGGTACAGGATTCGACCGTCGTTAGTAACAGGCCTTTTTGACGACAAGCTGTAAGAACTGCCTCTGCTTGTTTTTCACAAATATGTGTCATTTTGGAACTTCTCCTGGATAGACAACAGTAGCAGTCGCGAGAGCAGCAATTCCTTCGCCACGACCAATAAATCCTAGTTTTTCATTCGTGGTTGCTTTGATAGAAATGCGATCAATAGAGATGGTGAGTATATTCATAAGATTTGTTACCATCATATGACGATAAGGACCAATTTTAGGCTCTTCAACAATCAATGTAATATCAATGTTTGCAATACGGCCATCTGCTTGTTTAATAATTTTAAGAGCGTGGCGTAGAAAAATATGCGATGGAGCATTTTTCCATTGAGGATCAGAAGGAGGAAAATGAGTCCCAATATCTCCGGCACTTTGTGTAGCGAGAAGAGCGTCCGTTAATGCATGAAGTGCAACATCAGCATCTGAATGTCCTTTTAATTTCTTTTTAAAAGGGATTTTTATGCCACAGAGTGTGATATAATCTCCTTCTTCAAAAGAATGAACGTCATAACCATTACCGGTGCGAATATCAGGAAACATTTGTACTCTTTTCTGAAGATGTAGATATGCAGTGTCAAAATCTTCTGGCCACGTAATTTTTATATTATCAGGATTTCCATGAATAGCACGCATGGGAATGCCAAACCATTCTGCGATTGCAGAATCGTCTGTAAATTCATGTTTGCATGATTGTATTGCTTGTTCGTGAGCAGCTAAGATTCGATCGAATGGAAAACATTGTGGAGTTTGTGCATTATAAAGATCAGCGCGTGGAACTGTTTCTGAAATATACAGTGTATCGTTGACACGTTTAAGAGTATCAGAAATGGGTAAAACAGGAAGAACACCTTCACGCTTATTGACAGTAATATGGATTTTTTCAAGAAGTTTATTATCAACGAAGGGGCGTGCACCATCGTGGATATGAACATATTGTGGTTGAATATTTTTGAGTGCACGTAATCCACATAGGGTAGATATTTGACGTGTAGCACCTCCTTCAACAATGATAATGTGCTTTTTAAAATCAGCTATAGCATTTTCGCATATTTGGCGATCTTCTGGATGGATAACCAAAACGATAGTTGTGATCGCTGTATTTTGCAAAAAGCAGTGTACAGTATGATAAATAACCGGTTTTTTCCCTAAAAGCAGATATTGTTTTGGATTGTTGGGAGGTGATCCTGCTCTTTTTCCACGCCCAGCGGCTAATATTACAGCTGCAATAGAAATGCTTAGTCTCCTTTTAATGTTCTTTCAACGGATTATTATTTGTTATTATGTCGTCTACTTTCAGCTGATGCTGAAAAGATGAGTTTTGCAGATTAGTAATAGGTATCATTGATAATATATTGAAAAAAGAATTTAATGTGTTTTTGAGTACCATATTTAAATTATAAAAATGAACTAACAAGCCATTAAAAATTGTATTGTCAAAACATTCTACCATAGAAAAATTACCGTCAGTTTTTTTACAATATCAGTAACTGAAATTTCTGTTGCGGATTTTGCTAATTTTACATCACCATTGCGTCTACGTACTGTTTTCATAAAATCAGCTTCAATTATAAGTTGAAAAATTTTAAATAAAAAAGTTCTAATATAACATGTACTTTGGCAATATCAGGAATACAACTTAGAGTTTTTTGACGTGTTGTACTGTACATACGCATTCGAAGTGCGTAACTTGTTTCGTTAATCACATCTCACTTCCTATGGAAAGGATTATAAAAAGCAAACGATTTTAAAGTCAATTTAAAAAATGTGAAAGCTCTTTCTTAATTTTTTGGATTGGCTATATTTAAGGTAACGTTATTAGCTTTTGTCACGAAAGATTATGTGAGAGCAATAAGATGTAAGTGATGTATCAATAATTATGAGTATAATATCTTTAACAAATTTTCATAACATAAATAATGAAGAGAATTATCATGATGAAGCACATCGTTTGAGGTATGTGTATACCTTTTTGGGTGTTGCTGTCATTGTATTAGCTTTGTTGACGGCTGCTATTTCGTTTATCATTCTTGTGGGGTTAACACCTATTATTCCTGATAGGTCTGTGACATTAATTCTTATAGGAATTAATGGCATTTGGGTTTTTGGTCTTGTCGTTATTGTTGTTTACGAGATGATTCCCATTGTTCGTGCATGGCGCTTAAGGCATGCTGCTTCACGTCTCCATGTGCGTCTAATTTCGTTGTTTGTTCTTGTTGCAACATTACCCGCTGTTTCTGTTGCTCTTGTATCGGGTCCTGCTCTTAATTTAGGACTTGATCGATGGTTTGATACAACGACTCGACAAATTGTAGGCTCCTCAATCGATTTAGCTAATGCTTATGCAGATGAGATGCTACAAAATTTAAAAAATGTATCTTATGCTATGGCATTAGCACTTGATAATAAAAGGTTTTTAGAGCGTAATCCAGCTGAATATCGAATACAATTAACTCATCATGCGGCAGGCCGTAATCTTCGTGGTGCATTTTTATTAAGTCCAAGTGGTGCTGTTTTTGTATCAAGTAATCTCGGTGATGAAGATCAATTACCTATTCCATCTCCTGATCTTATTAATCAAGCAACCAATATGAGACCTTTTGTTTTTCAGCCAGGCGTTCATGATTATTTCGGGATTATTTTAAAGTTTACTAATATTTCAAATACATTTTTGTATTTGGTTCGTGATGTTGATAAAAATGTTTTATCTGCTTTACGTTTGACAGAAATTAATACAGATCGTTATCGTGATTTAAATGAAAATCGTCTACCAACACAAATTGCATTTGGTATGCTTTATTTATGCCTATTTTTAAGTTTATTTCTTTCTGCAGTTTGGGCTGGCATTGCTGTTGCTGATCGTTTAGTTCGTCCTATTCGGCGTCTTATTAGCGCGGCTGATGATGTTGCCTCTGGAAATATGGATGTTTTTGTTCCTGTTCGAGTGAGGGATGGAGATATTGGACAGTTATCAAAAACGTTCAATTATATGGTTAGTGAATTGAAAAGTCGACGGAATGAGTTGATTGCGGTTCGTGATCAAATTGATGAAAGACGACGTTTTTCTGAAGCTGTTTTGTCAGGAGTAACAGCAGGTATTGCTGGAATTGATGATAATGGCGATATAACAATTATTAATAGGTCTATTGAATCTATGTTTGGTATTTGTTCTGAACAAGTTATCGGGCACAGTCTTTTATCTTTAAGTGCTGAAATAGGGCATGTTTTTAAGCTTGCTTGTTCATTAGGTCGCAGAAATCACCGAGAACAGGTAACTTTAAACGTTTCTGGGCAAGAGCGTGTTTGTAATGTACAAATTACAATGGAAGAAGACGATGGGCAAGGGCAGTCTTGGGTATTAACGATTGATGATATTACAGATCTTGTAGAAGCACAACGTTCGTCAGCGTGGGCAGATATTGCGCGTCGAATTGCGCATGAGATTAAAAATCCACTTACGCCTATTCAATTATCGGCTGAGCGTATTCGTAGACGATACGAAAAAGTTATTACACAAGATAAAGAAGTCTTTGATCGGTGTATTGATACAATTATTCGACAGGTTGGAGATATCGGAAGGATGGTTGATGAGTTTTCTTCTTTTGCTCGTATGCCTAAACCAAAAATGTGCATTGCGGATGTGCGTGGGTTTTTGCGAGAGGCGTGTTTTTTGATAGAAGTTGCACGGCATGATATTCACTTTGAGCAAGATTTAGGAGATGTCCCTCTTGTTGGTGCGTTTGATAATCGTCTTATTGTACAAGCTTTCAGTAATGTTATCAAAAATGCAAGTGAGGCAATTGATGCGGTCTCGCGAGATGAAGGTATTCATGGCCATATTCTGATACGTTCTTATTGTCAAAAAAGGCATTTGGTTGTGGATATAATAGATAACGGAAAAGGACTTCCTAAAGGACAAAGACAGAAATTACTAGAACCTTATATAACAACACGAGAAAAAGGTACAGGACTAGGGTTAGCTATTGTGCGTAAGATTATTGAAGATCATGGTGGTTATATGGAACTGCGTGATGCACCAGAGAGTTTTTATGAAGGTCGTGGAGCGATGATTCGTATGGTATTTCCAGTCAATAACGGCAAACAGGAGAGTGTTGTGCAAGCGATTAGTCATCAAAAAGGGGAATAAAATCAATGGTGTCAGATATCTTAATTGTTGATGATGAAGCAGATATTCGTGAGCTTATTGCTGGTATTTTGGAAGATGAAGGTTATGAAACGCGTGTTGCGAGTAATTCTGATGAAGCTTTAATACAAATTAGTGATCGTGTTCCAAAACTTATTTTTCTAGATATTTGGTTACATGGAAGTCATCTCGATGGATTGATGCTTCTCGATGAAATCAAAACGCGTTATCCATCTCTTCCAGTTGTTATGATTTCTGGTCATGGTAATATTGAAACGGCGGTTTCTGCAATAAAACGAGGTGCATATGATTTTATTGAAAAGCCTTTTAAAGCAGATCGGCTTGTATTAGTTGCTGAGCGAACTCTTGAAAATTCAAAACTGAAGCGTGAGCTTTTAGAGTTACAAAAACGATCCAGTGAACCACCAGAATTGCTTGGAAAATCAATGGCTATGAAACATTTACGCCAGGTTATAGAAAAGGTAGCGCCAACCAATAGTCGTGTGATGATTACAGGGCCTTCAGGTGCAGGAAAAGAAATGGTCGCTCGTGCTATTCATGCACTTTCATCGCGTTCCAAAGGACCATTTGTTGCAATAAATGCTGCAACGATTACTCCGGAAAAAATGGAAATAGAATTATTTGGGAACGAAATGGAAGGAGGAGAACGTAAGATTGGTGCGCTAGAAGAAGCTCACGGTGGAATATTATATCTTAATGAAATTGCAGATATGCCGCATGAAACGCAAAATAAAATTCTTCAAGTATTGACGAGTCAAACATTTAGGAGAGTTGGTGGTGTAAAACGTGTAAAAGTCGATGTTCGTATCATTTCTTCAACAGCACAAAATCTTGAAAATTTAATTGCTGATGGGCGGTTTAAAGAAGATCTTTTTCATCGTCTTTCAGTTGTTCCTATAACTGTTGCTCCACTTTCTGAACGACGTGAAGATATTCCAGAGCTTGTTCATCATTTTGTTAAAGCAATATCACAGCAAGTTGGTATTAAACCGCGTACAATAAGTGATGATGTTATTTCTATTTTACAAACGCATGCGTGGCCAGGCAATGTACGGCAGTTGCGTAATAATATTGAACGCCTTCTTATTCTTGTTCGTGATGGTGATGGCCCCATAACAGCAGAGCTTCTTCCTGTTGAAGTAAGTAATTCCTTGCCGCTTGTCAAAATAGATCCAGAGGAGAGCAATATAATGGATTTGCCGTTGCGTGAAGCGCGTGAATTGTTTGAAAGGAAATATTTAACAGCACAAATTGGGCGTTTGGGTGGAAATATATCACGTACTGCTGAATTTATTGGTATGGAGCGTTCAGCTTTACATCGTAAACTCAAAGCTCTTGGAGTTTCATAAAATATGCGTGTTATTATTTGTGGAGCGGGACAGGTTGGTTATGGAATAGCAGAGCGTCTTTCTGCTGAGAATCATGATGTTACTGTTATTGATATTGAAGCACGATTAGTTGAAAAAATTCGTGATACACTGGATGTTAGAGGTTTTGTTGGTCATGGTTCGCGTCCTGAAGTCCTTTTGGCGGCGGGTGCTGATGAAGCAGATATGCTGATTGCCGTGACTTTATTTGATGAAGTTAATATGGTTGCTTGTCAAGTAGCGCATTCATTATTTAATATCCCAACTAAGATAGCGCGTATTCGTTCACAATCATATCTGGAACCATTCTATAAAACTCTTTTTGCAAGAGAAAATATTCCTATTGATGTTGTTATTTCGCCAGAAGTTGAAGTTGGAGAAATGGTTTTACGCCGTATTGCTTTGCCTGGTGCGATAGATGTTCTTTATTTTTGTAATGATGATATTGTGGCATTAGCTTTAGAATGTATGGAGGATTGTCCGGTTATTAATACACCTTTGCGTCAATTAACAGAGCTTTTTCCTGATCTTCAGACAACAGTTACAGCCATTAAGCGTGGTTCAGAGTTATTAATTGCCCATTCAGATACACAATTATGTGTTGGAGATGTTATTTATCTTGTTGCAGCACGTGATCAAGTGCGCCGTGCACTTGTCATTTTTGGCCATAAAGATCAAAATGCGCACCGCATAATCATTGCAGGAGGTGGTCATATTGGTCTTTATGTTGCTCAGGCTATTGAAAAACGTTTACATAAATTAAGACTAAAAATTATTGAGTCATCAAGAGAAAGAGCGTCAGTAATCGCTGATCAGCTTGAAAAGACGACAGTTTTATATGGTAATGTTTTGGATCCTATCATTTTACAGGAATCTGGAATTGATCAGGCTGATTTAATGATTACATTGACTAATCAGGATCAGGTAAATCTTTTAAGTGCTATTATAGCTAAAAGATTAGGGTGTAAAGCCAATATGGTGTTGATTAATAATGTTGCATACCAAGAGTTTAGTCGTGCAGTTGGTGTGGATGCTTATCTTAATCCTCGTAGTGTTACTGTGTCAAAGATTTTGCAACAGATGCGTCGTGGCCGTATCCGTGCTGTTCATTCTGTTTTTAATGGTAATGCAGAAATTATTGAAGCCGAAGTGATGCAAACTTCCTCATTGGTTGGAAAATCATTATCAGAGTTGAATTTATCAAATGGATTAAGAATTGGTGCTCTTTATCGTAATAAAAAGATTATACCACTTTTAGCAGATATACGTATTTTACCTGGTGATCGTGTAGTGATTTTTGCTTTAGCCGATAGTGTTCGTGAAGTTGAGCAATTATTCCGCGTCAGTTTAGAATATTTTTAATTGAGAGTTTGTGTGAGGGGATGTAATAAATAACTGAGTGTTTTAATTTTACCCTTTTAAATGTATAAATTAGGTGTGAGATAGATTATATAGCGTTAAAATTTTGCGTTATTATGAGGCCAATATAATTTGTTAAAATGTAGATATTTATTTTTAAAATGTTTTTTAGAAAAATAAAGTTAGTGTGATGATAATTTGGTTAGAAAAAACTGTGTAATCTTAAAGTTTAAGCTTTGATGTTTCAGTGATGGTATAAAAATTTCTATAGAAGCTCATATATATTAAAGTGAAAACTGTATAAACAAGAAGTCAATTGTTGAGTTACATTATAGGTTCTGTTATTCGAGGTCGTTTGAGCTGCATTATTATAGTTATTTTAATCGTTAAAGTTTTTATTCTGTTTGAGCATAATTGATTGTAGCTTGTGTACGAAAATATTGTTAGCCTATAGATAATGCAATTGAATGCGTAAAGATAACAATTCTTAATTAATGAAAGTGAAAATATGAGCGATCCAATAAAAACAGCGTTAAGTCTGGTGCCTATGGTTGTTGAACAGACTAACCGTGGCGAGCGAGCTTATGATATTTTTTCTCGTCTTTTGAAAGAACGAATCATTTTTATTAATGGTCCTGTTGAAGATGGTATGGCAATGCTCGTTTGCGCGCAGTTGCTTTTTTTGGAAGCTGAAAATCCTAAAAAAGAAATTAGCCTTTATATTAATTCACCAGGTGGTGTTGTGACGTCTGGGATGGCGATTTATGATACGATGCAATTTATTCGCCCTCCTGTTTCTACATTGTGCATGGGGCAAGCGGCATCTATGGGGTCATTACTTTTAGCTGCGGGAGCAAAAGATCACCGTTTTACATTACCAAATGCACGCATTATGGTGCATCAACCTTCAGGTGGCTTTCAAGGACAAGCTTCAGATATTGAACGACATGCACAAGATATTATAAAGATGAAGCAACGCTTGAATGAGATTTATGTCCAGCATACTGGTCAAGATTATGAAATTATTGAAAGGACTCTTGATCGCGATCATTTTATGACAGCAGAGGAGGCTAAGCAATTTGGTTTGGTTGATGATGTTATTCAATACCGTGCAGAGACAGAAAAAGAAGAACAGGATTAAGAGTTTTTATAAAGAAAGTCGTTATTTATAAAAAGTGTAAAAATTGTTTCTAAAATAGTTATTTTAAAATATAAAGTTTTGTAAAATAGAAGAAGAAATACCTAAAAAAGTTGCAGCATTTATAATTTTTATATGTCTTTTAAATAATTATTATTAAAAAATCTTTGTAAAAGACAAATTCTGTGTATGTTGCGGTGAAAGGAAAATACAATGAGCAAAATCAGCAATAGTGGGAGCGAGTCAAAAAATACTCTCTATTGCTCGTTCTGCGGCAAAAGTCAGCATGAAGTTCGTAAGCTTATTGCGGGTCCTACTGTATTCATCTGCGATGAATGTGTAGAACTTTGCATGGATATTATTCGTGAAGAAAATAAATCTTCTGGTGTAAAAGCGCGAGATGGTGTTCCTACTCCACAGGAAATTATTACAGTTCTTGATGATTATGTTATTGGCCAAGATCATGCAAAGCGTGTTCTTTCTGTTGCTGTTCATAATCATTATAAACGACTTGCACACCAATCAAAAGGCAATGATATTGAGTTAGCTAAGTCGAATATTCTTCTTGTCGGGCCAACAGGATGCGGCAAAACTTATCTTGCGCAGACTTTGGCGCGTATTATTGATGTTCCTTTTACTATGGCAGATGCAACTACTTTAACTGAAGCGGGTTATGTGGGTGAAGATGTTGAGAATATTATTTTAAAGCTTCTTCAAGCAGCTGACTATAATGTTGAGCGTGCACAACGTGGTATTGTGTATATTGATGAGGTTGATAAAATTTCTCGTAAAGCTGATAACCCTTCTATTACAAGAGATGTTTCTGGTGAAGGCGTCCAGCAAGCTTTATTAAAAATTATGGAAGGAACGATCGCATCTGTTCCTCCACAAGGTGGACGAAAACATCCTCAGCAGGAATTTCTGCAAGTTGATACAACAAATATTTTGTTTATTTGTGGAGGAGCGTTTGCTGGTCTGGAACGAATTATTTCAGGGCGTGGTGAAAAAACATCGATTGGCTTTTCTGCTACTGTTAAGGCACCTGATGAGCGTTGTGTTGGTGAGATTTTTCGCGACTTAGAACCTGAAGATTTGATTAAATTTGGTTTAATCCCTGAATTTATTGGCCGTCTTCCTATTATTGCTACTTTGGAAGATTTAGATACTAGTGCGCTTGTTCAAATTTTGTCTCAACCTAAAAATGCGTTAGTTAAGCAATATCAGCGTCTTTTTGAAATGGAAAATGTTGAATTAGCATTTCATGAAGATGCTTTGCGTGTAATTGCTAGAAAGGCTATTGAACGTAAGACTGGTGCGCGTGGTTTGCGTTCTATTATGGAAAAGATTTTACTTGAAACCATGTTTGAATTACCAGCTTTAGAAGGGGTTCAAAAAGTAGTAATTTCAAGTGATGTCGTTGAAGGAAAAGCTCGACCTCTTTATATTTATTTGGAACGTGCGGGAGATAAAGAAAACGTATCAGCGTGATACTTGGTGGTATGAAAAATATATGAACGCTATTTGATGGTAAGTGTTTCTGGGTATTATATGCATAATCCTTGATTTGTGTGTCCATAGTTACCACTTCATTCACTGTAGGAAATGAAAGACTTTTTAGAGAAGTTTATGTGTGGATGAATTGTCAGTTCCAGAAAGGAAAAATATGCAATACATTGATGAAAAAACAGACGAAGTAAGAGAGGAGCTTTACGCTGTTTTACCTCTTCGTGATATTGTTGTCTTCCCTCATATGATTGTTTCACTTTTTGTAGGGCGGGATAAGTCGATTCGTGCTCTTGAAGAAACAATGGCTGTTGATAAGCAAATACTATTAGTTACTCAGAAAAATGCTTCTGATGATGATCCAAAATCGGAAGATATTTACGATATTGGTACTTTTGCAAATGTTTTGCAGCTTTTAAAGCTTCCTGATGGAACTGTAAAAGTTTTGGTTGAAGGGACTGCACGTGCAAAAATTAGTAAGTTTACTGATAATGAAGATTATCATCAAGCTCATGCTTCTATTACAGAGGAACTTAGGGAAGATGGTGTTGAGATCGAAGCTCTTTCTCGATCAGTTATTTCTTATTTTGAAAATTATGTAAAATTAAATAAGAAAATTTCTCCTGAAGTTGTGAATGCTATTGGTCAAATTGATGATCCTTCTAAACTTGCTGATACGATTGCTTCACATTTGGTTATTAAACTTTCAGAAAAACAAGACATGTTAGCACTTTTGCCTATTCGTGATCGTCTTGAACGTATTCTTTCTTTTATGGAAGGAGAAATTTCTGTTTTGCAGGTTGAGAAGCGTATTCGTTCACATGTCAAACGTCAGATGGAGAAAACGCAACGAGAATATTATCTTAATGAGCAGTTGAAAGCTATTCAGAAAGAGTTAGGAACGGGTGATGATAGCCGTGATGAGCTTTCTGAATTAGAGGAACGTGTTAAAAAAATAAAACTTTCAAAAGAAGCACGTGAAAAAGCTGGAGCAGAGTTAAGAAAATTACGTAATATGTCTCCTATGTCTGCAGAAGCAACAGTTGTTCGTAATTATCTTGATTGGCTTTTAGCGATACCTTGGGGCAAAAAGTCAAAAATTAAGAATGATTTAAACTTTGCTGAAAAAATTATGAACAATGAGCATTTTGGTCTTGAAAAAGTCAAAGAGCGAATCATTGAATATCTAGCAGTGCAAAGCCGTGCATCAAAAATAAAAGGTCCTATTATTTGTCTTTTGGGTCCTCCTGGTGTTGGAAAAACATCACTTGCTCGTTCTATTGCGAAAGCAACAGGTCGCGAGTATGTGCGGGTTGCGCTAGGAGGTGTTCGAGATGAAGCTGAAATTCGTGGACATCGTAGAACTTATATTGGTTCTATGCCGGGTAAAATTGTTCAATCTATGAAAAAAGCTAAAAAATCTAATCCTCTTTTTTTGCTTGATGAGATTGATAAAATGGGACAAGATTTTCGTGGAGATCCTTCATCAGCTTTATTAGAAGTGCTTGATCCTGAACAAAATAGCACATTTGTTGATCATTATTTAGAAGTAGAATACGATCTTTCTGATGTGATGTTTGTTACAACTGCAAATACTCTTAATATCCCTGGACCATTAATGGATCGAATGGAAATTATTCGTATTGCTGGTTACACTGAATATGAAAAAATGGAGATTGTTAAGCGTCATCTTTTACCGAAAGCGTTGAAAGATCATGCTTTATCTAAAAAAGAATTCAGTGTTTCTGATAATGCGATCAGATCCATAATTCAATTTTACACCCGTGAAGCGGGGGTTCGTAATCTTGAGCGTGAATTAATGAAAATAGCGCGTAAATCGGTCACAAAAATTCTTAAAACAGATCAAAAGTCTATTGAAATTACAGAAGATAACATCAGTGATTTTCTAGGTGTGAAGCGTTATCGTTTTGGTCAGGCTGATGGTGAAAATCAAATTGGTGTTGTCACTGGACTTGCATGGACTGAGGTTGGTGGAGAACTTTTGACCATCGAGGGAGTGATGATGTCAGGTAAGGGCAAAATGACTGTGACTGGAAATTTGCGTGATATTATGAAAGAGTCAATTTCTGCTGCAGCGTCTTATGTTCGTTCTCGTGCCGTTGATTTTGGTATAGAGCCACCGCTTTTTGATAAAAGTGATATTCATGTTCATGTTCCAGAAGGGGCTACGCCCAAAGATGGTCCTTCTGCTGGTATAGCTATGGTTACAGCGATTGTTTCAGTGTTGACGGGGATTGCTGTTCATAAAGATATTGCTATGACTGGTGAAATTACCTTACGGGGTCGTGTTTTGCCAATTGGAGGACTAAAAGAAAAGCTGCTTGCGGCTCTTCGAGGTGGGATCAAAAGAGTATTGATTCCTGAAGAAAATGCAAAAGATTTAATTGATATCCCTGATGATGTTAAAAATAACATGGAAATTATTCCAGTTAGCCATGTTAGTGAAGTTCTCAGACATGCTTTGATTCGTTTCCCTGAGCCTATTGAATGGACGGAACCTTCTACGGTGTCTACAGCTGTTAAAAGCGAGAGTGAGAATGAAGGAATATTAACTGCTCATTGATACTGATTCATTATTTTGAATTATAATTACATTTTTAAAAGCGGTAAATACCGCTTTTTTTATTGTTTGTTTTGGTTATTTATGCAAAAAAAAATAAAAAAACCGTGAATAACTATGATTTTTGCTAAAAAAACAATATGTTGAAAAAAATAAGGCTTCTGTTTGCCGTACTTTTCAATAAAATTATAGATGGTAGCTGGCTCATTTTGTAGCACGGCGATATAGGGAAAGGAAATCTTTAATGAATAAAAGTGAATTAGTTAGTTCTGTTGCTGAAAGAGCAGGTGTATCAAAAATGCAGGCTGGTAATGTTATAGATGCTTTTATTGCTACTGTAACTCATGAGCTTGCTTCAGGTGGTGATGTTCGCCTTCCAGGTTTTGGCTCTTTTGAGGTTTCTCATCGTGCTGCAACAAAAGGGCGTAATCCTTCAACTGGTGCTGAGATTAATATTCCAGCGCGTTCCGTACCGAAGTTTTCTGCAGGTAAAAACCTAAAAGAAGCCGTTAATAATAAGTAATTTAAGTTATTTACTTATCAGTGGGTTTTCAGAAAGCCTCTGGGGAGGCTTTTTGTAAAAAGATCTAAAGTGTTATTATAAATGATTTCTAATACTATAGAAATTACAAAAGTGTTTCTGATATCTTTTAAAAATAAAAATAGTAATGAACATACATAAGATGTATTCATCTAATATCTTAAATAAAGTATTTTACTCTAAAAACTGTTGCCACTTATAAAAAGTAGCATAGATTTTAAGCTATAAGGATAAGACGTTTAATTTGTATGAGGAGTGGTGCTATTATCACCGGTTAATTTTTCTATTTAATTGTTCCTAATCGTGACAATATATTAGATATTGTAATCATTTTTTGCTGAAAGATGATGTGTTTTAGTTGTTTCTAAGAATGAAAATTACTTTTGTATCGTAATTGAGGCAGTATTTATTAATCGCATTTTTATATTATCTCTTATTTGAAGAATGAACGAACGTTCAAGTTTGTTTTTTAGGAGATGTTGAAAGTTTTTTGTTCAAGAGAGCATTTAATGAATGAGTCATGTTTCTTTTAAAGGACAATAACAATTTATTTTAGATTATTTATTTTTCTCTTCTAACCATTGAGCACAATCATTTAACGCTCGAGCAGTAATAGCTTGTTTTTTTGCTAGCTTTTTTTCTTTACTTGATAAGCGTTTTTTTAGATTCTCGTTAGAATCAATAGGAGGGAAAAGACCAAAATTAATGTTCATTGGTTGAAAGGATTGTTTTCCTATATCCTCGCTGGCAATATGTCCGCCAGTAATATGATTTAGGAGAGCCCCAAAAGCTGTTGTTTCTGGAGGCAAAGAAGGAGAGATCTGGTTATATTCAGCAACAGCAAAACGTCCAGCAAGAAGTCCTATAGCGGATGATTCTACATATCCTTCACAACCTGTGATTTGCCCAGCAAAACGCAATTGTGTTTTTTGTTTTAAGCGAAGAGTTTTATCAAGCATAATTGGCGAATTGAGATAGGTATTGCGGTGAATGCCGCCAAGACGTGCAAATTCAGCTTTTTCAAGACCGGGAATTGTTCTGAAAATGCGTATTTGTTCACCATATTTCAGTTTTGTTTGAAAGCCTACCATGTTGTAAAGTGTGCCAAGCTTATTGTCTTGTCTCAGTTGCACAACAGCGTAAGCTTTAATAGTTGGATTATGCGCATTGGTAAGTCCCATAGGTTTCATAGGACCATGCCTTAAAGTTTCAATCCCGCGTTCAGCCATAACTTCAATGGGTAGACAACCATCAAAATAAGGAACATTTTCAAATTCGCGAAATTCTGTTTTTTCTCCGGTTTTGAGAGCTTGAATAAATGTTTCATATTGCTCTTTATTAAGAGGACAATTAATATAATCTTTTCCTGTTCCTTCAGGTCCGATTTTATCGTAACGAGATTGATACCAACAGATGTCCATATTAATACTGTCAGTATAAACAATGGGTGCAATCGCATCGAAAAAAGAAAGCGATTCTGTTCCTGTTATTTTTTGTATTGTTTTGGTTAGTGTTGGTGAGGTTAAAGGACCTGTTGCAATAATAACATTTTGCCAACTTTCAGGAAGATTATAAATTTCTTCACGTTCTATAGTGATTAGAGGGTGATTTTTAAGTGCTTCTGTTACTGTTTGAGAAAATCCATCACGATCAACAGCGAGTGCACTTCCGGCTGGTACTTTATTTTCATCTGCTGCTTGCATAATTAAAGATTTAGCTAATCGCATTTCGGCATGCAAAAGTCCTACAGCATTTACTGATGAATCATCGGAGCGAAATGAATTCGAACAAACAAGCTCTGCGAGTTTATCTGTTTTATGAGCATCGGATTTTATTTTTGGTCGCATTTCATGTAAAATGACAGGGATGCCTGATTGGGCAATCTGCCAGCTTGCTTCACTGCCAGCAAGGCCACCACCGATAACATGGATTGGAGTATTTGATTTATTGAACATATTCTCCTTTTAACTGAAGTATTGCTTTCTGAAAAGTGCGGATTTTATTTCTATATTTTGTAAAAAAGATATGTCTTGGAATGAAAAAATGTATTTGTTTGCTTTTTTACTTTAATTGATTGGAATTGAATGATATACAGACGCCGCTTACGTGCTAGTTGTGAGCTCAATAAATTTGAGCGGATGTGGCGAAATTGGTAGACGCACCAGATTTAGGTTCTGGCGAGAGATCGTGGGGGTTCGAGTCCCTCCATCCGCACCAAAATAATGGCCTTGAATGTTAGAGATTTCTGTATATCAGAAATTAGTGTCATGGTATTTTAGCACGTAAGTACGAGAATATGATTGTTATCGGAGAGGGTTTATTCTCCTCCTAAAAGAAATGAAGGTTTTTCAATGCAGGTTACCGAGACGCTTAATGAAGGATTGAAACGCGAAATTAAGATTGTGGTTCCGGCGCAAGATTTGGAAGCAAAATTAAATGAGCGCTTAGATAGTGCTAAGGGTAAAATTAAGCTTAATGGCTTCCGTCCTGGTAAGGTTCCTTCTGGCTATTTACGAAAAATGTACGGTAAATCTTTTATGGCTGAGATTCTTAATGAGATCATTAGTGATGCTCCTCATTCTATTTTGACTGAGCGTAATGAACGTTCAGCAGTGCAGCCGCAGATTGACGTTGAGGAAAACGAAAAAATTTTAGATGGAAAAGAAGATTTTGTTTTTAGTCTGAAATATGAAGTTTTACCGAAATTTGAAGTTAAAGATTTTAAAGATATTCAGATTATTCGTGAAATTGCGGATGTGTCTGAGCAGGAGATTGATGAACAAGTAAAGCGCGTGCTTTCATCTACGCGTAATTATTCAGAAAAAAATGGTTCTGCTGCAGAAGATGATCGCGTTACAATTGATTATGTTGGTAAAATTGATGGGATTCCATTCGATGGTGGGTCAGCAAATGATGCGCAATTAGTTCTTGGTTCAAAACAGTTCATTCCTGGTTTTGAAGAGCAATTGATTGGTGTAAAAAATGGCGATACACTGACAATTTCTGTTAAATTTCCTGATGATTATAATGCTGCGCATTTAGCGGGTAAAGATGCAACGTTTGATGTTGTTGTTAAAGCTGTATATCAACCAGATGAATTAAAAATTGATGATGAATCCGCTAAAAAACTTGGTTTGGAATCTCTTGAACGTTTACGTGAAGTTGTTCGTGGGCAAATTGAGAGCCAATATGGTTCTATGACACGCCAAAAAATTAAGCGTCAAATTCTTGATTCTTTAGATAATGATTATAATTTTGAGGTGCCTGAACGTCTTTTAGAAATTGAGTTTGATAATATATGGACTCAAGTCAAAGACGATTTCAAAAAAGCTGGAAAAAGTTTTGAAGATGAAGGTCTTACAGAAGAAGAAGCTAGAGAGGAATATCGTATGCTTTCGCAGCGTCGTGTTCGTCTTGGTTTAGTTCTTTCTGAGATTGGAATGAAGGCTGGTGTTAACGTTAGTGAAGATGAGTTGAAGACAGCAGTTTTTGAGCAAGTTCGCCAATATCCAGGACAAGAAAAAGAAATAATGGATTTTTTCCGCCGTACACCAGAGGCGGTTGCTAATTTGCGTGCTCCGATTTTTGAAGAAAAAGTTATTGATTATTTACTGTCTCAAATTAAAATTACGGATAAGAAAGTGACAGTTGAAGAATTAATGAAGGAGTATGACGAATCAGATTCAATCGAGAATGCTTCAGCTGAAAAGAAAAATACAACAAAAGAAAAAAGTGTAAAAAAATCTCCATCTAACAAGAAACAACCTAAAAAAAATTAGTTTTGAGTAAACAAGGCAAGCCCAGTATAGCTGGGCTTTTTTTTGTTGTATTCTAGACTTGCACTGATCATCGTTTTAGATTAGCCATTAAGCGTGTTTTTTTAATCTTGATAATGGACTCGCCATGAAAATTATTGATACCCGCATTCCTGATCCTAAACATTTTATTTCTGGAGTTACAGGCGATTGGGAAGTTGTTATTGGTATGGAGGTTCATGCGCAAATTATCTCAAATTCAAAACTTTTTTCAGGAGCTTCGGCTAAATTTGGAGCTGAGCCGAATAATCATGTATCACTCATAGATGTTGCAATGCCAGGTATGCTGCCTGTTATTAACCAAGAATGTGTTTGCCAAGCTATTCGAACTGGTTTGGGGTTAAATGCTAAAATTAATTTGAAGTCTATTTTTGATCGTAAAAATTATTTTTATCCAGATTTACCACAAGGATATCAAATTTCACAGTTTCGATATCCAATTGTTGGTGAAGGGAAGATTGTTATATCTATTGGACCAGATTCCAATGGTCATTTTGAAGATGTTGAAATTGGGATTGAACGGTTACATCTTGAACAGGACGCAGGAAAATCTATGCATGATCAGCATCCAACAATGTCGTTTGTAGATTTTAATCGTTCTGGTGTGGCTCTCATGGAAATTGTTTCCAAACCAGATATGCGTTCATCGGATGAAGCCAAAGCTTATATGTCAAAATTACGAACGATTGTACGTTATTTAGGAACTTGTGATGGCAATATGGATGAGGGTTCTATGCGTGCGGATGTTAATATATCAGTCCGTCATCCAGGGGAGGATTTTGGAACTCGCTGTGAAATTAAAAATGTTAATTCTATTCGTTTTATTGGTCAGGCAATTGAATATGAAGCGCGTCGTCAAATCGCTATTTTAGAAGATGGTGGTGTGATTGCTCAAGAAACTCGTCTTTTTGATGCCTCTAAAGGTGAAACACGATCTATGCGTTCAAAAGAAGAGGCATATGATTATCGTTATTTCCCAGATCCGGATCTTTTACCATTGGAATTTGATCAGGCATTTGTGGATGCTTTAGCTGCAGAACTACCTGAGTTGCCAGATGATATAAAAGCCCGTTTTATCAATGAGATGGGATTAACTGCATATGATGCTTCTATTCTTGTGACAGAAAAAGCCATTGCTCATTATTTTGAAGAAGTGGCTCGTGGGCGTGATGGAAAGATAGCTGCTAATTGGGTTATCAATGATCTTTTAGGTGCTTTAAACAAAAATAATCTTGAAATTGAGAATACACCCGTTTCACCAGATCAGTTGGGAGAAATTCTTGATCTCATTAAAGAAGGAACTATTTCTGGAAAAATTGCTAAAGATTTGTTCGAGATTATTTGGAATGAAGGTGGAAATCCGCGTCAGATTGTCGAAGAACGTAATATGAAGCAAGTAACGGATATGAGAACTATTGAAAAAGCAGTTGATGAAATTATCTCCAATAATCCGGATAAAGTTATACAAGTAAAAGAAAAGCCTGCTTTGGTTGGGTGGTTCGTTGGGCAAGTCATGAAGGCAACAGGAGGAAAAGCAAATCCTCAAACTGTTAATGAATTTGTTAAAATGAAACTTGAGCTAAATTAATATTATAGAAGAAAAGAAGCCTAATAAATATCTGATTTTTATTGTGTAAAACATATAAGACTTAAAGGTTTTTTATCTGAGTGAAGTTTTAGTTGAGCTTTTTGATAAAGTGCTTGCCTTTAATTAATGAAAATATCATAATAAATTCATTCCAATGGTTGATCTTGTGAGTGTCTAAAAAATATGGGAAAAATAGCTGGTTTTTTAAAACAGACTTTTACGTGGTGGAGTGGTAATACTCTCAATACGCGCGTTTTTACATGGCTTAAAGGTAAGCGTATCGGAGAAGATCAATTTGGTAATGTTTATTATGAAGGGAGCCGCCATAAGGATGGTTATCCGCGCCGTTGGGTGATTTATAAAGATTACTCTGAAGCTTCTACTATTCCTCCAGGTTGGCACGGTTGGATTCATCATCGTTGTAATACGCCGCCTACAGAGGATAATTATCAATCGTATGAATGGGAAAAGCCTCATATTGCAAATATGACGGGAACAAGTAAAGCGTATAGACCGAAAGGATCTATTTCTCATAATAGCGAGTTTTTTCACATTCATAAAGATTATGATGCATGGTCTCCTGAAAAGTAAAAAAATAATTTCTATAGGTTTTTACCTGATATTATTACTTTAATGAGTTAAGTTGTTTTTTTATACAATTGATTTGGTATTATGAAAATTGTTTTGCTGTCAAAATCGAAGTATTTTTTTTATGTGTGTTTAATAGGAAGTGTGGTAGTTTTATCTTCTGTTTTAGGTGTGAGAGCTGAACGTATTAGTAATGGAATTGCTGTTTTTGCTGGTCTTGATAAAATAACTGGCCGAACTACTCGCTTCGAAGTTTATATTGGTGAAGTTTATCAATATGGTGCTTTGCAAATTACACCGCGAGTGTGCTACACAAGCTCTAAGGATGAACCTACCCGTACGAGTGGGTTCCTTGAGGTTGATGAAGTGACATTAGATAAAAAAACACGACGTATTTTTACAGGATGGATGTTTGCAGATAGTCCTGGTTTAAATGCTATAGAACATTCTGTTTATGATGTGTGGTTAAAGGATTGCAAATAGAGTTCTTGGCATTGTGCAATTTTGGTAATTTGCGTAATTTTTCAGCTATTAAAAGTTGTGTTGTGAAAAGTAGCTTTTAGGATATGACAATAAATCATTGAAAACAAAGATATATTAACGATTTGAGTTTTGTATTTTTGTATTTAGTGAATAGTTTTTAAGTGCTATGTTTATTGGTGGTGCTTGTGAGAAGTTCGTTGCTAAATGAGATTAATGATAATTATATGAAACGCTTTTTACAAAATTTAATTGTAATATGCAAAAAGTTGTTAATTTTATCAATGGAATACAATTATAGATAAAATGAGAAACGCTAATCTCAAACATAAGAGCGCTCCATTATCGCCAATACGATTTAAAGAACCTCTTTTCAATGTTCCATTAATTATAGTTGTTTTGATACTATTTTGTTTTTTTATTTATTTTATTTCTCAATATTTTTTTTCTGATCAATCATATGTTAAGAGCCTTACATTTTTTTCGTTTGTGCCAGTTTTTTTTAAAACTGAACCTTTAGTGTTTTCTTACACTACTGTTAGTTACTCATTTATGCATGGTAGTTTGGAACATGTTGCCATTAATATGGCTTGGCTTTTGGTTTTTGGATCACCATTAGCACAGCGTTGTGGTGGTTTGCGTTTTGTGTTTTTTTGGATCTTTACAGCTGTTATTTCCGCATTAACATATTATATGTTCCACCAGAATAGTGCCGTACCTCTTGTGGGAGCTTCGGGTGCAATTTCTGGAATGATGGGCGCTATTGCGCGTTATGGTTTTAATCCAGTTTTTCTAAATTCTAATACACAGAATAAAGAAAAATTTATTCCTTTGTGGTCTCTTAAGAAAGTATTTTCTTCAAAAACTACACTTACTTATATTGGTTTATGGTTCATCATTAATTTTATCACAGGATTATTTCCATTTCTGTTTAAAGGAGAGAGTGTTTCAATAGCATGGGAAGCCCATGTTGGTGGTCTTGTATCTGGTCTTTTATTTATTGGCTTTTTTGACACTTTGTGGCGTCAATCGAAGTTATGATCTCAGATATTTATGAGTCGCGTAAAGTGAAATTGTTGCAGCATTTGAAACATTTAGAGATTTAATTTCTCCAGGCATGTCAAGACATGCTAACGTGCAGACTGTTTCGCGTGTTTTTTGGCGCAGACCTTTTCCTTCTGCTCCTAAAACCAAAGCAATTTTTTTGCCTGTTAATGCTTTTTCTAGAGGTGATGTACATTCTGAATCAAGTCCAAAACTAGTAAAGCCTATTTTATGAAGTTCTCTGAGTGTTTCAGAAAGGTTTCGTACGGTTATATAATCGATAAGCTCTAGAGCCCCAGATGCTGCTTTAGCAAGTACTCCGCTTTCTTGTGGAGAGTGGCGATTCGTTGTGATCAGTGCTCCAGCTTTAAAAGCAACTGCAGAACGCATAATTGCTCCAACATTATGAGGATCCGTAATTTGATCCATTACAATAACAAGATCAGTATTTGTGAGTTCCGTTAAATGACGAGGTTTGAGAGGTTCAGTTTCTAAAACAATACCTTGGTGAACTGCATCCTTCCCAACAAGTGCATCAAGTTGTTTTGGTAAGCACAATTTTACAGGACATGGCAAATCTGATTCGATTATATTTAGCCGTTTTAAAGCATTTTGCGTTATATGGAGAGATTTAAGAATTCTTTTTGGATTTTGTAAAGCTGCGTTAACTGAATGGATTCCATAAAGATGGATGACTTCTTGGTTGAATGAAGTATATTTTTGTTTCAGACGAGCTGGAGATAGTGAAGTAATGCCCTTTGCATCACGATATTGACGGCGAAGGCGAGCGTGATAAGAATTTTTAGATATTTTTTGTTGCATATGCTCTTTATAGCGTTTTCATTACAAATGTAGACACAAAAAACATAAAATTTAAAATTATTCGCAAAAAAAATTGCATAGAAATGTATTTATTTGGTTGACAGATACGATACTAATCGTCATAACCGCCTCGCGATTACTTTTTAAGTCGATAATATACAGTATGATTTTGATCATATAACTCTGTTGAGTGAATGGAGGGGTGCCCGAGTGGTTAAAGGGGGCGGACTGTAAATCCGTTGCGTATGCTACGTTGGTTCGAATCCAACCCCCTCCACCATTTTTATAGCAGAGTTATCAGTAGGCGGGTATAGCTCAATGGTAGAGCAGCAGCCTTCCAAGCTGAATATGCGGGTTCGATTCCCGCTACCCGCTCCAGATAGTTGTTTATAATTGGATGAGTATCTGTAATAGGATTTATTCTTTTGAAAACGGAAATTTCCGTTTTATAGTTTTTGAGTTCAGTTCTGTAGGCCTATTTAGGTGCATGTTTAAGACAAGAGATTGATAGC
>NZ_JANHOK010000004.1 GCF_026929975.1 Bartonella sp. F02
TGAGCTCTCCATTTTCTTGTCCAAAAAAGAATAAAGGACTACGTTAAAATCAATACGTAATCAGAAAATTACGCGTATTTCTTTTGAATCTCCTGAGCCACAGCTGAAGGAACAGGCTCATAATGATCAAATTGCATTGTATATTGAGCACGCCCCTGACTCATAGAACGAAGCGTATTCACATAACCAAACATATTTGCCAAGGGAACCATTGCATTCACCACTGTAGCAATACCACGTGCTTCAGTACCCGAAATTTGTCCTCGACGAGAATTCAAATCGCCAATCACATCCCCAACATAATCTTCAGGCGTTACAACTTCTACCTTCATAATCGGCTCAAGAAGCTGTGCACCAGCCTTTTTCGCTCCTTCTCGAAACGCTGCACGCGCAGCAATCTCAAAGGCCAAAACAGAAGAATCCACATCATGATAACCACCATCAATCAAAGTGGCTTTTATACCAAGCATAGGAAAGCCTGCAAGAGGTCCTGATTGCATAACACTTTCGATACCCTTCTGAACTCCAGGAATATACTCCTTAGGAACAGCCCCTCCAACAATCTTTGATTCAAAAATAAACTCATCACCTTCATGAGGTTCAAAAACAATTTTCACTCGAGCAAACTGCCCAGCACCACCAGATTGTTTCTTATGGGTATAATCAATTTCAGAATTTTTTGTGATAGTCTCACGATAAGCAACTTGAGGTTGACCAATATTGGCCTCAACCTTAAATTCACGCCGCATACGATCAACAATAATATCAAGATGAAGCTCACCCATTCCAGCAATAATAACCTGACCAGATTCTTCATCCGATTTAACACGAAATGAAGGGTCTTCTGCAGCCAAACGATTAAGAGCAACACCCATTTTTTCCTGATCAGCTTTCGTTTTTGGCTCAATAGCAATTTCAATAACAGGATCAGGAAATTCCATTCGTTCTAAAACAACAGGCTTTAAAGGATCACAAAGAGTATCACCCGTTGTTGTCTCCTTAAGACCTGCTAAAGCCACAATATCACCTGCAAACGCTTCCTCAATATCTTCACGAGAATTCGAATGCATTTGCAACATACGCCCCACACGCTCTCTTTTTTTCTTTACACTATTTTCAAGAGAAACACCCTTTTGAAGCTTTCCAGAATAAACACGACAAAAAGTCAATGATCCCACAAATGAATCATTCATAATCTTAAAGGCAAGCATGGAAAGAGGAGCATCATCTGAAGATTCACGCGTTATCTCAGCCTCAGTCTTAACATCAACCCCCCTAATAGCAGGAATATCAACAGGAGAAGGAAGATAAAAAACTACAGCATCCAAAAGCGGTTGAATTCCTTTATTTTTAAAAGCTGTACCACAAAAAACAGGATGAAACTGAACCCCTATTGTTCCTTTTCGAATGAGAGATATAAGCTGCTCATTTGTTGGCATAACACCTTCCAAATAAGCTTCTGTTGCAGCCTCATCAACCTCAACTGCCATCTCAATTAATTTTTCGCGATATTCTTCTGCTTTCTCTTTCAGATCAGATGGAATTTCCCCTTCTACAGCTGCAGAACCAATAGAACCATCCCATCTCAAGGCCTTCATTTTTATAAGATCAACAACACCTTCGAAATCATTTTCAGAACCAATTGGTAACTGCAAAACAAGAGCTTTAGCACCCAATCGTGACCCAACCATTTCTACACTACGATAGAAATCAGCTCCAATCTTATCCATTTTATTAACAAAAACCATACGCGGTACGTGATATTTTTCAGCCTGGCGCCAAACAGTTTCTGTTTGTGGCTCCACCCCAGCATTTGCATCAAGTAGCGCTATCGCACCATCAAGAACACGCAAAGAACGCTCAACCTCAATTGTAAAATCAACGTGACCAGGCGTATCAATAATATTAAAACGACGCTTCTTACCATCACTACCTACCCAAAAAGTCGTCGTCGCAGCTGATGTAATCGTAATACCACGCTCTTGCTCTTGTTCCATCCAATCCATTGTAGAAGCACCATCGTGTGTTTCTCCAACCTTATGGTTTTTACCCGTATAAAACAAAATACGTTCTGTCATCGTAGTCTTACCGGCATCAATATGCGCCATAATACCAAAATTACGATAATCTTCGATTTTATATTCACGAGCCATTTTATTTGCCTTAAACTTCTAACACATCACCAACGATAATGAGAAAACGCGCGATTAGCTTCCGCCATACGATGAACATCTTCACGTTTTTTTACTGCAGAACCACGATTATTAGCCGCATCCATCAATTCAGCAGAAAGACGATCAATCATCGTTGTTTCATTCCGTCCTCGCGCCGCTGCAATCAACCAACGAATAGCAAGAGCTTGACGACGATCAGGACGAACATCAATAGGAACTTGATAAGTAGCACCCCCAACACGACGCGAGCGAACCTCAATATGCGGAGCAACATTCTCTAACGCCTGATGAAATAATGCCACAGGATCTGTTTTCACCTTGTTTTCAATAGCATCAAGCGCACCATACACAATACGCTCAGCAACTGACTTCTTACCGTCAAACATAACGGTATTCATAAATTTTGTAATAACTAAATCACCAAACTTAGGATCTGGATTGATTTCACGTTTTTCTGCTCTATGACGACGGGACATCAGCTCTGTCTCTCAATTTATTTTGGACGTTTTGCGCCATATTTTGAACGGCGCTGTTTACGATTCTTAACACCTTGTGTATCAAGCAAACCACGGATAATATGATAACGAACCCCCGGCAAATCTTTTACACGACCACCACGAATCATTACAACAGAGTGCTCCTGAAGATTATGCCCTTCACCAGGAATATAACCAATCACTTCAAACCCATTTGTTAAACGCACCTTAGCAACTTTACGAAGAGCAGAGTTTGGCTTCTTCGGCGTTGTTGTATACACACGCGTACAAACACCGCGCCTTTGCGGACTCGCTTGAAGAGCAGGAACCTTATTACGCTTAACCGGCGTTACACGCGGCTTGCGAATTAATTGGTTTACTGTAGGCATACAACCTTCCTCTCTAATAATCTGCATTCACTTCGCTCATTTAGAGCTCTTTTGATTTCCGTTTATATACAAAAAACAGAAAAACACTTAATCTAATACACAAAGCAGGTAAAACTGTAAAACAGCCTACCCTAAAAAGCAGAGGAGGCAAAAGCCTCTTGCAACAGCGCTCGCTTTTATTTTTTAACGAACTCCATTTGAAATAATCTTATCTGAAAGAAAATCCCACTTAGTTCTGATTTCCTAATAGCGAGAACACATACATTCGTCAAGTACTAAACAACAGAAAGTTTACAAATACTAAAAATTAAGATGATATTATAATCTTCGATCTTCAATTTAAAGGAAAAATGAAGATAAAAACTATGAGTAATAATTTTACAGTCTCAAACAATTTGATGTAGTAGCTTGAAATATTATAAACAACTCAATATAGCCGCTTGCTAATTATGTGTATAAAGTTTAGAATTTAGCTATGAAAATAGTAACATGGAATATTGCTGGAATAAAAGCGCGACATGAAACATTATGTAAATGGCTACAACAAAATAAACCTGATATAGTTTGTTTACAAGAAACCAAAAGTCTTGATGATAAGTTTCCGCGCGATACAATTGAAAGCTTAGGATACCATATAGAAATACATGGTCAAAAAAGTTTTAATGGAGTAGCAATTCTCTCTAAAAAAACACCTGATGAGGTTATCCGCCAGTTACCAGGAAACGATAATGACGAACAAGCGCGCTATATTGAAGCCGTTTATTCAACAAATAAAGGGGTTATACGTGTCGCTTCTCTTTATCTTCCCAATGGTAACCCCATTGATAGTGAAAAATATCTCTATAAAATGGAATGGATGGACAGACTATACACACATGCCAAATCATTACTTGCATATGAAGAACCTTTAATTCTAGCTGGTGATTATAATGTAATTCCTGCTCCAATAGATGCAAGAAAACCTCAAGAGTGGACAGAAGATGCATTATTCCTTCCACAAACAAAAAAAGCATTTCGGCGTATTATTCATTTGGGTTTTTATGATGCTGTACGAAGTGTTACAGATAATTCTTCATTTAGTTTTTGGGATTTTCAAGCTGGTGCATGGTTCAAAAATAATGGGATTCGTATTGATCATTTTTTATTATCACCAGAAGCTGTTGATCAACTTATTTCCTCTTACAGTCAAACAGAAGTAAGAGGCTATCAAAAGCCATCAGATCATACCCCTGTTTGGGTAGAGCTTAACTTTAGTTAAATTGTAATATAACATTAGGATAAAGAAAAAAAACATCTCATTTAAAATCACAAATATACTACATTATACATAACAATACATTCTAAATATATTTACACAAAATAAAATTATAAAGCATGGAGAAAGTAATGAAAAAATTACTGCTGGCGTTTGTTGCAGCAAACATCATTGAACTCGTGAGTGCAGCACAAGCTAATAATGATACACTTGAAAAAATTAAACAAACAGGTGAAATCACTATAGGGGTTCGAGAAGCCTCAGGTCTAGCCTATGCACTTGGAAATGGCAAATATACAGGTTTCCATACAGAAATGGCAGAAAATATTATTAATGACATTTCAAAAAAAATCGGCAAACCAATCAAAATTCACTATCTTCCTATCACATCACAAAATCGAATTCCTTTATTACAAAACCACACTTATGATTTTGAATGTGGTTCCACAACAAATGATTCTGCTCGCGCAAAAGAAGCAGCATTTGCTTATACAACTTATGTTGAAGAAGTTCGTATGGCTGTAAAGAAAAACTCTAATATTAATTCTCTTGATGATTTAAATGGAAAAACAATTGCAACCACTACTGGCACAACATCTGTTCAACTTATTCGAAAAAACAAACGTGCCAAAAATATTGACTTTAAAGTTGTAAAAGGAAAAGATCACGGCGATAGTTTTTTACTACTAGAATCAGGCCGTGCTGACGCATTTATTATGGATGCCTCAATACTTGCTGGACATATTGCTAAATCGAAAAATCCGTCGGATTATGTGATTCTCGATACTATATTCTCAGTAGAGCCTATTGCTTGTATGCTCCGCTTAAATGATAAAAATTTTGAACAAGAAATCAATAATAGCATTGTACGCCAAATCAAAGATGGCACGCTCAACAACCTTTACCACAAATGGTTTATGGAACCAATTCCTCCTACATATACCGTTGTCAACCTCCCCTTATCTCAAATAACCCAATACGCTTGGGAACACCCAAACAATAAATCTCGAGAAGATTATGTTGAAAATAATCTCTAAAATTACAAAAATATATCCGCACTCTTTGAAAATTTGAGTGCGGTTGTCTTTTGGTTTATTTTCCAATAAACTAAACATTAATATACATAAATAACTCATTTATTGACTTGCAAAAAACTAACAGATTTTAGGAAATATCGATTTAATGGACTTTTCTTTCCTTTGTGCAGATGATATCACTCAGACACTGGTTTCTGGATGTTTTGGAACTCCTGGTGTAAGCCATACTTATTTAGACACACTCATAGAAAGTTTAAAAAATACAGTTATATTGTCGATCTTCTCGTTAATATTAGCGGTATTTGTTGGGATTGTTATAGGAACAGTGCGTACACTGCCAAACACATCAATATTGAATTGCATACTTCGCGCTATTGGCCGTATTTGGGTAGAAGTTATGCGCAATATTCCTCTACTCGTACAAGTATTTTTGTGGTATTTTGTTATTCCTAAGATTTATCCTCCAGCGATGAATTTTTCTTCTATTTTCTTAATGATTTGCGCCTTAGGATTTTTTACATCTGCACGCGTTGCAGAACAAATTCGATCGGGAATTGAGGCTATTCCTTCTGGACAGCGCTACGCAGCTATGGCAATGGGATTTACAACCTATCAAAGTTATCGCTATATTATATTGCCGCGCGCTATTCGAACAATTATTCCACCACTTACTTCAGAAGCAATGGGAATTGTAAAGAATTCATCTGTAGCATTTGCTATTTCTATTAATGAATTAATTCAATTTCAATACCAAACAATCGAAGAAATAAGCCATGTCTACGAAAACTATATTCTTATTACAGTTCTTTATGTTGTTATAGCTTTATTCATATTTGTCATTATGACAATGATTGAAAAAATGCTTCAAATTCCAAATTTTCAAACAGAGGAACATTGAAATATGGTAGATTTCATGAGCTCTCATTATTGGTCTTCTTTTTTTGATTATTTTTTGGAATTTGATTTTTCATTTTTTACTTTTGATGTCTTTCAGACTTATATTCTACCAGGTTTAATTTTTAGTATTTTTCTAACAGTTTTTGCAACAGTATTTGGCTTTATCTTTGGCGTATTGTTAGCAATGATGAGACTTTCGTCTATAAAACTGCTCTCTTTCTTTGCAATAATTTATATAACAGCTATGCGTTCAATACCACTTATTATGGTGATATTATGGTTTTTTGTGCTTCTCCCTTTCTTAACGGGGACATCAATTGGTGCAAATAAATCAGCGCTCATTACTTTTACTGCATTTGAAGCTGCTTATTTTGCTGAAATCATGCGTGCTGGTATGTGTTCAGTCTCACAAGGACAAAAATATGCAGGACAAGCTCTCGGAATGACATATTGGCAAAATATGTATATCGTCATTCTTCCTCAAGCTATCAGAGATATGCTGCCTGTTTTTTTAACGCAAATCATCATTCTTTTTCAAGATACAACCCTCATTTATGCAATTAGTGGGAATAGTCTTCTTAATGGTTTTGATCTTGTCGCAAATAATTTTGGTGTAAAAGAAGAATCTTATATCTTAGCAGCGGCTTTCTATTTTGTTATTTGCTTCACGTTATCGCAAATGGTTTTATACTTACAGAAAAAAATATCTATTATTCGCTAATATTTGCTAAAAAATTATTCGCTAAAAAATGTCCACTATCTGCTAACAGGAAAAAAAATGTCTACCCATATGATCGAAATAAAGAATGTTTCCAACTGGTATGGCGAAATTAATATTCTTAAAAATTGTACAACAAATATTAATAAAGGAGAAGTCGTTGTCGTTTGTGGACCGTCAGGATCAGGTAAATCAACTCTTATAAAAACTATTAACGCTTTAGTCCCTTTTCAAAAAGGTGAAATTTGGATTGATGGAGTACCAGTTCATTCGAAACAAACAAATTTATCTAAATTGCGTAGCCATGTAGGAATGGTGTTTCAACATTTCGAACTTTTTCCACATCTATCTGTTACGGAGAATTTAACAATTGCGCAAAGAAAAGTTCTGAAGCGTACTAAAAAAGAAGCTCTTGAACGTGGTTTATCATACCTTGAACGTGTCGGACTTATTGAACATAAAGATAAATATCCTGGTCAACTTTCTGGAGGTCAACAACAGCGTGTCGCTATTGCTCGTGCCTTAACTATGGATCCATTGGTTATGCTTTTCGATGAACCTACTTCAGCTTTAGATCCAGAAATGGTCGGAGAAGTCTTAGATGTTATGATTAGTTTAGCAGAAGAAGGTATGACCATGATTTGTGTAACGCACGAAATGGGTTTTGCTCAAAAAGTATCTCAGCGTGTAATTTTTATGGATCAAGGAAGAATTCTTGAAGATTGTTCGTCCGAAGATTTCTTTTCTGATCCACAAAAAAGAACACCACGCGCTCAAGAATTTTTATCAAAAATTCTTAGTCACTAATTTATTATATTTAAATTTGATATATTTTAGTGTAAATTTAAATACAAAAAGGAGAGTTTTTACTTTAAAATATTTAAAAACTATAATCTTTTCTAAATGCCTAAAAGATTATCATGTTATCGCATGATCCTTTAAAATCATTATCAAAAACAATATTACTTTTTATAGACGCTTATATCATTTTTTTACAGTTATAATAAACGTTTTGTAGCGCAAAGCGTTTCTCTATGTAAAAAACATGCGATCTCTCAACAAAAAATTTTTATAATATTGATATTTGAATGAAAATAGCCCAAAATTTTAAATTGGACTTTAATCTTCATAAAAAACTAAAAATCATAATCAACTGAGACGCTCTAAAGCAACAGATATTTTTTTCTTTGCAATCTGTAATTCTGCTATTCTTTTACGCTCAATTTCAACAACTTCAGGTTTCGCATTTGCTACAAATTTTGGATTATTCAACTTAATTGATATTTTTTCCATATCTTGTTCAACTTTGTTGATATCTTTTATTAAACGAGCACGCTCTACATCTAAATTAATCAATTGTCCTAACGGCAAACAAAAAGTTGCTTCCCCCACAATGATTTGCGCCGATATATCTGGAATTTTATCAGCAAAGTCTACCGTTTCGATCCGTGCCAGCCGTTTTAAAAGAGCTTCATAACGTTGTACACGTCCTTGTACTATCTTGCCTTCACTGATAATAACAAGTGGTGCTAATGCAGCTGCTGGAATATTCATTTCAGAACGAACAGAACGGATCTCACTAACTACATCAATAAGCCAATTAATATCGGCAGCAGCTTCCTCATCTACAAATGTTGCTTGCGGCCATTGCGTTAATGCCAACATATCTTCACGCCCTACATCTTGCATTGCTGTAAGAGACCATAATTCTTCAGTCATATAAGGCATAAAAGGATGGAGCAGTTTGTAAACTTCATCAAGAACCCAAGCAGTACATGCCTGAGCCTCCTTTTTAGCATATTCATCTGATCCTTGAAAAATAGGCTTGAGAAATTCAAGATACCAATCACATAAGGTATGCCAAATAAAATGATATAATGCGCTAGCAGATTCATTAAATTTATAATTTTCTATACCCGCAGTCACTGCCGTAACAGTTTTAGAGAGTTCTGTTAAAATCCAACGATTAAGTGCAAGCTTTACTTCTTCTGGTTCAAAAGCCAAATCATGGCAAGCGCCATTCATTTTTGCAAACCGTGCAGCATTCCACAATTTTGTAGCAAAATTGCGATAACCTGCAATGCGAGAAACATCAAGTTTTACATCGCGTCCCTGCGCTGCCATAATAGCCAAAGTGAAACGCAATGCATCCGCGCTATATTGATCAATTAATTTCAATGGATCAATAATATTTCCTTTTGACTTTGACATCTTTGCGCCTTTTTGATCCCGCACCAGAGCATGGACATAGACTGTTGGAAAAGGAACTTCACCCATAAAGTGAATCCCCATCATCATCATACGCGCAATCCAGAAAAAAATAATATCAAACCCTGTAACCGACAGAGATGTCGGATAAAAAGTTGCTAACTCAGGCGTTTTATGAGGCCATCCTAATGTAGAAAACGGCCAAAGAGATGATGAAAACCAAGTGTCTAATACATCTTGATCCCTCGTTAACTCAACTTCTCGACCATAATAAGATAACGCTGCAGCGAAAGCTTCTTCTTCACTTTTTTCAACAAAAATCATTCCATCAGGACCATACCAAGCTGGAATCTGATGCCCCCACCATAATTGACGAGAAATACACCAAGGTTGAATATTCTCCATCCAATTGAAATAGGTTTTCTCCCAATTAGTCGGAATAAAGCGCGTTTTTCCTTGACGAACAGCCTCTATCGCTGGTTTTGCTAATTCTTCAGCATTAACATACCACTGATCCGTTAATAACGGCTCGATTGGAACTCCACTCCGGTCACCGTGAGGAACAGTATGTGGATGATCATCAATAGCAACAAGATATCCCTCTTTTTCCATCAAAGAAACAATCCGATTTCGTGCAACAAAACGATCGGATTGATCTAAATCCTCCACCAATGCATTTAACTCATCAGATAAAGATAAACCATCAAAAAATGCTTCATTTTTACGCAAAAAAATCTCAGCCTTTTGTGTAAAAATATTGATTAAGCGTAGATTATTTCGCTTTCCTACTTCAAAATCATTAAAATCGTGTGCTGGCGTAATTTTCACAGCACCACTCCCTTCTTCAGGGTTGGCATGAGAATCCGCAACAATTGGTAATTTGCGTCCAATGAGTGGCAAAATAGCATTCTGACCTATAAGATTTTTATAACGATGATCTTCAGGATTAACAGCAATTCCTGTATCACCAAGCATTGTTTCAGGTCGCGTCGTCGCGATTGTTATAAAAGTTGTAGAATCCTCGGGGTTAAAAATTTTACCTTCAAGCGGATATCTAAAATGCCACAAAGAACCTTGAATCTCTTTTGATTCCACTTCAAGATCTGAAATAGCGGTTAATAATTTTGGATCCCAATTGACTAAACGCTTATCTTTATAGATTAATCCTTGCTTATAAAGAGTAACAAAAACCTCACAAACAGCCTGAGATAAACCTTCATCCATTGTAAAACGTTCACGCGACCAATCACATGAAATGCCAAGACGTTTTAATTGATTAGCAATAATTCCACCTGCTTCATCACGCCATTTCCACACACGCTCAACAAATTTTTCTCTGCCCATTTCTTGACGTGTTGGCTCTTGATTTTCTGCAAGTTTTCGCTCAACAACCATTTGTGTTGCAATCCCTGCATGATCCATACCAGGCTGCCACAAAACATTTTTGCCACGCATTCTCTGAAAGCGCACTACAATATCTTGAATTGTTGTATTTAATGCATGCCCCATATGCAACGAACCAGTAACATTTGGTGGTGGAAGCATAATACAGAAAGCTTCTTTATTTAATTTTGAGTCTAAGTTGGCTTTAAAAACGCCACGACTTTCCCATTTTTTTGCAATCCGTGCTTCTACAGAAGCGGAATCATAGTTTTTTTCTAACATCCTTATTACGCACCCATAATGCCGCTAGAAAATGCGACTTACAATAATTCCAATATAACTACATTCTTTCTTTGTGAATGCTATCTATCTCATAATAACAACGGAAAAGCAAAAAAATGTGCAAAGTTCAATATAAACTTTCCACAGCAAGATAAAATACAAAATTACAAGAAACGATAAATAACCAAATACTTAAGATATTTTTTTAATCGCTTTGACAATTTCCTCGCGTAATATTCTCTCAAGAAAAATAGGCAATTGACACTGTAACCATTCTGCTATCGCTGGACGTAATACATCCTCGGCAATTTTTTCTGCAGCAGAAATACAATATGCCGACAACTCTAAAGAATCATGAGTTATATTCTCTTGTCGCGATGTAAATGTTCTTTCACCAGTTTTTTCTGTTTCATGCAAAGAAAATTGTTCTGTAGGAGACAATTTCATATTTTGTCTATCCATTTTAACTGTATTATTTTCTGTCTCTACATTAGTGTTCACTCGTTTGAGAGATAAGTCCTGATGTTCTGAAGAAAGACCGATACGATCAGCTAAAGCTTTCATCGCATCATCAACTGATAAAGTCGCTCCATCAGTGTCTTCTGACAGCTCTGTTGAAGAATTTTCTGAAGTATTGACAACAACACCTTCATTTGAAAAACGATCCGTTTGAACAACGTTCTCTTCGATTATTTCACGGATAGATGTCAAAATTTCATCCATACTTGGCTCGCGCAATGCGTTTGAACTCTGTACCATACTTTAAAACCTCTCAAAGACGCAACAACAAACAGAATCACCATTCCAGTGTAACCAGAAGAATCACGCTATAACATATATCCTCATTCTGAATATGGCATCACACATAATTTTCTTACCTTTGATAAATAAAATGACATGCACATTTTTCAACACAACCAACTATAGATTTGTTTATTCTTTCAAAAAACACTTCTTTTTCAGAAAAATAATTTGCCATGATCGTAGAAAATTCTATTTAATCACTTTTTTAAACCTAAATCATTTGCCGTTAATTTACCAATAGCAGATTGAACGCTATAACTTGCGATAATAGCATTACGCTCTGCAATCGTTAATGCAATTTGCGCATTAATCAACTGAGTTTGAGAGTTCAAAACATCCAATGTTGTAGCCTGTCCTACACGATTTTCTTGAACACGACCTCTAAGAGCAATTTCAGCAGCATGAACGCTTTCACGATAAGCAATAACAGATGCTTGCGCACCTTCTAATTGAAACCAAGCAGAGGTCAATACCTGCTTGACATGATTATACGCCATATCAAGTTGGATACGAGCTTGTAACAACTGCTCTCTTGACTGGCGAATTTGTGCAGTAGTGCGTCCGCCTTCAAAAATCGGAATACTTAATGAAAGTCCCATAGAATGAGAAGACCCATCAATTCCAGAACCATTATAAGTTCGATTGTAAGACGTCGTTGCAGAAAAATCAATCTTAGGAAGAAGTGCTCCTTCCTTCGCTTTTACATTATAAGAACTTGCATCAATTAAATATCGTGCGTACAAAATTGCCGGATGCGTCGCAAGACTAATCTGATAAGCAGCATCAAAATTTCTTGGGAGATTTTGTGCAACAAATGGAGGTTCCAATTTTTTAGGATCAGAGCCAATGATTTGCCGATAAATAGCTTCTGCTGACTTTACATCAGCACGCGCAAGACTAAGTTCAGAAACAGCTAAAGCACGTGCAGCTTGTGCTTGAGCAAAATCAACACGAGCCCCTTCTCCTACATCAAGTTTTGCTTTCTCAGAACGAACTTGCTCTTCAAGAGTATTTAAATTTTCTTTACGAAGCTTAGCAATACGACGTGCTTGATATACATTAGCATACGCTGTGACAACATCTAAAAACATATCTTGTTCAGAATTACGAAGATATTCACGCTGTGCCTGCAACTTAACTTGAGCAGAAAAAAATGTATTTTGCGTAGTAAAACCATCAAACAATCTTTGATTGAGTCTTACCCCTATAGATCCAGAAGTGCTATAAGAGCCGGTAATCGCTTTACTTCGACCATAATTCCCAATGCCCTCAATATGCGGCAACAAACCAGAACGCGCAATAGCTACATCTTCATGCGCAATTCGAATAGCAGCACGGTCGCTATTTAATTTAGCGTTATACATGTAAGCTTGAGAAAAAGCATCCATTAATGTCTCAGAATAAGCTGATTCTACTACAAAAACACCTAATGTTAGAAATAAACATGCCTGAAATTTCTTGTTTAATTTAAACACAATAATAAATCCCAAATTAATCACACAATCGTTTGTGACCATAGATATAAAAAATATTAAAATACAAAATCAGCTGTTTTTAAAAAACCTGGAAGACATTTGACAGAAAGGTTAAAAGCGCGACGACCTGAAACAATTCCATCTTTTTTCACATAAATTCGCGCAACACCAGCATTGCCATGCCCTTCAACAACCACAAGACGCCCTCCCTCTTTTACTTGATCAAAAAGATCATCAGGAATAAAATCAACAGCACCTTCAACAAAAATCACATCATAAGGCCCTTCAGCAGCATATCCTCGTTCTAAAGACCCATGAACAACGACAACATTATCACATTGATTAGCTTCTAAAAGTTTTCTTGCTTGTTCTGAAAGAGCTTTATTGCTCTCTAACGCAACCACAAACCCAGAAAGCTTTGAAAGCAAAGCAGCACAATACCCGCTATTAGCTCCGATATCTAAAACAACATCTGATGGCTGTACTGCTGCAAGCTGCAGTAATTTTGCTAGAGAAGCAGGCCTCATCAAATAACATGCGGGCACATTTTCTTTTTGCGGAGAAATGAGAACATCAGCATCAAGATAACTCAAATCTTTAACATCTTCTGGCACAAAATCTTCACGTGGCATTGTTAAAAATGCTTCTAGAACCGATAAATTCGTTACATCGACTGTACGAATTTGATTGTCAACCATTTTGCGCCGAAGATCTGCAAAATCTACAATCATAACTAACGTCTTCTCCTACATACAACAAAACTACAATTAAAGTAGCAATAGTCAAAACCTGAATATCTTATATTCTGGGTGTTACAAAAAAGCATGCTACAGTCAATAATAAGATTTAAATTGCTCTCATTTTCATGTGCAAATATTTTTCGTCAAAAAGAAAAATTATTCAAGAGCATTATTCTCAAAAAGCATTTTGGTAAATTTAACTGGAGGCCTCGCCCGGAATCGAACCGGGATACAAGGATTTGCAGTCCTCTGCGTAACCATTCCGCCACGAGGCCTCATAAATCAACATAAAAATGTCAATAAGGGAAGGCAATGCATCCGTCAAGACATAGAAATCTATTATAATCTTTTTTCTTCTATTTATAAAATTTCCACCATTTTTTTTAAAAAAAAAATTTTTACTCTTTGCAAATCGATGTTGCTTTGCTATAGCCTTTGCTTGTTAGACAATTGAGATACTGTTCCTCGGTAGCTCAGTGGTAGAGCAACCGGCTGTTAACCGGTTGGTCGCTGGTTCGAATCCGGCCCGGGGAGCCACTTTACAACTACGTGCAGTCATACACTGAAAGATATTGGCACAGAGAGATATTGGTGCTGTTAAATTAACTAAATCCAAGTTTGCGTTTAGAAGTTTGCCAGAAATTTAGGTGTGTTTTTTCAGTTTATCTCTAACAAATTCAATAATCACTATTTAAAAATAGCGTCTAAGAAACTGCATTGTTATTTTAGAAAATGAATGATTGTTAGAAAATAAAAAATGTGAACTCTTAGCATCTTATCTGATAAATTGTTCCCACTCTATTTTTAATTTATAGATAACAGGAATAAGCTTTATTAAAAATGAGACCATCTCTTTTATAGAGTTCGTTTCTTTGTAAATCGATTGATTCCTTTTCATAAAGTCTATCAACGAACAATTTCTTATATGGTTTAAGACTCAAAAAAACACCATAAAAAGCTTGTCTCGTTTTGTGGTGTATTTTTGTATCAATTTGAATAAATATTAACGTGTAATTATAACCTATTAGAATCTCATACATTCAAAATTTGCTAAGCGTAATTTGCTTAACGCTACCATAAATCGTCATTTAGATTTCTTTTTTAATCTAAATTAACAAAAGCCAAAAACCTAAAAATATGTTCCTTACTTTCTTGGCCAAATTATTTATTCAAGATATTGATTTTTTATATCTTTCTAACACGAAATAACTTTCTATCTTTTGTAGTTTTTGTTTCTTTTTTAGATTTTCCACTTTTAGATGCAGATTGTCTGTTATCTACACGCATAGCTGTATCCGCACGAAAAGAGGATATTTTTTTACGTTGAGCTTTTTTAAAATAACGTTTCTTTATGTTTATTTCAGGTTTTAATAAAATTGGTTTTTCTGGAAATTCTCCAAACTGCGGCGGAATTTCTTCACGGATTAATTTAATCCGTATTAAACGTTCTACAGCACGCAAACGTGCTCCCTCTATATCCTTGTCAAAAAGTGTAATTGCATCACCAGAAGCACCGTTACGTCCAGTACGACCAATACGATGAACATAACTTTCTGCTTCATCTGGTAAATCATAATTAATAACGTGACTAATTCCTGGAACATCAATACCACGTGCAGCAATATCCGTTGCAACAAGAACTCTTACAGCCCCTTCACGAAAAGCCTTTAATGCACGTTGTCGAGCGTTTTGTGATTTATTTCCATGAATTGTTGCGACAGAATACCCTGTTTTCTCCAAATAATGAGAAACTGCATCAGCGCCATGTTTCGTTCGCGTAAAAACAATAACTGAAGTCAAAGCTGGATTTGTTAGAAGTTTACTCAAAGCGTTCTTTTTTTCACGCGTAGGAATACAATACAGTTTCTGCACAATTTCCGTAGCTGTTGTTCCTTGAGGAACAATTTCTATTTTTACAGGATCATTAAGTAAACTATTGGCAAGTGCAATAATTTCTTTTGGCATTGTTGCAGAAAAAAGAGCCGTTTTTCGCTTTTCATGCAAGAGCTTTGCAATTTTCTGCACATCATTAATAAATCCCATATCTAACATACGATCTGCCTCATCTAAAATCAAAAAATGAGACTGAGAAAGATCAATATACTTTTCACGAACAAGATCCATCAAGCGCCCCGGCGTCGCAATTAAAATATCCACACCAGCTTTCATACGCTTAATTTGTGTAAAACGCGATACTCCACCTAAAATCAAACACGTAGATAGGTGTGCACCTTTTGTAACAAGACGAATTGTCTCTTCAATCTGCACAGCAAGCTCACGCGTAGGAACCAAAATCAAAGCGCGTGCAGTTTTAGGAAAACGTTTATCCCCTAAATTCAAAATCTGGCTAACAACAGGTAATCCAAATGCTAACGTTTTCCCAGAACCAGTTTGTGCAATTCCTAAAATATCTCGTCCTTCCAACATCATTGGAATTGTCTTCTCTTGAATAGGTTTTGGTTTGACAATACCTGTTGCTATGAGGTTTTTAGTGATAACAGAAGGCAAGCCTAATGCTGTAAAGGAATTGACTTTATCCATATGAAAAACAAAACTTTCTTCAGCTTAATAGATTATACAAATGTAAAAAGCTGATTACATTATTCAAAAACTTGCGCAATAGAGTTCTTGATACTTAATATCTATGAATCAACGCTCAGAATAAATATAAGCGATTTGCGCAACTCATGAATGTTGTGAAAAAATACAATGAAAACGTCTAAACCAACTTTAATAAAAAGCTAATCAAAGAGCTTAAAGATGTTCTTACTTATTTTATTCGTAAGCGGATAAAAACAAAAAAAAGACATTCCTGCAAGAGATATTTATTATAAAAAACCATTTTTATTTCTCTATTATTTTTTCTTGTGGCAAATTTATTCCACTTAAAGCAGGATAAATCTCAAGAAAAACTGAATTTTCTATAGTTTTTCGTCCTCCATAAATTAAATACCACTGAGCATTATCAACAATTGCCAATGTATTATACTGAATAATACGATTCTTCGTTTCAAATACCGTTGGAATCAAAGCGTATAAAGCGCCTTTATCTGTTTTCCGATATGCTATTTTCTTTTCATCTAAATGATAAGAACCAGCAGAAATATTTTCGAATTGAGTATACAGTTTTTTAAGAAAACTCGTGCGCAAATTAGCTTCTGTTGTATCTAATCGACGTGCCATTTCCTTATAAAGACGATCTGGCATTTTAGTAGCAATTATAGCAACATCACCCTTTTTGATAGCAATATTGATATCATTTACTAAACTTGAAAGCTCGGTTTTTTGTATAACGGTTGCTTCATCAGCGCGACTTTGTCCACTTATTCCTAAAAATAAGAATATGCTCACTAAAAAGTAAAAAATAGATTTCACCATTATATCTCTTCTTTCAGTAAAAAGCTTAAATTCTCAAACAACAAAATCAAATAATGTTTGATCATTGGTAATATCACGATAAGGCCAGTCCAGCATTTTAAATTTTTCTTCTAACACGCAAAAATTATCATGTTTTGTTGTTTCAATTGCAATCAATACAGATCCAAAACTTCTAGATGATTTTTTTAAATATTCAAAACGTACAATGTCATCATCCGGAGATAATTGCTTAAGAAAATTACGCAACGCTCCAGGTTGTTGAGGAAAACTAAAAATGAAATATTTTTTTAACCCCTGACATCGCAAAGAACGCTCTTTGATATCTGGCAAACGTTCAAAATCAAAATTTCCACCTGAAACAATTAAAACAATTTTTTTTCCTTTCAATCTTTGATGAGACATACTTTTAAGAGCATCAATGGATAAGGCACCAGCTGGCTCTAAAACTATACCTTCAAGATTAAGCATTTCAATCATTGTAGAACACAATCTATTTTCAGGAACCGTAATAACAGAATCTGGCGAAAATTCCTTCAACATTGTATAATTTAACGCACCAATCTCTGCTACAGCTGCACCATCAACAAACGTATCAATACAATCAAGCTTAATACGTCTTTTACTATTCAAAGAAGCAAGAAAGCTTGCTGCCCCTTGCGGTTCAGCAAAAAGTAATTCTGTTTTCCAATGATGTTCTTGTAAAAAATTGCTGACACCACTGGCCAAACCACCTCCACCAACAGGAACAATAATTAAATCGGGTTCATTGTCTCCATTAAGTCTTTTCCACTGTAAAGTAATCTCATACAAAACTGTCGCCTGCCCTGTAATCACATGAATATCATCAAAAGGTGGCGCCATAACCCCTCCCTCGTTAGCAACAAAAGATTGCGCAGCCGCATAGCATTCATCAAACGTGTTACCAATTAAACGAATTTCAACAAACTCCTCACCAAAAATACGCGTTTTATCAATTTTCTGCTGAGGTGTTGTTATGGGCATAAAAACAACTCCTTTGCGCTTAAAATGGCGACAAGCAAATGCGACTCCTTGAGCATGATTACCTGCTGATGCACAAACAAATACTGTATCTTTCGATATTTTATCAAATAGTTCTGATACAAAATTAAATGCACCACGAATTTTATAGGATCGTATAGGTGTTAGATCTTCACGTTTCAAATAAATTTCTGCATCATATTTCTGACTAAGAAAATCATTTCGTTGAAGAGGAGTTTCAGCAAAAACATTATGAAAAACCTTCATAACTTTGGCTACATCTTGAACAAAATTACCCATAGCATCTATATTTTCTATTTTATTAATCTTCTAAAATTTCTTCTATCTTTAAAAACAATAATTGTCAGTCAATTTTTAAAAAATAAAAGAAGTTTTCCTTCATTATTAATTCTTGATTCAAGAAAAGATATAGCTTATGAAGAGGCAATCATTGCGGACGTGATGAAATCGGTAAACATAGCAGACTTAAAATCTGCCGGCCCTAAAGGCCTTGCGGGTTCAAGTCCCGCCGTCCGCACCATTTTTTCCTTAATGGTTAAAATCTCTTTTTAAGATATTGAGATTCAAGTTTTTTCTTAATTTTGTAGTAAGACTCAGTGATTTTCTAAATAATCCATCAATCGTTGGTGGGTCTCAAACACAAATACGATTATAAATATAACATGCAATCCAGAGAAATGAGAAAAAGTTTAAACATGTATAGGTTGTCTAAGTTTAACTTTTATATTCAATAAGTTCACAAATTCATAAAACTTCAATAATTAAAAAGCTTAAAACTTTGAAATATATATAAATATTATAAAAACACTTTTCCTATTTTAAAAATAAAAATTACGTTTTTTATAAAATGGAAGGTCTTCAGCTTTCACTAAAACCATATAAGAAGTTCGTGTGATTCTACTTCATCTATTTAAACGAGTATGCTGATTTTACCTAAATCATAACAATCCACTAAAATAGTGCTTCTTTAAAAAAGACAATATTTCAAATAGTTACACAAGATTAAGAATAAAAAATTATCAATGTATTCAAAAAATAATTTTTAAATGCAAGCATATCAACGGTAAGATAAATGAAACTTCACACTGTACATTAGCTTCACACTGTACATTAGATTGTATTATTTATTTGAACAATTTTGCATCAAAACAACAAACATTATTACAAAAATTCTTAAAAAAATTAATATATAAAATATATTAAAAGATTTTTTTAAAGTTATAACTGAAATAAAAAACATCACTTGGATATTTATTTCACCGAACATTAATTTTGAGTAAAAATTTACAACAAGAAAAAGCTCTATCTAAAAAATGATAGAGCCTTAATAACTGTTAATTGAAAAATTAAAATTTATAAGCTACTCCCACGCGAAAATCATTCGTCTTATAAGCAACTTCAACTTTATCATCAGAGAATTTTTTCTTCCCAAAATCTGAGTAACGATATTCCGCCCGCAAAACTACATTGTCAGTCATCGCAAAATCTGCGCCAGCACCAACAGTATAACCAACCATAACTTTTTTATCATTTGATGAATCTGTATTACTTATTAGAGGTCCTTCCTTTTCATTAACCGAAGTTGAAATTATATGCCGAAGCTGCGTATACGCAACTCCACCTGCAAAATAAGGCATAACACGGTCAGTAGCAAACCCTATACGCAACCGAGTAGCTCCAACCCATTTTTGTTTTAAGGTATGTTTTACAGTTTGTGTATAATACTGTACCTCTTTTTTAGAGAAATCTCCTGCTGTAAGTAAAGGCTCTGGACCGTGAAATTCACTACAATCATTAATCTTTGTATCTTTACTTCCAGACCACATAAAATCCGTATCAACACCCACAATAAAGCCATCAGCTAAATCAATATTAGAACCTGCATACCCACCTTTCAAAAAACCTGAAAGTTTAGGATGTAAAATTTCTTTTGAATCATTTTTTTCATATTTTTTTTTACTATTTTTTTTATTACTCTCAAAATTATTGATGGTGCTTTTACCTGACGAACCTCCAATCTGAGCACCAACATAAAATCCCGTCCAAGAGAACGAAGCAGGTGCTGCAGCGACTGGAATAGGTTCACGGTGAACCACACTATGAACGACACCATCTGAAGCATGCGCTACAGAAACAAATATAAAAGAAAAAATAGCCCCTAACGGAAAATATTTTGTATTCATAAATTACCTCCCCATTTGATATTTATGATACTATAATATTTCTATAATTGCATATCTAAATTAAAAAATCTGTAACAAAAACAACACAGTCAATAAAATAATGTTTCAAATAAGAAAAAACTAAACTTCATCCAACACTTTAACATTTCTTGCAGTAAATATATAAAGAGATTGGGAACAGTAAGCATTATCTTTTTCAAAGATTAATTTTCATTCATAGCGTACCATTAACTCTGATGATCATTTTCGCGGTTTGTGCTCATTTCAATGCCTAGATCTTTCATGAAATATTTGGAACATAAACAAACCAAAATTCTTATTTTTTTCAATTTGATAACATTTAACAATTTTTACTTTTTTAATAATAAATTTAATAAAAATTCTCACCACTAATAAATGAAGCATATTCTGCAATAACGGCATAAAATATTTTTGAACTATTGAGTTAAATAATATAAATTTTGTATATAATGAAAAATCTGTTGCAGTTTTTAAACCTAAAGCGGCATTTATTATAGATACCACATAGTGATGATATTATTCATCTTTTTCTTCATTCTTAGAGAAATTACCTACACTATGTGATAGCTAAACTTATGAGCAATTAATTTTGGTTCAGACACTAATAATTATGCTTTTTTAATCGTGTAATGAAAATCTCAAATGACTTCATTTGAAAAATGCTCTTCCTTCATTGATTTCTATAGTATCTTCTGATTTTATTACAAAGCGATCTTTATTAGGAAAAGTAATAAAACAACCCTTTATACAAACAGTGATTGTCTGATTAGCGTTTAATGAAATATTCGAAAGCGTGCTTCCTTCTGCAATAACAAGAGACTGTATTTTTGAATCGTTATTTTTTATTGTTGCTGCAAAAACTTTTGTTATACAAATATTTAGCAGCGTAAATACAATCAAAATATAAAGATATTTTATCATTCCAAAATTCCTTCTTTCACAAAACGCTCATAAAGCATAAAACGAAGCACATTAGTGATCTCAGACGTAGAAGTAATATTGGGCACGTAAATAGATAAAGTAAATGAAAAATGCTTGCTATCAAATGCTGTGAAGTTCACTTGTGGTGCAGGATTTTTTAAAACTCCTTCAGGAACAGAAGCGATCTGCAATAAAATTTCAACAACACGTTCTGGAGATATACTCGTTGAAACAGTCAAAGGAATATCTACTCGCCCCATTTTATTACGACGTGTCCAATTGCTCACATTATTATTAATAAGATTTGAATTAGGGATAACAATTGTCTTACGCTGAAATGTCTCAAGCTCTGTAGCCCGTACACTGATACGTTTCACAATACCACTAACTGACCCAGATTCTATATAATCACCCAATTTAAACGGCCGCCCAATCAAAATAATAAGTCCAGATACAAAATTCTGAACAATATTCTGTAAGCCAAAACCTATACCAAGAGAAAGGCCTCCTGCAATAAGTGCAAAACCTTTAAGATCAAAACCCGCTATTGATATTCCTATCAAAGATGATACAGCAATGCCTCCATAATTGATAACTGTTTTGATAGAGTTTCGCACACCAGAATCGAATCCTCCATTGACCATCACCGAGCTATCTAGCCAACGAACAAAAAAACGGATAAAAAACAGTGCTATAAAAAAAACAATTATTCCAATAATAATGGAGATCAAAGAAATAGACATCTGTCCAATTTGAAAACCTGTCATCAATTGCCAAAGTGCAACCATCACATCAGAATACGAAAACCCAAATTGCGTAATAATTGGCATTGCACATAATGTAATAACAACAAAATTGAGAAGGATACCACACACAATTCCTAATTGATTCATGGTTTTTTCTTCTAAATGAAACCATCTCATTAGAACACGACCAATACTCGTTTTCATAAATACACCTTCAGATGCAATAGCACGAGCACTTTGTATCCCTAAATACATCAAAACCAAAAACGCACCACTCACTATAATCAGCTGCATAATAAAACGCGCTAAACCAACATAGCCTAAGAAATCCGTTCCAAGCAGCAATAGCCCAAACCCAATAAGGGGAATACGTATATAAAATGGCCAAGGGAACGATTTTTCTATTTCATTTTGAAAATGCGCACGCCTAAATCGTAAAGGCATAAATGAAATGATTAATAAAAGAATTCCTACAAGGAAAACAGCAATAAAACTTTTTGCAATGGTTAGAGTAAGAGACGCTAAAACAGCTTGATAAACACTATCAAAAATAGCATCAAATGCTAGAATACTTGCTAACAACGTTAAAAAAATTATGAGCTGATAAGCTGTCAAGGGCGCAATATTAACAAGACGCATATGCGTCCTCTTAGGTGATAAAAGTACAACCAATATACGGCTTACTAAAAATACAAAAACGATTTGACGTCCAATTGTATAAAATACCTCTGAAAGTTTCTCTAACTTTAAATCAAAATTGCTCAACAAAAAAAACGTGAAATAAACACAAAAAACACAAACAAGAGCAGGGAACAAAATTGAAATAAATGCGACCAACAAGCGTTGCAAATAAGGAACTTCATCATCATTTTTTACAATACGGATATACACATGTTGAATAGCTTTGTGTGAAAAATAAGAGAGACCTAAAGCAGAAAAAAGTGGAATAAAAAAAGCAAGAAATAATTGCAATGGTTTGAAATAACTTACAATTTTCCACCAAGAGTCAAATAATGAAACAAAATCTATTGAAGCTTCTTTAATTTTCTCGATAATATTTTTTATCATTGGAATTGAAAGTTCCAATCTATGTGTAAGTGTACGTGTAAAAAGTTCTCTAGACTGGGAAATAGCTCGCTCTACCATTTTATTGGTAGCTAAGAATATTTCTTCAAATTGACGTACGATATGATTAATCTTAACTTTTTGTTCTAACAGATTATCACGTTCTTGATTCTTGCTTTCTAAATCTTCTTTATTATTGCTTATCCCATCCAATTGGTTAAGCAGTATATTGATCTCATTAAGAGGATCTCTCAAAACAAATGCTGATTCTAAAGCGCGTTTATTAATATTCTGCGCTTGCAAACGTCGTTCTATTAAAATGCGTTCATCTTCTGTTTCTTGTTCAAAATTTTGTTGTAAAGCTTTGACATCATTTTTAAGCTTTTCAATAATTAATTGCTGTTGCTGAATAATGTCTACGATTGAATGTGCAGTTTCTGATTGCTCAACCACCGCGGGCTCTGATGCAAGAACTATCCCTGCAAAAGAACTGAAAACATTGCCAACTATACAACTCAAGAAAAAAATCTGTATTGTTTTTTTTAAAAATGAATTCATAGCTTTACTTAAAAGAAAATGAGTGCTCAAAATATCTTGTTTTAAATATGGCGGAAGAAAAATGTTTCCAACTTTTTATAGAATTTAACTATAAAAGCTTTTTCTCATCTCATAATACTGATAAAGAAAAGAATGAAGTAATTTAAAGATTCATAAATTTAAAGAAAGTGCACCAATATGTTTTTTTTGCATTTACATTGCAAAAAAGAAAGTTTTCTTTCTTTGACGACTTGGCTTTTTTTATCTAGTTTTAGCATGTGGTTAACGAATGAATTAAGTGTGTGTACTCACTTAATTGATCAACAACATGCTATAAACACACTTAACATCAATACGCTTCATTCCAAAAATAAATATAATGGATTAAATATTGCAACGTTTGCAAACAAACAATTTATAACACTTCATAAAACTTTGATCCCACTTTTTACCATTTTTGAAAATATATTCCTATTAAATGTATTTTCAAATCTCACTATAATTACCGATAAACAATCTCATCAGTTTCATACACAATATTTTTCATATCAACGCGCTCCTCCTTTTACTTGATCTGAAAAAGTATTGTTCTATTTTATTTTTGCTCTCGACCAAAACAACCGTTAAATAATTATCACCGGAATTTATTATGCGTACACCTGTCTGGTTAACTATTTTTTATTGTCTTATTCTTTTAGGTAGCGTTTACATTGCCTTACCAAACCTATTCTCACAAGAACAAATCGAAAATTCAAAATTCCTACCAAATACTCACGTAACGCTTGGACTAGATCTTCAAGGAGGATCTTCTCTTTTGTTAGAAGTAGATACTAAAACATTAAAACGCGATCAATTACACACAATTTTAGATGAAGTGCGTAAAAAACTACGTGAAAATAAAATCAAACCATCAAACATCCGCACTATCGAAGATAGTGTGATGATCATTCTTTCCGATCCCACACAAAATAAACAAGCCATTACTGCTTTAGAAACATTGATTACACCAATACAAAGTAGTTTTGGTACAATATCTAATGATCTTAGTATCAGCGTTCAAGATGAAGTTATCCACGTTACATTGACGGAAGCAAATATTAAAAATCGTATCAACTACGCTGTAGAACAAAGCTTAGAAATTATTCGTCGACGAATTGACCAAATTGGTGTGAGTGAGCCTGCTATTCAAAAAATAGGAACTGATCGTATTATGGTTCAGTTACCTGGATTACAAGATCCAAAGCAGTTACGTGATCTTTTAGGAACGACAGCAAAAATGTCTTTTCATCTTGTTCCCTTCAATGTTGATATCAATAATCCTCCTCCAGGTATTTCAGTTCTTCCAGGATATAACAATGAAAAACAACTCTATGCTATCTATGATCAAATTGCTTTAGATGGAAACGTTCTTAATGATGCACGAGCAGGATTTGATCCGCAAATACCAGGACGTTCTATTATTTCATTTACAATGAATTCTATTGGATCAAAAATATTCGCAGAAATAACCCGTAAAAATATCAATCATCCTTTTGCAATTGTTCTTGATAACAAAGTCTTAACAGCTCCTATTATTAATGGTGTTATTCCTAACGGACAAGGTCAAATAACCGGAGACTTTACTCCCAAAGAAGCATCAACGCTTGCGGCATTACTTCGAGCTGGATCCCTCCCCGCACCTTTAACTGTTATTGAAGAAAGAACTGTAGGACCAAACCTTGGTGCAGATGCTATTAAAATGGGGCTCTATACGGGTATTATAGGCTTTGCTCTTGTTGCAATGTTCATTCTTCTTCTCTATGGGGTTTGGGGTATTATTGCCAATATAGCACTAGCTCTTCATACTATTTTGACCTTTGCTGCACTGAGTCTTCTCGGAGCGACACTCACACTACCTGGAATTGCCGGTATTATTTTAGGTATTGGTATTGCTGTTGATGCTAATATTTTAATTAATGAACGAATCCGTGAAGAAAGCCGAAAAGGCGTTAGTGCTTTTGCTGCTTTAGATCGAGGCTTTCAACAAGCGTTTGCAACAATTGTTGATGCTAATGTTACTGCTATCATCGCGACTATTTTACTTTTTTGGTTTGGCACTGGTCCTGTTCGCGGTTTTGCTGTCACAATGTCACTCGGCATCATTATTTCTATGTTTACCAATATCACCATAGTACGCATCATGATGATTTGGGTTGTCCGTAAATGGAAAATAAAAACTCTTAATATTCAATCTTTGTTCAGCGTTATTTCTCAAAATACAACTTTTCATTTTATGAACGCTCGTTTTATTGGTATTGGCGTTTCAATTATCTTATCTCTTGCATCAATTTTTCTATTTTTTAAACCTGGTTTAAATTATGGAATTGATTTTGTCGGTGGAAGTCAAATAAGTATTACAACAAAAAAAACTGAAAATTTAGCAACTTTACGTTCAAAACTTTCCACTTTGGATATTGGTGAAATTACACTACAAAATATTGACAATGAAAATACAATTCTCATTCGTATACAACAACAAAGTGGTGGTGAAATACAACAAACTATTGCTATCGATAAAGTTAAAGTGGCTGTACAAAGTATTTACGAAGATGTCGTCTTCGATCAAATAGAAGTTGTTGGCCCTAAAATTTCAGGTGAACTTGCTACAGCAGGTTTCATTGCCGTTATTTTAGCAGCTATCTCTATGTCACTTTACATTTGGTGGCGATTTGAATGGTTTTTTGCCGTTGGAGCAATTGTTACACTCATTCTTGATACGACAAAAATGGTTGGTCTTTTTGCTTTATTTCAGTTTGACTTCAATTTAACGGCCATTGCAGCACTGTTAACCATTGTTGGTTATTCCATCAATGATAAAGTTGTTGTTTATGATCGAATGCGTGAAAATATGCGTCTTTATAAAAAGATGCCACTGCGCGAATTGATTGATTTATCAATTAATCAGGTTCTTGTACGCTGTCTTTTTACATCGACTACAACAGTGTTAGCAATGTTGCCCATGGCACTATGGGGCGGAAGTGCTGTTCATAATTTCGCACTTCCTATGGTGATTGGAATTATTATCGCGACATCATCTTCGATTTTCATTGCAGCTCCTATTTTATTATTATTAGGAGATTGGTGGAATAAGCGGAATGATGCAAATGTAAAAACTGTAAAACCGCACAAAAGTACGGCTAAAACAAAAATATAATTTGAAAAGTAGCAGATCAATTCACAAGATGTGCTACTTTTCTCACTGATAAAAACGAAAATTATTTTAAATCATCTATTACAAAAACTATAAACAACTATGCTTCATGATACACCACTTATTACAACGATTGTTGCAGGCTTATGTCTAGCGTTTGTTTTTGGAATGATTGCTAATCGTCTCAGAATTCCACCTTTGGTGGGATATCTTTTAGCAGGAGTTATTGTAGGACCGAATACAGGTGGATTTAGAGTTGATTCTGTCCTTATTAAACAACTTGCTGAAATTGGTGTTATTTTGCTGATGTTTGGTGTAGGTTTGCATTTTTCATTAAAAGATCTTTTATCAGTTAAAACGATTGCTATTCCTGCAGCTATTGCACAAATGGTCTTTGCTACTTCTATGGGGCTATTTCTTGGTTGGATCATGCAATGGAATTTTAGTACGAGTTTAATATTTGGTTTAGCCTTATCAACAGCAAGTACAGTAATTCTATTACGTACTCTACAAGAACAACGACTGATTGAAACAGAAATAGGACGCATTGCTATCGGCTGGCTTATCATTGAAGACTTAGCCATGATCCTTATACTTGTTCTCATGCCTGCATTGGCTAGTATCTTAAATAATACAACAAATACATCGACAGATCATTTTATTCGATGGTTGAGTTTCAATATTTGGGATATAATTGGCTTTACCATTTTTAAAGTCATCGTATTTATTACTCTCATGCTCATCATTGGACGACGTATTATTCCATGGTTACTCGAAATTAGTGCTCAATCGGGATCTCGCGAATTATTTCGTCTTAGTGTCTTTGCTACTGCACTAGGAGTAGCGTTTGGAGCTGCTCATTTATTTGGAGTTTCACTGTCTCTTGGCGCTTTTTTTGCAGGTATGGTTATGAGTGAATCAGAATTAAGTCATCGTGCAGCCGAAGAATCTCTTCCCTTACGAGATGCGTTTTCTGTCCTCTTTTTTGTTTCTGTAGGAATGCTATTTGATCCAATAAAAATTATAACTGACTTTTCTCCTCTTCTAGCAACCCTATCCATTATTATACTTGGAAAATCTGTTATTGCTTTTTTTATTATTAAAGCTTTTCGTTATTCTAACGGAACAGCTTTTACTATTTCAGCAAGTCTTGCACAAATCGGGGAATTTTCCTTTATCTTAGCGGGATTAGGTTCAAATTTTAGACTCTTAAATGATGATGCGCGCGATTTAATACTTGGAGGTGCTATTCTTTCTATATTACTTAACCCTCTTGTTTTTCTCATTATTGATAGAATTAAAAAACGTCTAGAAAATTATTCAGAAAACACACAAAATACAAAAACAATTACTCACATTGATTCTATAAATCTTGACGATAAACTTTTATCTGTTACATCAAAAATTGATCACGTTGTTATTATTGGTTTTAGTCGTATTGGTAAACGTATTGCTCTCTCTTTAATGAGAGAAAACATTTCCGTCTTAGTTGTAGAAGAATCAAGACGTCTCGCTGATACCGCGATTGCAAGCGGAATTGAAACAGTTTGTGGCAATATTATTAAAGAAGAAATTATTAATGCTGCAAATATTAAAAATGCTTGCAAAATTATTATTGCAACCCAGAGTCCTATTGAAGTAGGACAATACATAGCAAATATACGAAACATTAGAAAAGATATTCAGATAATAACCTACGCCTTATCTGATTCAGAAATATCCTATCTTATTGATTTAGGTGCAAATATTGTAGTAATTGAAGATGAAGAAATTGCTAAAGGTATTATTGAGCATATAACAGGACAACGATCTGAAACTAATAATCATAAATTATAGGGACAGAAAATACAAATGAGCAAAATAAGTGGATATAAGAGTATAAAATTCAAAAATTTTATATGGCCGTTAATTGGTATCATAGCGATGATTATATCAATACGTGTTCTCTATATAAAATTGTCTGCTATTTCTTTTAATGATGTCCTGAATCGTTTAAATGACTTAAATATATATAATTGGTTATTCGCTTGTTTTTGTTCACTGATTGCTTACGCTTCTCTTGCGGGATATGATCGAATTGCTTTGCAGCATCTTGGGCGCAAAATTTCTTGGATATTTATTACCATATGTTCATTTACTACTTATGCGCTTTCGCATAATATTGGCGCTTCTGTTTTTTCTGGTGCTGTAGTGCGCTATCGCGCTTATAAAGTAAAAGGATTAAGTGGGTCAGAAATCGCTATATTAGTAGGTTTTTGCTCTTTTACTTTTGCGATTGGTATTGTTTTACTTTCTGGTATTGTTCTCATTGCACAACCCCAAATTATTACTCTTGTTTATTCTGATCTTCCCATATGGTTGGGAAGAATAATTGGTGTAGTTTTACTTACTTGCATAGCTCTTTACATTTTTGGAAGTTGGCTTCAATTAAAACCGATATCTATAGGGAAAAAATTTAAACTCTCTTATCCGAAATTGAAAATTGTAATCCAACAACTTATAATTAGCCCATTAGAGATTTTAGGTGCAGCGGGAATTATATACGCAGTACTTCCTCATGGTAATGACATCTATTTTATTTCTGTGCTTGGCGTTTTTCTTGCATCTTTTAGCATAACTCTTCTTTCAAACGCTCCTGCAGGAGGTGTAGGAGTTCTTGAAGCTTTATTCATAACAGGGATGCCTACTATAGATCCAGCTGACGTTATTGCCGCACTTATTGTATTTAGAATGCTTTATTTGATCATCCCATTTATCCTATCATTATTTTTTGTAGCAATTTTCGAAATTCAACAATACAGAAAAGGACAAAACAAAAATCATGTGAATCAAAAATAGCATGACTTCATTATTGCTTATACAAAGAAAAATAATAATCACTGTGATCTATATAATGACACGATAAATATAATTTTCTTAATTTTATTTATATTGAATATTATTTTTTTTCATATGAAATCAGTATTTTCGATATATTCCTGCGATCCATTTCGATAACTTTAAAAAACAAACCTTCAGCCTCAAAGCTTTCACCTTCATTCGGTAAATGACCAAAATGCCATAGCATAAACCCTGCAAGTGTAGTATAACGATCTGCCTCATCCACCAAATCGCGCTCGAGATAACCACTTAAACGACGAATATCAGCATATCCTTCTACAAGAAGACTTCCATCTTCAAACTTTTCTGCCACAACAGGTTCTTCATCACCATCAGAGAAATCGCCTGCTATCGCTTCAAGAATATCGGTTGGTGTTGCAATACCTTCAAAAGAGCCGTGCTCATCAACAATAATAGCAAGCTGGATCGAAGAATGCCGTAACTGCTCCATTAATCGTAAAACACTTGTATTTTCATGAACCACAAGAGGTTCGCGCATAACCTTTTTCCAATTGATCTTTTTTCCTTCTGCTAAATTTAAAAGAAGATCTTTTGTTAAAGCAACACCAACAAATTCCTCTACTTTTTCATACGCAAGAATTAAACGACTATGCTTAACCCGTTGCAGTTCCTCACGCATTTCATTTTCATCACCATTGATATCTAACCATTCAATCTCATTTCGCGGCGACATAATAGAACGCACAGGGCGATCAGCTAAATCAAGAACACCACGAATCATCTCTTTTTCTTCTGGACGAAAAATCTCTGAAGCTGCTGCTTGTTCTGCAATGACATCTACAGTTTCACCGAGATTTCCATCTTTTTTCCCACCTCCTAAAAGTCTTAAAACAGCATCAGCAGTCCGTCCGCGGAGATCATTGGTTGTAATTCTTTTTTCACGATTATGCCGTCCAATTTGATTAAAGGCTTCAATAAGAACTGAAAAACCTATTGCCGCATATAGATAACCTTTTGGAATGTGGAAACCAAATCCTTCAACGACAAGAGAAAAACCAATCATCATTAAAAAACCAAGACAAAGAATTACAATAGTGGGATGGCGGTAAATAAATTGCATAAGGATACCAGATCCCCACATCATCACTCCCATAGCGATAATAACAGCTATATACATCACAATAGCCTGATCTTTAGTGATCATACCTGTCGCAGTGATAATACTATCAAGAGAAAAGACTGCATCAAGCACAACAATTTGAATAATAACTTGCCAAAAAACAGCATAGATACCCTCTGTTTTTTTCTCATTCGTTGTCCCTTCAAGTCTCTCATGTAACTCCAAAGTTCCTTTTGCTAACAAAAAAGCACCACCACTTATTAAGATAAGATTGTGCCAGCTAAATACAAAAGATGCGACGGAAAAAATAATCTTATCAAGATTCATGATCCAGCCAATAACAGTCAGTAAGAAAAGCCGCATAACCAATGCTAAACTTAAACCTATTAATCGTGCACGATCACGTAAATGTAACGGCAATTTTTCTGCTAAAATTGCAATAAAAACAAGATTATCTATTCCCAAAACAATTTCAAGAAAAATCAATGTTACCAAACCAAACCACGCGTAAGGATCAGCAATCCATTCCATTATTATAACCCACCTTTACAAAGAATATCTTGAAAAACTCAACTGCACATTGCTGATGAAACAAAAATTCATAAGTTTCTATTCACACAATTGGTCAACAACACTCAGCACAAATAGCGCTTTAAAACAAATACCCGAATAATACCGCTTAAACTCGTATGAATATTGATAAAATTTATAAAGGAAAATAGCGATTGACACCGCTTAAAGCGAAAAGAAGATTCTTCTAAATTGTTCCCGGGCATTACGCTCGATGATCCTCCGACTATAGTTCTGTATAATAATCAAAACATTCATTTATAGATCTCTTCATAATGGGTCTAATTTTGTATAAGATCAAGAGGCGATAATATTTTAACTTGAAACATTTATTCTATTGAACAATAGAATTCAATGTACTTCATACAAAAAACAACAAAATAATCTAGACATCTCACTTCAATAACGTTATAGAACCAATCGCTCTTTTTAGACAAAACACGGGTGATTAGCTCAGTTGGCAGAGCAGCTGACTCTTAATCAGCGGGTCGTGGGTTCGATCCCCTCATCACCCACCATTAAAATTGGATTGCTAGTATAAATTTTCCAAATCTAAAATGCTATCAAAATTATTTTTTATTGGCATGATTAATAAAATTCTTTAGCTTTACAATGATAAACATCTCCCTTGAATATCAAAATCTAACTTTAAAAGTCTTTTTTGATTTCCACATGTTCTAACTTATCAAATATTGATTTTTTTTTGAAAAAACGACACATTTCACTACAGTATTTCACCACTGCAAATTTCTCTTCAACATCACTGTATGTCGTTTTGATATCACTACTGTTCTATAATTTTGCATACCTACTGTATTTTAAAAGTGTATTATAGAAAAACTTTTCAGATTTATTTTTATCATAAATTAAAATTGCAAACCATATTGTCACATCAATAATTAGTTTTATCCATTCATTTAAAATTTATGGATTATTTATTTGACAGAAATTCATGTATATAGCGATATTACTGATCATCAAATCAATATTTAAAACTAATAAACTAGTATCTCTTTGAATTTAATTAGTAAAAAATTCTCTTTATATACACTTTATTATCCGATACATATATAAAGAATAATTTTAAAATTTATATAACATTATCAGCAATATTAAGAATCAAAATAAAGTAGAAAAATTAACACTGTGTCATTTTTGACTTAAAACATGGTAAAAAAATGCAAAAAATTTTCCATTTTTTAAGTCTATTATGCTGAAATCCGTAGTTTTTCTATAAACCTATGACAATACTGATATTTTTTGTCATATCATTTCAAAAAAAACATCTCAATTTTTCTTTTTTACAAGCTATCTTCCATAGTTAATAACGTTTTTTTCCTTTACAACTCATGTGTATAATGTTTCCCTGGTTAGGTTTTTTTATAAAAAATGTCTTTTTTAGTATAATTTTAATTTGAATATTAATGATAAAGGGAACCCCTAAAAAATGGATGAAAAACAAAATTTAGGTAAAAATCGTAAAAGAAAGTTGCAACGCGGCCTGAATAATCGCCACGTCCAACTCATCGCCATTGGTGGTGCAATTGGAACAGGTCTCTTCATGGGATCAGGAAAAACAATTAGTGCTGCAGGTCCTTCAATTTTATTAGTTTACGCTATTATTGGTTTTGTTCTCTATTTTGTAATGCGCGCTATGGGAGAACTGCTACTTTCCAATATCCAATATCGATCCTTTATTGATTTCTCAACAGATCTTTTAGGACCAAGCGCCGGATTTTTTATCGGCTGGAGTTATTGGTTGTGTTGGATTGTAACGGGAGCTGCAGACATTATTGCGATTATTAATTATACACAATTTTGGTGGCCCGCAATTAATCCATGGATACCTGTTTTTGCCTGCATGTTTGTCTTTTTAACATTTAACCTTGTTGCAGTGAAATTATTTGGAGAACTTGAATTTTGGTTCAGCCTTATCAAAGTTATCACAATTTTGGTGCTAATCTGTGTTGGATTTTATATGATTTTTACTGGATTCATTTCTCCAAATGGCACCGTTGCTTCTGTAAATAACGTATGGAATGATGGAAATATCTTTCCTCGTGGAGTTATGGGATTTTTTGCTGGATTTCAAATTGCCATTTTTTCTTTTGTTGGAATTGAACTTACTGGAACAACCGCAGCTGAAATTCAAGATCCTGGGAAAGTTTTACCAAAAGCAATCAACTCTATCCCTTTTCGCATTGTGTTCTTCTATATCTTCTCCCTTTTTGTCATTATGTCAGTTACACCTTGGAATCAAGTCGTTCCAGATAAAAGCCCATTTGTACAAATGTTTCGACTTGCTGGTATTCCAATAGCTGCTGGTTTAATCAATTTTGTTGTTCTTACAGCAGCTGCATCTTCTGCTAATAGTGGCATTTTCTCTACCAGTCGCATGGTTTATGGTCTTGCAACTAAAAAAGGAGCACCTAAATTTTTAGGAAAGCTTTCCAAGAATAACGTCCCATCTAACGCATTATTCTTTTCGTGTTCATGCGTTTTATTAAGCTATATAATTCTATTGTCATTTCCAAGCGTTATAGGTGCCTTTACAATCGTTACGACCATTTCTGCAATTTTATTTATGTTTGTATGGTCAGTGATTATCGTTAGTTATATTATTTATCGCCGTAATCGCCCTGAACAACATGAGACATCTATCTATAAAATGCCAGGTGGTGTTTTCATGTGCTGGATTATGTTAGCTTTCTTTGCTTTCATTATATATTTATTAACGCTAGAACCTGATACTTTTATTGCTTTAAAATACGCTCCATTATGGTTTATATTCTTAGGAGTAATGTATTTTCTCTCTAAAAAACAAAATATTTCTAGTGATAAAACATAAACTGTTGCATATGAAGAATATGAAAAAGGGGTAATTGAAATTACCCCTTTTTTTATACATAAAATTCTCTGTAATATAAAATTTAATTCCGTTTTTTATCGACTAAAGCATTCGACTTAATCCAAGGCATCATAGCACGCAGTCTTTCACCAACTTCTTCAATGGGATGCTGATCATTTAATCGTCTCATACCTTTAAAATGAGCTGCACCAGATTTATATTCCTGCATCCAACCAGATGTAAATTTGCCCGTCTGGATATCTTTCAAAATACGCTTCATTTCTGTTTTTGTGGCATCAGTAATCACACGTGGGCCAGACATATATTCACCCCACTCAGCTGTATTTGAAATTGAATAGTTCATATTCGAAATACCGCCTTCATACATAAGATCAACAACGAGTTTAACCTCATGCAAACATTCAAAATAAGCCATTTCCGGTGCGTAACCCGCTTCTGTTAATGTTTCATAACCTGCACGAATAAGCTCTACGAGACCACCACAAAGAACAGCTTGCTCACCAAAAAGATCAGTTTCGCATTCTTCTCTAAAAGTCGTTTCAATCACGCCCGCACGCCCACCACCAATAGCACAGGCGTAAGACAAAGCGATATCATGAGCATTTCCTGAAATATCCTGTTCAATGGCCATTAAACAAGGAACACCACAACCATTTTCATATTCATTACGAACTATATGACCTGGACCTTTTGGAGCAATCATCACAACATCAAACGTTTTTTTGGCCTCAATTAAACCAAAATGAATACTCAAACCATGAGCAAATGCAATCGTAGCTCCATCATGTAAATAATCATGAATATGTTCTTTATAAATATCAGCTTGCAACTCATCAGGTGTTGCCATCATAATAAAATCTGCCCATTTTGCAGCTTCAGCAACACTTACAACTTCAAAACCATCTGTTTCAGCTTTTTTAGCTGTAGCTGAGCCTGAACGCAAAGCAATTTGCACATTTTTTACACCAGAATCTCTTAAATTCAAAGCATGAGCGCGTCCTTGTGAACCGTACCCAATAATAGCAACTTTCTTTTCTTTAATTAAATTCATATTTGCATCACGGTCATAATAAATACGCATAAAACTACTCCCTTATATCTATATAATTTAAACTCAGATATTTTATCCGATCAAAAACAGCAAAATCTTAGACGCTTTGCCTAGTACGAACACCAAACCGCCTCTTAATAACAACACAGCAACTGGATATTTTTAAAATTTGCGTATCATAAATAACTAAATTAAAAACATGAATAATTTTTCAAAATTATATTCAAATCTAAAAATAAATTTTAGCTACCACTCAATAGCAAATAGCATATTACAAAAACAATCTTGTTACAGGAAAATATATTATAGCTTTTACCTTTCTTGTCTCTAATACCTTCAAAATTATTATTATTTATACTTTATATAACCATTAATCATGAAGTAAATAAAAATAGATAACAAGAAAAGTTACAAAATAATAATGATCACTTTGCCACATTTTAAGATAAAAAATCGTTCTTAAATAAACTAAAGAACAATCTTTTCATTCATAGTACTTGAAATAAACTATAGGCCAAGCACAGTTATTTTATTTACATGAAAAACTCTCCATTTTATCAGTACAAAATAATAAAATTAGAACTCCAAAGGTATGAAGAGCTATATTTACTCTATAAATCAAACTCATAAAATGAAAGAAAACTTATCTCAAAATAATCAACATAAGGAAAATTTATTTCAATAACCGGATAAAACGTTGAACAGTCTCGTACATACCATACTCTAGTGCATCAGCAATCAGGCCATGACCAATAGAAACTTCATCCAACCAAGGGATCCGTTTAATCAGTGCAGGAAGATTAACTGTTGTCAAATCATGTCCTGCATTAATTCCTAACTGAAATTTTTGAGCGCTTGTGGCTGCTAGAACAAGTTTCTGCAGTTCCTGTTCTTGCTTTTTTCTGTCCTTAAATGCAGCAGCATAAGGTCCAGTATAAAATTCTACACGATCAGCACCAATTTCTTTAGCAATCTCAAGACCATCTAAAACAGGATTAGCGAATAACGAAACACGAATTTTTTTTTCTTTTAAACGCCAAATGATAGGAGCTAAAAACTCTGCATTATCAGAAAAATTCCAACCATGATCAGAAGTTGATTGATCAGGATCATCCGGCACAAGAGTAATCTGATCAGCATATTTTTCTGCAAAATTTAAAAATGTTTCACTGGGATAACCTTCAATATTAAACTCAGCAGAAGGAAAATTATTAATTAAAGAACGTATATCTGGCAAATCAGAAAAACGAATGTGTCTTTCATCTGGTCTTGGGTGAACCGTCAAACCTTTTGCACCCGCTTCAAGTGCTATTCGTCCAATATTTTTTACATTTGGCCACGGTAGATTCCGTCGATTACGTAAAACAGCAACAGCATTAAGATTAACTGAAAGCTTTATAGCCATCCCCATTTCCATTTCATAAATATTTAAAAATAAAAAAATATATAATCTCAGCGCAAATTCAAACAACAATCATCATTTTATCGAACAATCGTTAGACGTTCTGCTGCACGTGTAATTCCCGTATAAAGCCAACGTATATACATATCACGAAATGCAAAACCCTCATCAAATAAAACAACATTATCCCATTGAGATCCTTGAGCTTTATGAACTGTTAATGCATACCCATAATCAAAATCATCATATCGTTTTTTTAATTGCCATGAAATAGGATTATCAGGATTCTCAAAGACTGCTTTTAAAAGCTTAATTTTAGTGACACCGCGCTCACTTTCCTCTGGTTTAACAAGAAGATTGATACCTGGCTTAACAGTTTCCTTCTGTGCAGTTAAAACTTTCCATAAAGAACCATTTAATAAACTTTTTATAGGATCATTTCGCAAACATACAAGCTTATCTCCAGCTTGTGGATAATCTGTTGTAAATCCCTTCAACTCACGCAAACGTCGATTATAAAGATGACGCGTTCGATTAATTCCGACTAAAATCTGATCTGCATCAAGAACAAACTGTTGATTAATTTCTTTTCGCTTAATAACACGAGCTAATCCATAATCTCCGTAAGCAATATCACGTCCTTCACGCACATCCATAGCCAAACGAATAATTGGATTATCCCGTGCTTGTCGATGAATTTCTGATAAAAGAAAATCAGGAGCACTTTCAGAAAAAAAACCACCTCCTGATACGGGAGGTAATTGTCCTGGGTCGCCAAGAACAAGAATAGGCGTCCCAAAGCTCATCAAATCACGTCCTAATTGCTCATCTACCATTGAACATTCATCAATAATGACAAGTTTAGCTTGTGAAACTGAACTTTGTCTATTCAACACAAACGTTGGTGCAATAGATGTTTTTCCCGTTAATTCATCAGAAACTTCTTCCTCTCCACGAGGACAATAAATCAAAGAATGAATAGTGCGAGCATTACTCGCACCTTTGGAGCGCAAGACTTGTGCTGCTTTCCCTGTAAATGCAGCAAATTGAACTGAACCATCAACTGTTTCTGCAAAATAACGGGCAAGTGTCGTTTTTCCTGTTCCAGCATAGCCAAAAAGACGAAAAATAGGAGAGTGCCCCTTTTTTAACCATGTAGCTACAGCCTTTAATGCATTATCCTGTTCTGGAGAAAATTGCATAATTCACCAAAATAAAAATCGTGCAAAAAAACAAAAATTATTACGAAAAATACCCTGCATCTCTTCACGCCATTTCTAAAAATTACGGCTCATAAACTATTATTCTCTGTTTAATATATTTCACAAAAACCGATTAAGGAGTAAAAAATATTCACTGTATGAACAATTTTGATTTTTTTCATAATTTCAAACAAAAAGATCAATTATCCGATTTTAAAAAGAATTTATTGTTTTCCGTAAATTTATATCCTCTCAAATACCTATCAATTTATCACGTAAACATAACTCTTATCAGCTAAATCCTCTTTATTGGAACTCTCAAATTCTTATACAAGCAATTGTCCTTCATCAGAAATAGCATTCGCAATAGCTTCATCGTTAGCTTCATCAGAAAGCAACATATCATTATGTGCACACCCAGATGGGATCATTGGAAAACAATTCACTAAATTATCAATACAACAATCAAATAAAACTGGTTTATCACATTCAATCATCTGTTGAATTTTATCATCAAGTTCGTCTGGCCTTGAACAACGAATACCAACTGCCCCATATGCTTCTGCTAATTTAACAAAGTCAGGTATCGATTCAGTATAAGAATGAGAAAGACGATTGCCATGGAGTAATTGCTGCCATTGACGTACCATCCCCATATAATGATTATTCAAAATAAAAATTTTTACAGGTGTCTTATATTGCATGACAGTTGCAAGCTCTTGAATATTCATCTGAATTGAAGCATCACCAGAAATACATATAACTAACGCATTAGGATGAGCGATCTGAACTCCAAGAGCAGAAGGTAAACCATAGCCCATTGTTCCAAGACCACCAGATGTCATCCAACGTTTTGGTTCATTAAAATGGCAATATTGTGCAGCCCACATCTGATGTTGTCCAACATCCGTTGTAATATAGGTATTCATATTTTTGCTCAATGTATGCAAACGTTCAAGCGCATATTGTGGCATAATAGTCTCTTTTTTCTTGATATATGCTAACGAATTACGTGCTCTCCAACGATTAATTTGCATCCACCATTCATCACAATTTTTTTTATCAAATGCCAGCTGCATAGCACGTAAACCTTGTACCATATTTTCTAAAATATGAGCCACATCTCCAATAATGGGAACATCTGCTTTTACGATCTTATTGATAGAAGAAGGATCAATATCAATATGAATAATACGTGCGTGAGGGGCAAATGCATCAAGTCTTCCAGTAACACGATCATCAAACCGTGTACCAACAGCCAACATAACATCACAATCATGCATGGTCATATTTGCCTCATATGTCCCATGCATTCCAAGCATTCCAAGCCAATTTTTACCAGAGGCAGGATAAGCACCAAGTCCCATTAATGTTGAAGTAATCGGAAAATTTCCTAATTGAACGAGCTCTCGTAAAAATTGTACCGCTTTAGAACCTGATGAAATGACACCGCCACCAGAATAAATAACAGGTTTTTTTGCTTCTGCTAAAAGAGAAACAGCATAATCAATATTTTTCGTATCAACCTTCAATTGTGGTTGAGAACTGGAGATCATCGTGGAAGGCGCTCTATAAACACCTGAAATAAATTGAATATCTTTAGGAATATCAATTAAAACTGGCCCTGGACGTCCGGATTGAGCAATATGAAATGCTTCATGAATAACCTGTGCAAGATCATTAACATCTTTAACAAGCCAATTTTGTTTAGTACAAGATTTCGTAAGATTAATAGTATCTGCCTCTTGGAAAGCATTTGTTCCCATCACACTTGTAGGCACTTGACCAGAAAAACAAACAATAGGGATAGAATCCATAAAAGCATCTTGCAGAGGTGTAACTGCATTGGTTGCTCCAGGGCCAGAAGTTACAAGCATCACGCCAACTTTTCCAGTACTCCGAGCATAACCCTCAGCGGCATGACCTGCTGCTTGCTCATGACGAACCAAAATATGTTGAAATGAATCTTGTTGATAAATAGCATCAAAAATAGGGAGCACAGCTCCTCCAGGATAACCAAAAATATGTTTAACTTCCTGATCAATAAGAGCTTGAACAACCATCTCAGCTCCTGACATTACTTGTCCGTCCATCTTTTCTTTTATTTTTGAATGTTTCTCCATTTTTTCTACTCGCCTACTTTATCGCAAAATAAAAAAGGCTTCTAAAAAAGAAGCCTACAGCACATGAGTACAAAATCGTATGATTATACTCCCCACCGCACGACAATATTATAAAAAACTGTTATTGCAGAGGAGCGATAATATTATCTCTTTCTTTCGTCAATCAAAAATTATCTTTTGATAACTCTTTACCATAACACTCTCTTCAATTCTTTCATGAAGAGATGTGTTTCCATTCTCCATCAAATTGATTCCGAAACCATGTCATTTGTCTTTTTGCATATCTTCTCGTTTGCATTTTTGCAGATTCAATAGCATCTTCAAAGCTTTTGTGTTTATCGATATAAGCAAAAAGTTCAGAGAGACCAATCGCTTTCATCGCCGGCAATAAAGGAGAAAGCATAAGATTTTTTATAGTTATAACTTCTTCTAAAACTCCTTTTTCAATCATATAATCAAACCGTTTATTAATGCGTTCATAAAGCAATTGACGGGGCGGAATGAGAAGAAATTTTTCTAAATTATCTTGCAAAATTACAGGTGTTGTTTTTTGTTTTTGCCACCAACTAAGCATTTTTCCTGTCGTTTCATAAACTTCTAAGGCACGAATAATCCGTTGACCATCTTGAGAAGAAATTTTTTCTGCAATAGCACTATCAACTTGCAATAAGCGATGATAAAGGCTCTCAGCTCCATCTTCATCAAGTCGTTTTCGCCATTTTTGTCGAATACCATCTGGAATATGAGGGATATCAGAAATTCCACCTAAAAGCGCGCGAAAATAAAGCCCTGTACCACCAACAAAAATCAGCGTTTTTGATTTAAGTTCATTTAAAATCTTACCAACATCACACAACCATTGTCCCACAGAGTAGTGACAAGCAGGGCTCACATAACCATAAAGATAATGGGGAACAATCATGGTCTCAGCTTTCGTTGGCCGTGCAGTTAAAATATTCAACGTATCATAAATTTGCATTGAATCAGTGTTAATAATGACAGCATTTCTTTCTTGAGCCATTTTTAATGCAAGTTCAGATTTCCCGCTTGCCGTCGGACCAGCTATCAATATAACTGTTCTTTGCATCATAAATAAACGTCCCTTATGCTTATCAATCAATCAGTTATACAATATGCGAACTTGATTTAAAAATTTCAGGAGATTTTTATGGTATCATAAACAAAGTTCTTTAAACTGTGAAAATGAAATGAAAAATATCTAATTCTGATATTATTTTATACCATATCAATGATATTCAAAACTATTACAATGTCGTTATAAGTTCTCAAGAGTTTTCCAAACTTCTCTACACTCACAACACCTGAAAATAAAATTAATCCCATAGCTAACGGTTGCGTGATCAAAAATAAAAAGAGCACAAATAACTAAAAATCTAAATCAATCCATCTGAAGTGTTACAAATCGCAACTCTCCATCTGGACGAGAAACAACCAATAAAGCGTTTTTGCGTCCTGCTTCACGTAATTTATGTAACCGTTTTTTAACATCATCAATTGTCGTGACTGCACTTTGATTAATATCAACAATCACTTCACCAACGCGAATACGCTTTTTATCTGCCACACTATTTCGCGCAACAGATGTTACAACCATTCCTTTTAGCTTATCAGGAATTGAATAACGTTGACGCAAATGAGGAGTAAGCTCTAATAATGTCATTCCCATAAATTTCACTGCTTCATTTTCTGAAACAGCATCATTTTCCTCATTATCACCAATCTTTTCTATCTGGTTTCCATCTAAATCTGTTTCAATCAAACGACCTGGTTTAACTTTAACTGTTTTTTCTTTTCCATCACGCAAAATAGCAACATTAACCACTTGTCCTATTGGACTTTCTGCCACTAACCTCGGCAAATCACGCGCGTTTTTTATTTTTGTATTCCCAAAACGAAGAATAATATCGCCAACACGTAACTGACGATTGTCAACTTCTGCATGCTCTATCTTTCCCGCAACTAACGCTCCAACGACCTCACTTAATTTCATTTTTTTTGCAATATCAGTTGTAACCGGTTGAATACGGAGAGCTAACCATCCTCGCCTCACTTCCCCAAAATCACGCAACTGATTAATAATAGAAATAGCCATATCTGATGGTATGGCAAAGCCAATACCTATTGATCCACCAGAAGGCGAAACAATCGCCGTATTAATTCCAATGACCTCACCATTTCTATCAAAGAGAGGTCCTCCAGAATTACCACGATTAATCGCTGCGTCTGTTTGAATAAAATTATCATAAGGACCAGCATTGAGATCACGATTACGTGCAGAAATAATCCCAACTGTTACACTTCCACCAAAACCGAAAGGATTACCAATAGCCATAACCCAATCACCAATACGCGTTTTTTCTGAATCACCAAAGCGCACAGCGGTTAATTTTTTTCTTTCTGGAGAGACCTGAAGTAAAGCTAAATCTGTTTTACTATCTTTTCCAAGAAGTTTTGCCTTTAATTTTGTTCCATCAGAAAAATTGACTTCAATATCATCAGCATCAGCAATAACATGATAATTTGTAACAATAAGCCCTTTTTGTGCATCAATTACAAACCCCGATCCCAAAGAATGCACTTTTTGAAACTGACTATCATTTTGATCATCTCCTGATGAAAAAAAATCATTAAAATATTCTTGTAATAAAGAATCCTTTGGAATAGAAGGCGTGGTTGTATTCTCATCCTGCTCAACTCCTTCAACCGTTTGTGCAATAGAAATATTGACAACTGTCTCTAAAAGCGCAGCAGCTAAGTCAGGAACAGACAACCGCGTGTTTTTTTGCAAATCAACATTGGACCAACTTATTGAGCCTGATAAAAACAAAATCACACAAACTGCAGCTATTGTAAAAAAGCGATTCAGCAACATATTTTGACCCACCAGACACATTCGTTTCACGCTGCTAACAGCATTTTTAAAATTATTTAGGTAAAACAAGCACGTTTATCGCAATATTATATTACTTTTACTACAAAAGAAAGTAACCATAGATCAAGTCTTTAACAAAACTAAAATCTATGGCTATAATCTATGTTCTATTTATTCTACAGAACAAAAACCTTACTTACTGGGATAAACTGGCTGTGCAGACTCTTTATTTCTCTGCGACAGATTATTGGTATACAATGGACTACGAAAATACAAAAAGAAATCCTCTTTTGGTGAAATCACCATTGGCGTGTGTTCCAAATTTTTATATTGCTCCATCGCCAACCAGAAATCATAAAATGACGGATTATCTTTTCGTACATTTAATAAAATACGAATACTTTCAGCCTGACCTTCTCCTCGAGTAACTTCAGCATCACGTTTTGCAGCCGCTACTATTTCTTCATATTCACGATTAGCTTCTGCTACAATACGGTCTCGCTCTTGCTGACCACGGGCACGAATATTTTCCGCAACTGCCTCACGCTCAGCTGCCATCTGCCGATAAACATCTTCTGAAACAGCATCTGTTAAATCAGTTTTGCGAATACGCACATCAACAATGGTAATCCCCAATGAACCTGCATCTACAGAAAATTGCCGCTGCACTTCAGCCATCATTGCTCCACGCTCATCGGATAAAGCTGCTTTAAATTCTCGTTTACCATAAACAGCACGCAAAGCATCAATAAAACGCGGGGCAAGATTTTCACGTGCAGCCGTCTGTGGTCGACCTGATGCAATTCGCTGTAAAAAAAGTTTAGGATCAGTAATACGATAAATAAAAAATGCGTCAACTTCATAATACGCACCACCTTGAACCTGCACAGACTGAGTAGGCAAATCATACCGCAGCAACCGATTATCAATAATAACTGTCTGATCAACAAAAGGTATTTTAAAATAAATACCAGAAGCAGGTTCAACTCTAACAATTTGTCCAAAACGCTTAATTGCTATTTGCTGACGAGGATAAACAATAAAAATAGACATCCATAAAGCAGCAAAAACGAATGCGATAACACCAAATATAAATAAGAAACGATATTGCTGCATATTAATATCCTCCAGAAACATTAGAATCCAATAAAAATTGAGACTTCTCTGGTCTTGTCGTTGTTTTTTCCGGTGCACTCCTCAACAATTCATTGAGTGGCAAATAAGGTACTCCTGGAGAGACTGTTTGATCAAAAACTAACTTATTAGGCGAAGATAAAATACGCCCCATAGTTTCCATATAGAAGCGATAACGAGTAGCGACTGGTGAAACAGCAGCTTCACGCGCTATAGCTTGAAAACGCTCAGCACGTCCTCTTGCTTCTTCAATCATTCGCGCTTTTTCGCCTTTTGCAATTTCTCGTGTGCGCGAAGCTTCACCATTCGCTAAACCAATTTTATGAAAGCGTACACGGTTACCTTCTTCAATCATCCGCCCACGTTCTTGTTCTGCCTGTTGAACAGAGTTAAACGCCGCAGCAACTTTAGTAGGAGGCGCAGCTTCACTAATTGAGACACGATTTATCTCAACTCCAAGTTGATATTTATCTGCTGTCAACTGAATAATTTTTTTGACATCATCAGCAACTTCTTCTTTCTTATCCCGCAAAACATCATCAACAGGCCGTGAACCGATCACCTCACGCATTGCACTTTCAGCAACTTGACGCACTGTTCCTTCTTGATCATTCACATTAAACAAGAATTGGCCAGGATTCGAAATTCGATAATACACAGAAAAATTGACATTCACAATATTCTGATCACTCGATAACATCAAACCTTCACTTTGCTGTGTTTGACCAGATTGACCACCAATTGCAATCACTTTCTCTGTTAAAGGTACTTTCATATAAGTTTCAATTGGCCAAAAATGAAAATGCAGACCATCACTAACAATTCCTTCTTTAGGAACACCAAAACGCAATTCCACAGCTTGTTCATTTTGCTGGATAATGTAGATGGATTGATAAAACCAAAAGAGCACTGCCAACAAAAATACTATGATAAAAACACTACCTTCACCAAATTGCTTCAGCTGGTCTTGTCCTTTACGCAAAATATCATCAATATTAGGCCCATTACCACCACTATTCCCACCAGAACCAAAAGGACTCTTAGGTGATGTTTTTTGATCACCATTGTGTTTATTCCTATCGCCACCCCATGGGCCACTGCCATTTTGATTTGTCCAGGGCATTATCACCTCTTTTATATATTTAGCGTCTTTATATATTTAGTGTCACCAACTGAAATACACCAACTATTTATAATAATCTAATCTTACAGAGTATTTCTTTATTGATTAACGATAAAGTTGATAAATCTCTTAACACATTTCAACCATTTATTGTCGTTCATAAATAACAAAACGTGTTGGATGGCTATCTTTCTCCCCTGCTGGAATAGACTGAACCTCAACAATAGTCCACTCTTTCTTATCAAAAACAGGAAAAAAACGATCACCCTCAATAAAAGCTAATATTTCTGTCAGAAATATTTTATCAGCAATAGCTAATCCTTGTTGAAAAATTTCCCCACCACCAATAATAAAAATTGCATCTGCACCATCTCGAACAACTACCTTTTCTGCAAGAGAACAGGCCTCAGATAAAGAATGAACGATAACAGCACCCTCCGCTTTAAATGTCCGATCACGTGTAATCACTATATTCGTACGTCCTGGTAGAGGACGTCCAAGAGAATCCCATGTTTTTCTTCCCATAATAATAGGTTTACCTAAAGTCAAAGCTTTAAAACGTTGTAAATCTGTCGACAAGTGCCACGGCATTGCACCTTCACGACCAATAACCCCATTTTGTGAAACAGCTGCAATTAAATAAACTGGAACAGTCATACGGCCACCGGAGCTTTAATATGTGGCAAAGCTTTGTAATTAAGCAATTCAAAATCCTCAAACTTAAAAGCAAAAAGATCGGTTACTTCTGGATTTATATGCATGACTGGCAAAACACCCGGCACACGGGATAATTGCTGCTTTGCTTGCTCAAAATGATTAGAATAAAGATGAGCGTCACCAAGAGTATGAACAAAATCTCCTATTTCTAAACCAGTTACCTGAGCAATCATCATTGTTAAAAGCGCATAAGAAGCAATATTGAATGGAAGACCCAAAAAAATATCTGCAGAACGTTGATAAAGTTGACAAGACAACTTACCATCAGCAACATAAAATTGGAATAAACAATGACACGGCGGTAAAGCCATATCTTCTATGAGCGCAGGATTCCAAGCTGATACAATCAAACGGCGAGAATCAGGATTTGTACTAATCAAAGTCAAAAGATTGCTGATCTGATCAACATGTTTTCCCTCTGATGCAGGCCAAGAACGCCACTGATATCCGTAGACAGGACCAAGATCTCCTTTTTCATCAGCCCATTCATCCCAAATAGAGACTCCCCTTTCCTTTAACCAAGAAATATTTGTGTCTCCCTTAAGAAACCATAGAAGTTCATAAATAATTGAGCGTAAATGCAGTTTTTTTGTTGTTAACAGAGGAAATCCCTCTCGTAAATCAAACCGCATCTGATACCCAAAAACTGATCGCGTCCCAACACCCGTTCGATCCGAACGATCAACACCATTGTTTAAGACATGAGACAAAAGATCAAGATATGCTTTCATAAAAGTATTATGACCGATTCTACCTAACGCAGAAAATAGAAATTTTAAAAATAATCTAAATAACCTTTCGAAACATATTTTACGTAAAATTATTATTATACCAATTGAATTTTAATAACTCAAATTGTAAATAGCTTTAAAAATTATTAAAGAAACAAATTAGACATACTTAAACATAATGCAACATAATAGAAAACTATATAAGGGATAACTCTAATGGAGAATGAAACACAAATAGTGCAAAGCGATACAAGAAAACGCGTTTTTTCTATCATATCTAGCGCATCAGGAAATCTTGTAGAATGGTATGACTTTTATGTCTATTCTTTTACATCGATTTACTTTGCTTCACAGTTTTTCCCATCAAATGGTGATGTTATTGCTCAACTTTTAAAGGCTGCAGGTGTTTTTTTTATTGGTTTTCTTATGCGCCCCATTGGTGGATGGCTCTTCGGTTTCATTGCTGATCGTTATGGTCGCAAACGCTCAATGCTTATTTCCGTTTTTATGATGTGCAGTGGTTCATTTTTAATTGCCATACTTCCTACCTATGAAACGATTGGAGTTACTGCAGCGTTTCTTTTGCTTTTACTCAGAATGCTTCAAGGACTTTCCGTTGGCGGCGAATATGGAACGACTGCAACTTATATGAGTGAAATTGCTTTAAAGAATCACCGAGGCTTTTTTAGCTCTTTCCAATATACGACATTAATTGGTGGTCAACTTTTAGCAAGTCTTGTTATTTTCATTCTTGCACTTTATCTCACAGAAGATCAGCTCAAATCTTGGGGATGGCGCATTCCTTTTGCGATTGGAGGATTAGCAGCAATTGTAGCGATTTATCTCCGTCGGTCTCTTCATGAAACAACAACCAAAGAAGCACGTTCCAAAGCACAAGCTGGAAGCATTGCAGAACTTTTACGCAATCACCGAAAAGCTTTTTTTCTTGTCATCGGTTTCACAGCTGGAGGATCGCTTACATTTTACACATATACAACTTATATGCAGAAATATCTGATAACAACCGCTGGCTTTGATAAACATACAGCTACGACTATAATGACGGCAGCGCTTTTTGTATTTATGTTAATCCAGCCAGCATTTGGTGCTTTGGCAGATAAAATTGGAACCAGAAACTCACTCCTTATTTGGAGTTCTCTAGCAATCTTCTCTACGATTCCTGGGCTTAAAATAATTGGCAGTACTGATAATATGTGGGTTGCTTTATCCGTTATTGTTGGAATGCTTTGCGTTATAAGTTTTTACACATCTATATCTGGTATAGTGAAAGCAGAAATGTTCCCCGCTTCAATAAGAGCAATAGGAGTTGGATTATCTTATGCTATTGCCAATGCTCTCTTTGGTGGTTCTGCTGAATCTGTAGCTCTTGGATTAAAAGAAATGGGATATGAATCTACCTTTTATGTTTACATCACTTGCATGATGATTATTGCATTCATTGCAGTTCTCATGATGCCAGATGCTCGAAAAACAGGATATCTCCAAAAAGATGAGATTGATTAAATTTTATTCATTAAACAAAAAAGCCCAAAAATTGGGCTTTTTTGTAAGAAGTCAAGTGTAACGCTTTATGCATGCGTATCTAATATATTCTAACCGCTGTATTTTTTTATCACTAGAGCTGACGACTCCATTAAATGATATTATTGCAGCTTTATCAAAACTACATCACATAAAATATCTTCGTTATACTCGTATTTATAAAACGTAGTTTGAATATTTTTTCTCCAATACCTTCACAGAAAATCATCAATTTATAATTGAATTTTGATGATTCAAATTATAAAGCTAAAAAATAAACATTATACAGGGGGGGATCTTATTTCAATGAATAATGAAAAAGTCTCAGTATCACACGATACAAAAAAACGTATTTTTTCTATTATGTCCAGCGCATCTGGAAATCTTGTAGAATGGTATGATTTTTATATTTATGCTTTCACGTCCGTTTATTTTGCATCCCAATTTTTTCCTGCAGATGAAGATGTTGTTATTCAGCTTATAAAAGCAACAGGAATCTTTTTTGCTGGTGTTCTTGTACGCCCAATCGGTGGTTGGTTTTTTGGGTACATTTCTGATCGCTACGGCCGTAAACAATCGATGCTTATTTCTGTTTTCATGATGTGTGCTGGTTCATTCTTAATTGCTATACTCCCCACCTATGAAACCATCGGTGAATCTGCAGCTATTCTTTTACTTTTACTCCGCATGCTTCAAGGACTCTCAGTTGGTGGTGAATACGGAACGACAGCAACCTATATGAGTGAAATTGCTTTAAAAAATCACCGAGGTTTCTTTGGTTCTTTTCAATATACCACATTAATTTTTGGCCAACTTTTAGCGAGTCTCGTTGTATTTATTTTGACGCTCTATCTGACAGAATATCAATTAAGAGAATGGGGATGGCGCATTCCTTTTGCTATTGGAGGATTTGCCGCAATTGTAGCAATTTATCTCCGCCGCTCACTTCATGAAACGACAACAAAAGAAAGTCGTTCTCATAAAACAGCTGGAAGTATTGTAGAACTTTTCCGGAATCATAAAAAAGCTTTTGTCCTCGTTATGTGCTTTACAGCCGGAGGTTCGCTTTCATTCTATACATATACAACTTATATGCAAAAATATCTGATAACAACAACTGGGTTCGATAAGCAGACAGCAACAACGATAATGACTGTCGCACTCTTTATCTTTATGTTAGCTCAACCTATTTTTGGTGCTCTAGCTGATAAAATTGGACCAAGGATTTCACTTCTTATTTGGAGTATATCGTGCATTCTGTTTATGGTTCCTGGGCTTAAAATAATTGCTCATACTAATAGTACATGGGTTGCTTTATTCATTATTATTGGAGCTTTATGCATTATGAGTTTTTATACATCCATCGCAGGCATCATAAAAGCAGCACTCTTTCCCTCTTCAATACGAACTATGGGCGTTGGGTTAGCCTATGCTGTTGCCAATGCACTTTTTGGAGGATCCACTGAATATATAGCACTGAAATTTAAAAGCCTTGGATATTCAACCGCCTTTTATTATTACTTAATTATCATGATGATAATTGCATTTATTGCGATTATCTTGATGCCAAATATTCGAGATGGAGGATATCTTAAAGACGATGAAATCCATTAAATTTTGATGTAAAATAAAAAAGCCCAGTTTCTGGGCTTTTTTTGTCATCATTAGATCAACAGTTTTACTTTAAAATTTATCTCAATTGGATAAAATATACTCAATTCTTTGACAGTAAAAAAATAATACAGCAACTTTTTCATTATAAAACAAGAAAACAATATCTGAACTGCTTTGTTACAAACTTATGAAAAGCTAAATCATATAAACTAACTGAAGAATATCTTCTTTCATAAAAAGATAATTCAACGCATCTTCCAAAACAACTTCCACAGAAAATTGTTACCATATGATTGAACTTTAATAATTTCAATTATAGAGGTTAGAAGGAAACAATTATTGTTAAGGGAGGGGATATTACTTTATGAACAATAAAATAGATTCAGTATCAAACGATACAAGAAAACGTATCTTATCTATTATATCCAGTGCATCTGGAAACCTCGTAGAATGGTACGATTTTTACATTTATTCCTTTACATCAATTTATTTTGCATCACAGTTTTTTCCATCAAATGGTGATGTTATTGCTCAACTTTTAAAAGCTGCAGGTGTTTTTTTTATTGGTTTTCTTATGCGTCCCATTGGTGGATGGCTTTTTGGTTTCATTGCGGATCGTTATGGTCGTAAGCGTTCAATGCTCATTTCTATTTTTATGATGTGTGGTGGTTCACTTTTAATTGCTGTCCTTCCCACTTATGAAACACTTGGAGTAACTGCAGCAGTTCTTTTGCTTTTACTTCGAATGCTTCAAGGACTTTCAGCTGGTGGAGAATATGCTACAGTAGCGACTTATATGAGTGAAATTGCTCTCAAAAATCGCCGAGGGTTCTTTGGCGCTTTCCAATCAACCACACTTATTGCGGGACAACTTCTGGCGACTCTTGTTGTATTTATTTTGACGCTCTATCTGACAGAAGATCAATTAAGAGAATGGGGATGGCGTATTCCTTTTGCTCTTGGTGGAATAGCAGCAATTGTTGCTGTCTTTCTGCGTCGCTCACTCCATGAGACAGCTACTAACGAGAGTCGTTTATCTAAAAAATCTGGTAGCCTTGCAGAAGTTCTACGCACTCATCGGAAGAACTTTTTTCTGGTTATCTTCTTTGCAGCTGGAGGATCTCTCACATTTTATGCTTGTACAACTTATATGCAGAAATATCTGATTACAACAAGTGGATTTGACAAACATACAGCTACAACAATAATGACCATTGCACTCTTTGTTTTTATGTTGCTTCAGCCTTTATTTGGTATTTTAGCAGATAAAATTGGACTAAAAACATCACTCCTTTCTTGGAGTATATTATCTTGTATTTTCATACTTCCCGGTTTTAAAATCATTGGAAATACAAACAATATGTGGATTGCCTTATCAATCATTATTGGAATGCTCTGTATTATGAGCTTTTATACATCTGTCAATGGTGTTGTAAAAGCAGCCTTGTTTCCTTCTTCAATCCGTGCGATGGGCGTTGGAGTATCTCATGCTATTGCTAATGCCCTCTTTGGCGGTTCAGCTGAATCTGTAGCCTTGGGATTAAAAGATATAGGACATGAATCTTTTTTCTATTTTTACATCATTGGTATGGTGATCATTGCATTTATTTCACTGCTCTTGATACCCAATATCCGAGATGGTGGATATCTTCAAAAAGATAATATCCGTTAATTTTTTTACTTCTAGACGAAAAAACCCAATTTTATTGGGTTTTTTTAGTTATCATGCAATCAATTATCTAAATTTTATCAAGCGCACCAAGTTGTTTAGCAACTAAATAATAAAAAGTTACACGACTTTTTCTATGTTCTCCTGACAGCATTTCAGCAACGTTTGACACTGCTTCTTTCGCACTTTTTGCATCAACATCTAAAGTATCCTGAACCCAGTTTTCAACGCGCTCTAACTCTTTTGGATCTGATGTAGCAACAAGTGATGCATCTTGATTTCTCATCACCAAAGCTAAACGCTTTTTTAGTCGTTCGATTGCATCCTTATCAGGATTTGAATCGTGTAATTTAATATTTTCTAAATCATTTTTCATTTTGCATATCTCCGAAAATTTATAGTCATGCCCTTCAACCACATCCTATAATCTATAAATGATGAGAAGATTTAAATGTTCCCTCTTCCCCAAAGACTTTTATTCGTCTATATTATAGAGGCTGGCTTGCCAGATATGGTAATAAATGGACAATGAAATAAACCCATTGGACCCGGGGGCGGTACCCGGCGCCTCCACCAAAATATAAATTTATGATTATATTTTAGTGGGGGCGAAATAGGATCGACAAGGGCGTAAAGATTGCTCTTTTACTCGGCATTGTACCACCGTTATCGGGCTAAATGAGTAGTTGCAAATGACAACTATGCGGAAGCACGTCTCGCTGCTTAAAGTGGTGCGAAGGCTTCAAATTAAGTCTTAAACCGTCGCAGGTTTAAGCGGGGTTCGGAGGCACCTGGCAACAGAAGCCTTCACTATTTATGCGGTGCTTATTATTGATCTATTCGAAATTTATCATAAAATTCACGTTTTTCTTTATTAATTAAGTGCATAGTAAGCAAATATTACTAGATTTAAGAAATATTTCATTGCACTATACTATCAGCACTATTAATCGCTGTATAAAATTTAAAAGGAATAAACTTCGATGGTTCAAGATCAAATCCGTTACGACATTCTCGTTCAGGATGCGCTCCGTGGAGTTATCCGCAAAGTTTTGTCAGAAGTTTCCAAAGCAGGTCTTCCAGGGAATCACCATTTTTTTATTACTTTTTTAACCCACGCGGCAGGAGTGAAGATTTCTACGCGACTTAAAAATCTTTATCCAGATCAAATGACAATTGTATTGCAACATCAATTTAGAGATTTAAACGTATCAGACACTGCTTTTGAAGTAACGCTTTCTTTCAAAGAAATAACAGAAAAACTCGTGATTCCTTTTTCTTCTATCCAAGTTTTTTATGACCCCGTAGCAGCATTTGAAGCAGCGTTTGATCTCCCTTCTAATCTCACTTCTGAAAACAATGAAAAGTCAGAAAACGCTTCAGACTCATCGAGCGCTCTATCAGAACAACAAAAAACAGAAAATACATTTACAAAAGAACAAGATATTAACATAAATGAAGAACATTCAAATAGTGATGCTAAGCAAAGCGCTGATGTTGTCTCTTTAGATTCTTTTCGAAAAAAATAAATGAATTGTGTCTGTAATGAAGTTAATCAATCTTCGCCAATTTCGAAAACGTAAAAAACGTGCAGAACAAACCATCCATGCAGAAGAAAACCGCCATCGTTTTGGACGAACTAAAGCTGAAAAAAGATTTGGTAAAAGAGAAGCTCTAAAATCTGAAAATTTTCTTGATAAAAATCGTTTATCGAACACTGAATGAAAATGCGAATAAACAATCGCCGCTTTTTCTATCATAAATTTAACTATATATTAAAATGAAAATTCTTTTTAAAATTTCATTGTTTTAAGTTATTTTCTCATCAAAATATTCATACTATCCAAGGGATTTTTACCTTGAATAATTTTTTGAACTTCTATGGCTATAGGAGTATGAATGCTTTCTCTTTGAGCAATTTGAGTAATAGCCCTAGAGGTTTTTATTCCTTCAGCAACTTCTCCAAGGTCGCTTAAAATATCTTCTAAAGATTTATTTTGCGCTAATCCTAATCCAACACGATAATTTCTCGATAAAAAAGAATTAGCCGTTAAAAATAAATCACCCGCACCAGAAAGTCCCAAAAAGGTTTGCATTTTTGCGCCAAAATACGCTCCAAAATGACACATTTCTACCAATCCACGTGATAAAAGAGAAGCTTTAGCATTTTGGCCTAATTTTAATCCATCACATATCCCCCCTGCTATAGCGATAACATTTTTATATGCGCCTGCAACTTCTCCGCCAATTATATCATTTTCAATATAAGGTTTGATAAAAGAAGGCATTATACTTGCAAATTCTTGAGCAAGAATTGAATTCTCCGAATGAATAACTAAAGCACATGGAAGTCCTAAAATAACTTCTTTAGCAAAACTTGGACCTGCCAAAAAACAAAAGTTTTCCGTAGAGATGAAATTTTTAACGATTTGACTAACGAATATTTCTGTCTCTTCTTCAATTCCTTTACTTGCAATGAGTATTTTAGAATTTGGACTTAAACGCGCGTGAACGAACCATTCTCTTAAAGCCTGTGCACTAATAGCAATGACAAAAAGGTCAGAAACTAAACTTTCTTCCAAAGAACATTGTGCAATAATTGGATAAGAATTTTGATTGAGAATTTCATTTAAAGGCAATAACGCAGAAGCAATATTGCGTCTCGAAACAATTCTAACTTCATTCTTTTGCGCAAAAGCAAATGCAAGAGCTTTGCCCCAAGCTCCTCCGCCAAAAACAGTAACTTTCATCTAATTCCTTAACTCTTTAGACATCTATTATCCACGTGTTATCACATTTTCTCTTTTCAAATAAAAAGAGAGTATCACAATATTATTCTAGAGCACTATTTATATACAATATTATAAAACAACAAAACTATTAACAAATCAGTTGTATAGAAATCCTCCTCAATGATACACTTGAGAGCTTATCAGCTCAAAGAAATTAGGCTTAATAGAGAAAAATCATAAGAGTGAAACCAATTTATTAATCTCTCTTAATCTAAGATCTACACTGCACGCAAAACATGTGTCCAATACCTCTTATATCCGAAAGTCAGTTTTAATTTTATTTTTTCTGTAAATTTTCTGTTTTTTAAAGAAATCTTATTGGATTTTTTCTGAGAAAAATTTTTTAGGTCTAGCGTCTAAGTAAAAAAAAGATTACAAAAAATATGATGAATAATTTTTCCGATCATATCCCATTAGAAAACGAAGTAGATCCTTGTAAACCTGCTGATAATTCTGGAATAGCAGCTCGTGCTATAGCTGCAAGAGAAAAAGCATATACATCTCATTATTTAAAAAAACTAAATCCTGAGCAACAACAAGCTGTTATGAACACAGAAGGATCTGTTCTCGTTCTCGCAGGTGCTGGAACAGGGAAAACACGTGTCCTTACAACGCGGATTGCTCATATTTTACATCTTGGACTTGCTTCTCCTCAACAAATACTGGCTGTCACTTTTACCAATAAAGCAGCACGTGAAATGAAAACGCGCATTGGTGAACTCATTGGTGAAACTGTTACAGGAATGCCTTGGCTTGGAACATTTCATTCTATCGGTGTAAAAATTTTACGTCGCCACGCAGAACTTATCAATTTAAAAAGCAACTTTACTATTCTTGATAATGACGATGTTATTCGTCTTTTGAAACAGATTATTCAAGATGAAAATTTAGATGAAAAATGTTGGCCAGCACGTAATCTAGCAATGATGATTAACGCATGGAAAAATCAGGGACTTTTACCCAATCATATTCCAGAAAGTGAAGCCTACTCTTTTGGAAATGGTATGGGACGTGAACTTTATCACAACTATCAGCAACGGTTAAAAAGTCTTAACGCTTGCGACTTTGGCGATCTTTTGCTTCATTCTATTCACATACTCCAAAATAATCCAGATATTCTTCACGAATATCATGCTCGGTTTCGTTATATTCTTGTTGATGAATATCAAGATACAAACACCGCTCAATATCTTTGGCTGCGCCTTTTAGCTCAACATCCTAAAGGACAGCAAGTTAATCTTTGTTGTGTTGGTGATGATGACCAATCGATTTATGGATGGCGTGGTGCTAAAATTGATAATATATTACGTTTTGAAAAAGACTTTTCTCCTGCAACAATTATTCGTTTAGAACGTAATTACCGCTCTACTTCACATATTCTTAAAACCGCTTCTCATCTTATTTCCTATAACCAAGAAAGACTTGGAAAAACTCTTTTTTCTGACCAAATAAATACGGATGAAAATAAAGTAAAAATCCACTCAGCATGGGATTCAGAAGAAGAAGCACGTGCAATCGGTGAAGAAATTGAACAAGCGCATCAAACTGGGCATCCATTAAATCAAATGGCGATATTGGTGCGAGCTTCTTTTCAAATGCGTGAATTTGAAGATCGTTTTGTAACGCTGGGTCTCAACTACCGTGTTATTGGTGGTCCACGTTTTTATGAACGAATGGAAATACGGGATGCTATGGCTTATCTACGTGTGGTTGTTCAACCATCTGATGATTTGGCCTTTGAGCGCATTATCAACACTCCAAAACGCGGTTTAGGAGATGCAACACTCCGCTATCTTTACAATAGCGCTCGCGCACGTTCTACTTCTCTGTTTTCTGCTGCGACTGAAATAATGGAAACAGATGAATTAAAACCTAAAGCCAGAAATGCTTTGAAAAATATTATTGAAAAATTTCTTTGTTGGCAAAATATGCTCCAACATACACCCCATATAGAACTTACTGAAACAATCCTTGAGGATTCTGGATATCTAGCAATGTGGCAAGAAGATCGTTCACCAGAAGCACCAACGCGGTTAGAAAACCTCAAAGAAATGATCCGTTCTATGGAGCAATTTGACAGCATTCACAATTTTTTAGAACATGTTTCACTCGTTATGGATACTGATAGCAATGAAAATATGGATGCAATTAATATTATGACTCTCCATTCAGCCAAAGGGCTTGAATTTGAGACCGTTTTTCTTCCAGGTTGGGAAGAAGGACTCTTTCCTCATCAACGCTCTCTCGATGAAGGTGGTCGTTCAGGACTAGAAGAAGAAAGACGGCTTGCTTATGTTGGATTAACGCGAGCAAAAAAAGATCTGCATATATGGTTTGTCTCCAATCGGCGCATCCATGGGCTTTGGCAATCTACAATTCCTTCTCGTTTTCTTGATGAATTACCAGAAGAACATATAGAAATAGCCGAAACTGTAACATCCTATGGTAATTATAATCAATCACGCTTGAAATATCAGAACTCTTTTCAGAATGAATATGTAACGCCAGGGTGGCAGCGTGCGCAAAAAAAGAAAATCAAAACAACACAAAATTGGGATTCTCAATCAACATCTCATATCAAACAAATTAATTATGGTGATATTGATTCAAGTTCTAAAACCACTCAATCTGGTAAAGGAAAAGCCATCTCTCCGTCAGAAGCTGGCACATCTTCTATTTTTGCCATCAATGAGCGCATTTTTCATATAAAATTTGGTTATGGTTCTATTGTAGCAATAGATGGAAACAAATTAACCATTTCATTTGATAAAGCTGGAGAAAAACGCGTTCTCGATAATTTCGTCACAAAAGCCTAATCACGGCTACAATTAATGATATCTCTCAATAAAAACTTTTCTCATTGTCTCTTATAAATCTTATGCCCATTTATCGATAAAAGCCTCAATGGATAGATTTTGCATATCAGGTAAGGCTTTATAAATTTCATTCAGTGGCCAATCCCACCAATTCATCTTCAAAAGTACCTGTATTACATTTTCAGGAAAACGCATCCGCAACTTCCTTGCAGGTACACCAGCAACAATTGCATAAGGAATAACATCTTTTGTTATAACAGCATTAGCACCAATAACAGCGCCGTGTCCAACAGTCACGCCAGGCATAATAACCGCTCCATGCCCAATCCATACATCATGCCCAATCAAAACACGTTTTTCAGAACGTTTTTTGCGAAAAGAACTATCCAATGCCATATAACGAAAATATTCATTAGGACGATACGTTATTTTATGTGTTGAAAGCCTTTCCATTGGATGCGCTAATGCATTAATACGAACATGAGACGCTATCGAACAAAAACGACCAATATCACTATAAATAGCCTCACTATTGCGCTCAAAATAAGAAAAATCACCAACAGTGACATCGCGCAAAATAACTCTCTCACTAATTTCCACATAGCGACCCAATTTACAGCCATGCAATCGTGCTGTAGTGTTAATATGTGGCTCGCTATCATGAAATCGAAGATCTTTTTGAATATCCATTTACATTTTACCAATTTTTTTTACATAAATAACTGAAAAAAATAGCTCAACCAAACAAAAAAAATAATGATAAAATGCTCTTTTGCGATATCAAATTATTTTATGAGATAGAACTCTTTATCACACTTGTAATGCAAACATATGTTTTCAGTGCTAAAACAAGGATTGCAAAGCTGAAATGACAAAGTTATAGTCTTTTGATTATTGAAGGAAGTAAAACTATGAAAACTATCATACGCATCTTAGGGTTGACGATTGTCTTTATTTCAGGTGTTTTTGTTTATGATGCCTTAATGAATAAACCTTTAGGTGATAACTTTACGCTCACTTCCTCTAACGGAGAAATCGTTACAGAAGCTGATATTCGAAGCAAACCTTCAGCGCTTTTTTTCGGTTATACTATGTGTCCTGATATCTGCCCTACGACGCTTGCTGATTTGAGTCAGTGGCTTACGGAACTTGGATCAGATGCTGATAAATTAGGAATATGGTTTGTTACTGTTGATCCTGAACGAGACACACCAGAAGTGCTTCGCGAATACCTCAGTAATTTTAATGATAAAATTATTGGAATAACCGGTGATCCTGAAAAAGTTCGTAACATGATCGACTCTTTCAATATTGTTGCTGAAAAAGTACCTGGTGACAACGGAAACTACACTTTTAATCACACAGCAGCAATCCTTTTACTTAAAAAAGGTGGAAAGTTATTCGGGACAATTCCTTATAATGTTGAAGAAAATGAAGTAAAAGATGAAATCGCCATTGAACGCTTAAAAAAGCTTGCTTCAAAATAAATTCAAAAACGCGTAGTGAAAAAAACAATATGTCACAGCAAATTCGTTTATATTGTACAGCTTCCAAAAATGAAGCAGAGCAGTTTTATACTCTTCTGGAAAGAGCCTTTGATGAAGAAGGATATCCTCTTGCACTAACAGAAATCGATGAAAAAAATGCTGTCTATGAGCTTTCATTGTATATTGATCAAAATAATCAAGAAAGTATTTGCAAACGTTTTGCTCATATTCTTTCTCTTAGTTCAGATAAAATTAAAATGGAAGTTCTGCCCGATATCGATTGGGTTCAACAAAGTCTTGAAGGACTAAAACCTATCCATGCTGGTCCATTTTTTCTTCACGGAAGCCACAGTCGAGAAGATATTCCACCTCATATGTTGTCTATCGAAATTGAAGCAAGTCAAGCTTTTGGAACAGGTCATCATGGAACAACATCCGGTTGTTTAGAAATGATTACCAAAGTGATGCACAACGAAAATCCTAAAAATGCTCTCGATCTTGGAACAGGAAGCGGTGTCTTAGCTATTGGTATTGCCATGCTCAAACCTATAACTATTCTTGCATCTGATATTGATCCAATTGCTGTTCAAGTCGCACAACACAATATTACACTCAATGGAGTAGAAAAATATGTTACAGCTATCACCGCTCCAGGTCTCCATCATGAAAAAATCGCCTCACATGCGCCTTTTGACCTTATCGTCGCGAATATCCTTGCTAATCCTTTGATTGAACTTGCTCCAGAAATAACACAGATAATGCAAAAAAATGGATCAATCATCTTATCTGGGATTCTTGAAGAACAGCATGATAATGTTTTAAACGTCTATATAAAACATGGCCTAAAACATATTGAAACATATCACCGCCAAGGGTGGGTTACTTTACATTTAAAATAAACGAAAAATGCTATTATGTACCAATCTTTTGAAGCTATAAGCAATCCTTTTCACTCAGCAGACCGCATTTCAGCTCTTCGTCAAAAACTAGATCATTTTGGATTAGATGGATTTCTCATTCCACGAACAGATGAACATCAAGGAGAATATGTTCCTCCACACGCTCAGCGTCTTAGCTGGCTAACAGGTTTTACTGGATCAAATGGAACAGCATTAATTTTAAAAAACAGAGCCATCATATTCACAGATGGTCGGTACACACTCCAAGTCCGTCAACAAACCGATCCTAATATTTTTGATTATGAAGATCTAACAACTTGCTCACCATCACAATGGCTTGAACAAAATGGTCAACAGCTTTCTATTGGTTTTGACCCATGGCTTCACACTATTGCAGCAACAGCAGCCCTAAGACAAGCTGTAGAGATAAATTCAGGCGGACAACTTATAGCAGTCGAGCATAATCTCATTGATATGATCTGGGATGATCAACCGCCATTACCACAAACGGCTCTATCAATTCAATCTCTCAAATATGCAGGCTACCGTCCTGATGAAAAATTAGCAGTAATTTGCAAAAATATACAAAAATCCGATGCAAGCGCTTTTATTTTCACAGACTTATCTTCTATTGCATGGCTATTCAATATACGAGGCAATGATGTTTCTAACACACCTTTTTCTCTTTGCTTTGCCATTGTCCCTGTTAAAGGAATGCCTTCCTTATTTATTAATAGCAAAAAAATTGGCGCAGAACAAAGACAATATCTAGAAAAATATACAGAATTATATGAACCAGAAAAATTTATTCCAACAATAAAAACTTATATTCAAACAGGTATAGTTTTTGCTTTAGATCCATTGCTCACATGCGAAAAACTGCACACTGTTATTAAAGAAGAAAAGAGTTCTTTTATTCCACTAACCGATCCTGCAGCTTTACCACGAGCCACTAAAAATAACACAGAATTAAACGGTGCACGCAAAGCACATTTGCGTGATGGTGTAGCGCTAACTCGCTTTTTTTCTTGGTTAGATAGACAAACACCAGGAACAATTGATGAAATTTCTGCCGCTCAAAAACTAGAAGAATTCCGTATAATAACAGCAAACGAAATGGGAGAAAAACTCGAAGATTTATCTTTTGATACAATCTCTGGAGCGGGTGCTAATGGAGCAATTATTCATTATCGTGTTACGACAGAAACAAACAGAAATCTTAATGCCGGTGAGCTTTATCTCGTTGATTCAGGAGGGCAATATCGAGATGGCACGACAGATGTCACACGTACCGTGGCCATTGGTCATATTGGAACAGAAGAAAAGCGTTGTTTCACGCTTGTCTTAAAAGGTATGATCGCTCTCTCTACCGCCTATTTTCCAAAAGGAACACGAGGGCAAGACATTGATGTTTTAGCGCGTATTGAATTATGGAAAGCTGGTTTTGATTATGCACATGGAACCGGTCATGGAGTGGGTTCTTATCTCTCTGTTCATGAAGGACCACAAAATATTTCGCGTTACGGAAGCCAAGAACTTCTTCCTGGAATGATTGTTTCTAATGAACCAGGATATTACCGCAAAGGAGCTTTTGGCATTCGCATTGAAAATTTAATGATTGTAAAACCAGCACAAAAAATTATAGCTGGTGATATAGATATGCTTTCATTTGAAACATTGACAAATTGTCCTATTGACCGAAAACTCATTTTACCAGAACTTTTAACCTCACAAGAACGACAGTGGCTTAATGATTACCATGCGCATGTTTATCAGATGAATGCGCCTTACTTAAATAAAGAAGATACAGACTGGCTAAAAGAAGCAACAACCCCTCTTTAATACGATAAAAACCTTTTTCTTATAGTTTTTCTTTAAACCTTTCTCTAAGTTTTCTGTAAGAGGTTTTGAGTGAAAAAATAACGTCTATAATGGATAGCATGCAACCGTTACATCAGTATATTTTGTGACGTCTCAAAAAAATAAAACTTAATACCCTTTTATCAACTGAAGCCAAGATTCTTCATCTATAATCTCAATTCCCAATTCTTTTGCTTTGGTCAATTTCGATCCCGCTTCAAGTCCAGCAACAAGAAGATCAGTTTTTTTAGAAATAGAACCAGATGTCTTTGCACCTAATCGTTCCGCCAATGCCTTTGCTTCATCACGTGACATATGTGTAAGAGTTCCAGTAAAAACAATCACTTTGCCTACAATTGGAGAAGATTCGACCATAACAAGTTCTTCATCAAGAGGAGTTACTTCTTGAAGCAGAACTGACAAAATGTCACGATTATGTTGTTCTTGATAAAAATCAACAATTGCTTCCGCTACACGAGGTCCAATTCCTTCGATATTCGTTAGTTCTACCCATGCTTCATTCCCTTTATCAGTCTTATCTCGTGGCATAATAGCGGTTATTGCCGCTGCTTCAAAAGCAGTATAACTGTGATAAGAACGTGCGAGACGCCGTGCATTAACCTCCCCAACATGACGAATTCCTAAAGCAAATAAAAAACGACTTAAAGAAATTTTTCTTCGAGCATTAATGGCATTATAAAGTTTGCGAACAGAAACCGTTCCAAAACCTTCCATATTTTCTAAGCGAATGAGTGAATGTTCTTGACGCCGCTGTAAAGTAAAAATATCTGCTGGCGAATGAATATAAAGCGCTGGATCTTGAGCATGAAAGAAAAATTCAACTTGTTTTTCACCAAGCCCCTCAATATCAAAAGCATTCCGTGAAACGAAATGACGAATACGTTCAATCGCTTGCGCAGGACAAATAAGCCCCCCCGTACATCGACGTACTGCTTCATCCACTTCGCGAACAGCATGACTGCCACAAGCAGGACAAAGATCAGGAAAAACAAAAGCCTGTGCATCTTTGGGACGCTTTTCAATGATAACGTCAACAATTTGAGGAATGACATCACCAGCACGCTGCACAATGATAGTATCACCGATACGGATATCACGTCCTTCTCGAAGTGTTTCACCTTTATTGCCAATTCCTTTGATATAATCTTCATTATGCAAACTGGCATTCGTGATGACTACACCACCCACTGTAACAGGTATAAGACGCGCTACAGGTGTTAATGCTCCCGTTCTCCCTACTTGAATATCAATATCTTTTAAAAGAGCCATCGCTCTTTCTGCTGGAAATTTATGTGCAATTGCCCAACGTGGCGAACGAGATACAAAGCCCAACCGCATTTGCAGTGCTAAATCATTAACCTTATACACAACACCATCAATGTCATAATTTAAGTGCGGGCGACACTCTTCAATAGAGTGATAATATGAAATAAGATCTTCGACTTTTTCAAAAACGTTTGTTAATGAATTAGTAACAAAACCATATTCTTTTAATTTTTCTATCATCTCTATTTGACTGTGAGCAGGCATCTCACTCACCTCGCCCCAAGCGTAAGCAAAAAATTTGAGCTTTCTTTTAGCTGTTACGCGTGAATCAAGCTGACGTAAAGAACCAGCAGCAGCATTTCGAGGATTCGCAAAAGGTGACTTCCCCTCCTCTTGTTGGCTCATATTGAGCTCTTGAAAATCATCTCGTCCCATATATACTTCACCACGAACTTCTATAATATGAGGAAATTCTCCCTGCAAAATCTGTGGAATGTCAGAAATTGTCCGTGCATTTAAAGTAACATTTTCACCTACATACCCATCACCACGCGTTACAGCACGAACCAGTTTTCCTTTTTCATAACGCAAAGACAAAGATAAACCATCAATTTTCGGTTCCGCTGTTATTTCTAGTATCTGTGTTTCTGGCAGTTGTAGAAAACGGCGAATACGTTGCATAAATTCACTAACATCTTCAAAATTAAATGCATTATCAAGAGAAAGCATTGCTTGTGCATGAACAGATTTTTCAAATTTTTCAGAAACCGGCGCACCCACTTTATAAGAAGGAGAATCTGCACGAATTAATTCTGGAAAAAGAGCTTCAATTTCCTCATTACGACGACGAAGTGCATCATAGTCCGCGTCCGAAATTTCAGGTTGATCTTCATTATTATAAAGCACATCATGACGTGCTATCTCTTTAGCTAACCACTCTAATTCACTTGCTGCTTCCAAAGCAGTTAAGTTCGTAACATCTTTTTTACTCATCAAAACTCTATTCCAAATAGCTAGCTATAATCATATAAATCTGCTCTCTTTGGCACAAAAAAGAAGCCAAATGAGCACCATTTTTGTATCATTTAATTCGTTACATTTTCGCTAAAAGCTTTTTGGCTGCTGCACGGGCTTCTTCAGTAATTTCTTCTCCAGCCAACATGCGTGCAATTTCTTCTATGCGTTCGTGTTCCTCAATTTTATGAACAGCTGTAATAAACTGTCCTTTGTCAACACTTTCAATTTTTGAAATCAAAAAATGAGTATGCGCTTTCGAAGCAACCTGAGGCGCATGGGTAACAGCAAATACTTGCACATTTTTTGATAAATGAAGCAGACGTTGCCCAATAGCAGCCGCAACTGCTCCTCCAACACCTGTATCAATTTCATCAAAAATCAGTGTAGGCGCAGATCCACGATCTGCCAAAACAACTTTTAATGCCAATAAAAAACGTGATAACTCACCACCAGAAGCAACACTCAATAGTGGTCCAGCCTGTGTTCCTGGATTTATTCGCACCCAATATTCAACACGATCGATACCATCTGGGCCGCGTTTTTCAATACTACTTTGTATTTCAACGATAAATTCTGCTTTTTCTAATTTTAATGCTGGTAACTCATTCATTACACTGGCAGATAGATGATGTGCGACTTCTTGACGTTTTTTAGAAAGCGACTGTGCTAACGTGTCATATTTCTTTTGTGCTTCTCGTGCTTCAGTTTCTAAATGCTGCAATGTCACTTGAGCCGTTTCAAAATTAGAAAGTTCATTCGCCATTTTATCGCGTAATTGAGCTAATTCAGCTACAGTAACACGATATTTTCGTGCAAATCCCCGAAGAGAAAAAAGACGTTCTTCTATTTGTTCCAATTCACCAGTATCAAAATCTAACGCCTGCATAGCAACTTCAATCCCCTCCTGTGCTGTTGCAAGTGCATGCAATGCACTATCAATAGATTGCACCACAGGCGTAATCAGCTCTTGCGCTTCAGGAATTTTTCGCTCTAAACGTCTCACTAAATTGGAAAGTACAGGAATTGGTGATTTTGAACCATTTAAAAGATCATTGGCTTCTTTAATGTCTATTGCTATTTTTTCTAATTTAAGCATATCCGCACGGCGATTGGATAGCACTTCTTCTTCATCAACTTTGAAATCAAATTTATCAAGCTCTTCCACACTCGCACGAAGATAATCAGAATCACGCAGAGCATTTTCCACTTTAAGACGCTGTTGCTGTACACGTTCTTCTAATTCGTTCCATATCCGATAACACTCACGTAAATGCTCTGTTTCCTTTTCAAGCCCACCAAAAGCGTCTAATAATTGACGATGCGTCCCAATATCAACAAATGCACGATCATCATGCTGTCCATGAATTTCAACTAACAAGCGACCAACATTGCGCATCAATGCAACACTCGCAACTTGATCATTAATGAAAACACGACTACGACCATCTTTTGATTGGACACGTCTTAAGATAATATCACCTTCATCATCAAAACCACTTTCACGAAGTAGTTGACGTGCGGGATGTGCAAGAGGAACATCAAAAACAGCTGTCACCTGCCCACGTTCTGCACCATGGCGCACAAGCGAAGCATCACCTCGCCCGCCAAGAGCTAACGATAAAGAATCGAGCAGAATAGATTTTCCAGCACCCGTTTCTCCCGTTAAAATAGACAGCCCTTCTGCAAAGCGAACATCGAGCTTTTCGATCAAAACTATATCATGAATCGAAAGCTGCACCAGCATATGAAATTAACGCACTTTATTCTTGTTACCACTCAAAACATTTGAAATCCAAGAAGATTTATGCTCGTGCGGTAATATATTACTTTTTCGTAGCAAATTATAAGCAAATTGATACCATTGACTTGTAGGATAACTACGCTTCAAAATAGCTGTAGCTGTTTGCGCTTCCATGATTAAACCAAGAGATAAATTAACTTCAGTCAAGCGATAAAGGGCTTCTTCAATTTGATGTGTATCGGAATATTCTTCAATGACCGTACGAAAACGTCTACTTGCAGCAAGATACTTTCGTCCTTTTTCATAATAACGACCAATCTGCATTTCTTTACCAGCCAATTGTTCTCGTGCCAAACGTATTTTAGCTTTCGCATCCTTAACATACTTAGATTGCGGATAAAGTTCTATTAAAAGCTGCATAGCAGCAATAGCTCGTTTAGTTTCTTGCTGATCACGCGTAACATCACGAATTTGGCTAAAAGAAGAAAGACCAATGATATAATAAGCATAAGCAGTATCATCTGCTGAAGGATGCAGCGTCACATAGTGTTGTGCCATACTAATTGCATCATCATATTTACCTAATTTATAATTTACAAAAGCACCCATCACTAAAGATTTACGCCCCCACTCCGTATAAACATGCTGTTTCTCAATAACAGAAAACTTCTTCGACGCTTCCTCAAGTTTTCCTGCATTCAGATAAGCAACAGCTTGTTTATACAAAACATCTGGTGGATCTATTGTTAAAACATGCGCTGAAGGATTAATAGTATTATTCCCTTTATTGAAGCATCCTGACAGTACAAGTACGCCCCCTCCCAAAAAACCAATTAATATTTTGCGTACAACGTTAGATTTCCTATGTGCTATATTGTTAGTATATATATTATTTATCATAGTTTTTCTAACCTCCAGAAAATACCACCCTAGTAAAACACTCATCATAAGCGGTTTATACTCTTACACCCTCGGCCTCATAACCGAATTTATAAGCATCCCAAAAATCATTTGCCTCAACAACAAAATAGAATACAGCTATTTTTTTCAAATTTACTCTTATTTTACCTATAAAGTGCTTTTTTCATAACATGATTCGTCAACCAAAACAGCTTTAACTAATTGCGAATTAAGTTTGTGGCCACCATAGTAAGAGCGAAATAAACCAATAAAAGGCGCTCCCAACAAAGCAGTATCACCAATAGCATCAAGCATTTTATGCCGAACACACTCATCTTCAAAATAAAGTCCAGTTGGATTCATAACTTGATCATTAAGATCAAAAATTAAAGAATTTTCCAAAGAAGATCCTAATCCTTTTCCTAAAACTTGCAACTGCTCTAAATCTTTAAGAAACCCAAAGGTTCGTGCACGCGATAAATCATCCCTAAATTTCTGTGATGTCAGATCAAAAATGAATTGTTGCTTTCCAATAGCAGGGGAAGAAAAATTGATTGTAACATCAAACTGACATCCATCGAATGGCAAAATTTCTGCGAAACCATTCATTGTTTCAATACGCACTGGTTTTTTTATAATAAAATAGGTTCGTAATGCAGACTGTTGCATAACACCAACGTGTTCAAAACTCTGACAATATTGCCAAGAAGAACCATCTAAAATAGGAACCTCATTACTCGATACTTCAATAACAAGATTATCCAAATTATAAGCCGCAATTGCAGCCATCAAATGCTCAATCGTCTCAACCCTTACATCTCCATGTCCGAGTGTTGTTGACAATGTAGTTTTTCCCGTTTGAAACGCATGTGCTAAAAATTTTTGTTCTTTAATACCTAATCCACAACGTTTAAAAACAATACCATGCCCAATATCAGCCGGATATATTTTTACTACAGACCTTTCCCCACTATGAACTCCATATCCTTCAAATGTCACGATATCTTTAAGTGTTGATTGATATTTGTTCACTGAATTTATAACATCACTTTCCTATTTTTTTAATAATTTTTAGAGTATCCATAAAATTACTAAAAAATCATCATACCATAATAAACCCGCTTATTATAAGCGGGTTTATAAAGAACAACAAAAAAATTATACAAGTTTCACACAATTTTCTGTCATAAAAACTTTTACTTTACGAAAAAATCTTTCTATTCATTAATGTGCTTGACGCCGTAAAAATGCAGGTATTTCCAACTGCTCTTCTTCACCAATAAAAGCCTGTTGATCTCGTGATACACGTGACTGTACATCCGAAGAACGACGAGGAGCATAAACAAGAGAATCCTGAGATAAAGCCTGAGAACTTTTATTAGAGACATAAGGCTCTCTACTCTGAACAGGCTTTACCGCAGGTTCTAAACGAGCTTCTGGTTCAACCTCTTCACGATAGATTAAACTTTGTTTCAAACGCTGCCAAAGATTACGAGGTCCCTGATCAGCAGTAGAAGATCCTCTATTTTCAACATGAGAAACGGAAGGAAAATCTTTTAACTCAGGCATACGCATCGAAACTGAACGTGGCTGCGCTTGTACTCTCTTTTCTTTATGTTCAACAACTTCAGTTGCTTCATCAGAAATGCGCACTGCCGCTTCCATATCCATAGCTATAGCTGTAGATTGTTGAGCAATACGACCAACCTGCATACGCTGCGTATTGTATACTTGTCCCTGTGAAACATTTTGCTCATAAAGATTAGGATTCACGCTTCGTGTAGAGATTGCATCTGTAGGCTGCACAAAAATTTTACTTTTTGGACGAAACTGCTCTTCAAGAGATTGATTTCCACCAACTTCAAATGTCTCCATCGTCTCTGTCGCTGTCTCAGAACGTGATGATGGCGTTTGTTGAATCTGAGATGAAGACTGTGATGAATTATTTTCACTTTTTCGCAATGGAGCCGTAGGTTTTTGAAGTTTAGGATTAGAAGGTTGAACAATGTCACTTCCTTCACGATCAATTCCCGTTGCAACAACCGACACCCGAATAACGCCTTCAAGCGATTCATCATCAATAGCACCAAAGATAACATTCGCATCAGAATCAACTTCTTCACGAATACGATTAGCAGCCTCATCCACTTCAAATAAAGTCATATCACGACCCCCAGTAATGGAAATCAAAAGACCGCGAGCACCACGCATAGAGGTATCATCTAACAACGGGTTAGCAATCGCAGCTTCAGCTGCAGCCAAAGCACGCCCTTCTCCAGATGCCTCACCTGTTCCCATCATCGCACGACCCATTTCATGCATAACAGAGCGAACATCAGCAAAATCAAGGTTAATAAGCCCCTCTTTTATCATCAAATCCGTAATAGAAGCGACACCAGAATACAAAACCTGATCAGCCATAGCAAAAGCGTCTGCAAATGTTGTTTTTTCATTCGCAATACGAAAAAGATTCTGATTAGGAATCACAATCAACGTATCAACAGATTTTTGCAATTCTTCTATACCAGCTTCCGCCGTTTTCATACGGCGCGCACCTTCAAATTGAAACGGTTTTGTTACAACACCAACGGTCAAAATACCTTTTTCACGCGCTGCCCGAGCGACAACAGGCGCTGCTCCTGTTCCAGTACCTCCGCCCATACCAGCAGTAATAAAAACCATATGAGAATCCGCAAGATGATCAATAATCTCATCGATACATTCTTCTGCAGCAGCTTGCCCAACTTCCGGCAAAGCGCCAGCACCCAAACCTTCTGTAACGGCTGCACCAAGCTGAATAACACGTTCAGCCTTTGACATAGCTAAAGCTTGTGCATCCGTATTGGCAACGACAAAATCAACCCCTTGAAGAGCTGCATTAATCATATTATTTACGGCATTCCCACCACCACCTCCAACACCAAAAACGGTAATACGTGGTTTCAATTCCGCGATATCTGGCCGATGCAGATTAATCGTCATTTTCTTTTCCTTCTCATAAGACATCGCAAGCCAAGCGATGAAATTTAACTTACTTTAACAGACTTACTTAAAAACTCTCACGCAACCATTGACCAACACGCTGAAGATATCCACTCGTGCCTGTCGATAAATGTTTCACTGCAGCTTGCACTGTTTTTTCTTCAAACCCCACCAATTGCGGATAAACCAACAATCCAACAGCAGATGAAAATGCCGCCCCTTTTGCAAGAGAAGGAAGCCTAGAGACACCTAAAGGCCGTCCTATACGAACATTTCTTCCCAATATTGTACGTGCCATCTCAGGCAAACCAGTTAACTGACTTGCTCCCCCTGTCAAAACAACACGCTTCCCAATAATATGACCAAAACCAGAACGATTTAAACAATCACGTAACATTTCTAATATTTCTTCAACACGCGCACGAATAATACGACCAAGAACAGCCCGAGGATACTGAATTTCATGATACTCACTTCCAATTTCCGCCACATTAATCATACGTCGATCATCAGCACTCTCCAGAAACGTCGAACCATACATAACTTTTAAGCGTTCCGCTTCTTCAATAGACATAGAGAATCCACGCGCAACATCAAGAGTCACATGATGTCCACCAACTGCAAGTGTATTCGCGTGAACAAATTTTCCTTCAGCAAATACCGAAAATGTGGTTGTACCACCACCAAAATCAATGCATGCAGCTCCTAAATGCGCTTCATCACCAATTAAAACAGCAAGACCACTAGCAAAAGGTGTCGAAACCATTGCCTCAACGCTTAAATGTGCCCGATTAATGCATACTTCTAAATTACGCAAAGATGCGGTTTCCGCTGTTACAACATGCACATCAACACCAAATAATTCTCCAACCATTCCAACGGGATCAGAAATTCCTTTATCCCCATCCAATGTATAAGACACTGGAATTGAATGCATAATATGGCGTTCAGCATCAAAAGTTTGACGAGAAACATCTGCTAATGCTCTACGCATATCGCGCGGAGTTACTTCACGCCCTCCCAAGCGTACTGTTCCTTTCACAAAAGTACTTTGCAACCGGCTCGAAGAAAAATTCACAATCACCGAATCCACAATCAAACCAGCCATTTTTTCTGCTGCATCAACAGCCAAACGTATTGACTGTTCCACAGCAAACATATCCATTACAACCCCAGACTTAATCCCTCGTGAACGCTGGACACCAAAACCTAAAATCTCTACAGAATGCGTGCGACCGTGCAAATATTGCGTATATTCTAAAGGACGCAAACAAGCAATAAGACAAACAATCTTACTTGACCCAACATCAAGAACTGTCAGAAAACGCGCCTTACGCCCCCCTCCATGATGTGATCTCAGTAACATCATAAACTCCCTGCCTTTAATTTCTTTAAGATACGTTCTTCCTCTTTGACATTAGCATAATAACGCGCTAATTCCTCATCAGATAAAGCAACAGTCATGCGATCAGAAAGACGCAAATCAATACTTAAAATATTACGAGACAAAAGATCTTCTATTACTCCTCGCTCAATAAGAGAAGCAAGTCTTTCAATAGCTTTCTTCTCGGGCAACATAATCTGCATTCCATTATCTAAGAAAATATCCCAACGCCGATCACCTACACGCACATAAGAACGAATCCGAGTATGCAAGTGCGGATACGCAGAAAGTGCTTGTATAAAAAATTGAGCTTCCTTTTGCGCACCAGAACCAACCACAAGAGGCAACCCAGAAACCAAATCTGCTTGGAATGGAACAATGACATACCCTGTGCGATCAATAATATCCACCATACCATTATGTTGCCAAATCGCATAAGGTTCACGTTCAATCATAGCAATTTTTATCTGATTAGGATAAATTTTTTGAACAACAGCCGATTGTATCCAAGGTTGCTGTTCCAAAATAGAACGTGCTTTATCAACGTCAAAATCAACAATTGATAACTGAGCATTCAGCCCCAAAACTGTCAAAACATCTTTCTTCGCAGTACGTTTATTGCCACTCATATAAACATCCGTAATCATAAGACCGACACTAGATGTTGTAGTTTTCACAACATTCTTCATACGCCCACTCGATGAAATTCCATAAAGCGCAGAAAGAAAGAAAAAAAGCAAAACAGCAAAAGAACCAAAATGGCGCGGAACATAATTATCTAACAAAGCGAACTGGAGAACAAACCCTGAAAAGCGACGATAAAAACGCGGCAAAAATGCTCCTGAGCACACCGCTAAAGTATCTACCTTCTCAACACTCAACGCATACATGACGCGTCCTCCACCATCCACTTAACAAGATCACCGTAAGTACGGCCACTTACTTTTGCAATATCAGGGACAAGAGAAGTTGGCGTCATACCAGGCTGCGTATTAATTTCAAGCCAAACCAGCTCTCCTGTTTCCTCATCAAAACGAAAATCAGAACGACTAACACCTCGACAACCAATAGCCTGATGCGCCGTTAAAGACATTCTTTGCACCTTTTGGTAAATATTTGGTGAAAGTTGAGCAGGGCAAATATGAAGAGATCCACCAAACTTGTATTTCGAGTCATGATCATAAAACCGAAAATGTTTATCCGGCATAATTTCACAAACATCTAAAACTTCATCACCCAAAACAGCACAAGTAAGCTCACGCCCTCCAATATATTTTTCAACAATCACCTCATCTTCATACCCCCACTGTGCACTCACAATACTTTGTGGAGGCAAAACTTCACCACTCCTCACAATCACAACACCAAAACTCGACCCTTCACGCACGGGTTTAATCACATAAGGCGGCTCCATTGGATGCTCTAATTCTATAGCAAAACGATTCATCACACGAGAAGGAGCAACTGTAACACCAGCGCTCTCCGCAACAATTTTTGCACGCCCTTTATCCATTGCTAACGCCGATGCCATAACACCAGAATGCGTATAAGGTATTTTCAAATATTCAAGAATCCCTTGGATACATCCATCCTCACCAAACGTTCCATGCAGTGCATTCAAAGCAACATCTGGCTGCATTTCTTCCAAAACAGAAGCAATCCGGCCATCAACATCAACACGACTTACACGATATCCTTGCTTCTCAAGAATATCAGCACACCCCTCACCAGAAGATAAACTAATAGAGCGCTCAGATGAAAACCCGCCCATCAGCACAGCAATATGCTTATCCTCCATAACATTATCCCTCTTTACACACTAGATATAGATTTCTAAAAATCGTAAACACTACACATAGGAAAAAGTATGATTTATCCTTGCGAATCAATCATCTAGCATTTGCTCTAATGAATCAGAATCACACGCATGAAGCAAGAGCTTCTCTGTTAATTTGTTGATTTTTAATGTATTTTTTTATTATCTCTTTGAAATGACTCATTTTTTAGAGACATAAAAATAAATTGATGAAATTATTCAAAAAAAGAAACAATACGCCCTAGTTCAAATTGACCAACACGCTGTATTTCCCACTGTAGCGAATGAGCCGAATGTGAAAAAACGCGAGCGCGAACTGTCTCTCCCAATGTTTCAAGATCATAACCTGTCGCTTGCCCCGTATTAATCATAAAATTACAGTGCATTTCACTCATTTGCGCATCACCAACTCGTAAACCACGGCACCCTGCTTCATCAATAACGCGCCATGCAGATATCCCTTCAGGATTACGAAAAGTTGATCCGCCTGTTTTTTCGCGAATAGGTTGCACTGTTTCCCGATGATGTACAACCTCATCCATTGCAGCACGAATTTTATCTTTATCTCCTAGCTCTCCTTCTAATAAAGCAGCCGTAAAAATAAGATTTTCAGAAACATCACAATGACGATAAGAATAATGCATATCTTCCAAACTCAAAACATGATGCTGTCCTTGACGATCAAGGGCATAGACCTCAACAACGCGCGCAGCTGTTTCAAGGCCATTAGCCCCAGCATTCATTCTTAAAGCTCCCCCGAAAGATCCAGGAATACCATAATAAAAATGGAACCCAGAAATTCCAGCATTTAAAGCTGCTGTTGCTAAATGCTTATCGGGCACACCCGCACCAACTAAAAAACGCGTTGAAGAAATTTGTTGAATCTTTCTAAAATTTTTCTCTGAAAGACGAATAACAACACCAGGAATCCCTCCATCACGCACCAAAAGATTAGAGCCAATCCCTACAATGGTTACTGGAACAGATTTAGGAAGCACTTGAAGAAATAAAGCTAGATCAGTTTCGTCAGCAGGTTGATAAAAAAGTTCAGCCAATCCACCCGCACGAAACCACGTCACCTTACGAATATCAACATTGGGCGTTAATTTCCCTTTTATATCACTTAATACTGGACGCAATTGAGCTAAAAGCGCTTCACCATCAATGGGCTGAAAATCCATCATCACGATCTCAATCCTGCTAATTGATTTGGAAAATCATAAGCCCATTGTGTAATATTACCCGCACCAAGAAAAACCACATAATCTCCAGACTGAGCAAATTCAGCCACAACAGAAACAGCATCCTCTAAAGATTGAATCAAACGCACATCACGATGACCAGCCATTTGAATATGCTCTACTAAATCTTCAGAACCGAAACCAACAATAGGCTCTTCACCAGCTGCATAAACTGGTGCAATCATCACTATATTAGCATCATTAAAGCAAGTAACAAAATCATCAAACAAATGATGTAAACGCGAATAACGGTGCGGTTGCACAACAGCAATAACACGCCCTTTTGTACTTTCTCGAGCCGCACATAAAACAGCTTTTATTTCAGCTGGATGATGTCCATAATCATCAAATATTTCAACACCACGCCAACTCCCCACTTGTGTAAAACGACGTTTAACCCCTCCAAACTCTGCTAATCCTTTTCGAATAAACTCATTTGAAATTCCAAGCTCATGAGCAACGGCAATTGCTGCAGTTGCATTAGAAACATTGTGTTGTCCTGACATTGGTAAAACTAAATCTTTAAGTTCAGTTTCGAGACCTGTTTTGCGTGAGCGAATGAGAATATCAAAATGTGTTTTCTGACCTTCCATAACAAGATTAAGAAAACGGATATCAGCTTGTGGATTTGATCCATAAGTAATCACACGACGTTCATCAATCCGACTAGCCAGTGCCTGCACCTCTGGATGATCAAGACATATAACGGAAAATCCATAGAAAGGGACATTCTTGACAAATTGTTGAAAAGCCTCACGAACAGCATCAAAACTACCATAATGATCTAAATGCTCAGCATCTATATTCGTAACCACAGCAATATCAGCAGGCAATTTTAAAAATGTACCATCACTTTCGTCAGCTTCAACGATCATCCAATCACCGTTCCCTACACGGGCATTGGTTCCATATGCATTGATAATGCCTCCGTTAATAACAATTGGATCAAAATGGCCAGTATCTAAAAGCGCTGCAACCATTGATGTTGTCGTTGTTTTTCCATGCGTTCCACCTATAGCGATTGCACGACGAAAGCGCATCAATTCAGCAAGCATTTCCGCTCGCCTCACAACCGGTAAATTTTTTTCCTTAGCAGCAATATATTCAGGATTTGTTTTCTTTATAGCAGTAGAAATCACAACAACTTCTGCGGCTCCTAAATGATCAGGATGATGCCCTATATAGACTTTAATCCCTTTATTCCGTAAACGCTCAACATTTATGCTATCCGATTGATCAGATCCTTGAACTTCATACCCAAGATTATGTAAAACCTCAGCAATTCCACTCATTCCAATACCGCCGATCCCCACAAAATGAATAAGGCCAATATTAAGCGGCATTTTCATCCCAAAACTCCCTTTTAATATCTGATAATGATTGTCCTGCAATCAGCCCTTCTGCAACATGAGCAAGAAGATTAGTTGCATGAGATTTTCCAGCTTTTTTTGCAGCCATTGCCTGTTTTGTCAATAAATGTGGCTCATAACAAATTTTCGTTAGAAAAGAAGCGAGAGTTTGCGCATTTAAATCTTTTTCTCGCATAATTTCAGCTCCTCCTGTCTCAGCAAGTATAGCAGCGTTTTCTGCTTGATCATGATCAAGAGCTTGAGGATACGGAATAAGTAAAGCTGGCCGACCAATCACAGCAATTTCACAAACTGTTGAAGCACCAGCACGCGACATTATAAAATGCGATCGAGCAATACGCTCAGCCATATCATCAAAAAAAGGAGCAATTTCTGCTTGCACTCCCATATCCGCATAAATTTTTGCTAAATTTTCTGATTCACCACATGTCTGCTGAACAATACGTAAACGCTTCCGCAATTTTTCATCAAGCAAAGCAATCGCCTCAGGAACAACTTGCGAAAAGAAAGAAGCTCCTTGACTTCCACCAAAAACCAAAAAGTGAAATGGTTCTTCACCCATAGAAGGAGAATAGGGAATCTCTGCAGCCTTGAGAATAGCATCACGAATAGGATTCCCTGTTAGAAACATTTTATGAGTGTAAACGCTATCCATTGATAATAAACCACCTGCTATTGCATTAACTCGAGCTGCCAACATCCTATTTGCACGCCCCATAACTGCATTTTGCTCATGGATAAATGTAATATAGCCCATGAAGGTAGAAATTAAAACGGGTGGGAAACTAGGATACCCTCCAAATCCACCAACAAGAGCAGGACGCAATTTACGAAAAAGTAACCACGATTGCCCCATTCCTTTCAAGATATGCCAAAATGTTTTTATAAGCGCAAAAGGGCAGCGTCGTTTTAATGTTGCCGATGAAATAATATGAACATGTTCTTCATCAAAATGACGCACAAAACGTCTTGCTCTTTCATCCGTTGCCAGATGAACATCATATCCACGCCGCCTTAACTCAACTGCAAGAGCTTCTGCAGGAAAAAGATGTCCTCCTGTACCGCCAGCAGCTAAAATAACAACTTTTTTATGTGTCATAAGAAGCATCCGAAATGATAGGTGTTGAAAAAGCTGAATGTCGCGCTTCTGGCCAACGGCGCGTCAAACTCAGTAAAATACCCATAGAAATAGCGATCGCTATCATAGATGAACCACCATAAGAAATAAATGGCAATGTCATTCCTTTTGGAGGAATTAAATGAAGATTAACGGCCATATTAATTCCTGACTGAAAACCAATCATCATCGCCATCCCAGTAGTCGCCAGACGTGTAAATAAATCACGCGTATTTGAAGCTATATAGAGTGAACGTACAACAATAAAACAAAAGAGAACTACAATAAATAAACAGAGAACAATACCATATTCTTCAGCGGCAACAGAAAAGACAAAATCAGTATGACTATCAGGAAGAAGACGCTTAACTGTACCTTCACCAGGGCCTTGTCCAAACCATCCCCCATTTAAAATAGCTTCACGCCCTACATCAACTTGAAATGTATCACCTTCACCGGTTAAAAAACCGTTGATCCGTTCACGCACATGATGAACAAAAGAATAAGCCAAAAAAGCACCCAAAGCACCTAAAGCAAGTAATATTCCAATAACGACAAGAGAAACACCAGCAATAAAAAACAAACCTCCCCACGTTAAACTGATCAAAAGAGTTTGGCCGATATCAGGCTGTAAAATAAGGAGAACAGAACAAAGAGCATAAAGAACAATCGCTAATACATAACCCCAAATACTTTTACGCCGTATCTGCTCTGAAAATAGCCAAGCAGACATAATAACAAAAGCTGGCTTCATAAACTCTGAAGCTTGTACAGAAAAACCAAAAACAGAAATCCAACGCCGTGCTCCTTTTAATTCAGGCCCTAATAATAAAGTAGCAACCATAAGCATAAGCGTCACAATCAACAAAAGAGCACATAAACGACGGATATTACGAGGAGTAAAAAAAGAGAGAATAACCATTGTAAAAAACGCAGGAATACTAAAAATGATATGCCAACGAACAAAATAAAAACTATCAATAATTCCTATTTTTTTTGCAACAGAAGGACTCGCTGCAAAAGAAAGCATAATGCCAATTCCTATCAGAATGATACATACAGCAAAGATAGAGCGATCAATCGTCCACCACCAATTAGCAATTGGATCTCGACTTGCACGAGTAACCATGATCCTCACCGTACCTTTTTATCAGCTTATTAAGAGCGATATAACTTCTTTATTTTTTAATAAATATTCGAGAGATAGATTATACCTAAAAAGATTCTGGATTATTAACACAGAAACATTTTTTTAAAATTCATTCTCTTTTAACTGCATGACAAGAGAAACAAAAGCATCACCACGCACTTCATAATTTTGAAACTGATCATAACTGGCACAAGCTGGTGAAAATAAAATAACCGCTTCTTTTTTTTGCTCACGAGCTACATCAGCAACTGCTTCTCGTATTGCATTTTCTAAAGTAATACTCATTGAAAAAGGACAAGCCGAACCAATAACGCGCGCAAATTCTTCTGCTGCATTTCCAATCAAATACGCTTTACGAATTTTATAAAAAAAATCCTTAAGCGAATTAATCCCCCCCTCTTTTGCTTCTCCTCCAACAATCCAAAAAACATTTTCAAAAGTAGAAAGGGCAGAAGCTGACGCATCTGCATTGGTTGCTTTACTATCATTAATAAAAACAACAGATCCAATTGTACGTACTGTCTGCATTCGATGGGAAAGCCCTCTGTAATTGGCTAAATATTTTTCTATGTGTGGATCGGTAATTTCTAAAGCTTTTAACGTCGCTAAAACCATCAATGCATTTTGCGCATTATGATGACCACGTAATGCCGTCATATGAGCAAGATCTGCTAATTGATGTAAACACCCATGACGAACAAAAAAAAGTTTTGTGCCATCCGCATAAAATCCATTTTCAAGAAAACATTCTTTAGAAATTGCCTCAACTGGATAACCTTCATTAACAAGCTGCTGATACAGAGTTTGGCAAGGAATATCATCAACCGCTACAAGAGCATGAAAAGCTCCAGCAACTAAACGTCTTTTAATTTGTGTATAATGAGCAAACGTCCCATGGCGATCAATATGATCAGGTGTTAGATTCAGCAAAACACCCACTGTTGGTTTAAGAGAAGGCGCTAGGTCAATTTGAAAAGATGAACATTCAATAACATAAATACGATTTTTAACAAATGGTTTCAGCATTAATATTGAAGGTCCAATATTGCCTCCTACCTGCACATCATAACCCATCTGTTCTAAAACATGGCCAAGCAAAGCAGATGTTGTCGATTTTCCGTTTGTCCCTGTAATAGCAATAAACGGAACATCTCGATCACAAAAGCTATGCTGTTCTAAAAAATCATTCCGCGCACGAACAAATAATTCAATATCTCCAACAATCTCTATATTTTCTTGGTGCGCTTTTTTGACAACCCAATGAGGTTTAGGATAAGTTAAAGGAACTCCAGGAGCTAAAATTAATGCAACAAATTCTGACCAATCTTCATGATGAAGATCTCTCGTTGGGATATTTTGCTTACAAGCTTCTTCGATAGCATAAGAATTATCGTCCCAAGCAACCACCTCTGCACCACCAGCTATCAATGCTTGCGCTGCAACCAACCCTGATTGCCCTAGTCCAAATAAAGCAACCTTTTGACCTTTATAACATTCAACAGGAATCACGATCGTTACCTCAACTTAAGTGTTGAAAGACCAATTAATGCTAAAACAATTGAAATAATCCAAAATCGTATAACGATTTGGCTTTCAGTCCATCCCTTTTTCTCAAAATGATGGTGTATTGGTGCCATGAGGAAAACACGCTTTTTTGTTAATTTAAAGTAACCAACTTGAATAATAACGGATAACGCCTCTAAAACAAAAAGCCCGCCAATCACACCCAAAATAATTTCATGTTTGGTTGCTACGGCAACAACACCTAATAATCCGCCAAGAGCCAATGAACCAGTATCGCCCATAAAAATAGCTGCCGGAGGCGCATTAAACCATAAAAATCCAAGACCAGCACCAACAACCGCTCCCAACAAAACAGTTAATTCTCCTACCCCAGGAACATAATGAATCTGCAAATAATTCGCAAAATTCATATTACCAGAAAGATAAGCAATGAGCGCAAAAGACAAAGCCACAACCATGACAGGAACAATAGCAAGTCCATCAAGGCCATCGGTAAAATTAACGGCATTACCGGTTCCAACAATAACACATGCTGTAAAAGGAAGAAAAAACCAGCCTAAATCAATAAAATATTCTTTCAAAAAAGGTAACGCTAAACCCGATGAATTAATTTCTAGAATAATAAAAGACGCCCCAATCGCAATTAAAAATTCTAGCCCTAATCGCGCTTTCCCAGAAAATCCTTTATCTGTTTGTTTGGTTACTTTTAGATAATCATCATAAAAACCAATTGCTCCAAAAAGCAGCATAACCAATAATGATACCCAAAAATAAATATTCAATAAATTACACCATAAAAGAGCTGATACGACAACACCGCTTAAAATCATCAACCCACCCATTGTAGGTGTTCCAGCTTTTTTAAAATGAGTTTGAGGACCATCAGCTCTAATTGGTTGTCCCTTACCCTGTCGCACCTTAAGAGAAGCAATAATGCTCGGACCAAATAAAAAAACAATTAACCCTGATGTTAGCATAGCTGCTATTGTGCGAAATGTAATATAGCGAAAAACATTAACACCTGGAAGCCAATCACTTAACAAAGATAAAAATAGCATCATAGCACAAAAACCTTATCCAAATTATCAGGAAATCACTTTATAGCGATTGAACATTTCAGTCACAATACGTGATAAACAAATGCTATGGGAAGATTTAATCATCACCAGATCTCCATTTGAAACTTCTGCAAAAATCAAAGGCAAAATTTCTTCAATATATTCTGCATAATGAACTCTAACAGATGCAGGAAGATCCATAGCCAAAAACTTCATTTCCTTACCAATTAAGAAAACTGGATTAGCACCAGAGTGACCTATGGGATCGACCAATTCACGGTGCAATTTCTCACTATAATCTCCTAATTCAAGCATATCACCTAAAACGGCGATTCTTCGACCTTTCTCACCAACTGGCCCTGTAGCAAGCAGATTAAGAGCAGCACGCATAGAAGCAGGATTGGCATTATAACTTTCATCAATTAAACGAAATTCACCCCCTCCGGGTAAAGACAATTGGTAACGAATCCCTCGACCTTTTGGAAGAGAAAAACTGCTTAAAGAAAAGATAACACGTGTAATATCAGCACCAACAGCATCACACGCTGCAATAACCCCTAAACTATTTTGCACAATATGCCGACCAGGAGCTCCAATTTTAATCATTGCATTGTGAGAAGAAATACGTGCAAGCATACAAGAGCAATCTGCTAACAGACGAATCTCTTTTGCTTGATAATCCGCACAATGAGCTTCCCCAAAACTCACAATATTTTTTACACCGTATTGCTTTGCTTTGTGAATTAAATAAGAGAAAAAATCACTATCCGCATTTAAAACAGCCACACCATTATCACTCAACCCTTCAAAAATTTCAGCTTTTGCATTTGCTATTTCTTCAATATTTTTGAAAAATTCCATATGTCCGGCAGCAATATGTGTAATCAAAGCAACATGTGGGCGCACTAATTTTACCAAAGGACGAATTTCATCTTTATGATTCATACCAATTTCAAATATAGCATAATCACAATCTTCAGGGAGACGCGCCAAAGTTAAAGGAACTCCCCAACAATTATTTAGAGAAGCAAGATTAGCATGAACTTTCCCAACAGATTTAAGAACATGTTGGAGAATATCTTTTGTTGTTGTTTTTCCAACAGAACCCGTTACTGCTATAATCTTAGCTGTTGAGCGCTTACGGGCTGCCTGCGCGAGACTTTCTAAAGCTTGTAAAACATCAGGAACAACAATCAACGGAGCTCCTATTTTTTTCATCTCTTCCAAATGATTTTGCTCGATCACAAGAACACCCGCACCCTGTTTATAAGCATGCATAGCGAAATCATGACCATCAAGATGATGACCTTTGATACAAAAAAAAATATCACCTTCTATAAGAGTTCGGCTATCAATAGAAACTCCTGAAAAAGTTTCTGGTAAAGCTCCAATTACAAAACCATTGATTGCAGTCAGAAGTGTTTGTCGATCCCATAAAACCATTATTGATTCCGCTCTTTCAAAGCAGCCATTGCTTTCAAACGATCTGAAAAAGGATAAGTTTTCTGCCCTATAATTTGGCCTTCTTCATGACCTTTCCCAGCAATAATCAATGTATCACCAGTTTCAAGCATCTTCACAGCAAAATCAATTGCTTCACCACGATCTGCTATTTCTATAGCTTCCGGAACCGCCTGTAAAATATCTTTTCTAATTTTTTCTGGAACTTCAGTACGAGGATTATCATCTGTTATAATAACAATATCAGCTTTATTTCGTGCGATTTCTCCCATGATCGGCCTTTTTCCTTGATCTCGATCACCTCCACAACCAAAAACAAGAATTAAACGTCTTTGCGTAAAAGGACGAACAGAAAGTAAAACTTGCTCCAAAGCTTCTGGTTTATGGGCATAGTCGACATAAACAGGAGCATTATTCTCTGTTTTTCCAATTAACTCTAATCGCCCAGATGCTCCTTGTAATTTTTCAAGAAAATTAAACACTTTATCTGGAGATCCATTTGTGACAATCGCTAAACCTGCAGCCATAAGCGCATTAGCAACTTGGAAATCTCCGATTAAAGGTAAATCAAAGGTATAAATATTGTTTCCCATACGACATTCAACATATTGCTTTGAACGTTGATGCTCAACACGATTAAGCGTGATAAACTGCCCTTTACGCCCAATTGTTAACACACGACGACCTGCTTTTGTGACATAATCAATCACTTTTTGCGAATAAATATCATCGGCAAAAATCAAAGCAGGAGCATCTTGCGGCAAAAGAGTATCAAATAATCTCATTTTAGCACGAAAATAATCATCGACATCTCTATGATAATCCATATGATCTCGTCCTAAATTAGTAAAAGCAGCAGCAGAGAGCTGCACTCCATCAAGCCGACTCTGATCAAGTCCATGCGAAGAAGCCTCAAGCGCAGTATGCGTAACACCCTCTTCTGCCATTTCACATAATAAACGCTGCAACATTACTGGATCAGGTGTTGTTAGAGAACCATAATCATGACGTTTAGGAGAGATAATTCCTACCGTTCCTATACTCGCAGCACGAAGCCCAACATGTGTCCAAATTTGCCGAGTAAAAGATACAACAGATGTTTTTCCACTTGTTCCCGTAGCAGCTACGATAGTTTCAGGTTGAGAATTATAAAACCGTGCAGCTGCTATAGCTAAATGATGACGCACATTGGCAACACGCAAAATTGGAATAGATGAATGATCAAATACAAATTCACTATCTGTAACGATAATCTTTGCACCACGCTTTATAGCATCGTCTATATATTTTCTGCCATCTTCATGACTTCCTTTAAGAGCTACAAACACATAACCTGGTAACACTTCTCGAGAATCTATGCTTATTCCTGTAACTTCAAGAGAGGAAAGACAATCATCTTTAATACACTCTGTAAATAATGTTCCAAGCAACATGATGGCTTATCCTTATATGAATTGTATTAATTTTATTGTGTTTTATATAGCTCAAAATTTTTATTTCTATTTAAAATCGGCTCATATTCCTTTTTAAAATCTGATTTTACTCCAAGAAAACTCGCTGAACGGCGAATAATATTAGAAAGCATTGGCCCCGCATTCATTCCTGCCGTTGCCGAGCGTTTTCCTTCTTCAGGCTTAGGTTCATCAATAATTGTTAAAACAACATAAGAAGGATTATCGATAGGAAAAGAAGCAAGGAAGCTATTAAAATTTTTTGTTTTAGAATATTTTCCATTCTCAACTTTTTCAGCTGTTCCCGTTTTGCCACCAATACGATATCCTTCTACCTTTGCATTACGCCCTGAACCGATATCACTATTTAATTTATAAAGGTAACGCATATCTTGACTTGTTTGTGACTTTAAAACTCGCTTAGCTTTTTTCAACGCCTCTTCTCGAGTTCGTTTTAAAAATGTCGGTTCAATCAACCAACCACCATTCATTAAAGCAGCTGCTGCAACTGCTGTCTGTAATGGTGTTGTTGCCATACCATGCCCGAAAGAAATCGTCATAGAATTAATATCGCGCCAATGACGCGGCAATATAGGATGAGCAACTTCAGGCAGTTCTATTGTCATCCGATCCAATAGGCCAAGTCGTTTTAAAAAATCACGATGCTCATTAACACCAACTGCTAATGCCTCTTTAGCAGAACCAATATTAGAAGAATAAACAAAAACCTCCCATAATTTTAAAGGACGATTTTTCCCGTGGAAATCATGAATAAAATAACCTCGACTTGCATGAATTGGTTTTGAAGCATCGATAACACTATTTAAATGAAAAAGACCTGAATCAAGCGCCATTGCTGTCGTAAAACTTTTGATAATCGATCCCATTTCAAAAGCTCCAGCTGTCATTCGGTTCAAACGATTATTTTTGAGAGCATCAACAGGATTTCCAGGATCAAAATCTGGAACAGATGCCATAGCGATCACTTCACCGGTATGAATATTTAAAATGACAGCACCCGCAGCAATTGCTTTATAGCGTTTCATAGCTTGCATCAATTCATCACGAACAATTGTTTGAACGCGAATATCAATCGAAAGCTGAACAGGGCTTAAAGACGTTTCCGTTCCAAGACCATTTTCACGCAGAACACTCAACCCAGTATCATCAATATATTTTTCCATTCCCGCTATACCCTGATTATCAACATTCACTATACCGAGAATATGAGAAGCGACAGGTCCACTGGGATAAAAACGACGTATTTCATCGCGAAAACCAATACCCGGAATACCAAGCGCCATAATTTGTGTCTTTTGCATCGGCGTCAATCCTCGCTGGATCCAAGAAAAATTGGATTTTCTTTTTAAACGGTGATAGGTCTCCTGCCAATTAAGCTTTGGTAAAACTGTTGAAATTAATTCAATAGTCTCATCCACATCAATAATGCGATGCGGTTCAGCAAAAAGAGAGTAAGTTTTAATATCTGTCGCTAATAAACGTCCATGGCGATCAATAATCTCTGGTCGTGTCGATAATTGCTGTATTTCTGGATCTTTTATCTTTGCAGGTTTTCCACCTTCAAGACCATAAGAAATAAGACACCATCCTATAATCCCATATAAAACAAGAAAACATATTAAAGAAAAAATCAAACGTGAACGACCAATATGTGGATGATAAACAGAAAAATCCTGTGAATTCAATTGACTATTTAAGCGCTTGTTTTTACGCGAAAACAGGCTTGATAATTTCATCACCGTAAGCCTTTTGAGACATCACTATTCATAGGATAAACATGATTATCAGCGAGAAACGTTTTACTATCTTCAAAATTATTTTGTCTAATCAATTCTTCAATTTGATCATTTAAACGTATCGGAATATCTTTGAATTCAACGACCTGATGAGGTTGTATCATCTCTAGTCCCAATTCTTGTTGATAACGTTCTGCAAGTTTTTTCATACGTAAGGGATCTGTCATCACAGCCCATTCAGCACGAAAAAGATTGATCATATTTTTTTCCGAAGCAATCTCATGTTCAATGCGACGCACTTCGCCAATTTGTTTTTGGACATCATACTTTATTTTATATGTAAAACCTGCAGTACAAATCATAATGATCACTAAAACGACATCTAATGTGCGAAAAACTACCATTTCTTATTGCCTTCAAAATCAGCAATTTCTGCCAAACCAAATAATTTCATATCTTCTGCAATAACATCTGCCTGAGTACGAATGCCAACGCGCAATCTTGCAGAACGTGCACGAGAATTTTTCTGCAACTCTTCTTTATCTGCAATTTTAACACCTCTAAACAAAGGAATAAATGTTGCTGAAATACTTTCCACCTCTGGAAGATAGCGTGATCCTTTCTTTTCACCTGAACGAGCAGAAAAAAATTTTTTTACCATACGATCTTCAAGAGAATGAAAACTAACCACTCCCAAACGACCTCCTGGTTTCAAAATGCGTTCAGCAGCAAATAAACCACGCGCAAGCTCACCTAATTCATCATTGACATAAATGCGAAGCGCTTGAAAGACACGGGTCGCAGGATGAATACGATCTCCTGGTTTACGCCCTACTAAAGATTCAATCGCATGAGCAAGATCGCTTGTCCGTAAAAAAGGTTGAAAATGACGACGCTTTTCAATCATCCGCGCAATTCGACCCGCATAGCGTTCTTCACCCAATATCCGAAATAATCGTGCCAAATCATCCACTTTTAAATGGTTAACCACATCACCTGCAGTAAAACCGCTCTGCGCCATTCGCATATCTAACGGACCATCTTTTTGGAAAGAAAATCCTCGTCCTGCTTCATCCAACTGCATGGAAGAAACACCAATATCAAGGATGACTGCATCCACTTTTTCTTCAACAACACGATCCAACTGAGAAAACTCCGTTTGTACCAAACGAAGACGTGGAGAAAATTTATCGACAAGTGATTTCCCTTCACGAATTGCTTCAGGATCACGATCAAGAGCAATCACATTTGCCCCAGCTTCTAGAAAAGCGCGCGTATACCCTCCAGCACCAAAAGTGCCATCAATGACTTTAGCTCCAGATAACGGCGCAAGATCAGTTAAAACTGATTGCAACAAAACTGGAACATGACGCTCAATTTCTTTATACTGTTTTACCAAAATAACTCATCTTAATTTATATTTTTCAATATTAACAAACGCCAATTGCAAAAAATCATAAATTGCAAAAGATATTGTCATCACTAAAACTTTAATTTTCATACCCATGATTACATGGCTTATTTTATAGAAAATGGATTAAAGTTTACTCAATCCATTATACATTGGCTCATTATGTTTAAAAAAATGTTATGATTTTTAAAAATACTCTTTCTTGAATATATCATTCAAGAAAAAATAAAATCGATAGAAGTTTTATATAAAAATTATTGATAATATAAAAATATCAGTCGGCCTATAAGCCGGGTTCTGTATAGTAAAGCTTGTGCTCTACATGGCAACCATTCATCTGGGACAGATGTTACCATCCGCCTCGTGCAACCTACCCAAATGACTCACCTGGAAAATGGCTGCAAATTAAACTTTGCGCGTCATTTCTATTCGGTCTTGCTCCCGGTGGGGTTTACCTTGCCACACTCATTACTGAGTGCGCGGTGGGCTCTTACCCCACCCTTTCACCCTTACCTATAAAAATAGGCGGTTTGCTTTCTGTGGCACTTTCCCTAGGGTCACCCCTGCCGGGCGTTACCCGGCACCGTTTTTCCATGGAGCCCGGACTTTCCTCACCTGCCTACATTTTATATTAAACAAGCGCGGCTGCCCAGCCGACTGACTAATTATTTATAAAACATTTTTCATAGAGTGAAAAGAACTACTCTAAAATATTTCAACATCCCATCAAATTAGCTAATCCATTACAACAACATATGCATTATTTGAGAGACGCAAGGTAAATTTTAACTTTTGAACAATATTTTGCTGAAATAGAATTCATTTTTTTTGCAGCATGACCAGCATTATATTTCAGAATCGTGCGGCATGTATTTCCACTGCTTAATTTGTATGCCTTCGCTAAATAACGTATACCATATTCTAGATTTGTCCTAGGATCGTAAAGATCCTGCACAGAACCGTTAAATCCTAACCATCGCGCAGTAGAAGGTTTGATTTGCATTAAACCTATTTCACCTGCAGCTCCTTTTGAAAAGACTTTATAACTACTCTCAACATTGATAACAGCATGTGCTAAATCAATGGGAACCTTATACTTAGTAGCAAGTTTTTGAACGAGAGCTTCATATGGTCGAATAACTTTCTTAGAAGAAATTGATATTATGTTCTTACTTGCACCCACAATACCCGATATTGCATGAGCTCTATTTAGACTAAACACAAAAAATATAACAAATGCCATTCCTAAAAAAAATTTCAAAAATTGTATTTTTTCTCTTTTCATTAAAACACTCTTCAATAACAACCATAACAGTTTTAAGAGAGCATTTTATCAAGAAAAAAAGCCAAAGAACGACACGAACATGAAAATATAAAGGCAATTTTAAGATAAGATTGCATATTATAGAAAAAATACTCAACATATGAATAATATATTTCTTGAATTTTATTAATATTCATTGAGAGCAAATAATATTTTCAATAAGAAGTTGTAACATACTATAAAACAATACGAAAATTAATTATTCATGATATCTGTTGTACTCTTAAATTTAAAAAAAATGACACTGAAAAATTTTTAAAATTAACCACATCAGTAACGCTCAAACACTCTCATAAACGAAAGTGTTTTATTTAATATCTGTCTTGAACTGTTCTCACCAATCATTATCAAAACGGATATGCATTACATTCTTCAGACAATGCGTAGAAATTCATACAAAAGGGAAAAATATTTAATATAGAATCAATTATTTATTTAAGAACATGCTCAACTGCTAAATTTTCAAGCACATAATAAGTTGTATATACAACAGATACACCCTGTTCTGGTATACTTGATAATCATCGCTATTTTTATTTTTTAAAAATTCTATCAAAATCTAAACATTCAATACCAGCGCATAACAGCTCAAAACATCAGTTTTTTATAAAGATAAACTCATTAAAAATAAGCATTAGTAATAGAAGGTTGCAAAATTGCTTTTGATATAGCAGTAACAACAGCGTCACCAAATTTGCGAGCATCCTCATCACTCTGACCACTCGCAATAGCAGAAGAAATAGCATCTCGGCGCGCTTGCTCGATAATTCTTCGCTTGTTCTGATCACTCATCTTAGAAAGATTAACTATAAGATCTGGAGATAACACAGCTAATCTTTCTAAAACCTCATCCTCTGTAGCACGGTTTCTATAAGAAGCAGCTGTTTTACCAAGCATACTCTTATAAAATGAAGAACCTCGATGAATCAAAAAAGCGACAGAAAGAATAAACAATACAGACAAAATCAGAATAATTACACAACGCCAGTGAACTTTTACCATTGCCTATCCTAAATACTATAATAGTATACAAAATACACACTACTCACAGAATGCCTAAATAATATTTTTTGATTTCCTTACCTACTCCACCTGTTTCAGTCTTTAAAAGCATAATCTAAGAAATTTGGATCGTCAAATTACTTCTTACATATATTACAAAATAGATACAGTTTCTTCAATAATTACTCAGCAGTATATCATTTACAAAAAATAAAACCCGACTGGATATATTCTCAGTCGGGCCAGACAATCTAAGGAATCCACGCGGGGGGGGGGAGGAGGCTCCCTGATTGTCCTACGACATCAGCCATATTTCTGATGTGATATCTCTGCTATGGTATAAAACGTTTTAAACGACAAGAAATTCTTATCATCCTATCAAAAAAAAATGCAAAAAAAATTGTAGTGCGCATAAAAATGAAAATAATAAGGCATAAGTCATAAAAAATGATCCAATTTGAAGCAAATTTATTTGAACGATATCAATAAAATGATTTCTAACAATTTTATTTCTCTGCAACATGCCTCTCAAAACATAAATCCCGAACCATTCAATTTCTTTGAAAGCAAAATATTAAAACTCAATCTCCTCACCATGTTAAATTAAAAAATCATCATGGTTTAGGAAATGATAAATTTATTAATCAGTATTGATCCTTGCTATCAAAAATACAAATAAATCAGAGAAAAATAGAACTTTACATTCATTGCATTGTCAGCACATTAAAAATGAGTAGCATTAACTTTCAAATCTTTAGTTTTGAGAATGCAATTAACAAACATAATATTTTCAAACAATCAGTACTTTCTAATTTGTTTATACACGCTCAGCGCTACTCATTCTTACTTATATCAAAAAGCTAAAAGTGATGCTCTCTTTCTATTAATTTTTAATCAAAAAGCATACATCACCCTAAAATACTAATGTAGGCTCAATTTCTTGAAGGCCTAATATAGAAACCATGAACTTTGTTTAGCAAAACTTGTCTAAGAAGCAGTATCAACGTGTAAGAGGCTTATAATTTACACGTTTATTTATAGAATCTGAACCAAGACGACGAATTTTATCTGCTTCATACTCAGCAAAATTACCCTCAAACCACTCTACATGCCCCTCTCCTTCAAAAGCCAAAATGTGAGTTGCCAAGCGATCAAGAAACATACGATCATGCGATATAATGACTGCACAACCAGCAAAATTTTCCAATGCATCCTCTAACGCACCTAACGTTTCTGTATCGAGATCATTTGTTGGCTCATCGAGAAGAAGAACATTTCCTCCTTCTTTTAAAAGCTTAGCTAAATGAACACGATTGCGCTGCCCTCCAGATAAATTTGCTACTTTCTGCTGCTGATCTGCTCCTTTAAAGTTAAAGGCGCTACAATAAGCGCGGCTATTCATTTCGCATTTGCCTAATTTAACAATATCGTTTCCACCGGAAATTTCTTCCCAAACAGTTTTATCACCTGCCAATGAATCACGACTCTGATCGACATAACTCATCTTGACCGTTTCCCCAATCCGTATTTGACCTGAATCTGGCTTTTCTTGCCCCGTTAACATTTTAAATAAAGTGGTTTTTCCCATACCGTTAGCGCCAATAACCCCAACGATTCCACCAGCAGGCAATTTAAAAGAAAGAGAATCGATCAACACACGATCTCCATACGCTTTTACTAAATTATCAACTTCAATAACAACCTGCCCTAATCTTTCACCAGCAGAAATAACAATCTGTGCATCCCCAGGGCGACGTTCATTTGCAGCCTGAACCAACTCATCATAGGCCTTAATACGGGCTTTAGATTTTGTTTGACGTGCCTTCGGACTTGACGCCATCCATTCTCTCTCGCGTGACAAAGCCCGTTGACGCGCAGCTTCTTCACGACCTTCCTGTGCCATACGCTTAGCCTTAGCACTCAAATAAGCAGAGTAATTACCTTCATAAGGAATACCTTTCCCGCGATCTAATTCTAAGATCCAACCGGTTACATTATCCAAAAAATAACGATCGTGCGTAATCAATAGTACTGCACCTGAATATTCACGCAAATGTTTTTCAAGCCAAGCTGTCGTTTCAGCGTCCAAATGATTTGTCGGTTCATCTAAAAGCAGTAAATCAGGTTTTGACAACAGTAACTTACAAAGTGCGATACGTCTCTTCTCTCCTCCGGAAAGTTTCGTCACATCTTCATGTGCGGGAGGACAACCAAGAGCAGTCATCGCCATTTCAACTTGATTTTCTAAATCCCACAAATTTTGACTGTCTATAATATCTTGCAGACGAGCACTTTCATCAGCAGTTTCATCACTATAATTCATCATTAATTCATTATAACGATCCAAAATTTTCTGCTTATCTGCAACTCCTTCCATCACATTGCCAAGCACATCTTTACTCGCGTCAAGAACAGGTTCCTGTGGGAGATAACCGCAACGTGCACCTTCAGAAAGCCATGCTTCTCCTGTATATTCTTTATCTAACCCAGCCATAATCCGTAAAATTGTCGACTTACCAGCACCATTTGGTCCTAAAATACCAATCTTTGCATCTGGATAAAAAGACAAATGAATGTTTTCTAAAATTTTTTTATTACCGTAAGCTTTATTAAGCCCAGCCATATGATAGATAAATTGACGTGCCATAAATTTCTCTTTAACGTTATATGGATATAAAAGGTTAGAACTTTAAAATACTATTTCTCTTTTCTTGAATTAAAAAAAACAAATAAAGCTTATCTTAATTTTGATGATTTTTTGCTCTACATTGGTACATTCTTTTCATCTAATAAGCATTACTGCGATTCTAATGATAGAAATACTCCTTTCAAAAAGAATACTAAAAATTCTACATTCATATGCTTTACTGTTCATAATAATTCCTAACCTATAATACTATTGTCCTATCATTGTACAACAGGAAAAATTAACCAATACATCATAAAAATCCCCTTTATCTAATGGGATATACAAAAACAATGCTAACGATCATAAAATAATTTCAAAACTTCAAAATGAAATATAAGTTAAAGGTTCTTACAAAAAATAAGCTCCTTACAGGAATAAATTCATGGAAAAAAAAGCCTTGATTGTTATTGATGTTCAAAATGATTTTTTACCAGGAGGAACACTCGCTGTGCCACAAGGTGATACGATCCTTCCTGCTGTTAATAACTTAATATCTCGTTTTGATAATATTATTTTAACTCAAGACTGGCATCCCAAAAACCATTGTAGTTTTGCCTCTATTTATCCTAGAAAATCGCCCTATGATACAATTAATCTCAATTACGGTCTTCAAATACTTTGGCCTAATCATTGTGTACAAGGAACACAAGGAGCAGAGTTTCATAAATCTCTTAGAACTGAAAAAGCGCAACTTATCTTAAGAAAAGGCTATAATCAAAGCATTGATAGTTATTCTGCTTTTTTTGAAAATGATCAAAAAACACCAACAGGATTACATGTGTATCTTAAAGAACATGGTTTTACACACTTGGTTATGTGCGGTTTAGCAACCGATTTTTGTGTTGGATTTTCTGCACTTCACGCTATAAAATGCGGCTTTAAAGTGAGTATTTCACTGAATGCCTGCGCTGGAATTGACCTAAATGGATCTCTTAACCTAATGCTTAAGACCATGAATGAAGCCGGCGTTGAACTCTTGATGTCTTCTTAAAATATTCTTCTTCTAACATATTGCTATAAGAATAAAAAGATTTTGATATTTATTTTAATGAGATGCAGAACGCTTATTGTTAAAGCGAAGAGAAGAATAAAATGCAGCACCAATAATACATATACCAATAAGCCCTGTTACGATTTCAGAAACTGGTATAATCGTTTGCATATACATAATTACCGCAAGGATTAAAATTGCATAAAAAGCGCCATGCTCTAGATAGCGATACCGCAACAATGTTCCTGTTTCAACCAACATAATCGTCATTGCACGGACATAAAACGCGCCAATACCAAGACCAATTGCAATGATAAAAAGATTGTGTGAAAAAGCAAAGGCTCCTACAACACCATCAAAAGAAAAACTAGCATCTAGAATTTCTAAATAAAAAAATGATCCTGCCCCTCCCTTAACAATTGAAAATAAAGTAGTTTTTGAGGAATCCAGCAGTGAGCCAATTGCATTGACCACGATAAATGTTAAAAGTCCATAAAAGGCAGAAAATAAAAAAGTTAATTGATTTTCTGTTCTCAATTGTCCTGAAAAAAATAAAATTAGCATCAACATTATAGCAATCTCGATCCCCATAATGGAACCAAATTTCTGAGCCGGTTTCTCAATAAAAGCTAACCAATGCACCTCTTTCTTAGGATCAAAAAAATATTTTAAGCCAACCATCATAAGAAAAGTTCCCCCAAAAGCTGCAATACTCATGTGGGCATCTTTTAAAATGGCAGCATATTGATGCGGTTCCCATATTGCTAATTTAATTGCAGTAATTGGGTTAACCCCAACAGCAAAAACAACAACTAACACCGGAAAAATAATCCGCATCCCAAAAACCGCTATCAAAATTCCCCACACTAAAAAGCGGCGACGCCATAGCTGATCCATTTGTCCAAGAATACGTGCGTTAATAATAGAATTATCAAAAGATAAAGAAATTTCTAAAATTCCTAGAACACAGCAAATAAAAAAATATTCTAAAAAACCAACAATACTGCCAGTTTCTAACCAACCAACAATACCACCTAAAAAAACACCAATAATTGTGAAAACAAAAGCCCATCTAAAATAACTGAACAGGGCCATGATCCTTTCCTAAAGTTTATCTATTTTGACGTCGATCAAGAATTTATATTTCTATTATTATAAAAAATGCATATAGCAGGATTTATATGCATTCTACTCAATAAAAGACAAGACGAAAACTAACAAATCTCTATATTTTTATAAAGAATAATGCTTAAATAATAAAAAATAAATAATAATAAAATACGAAAAGTTAAAATTAAATTCATATCCATTAAAATTAAAAAAAATATATTAAAACTTACAAATATCAGTTACAAATATTGACATTACGTAATGAGATATTAATACTAATATTTAGTGATACATTGTGTGCCTTTATTGGCAAAACTCATACCATGATGATTTACTGAGGGAGATAATTCGTGGCGCGTCCTGAAACTAAAGCAAAAACTGCATTTGGAAAACGCTTACGTCGTGTACGTCTCGCTTTAGGAGACCCGTCACGTGAAGCGTGGGCTAAAAATTTTAGCATGACAAAAAACTCTATCGCTTTTTATGAGCGTGGGGAAAGAGAACCTAATCTTAGTGTGTTGCAAACATATCGTATGTTATATGGTGTCAATATTAATTGGCTTTTAACCGGACAAGGTAAAATGTTTGATGCCGAATACACTAAAAGTGAGTTTGATTGGAATTACTTTATTAAAAAAATTGAGAGACTTGAAAATATTCTCTCTAAAGATAACCATAGTAATCAGACTCTCCCTGAAAATATTGAAAGTTCTTATAAGAAATTACAGCAATATTTGTCTACAAAAGATATACCTAATGGTTTTAATCAAAAAGCAGCAACATCTTTAGTAGATATCAAAGCAAAAATGGTTAACTCTTATGCTCTTAGCCTTTTTATCGATTTACTGATCCGAAGTGTATCACACAATAAACCTTTTGCTAATCAATAAGTTTTTGTGTTATTAATCAATAAGTTTTTGTGTTATAAAGAAAATTAAATAATTTCAATTTTTCAGTGTGGGGAGCGATTATTCAGCTTGCCACACTTTTGGATTCTGATAGATTCTAATTTTTTAGTATAAATACTCAGATATTACTATTTATTTGAATTCAAATACAACGATTATTACAATTATTAGTTCTGATATTAACTCTGCAAGGAGTTGTTAAAAAATAACCATAATTCTTCTATTTATTTTAAGAATATTTTATCATCTGCAGTCAAAAAAAATAAAGGGAATATATTGACGGTTTATGATGCGAATATACTTATATCCATATTAGATGGGTTGAATGCTTACTCTATAAGTCTGTGACTATTTTGTGAGGTAGGAGATATGTATTTTGAAGTATTTCAAGGAGTCCATAATCAGTGGTATTGGCGTTTAATTTCAAAAGATGAACAAAAAATTGCTTTTTCTAGTAAAGGTTATCCCACCAAACAAGATATTCTTGCAAATATTGAGCAGCTGAAAGAAATTACGCGAAATACCTCTATCAGAGAATTACAATATTAATGTTAGCGAAATTTACTCAATCTCCACATATTTTTTCAAAAATATATTTGTTCAATTGCTTCCCTCTGTAGCATTAGATGGCTAACCACAGAATAGTAACATTTATCTCATACATATAATTTGAAATAGCGTTTTATATTATCATAAAGTTATTACAATTCGTACTTTTTCAACGATTTTAAGAATAGATTTCCGTACTAATCCTCACATTGAAATTATGTCATTCTCTAGAAAAATAACATTCCTATTGGGTTAGAAATATTTCTAGTTTTTTGTTTTGTATCTTAAAACTCTTTAAAACCGAATATGGAAACAAGCTTACATTTAAAAAATATTCTTATTCTCTTTATACAGTCATAGCTATAGTCTCAAAAAAGACAAAAGAATTGTACGCCTTCATTTCAACCTCAAGAAACTTTCAGAAACTCAAAAATAAACTTTCCTCTAATAGGAATCGTCAGCAATATTTTTCTTTGGTTTCAAAATTTTCTTTTTTCACACATTTCATACAGAAACATGAATGAATTAATATTTCGATTTTTCTCTAATAATTTTAATATTATTAGATACATAAAAACAATAATTTAATAATAAAGAATACAATTAGTATAAATATTAAAAATACGAATTGACATTAAACAAACGAATCAATATTAAGGCCATATCGTAATTGATAGAAGAGTAAACAAAATATCTGATTGTTGTCTTTTACAGTTATAGATAGAAATATTTTGTCATAAATTGAAATTAAGATATTTCTATAAAAAAAAGAGAAAATGCTTTCGTGTTTTATGAATAGTGATATTTAGTGTAAACTAGAGTAAACTATTTAAATAATGAAGGAGGTAGTGTGATGGTTATTGAGCCATTTTTTTATGTCATTGTAGCAGGTATAACGTTTATCATTGCTCTTATAACATCATAGTTATAATGTATCAAGCAAATTCAAAGTCTATACACAATCGATATCTTTTAGAAAATAAATAGTTTTTATAAATTAAAAATTTAAAATCTTGTAATTTGTATAAATATTATACAGAAAAAATAAAAAAAGTGAGTGTCTTGATCGGTTGAGAGTTTTTTTACTTGGCCATTCAGTTATTACATACGAAGAGAGTTTATTATTATACAAATAATGAACTTAATCTTAAATGTTAAGCGTGTTCATTCAAAAGAGACACTAAATAGTTTTTATGGTTACTCAATATATCTAAAAAGAAAATATTATTGTTACTATTTAGCTTATATGAAAATAAATTCATATGAGCGAAATATAGTGCCTAAAGTGAAGGAGAATTTAAAATGCTTGCTGAATTAGGAATATCAGGTCTCTCTGTCTTAGTGATGGGGGTTGTAACTGGGTTTGCTGTTTTTAAAAAGTTAATTAGTACAATCCTTGCTTACACATTATAAGTAGGTTCAAATAGTTTGATAGAAAGGAAGTACCAATGCCTTTTATAGCAATTATAATATTGATGGCGGTTATAACTGGGACAACTCTTCTTGTTGATATGGTTGCTGATACGACTTATGAACAGGCAATAAAAAATAAGGAACGTTCAACATAAAAATAATAACAACCCCAAAATAGTTCTTCAAGGTAGAATTAGAACATAATAAATAAAATATTATAGAAGGAAAAAGGAATGTTGTTTACAGGAGCTGCATGGATAGTGACAGTAGCGGTTTGGGCAGGAGTAGTTGTTGGAAAGTTAGTTGTTTCGCTCACTAAATTAGTTAAACTAGCATCTGGATAAATAAGTTTTAGTTCTTACATTTTGGAAATATTTTTAAAAAATGTATTAGAAATAAATTGATTTTGAATATAAAAATTCAATCTTTTTCAAAAGGTGGATCTGTTTCTTGTTACTTTGTTATGTTTAAAAAGTTATGATGGCAGCTATCTTTAATTTTTCTTCATTTTATTTTTAACTTCCCCTTATATCATATCAAGCTTTATATTTTGGTATAAAAATCACCAAGTCTATAATGATATTAAATCAATTAAATAATATTGTTTTGATATGATGAGGCATTACTTTTCAATAGAGATAATATTCATTGTTTTCTAAATCTTAGAGAGGTAATTTGTAATGTTTAAACCTATGATGTATATTATACTATCAAAAAATTGTAGATAGTGAAATTTATGAATTTTAAGTATTATATTCTATATCAATTTATCCGTAATAAAAGATCAAATTGTCAGTAATAAAAACGTAATAGAATGAAAAGAAAAATATGTGGAGTTGGTTAGACATACTGTACTCACTTGTAATGCTATGTGTGTCTTTTATAACTGTTGTGAGTTGTTCACTTACTGCGTTTTAATTATTTGCTTTGTTCTGTATTCTTTAAAGAAAATATAATGTTGTATAAATTGATAGGGCAAACAATAACTTATTAATTTAACAAGATTATAATTAAGTAGAAAATTAATAAATAAATTGCATATTCCCACCTTAAAAGGTGTCTTCATTTAATTTCTGAAAGCTTTGTAAAATAATAAATGCGAATACCGATATTATTATATCGTATTTTATTAAAAATAAAAATTGACAGAAAATAAGCGAATCAATAGTAAAAAACGAATTTTAATAATTAATTTAAAGAAAAAAATATGTTTATTCTCGTTAGCTCGCTTATAGTTAGTTATTTTGCTATGTCAGCTTTTGTTTATGGCGTTTCAACATTAATATAATATCTAAACTTATAAAGACATATAACTCAAAACAATAATTTAAACAGTATAGGATAAACAGAAAATGTCTATATTTGTAATAGCAGGAATACTTTTAGGATCATTACTTTTTACACCCGTAATAATTGATACTACAACAAGCGCTTTAAAGCTTCCTAAAAAAACAGATTTTAGAGGAGATCCTATAAATCCCGTCGTAAAAAGATCATCTAAAAACTCAACAAGTCAAACTCAAACCCCAAAAAGACCATAAGAAATTGATATGAAAGAAACTCGAATAAGAACTAATTGACATCATTACAGGCAGTGTTTATAAACATTTTGTGTCGTTCATAAAAACGACTTAAATCTTAAACTATCTTTTTGTGTTAATTTCATTTTTCCTCATCTCGTTCATCGGTAAGTATAAACGGATTAACATTAGATGATAAGATTCCAAAAAGGAGAAAAAATATGTGTCCATTTCTCATAGCATTGCTTTCACTAGCTAGTATGTTCGGTTTTATGGGTTTCGCAACACAGGTGGCAAATAGCGTCGCTTCATAAAATAGAAATTTTTTTCGATAATCTTTATACATCTAAAGAAAAATTTTCATTATCTCTAGTATATAACTAGAGATAATTTTTGCGAAAACGGTACCACTTCACTGTTTTTGCAAAGACGGCACTACTCCACTGTCTTGTCAAAATTCTGTTTGTCAAGCAAAATGCAAACCGACAAACCCCGTACAACACAGTATTAAGCAAAGAAAATAACTAAGGAGAGAACTGCTTTTACTGATGAAGTCCGCTAATTTTGCAATAATCAGTGGAGTAGACCGTAAGTTTAAAACAGTATTAACTTCTTACCGTTTTTTGCAGAAAAAAGAGTCAACTCATGCCCTTTTAACGAAAGTAATATATTGTTTATGCTTTGAATCCTTCTATTTTGTGAAACATTTAACTTTCATATTTATCATAAATAACACTTTATAACACCACTAAGAACTCATTACGTTACTATTTGAATATACTTTGTGTCAATACTCTACAGAAATATTTTATGATCTTGATGAAATTTTTCTGTTTATAAACTGAATGATTTTGCCGTTGATATTATAAAGTTCTGAGTTTTTCTAACTTAATAATACAAGAATGCATATTTTTTGAAAATACAAAAAACATTTAAAGAGCTTCATCTGTTCTGCAAACTGTTTTTGTTTATGAAATCAAAATACCTCGTAATAATTTTAGAAACTCTCTACATCTTTATGAGAAAAAGTATTAAATCAGTCGGCATCTTACAATTATAGAATATATCAACAAGAAAATGGTAAAATTTACTTATGAAATAAGACGCAGCATCATTTATATATCATAATTATAATACAATGCTGTCTTGTATGAGACTGTTCAAATTCAATAGAGTTTTACTTTATTAAATAATTATAAATTGCCTCTAATAGCTTTACGGACTCATTAAAAATACGCTCAACAGTCACATTTCTTTATGTTGACGAAAATAATTTAAAATGCATTATTTTACAATTTAACACTTTTGTACTTAATCTTTTTAATAGAGAAACATTTTATCGTTTAATTTTCTTGCTCTAAAAAGATAAATTATATTCTATTATAGTTTCTCTTCTATTTTATGACTTGTAATTCTCGTCTCAGATTATTCTTTACTGTTTATTATAAAAAATACAAATTATGGTATATAATTGCACCAAAATAACACTATCATAAAAGGAGTAAAAATGCCCATTTTTGCATTTGTTTTCGGATGTTTATTAATTACAGGAATCATTGGCGGGACACATGCACTCACTACGCATCTCGTAGAATCAAAGCGCGTTGGTCGGTGTGGTGGCGGAATGCATCAGCCCCCCCCTTTAATGAACAGTTAACAAAAAAGTAATTTTACGCTACCGATTAATTATTTTATAAAATTCACTAATTCATAAATATTTGTCATTTCTAAGAAAGTTGAACTTTAATCACGCCAACTATATTAAGAGATAGCGTTACATCAGCATAAAAATAGAGAATGCTTTAATTATTGTACTTAAAAGGATTATGTAAAACTATAAATATGCATCAATCACTTTTGAAATCTTAGTGTTTTTTTCAAATATTATCAAAAAATCCATTTATTATAATTGTTAACGAGCACTAGAGTCTAGTGCTCTTCACGCAGATTTGTTATACAATACTTTAATGTGCGAAAAACATTGAAAGAGTATTTTTTGTTTCAAACCGTACAACAATTTAAAAATCAATATTTTCTTCTCACAGTGTAAAACTAATAACACTTTTTACAATAAAAACCCTATCAGAAACAGATCTTTAATACTAGTTTCAATAAAAAATTCCAATCAACTCTTCCAAGCGTGATTTCACTGCAAGACTGCGAAAATACCTAAGCAGAATAATCGACTATGCGAATCTCAAACAAAAACCAATGAAAAAAATGATTAAAGAGAAATCTTTGTTTATAGTCGAAAATAAACTTTATAAAATGGTGGGCCCGGAGGGACTCGAACCCCCAACCAAGCGGTTATGAGCCGCTGGCTCTAACCAATTGAGCTACAGGCCCTAAGACCGCTCCTCTCTAAACTAAAACACTTTCTAATACAAGACCCTGTTTAAATTATAATAAATATTTTTTCTTTTCTTTCTATTTTTTCTCAAAATATTAATTTAATTTACAGAAACTACAAAAAACACAATGAAGGAGTGGATATGAAAGAAATAACTTTTCAAATATTGAAAAACTCTCGGATGAAAGTAGCTATATTGACTGCATTAACACTGTTAAATAGTTCATTCTCTGGATATGCTGAAAAAAATACGATCAATGAAACTATTACAGTTACCGCCATAGGTGAAAACCAAGCGGAACCAGATATAGCGATTATCCATCTCGCTATTGTTACGCGCGATAAAACAGCTCAAAAAGCATTAGCAGACAATAATAAATCTATGAATGATGTTATCAATGCCTTTAAAAATAATGGAATTCAGGCAAAGGATTTACAAACATCAGGATTATCTATTTATCAATCCAAATCAGAGACCTACAATAGCAAAAAAAACAGCGAAAATTTCTATGAGGTTTCAAATTCTTTAACAGTACGTATCCGTGATCTTTCCAATGCTGGAAAAGTATTCGATCAAGCAATGGCACTTGGGATTAATTCCGTTAATGGTATTACTTTTACCAATGCAGATACAAAGCCATTATATAAAGAAGCGCGCGCGCAAGCTATCACTAATGCTATTGAAAAAGCTGAAACTTTAGCACGAGCAGCAAATTTAAAATTAGGAAAAATCCTTCAAATCAATGAAAGTGATAATAACAATCGTCCTATGCCGCGTCTCATGAGAGCTACACCAAGTGCGAGCTACTCAGAAACAAATTTTTTAGGAGGTGAATTGAATTATAATGTCAATGTCACTGTAACATTTGCAATTGATTAAATGAATGTAAAATAACAAATATCCTATAAAACGATTTTATCATCGGTGGTCATAGAGGACACCGGTGATATATTGAGGGTAATCCTCATCAGAGGATAATTCGTTATCATAAATTCGAATTTGTTCACACGCAGAAAATTGAGCTTGATGCACAGTCTGGCAACTTTTGGATACCAATGGATGCCACCATTGAAGGTCTTTTCCTTCATAAATCAACCGATAAGCACAATGTTCCGGCAGCCAACGAGCCATTTTAATTGTTTCAATGTCAAGTAATATACAATCAGGAACTATTGACATACGATTAACATAATCTCTACATTGGCAAGTTTCTTTATCCAAAAGACGACAAGCAACACCTGTCGTATAAATCACGCCACTATCGTCATCCTCCACTTTATGCATACAGCAACACCCGCAGCCATCACAAAGACTTTCCCATTCAGCAATGGACATTTCTTCTAATTTTTTAACTTTCCAAAAAGGAAGCTCCCTATTCATAAAACGAACTATATCCTTTTGCTCAATTAAAAAAACTATTCAGAAAGTGAAAAATAAATAGAATTTCACACCGTAATACAACACATTTTTTAATTTTGAAACGACCTTACAAAAAGAGAAGCACTCTCAAAAAACGCATATCAATAGAAACAATTCATAAAAGCATAAAACGCATGCTTTTTCATATACACTCATATCCACTTTTTATGAATATTTTTCACAAAAAAATCGTATCTTTTCCGCCATAAAATCCGTTTGATGATATTGAATATCTTATCAAGAATCAAGAAAACTGCGCAATTTACGTGAACGACTTGGATGTTTCAATTTACGAAGGGCTTTTGCTTCAATCTGACGAATACGTTCTCGCGTAACTGAAAATTGTTGACCAACTTCTTCTAATGTATGATCAGTATTCATTCCAATACCAAAACGCATTCTCAAAACACGCTCTTCACGCGGCGTTAGTGACGCAAGAACACGCGTTGTCGTGTCTCGCAGATTAGCCTGAATAGCAGCATCAATGGGTAATAATGCATTTCTATCTTCAATAAAATCACCTAAATGAGAATCATCCTCATCACCAACTGGTGTTTCAAGTGAAATAGGCTCTTTCGCAATTTTAAGAACTTTTCTTACTTTTTCTAACGGCATAGAAAGTTTGCTAGACAATTCCTCCGGCGTAGGCTCACGCCCTATTTCGTGTAAAATTTGACGCGATGTACGAACAATCTTATTAATTGTTTCGATCATATGGACAGGAATACGAATAGTTCGTGCTTGATCAGCAATTGAACGTGTAATCGCCTGACGTATCCACCATGTGGCATACGTCGAAAATTTATATCCACGCCGATATTCAAATTTATCAACAGCTTTCATCAAACCAATATTGCCTTCTTGAATCAAATCAAGAAATTGCAGACCGCGATTCGTGTATTTTTTAGCAATTGAAATTACAAGACGCAGATTAGCCTCTACCATTTCTTTTTTAGCAATCGCTGCCTCACGCTCACCTTTTTGAACTTGCGTAACAATCCGGCGAAACTCTCCAATTGAAATAGCCGTTGTTTTTGCAAGCTCCTGTATTTCACTTCGCAAATTTTGAATAACTTTTTCTTCTCGGGTTGCAAATTCTTTCCAACCATTTCCTGGCAAAGCTGAAATATACTTAATCCAATCAACCTCAAACTCACGGCCCTGATATTCTTTCAAGAAGTTTTCATGACCAATTCCATAATTATGAGCAATCCTCTTTAACTTACCTTCATTATGCATCAACTGCTTATTGATAGTATAAAGCTGCTCAACTAACGACTCAATACGATTTTGATTTAAGGAAAGAGATTTGACGGCCTGAATCAATTCATTTTTCAATTGAGTACATTTTTTCTTTTGTGAAGAAGACAGAGCCTTCTCTTTATGATCAGTTAAACTGCTTTCAACGTGCTGATCTTGCAGTTTCCGTAATTTAGCGTATGTCTCAGCAATAAAATCCAAAGTTTCCATCACCTGAGGACACAACTCATTTTCCATTGCAGCAAGTGATAAATTAACTTCATCATCATCTTCATCATCATCTTCGAGGTTAACATCTCGAGAAATATCATCTATATTACGTGAACGAGCAAAAGAAGACTGCCCCTCTTTGATCCTATCGATATCATTCGGCTCGATAACAGGCGCTTGTTTCGCTTCCGGTCCAGCATAAGTCATTTCAAGATCAATAATTTCGCGAAGAAGAATACGCTGCTCTTTCAACTCTTCACGCCAAATAATCAAAGCTTGAAACGTTAAAGGGCTCTCACAAAGCCCCGCAATCATCGTTTCACGCCCTGCCTCAATACGCTTAGCAATAGCAATTTCACCTTCACGCGATAGAAGCTCAACAGCACCCATTTCACGTAAATACATACGGACAGGATCATCTGTTCGATCTGTAGCATCTCGTCTAGAAGTTGTTGTAATCGCACGACTCGTAGATTCTACTAAATCTCCACCTTCTACTACAGTATCTACTTCATCATTCTCTAATTCAATTTCATCTTCATCATTAACAACATTAATACCCATCTCAGAAAACATTGCTAATGTATCTTCAATTTGCTCAGATGTGACTTCATCAGAAGGAAGAACTGCATTCAACTCATCCATTGTCACGTAACCATTCTTTTTGGCAAGTTTAATCATTTTTTTGATGGCATCATCAGAAAAATCAAGAAGAGGGCTATCCAAACTCACTTGGCTCGTTGCTTCCATATTGTCTTTCTGTTTAACTTGTGTCGCCATACCATTAACTCCACTTGATCACTCTGCCTGTTTTGTGTGATCAACTTCTCTACGTTCTTACTGAATAGATAAACAATTCTTCATATACATTTCTTCTCAAAAAAATCTTTGTTAATAAAGAATACATTTTTTACACACAATCTTATTCACACAAAAACACGGGAAAACTCCAGAAGTTTCCCCGACACCTTTCAGCCTTTCTGAAAAAGTTTTTGTACCATCTAGTAAGAACAAATTTCCCGCTTTTCTTAAATTCAATCGCCATTTTTAAAAAAAATACCGCCTCGATAATATTTCCTTATATCATGCTCTAGGTGACTGATTCGCTTCAAAAAAGCGAATCATTTTATTATAACTTGGTTTACTTTTTATCTGTTCGCTCATCAAACCAATATCCAAATCCTTCAATTAAAGCTGCTAAAGTCTCCGTTTCCTGCATATGCTTTATTTCGCTTTGCATCTCACGCAGTGAATTTAAAATCTCATCATTGGGATTTTCTATATACTGTTCTTGAATATCTTTTATCCTCTTATGTAGGTGGTGTTCCTTAAGATGCAAGTAGACAGCTTGTTTTAATACAATACGAACATCTTCAATGGAAGCGCCAACAAAAAACTTATGTATCCCAACATTATGAAGACGTTTCTCCATTTGTTCTAAAATCGTTTTTTGTCCTCTTTCTTCTAAAAATAAGACCATTGTTTCTTTATCATAAAGTGATTGATTTCCCAATATTTCTAACATAGTTCTATGTAAAATTATTAATTGAGAATTTTTAAATTCTAGTGCAGAAAGCGTTTCAAAGTCCTCATGCCAAAGCTCCGGATAATGAACCAATATTAGTAAAATTAACATATCGCGTACAGACGCAGAATGCATTTTTGGAGTACGCAGCATATTAGACTTTTCTAACAGAGGGAAAGAGGTCTTTCCAAAAAGACTGTTTTTTCGATTTTCGCTATATCCTTGCATAGTCTTTTGTTTAAAACTAGACGAACGAAAAAAAACGAAGAGGCGTTTTTTTATATCTTGCAAATAATAACGACGTATATCGCCATCTTTAATTGTAAAAATTTTCTGTCTAAGTTTTCGTTCCAGTGCTGCTCGTTCTTCTGGCGTTTCAAAATGCTTTCCATAAGTAGCACGCTGCCATAAAAGCTCAACCAACGACATTGATTTTTGCAACAAAGAAGTAAAAAATTGTGCGCCGTTAGAGTGAATAATTTCGTCAGGATCTGTACCCTGTGGCAATAAGACAACGCGCACAGAAACCCCTGCCCTTAAAAGAGGCAAAACACGATCAGCAACACGAAGAGCGGCATTTATACCAGCGTTATCACCATCAAAACACAAAATCGGATCAGGTTTTATCTGCCATAACAGTTGGATTTGTGTTTCTGTTAAAGCTGTCCCCAAAGGAGCAACAACTTGCTCGAAACCAGCTTTAGTTAAAGAAATAACATCCATGTAGCCTTCTACAACAATGAGAGAGTGCCTCTCTTCACTTTTAACAGAACGACTGTTTTTTCGAGCAGAAGCCGCATTATAAAGAATATTCCCTTTATGAAAAAGAACTGTTTCAGGGCTATTAAGATATTTTGCCAGTGCCTCTTTATCAAGTGCACGTCCTCCAAATGCCACCACACGTTCGCGAAGATCTTCAATAGGAAACAGGATACGATTTCTAAATCGATCATAGGGAACTGCAATATCTTCACCCGATATGAGAAGACCACAATCTTCCATTTGTTTTACCGAAATGCCTTGGGCACTCAAAGCATCCTTCAAGGCCGTTCGTCTTGCTGACGCAAACCCTATCCGAAAACGCTTTATCAACTCTATCGTTACACCACGCTCATCAAGATAACGAAGCGCTTGTCTTCCTTCAGAACTGAATAAATTTTTGTGAAAAAAATCTGTAGCAATCTGCATAATATTATAAAGATCAGATTTTTGCTTCTCACGTTTATAACTTTGTGGATCAAGAATAGGAACAGCTATTCCTGCCAAATGAGCTAAACGCTCTACAGCTTCTGAAAAGTGCAATCCATCAAGTTCACAAAGAAAAGTGAAAATATCACCCTTTACTCCACAACCAAAACAATAATAACGTCCTTTACGATCATCACAATGAAAACTCGGTGTTTTTTCCCCATGAAATGGACAGCAACACCAAAAATCTCCTCGTGAAGACTTGCTTTTTCGAGAATCAAATGTCACTCTTTGTCCAATAACTAGAGAAATTGGTAATCTAGTGCGAAGATCATCAAGAAAATCAGACGAAAAATGCATGATTCCCCACAAAATTCTAAAATCTTTTCTATATATTTAATGATTTTAAAGGATAATTCTAAATATTTTATTTGCAACAATTGAAAATTCTAGACCAATCATGAATTTTTCAGAAGGAAATAGCAAAAAAATGACGAAACTGTTTATTCAATACCCCTTGCTAGAAACTATCTCTTGGTTATTTGGCCTGATTTTTATTGCACTTCTCATCAATTTTTTAGCACGAAAACTGCTCATTAATGGTATAAAACAGCTTTCTCATTTGCTCCCTAAAGCAACAAATGTTGATATTGAAAATGCTATTCGTTATATGGCAAATATCACTTCAGCCTTAATTCTCTCAATAGGTGTCAATTTTATCCCCACATTGCCCGATGCACTCAGCACTGTTATTCGCAATGTCGCTAACGCTTTTATTATTTTTATCGTTACCCTAACCATTTCTGCTCTCTTTAATATCATCAATATTCTTTACGAACAAAAAGAAACAGCACGGTTAAAACCAATAAAAGGCTACATTCAAATCGCTAAAATTGCGCTTTTCACAATTTCTGCCGTTTTAATGTTAGCTACATTAATCGATCGCTCACCTCTTATTCTCTTTTCTGGATTTGGTGCAATAACCGCTGTTCTTATTTTGGTTTTTCAAGATACGCTCCTTTCTTTCATTGCAGGCATTCAAATTTCATTCACCGATATGGTTCGTGTTGGTGATTGGATTGAAATCCCCAATCTCGGTGCAGACGGGGACGTCATTGAAATTGCACTGCATACTGTTAAAGTTCAAAATTTTGATAAAACAATTACGACAGTTCCTATTCGTAAATTGGTAACCGATCCTTTTAAAAATTGGCGTGGAATGACCGAAGCAGGTGGAAGACGCATTAAACGGTCTCTATTTATTGATCAATTAAGCATTCACTTTCACACCGAAGAAGAACAAGAACACCTAAAAAGATTTAATCTGTTAGAAGAATATTTTGCACAAAAAATATCAGAAATTAATGAATGGAATGCTACATTAAACAAAAATCACGATATGCCAGCTAATATGCGTCGTTTGAGCAATATCGGAACTTTCCGCGCTTATATTTTTGCCTACTTACAACAACACCCATACATCGCACAAAACATGCCTCTCATGGCACGACAATTACCTCCTACATCTGAAGGGTTACCTTTGGAAATCTACTGTTTTACCAATACAACTGTCTGGTTAGACTATGAACAAATTCAATCTGATATTTTTGATCATCTTTATTCCATTATTCCTAATTTTGGTTTAAAAATTTTTCAAAATCCAAGCAGTTATAATTTTATTCATACATTTGAAAAAAGTGAAACTATAAATCAAAAATAACCATTCTTAAAATTAGCTCATAATTCCGAACAAAGAAAGAAAAAGTATTATGAATGGCTCACTGATACTCCTTCATCTTGCAGGAGCTATTTCTTTACTTCTGTGGGCTACACGCATGATACGCACAGGAGTTGAGCGTGCTTATGGTGATAAACTCAAATATCAATTACATCATGTCATATCCAATCCATTTTATGCAGTAGGATTTGGACTTTTTTTGGCAATAATCTTACAAAGCTCTACAGCTGTAACACTTTTGGTAAGTTCTTTTGTCGAATCTCATTTTATTTCTGCCTTAGCAGGACTTATGGTTGTCCGTGGAGGAGAGTTAGGATCAGCATTTGTTGTTAAAATTCTCTCTTATGACCTTACAATTGTCGTACCTCTATGTCTTTTGATTGGCACATTTATTTTTATGACAACTGAAAAAAAAGATTGGCGCCAAATAGGACGGATTATTATTGGAGTTGGTCTCTTAATTCTCTCTTTACAAATGACAAGCGCTGCTACAGAACCTTTACGTGAGAGCGCTATTTTACCCAATATCGTTCACTATCTTTCAACAGACTCTATTTCTGCTTTCTTGTTGGCAGCAGTTTTAACCTATTTCTTACATTCATCCATTGCCGGAATTGTTCTTCTCATTAATTTTGCCAACTACGATCTTATTCATACTCAATTATGTGTCGTCATGGTCCTTGGTGTTAATTTAGGTTCTTCTTTTATAGCACCACTCTTAACACGAAATGCTCCTTCTAATGCACGACTTATCCCCTTAGGAAATTTACTCACACGGGGCATTGGTTCAATTCTTATTCTCATTTTATTCCTCTCCTTTAAACCACCAATCACATGGCTTGGAAAAGAAGCTGCAACGCAAGTTATAAATGCTCATATCATTTTTAATACTCTTATCCTTTTTGCAAGCATACCGCTATCACAGTGGATTTTAAAACTGACCACTAAAATCGTCCAAATATATGTAAAAAATCAGCCATCCAATAATATATTTGATTTAACGGATCAAACAGCCCTTGACGAAAGTGTTTTGGATCGCCCCACTTTAGCACTCTCAAATGTAACGCGTGAAGTTATCCATATTTGTAATCTTGTTGATATCATGCTGGAAAAAATTATGGAGCTTTATGAAAAACCTGACCGCAATATTATAAATGAACTCAATCAATTGAATGTTATTTTGCACAAAAAACATATTGCGATTAAACTCTATCTTGCACAACTCGCTGGACAAAAATTATCAGATGAAGAAGCCTTTCAAACTCAAGAGCTTTTAGATGCATGTATAAAACTCGATCAAACAGGAGACGTCATCATCCATAATATGATCACGTTGGTTAAAAAGAAACAACAGAAAAAATTACAATTTACCAATGATGGTTGGAACGACTTGCTCCATTTTCATGCAATTGTTTTAGCCAATGCGCATATTGCATTTAACGTTCTTGTCTCACGCGATACGCACACAGCACATTTGTTAGTACAAAAAAAAGATAAACTCCGTGACTTAGAAAAAGAAATGAGTTTAAAGCATTTTAAACGCTTGCGCGAAGGAAATGTTCAAAATATAGAAACATCCAGTCTTCATCTTGATACTGTGCGTGATCTCAAACAAATAAATTCTCTTTTAACCTCTATGGTCTATCCTATTTTAGAGGCACAAGGTCTATTAAAAAGTTCTAGATTACGAACTCCTTCTGAGTAAAAACATTTAAACCTTAATTTCAATGTTGTTCTTAACACGAAAAATAAAACAATATTATGAGAAAATATAACTGAATACTCGCTATTATAGCTATAATTTCTTTAGAGAATCCAAGTAATATGGATTAATCATTGAATTAAAAGAAGCAAACGTCTCTGCTTATATTCTATTGGATATGTTTTTTAATTCTGTTATTCTTCAGAATATTGCATTTTAAACGATTAAGATCTTATATTTTCATTATTGTTAAGACTTTATTCTTAAATACAATTTTTTGAGATTTAAAATCATTATCGATCATATTTTGTCTGTTGGTCTAGAATTTAAGTTGTTCTAGTGAAGAAAAATAATACTAAATTCAATTATGTTTTCTTTTATTTGAAACTCAATACAACATAAACTACACACAATACTTCTATCATTCATCTCTCTTTAGACAATAAATAAGAAAACCTTGAACTGTATAAAATTTACCCTAACTAAGCTTACCAACAGTTTAAACTAAGGGATAAGGAGGATAGAATGGAAGATACAAATATTGGCTGGATTATCGCTATTATTATTGGCGGCCTTGCAGGATGGGCTGCACAGTATTTTATGAAAAGTCGAGCAGGAATATTACTAAACATTGTTTTAGGGGTTCTTGGTGCTGCGTTAGCTAGCTTCTTTTTTGGTCTTTTAGGTATCAATTTTGCAGGATGGTTTGATTACCTCATTTCAGGTTTTATCGGAGCCTGCATATTAATATGGATAGGTCGGAAAATTCGACCATAAATACTTATTAACTCTTCAACTGCGTCTTGAGTGCCTTTCTAAAGCTATCCGAAATCAACTTCTATTCTTAACGTTTTATACCTATATCTTCTACAAAATAGAAGAATAAAAACTTTCTAATTTGTAGTTTTTATTGTACCCACGTTAAAATCAACGAATAGTTAAAAATTCTACTCATTGTATTCCTTTATACACAGGTAAACTAAAAAGCATGTTAAATAACCGTAATGACTCCCACTTCCATCAAAAGGCATATTTAAACAATCTTGAAGATATAAATATTAAGTCATTATGAGTACAAAAGCAGATCTATTTTCCTCAACTCACTTGTTATAACAATCTTATAGTGTATTCATCTTATCGATCAATACCGCTTCATACTCTTTCCTTACCAAACAATTTGAGAAAGAAAACAAAATTTTCGTCTATGTTCTGGAATTTTTGAAAATTTATCTTAATTTTTCACGAAGATTATTACTAACCTTAGAAAAATCCATTTGGCCTGCATAGCGCTCTTTTAACCAAGAGATTACTTTTCTAATATCACAAACCCCTTTGGCTTTTGTCTGTTCCAAAGCTTCACAAAGAACTTTCTCAATTTCCGCTTCATCAAATTGATGAGGAAGAAGTTCACGAATAGCCGCTGCTTCTATCTTCTCCTTTTTTGCCATATCAAAGCGACCAGATTTTTCATAAATATGCGCTGATTCTTCACGCTGTTTAATCATTGTAACTAAAATAAATTGTATCTGATGATCATTCATTTCCTGTTTATCTTCACTACAACGAAGAATATCACGATCTTTAATCGCAGCATTAATTAAACGAAGTACAGAAAGGCGCGCTTTATCTTGCTTCTTTAAAGCAATGTTGAAAGCCATATCAATCCGATCACGTAACATAAATATATCCAATGTAACTCAAACAAGAGCGTAATTCTAAACCAATCCTTAAACACCTTTCAATGCATAATAAAAAATAAAGCCACAGAAAATCTAAAAACAACTCTTTACCTATTTATCGAATAAACTTATAATCCGTGGCTTAAGTGAAGTATTAAGATAACATAAAATACGGCATTTATTAGAGTAAAGAGAATGCGTCTATTACGGTTGCAGTTTTCATATCTCATTCATTATTACATTATTAGAACCATGGATTGTGAACACGCACTATGACACAAACTATCCCGTCTCCCAATCCTTGGGGCACCAGTAAGCCTACAGCTCTTTTAATCCTAGCTGATGGAACAATTATTGAAGGAAAAGGCGCAGGTGCTACAGGTATCGCTGAAGCTGAGGTATGTTTCAATACTGCCATTACAGGCTATGAAGAAATTCTTACTGATCCATCGTACACAAAACAAATCGTCAACTTTACATTTCCTCATATTGGCAATGTAGGAACGAATAGTGAAGATATTGAAGATCTTAATCCTCTCGATTGTTGTGGTGCGGTTGGTGCTATTTTCAAAGCCGATATTACCTGTGCTTCAAATTATCGTGCAAATGAAAATCTTAATCAGTGGCTTAAAAAACGCAATATCATTGCACTTTGTGGCATTGATACACGGGCATTAACGGTTCTCATTCGCGAAAAAGGTTTCCTCAACGCTGTCATTGCTCATGACCAAAATGGAAACTTTGATATTGAAACTTTGAAAAAGTGTGCGCAAAAATGGCCTGGTATTACAGATCTTGATCTTGCAAAAAATGTAACATCAAAACAATTAATGACATGGGACGAAAAACCGTGGATATGGAATAAAGGTTATAGCCAAAATAAAAAACACAATTTTCATATTGTCGCAATTGATTATGGTATTAAGCGGAATATCCTTCGCCTTCTAGCTGCGCAAGGAGCTCGCATAACAATTGTACCCGCAGATATAACTGCAAAAGAAATTTTAGCAATGAATCCTGATGGCATTTTTCTTTCTAATGGCCCTGGAGATCCAGCTGCGACAGCTGAATACGCCGTTCCAACAATAAAAGAATTAATTAATTATAATATACCGCTTTTTGGCATATGTCTTGGTCATCAACTTCTCGCTCTTGCGGTTGGAGCAAAAACATCCAAAATGCATCAAGGACATCATGGTGCAAACCATCCTGTTAAACATTTTAATACGGGAAAAGTTGAAATTGTATCCATGAATCACGGTTTTAGCGTCGACGCCACATCTTTGCCACCGTATGTTGAAGAAACACATATTTCTCTTTTTGATGGATCAAATTGCGGTATCCGATTCATTGAAAAACCTATTTTTTCTGTACAACATCATCCTGAAGCTTCTCCTGGGCCACAAGACAGTCACTACCTTTTTCAATATTTTTGTAATTTGATTATTGAGTACAAAAAAAACAATTTAACTCAATCGTCTCATCTTTCCGAGTGTCACGTGTAAACCTGTGTACTTTGTGTTTCATGAGATGCACACATTCATGAACAACATACAAATTAATAAAAACAGGTGAACTTTATTCTTTCTTGATCAATAAAATATTTCTACAAAAATATATTATGAAATAAACGAACCTGTAAAACAAAGATTATTGTTGCGGCAATCATTACAAATTTTCCCCCTCTCAACTAAAAAATTACAGAGAAATTATAAGTCATTTCTTTATCAATAAACCGCTCAAAAAGAGAAGAGCGGGTTCCATGATTAATTTTAATAAACGAAATAAAAAAAATGTTACAAATTTCTCTTTGAAAAAGACAGACAACTACACTGGAGTTAATTTTAGTGTATGTCTCAAAATTCCATAAACACACTCTCAAGTAATGTATCATTATTTTATGTAGATTTTTAAATCTTATCATTATTTCTTTGAGAGATATTGAGCACTCTTTCAAAATGCACATTCAAAATGCACAAAGAATCAATTTTAATATATCTCAAAAATCTTACCCTTCTAAAATTATACCTCAATTATAGTTTTTAATATCAAAATCGTATGAATAATTATGCACACGACACGCTGCTATCTTATAACTGTCAAATAGCTTAAAATTTTTAAATATAATATAAATAACAAAAGCTTATGATCAAAAAAACAACAAAAATTAATTATAATCAAAGAAAATATTAGTCGGCAATTTTATGAAAAAAACATTTTATAGCTTACTTTATTTGTTTATTAACCTATAAAAGAAAACTGAACTTTCCAATCTTAATATTCTACCTGCTACAAAATTGCATACGAATATTCGTTTAAGGGGAAAAACATGCCAAAACGCACAGATATAAAATCTATTCTTATCATTGGAGCAGGACCTATTATTATCGGCCAGGCATGTGAATTTGATTATTCAGGCACACAAGCTTGCAAAGCCTTAAAAGAAGAAGGTTACCGGATTATTCTTGTCAATTCGAATCCTGCAACCATTATGACAGATCCAGATTTAGCTGATGCAACTTATATTGAACCTATTACCCCAGAAGTCGTTGCACAAATTATCGCTCGTGAACGCCCTGATGCTCTTTTACCAACGATGGGAGGACAAACAGCACTCAACACCGCTTTATCATTAAAGCGTATGGGAATTTTAGACCGTTATCACGTTGAAATGATTGGGGCAAATGCTGATGCTATTGATAAAGCCGAAGATCGAGCTTTATTTCGTGAAGCTATGACAAAAATCGGTTTAGAAACACCGCGTTCTCTCTTAGCCAATGCAACCGAACTTAAAGAGCAACACCGCCAACTTTATGCAGAAAAATACAATAAATTTAAAACAACACTTTCCGGTGATGCATTGGACAGAGCATTAGAAGAACTTGAGAAAGATTGGCAACATGGAGAATCCGACCGGAAACAACATTATATAGCACATGCAGCAGCAAAAGCAGTTCAAGCTCTTGATACTATTGGTCTCCCAGCAATTATTCGTCCTTCATTCACACTTGGTGGCACCGGTGGAGGTATTGCTTATAATCGAACTGAATTTTATGAAATTATTGAGCGCGGTCTTGAAGCTTCACCCACAACAGAAGTTTTAATTGAAGAAAGTGTTTTGGGATGGAAAGAATATGAAATGGAAGTTGTACGTGATAAAAACGACAACTGTATCATCATTTGTTCCATTGAAAATATTGATCCTATGGGAATCCACACAGGTGATTCTATTACCGTTGCCCCTGCTTTGACTTTGACAGATAAAGAATATCAAATCATGCGTAACGCTTCAATTGCTGTGTTGCACGAAATTGGTGTTGAAACTGGAGGATCCAATGTACAGTTTGCTGTCAATCCTGATAATGGACGTCTCGTTGTTATTGAAATGAACCCACGTGTTTCTCGTTCTTCTGCACTTGCGTCCAAAGCAACAGGCTTTCCTATTGCTAAAGTGGCAGCAAAATTAGCAGTCGGCTATACACTTGATGAATTAAAAAATGATATTACAGGTGGTACAACACCAGCATCATTTGAACCTTCAATTGATTATATTGTTACCAAAATTCCTCGTTTTGCTTTCGAAAAATTTCCCGGTTCGACATCTGTTTTAACCACAGCAATGAAATCTGTAGGAGAAGTTATGGCCATTGGTCGTACTTTTCAAGAATCTTTGCAAAAAGCACTTCGTGGACTGGAAACAGGACTTACCGGTCTAGATGAAATTGCAATTCCTGAACATGCAGAAAGTGATGAAAAAAACTCTATACGTTCCGCTATTGCAATCCCAACACCTGATCGTTTGCGTTACATCGCTCAAGCGATACGAATGAACTTATCTTTAAAAGAAATTCATCAAATTAGCAAAATTGACCCTTGGTTTTTAGAACAAATAGCATCCATCGTTAATATGGAACAGCGTATTCGTACCTACGGTTTGCCTCAAGATGCCAATAATTTTCGTATGTTAAAAGCTATGGGATTTTCAGATGAGCGTTTAGCTAACTTAACCAAGAAAACACCAAAAGAAATTGCTGCCCTACGCAAATCATTGAATGTAAAACACGTTTTCAAACGCATCGATACTTGTGCTGCTGAATTTTCTTCCCCAACAGCATATATGTATTCAACATATGAAACACCTTTTGCAGGAATAGAACACTCAGAAGCACAAGTTTCTGAGCGTAAAAAAGTTGTGATTTTAGGAGGGGGACCCAACCGGATTGGTCAAGGAATTGAATTTGACTATTGTTGCTGTCATGCGGCTTTTTCTCTCCGAGATGCAGGTTTTGAAGCCATCATGGTCAACTGTAACCCTGAAACGGTTTCTACTGATTATGATACCTCCGATCGTCTTTATTTTGAACCTTTAACAACAGAAGATGTTCTTGCTATTTTAGAAACAGAACAAGAAAAAGGTGAATTATTGGGTGTTATCGTACAATTGGGTGGGCAAACACCACTAAAATTGGCAAGTGCCTTAGAAAAAAACAAAATTCCCATTTTGGGAACTTCACCTGAAGCTATTGATCTCGCAGAAGATAGAGATCGCTTTCAAAAATTGTTATTTAAACTTAATTTAACGCAACCTAAAAATAGTATTGCTCATTCTATTGAACAGGCACGTATTGTTGCTTACGAACTTGGTTTTCCACTCGTTGTACGCCCTTCTTACGTTTTGGGAGGACGTGCAATGCAAATTATCCGCGATGAACGGAGTTTACAAAACTACTTACTCGAAATCGTTCCCGAATTGGTATCAGAAGATATCAAAGCGCATTACCCAAATGATAAAACAGCTCAAATCAATACATTGCTCGGGAAAAATCCACTATTATTTGATACCTATCTGACAGAAGCTATTGAAGTAGATGTTGATTGTCTATGTGATGGAGAAGAAACGCTCATCGTTGGTATTATGGAACATATTGAAGAAGCAGGAATCCATTCAGGAGACTCCGCCTGTTCTTTACCGGTGCGTACACTTTCACAGAAAATAGTTGCTGAACTGGAACGGCAAACAAAAGCTTTAGCACAAGCACTCCATGTACGTGGTTTAATGAATGTACAATATGCTATCAAAGATGAAACAATCTATGTTTTAGAAGTAAATCCTCGTGCATCACGTACCGTCCCCTTTGTTGCAAAAGCAATTGGTCAACCCATCGTCAAAATTGCTACACGCATTATGATAGGAGAAAGTCTTCACGAAGCATTGAAAGCCTACGGTGGAGTAGCTCCTATACCAAACAAATCACATATTGCTGTTAAAGAAGCTGTCTTTCCTTTTTCTCGTTTTCCAGGTGTCGATACTCTGCTTGGTCCAGAGATGCGTTCAACTGGTGAAGTAATGGGGTTTGATTACGACTTTGCTCTTGCTTTTGCAAAAGCACAACTTGGAGCTGGTGTCGATCTTCCTCAAGAAGGTACTTTGTTTGTTTCCGTGAAAGATGAAGATAAAAAACGGATTTTAAAACCTGTAAAACGCTTAACAGAGCTTGGGTTTTCAATTTTAGCAACAAATGGAACTCAAAAATTTCTTGCTCAACACGGTATTAAAGCCGAAAAAATCAATAAAGTACTTGAAGGTCATCCACATATTGAAGATGCTATTCGTAATCGCAAAATTCAATTAATTTTTAATACAACAAATACTGCTAGTGCTATTTCAGACTCCAAATCATTACGCCATGCCGCAGTTATGCAAAAAATTCCTTATTATACAACAATTACTGGAGCTGAGGCTGTAACCCACGCCATTCAAGCTTTAAAAACAAAAAAACTTGAAGTGCGTCCACTGCAAAATTACTTTACTTAAATCATGCAACCAAAAATGTTCTTTACTTTATTTACCCATCCTTTTTTTGAGAGAAAAAATCGATTCAGCTTGCATTTCACTAGGAATTATTTTATAGTTCCTCTCGTCGGACTTTTGGTTACGTGACTTTTTTTTCTGTGCGATGTGCACTTTTGACGAAACTTCTCCTACCTAATTTCGATCTACAACTGTATTGGATGCTTAAAGCTCCAATATATAATTATTTTTATATTCAGGAGTTTCCTATGTCGACAGGAATAGTTAAGTGGTTTAATGCAACAAAAGGTTTTGGTTTTATCCAACCGAGTGATGGAAGTGCAGATGTATTTGTTCATATTTCTGCTGTTGAGCGTTCTGGTTTGAACAGCCTAAACGAAGGTCAGAAAGTATCTTATGAGGTTCTTCAAGATCGTCGTTCCGGAAAATTTTCCGCGGGGAATCTTGCTGCTGTTTAAATTTCTTCACTTATCTACTTTACAGAATCTCGCCTTTCTAGGCGAGTTTTTTTTAAAAAAAACAGTTTGTTACTATAAAAATAAATAATTTTCTCCGTATAACGGCTGAAAAATCCCCATATTTTCTATAAAATTTATTGTAATCTCTTACAGCGCTTTTTGATAAAATTACAAAATATCTATAATGCAACAACACATCATTATAGACATTATTGCTATCCTGCTTCTCTCCTCATACAATTCATTTTAATATAAGAATTTTACTCTTATCACAGAATAAATTTATTCAATTCTTTCTGTTACAATTTCACAGAATGAATAAATTGAAAATTTTCTTCCATTTTATACAACATCGATTAAATAATTTTTTGATTGAAAGTTATCTTACAGTCAATAATCACACAAAATCATCTATAAAAGCTGTTCCATCAATTTTTATTATTTTTTGCAAACAAATTGATATCGTCAACATGAAAGCAAGTTCTTTTCACTTTTATTTTCTAAAATCTTCTTTCTCATCAATGCAAAAAAAATTATAAAATCAACGTCTAATATAAGATCTTTCAAAAAATTCCTTGCAGTTTTTTATTGCATACAACATAATTATTTATGAAAATTCTTTGCACATACAATTATTTTCTTATCCTACATTAAGGAGTTTATATTATGGCTTTTATTGCCGACAAGCTTTCTCATATCAAACCTTCTGCAACAATTGCTGTTTCTCAGAAAGCGCGAACTTTGAAAGCTTTAGGTCATAATGTCATTGCTTTAAGTGCTGGAGAGCCAGATTTCGATACACCTGATCATATTAAAGAATCTGCAATTAAAGCTATTCAACGCGGAGAAACAAAATATACTCCTATATCTGGGATTCCAGAATTGCGCCAAGCAATTTCTGCAAAATTTAAACGAGAGAATAACCTCGACTACACACCAGAGCAAATTATCGTAGGAACTGGCGGAAAACAAATCCTTTTTAATGCATTGATGGCAACTTTAAATACAGGAGATGAAGTAATTATTCCTTCTCCTTATTGGGTTAGTTATCCAGAAATGGTAGCCATTAACGGTGGAGTACCTGTTTTCGTAGAAACAAAAACAGAGTTTTCTTATAAACTGCAACCACAGGAATTGGAATCTGCCATTACTCCTAAAACTAAATGGTTTATTTTTAACTCTCCATCAAATCCATCAGGTGCTGCTTATACACATGACGAATTAAAAAAAATCACAGATGTTTTAGTCAAATACCCTCACGTTCATATCCTCTCCGACGACATATATGAACATTTAACCTACGGAGACTTTTCTTTTGTTACCCCAGCACAAGTCGAGCCACTGCTTTATGAGCGTACTTTAACAATGAATGGCGTTTCCAAAGCTTATGCCATGACTGGGTGGCGAATCGGTTATGCAGGTGGACCAAAAGAATTAATTAAAGCTATGGATATCATTCAGGGTCAACAAACGTCTGGCACAAGCTCTATTTCACAATGGGCAGCAGTTGAAGCTCTCAATGGTCCTCAAGATTTTATTATGAAAAATAAAATAATTTTTCAAACACGCCGTGATCTTGTCGTTTCCTTACTGAACCAAGCTCCTGGTCTTCATTGTCCAACACCAGAAGGCGCTTTTTACGTCTATCCTTCTTGTGAAAAACTCATCGGAAAAAAAACGCCTAAAGGTAAAGTTATCACCAATGATGAAGATTTCGTTATTGCACTTCTAGAGGAAGAATCTGTTGCCGTTGTTCATGGATCTGCTTTTGGACTCGGACCAGCATTTCGCATTTCTTATGCAACATCAGAAAAATTACTCGAAGAGGCTTGTTTACGGATCCAGCGCTTTTGCAACAGTTTATCTTAATCACCCTAATTTTGATTCTTATGAGCAGTTTTATATCAAAACGTTTACATGCATGAGAGTAGAATAGAGCATGAATGTTGTATTTTTTGAAAAAAATAACTGTACAAAATTGATATTCTAAAAAACAATCTTCCAAACACTCCATTTTAATGAATGACCATAAAAAAATTGGTAGTTATAGAGATACGAATAAGTAAAATTTTAATACTCTAAAACATATCGATACAGTGCGAATAGAGCCTCTATTTCTTCAAAATATATTAATTTTTAGAAAAAATCATTTATTCTTCACACAATTTTTGAGATTTTTCTTTTGTAATTTTTCATTATATTTCACTTTTTCACCACAATTGGTGTTTAGGGATTCCGGTTTAAACTAAAAAAATACCGGGCAAATGCCCGGTTAAATTGGAAGATCTTTGGAGATAAATTAACTTTTAGACCTTCGAAAGGGAACACTCAAGAAAACGCAATAAAGAGAAACATAATCAAGAGATAGTACCTTATCTCATTTTATAAAAATGAAGACAATAAAAACTTAAGCGTATCTGCTATGCAATAAGTACATGGCTGCTCTCTTATTGTGGCGTAATTTTTAAATCTGTTAAAATGACCATTGGCGTGCTTTTGAAAAAATGTAATCTCTAAAAGCAATGAGTTTCGCTGAATTCTTTAAGGCATTAGAGTAACAAAAGAATGTATCGAAAGAAGGTATATCAATCATATCAGGAAAAAGACGTACAAGTTTCTCATCATTATTCACAATATAATCAGGAAGGACTGCAATACCAAAATCACGTATAAGTGCGTTTTTAATAGAAATAATATTATTGATTTGTAATACAGAAAAACGCAAAGAACTATCTCTTCTTCCAACTTTTTCCAGCCAATTCAAACCAGATAAATGATGTGGAATAGGTTCACCAAATGAAATAATACGATGTGAATCAAGCTCAGACAATTTTTCTGGTTTTCCATATTGTTCAATATAATTTTCTGAAGCATAAACATGCATATGAACTGTAAATAATTTTCTTTGTATAATATCAGGTTGCTGAGGCTGATGTAAACGAACAGCACAGTCCGCATAACGCATTGTTAAATCTACTTCTTCATCGTTCAGCAAAAGTTGAATTTGCATATCAGGATAAAGATTAAGAAATTCTGGCATACGTTCCGCAAGCCATCCTGCTCCCATTCCAAATGTTGAGGTAACACGTAAATGTCCTTTTGGCTTCTCTCGACTTTCATTTAATTGTGAACGAGCATTTTCCAGTTTCATGAGAACATCATGAGCTGTACGATAGAGAATTTCACCCTGCTCTGTTAAAATTAAGCCACGTGCATGACGTTGAAATAAAGGAACACCGACATCCTGTTCTAAAGCTGACACCTGTCGTGAGATAGCTGATTGAGATAAATAAAGTCTTTGAGCAGCACGTGTAAAAGAACCTGCTTCTGCAGCAGCATGAAACACTCTTAGTTTATCCCAATCTAACGGTACAACCACAATTTTTTCTCTAATTTTATATTATTAATGAATCACAAACGTTATTCAAATATTGAGTTTTACATCTGCGAATCTAAAAACCGTTCCGCTTCCAATGCCGCCATGCATCCTCTTCCCGCCGCAGTTACCGCCTGGCGGAACACATCATCCGTCACATCTCCTGCAGCAAAAACACCTGCTACACTTGTTGTCGTTGAATCTGGTGCTGTCCATAAATAACCGTTTGGTTTTTGTTTCAATTGCCCTTCAAAAAGAGAAACAGAGGGATTATGTCCAATGGCAATAAATATTCCATCTGCATTTATTTTAAGCTCTTGACCTGTTTTTACATTTTTAAGACGTGCACCCGTTACAAGAGCACCTCTTGAAGGCTGAGCTGGCAAACCAACGATCTCTTCAACCACATGATCCCAAATAACGCGCACATTATCACGGGCAAACAATCTATTTTGCAAGATTTTTTCCGCTCGAAAATGATCTCGCCGATGAACAACATGTACACTTTTAGCTAAATGCGATAAATACAGTGCCTCTTCAACAGCTGTATTGCCTCCCCCTACAACAACAACATCTTTATCACGATAGAAGAAACCATCACAGGTCGCACAAGCAGAAACACCTCCACCCATAAAGGTCTGTTCACTGTCTAAACCAAGCCAACGCGCTTGTGCTCCTGTTGCAATAATAAGCGCATCACAACAATAATGTGTTCCAGAATCTCCATATAGACTAAAAGGACGTTTTGATAAATCAGCTTTTATAATATTATCATAGATAATTTTCGTCCCCATACGCTCAGCTTGCTTTGCCATTTGTTCCATCAACCATGGACCTTGAATTGGATCAGTAAAACCTGGATAATTTTCAACATCAGTTGTAATCATCAACTGTCCTCCCTGTTGTAATCCAGTAACCAAAACAGGTTCAAGCATTGCTCTCGCCGCATAAATTGATGCGGTATAACCCGCTGGTCCTGAACCAACAATAAGAACACGAATATGCGATTGTGTCATGAGATTCTCTTTATTGATTGCGCATTTTGCATTTTTATTCATCAATTATGAAAGAAGTACAATCCCTAAAAAAGACTGTTTCAACAATTTAAATTATGATGAACATGTACTTTTTTCAAGATTTTCTGAAAGATTGATTGCCAATTGATAACAGCATACTTAATATATACTAGTATATAAAGCTTAATAAACAGAATACGACAACAAACACAAAAGATAGGGAAAAATCATTTTTCAATTTATTACCAATGTCTGTGCACGTTTTGCATTAATCATGGGCATGGCAATGCTTTTGCCGGCTTTTGTAGATTTGCGTGATGGAAGTCAAAATTGGACAATTTTTCTTTATCCTTGTGCCATTACAACTATGTTAGCAACCTTAATTCTTTTAGCAACTAAAGGCGCTACCTGTCGTTTTTCAGCACGGCTCGGTTTTACACTTACTGTTTGTTTGTGGTTAACAGGAAGTATGGTAGGAGCTCTGCCTCTTTATCTTTCTTTACTTCCCATTTCTTTAGCCGGTGCAGTTTTTGAAGCTATCTCAGGGATAACAACAACAGGATCCACAGTCATAACAAATCTTGACCACTTATCCAGAGGCATTTTATTATGGCGCTCCATTATATGCTGGATTGGAGGGATTGGTTTTATTGGTTTAGCTTTATTACTCTTACCCTCATTTCGAGCAGAGGGAATACAACTTTTTCATATGGAGTCATCAGAAAAATCCGCAAAAATATTACCTCGAATCACACAAATTGCCAATGGAATTATCACGGCCTATGTAGGACTAACATTTACCTGCACACTTTCTTATTTTGCTGCCGGCATGACTTTATTTGATTCCATAAATCACGCAATGAGTACAATAGCAACAGCTGGTTTCTCAACGCATGATGCTTCTTTCGGTTATTTCTCTGATAAACCAGCTATTTTGATTGTTGCAACAATTTTTATGCTGCTGTCTTCTCTTCCTTTTATGCTTTACGTTAAACTCGTTCTTCCTGGCCAAGCTAAACGCTCTATTGATCCGCAAGTTATTGTTTTTCTCACGATCGTTTTTCTATTCAGTTCTGCTTTGGCATTATGGTTACGATTTCATGATCATTTAACATCTCACTGGGTTTTTCTTGATGTTATTTTTCATCTTACATCGATCATTAGCACCACTGGCTACAGTGCCGAAGACTATCAGCTGTGGGGTCCTTTTGCGCTTGGTATCTTTTTTATTATTTCTTTTACAGGCGGATGTGCTGGCTCTACTTCTGGAGGCATAAAAATTAACCGTTTGATTATTCTTTGGCGTATTGCGCAAACGAATATGACAAAACTTCTCTCCCCAAATACTGTCGTAAAAGTTCGCTATGATCATTCAAATATATCAAACGATATTGCAAAAGAAGTTTTGCTGTTTGTCTGTCTTTATATGTTTTGTCTTCTTATTGGGACTGCACTTTTACTCACAACTGGTCTTGATTTTACATCGTCCTTTACAGGTGCTTTAACAGCTCTTTCAAATATTGGTCCCGGTTTTGGAGATATTATTGGTCCTGTTGGAAACTTCTCAACAATTAATGATAATGCTTTGTGGATTTTAAGTTTCCTAATGCTTGTTGGGCGTCTCGAAATTCTAACTATATTTGTACTTTTTGTTCCTGCTTTTTGGCGTGAACAATTTTAATATATTATAATTGAAATTTCTGCACTGACTTTATTGAAAACGCATCCGCAGTCTAAAATTTATAAAAAGTACTCAACACAAGAACTTTGACATACACTAAAGTTTTTAGAGTTATAGCTAATTTATCTCATCCAACCAAAACTTTATTTCTATAACATGGCTCTCAAAATGCCTCTACGAGCTAAATATAGAATTCATATAAGAGCTTTAACATTCATCATCACAAATAACGCATAAATAAGAGTTTAAATTGAATCCATAAATTTAAAGTGCTGCACTTGAAAATATTTCTTTATACACATTTCCAATTGCAACTGCTTCTTTTTCTAGAGGGAAATGTGTCCGAACATGAGAATAAGCCTTTTCTCCTGCTTTTAATGTTTTTTCTAAATCGGCAAAATACGGCTCAATGGCTTCAATTAAAGCTGACCCATCTCCTGCTTTCACAACTGTGCCTGTTCCTTCTATAACCAAATCTTCATAAATACCCACATCACTAGCCACAACAGCTGTCTGTGAAGCCATCGCTTCTAATGGTGTTAACCCAAAACCTTCCTCCCGAGAAGGTGCGACATAAAGTGACATACGGCGGTACCACCGGTGTGTATCCAGAATCTCTCCAAGAAAAATAATACGATCACTCAAATCGGAAGCCGTAATCTTTCTACGTAATTTTTTCTCAAAATAACAATGCTGTTCTGTAGTACGACCCGCAATAATCGCTGTCCATTCGGGATAACGCGGCAATAAAGCTATCATTGCATCGACAAATAAATCAGTTCCCTTTGAATAGCGTATACGCCCAAAACATCCTATCGCATATTTTCCTGGAAACCCTGCAGCAGAAAAACAATCATCAGCCGTTTTGGGTGGTGAAAAACGCTCAAGATCTATTCCATGCATAATAACTTCATAAGGAACTTCTAAATAAGCCCCTGTACGTGCACTTGTAGCAATAACCTTATCCATGCGACGAATTAACCACTTTGTAAATGGTTTATGGTGTCGTTGAGATGCTGACGTAAAGACAAGCTTAAGCTTCATTCGCAAAACATCGCGCAAAAAAACCCCACACAGCATCTCAATATTACGCCGCGCATGCCAAATACGAAATGGTTTTCCTATAGGAGCTTTCCAAAGTCCGAAAAGATCCTTAAAAGAGAGAGCCGGAAAATTTTTCGGTAATCCCGGCCCTAAAGTGGATATAGCAACTCCTTGTTTTCTCTGTAACGGAACAAGTTGAATGATTGTAGAAGTAACTCCTGACAAGCGTCTTTTAAAATGAGGAGCAATCACATCCGTTGTCTTTAAAGACATGCGCATAATACTTAAAATACTTAAATATATTGCACTTCAATAATTTCGTAATTATGCGCACCACCCGGTGCATTCACTTCAATAACATCACCCTCTTGTTTACCAATCAGAGCACGTGCAATAGGTGAAGAAATCGAAATCTTACCAATTTTTACATCAGCCTCTTGATCACCAACAATCTGATAAACCTTATTTTCTTCAGTATCTTCATCTAAAAGTTTTATCGTTGCTCCAAACTGAATTCTATCGCCTGAAAGACGTGAAACATTTATGACTTCTGCTCGCGCAATATAATCTTCAAGCTCATTAATTCGTCCTTCATTATAGCTTTGCGCTTCTTTAGCAGCGTGATATTCAGCATTCTCGGAGAGATCTCCATGCGCACGAGCTTCAGAAATTGCTTCAATAATCCTCGGACGCTCTTGCTGTTGACGCCAACGCAGTTCCTCTTTAAGACTTTCAAAACCAGCTGTAGTCATCGGAACTTTTTCCATGATCTGTCCCTTTCTTTCACACGGAAGGCTTTATAAAACATAAAAAACGGCTTCCAAAAATATTTTGGAATCCGGATATTACAATTGCCTCCATTATATAGTACAGAAACCCTATTTTCCATACAAAAATAAAGGAGAATATAGTGTATTCCTTTATTATTTATAAATTGAGATGATATTTTAAATTAAAAACGCACATTTCACTCTCTATAACGCTTCTCTATATCGTAGAGAAAAATTGTATTTTTTGTCATTCTGTTATAACTTACAAGAAAATTGTATGAAAATAGAGAGAAATCCTGTGAGGAAACAGTGAAAAAAATAGCCTATTTTTTTGTATTGCTCTCTCTCTTCTTCGTCACAATAAAAACATATGCTGCAAATGCTATCGTAACAACAAACCTTAATTTTAGAGCAGGACCGAGCACATATTATACACTGCGTGGTTTAATTCCTGCAGGACAATCAGTTCTCGTTCACACTTGCAGTGGGAACTGGTGTCAAATTAGCTATAATACACAAAAAGGTTGGGTATCCGCCCATTATCTTTCGTTTAAAAATAGTCACGAGCTTTATCGAACCTATACATTATCATCATCTTCAGAACCCCTCTTCAACTCTGCATTCATAACAAACAATGATTATAATTAATTTTATCATAAGCGCTTTTTGGACAAGAGCACCATCAAGGTCGCAATTTAAATTTTAGAAAAGATAAAGTATAAAAAGTAATTATTATGCATAGCATATTTTATAATCACAAAAAGTTGAAAAGAAATGGTATATACTTCAATCATTATATCTTTTTGGAATTTTAAAATTTTTAAAGAATATTCACTTCAAATCTTTACAGGGTCAAAGCGCTCACTTATTTTCTTGAATTAGGGTCTTTCTATGTAAATAAATCTCATACGATCGTAAATATAATTGTCCATATAGGTTTTACTGTTTTATTTTTGCACTTAAGATTTTATTATGAATTTTGACTATTTGACTTCATTATTATGCAATAAGTTTCCATCAACATCCGCAATATTAATACTTCTCATTGTAGGTTATAAATATAGAAAACAATGGATATCTTTTCTCTACAACTTCATAAACAAAGATGATGACCGGATAAGGAACTTTACTTGTTTCTTTAAATATCTAGCAATTTCTTACCCTGAAATATTTATTTGGGTAATTCATTCGGTTTTATTTTATCCGAAAGCTAACGGAAAAAACTATCTTTTTTTAAAAAAAATGGTCCTCAAAGTCGCTAAAGAAGTTGGAAAACAAGATGACGCCGATGGTCTTTCCTCTTATTTCATATATCTCGCAGACAAACACCCTGTTGTTTATTTTTATCTCCTTGATAAACATTTTTTTCAATATCATGAAGCAAAACATGACCTATTTTTTAAAGAATGTTTTCTTAAAGCTGCTCAGAAAATAGGAAGTAAATATAGTGAATTTGATGAAGATCCTTTTGTCGCTTATTTAATATATTTTGCTAAAAAAAATTATGAACCGTTTACTGATACATTTCATAGGGTGTTCTTTCTTCAAAAAAATGAGAGTCCAGTTATGGATTTTTTACAAAAAAAATTTGAAAAAGCTGCTTGTGAAGTAAATAATACAAATGATCTAAGGTCATATTTAGTCAATATAGCAAAAGAAAACCCTGAAAAATTTATTGACCTTCTGTTCAATGCTTGTTCTCATAAAGGCCTTCTTCATTCAGCGGCTGAGGAGATAGGCAAAAACTTCTTGCAAGATGTTTTTTTTGAAAAATATGCTCCTATCTTACCTTATTGGAGCATAGCCGAAGATAATGATGACAACAATCATCTTGTCCCTTATTTAATATATTTAGAACACAACAAACCTAAAAAATTTATTGAACTCTTTAATAAAAATAAAACAAAATCCAATTCTTTTTTTGAAAAATTATTTATCGACGCTGTTCAAAAAATAGGAAGAGAATATGGGAAAAAAGATCTTTTCTTTTATATTTCTTTCATCATCACAAGTAACTCTAAAAAATGTTTTGATGAAATTATAAAGGCTTTAGAGAATAAAGAAAACAATGATTCTTTTAAAAATAAGTTAATTGATATTGTTAAAACAAATTTCAAAAACGTAGATGATAAATTTACTGAAAATTTCGATGATTGTTATTACCTACTAGAACAATTTTCAAATTTCCTAGAAGAACAAGAAGATATTTTGCCTATAAATTGTCTATCTTTTGTTGAGGCAATAGAAAAAGAACGTGGTAGAGATGGAATTTCTCCTTATTTTCAGCGTCTTTTGATAAAAACTCAACAAACATTTGCTAACTTTCTTATAGATCTTTTCTCTTGTGAAAAAATTGAGCGATATAAAAACGATGAAAATTTTCTTCATTTTAAACAAGCTATTATTCAAGTCACTAATAAAATTGGCACACAACATATTGATAATTACAGTATAAAAGAAACACAAGATACAAAAGCAAAATATAATAAAGATAGTTTTGTTCCTTATCTAATATATTTAGCACATAAACACTATTCAATTTATTTTTCACTGTTTGAACAAGTCTTAGCACCTCAAAATGGTGCAGAATATGACGAATCGTTAAAGAATGCTCTTGTTGAAGCTGCTAATGAAGTAGGACAATATTTAAAAAAAAGAGAAAATGCTGATAGTGAAGGCGATTGTGTGTCTTACTTTGTACATCATCTTAAAGGTGATTCTCAAAATCTTAAAGGTGATTCTCAACAATTCTTTGAGTTTCTCACAACAACATATTCTCTTCAGGAAATAAAACATACAAAAATGAACAGAATTTGCTCTTTAAGAACAGCTGTTATTCAACAAATTACAAAAGCGAAGACGCAATACGACAAGGATAGTTTTGTTAGCCATTTAGTTTCTGAGGAGAAAAAGAATTCTTTCTATTTTAGCGAATTATTTAGCAAAGTATTTTCACGTATTTTTAATCATCTAGGCACTGAAAATGAATATAATTGTTTTTTAAAAAAATCTCTCCTTGAAACTATTGAGAAAATAGGTAAGGAACATGATCCGAATACCAAAAATGGCTCTGTGTCTTATTTGGCCAACAAAATAGAAAAAGATCCTGAATATTTTGTACGTATTTTAAATTATCAAGACACTGGAAGTAAATATGATCGTCTTTTAAAAAAGTCTCTCCTTGAAGCCATTGAGAAAATAGGTAAGAAATATGATCCGAATACCAAAAATGGCTGTGCATCTTATCTACGACATTATCCACATTTTATGGAGATATTTTTTGATACTTTTTTTCCATCTGAAGCTAAAATAAAATATGATCGTTCTTTACAAAAGATTGTTTTGCAAACGATTTCTGATATGGGAGAGATATGTTATCAGTATGGTTTGTCTGTAGAAACGTTTTCATCAGAAAATCCTGACTCAAATACTTCTGCTCAGGTTCAACTAAATGTGCAAATACCATTCGCTCCGATAAATATCATTCGCTCCGATATCGATTGGAAGTGAAAAACTCTTAAAGTCACAGTTTATCTGAAGTTGCAGTGTATGCAATAAGTATTAAAGCATTTTGTGACTTGTATAACTACTTGAAAACATAAAAAATAGTTGTTCTAAATTGAGTTAATTGATTTCTAAAACCATAAGAATAACAATATCATTCTTGATAATACATTTTTTAAACATCTCGTACCAAAGTGTCATCCTTAAACATGATTTTTTATCTGTAATGTCTCTGATGCCCTATTAAAAAGTTAATGGAGTATATGAAACATCTTTTTTCTTTCGAAAAAACCAAAAATAACTGTGCATCGTTATAAACATGAACGAAGTAAATAGCTTGAAATGATCCCGAGGTTATAAAGGTTGGCTACTATGTATTATATTGCGCAAATCTATACATAAATTCAAGTGAGGTAAAAAAGCCAGTTTACACGTTAGAATTAACTTTTATGAAGAACCTGCATCTTTTTCTTGTCATATTCAAATGACTGTATAAAATATTCTTATAATGTCACAACAAAAATTAAAAAAAACAGCAAAACAAATCTCAAAAACATCGCGCAAAACATTAAAATGTGCTGAGAATGCTCAAAGTGATTCGGCTATGAACCTTAAGAAAATGGCGGAATCTAAAACTTCCTTTGAAACCGAAAAGCTTTCTGAGACAACAAAAAAAGCAAATGCTCTGACAGAAACAGTCGAGAATCTATCTGCCCTTATCTCTGCAGAAAACCCTTTGATCAAAAATGGTGCACTATGGACACCTCATCGCCCCATACACCCCGAGAAATCGGAAGGAGGTATTCCATTTCAAATTAAAACATCCTTTGAGCCTGCTGGAGATCAACCTTCTGCAATTAAAACTCTTCTTGAAGGGATAGAAAACAATGAACATACTCAAGTGCTTTTAGGTGTTACCGGCTCAGGGAAAACCTATACCATGGCCAAAGTTATTGAGAAAACGCAACGTCCTGCTCTCATTCTCGCTCCGAACAAAACTCTGGCGGCACAACTTTATGGAGAGTTTAAAAATTTTTTTCCTCATAATGCTGTTGAGTATTTTGTCTCTTATTATGATTATTATCAGCCCGAAGCTTATGTTGCACGCTCTGATACCTATATTGAAAAAGAATCCTCCATCAATGAACAAATAGATCGCATGCGTCATGCTGCAACACGTGCAGTACTAGAACGAGATGATGTTATCATCGTTGCATCTGTGTCTTGTATATACGGAATTGGTTCAGTAGAAACCTATACGGCTATGACATCTCAAATACACAAAGGAGATAGACTGAACCAGCGACAATTATTAGCTGACTTAGTAACACAGCAATATTACCGACAAGACATCAATTTTGTTCGCGGTTCTTTTCGTGTCCGCGGCGATACAATTGAAATTTTTCCTGCCCATTTTGAAGATCGCGCTTGGCGTATCTCGTTATTCGGTGATGAAGTTGAAAACATTACTGAATTCGACCCTTTAACAGGACAAAAAACAGGGGATCTTCAATCCATTAAAATTTATGCTAATTCGCATTATGTAACACCGCGACCAACCTTAAATCAGGCTATTCAATCAATTAAAAGAGAACTAACACAACGTCTCGACGAGTTAAATGCAGCTGGTCGTCTTTTAGAAGCTCAACGTTTAGAACAACGAACAATCTTTGATTTGGAAATGTTGGAAACGACTGGATCTTGCCATGGCATCGAAAATTATTCGCGATATTTAACAGGAAGAAACCCCGGCGAGCCACCTCCAACCCTATTCGAATATATTCCAAATAATGCTCTTGTTTTTATCGATGAAAGCCATGTTACTATTCCTCAAATCGGTGGTATGTACCGTGGTGACTTTCGACGAAAAGCAACTTTAGCAGAATATGGATTTCGTCTCCCTTCCTGCATGGATAATCGTCCATTACGTTTTGAAGAATGGGATGCTATGCGCCCACAAACGATTGCAGTCTCTGCAACACCAGGATCTTGGGAAATAGAGCAATCATGTGGCATTTTTGCAGAACAAGTCATTCGCCCCACAGGACTTATTGATCCAGAAACAGAAGTGCGCCCAGCACGCACACAAGTTGATGATGTTGTCAACGAAATTCAAAAAACAACCCAAAAAGGCTATCGCACATTAGTGACAGTTCTTACAAAACGAATGGCCGAAGATTTGACAGAATATCTCCATGAACAAGGTATTCGTGTCCGTTATATGCATTCAGATATCGATACATTAGAGCGTATCGAAATCCTTCGAGATTTGAGACTTGGTACTTTTGATGTTTTAATCGGCATTAATTTACTGCGAGAAGGCTTGGATATTCCAGAGTGTGGTTTCGTTGCCATTCTAGATGCTGATAAAGAAGGCTTTTTACGCTCAGAAACCTCACTCATTCAAACCATTGGGCGAGCAGCGCGGAATGTAGATGGTCGTGTTATCCTTTATGCAGATACAATAACTAACTCCATGGAACGCGCCTTACAAGAAACAAAGCGGCGGCGTGAAAAACAAATCGCCTACAATATAAAGCATCATATTACACCAACCAGTATAAAAAAGAATATCGGAGATATTATAAATCCAGTTGATGAAAACAACTCTACTCGCACAACTCAATCTAATTTTAGAGCCCAAAATAATAAAATTGGCAATAATTTAACGAAACATATTCAACATCTTGAAAAATCAATGCGTAAAGCAGCAGCTGATCTTAATTTTGAAGAAGCAGCAAAACTTCGTGATGAAATAAAACATTTGCAAAAAATGGAACTAGAAATTGCCGATAATCCTTTAAGGTAGAACGACAAACATCCAATCAATAGAAATTACAATCAAATTTTTTAAGCTCAATTTTAAGACTGTAAAAACATAAGTCTTTAAAGAATCATCAAAATTTTACCAAAAATATTCTGAGCAAAATACCCCATAAAACAGATATCATTTTTCCAATAAACAATAAAAAAATGAAGATTAACGATGCTCCATCTGCATGTAGATAACAATGATTCCACGGTATTTGGAAAATAGATTTATTTCCTATTCAGCATTTTCAAAACATTTAAAATGACAAAAACTAAAAATACAAAATAAATTATTTTAGTTGTATTTTATGCTCATCATTCCAATAATAGATAAGATATTTTTAAATTTTTTCAAATTTCTAGCTAAAAAGTGACATAATAAAGCAAATTTTATAAAGAAATCTCTTGTAAAATATTATATTTTCAAGCAATCTTGAATCATTTAGACATGTTGAGAACATAAAAAAAACTTCAAAAAGGTTTTATGGATACACTTTATGGATTTTATATGAGAACGATATTAGTGAATAAAGTGTTTTTCGAATATCAAAACTGTCTAAATGATTGTCGCACATATAATGTGTGGCGCAATTTTCTGTAATTCGTCTTTAACCAAGACAAAAAATAAGGAAGTATTCTATGTCTCAAACAGGTGAGGTAAAATTTTTTAATAGCAGTAAAGGTTTTGGTTTTATTAAACCAGATAATGGTGGAGCTGATGTCTTTGTTCACATTTCTGCTCTTCAAGCTTCGGGGCTTTCTGGATTAAATGATGCGCAAAGAGTATCGTTTGATATAGAAGCTGATCGTCGTGGGAAAGGGCTCAAAGCCATCAATATTAGCGTCATGGATTAACGTAGATATTTTGCGTGTTCAATCTTGAATCGTCACTTTATTTCATTGTTTTGATAATTTATTTTCAACCAAATAGCTTTTTTGTTCGTTATATTGCGAATAAAATGTGGAACTGTTCAGGTTATGTTCAGTTTGGCAGATGTAAAGTATGAGTAATATAGACTTATAAGGGAGTATTGCTATGGAAAAATTAATCAAGCGAGCAGTATTATCGACGGTATCAATTATAGGGATTATAGTTCCGTTCAAGACAGCAGTGGCTTATGATGGGTTTGGTGATTATCATCATCAGCGCTTTCAGAGCCATTCGTACCATCATCCTCAAACGCACAGTAGTATTCAACGAAATATTCACCGTGAACAGAGCACACATCACCACTATCATGTTGAGCGTAATACGCATCATCATACCTATAGATATCGTGCATTTCCTGACAATACCGGTGATACTTTAGCAGCAGGAGTACTAGGTTTTGCTGCAGGCGCTCTTTTGGGGAACGCTTTGAAAAAAACTGAACAACCGCAGGTTATTTATCAAGTACAACCACAAAACCAGATCATTTATCAAGCGCCACCAGCAGAAATATATCAATCTCTTTCACAACAACAAATAAATGCTTGGCTTAAATATTGCAGTAACAAATACCGTACATTTAACCCTCAGACAGGAACTTTTCGCGGTCGTGACGGCTTAGATCATTTTTGTTATGCACCACTGAAATAATTTAATGAACAAAAACCTCACTCTAAAGTGAGGTTTTGTGTACAATTAAATTCCTCGAAGAAACGGATTATGTTGCCGCTCATGTCCTATTTGACTTCCTGGTCCGTGACCACAAATAAATCTGACATCATCACCCAGTGGTAAAATCTTCTCTTTAATGGATTTTATCAATTTTTCATAAGAGCATAATGGAAAATCTGTACGTCCAATAGAACCACGAAAGAGCACATCACCCATTAAAGCAAAACGCTCTTTTTCATTGAAATAAATAACATGACCAGGAGTGTGCCCTGGCGTGTGAAAGACGTTAAACACATGTCCAGCACAATCAACGCTGTCTCCATCCTCCAACCATTGATCAGGAACACAAATACGCCCCTCAGGCATACAGTAGTTCTTTGCCATTTTATTCATATCATCCATCACCGGTCTATCATCACGGTGCGAACCAATAATTGGAACATTCAATGCTTCTTTAGCTTGCATGGCCGCACCCACATGGTCAAAATGACCATGCGTAATCCAAATAGTCTCAACCATAACACCCATTTGTTGAATAACTTCTTGAATTTGAGGCCACTCTCCACCAGGATCAACTAAAACACCTTTTTTATTTTCATCATCAAAAAGTAAGGCACAATTTTGTCGAAAAGGTGTAACTGGAATAATTTGAACACTTAGACTCCCCATAGCCACCCCTTTTAAAAAATAAGACATTTTTATATGTCTATAAATACCATTCCTTATTTTCTTATTAAAGCAAAATAACTGACTGCTCGACAGCTGGAAACAACTTATGTAGACTACAGTAATGTAAACCGCATTTATATTAAGGTTTTGAATAATGACCGATGATGTTCAAATTCTATATGATGATGCACCTCACCTTCTCGTTATTGATGATGATACCCGTATTCGCAATCTTTTATCTCAATATCTTATTAAAAATGGATTTCGTGTTACAGTCTCTACCAATGCAGATGAAGCAAGAAGACAACTTGCAAGTTTAGATTTTGATCTTCTTATTGTCGACGTGATGATGCCTGGAGAAAATGGTATTGATCTTACTCTTTCACTTCGTAAAACCAAAAATGTACCCATTTTAATCCTAACAGCTTTGTCAGAAATAGATAATCGGATTCATGGATTAGAAGCAGGCGCCGACGATTATCTTGCTAAACCTTTTGACCCTCGTGAACTTTTACTTCGGATCAATGCCATTTTACGACGTGGATTTTCTCCTAACCAATCCAAAATAGAACAAATTGTTTTTGGTCCTTATACGTTTTCAATTTCACGACGTGAACTTAAAAAAGGAGGCGAAATTATTAAATTAACAGATAAAGAACAAGAAATGATGATCATTTTTGCCGAACATATGGGTGATACAATTCCACGTCATAAATTTGCAAAAAATGATAATGGTACAAGCGAGCGCGCCATTGATGTACAAATTAATCGTCTACGGCGTAAAATCGAAAAAGACCCTGCAGCCCCTATATGGCTCCAAACTGTACGAGGAATCGGTTATAAATTATCAATTGAATAAGCACATAATAGTCAAACCAGCGAAAAAATTGGCTCGATGGTTAACCCAAAAAATGCCAAAGCGACTTTATGCTCGCTCGTTGATTATTATTATTGCCCCTATGGTGCTATTACAGACGGTCATTGGCTACATTTTCATGGAACGTCACTGGCAAATGGTCACTGAGCGTCTCTCAACGGCTGTTGTCCGTGATGTTGCAGCAATCATTGATATTATTGAAACCTACCCACAACAAGATAATTATGAAAATATCAAACGAATTACCCAACAACGCATGGGATTAAATATTTCTATTCTTCCACCCGCTCCTCTTCCTCCTCCGGGACCTAAGCCATTTTTTGCAATCCTTGATTATTTTCTCAGTGAAGAAATCACACGTCAAATTAATCGTCCTTTTTGGATCGATACCGTAGGTGATTCTGATCTTGTCGAAATTCGCATTCACCTTGATCATAATATTTTGCGTGTTTTTGCTATGAGGAGCCAAGCTTATGCTTCTAATACGGCTATTTTTTTAAGCTGGATGGTCGGAACAGCTCTTGTTTTATTGCTCATTGCCATTTACTTTTTGCGAAATCAAATAAAACCTATTCAACAATTAGCTGAAGCTGCTGAAAGTTTTGGGTGCGGTCGTCCTTTACCTAAAGGATTTCAACCACAAGGAGCGGATGAAGTCCGTCGTGCTGGAATCGCTTTTTTACGCATGCGAGAACGGATTGAACGCCAAATAGAACAGCGTACCATGATGCTTTCAGGTGTCAGCCATGATTTAAGAACTATTCTGACACGTTTTAAACTCCAACTGGCATTAACAAGTACTGATTTTGATATGACTCCTCTTGATCAAGATATCAGCGATATGCAAAATATGTTAGAGGATTATCTTGCTTTTGCTCGTGGTGAAGGGAGTGAAAAAGTCAAAAATTTTGATTTAAATACTTTAATGCAGAAATTTTCTACTGAGGCTCATCTTCATAAGCGTCAATTTTCCTACTCCATTGAAGGTCAAACACAAATACAAGTACGCCCCCACGCCTTTACTCGTTTAGTTGGCAATCTTGTGTCAAATGCATTTCATTATGCCAACACTGTCCAACTCACAGCAACATCCCAACAAGAACTTTTTATACTGATCATTGATGATGATGGCCCAGGCATTCACAAAGATATGCGCACAGAAGTATTTAAACCATTTTTTAGACTCGACGAAGCACGCAATCAAGATGCCAGTGGAACAGGTCTTGGACTTTCCATTGCACAAGATATAGCTCATACCCATGGAGGCAATATAGAGTTAGATGACAGCCCACTTGGCGGTCTGCGAGCTATTGTTAAAATCCCTTTATAAAAAACGATACAAAAGAGATTTATCGAATAGTTCAAGCATTCCCCACCGTTTCAAATAAAGTATATTGTAGTGCTTTATAAGCACTTTCACCAGCCCCAGCAACCATCTGAAAAGCAGCATAATGGCTTTCACAAACTTCAAGTGCATAGATCAGTAATGTTTCAACTTGTTTATGAGATGGATGCACACCACCCGACAGAAGGAGGCCTTGCCGATAAATAACTGTATTATCTTTTTGCCAATAATCAAAATGTCCTAATAATAATTTTTCGTTAATTGCTAACAATAAACGATGGAACTCTACCGTTCGAGAATTTTCAAGAGAAAGATCAAATGCACAAGATAAATGAAGTGCTTCTTGTTCTTCCATCCAAGAAAAAGCAAGACGATAATTGGCTTGCGTTCCTTCCACGCAAACGCTAATTTCATCTTCTGCATTTCGTTCAAAGGACCAGTTATATCTATAGGCAATTTGCTCAATAAAATCGACAGGATGCTCTTCTCTTTCTATAGCATTAAAGGCAAGCCTCATTCTCAATCCTCAATATAATAAAAACGTTATCAAGACAGCGCAAGAAAAACCTCATTGCAACAGTGATCCTGTTACAACCAAAGCTTTCGCACAGAATAAATACACATCAAAACATGGACAAAACGCATAACACTAGGAAACAAAATAACCCATGTCTCCCAAAAATAATAAGCTCAATTAAAACAAAACGAATCACTAAGCTTCTTCAGTGTATTGATACTATTTCATAGCACCAGTCCTCTGATGCAGAAAAAATATCTTTTTATAAAAAAAATGTAGGAATTAAATTAACAAAATAATGTAAGATATTTAAAATTAATTATTTTTTAATTTAAAATACTCACATGAAAAATTGGGGATTATTTTTAAAAAATGATAATTTTTCAGTTTAAAACTCTTTAATTTTCTTTTACGGCGTTATTTTTCTAAATCATCAAGACGTTTTTTCAATTCAGCGTTCTCAGCGTGAACTTTAAGAACCATTTCTTTAACCATTTCAAATTCCTCACGCGAAACAAGATCAAGCTTATTTGTGATCTTTTCTGCTTGAGAACGAAAAACAGTTCCTGCTTCTTGTTTTACACCTTGTATAACTCCGACGGCGTCTGTTGCCAATTTCGCTAATTCATCAAGAATACGATTTGATCCATTATGCATAAAATTTTTCCTTTTTATTTTCTGTTATTGATACACACGCGCATTCTCGTGCATCTTCATAACATATAGAGAGTGTATTTGTTCCTGTTACCAACAGAAATTTCATTTCTTATATTTTTTAGGTCTTATCCATAGTAACTCTTATACCACATTAATAATAGGAGTAACTTTTTCTCTTTTACACTTATAACTTGACCCTTTTTTATCCATCTGTCATGTTTTGGTAAACTATAAAATTAATCAATGTGACATACTTTTTATGAATAATTTTCTTTCTTGTCCTGCAATAGCCTTTCCTTCTTTTCTTGATCCTGTCATTATTCATATAGGACCCATTGCACTCCACTGGTATGGACTTGGATATGTTGTTGGTATTCTTTTCTCATGGTGGTATGCTCATAAATTATTGGAAAAAAAATCTCTATGGCAGGCAAACCAGCCTCCTATGAAGAAAGATCAAATAAGTGATTTTGTCATTTGGGCCACTATCGGTATCGTTGTTGGTGGTCGTTTAGGACAAGTTTTTGTGTGGGATCCAGTTTATTATTTTAACCATCCACTTGCCACCATTGCTGTATGGGATGGTGGGATGTCTTTTCATGGAGGATTCATCGGTATTACAATTGCAATGATTTTGTTCGCCAGAAAAAATAATATTCGTATCTGGGCCATGTTTGATATAATTGCTGCAGGAGCTCCTATTGGTATAGGCATTGTGCGAATATGCAATTTCATTAATCAAGAATTATGGGGAAATGTTACCTCTGTTCCGTGGGCCGTTTGTTTTCAAAGCGATCCTCAATATCTGCCACGTCACCCAAGTCAACTTTACGAAGCATTTCTGGAAGGATTTTTTCTTTTTATCATCTTGCTTATTGCTATTTTTGCTTTCAAATTATTAAAACGTTCTGGTGCTGTAACAGGAATATTTGTAACAAGTTACGGGATCGCACGCAGTATTTCAGAATTGTTCCGAATGCCTCAAGAAGACCCAGAATGGTTTTTAGCTCTTTTTCATAACACTGGTCTTACTTATGGCATGACTTTATCTTTTCCTATGATCTTATTTGGTTTATATGCACTTCTTCGTGCACTCAAACAGCATGTTCCAAAATAATGACCACTTTAAAAGAGAACATTAAAAACATTATTGCTCTTAATGGATCAATAACGGTCAACCAATACATGTCTCTAGTACTTACAGACCCTCAATTTGGGTATTATCAAACACAAAACCCCTTTGGGAGAAATGGTGATTTTATTACAGCACCTGAAGTCAGCCAATTATTTGGAGAAATGATTGGTATTTGGCTGATAACAAGCTGGAAAGCTCAAAATTGTCCCCAACCTTTTATTTTAGCAGAAATAGGTCCAGGACGCGGAACTCTTATGGATGATGTTTTACGAACACTTCAAAAACTGTGTGTAAAAGCATTTAATGCCGCTGAAATTTTTCTTATTGAAACAAGCCAACGTCTTGTACAGGAACAAAAAAAACGGTTATCATCCTATAAAAAGAAAATCCATAACTTTGATAGTTTTGATCTATTACCTTCAAAACCTCTCTTCTTAATTGCCAATGAATTATTCGATGCACTTCCGATCCATCAATATATAAAAATCGACGGGATATGGAGAGAACGCTGTATTACACTTGATAAAAAAGGTAATTTTACCTTTACAGTTGACCAGCGCAAACTGCCTTCTGATGCTTTTCCTCTTCACTGCGCTTTAGCTCCTGAAGAAACAATTTTAGAACATTCACCTTTAAGAAATCAATTAATGCAACAAATTAGCAAACATTTAGTGCAAACAAATGGTTCTGCTTTACTGATTGATTATGGTTCTTCCGAGTTAGCATTTGGAGATACACTGCAAGCTCTCTCTAAGCACAAATTTCGTGATATTTTTGCAGCTCCTGGAGAAGATGATTTAACCTCACATGTTGATTTTTTTTCTTTAAAGAAAATAGCTCTTCAACAAGGCTGTTTTGCTGAAATTCTGGAACAGGGAGATTTTCTTTTAAAAATGGGGATTCTTGAGCGTGCAGGACAGCTTGGGTGTCATAAAGATTCTGTGATTCAAAACAAAATATGTCAAGACGTCGAACGATTAATCAGCCCCCATCAAATGGGGACGCTTTTTAAAGTTCTGCACATAAGCCATCAATCGACTCCCCTTGCTCAACTTTTAACGATGAATAATCCCTAAAAAATGACCATTTCATAAGGTACTATTTTCATAGCCAATACTTTAAACGGACGCTATTTCTATGAAATCTATTCTAAATCCTATCCTTGCACAGGATCTTTCTGCCTTACTACCGTATGGAATAAAACACGGTTTCTTTACACGCCAAGGAGGCGTTTCAACTAATCTTTATCAAAGTCTGAATATCAGCAAAGGATCCCATGATAATCCTCAACATGTTGTGCAAAATCGTACCTTCATTGCTCATTATTTTGGCATCGAACCGGAAAACTTAATCACTGTTAATCAAACTCACTCCTGTAAAGTTGTGCTAGTTGATCGCACGTTTGTTGGCTCTCCTCCTCAAGCTGATGCGATCGTTACAACAACAAAAGATCTCGCCATAGGCGTTCTTACAGCAGATTGTGGTCCTGTTCTTTTTGCAGATCCCAAAACAGGTGTCATCGGTGTTGCTCATGCTGGTTGGCGAGGAAGTTTAAATGGTATTCTAGAAAAGACAATTGTCGTTATGGAAAAACAAGGAGCTAAACGACAATCAATTAGAGCAGTACTTGGACCCTGTATTGGTCCTTGCCACTATGAAATCACACATGAATTTTATGACCAATTTATTGATCGTCAAAGTCGATTTAAAAAATTTTTTATCAAAACAAATAAAATAAACCATTTTAACTTTAATCTATGGGCGTTCATTATGGATCAATTAAAACAAGCAGGAGTTATTGCGTCTTGCTTAGAGCTTTGTACCTATAAACATGAGCAGCATTTTTTTTCTTATCGTCGTGCAATCCATAGCAATGAACCAGATTACGGTCGGCAAATCTCTGCTCTCATGTTAACAAAATGAAAAATAATTCTTCCATTTCAAAAATGAAACTGTGAAGCTTTTGTAATTCTTTCTTGCAATCTTATAGCAAAAAGTTAAAAACCGTATCTCATCTATGGTGATTACTCAGAGGCTCTATCATGAAACTTTTCTGCGGCAATTCTAATCCACTTCTTGCTAAAGCTGTTGCAAAATATTTGGATATTCCTTTAGGTGCAGCAACAGTAAAGCGTTTCGCTGATCAAGAAATCTTTGTGGAATTACATGAAAATGTCCGCGGAGAAGATGTTTTTATTTTGCAGTCTTCATCCTATCCAGCAAACGACCATTTGATGGAACTACTTATCATGATTGATGCTCTTCGTCGCTCTTCAGCACGTCGCATTACAGCTGTTATTCCTTATTTTGGTTATGCACGTCAGGATCGTAAACCTGGACCACGAACTCCTATTTCTGCAAAACTCGTGGCAAACCTCATTACAGAGGCGGGAGCTCATCGCGTTTTAACTTTAGATCTTCATGCAGGACAAATCCAAGGTTTCTTTGATATTCCGACAGATAATCTCTATGCTGTTCCTGTTATTTCTCGCGATATCAAAATGCATCATTCTCTTGAAAATGTTATCGTTGTTTCACCTGACGTTGGTGGAGTTGTTCGCGCGCGATCTTTAGCTAAACGGTTAAATAGTTTGCTTGCCATCGTCGACAAACGCCGTGAACAACCAGGCGAATCGGAAGTGATGAATATTATTGGAGATGTCACTGGAAAAGATTGCTTTTTGCTTGATGATATTGTTGATTCCGGTGGAACCTTGTGTAATGCAGCAAGTGCTCTTCTCGAACATGGAGCCAAGAGTGTTACAGCCTATATTACGCATGGTGTTCTTTCTGGAAACGCAGTAGAACGCATTACCAATTCCAAATTGAAAGAATTGATCATTACCGACTCCATTATGCCAACAAAAGCCATTGAACAAGCTCATAATATTCGTGTGTTAACAATCGCTGATTTAATCGGAGAAGCGATTGCAAGAACAGCTGCAGAACAATCTGTTTCAAGTTTATTTGATTAAATATATCTTTTGAAGACCTCAGTACTTTTCATTCTCGATAAAGATCAATCAATACAATCATTGATCGAAAATAGAATGTAAGAGTGAATAACAATAACTTATTAGCGTGCAATTTATATTGCAAAACGAATAAAACATGCACGTAAAACTAAAGAATACGTTCGATCAAAACACGTTGACCCTTCAACAAAATTAAAAATAGTCTGGAGTAACAATCATTGGCTTTTAAAACCATCAATATTTCCAATAAGTGATAGTCTATTATCGTAAATAAAATATTTCAATTCACACCACGCTTATACATCTTTTCAACGTTAGAAATCATTGATTTTTTCTCCAACACTTGCATCTCTAAAAAGTTTGAATTATAGAAAAGCCTCTGCGTAGACACCCTTGGAGGCAACGCAGAATGAGGAATTGCGCTTTACAGCGTATATCTTCATATTCATGCAAAAACTATAATGGTTTTTGATGAATCTCCAATTTATACATAAGGACTTAAAATTATGAGCAAGAGCTACACTCTTAAGGCCGAAATACGTGAACGGGTTGGTAAGGGGTCCGCCCGTGAACTTCGTCGCAATGGCCTCATTCCAGCGATCATCTACGGTGACAAACAATCCCCTTTGGCAATTTCAGTTCCCTATAAAGAAATCTTTTACAAAATTCACGCTGGTGGATTTCGTACCACTGTGATGACAATTGAAATTGGTAAACAAAAAATTCAAGTTCTCCCAAAAAGTTATCAACTGGATCCAGTGCGTGACTTTCCTGTACACGTAGATTTCTTGCGTATTTCAGCCAAATCGGTTGTGCATGTAAATATTCCTGTGCATTTCTCTAATGAAGATATGGCTCCTGGTATTAAACAAGGGGGTGTTTTAAATATTGTTCGTCACGAAATTGAATTAACGGCACCGGCAAATGCTATCCCTGAAGCAATTGAAATTGATCTGTCCGGTTATTCTATTGGTGATACTATTCATATTTCAGCAGTAAAATTGCCAGAAAATGTTTTCCCAGTCATTCAAGATAGAGACTTTACCATTGCAACCATAGCTGCTCCTGCTGGTGCAGATACAAACAATGAAGAGTCTGAACAAGAAAACGGTGAAGACAATACAAAAAATTGATGGATTTTAATCCATGTAGGTGGGAAAAACTTCCCACCTCTTTTAAAATGCTTTTCTAATTCTTTACTAAGGGAACGCATGTTACTTATTGCTGGTCTTGGTAACCCTGGTCTACACTACCAAAATAATCGTCATAATATTGGATTTATGGCTATTGATGTACTTCATCAATTTTTCTCTTTTCCTCTATGGTCAAAAAAATTTCAAGCGGAAACCTCTCAGAGTCTTATACATGGAGAAAAGGTTCTTCTTATAAAACCGCAAACCTTCATGAATTTATCTGGCCAAGCTATTAATGAAGCGTTGCGATTTTATAAATTAGACTTAAATAATTTGATTGTCATTCACGATGAACTCGATTTACCAACTGGAAAAGTACGTATAAAAACTGGTGGAGGAAGTAATGGGCACAATGGTATAAAATCGATTAGTACACATTGTGGAGACAATTATCGCCGTATACGTTTAGGAATTGGACGCCCCAGTTCTAAGGAATTGGTTCATCAGCATGTTTTAGGCAATTTTACGCAATCCGATCAAGAATGGCTTTCTCCTTTATTGAGTACAATCGCACATAATATTGCGGCACTCATCGAAGGAGATAATAATCATTTTATGAACAAAATTTCATTAGCCATGAAAAACAAGGATTCATAATCGCGCATCTTTTCTTTTCAGCGTAAAAACTTTTATCATATCTGAATCAATGATGCTTTTGAAAGCATCAAAAACTGAAAAATGTTGGGAAATCTAATAGAAGAAAGATCTCCCAACGGTAGAGTTTTTAGAATTTAAAATAATTCGTCTTGATCAACAACTGACGATCTACGATTAATAACCGGCGGATTGCGCTTAACAACTGGTTGTTGATTATTGGCTGCTGGCTTATCAATTTTCGGTTGTTGGTGATTAACCGTTGCAGCTGGTTTCTCAGTTTTCAATCGTTGCTGATTGATCGCCGCTGCTGGTTTATCAATTTTCGGTTGTTGGCGATTAACCGTTGCAGCTGGTTTCTCAGCCTGCAATCGTTGCTGATTGATCGCCGCTGCTGGTTTATCAATTTTCGGTTGTTGGCGATTAACCACTGCAGCTGGTTTCTCAGTTTTCAATCGTTGCTGATTGATCGCCGCTGCCGGTTTATCAATTTTCGGTTGTTGGCGACTAACCGTTGCAGCTGGTTTCTCAGTTTTCAATCGTTGCTGATTGATCGCCACTGCCGGTTTATCAATGTTCGATTGTTGGCGATTAACCACTGCAGCTAGTTTTTCAGCCTGCAATCGTTGCGGAATAACAGCTGATGCCAGCTTATTAACAGTTTTTTGTTGCTGGAAGCCTATTGATGATTGATAGTCTGTTATTGATGGCTGACTTAAATTACTCGATGTATCCGTATTATTTTGTAAAACAACCACACGTGAACCATTTGGAACGCGATTATAAAGATCCATAACATCCTGATTAAGCATACGAATACATCCACTGGAAACAGCTTGACCTATCGACCATGCTTCATTTGAACCGTGGATTCGAAAAAGCGTGTCCTTACCATTTTTGAAAAGGTACAATGCTCTAGAACCCAATGGATTTTCGGGTCCAGGCTCCATTCCGTTTCCTAAATGCCCATAACGTTCTGGCTCACGTGCCATCATCGCTGCAGTCGGTCTCCAATGAGGCCACCGGCGTTTATATTGGACAACTCCAACGCCTTCAAATTCTAAGCCTTCTTTTCCAACTCCAATACCATAACGGAGAGCCTTTCCATTTTCTCCCACAAGATAAAGAAAACGATTTTGTGTATCTACAACCAAAGTCCCTGGAGCATAATCCGTTTTATAATCAACCTGTTGACGCCAATATTTTGGATCGATCGTTGAAAGATCAATTGCAGGTAATGGATAAGGCTCATCTGTCACAGCTTCATATAAAGCCTGAACTTCCGGTGGAACATGATGTCCTTGCTGAAAGAAACCAAGCGGCAAATCTGGATGATGAGTAGCGCAACCAACCAAAATGAAAGGTGCGGCCACTAAAAAAGCACGAGGAGACAAAAATCTCATATCTTCTCCGATTATTTTATTGCATACATTCTCATATTACGAAACATTTAGTTTACCATTAACATTGATTTATGACTTCACTATTCCTAAAATGAGCGCAATAATAAAAACATGAAGTAATAAATAACTTTAGAGTATAATAGATTTATAATGTATAAAAGGTAAAAATATAATTATTATTTATCTATTTTTTTCACATAATTACAACAACTCAAGACTAGAACTCTTATCAAAACCTGTTATAAAAACACCAATATTTTGCCAATCATCAATAAATTACAATCAATAGAAAGAAAGCCTATGGGTTTCAAATGCGGTATTGTAGGACTGCCCAATGTTGGAAAGTCAACTCTTTTTAATGCATTAACAAAGACAGCTTCAGCACAAGCTGCAAATTATCCTTTTTGCACGATCGAACCAAATACTGGTGAAGTTGCGGTTCCAGACCTGAGAATGAAACAAATTGCTTCTATTGCTGGTTCAAAAGAAATCATTCCAACACGGATCAATTTTGTTGATATCGCTGGTCTTGTCCGTGGAGCATCAAAAGGTGAAGGTTTAGGGAATAAATTTTTGGCAAATATTCGTGAAGTCGATGCAATTGTTCACGTTTTGCGGTGTTTTGAAAATGATGACATTACTCACGTAGAAGGACGCATTGATCCTATTTCAGATGCAACAACTGTTGAAACAGAACTTATGCTTGCAGACCTTGAAAGTCTTGAGCGACGGATCATACAAATTCGTAAACGTGCAATAGGAAAAGAGAAAGAAGCTTTGGCAGTTCTTCCTATGATGGAAGCCGCCTTAGAATTACTACAAAAAGGAAAACCTGTAAGATTATTGCTTGAGAATATTTCGTCTGATGAACGTAACATCTTAAACAGTTTAAATCTTTTAACCTCTAAACCTGTGCTTTATATATGCAATGTCAATGAAAATGATGCCGCTCACGGTAATGAGTTGACCAAAACTGTTGAGAAAATGGCTATAGAACAAAGTGCACAAAGTATTATTATTTCCGCTGCTATTGAAGCTGAAATTACTCAACTCAATGATGAAGAAGCAACAGAATATCTCAATGCTCTTGGTCTTGTAGAACCAAGTCTCAATAGACTCATTCGTACTGGTTACCATCTGCTTGATTTAATCACTTACTTCACTTGTGGTCCTAAAGAAACACGAGCTTGGACCATTGTTCGCGGGACAAAAGCACCTCAAGCAGCAGGTGTCATTCACTCAGATTTTGAACGTGGATTTATTCGTGCTCAAACTATTAGCTATGACGACTTTCTTGCCTTTGGTGGAGAAAATGGAGCAAAAGAAGCAGGAAAAGCGCGAGATGAAGGAAAAGAATATATCGTCCAAGATGGTGATATCATACTCTTTAAGCATAATACTTGAAGCATCCTTTTTATATAAGCTCATCATTTTTTTGAATTGAAAATATTTTTTGCTTCATAACAAGACACTAAAAAACAGCCGCATATTGATAGGCAGCTGTTTTTTTAGTTATTGGAAACAAAAATTAGCGTCCCCAGCGATTTTCATATTTAAATTCTGGTGCTGTTTTCAAAGAATCTTTTGTTACATTGATAATAATTTTCCATTTGCCATAATCATTTGTCATTTGGATCGTTTCAGGAGAAACAACTACATAACGTTCTCCAATGCCGAGAAAACCACCAACACCAATGACAATCCCTTTAACTGTATTTTCACGCAAAATCATATCTCTGACTTCACCAATACTTTCATTTTCTATATTATAGACAGTTGAGCCAATAAGACTTGAAGCAACAAAATCAGAGGCAGAAGGAATAACATAGCGCACGGACATATCTGAACCAACCTGTACAACACCCATTGACGAAATCGTTTCAGGCTTAGAAGACACTGCAAAAGATTGAGCAGAAACTGTAGAAATCATCAAGACTGACATAAGAGCGGTAAAAGAAATTTTCTTCATTGTAAATATCTCCGTTTTTACTTTACAAGCTCTCAATGCGTAATGATGAGATTTGTTCCTTATGTATTTCAGAGATTGGTTATTTTACTTTATTTTTTCTTTCAATTATCTATTTTTTCTTTCAATATACTCTATAAAACTCCTAAAATTTGTTTTTTATACTTTTAAGAAATATCTCTAAGATAATATAAAAAAACCAAAGTCTTTAAATAGTTTTTAAGTATAAGTGAGACACATAGAATAAACGTGAGAATGTATTACCAATATAATATCTAATTATTTTTGGCATTTCATCATCATAAAAAACAACAATATCTTTTGACGGAATAATTATAGAGAGAGTAAAAGTTTTACAGAATAAGAATTATCATACTAATTTTTGCTTATCTTATTTATATTTCCTGATATTGTTTTATATCGTATTATAAAAATCTTTGTCGTATAAACTCATGAATTAGCTTCTATATTTGCAGTAAGAGCAAACACAATAAAAAAACAACAACGAATGACCATGCCAAAGTGCTTTTAAAATTCATCTTTTTATATTACGAAATGATCTCTCTTCATATCGATGGAGCAAGAAGCTTTCATGTGCATATAATGGTATGTTTTGTTCGAACTACAAAAAAAGAAAACGAAAGAAATAAATCACAGCATTTTGAAAGATCTATTTTGAATGATAACGCCACACCTTCTTTACAAGTCGGTATATAAAGACCATACTATGTGACCTATGGGACTTCATATCGCTCTTTTTCAGCCGGATATTGCTGGTAATACTGGAACAATTCTACGCCTTAGCGCATGCTTTGGTTTGCATGTGCATATTATTGAACCTGCAGGCTTTGATCTATCAGATCGCAATTTGAAACGTGCTGGGATGGATTATCTCGAGCGTGCTTCGTTGGAACGCCACCTTGATTGGCAGCATTTTATTGATGTCATGAAACATTATCATCGCCGTATTTTGCTTCTAAGCACAAAAGCAAAAATATGTTACACAAATATGCACTATCAAAAAAATGATGTTTTACTCTTTGGTCGAGAATCAGCAGGTGTTCCCGATTATGTTCATGAAACCGTTGATTACGCATTGACAATTCCCATGAAACAACATGCTCGCTCTTTAAATCTTGCAATGAGCGTTGCTATGACAACAGGAGAAGCTCTTCGTCAAATTGGTTACGATACAATTTAAAAATAAAAAGAAATCAAAGAAAGATATCTCTTTCAACAATCAAAAAATGGATATTATTTCTCAATTTTCTCTAATAGCACATGACGATCAATTAAAAACCCGCTTTCAATCCATATAGTTTCCAATTCTTTAAGCTTTTGTCCTAAAGCTACCCCTTTAGTGAAACCTTTTTCAATCAAATCATGACCTTTAATGGGAAAAGTTGGAATCTGCCATTTTTGAGCGAGTTGATAAAGCCTGAGATAATGTTCTGCTTTTTCTAAATTTTCACCTATTTCAAAAGAACCTGCACGTGCAGCTGACAAAGACAAAGATAATTGATCTAAAACAGGTTGCTGACCACAACGATAAATCAATTTTTTTAAAGAAAGATCTGAACAGTTTTGATGAATAACTTCCAATTCTGCCCATTCTTTTAACCGTATTTTTTCCTTATTGGAAAAATGTAAACGACAAGCCATATCACAAAGCCGCTTAGAATCAGGAGGAAGAATACTTTCTAACCGCAGCAATGGATCTATCGCCCAACCAAGGTCGCTTTCCAATTTTACAAGTGAGTGGATAGCATCAATACCCCATTTTTCTGTTTCAGGGAAAATAAGCGTTAAAATACCACTTTGACGCATCCATAACAGAGCACGTGTTGGATTTGGAGCACAAAAGATTTTTTTCATTTCTTCCCAAACACGCTCTGGTGAAAGTTTTTGTAATCCTTGTTTTAAACAAACACACGCCTTGAGTCCTTGAGCATCGGGGCGACCTCCTCCATACCACGCAAAAAAACGAAAAAAACGCAAAATACGCAAATAATCTTCACGAATACGTTCCTCTGCTATACCAATAAATCGCACCGTTCGACTTGCAATATCACTTAACCCCTCCACATAATCATAAAGGCGTCCATCTGCATCACAATAAAGCGCATTAATGGTAAAGTCCCGTCGCTCCGCATCTTTTGTCCAATCACGACTAAAAGCAACCTTTGCATGACGACCGTCAGTTTCAATATCAGAACGAAGTGTTGTCACTTCATAAAAATGCGCTCCAGCAACAACTGTCACGGTTCCAAAATCAATTCCCGTAGGAATCGTCTTAAACCCTGCTTCTTTTGCACGTTCTATAATTTGTTGTGGCAAACAGGTTGTAGCAATATCAATATCACTAATAGGTTTGCCTAAGAGCTGATTACGGACTGCCCCACCAACAACACGCGCCTCTTCTCCATGCAAAGAAAGAATATGAAGAAGTGTTTGAAGATGCTCATTACACAACCAATCAACTTGTTTAAAATTTTGCGTTATGCTCACCCCTTCAACCTTTCAAACAAATTTTTGCGATCACTTCTAACAAGGTGTTCCATAGCATAACACTTTGTACCACATTTCTTAAAAGTCACAACCTTTCTTCTGTAAAGTTGAAAGGTACTATTTTTAGACAAAGAATAAAAAAATGTCTCATCACGCTTCTTTTCTTTTCATTTTCTGTTACAAATTACCAAATATTGACTATCGTTATAAAAGAAACCATTATTTTGCGACAAATGCCTTAAGGAAAACATATGAGTCAAAATGATCCATCATCCCATTCTGCCAAAAAGGCTAAAACTAATGGCAATATTAAATCGATCATTGATGAAATCGATAAAGCACATGAAGAATTGTATGCTCTCCAACAAGAAATTAATAAAGTTATTTTTGGCCAAAATGACGTAATCGAGTATGCCTTAACAACCATTTTAGCCAGTGGTCACGCTCTTCTCGTTGGTGTTCCTGGGCTTGCTAAAACGCGTCTTGTTGAAACATTAGGAACCGTCTTAGGTCTTGATGCAAAGCGTATTCAATTCACGCCCGATTTAATGCCATCAGATATTATAGGTTCTGAAGTTATAGACTCCGACAAAAATGGAAAACGTTCTTTCCGTTATATTCAAGGTCCTATTTTCACTCAACTGCTTATGGCTGATGAAATCAATCGTGCCTCTCCTCGTACACAATCCGCTCTCTTGCAAGCCATGCAAGAACATCATGTTACTGTTGCTGGAACACGCTACAATCTACCTCAGCCTTTTCATGTTCTTGCAACTCAAAATCCTCTTGAACAAGAAGGAACTTATCCACTTCCTGAAGCACAACTCGATCGCTTTTTGATGCAAATTGATATTGATTATCCTGATCTTACAACAGAAAAACGCATTATTTTAGAAACAACCAGTGAAAAAAAACAAATTGCAAAATCTATTTTGTCTCCTAAAAAATTACAAAAAATCCAAAAAATTATCCGCAAAATGCCTATCTCTGAAAGTGTTGTTGAAGCAATCTTAAAACTTGTCCGTTCGGCTCGCCCTCATAATGACAACTCGCTAGCAAATACTTATATCGCTTGGGGTCCTGGCCCACGTGCATCACAAGCACTTTCACTTTGCGCGCGTGCACGTGCTCTTTACCACGGACGTCTAGCACCTTCACTCGATGATATTCAAGTATTAGCACAACCCATATTGCAACATCGCATGTCTCTCAATTTTTCAGCGCGCGCTGAAGGAATAACAATAAAAGATATTATCAATAATCTCGTGAAAGATGCTCTCTAATGGCCATCGGCAAAAAAGTTAATCAAAAACAACCGCTCTCACTTGCCACACTGCTACCACAAAATATAGCTGATATGCCGCATCTTTTGCTTCAAGCGCGCTTCATTGCCAATACATTCATTACTGGGAAACACGCCCAACACAAACATGGACATGGAGAAAATTTTTGGCAATTTCGCCCCTATACTCAAGGAGAATCCTGCAGCCGCATTGATTGGCGTCGCTCAGCACGTGATGAAAATATTTATCTTCGCGAACACGAATGGGAAATAACACAAACCATTTGGATTTGGCCTGATCAAAGTGTTTCAATGCACTATTGTTCACGCTTTTCAAAAATCTCTAAAGGCAATTATGCCATTATTCTTACTCTTGCACTCACAACAATTCTTGCTCATAACGGTGAACGTATCGCCATTCCGCAGTTAATGGCTCCTTCTGCTGCATCCAATATAACAGAGCGTGTTGCTTTGGCTTTAACAAATGATCAGAATAAAAATCCATTTCCAGATTTTTCCGCTATTCCACGCTTTTCACATGTTATAATTATCAGTGATTTTCTTGATCATTCAGAAAAAATTATCCAACATCTAACAACTTTAATCGCAAAACAAATCAATGTCCATCTAATTGAAATCGCTGATCCTGCAGAGGAAAATTTTCCTTACACGGGTCGAACAGAGTTTTTTGATCCTGAAACGAAAAAAAAACTCGTTTTAGGAAAAGCAGAAAACCTTCGAGAATCTTATTGCAAACTATATCAGACAAGAAGACAAGATTTAAAAGACTTTTGCTCACGTCAAGGATGGACATATCACGTTAGTACAACCGATCGCTCCTTAACAGAAACTATTTTACAGCTTAAAAACAAACTGGACATTTCAACACATCATACAAGGAGATTCTCTTGAGCTTTGGGGTACCTTTACTTTTGCTGGGTCTTTTCACTCTACCAATCATTTGGTGGCTCTTGAAAGTAACACCTCCAGCACCTCGTAAAGAACTTTTTCCTCCATTGCGCCTATTGTTGAAACAAACCGACCAACAAGAAACAGCTCATCATACTCCTTGGTGGCTGTTACTCTTAAGATTAACCATAGCTGCACTCATTATTATTGCTTTGGCACGTCCAACGTGGAATGCAAAATCGATTGTGCTCTCCGGATCACAACCGCTTGTACTGATTATCGATAATGGTTGGGCATCTGCCGAAGAATGGAAAAAACGCATTTCTGTTGCGGACTCTCTTCTTGCACAAGCAGAAAAATACAATAAAAACATCTATCTAATTGCAACAGCAGAAAATGATATCCAAGAAATTAATCCTCTTCCTGCCACCGTCATAAGGCAACGCATAATGCATTTGCGTCCTCAGCCATGGCCTGTCAACCGCGTTCATGCATTCCAAAAGCTGATTGAAAAAACAAATGGAACACCTCTTGATATTGCTTATTTGAGTGATGGTTTACAAACCAATGAAGATGACCAAGCTTTTGCTCTCATTGAACAATTAAAACCTCAAACATTCCTATGGTATTCAGCGGATATCTCTCATTTAATCGGGATAACAAACATAGAAAATAATCACGGAGATATGGCAGCACGTCTCATCCGAGCAACAACAGACGGGGAAACAGAAATAACTGTGAGCCTCTATGATTTTAAAAATCAATTGCTTGGACATTTTAAAACAAATTTCCATGAGAAAGAAAAAACCGCTCTTATTCCGTTTGATATACCACTTGAATTACGCCATGATATTGCATGGATTAAAATTGATCACCACGACAATGCTGCTACAACTTTCTTAGTTGATAACCATCATAAAATAAATCGCGTTGCTCTTCTCTCGCCCAATATCAATGAAATGGTACAACCCTTACTTTCCCCATTTTATTACGTTATCAAAGCATTACAAAATCATGCACAACTTATTACAGCAGGAGGAAGTGAGCTTTCCGCAGATATTGACCATTTACTTAAACAAAACCCCTCTATCTTTATTATGGGTGATGTTGTTAATCTATCGAAAGAAATAGAAAACAAATTATCTGATTTTGTGAGTAAAGGTGGAATACTCATTCGTTTTGCTGGAGAAAATCTAAGTTCCGCAGAGCATCATGATAGTTTACTACCTGTACCATTGCGTCATGGGAAACGGACATTGGGAAGTATTATGTCATGGTCTCAACCACAAAAACTCGCACCTTTTACAAAAGAGAGTTTTTTCTTTGATCTTCCTTTTCCAGAAGATATCACTGTTTCACACCAAATCTTAGCTGAACCAAACTCAGATCTTTTTGATAAGACATGGCTCAGCCTTGCTGATGGGACTCCTCTTATCACAGCAAAACACTCTGGAAAAGGAACACTTATTTTTATTCATGTTGCGCCCGATCCAACGTGGTCAACTCTCCCACTCTCGGGATTTTTTGCCCAAATGTTGCAAAAACTTATCATGCTCAGTACTTATAAAGATATATCGTCACCAATACATGCAAAAACAGAAACAATACAATCTCCTTGGCAGACATTAACGGCACATGGTCAACTGCAAACACCTCCTTCTCATGCTATTCCACTCACCCTTGATGCACAAAACCCTCCTCTTCCATCATATCAGACACCCCCAGGATTTTACGGTTCTAAAAATAATCTTTATGCATTAAACCTCTTAAATCCTTCATCGAACTTCACAAAGCAATCATCATTGCCAACTTCTTTAAGTGAAAATCCTTTATCTTATGATATACAAGAAAAACATCTTGCAGGAATTTTTCTAGGATTAGCCAGTTTACTCTTTGCTCTTGATAGTTTCTTAGCATTATGGATGGGAGGATTTTTTGCGCTCAATCGACGAAAAAGCATATTTGTTTCTCTTCCCTTTATAGCAATCTTCATTGCTTTTTGTGCCTATATATCAACCAACCATGCACAAGCGAACAATCAATCGGACGACAATATAGTGCAAGCAGCAAGTTCTACACATCTTGCGTATGTCATAACAAATAATCCTGACATTGATAACACCAGCAAAAGCGGATTAAAAATGCTCAGTCAATTTATTGCAGCGCGTACAATGCTTACACCTGGCTCCGTAAAAGGGCTTAATCTCGATAAAGATGAGCTTTCTTTTTATCCTCTCATTTACTGGCCAATTGACGCTGATGCACCTCTACCAACCCCAAAAAGCCTTGAAAAAATAAATGCTTTCATGAAACACGGAGGCACAATATTATTCGATACTCGTGATCAAATGCATGCTCATCTTAATCTTGATGAAACTACAACTCCTGAAACACAAAAATTACGTGCAATATTAGATGGATTAAATATTCCAGCAATAGAACCAGCCTCAGCAGATCACGTTGTCTCTCGTTCTTTTTACATTATGCCTGATTTCCCAGGACTTTACCGTGGTTCACCTTTATGGGTTGAATCATCTTCAACAAATAAAAAAAATAAAAAATATCTTTCTGCCGGAGACAATGTTAGTGCTCTGCTCATCACAGCTAATAATTTTGCTGCTGCTTGGGCATTAGATGAAAAAGGCTCTTGGAAATACCCTCTTATCCCTAATGATCCCATGCAACGTTTATGGGCATTTCGTGCAGGATTGAACATTATCATGTATACGCTTACAGGAAACTATAAAGCCGATCAGGTTCATGTTCCAGCAATGTTAGAGCGTTTTAACAGAGAGAAAAGATAATGATACAATCTCTCTCTTTCCAACCTCTTCTCCCAACTTTTTGGCTTCTTGCCTTAGGAGGATTTTCTGTCTTTTTTATCATTATAAGCCTCATAACACGACGTCGTGGTGCTTTATTGCGCCTTATAGCACTTGCCTCACTTCTTCTTGCGCTCTTAAACCCAATGATCACAAAAGAACAACGTGAACCCGTCAAAAGCATTGTAGGAATTGTTATTGATCACAGTGAAAGTCAAACTTTTGGAACACGTGGAGATGACAATGATAAAGCACAAACATACTTAGCTAATGAACTCGTTCACTATCCACAATTTGAACCACGTTTTATTGAAGCTGGAAAACTTGCGAATAACCGATATACATCTTCAACCAATTTATTTCAGACCCTTAAACAAGCCATCGCTGATGTTCCACCTTCGCGTTATGCAGGAACAATTTTAGTTACTGATGGCCAAGTTCATGACACCCCTTCAGAATCCGATCTTAGCAATCAAGCACCCATCAATGCTCTTATAACAGGAAGACAAAACGAATTCGATCGCCAAGTAAAATTCGTTTCTCCTCCACGATTTGCTCTTATTAATAAACCACAAATGCTTTCTATTTTAGTGGAAGACACAGGAAAGCGTCCAGAATCTATTCCCGAACAAGCAAATATTACAGTCAGTATGAATGGAGAAGAAATCGGTCAGTATTCCGTGACACCTGGTGTTATTTTTCAAACTGAGATCACTCTTTCTCATGCTGAAAAAAACATCATTCAAGTTACAACTGACACACACGAAGGTGAACTCAGCTTCAATAACAACCATGCTATAACAATTATTGAAGGAATCCGAGAAAATTTACGCGTTCTTCTTATTTCAGGAGCGCCCTATAACGGTGAACGAACATGGCGTGATCTTTTAAAAAGTGATCTCAATACCGACCTCATTCACTTTACTATTTTACGTCCTCCTGAAAAAGCAGACAACACACCTGTCAACCAACTATCACTTGTCGTATTCCCTACAACAAAACTTTTTGTTGAGGAAATTAGTAATTTTGATCTCATTATTCTTGATGGTTACCAACATTCCAATGTGCTTCCATTGATTTATTATGATTATATCACCCAGTATGTACAAAAAGGTGGCGCTCTCTTAATGGTAACAGGGCCAGAGTTTACAGGAGAACATTCATTAGCTAAAACTCCTTTGATAAGTGTTTTACCCGCGTTACCAAATGGTGCTATTATTCAAAAACCGTTTCGCCCTACGCTTACAAAAGAAGGCCAGCGTCACCCTGTTACGCGAGATCTTGAAACTTCTACGCATCCAGCATCTCAATGGGGTCGATGGTTACGACAGATCGTCATTCATCACACAGGAGAAAGCACCACTCTTATGAAAGGAGCAAATGAACAGCCTTTGTTGCTTCTTTCTCGCATAGGAAAAGGACGCGTGGGCATGCTGCTTTCAGACGAAAGTTGGCTTTGGGCACGAGGTTTTGAAGGGGGAGGACCATATGCCGCTCTCTATCGTCGAATTTCTCATTGGCTCATGAAAGAACCTGCTCTTGAAGAAGAAAATTTGAGCGCAACAAGTGACCATAGACGTTTAACAATTCGTCAACAAACATTGAAAGATCATCCTGAACCTGTTGAAATCATTTTTCCTTCAGGAAAACACGAAAATATCACGCTTTCCAAAGAGAAAGAAGGCATATTTGTAGCAACAATAAATACTGATGAAACAGGACTATTTACTATCCGTAATAGAAATCAAACAATCTTTTTTCCTTTAGGTGGACTTGATAATCTTGAATTTTCGGATTTAATTTCAACTGAAGAAAAACTCATGCCAATCAGTAAACGTACTGGTGGTCATATCACGCGTTTACACCGTGACAATAAAGAAGATTTTCAATTCCCTCCCATCAAACTCATTCAGCCGCAAACAAAACAAACATCTTCCCACGCTCCTTCAATTATTCTAAAAGAAGCAACAGAAACCCGTTTGATCAATGCTTTTCATTTTCCAATTTTTTCTGGATTTTTTGCACTATGTGCCTGCCTTTCACTGCTCTGTAGTATGTGGTACCGTGAAAGCCATTAAAAAATAACATTCAATTCTAAGAAAAATTATCTTAATTGAACTAGGAATATAGTGTCCAAATCGTACAATATGAAAGAAAACTGAATGCTAATATTTTGTTTTGTCTCAAAAGAAAACAGTATAAAATAAATAGAATTAAACGGAATGCGATTTACATGGAATATATCAATATTCGTTGTTGTAAATAATAGTAACTAATTTTTTAGCAATTATTATTGATTATTTCCATCTTTTATCTATTTTTTTAAGGATTTTCCTGCCATATTCTCTGTAAACAACATAAAATTGTCTTAAATATCTCTCTAAGATTATATAATAAAACTGTTTTTCACTGAATCATTTTCTATAATCTTTAAGAGTGAATTCATTTATTTGCTTTTATTGTACTCATTATTTCCAACGCTATGGGAACATCTATGTTTTATCTTGCTCATATATCAGATGTGCATCTTTCACCTTTACCAGAACCTTCATTTTATGAACTTCTTGGAAAACGTTTAACCGGCTATATTAACTGGAAAAAAAAACGTAAAAACCAAATAACGACAGGCGTTTTAGATACTTTAATGCACGCACTAAAAATGAAAAATCCAGACCATCTTGTGATTTCTGGTGATATCGTTAATCTTTCTCTGGATAAAGAATTTGAACAAGCGCGCAACTGGTTATTGACCCAAGGTAAACCTCAAAATATTTCTTTAACTTTTGGAAACCATGATGCTTACGTTCGTGGAGCGTTTCAAAAAGCCTGCACCTTTTTTCAACCTTGGATAGAAGGTGATGAACCACAAAGAAATAATCTTCCTTTTCCTTACATGCGTACTCGTAACAATGTCGCGATTATAAGTGTTTCATCAGCTATTGCTACGCCACCATTCTTTGCTACTGGTTATTTTGACCGTATTCAAGCACGAACTTTATCTCGACTTTTAAATGAAGCAGCAACACATGATCTTTTTCGAATTGTCGTGATACACCATCCTCCTTTTCATCACGCAACGCCTTGGTATAAAAAATTATGGGGGATAGAGCGTTTTTTAAATGTTATTAAAAATCATGGTTGTGAACTTATTCTCCACGGACATACTCATTTATCAACATTAAACATCATTGAAGGAAAGCTAGGTAAAGTTCCCGTTATTGGTGTCGCTTCTGCTTCACAAGCTTTTGGTGGGAAAAAAACACCTGCAAGCTTTAATTTATTCGCAATCGACCGTTTATATCATAAATGGCATTGTCAGTTACAACGTCATCATATTATCAATCCCAATAATGAAATAATGTGTACTGAAACGATTAACTTTTAGCATCTTAATAAAAACATTTTACTGTCAAATGTAGATGCAACTGTCAAAAAATATAATCTCTAATAAAAGTAACTTCCAAAACGAACATCACTTCCAATAGTCATGTCTCATTAGAAAAATCATTCGACAAGTACAATAAAATAGAGATTTTAAATAGATTAATGCTGCAAAACATTGATTCAATAAGAACTGCACCATCATTAAAATCCTTTCAGACAAAAGGAATAGCCGTTGTCCCAAGAGGTAACTTAGCTTCATCTTCAGGCTCTACATGAATAGTAATCCGCGTATTATCAAATTCAGATTCAAGAACACCTTCAATTTTATTGCAAATTTTATGTGCTTCTCCCACTTGCATCGTTGCTGGAACAACCAAATGAAATTCTATAAAAATAACTCTTCCTGCAACACGCGTACGCAAATCATGTACTTCAATTGCACCACATGCATTGGCTGAAATAAGATCACGGATCCGTATCGTTTCATTTAATTCGACTCCAACATCCATTAAACCTTGAACAGCACTATTAATTACTTTCCATCCTTGTAAAAGAATATTAAAAGCAACAATAATCGCTAAAATCGGATCTAAAATAGTCCATCCACTCACAAAAGCAGAAATCAAACCAATTAAAATACCAAATGACGTAACAACATCGGCCATTAAATGCATGCCATCAGCTTTAAGAGCTGGAGAACGATGAATTTTTCCCTGTTTAACCAGAAGAATACCCCACAAATAATTGATTATACTCGCTGTAAGGTGAAATCCAATCCATACGCCTGGGGGATGAGATAATTCAGAGGTTGAAAGAGACATCCAAGCTTCTCTCAAAATCATAATAGCAGCAAGAATAATCAGCACACCTTCAAAAATAGCAGCAAAATACTCTGCCTTATGATGTCCAAAAGGATGATTGTGATCTGCTGGCTTCATACTGATTTTTACAGCCCACCATGCCGTTAATGCGGCCAGAATATTAACAATCGATTCCAACGCATCAGAATAAAGTGCAACCGAACCCGTAATGTAATAGGCCCAATATTTTAAACTAAAAACAAGACAAGCAATTAAAATAGATAAGATTGTCAATTTTTGTATTTTTATTTTTGTATCCATAATCACCACAATCTTTGTTATTACAATGAATGCTAAATATTTTAATCCAATCTCTACAGAATAACCGACATGTTTTCTTTTTTTCCCGTAAGATCGCAGGAGATTTTAGGATGAAACAAAGCAATATCACCATCGACTATAGACTATTCGAATCATTTGCAATATTGCTTTTACACAACACACTACAACACGATAATAATTCTGATATAACCCAACAAAAAATAAGCAATTTAAAACTGCATTGTAGCTCTAATTCTTATAATCAAAAAACATTCTTAGTGTTAAAATAATTTTTTCTCTTAACAATCATCAATATTTTAAAACATTGAGCACACTTTTTTATCCCTAGGTTCATAAAACCAGAATCTGTGTGGTTATCTTGAAAAAAATGTAAGATCTTTGTTTCCATAAAAAAAGAACCTGGGCATTGGGGACCCAGATTCTCTTCCCTTAATTAATAAGGACATACAGGCTTAGGAAATAGCGGGGACCTAAAACCCTGTACCCGACACGAAAACAATACATTGTGCCGCATTCGGTATCTTATTTATATACCTATGGTTGTATATTGTCAACAATATTCTACCTTAGGTTTAAAAATTTTTATCTTTGCACTTATACGGGATCATAAATAAGACAATAAAAAATTTACTTTCCATGACACGATGAATTAATGTTAAGTCAAAGATATTATTTTACATAAAGCACTAGCTACAGTCGCAGCGCACAAGCTTTAAAGCAACGTAAAATATGAATTCATTGGTTTCCACTCTGCAACCATTCAAAGCAGAAAATAGAATAAAATAACTTGTGCCCATTTTATAAAAAAAAGAATAGTATTCTTGCTTATATTGCACAAAATTCACAAGATTTCTCTCTATCTATATCTTATGATTTTGATAATTTTAAATTACAATACACCCTTTTCTAATTTTGATTCAAAAACAGAAAATTTTGTTTCCAAGTTACACAAAACGCGCTTCAACATTGCTTCAGCATGAGCAGTCCGCTCTGAGCATTTGATAAACCCACCACCAAGAATACGAGCTCCATGACTATTGTCATTATAAAAAACACATGCTTGACCAGGAGCCACTCCACTTTCACTTTCCAGCAAGTCAACAAAAAACTCCCCTTCCTGATAATGCAACCGAGCAGAACGCGGAGGGCGCGTTGAGCGAATCTTTACAGCAACTTCAATCCCTTCAACAGGGAAATTATCTAACACCTCATCACCAAGCCAATTCACATCACGTAAAAAAAGCTTATGTGTTTCTAACATCTCACGTGGACCAACAATAACACGTGAATTCTCAACATCAATATACACCACATAAAGCGCTTCACCCGTTGCAACTCCAATACCACGGCGTTGACCAACAGTATAATGAACAACTCCTGAATGTTTTCCTAAAACTTTCCCATTAATATGCACAATTGTCCCGGGATTAGCTGCTTCTGGCCGTAATTTTGTAATAATGTCAGAATATTTTCCTTGGGGAACAAAGCAAATATCTTGGCTGTCATGTTTATTTGCAACAGTAAAGCCCATTTCTGCTGCAAGTTCGCGAACACGTGCTTTAGGCAAATCACCCAGTGGAAAACGCAAATAATCAATTTGCTCTTGCGTTGTCGCAAAAAGAAAATAACTTTGATCACGATCTGCATCAAGAGGACGAAACAGTACACGATGCGAACCATGTAAACGGCTTCGAATATAATGACCCGTCGCCAAAGCGTCTGCCTTTAATTCACGTGCAGTCGCCAATAAATCAGCAAATTTAACAGTTTGATTGCAAGCCACACATGGGATAGGCGTTTCTCCATGTGCATAACTCTCTGTAAAAGGATTAATCACAGCTTCTTGAAATCGTTTTTCATAATCGAGAACATAATGAGGGATATCTAATGTCTCTGCAACACGACGTGCATCTTCAATATCCTGTCCTGCACAACATGATCCTACACGATGCGTCGCAGTGCCATGATCATAAAGCTGTAATGTAATTCCAACCACATCATAGCCTTCTTTTTTCAAAAGACCCGCAACAACCGATGAATCAACTCCGCCAGACATTGCAACAACAATGCGAGAATTCTCCGGCTTTCCGGGTAAATCAAGGCTATTCAAAAACATATACTTATTCTCTGTTTCAATTGATTAATACTTAAGTACATTGGATATTTTCATGCACGCAATCTATTTTTATTATATTGTTTTTTTACCATTCCTACAACTAATGACAGAATCTTTTTAAAGAAGTCGTTTAAAAAAAGATTTACAAAATTAAAATTAAAAATATTTTTCTATTTTTTACAAAAAACTATAAAAAAGAATAATATATTGTTTTATTTTTTACTCCATGTTTTACATTTTAAAAAATTTTATTAATTTTTTTCTCATAAATTTAGCTCTTTTTTAAAATTCATGTTTTATAAATGCGGTAGGTTCTTGAATAAAAGTAGAGAATATAATGAATAATTTTACAAAGACACAAATAAAATATGTTATTGGGCCAGATGGAAGTCCACTTACGCTCGCCGATTTGCCACCACCAACAACAAAACGTTGGGTTATTCGCCGAAAAGCTGAAGTTGTTGCAGCTGTCAGAGGTGGATTACTCAGTCTTGAGGAAGCGTGTCAACGTTATACTTTGACTGTAGAAGAATTTCTGTCGTGGCAAAGTTCAATCGATGAACATGGGTTAGCTGGATTACGGACAACGAGAATTCAAAATTATAGGCATTAAGAGCTATAAGTGATAATCTTTATATGCAAAGCCTATTTTAAAGAGCTTAATTAAATAATATTTTTCAAAATAACCAGACTTAACCTTAAGTCTGGTTATTTTTGATATAGATGATAAATTATTTCAATAAATAATAATCAATCAACAGAACATATTATCCAGTCATTGAACGAGATTGTATTGTAGTGCTATCCTTTTCCATTGCCGAAGAATCTTCTCGTTTTTCAAGAGCTTGAGCATATTGAAGCTCTGTATCAAGTTCATGTAAATCAATTTCAGCGTTTGTTTTTTGAATCCGTAACTCACGAATTGAATTCATGAGATTATCGCGCCTTTGTCGCACCGCTCGAGCAAAAGGAGAATAAGCAAAATGGTTAATGTCACTATTTCCAGATTTACGTTCTTCATAATCAATTTGCACTTCTAGATCTGACGCCATTCGCTCAAACTCTGCAATCATCATCTGAAGTTGTGCAATTTCACGACGCTTTTCACGTGCTTGAAACATTTTTAACCGCACCATACTCTCTCGTGACTTCATACTTTTTACTCCTTAATTACGCTAAAAAAACGCATTCGCACTATGACACGAATCCTCAAACACCATTTCACCAAAAAGCAGACTGTTTCTTCTCACTTTAAAAGATATAGCTCGCTTTGCTTTTCTCTAGGAAAGTCACAAACACAACCTCATATGAAAAGAAGCAATCATTTTTTCACTGTTTTTCTCCACATAAAAGAAAGAAGCTTAAAGCTCGGTAAATAAATATTGCAATTTTATATGAAAAAAGCGATTAAAGAGAATCTACCATAAAATTTTTAAAAATAATTTCATTAACCTCTTCCAAAGATAACAATATTTTGTTAACCACTATCTAAGATAGTGGGGAAAAGCAGCAGTGATTGTTGCGCGTACTGCTGAACTATTCGTGAACACTTTGTGATGAGTGTTTGATTTTGAGTCATTTTTTATCAACAGTAGTTTTGCGAACTGTTGTAAAAATGGAATAGCTCCACTTGATTCGGGAGGAGCTGAGTGAGGAATTTAAGATGCGCGTATTATTGATCGAGGATGATAAAACAACAACTCAAAGTATTGAATTGATGTTAAAATCAGAAAATTTTAACGTCTATATTACTGATCTGGGTGAAGAAGGTGTCGATTTAGGAAAGCTTTATGATTATGACATCATTTTACTTGATCTGAATTTACCTGATATGTCAGGCTATGATGTCTTACGAACCCTACGATTGGCAAAAATTAAAACCCCTATTCTTATTCTTTCTGGAATGGGAGGGATTGAAGATAAAGTGCGTGGTTTTGGTTTTGGTGCTGATGATTATATGACAAAGCCTTTCCACAAGGATGAACTGATTGCGCGGATTTACGCTGTCGTACGTCGTTCTAAAGGTCATGCGCAATCAGTGATTGTTACGGGTGATCTTACCGTTAATCTTGATGCTAAAACCGTTGAAATTGCGGGGAAACCTGTCCATTTGACAGGCAAAGAATATCAAATGTTAGAACTGCTATCCCTGCGCAAAGGTACAACATTAACAAAAGAAATGTTTTTAAATCATCTCTATGGCGGAATGGATGAGCCAGAACTTAAAATTATTGATGTCTTTATTTGCAAGCTACGAAAAAAATTAGACGCTGTATCTGCTGGTGTCAACTATATCGATACAGTTTGGGGACGCGGGTACGTGTTACGTGATCCTGTCGAAAGTGATATCCGTAAAACAGCCTAAAAAATAAAAATACACTCTCTCAAGTCTCGGATGTAAAGGCCGAGACTTTTTTTATATTCTATACAATAAAAGACCTCATATCAAAAGAGCCTTTATGTCTGAATAAAAACTCCTGTTGGATAAAGAAAGCCTAAAACCATCAAATATTGAGAGAAAAAACTTCTTTTTCAATACAATTTAAATATCTTTTCTTTATAATGTTCAAAGGTTTTTCGTACTTTCTAAAATAACATGATCATCCCTTTCATGAATACTAATTTTCATAGATGTTTCTTCAGAAAGCAGCACTGTGTAATAGAATTGGATCATATGAGCATCGATCAGTTCTTCTGGCACTTTTCCATTACATAAATCAATAAAGTGAGAAGGAATACGCAGTGTTTTACCGCAAACTTCAAATCGAAAAGAGCGCTTATCTTGCTCCTGTAAAATCATTACAATGATTTCACCACCACGAGAAACCATTGCGTTAGCAATCAATAACAAATTAAGCAAAAGTTTAACTTCGTCTTTTGGTAAAAGAAAAGAAGGAGCTTGCCATTTCAAAGTTGCTTTTTCTTCTGCCATATATTGTTGAGCAATCTCTTCAGCAAAACGTGTTTCTATTTGACACCCAATTCCCCCTGCAGAACCAAAAGCCAATCGTGCAAATTGTAAACGAACAGAAGCGTTCACCGCAGACAAACGCACTAATTGCAAAACATCTTCATCAATTCCCCCCTCATCATAAAGCTCCATTGCATTTTGAATAGCTCCAATAGGTGAAATCAAATCATGACAAATGCGGCTACAAAGCAAAGCAGCAAGATCTGTTGATTTCAAAGAAACAGCTAATGCCATAATAATAGGTCACTCCTTGAACTTTAAAATTAAGACTCAGTTTTGCGTGAAAATTTTTAACATACAACGCATATAAGAAAATTGAACAATTACGTTAAAAATTTCTTTTTAAAAATAAATTTTAAGGATTTAGATAACATTAGACCCTATTTTCTATTTGAATGGAACAAAAATCTTACTAAAGTCTTCTTATGAGCAATTCATATAAAGGGGAAAATATCATGCGTCTCTCTCTTGTATCACGCTGGTTTATAAATAGCATATTTTTAATGTTTTTTTTATTCACAACAATAAAAATTGCAAACGCTCAAATTCAATCTATAGAGCAAAACAATCAACATTATTCTTTGCAAGAAATTATCGATTCCGGTCATAATTTTTTCGGAAAAACTGCAGGCGGAATAGCAACTGCAATTGAAAATATCTTTTCAAAATACGGTTATCCAAATGCCTATGTTTTGGGAGAAGAAGCTTCCGGCGCATTTTTTGCTGGATTAACTTACGGAGAAGGACAAGCATTTACAAAAAATTATGGTCAGTACAGAGTCTTCTGGCAAGGACCTTCTATAGGTTTTGATTTAGGAGGCCAAGGTTCTCGTTTAATGATCTTAGTTTATGACCTTGATCATATAAATAATCTATGGGGGCGCTATGGAGGGATTTCCGGTTCAGCCTACTTTGTTGCAGGTGTCGGTTTCCATGTTCTTAAACGCAATAATGTCTTATTGATTCCAATTCGTACAGGAATTGGTGCACGCGTCGGTATTAATATGGGATATTTAAAATTAACTCCGAAACCAACATGGAATCCTTTTTAAAAAATTCATTTGGAAAATAAGAAATTATGTTCATCCAATCAATTCTATTCTTTATTCTTGGAGTTGCTTTTACCTGTTGGTTATTGTTGCTTGTCTTTCCTATTATTTGGCATAGAATGCTTCACTTTGCGCACAAATTTGCTGCAGAAAAAATTCCATCATCCCTCACTGAAATACAAGAGAATTACGATTTTCTTTGTGCACAACATGCTGTGGAATTAGTGCGCAATGAACAAAAATATGTTTCTTTACAAAAAAAATATGCGCGACAAAAAATACAATTCAGTCAAATTAAAGAACAGCTTTATCAGTTACTCCCTCTTGAACAACAAACGTCTTATATTGACGATGAAATAAAAGCTCTTCCTGAAGAAACTAAACAGAACACTTCTGCGACAGATATATTCATAATGGAAATAAACGCTATGCGTGAAAAAATAGCACACTACCGGAAACGTTTACAAAAAATTCAAATAAGTGAGCTTAAATCTTCTCTCAATCATCAAATTTTACATGAATTACAGGAAGAAGCAAAAGAATTAGCCACAACACTCACAGCTCAAATAGCGCTAAAAGAAGGGAAAGATTCACCCATAAATGCATTAATAAAAAACTCTCAAAGTAAAAATGATCTTGCATCTCGCATTCGAAAAAAAACAACTCGAGCCAAAAAAAGTTCTTCTAAGTAAGATTGTATCTATCATAAAAGAATTTTGAGAGTAAAAATCAGAATAAATAACTATTCATACCCCCTTTATTATCCATAATAAACAAGGAGTTATTATGAATATGCTTGGCTCGAGCGATGATCACATCTCAAAATAAAATAAAGGATCATTCAACTATTGAAAAACAAATTTATAAAATTGATAAAACCTTAATCATCTTACCTTAATCATCTTGAAGAGAATAACTTTCAACACACCTGATCAAATAATGAATTCTTTTAATACAACATTTCATATGATCACAAAAAATGATGGTTCAACTGAACTTCAAGGATATCAATCCCAACTTAAGCATGATAAAAATCTCTTATTTTCTCAATAATAGTATCTTGATCATTTGGCAACAAATAGGGATACATCGGTAAACTTAAAACACAGTTTCCTAAATTTTCCGACACAGAAAGAGACCCTTTCACATAAGGAAAATTTTTATAAGCTTCCTGTAAATGCAACGGAGTATTATAATAAATCATTGTAGGAATAGAAGATTCTTGTAGATACGCTTTTAGTTGATCACGATTTTCAACTTTAATAGTATATTGCGCATAAGCACAACGATCCTCTTCCCCTACCTCTGGAACGATTACAACATCTTTTAAGCCATCAAAATAACGTTGAGCAATAGCTGTGCGTTTTTCTATCTCATCTTCAAAAATAACAAGCTTTTCTAATAAAATAGCGGCTTGAATTGTATCTAATCGTGAATTTAAACCAATCCGCACATTGTCATATTGATTTTTTCCCTTACCATGAAACAAAATTGAACGGAGAAGCAACGCTAAGTCATCATCGTTAGTCATCATGGCGCCTCCATCACCATAACACCCAAGTGGCTTTGCTGGATAAAAACTTGTTGCTGCAACGTCTCCAAATGCTCCACACATAGTGTGACCAGATCTCCCCCCCATAGACTGAGCTGCATCTTCGATAACAAAAAGATTCTCTTTTGCTGCTACAGTAGCGATTTTAGAAAAATCAGCCGGTAATCCAAATAAATCAACAGCAATAACGGCCTTTGGTTTGAGACGCCCCTCTTGTTTAATCATCTCAATGGCTTCGCAAAGTTTATCACTATCCATATTAAATGTATCGGGCAGAACATCCACAAAGACAGGTTCTGCTCCTACTAAAGCAACAACTTCTGCTGTTGCCGAAAATGTAAAACTAGGACAAAAAACAGCATCTCCTGGACCAATATTTTTAGCCATCAGAGGCATCTTTAATGCATCAGTACCATTAGCACATGCAACAACGTGCTTAACACCAAGATAATCTGCTAACTGTTCCTCAAATTCTGTTACTTTTGGTCCTAAAATATACTGACCACTTTCTAGCACACGCAAAACCGCAGCATTAATTTTGTCTTTAATACGTGTACGCTGTGCTCCAAGGTCAACAAACTGCATAATAACTCCAATAAATAATCACAATAATACGAAAATGCTTCCTCATCTCTTTCTATGGACCAGAACTAGTACTTGCAGCAGTTAAAATCCGTAGAACAGCTACAGCCTCATTACCATTGGTACGAGGTGATTGACGCGTCTTAATACAATGAAGAAAATGCTGCAATTCATGAGTAAGCGGCAAACTTTCACAAAGGTCAAGATAATTTAACTTATCTGTACTAAAAGCCCATTCTTTATGTTCCTGCCAAACAGAAAAACGATGAAACGCTAATTTACGACTCCAAGGCTCCATATCATTAAAAATAAGCATCGCTTTTGTACCAACAACTGTTAAACGTCTTTCTCGATAAGGACTAAAGCGTGATGCAAAAAGATGACTCCGGATACCATTGGGAAACGTCATATGAATATGTGAAAAATCAGAAAGCTGATCAAGAATGGCAGTTCCTTCTCCACGAACATCAGAAGGTTCACACCCTGTCAAAGCTAAAATCATTGAGAGATCATGAGGGGCAAGATCCCATAATGCATCACTTTGTGTATGAAATTTGCCAAAACCTAATCGATGAGAATAGATATAACGGACATGACCTAATTCCCCTTTTTCCACTAACTCATACATTTTTTCAAAAGCAGGATGGAACCGCAAAATATGACCAACCATCAAAATTTGCTTATATTCATCAGCAATACGAATTTGATGTTCCGCATCAGCCACATTCAAAGCTATCGGTTTTTCAACCAAAACATCTTTGCCATTTTTAAGAGCACGAAGTGCATTTTCTGTATGAAATTGTGGGGGTAAAGCCAACACCACTGCATCAATATCTGTTCGCTCAAAAAGATCATTAGGTGCAATAGATTCTACCCCATGCGCATTTGCAAAATGCGCTGCACGATTACCATCAATATCCGAAACAGCTCTTAAAGCTCCAAGACTCTGAAGAGTCCGTATATGATTTTCACCCCAATAACCACATCCTAAAACTGCTATACGTGGCACCATTTTTTATGCCTTACCTTGTCAAATTCATATAAAATTACATTTTGACCTACTCCATATCGAGTATGAAATAGAATGACAAGAGAAAAGCTTAAAAAGGATGCTTGACATCTTACTATTCTACCCCTTATATCCCGTTCAAGAGATTGTTGCACGATTTTGGCGGAGTAGCTCAGTAGGTTAGAGCAGAGGAATCATAATCCTTGTGTCGGGGGTTCAAATCCCTCCTCCGCTACCAGGTTTTTTTGTATCCTTTTTAATTTTTATCCCTTTTTTAAAAAGTCAGCTTTAAAAAGTCAGCGTATAATTCACACTGCTATCATAATCAGTTACAATAGAGACAATAGCGTCTACAAATTTCATAAATAATTTAAGAAAATCTACAATAAAATATCTCTTTAATTAAACGCTATTTAATCTAAAAATACACTCTTACCTTAGAAAATACTTACGTTTTACATTAATATTTTTAGTTTATTCATTCTAAGTTTAATGTTTGAAAATAAAAACTCCCGCGCAGTTTTCTTTTTTGCTTACTGTTTTCTTTTAAAAACATAACTTTACAATTTTATACACGTAAAATCACGCATAACAGAGACATCATAAATGCTGAAATATTTCTTGCATGAAATAAAGGATAATTACTGCAATCACACTTACTAAAGCAACGTACAATTGATTCATCAGTTTACTTAATGGATGAAAAACTTCCAATTTCCATAATAAAAGTTTCTATCAATAGAATCAATGTAAAAAATATAAAAACAACGATGCCTATAATTAAATAAAAAACTCGTTTAATCAGACTTTAAAAAGAAAAATAAATAAAATTGTGTATCACAGTGTAAATGATATCACCAACTGCATAAATATCCATAAAACTAATCTTCAATAAAGATACGTTTCTTATTTCTTCATAGAAATGATTTAAACTCTATCTTCCTGAGAAAGACAAGATTGAATACTTGCCGCAAAAAACATCTTTGTATAATCAGTTTTTGCATGGAACTGACGCAAATCATCATTACTTAACTCTTCAAGAATAACTCCTTGATGCATAATGCCAACACGATCACAAATATGCGCGACAACAGGCAAATCATGAGAGACCATCAGATAAGTAAGTTGTTTTTTTTCTCTCAATGCTTTTAACAAATTCAAAATTTCAGCTTGTACCGACACATCTAACGCAGATGTCGGCTCATCCAACAATAAAACCTCTGGCTCAATAATCAAGGCGCGAGCAAGAGCAATACGCTGACGCTGCCCTCCAGACAATTCATGCGGATAACGATAAAGAAATGAAGGATCTAAACCAACAGAATTCAAGGCATCTTTCACGCGTTCTTTTTTATTGTCCATACCGTGTATCGTAAGAGATTCGGTCAAAACAGTATGAACTGTCTTTCTCGGATGAAGTGAAGCATAAGGATCCTGAAAAACCATCTGAATGCGACGTAAAAAAGCTTTATTTCTTTTCCGAGGAATTTCTTCTCCTCCAAAGAAAATATGCCCATTCTCATGGAGAATAAGACCAACCAATGTATTTAAAATAGTTGACTTTCCGCATCCAGATTCACCAATTAAACCATAAGCTTCACCTTTTTTAATGCAAAAATTGACATTTTTAACAACTTGTACCGCTTCATGCCCTTGCCCAAAACTTACAGATAAATCAGAGACCTCAATAATATTTTCACGTTTGGTCATGCTAAGCTCTTTCTACACCATTAACAATCATAGGATCATGTAACCAATCAGAGTTTCTTTCAGAAACAGCTAAAACATCAACAGGATTGTCAAGTCTTGGCAAGCTAGCAAGCAAAGACTTAGTGTAGGGATGACAGGCCTGAGACAAATCACATGCAGGTAATTCTTCTAAGATACGACCAGAATACATGACTAAAATACGATCACAAAAATTTGCCACTACATTTAAATCATGACTAATGAAAATAAGACTTGTTCCAGCTTTTGTTACAAGTTCATCTAAGATTGCTAACACTTGAGATCTCACTGTAACATCGAGTGCAGATGTCGGTTCATCTGCAATAATTAAATCAGGCTTTGGAATCAACATCATAGCAATCATAATTCTTTGCCCCATTCCGCCTGATATTTCATGAGGAAACAATCGCATAACACGTTCAGGGTCACGGATATTTACAGATTCCAACATAGAAACAGCTTTATCCCAAGCATCCGCTTTTGACGCATCATAATGGACACGATAAGCTTCCATAATCTGTGCTCCAATCCGGATCAGTGGATTCAGCGAATATTTTGGATCTTGTAAAATCATCGAAATACGTTTTCCTCGAATAGAGCGCATTTGAGTTTCACTTGCCGTCAACAAATCAATATCATGAAATCGCATTTTTTTAGCTTTAACAACCGCTGAACGAGGGCTTAGCTTTAAAATTGCACGTCCCGTTGTCGACTTTCCAGATCCTGACTCGCCAACAATTCCAACTTTTTCTTTTCCCACAGTAAAACTAACACCACGAACGGCTTCAAACATACCCTGCACTGAAGGAAAACCAATGCACAAATCTTCTATTTCTAATAACTTTTTATCCATTACGCGGATCCAATATATCACGAAGTCCATCGCCCAAAAGATTGAAAGCAAGACTTGCAAACAATATCGCACAGCCTGGTATTGCCGCCAACCACCAACTTGTCATCATAAACTCACGCCCCGTTGAAAGCATGACACCCCATTCAGGACTTGGTGGTTGAGCACCTAATCCTAAAAAACCAAGACCTGCAGCTGTTAAAATAATCCCCGACATATTTAATGTTAACCGAACAACGACCGAAGGAATACACATCGGTGCAATATGAAACAAAATAATGCGCCAAGAAGATGCCCCTTGCAATAAAACTGCTGAAACATAATCAGATGAACGGATCATCAAGGTTTCAGCACGAGCTAAACGCGCTATAGGTGGCCATGCTGCAAGCGAAATTGCAATGGCCGCATTTTCTATACCAGGTCCTAAAGCTGCTGAAAAAGCAAGAGCTAAAATCAAACCAGGAAAAGCAAGAAAAATATCGACAATACGCATTAAGACAACATCAACCCATCCGCCGACATAACCCGATACAGCTCCAACAACCAATCCTATAGGCCCCACAATAATCGTCGTTAAAAAAACGATATAAAGAGTAATACGTGTTCCAAAAATTAATCGGCTAAAAATATCACGGCCTAATTCATCTGTTCCAAAATAATGCAACATAGAGGGCGGCTGCAATCGATTGGCGAGATCATTACTAATAACATCATGGGAAATAATCCAAGGAGAAAAAATCGCACACAAAATAATAATAAAGATAATAATCGCACCAAAGAGGGCAGAAAAATTATGAGAAAACTTAACCAATGAATGATAAAATTTCTGCATATTAGCTTGAAAAACTGACTGTGGAATAGATCCATTCAACCAATATTTCAAAGAAAACGACGATGGTCGTTCATTATGATGAATTACTGCCATGTTCAACGTGTCCTTGGATCAAAAATGCGATAAAGTAAATCGGAGAATAAATTAATTGAAACGAAAATGCATCCTGTAAGCAACGTACATCCTACAACTGCATTCATATCACCTGCCATAAGCGCATTAACCAAATAACGTCCAAAACCAGGCCAAGAAAAAATTGTTTCCGTCAAAACAGCACCTTCTAATAAAAAAGCATAAGAAAGAGCAACAATAGTAATAACCTGAACCGCTATATTACGAAAAGCATGCCCCCAGACCGTACGCATCCAAGATAATCCTTTAACACGTGCCGTAATAATATATTCTTGATTTAACTGTTCAATCATAAATCCGCGTGTCATACGGCTAATATAAGCCATAGCGCCAAATGCTAAAATTAAAGCAGGCAGAATAATATGACTCAGAGCATTCCCAAAAACTTCCCATTCGCCCTGCAATGCAGAATCTAAAAGAAAAAATCCTGTTTTTGATTCAAAAGAATACTCATAAATAAAATCAATACGCCCCGGACCACCAACCCAGCCGAGTTTAGCATAAAACACTAATAATGACATCAACCCAAGCCAAAAAGACGGTGTTGAATAACTAATCAATGTAAAAACACGAACAAAATAATCAATAAATGAATTGCGATACATTGCCGCAAAAACACCTAATGGAATACCAAAACTCGTACTAATAATAATAGCGATTGTAGCAAGTTCTAACGTTGCAGGAAATACACGTTTAATATCCATTAAAACAGGCTGCCCTGAAGTTAAAGAATCTCCGAAATCAAACAAAAAAACATTTTTAAGATAACTCCAATATTGGACAATTAGTGGCCGATCGAGACCCAATTTATGGAACATGACGTCATAAGCTTCCTGCGTAATATTATCACCAAGAATAGCAAGAACAGGATCTAAAGGGAGAAGACGACCAATAAAAAAAGTAACCGTTATCAAACCCAGCAAAGTAATAAAAACTGAAACGAGTAACTTAAATGTCTTGAAAAAAAAGACCCAAAAATACCAATTCTTCTGCTCTTGCGATACAGAACCATTCTGGAAAAAGGATAAATTCATTACAATGATTTCCTACACACTTATGAAGCATAAGTCTGAACGCTACTCTGAAATAGAAGAAAAAAGTCGCAATCAGACGGAATATATTAACTTTTAGTTTATTCTGATTGCTCGTACTTTTCTAACTTATCATAATAAATGTTAAAGCTATTCCAAACCCAATTTTTAACTGCAGGCCCGACACCAATAGTATGATATGTCTGGAATAAATAGGTGGCAGGACCATGTTTAAGCATATAACGCTGTAAATCACGATACTGTTCAAGACGCTTACTTTCATCTTTCTCAAATAAAGCATCCATCACCATCTTATTAGCTTTTTCATCATAATAACCCATCCGCCAAGCTAAATATGTTTTTTGCTTTTGAGTAAATGTTGGGTCAGGGTTAAAAACATTTCGTAATGAAGGTGGATGAGCATCCGGTTCTGTTGTATTCCACCCCATAATAGAAACATCATAGTTTCCACTACGATTACGACTTAATAACTGAACCTGTGCCATTCTTTCAATAGCAAGATCAATACCAATTTTTCGCGCATTTTCTTGAATAGACTGCGCAACAGTTAACATATAAGGAAGCGTACCAATTATAAAATTAGCTTTAAAACCATGTGGATATCCCGCTTCGGTAATTAATTGTTTCGCTTTTTCAAGATCAAGTTTAAAGGGCATACCTTCTTCTTCATCCAAAGCACCAGGAACCCCTAATGGAATATAACTAGCTCGAGGAACGGCAACCCCTTTTAAAACAGTTTGTCCAAGATTTTCATAATCAACTAAATAACGAAATGCTAACCGAACTTTTTCGTGAGACAAAATCTTATTTTTGTTATTTAAAGCCAAATAAATCGATTGAGGCCGTAAAATACGATTAATTTTAGCTACCCCTCCTTGCGCCTCAATGGCCAAAACATCTTCTGCAGAAAGATCTCGCGCAATATCAACATCACCTTTTTCTAAAAGAAGTCTTTGACTCGCCGATTCAGCCACATGACGGATCAAAATCCGTTGAACTTTTGGTGCCTCACCCCAATAATTCTGAGTTGCTTGTAAAATAACTTGATCACTAGGTCTCCAACTCACCAACTTATAAGGACCAACACAAGCCGAATGAGTCGCTAAATATTTGTTCCCCATATCACCATTAACAGCATTCGCTTCAAGAATCTGTCGATCAAGGATAGCAGAAGCAAAAGACTGTCCAATCACTGCCAATACAAGATGGACAGGATAAGGTTGATCTAACGTTAACTGTAAAGTTGTATCATCAAGAGCTTGAATGCTGGTTTCAATGTTATCATTGGTCAACCCATAATTCATTAAAAATTGAGCATAACTCAATCCTAATTTAATAATCCGTCGCATTGACCAAGCAAGATCATGCGCAGTTGCACTCCTTCCATCTTCAAACTTCAAATCATCACGAAGATGAAAAACTATTGTCTTTCCATCATCAGAAACATTCCAAGATCGAGCCATAGAAGGGCGAATTTTTGTTGGATCATTTTGATCATATTCCACTAAGGAATTACACATATTGACTAACAATTCACTCGTTACCGATTCAAGAACCTGTGCCGGATCAAAATGATTAATAGCATCGATATTCCATGCCATCACTAAAGTATTTTTAGAAATTTCACTAAGATTCAAAGTATCATTAGAGTTTGCACTAAAAGCTGTCGATGTAACTCCACTTAAAAAACCAATCGACCCCGATAAAACACAAAAATTTCTTAAAATGCTCTTTATTTTCATTTCATCCCCTTATTTCTATGTCACTCCACCCTTTGAAACAATATCGGAAGTCTTGTTATTTTATTTTATCTTATAGAACATAATATCAATTTTGCGATCTAGCATAAACATTATCATCAAAACTGTAAACCACCCATAACATATTAGTAAACACATTTACTAATATTATCAAATCATTAATACCAACAAAACAAACAGAACTCTATATCACTGAGTAATATCTCTCTGCCATTATAGACACAAAAAACTGAATCTTTTTATACAGAGAGATATCTTTAATCATCACACAATCATTATCTTGATTGATATTTTGCAGCATCTAAAATGCATTTATTTTTCAATTAAATTATAAAAAATACGTGGCGCACCATTCTGAACCCATTTTTTAATAACAGGCGCGACAGCGACAACATTATATTTTTGGAAAACAAAAACATAAGGCCCTTTTTGCATAAATTCACGCTGCAAATCAACATATCTTTGTGCACGACTTTGAGAATCTTTTTCAAACAAAGCTTCTTCTACCTTACGATTCATATTTTCATCAAGATACGCACTTTGCCAACTAGGATAGGCTGTATTTCTAGCTTCAAAGCGGTTATCAGGGTTGTAAATAAGTCGTGTCGCCATGGTATGAGAATCAGAAGATTCATTACTCCATCCTACAAAAGCCGTATCATAAGCACGAGCATAAACCTTTGAAAATAATTGCGTTCCTGCAAGACGTTCAATCTTAAGACGGATACCGGCTTTGGCCACACTGTCTTGAATCGATTCTACAATCGATAAAGAGGTAGGAGTTGCTGAAACCAAAACACTCGTTTCAAATCCATTTGGATAACCGGCCTCAGTCAAAAGCTGTTTAGCTTTTTCAACATCCACCTTAAAAGGCTGCCCTTCTTCTTCATTCAAAGAACCCAAAGTTCCGACTGGAAGGAAACTCGCACGAGGAATACCAATACCTTTAAGAACTGTTTTTCCAAGGCCATCGTAATCAATCAAATAGCGCATGGCAAGCATCACTTTTTCATTCGAAAAAATAGGATTCGTCATATTAAAACCCCAATAAAATATCGCTGGGACCAATACTTTTTCAATTCTAATATCTGTTGTTTTTTGAAGATCTGATAGAGCTTCAGGTCCCAAATTACGAGCGACATCAACATCATTTTTTTGCAACATTAAGCGTTGTGTCCCCGGCTCAGCAACATGACGGATCAAAATTTTCTTGAGCTTAGGTGCATCTCCCCAATAATGAGGATTAGAATGCAACAAAGCAGCTTCTCCATGACGCCAATTGGCCAACGTATAAGGTCCAACACAAGCTGCACGAGAAACTAAATACCGATTCCCCATATCACCATCTTCTTCGTGTTTCATAAGGGTTTCACGATCAAGCAAGATAGACGCATGATTAGTCCCAATATTATTCAATATAAGCTCTGCTGGATAAGGCTTATTAAACTTCATCACTAAAGTTGTATCATCCAAAGCTTGAATAGCATCATCAACGGTTTCTGTTGTAATTCCATATTCATTAAACGTTGCCGCCGCCGCCATCTTCAAATGGACAACGCGTTTCATGCTCCAAACAAGATCATGAGCATTCGCAGAACGACCATCAGAAAATTTCAAATTATCGCGTAAATGAAAAGTAATTACCGTACTATCATCCCCGCCCGAAACATCCCAACTCTTTGCCAAACGTGGTACAACCTTTCCCGCATCCTCAATAGAAGAATCAACCAAGCTATCACAAACATTTAAAATAATTTCACTCGTCGTAGCTTCATTGAGCTGCGCAGGATCGAAAGTCATAATTCCATCAATATTCCAAGCCATAACAAGCGTATCAGAAGGTGTTTTTGCAGAAACTGGCTGCAAAAATAAATTCATAGCCATAAAACCAGAAAGAAAAGAACAACTTCTTTTAAAGATTTTTTTTTTCACATTCATAAATTTTTCCTTTAAAATTTATTATAAAAATCATTATTTTTGAGGAGGTCAGAAGGCTGAAGTTATTGTACAATTTTCCTCACTCTAAATAAAACACATGTTATAATTGTAATGGAATCAATAACTTACGCAATAAATAGTGTATGAAGTTATGTCACGAAGATTTCTGAGAAGACACTGTCATGCTCCAAAAATTATTCCCAAAATCAATAGACATACAATGAGGATATAAAAATACTGGAACTGTTAAGCAATGTTTTTTAGCAATAACTGTTAATAAAATAACATACAACTAAGCACATTTTTACGCACAAAAATAAAATGGTTTAATGTCTTGAGCTTTTAAATATTCCCCTCTTTAATAATCATAGTTCATCTATAAAACTACTTCCTCCAAAACTAACTTACCAGCGGATAAAATCAAATACAAGCTACAATAATGATTCGATACAGATTCTCTACACAACTAATCTCTATCTTTTTCATAAATATAAAAAACATCCAAAATGGGTCGTTATGTCTTTATTATAAAGTTAAAGCTGATTGTTAAATAAAGAAAAATACATTTTGATATCTCTATAATCCAACAATATCATCAATATAAGAGAAAAGAATAAAAAGATTCTGATCAATTTATCGGCAGAAACATCCTTCAAGATGATCATTAACAATCCCTACCGCCTGCATAAAAGCATAACACGTTGTAGGACCAACAAATGTCCAACCACGTTTTTTTAAATCTTTTGATAAACGAACAGAAGCAGGCGTTGCAGGGTTAGCGCGTAATACTTGAAAATTTATCTTCGCATAACGCTCTGATTGTGGCGGTTGAAAAGACCAAAAATAGCGAGATAAACTGCCCCATTCGATTATAATTTCCTGCGCCCTTTTTGCATTATTCAATACGGATAGAATTTTTCCAGAATGACGAATGATCCCTTTATCACACATTAATGTTTTTACTTTTGCTTCATCATAATGAATAATCTTTTCAAAATTAAAATCATCAAAAGCATCACGAAAATGAGGAATTTTTTTTAGAATCGTGAACCAAGAAAGTCCTGCTTGAAACCCTTCAAGACAGATTTTTTCAAATAAACGATAATCATCAAAAACAGGTTTTCCCCATTCATGATCATGATAAGTGCAATATAATGGATCAGTCCCTGCCCATGAACAACGAACTTTTCCATCCGCACCCATAAGAAGTCCTTCTTCAAGCATTCTGCAAACCCATTTCAAAAAAGCGTTCCTTGATCATCATCTTGCGATTTTACACGTTTAGATGAAGATCGACTAAGAACACGATCACAGCTTGAAACACGAACGTCACCATCAAAAAAGCGCAAATTGATCTGGCCATCTTCGGGAAATTGCACTAATCGTTTGATAGGTTTTTTATCTTGCCCAAAAGCCAAAACAAAACCTCGTTCTAAAATACTTTGATAAGAAGTGCTTTTTAAAAACTTAAACGTCATCTCGACTTGAGCAGACTTCTTTTCAATCTGCTGTAAAAAAGAACGATGAAGACGTATCGTATACTCTTTTATCTTCTCTTGGGCTTGCTCAGTATTCAATAAACGTAGAGATAATCGAACAAAAATTCCATGAAAATAAACATGCTTTTTCTCGTAACTGGTACAAAAAGCGCGATGAAGACGTGCCGTATACTCTTTAACATGACGCTGCGCTTGCCCAGTATTCAGTAAACGGAGAGACAAACGAACAGAAACCCCATAAAAAGAAGCGCGTTTTCCATTATAATTGACACAAAGAGCCCGCTGTAATCGACTTGATATTTCATCAAAACTCCTCCGCGGTAAAGCCAATAATTGATCGGCCGTAGGGAGCCCGCGTGAAAATGAATGCAATTTTTGTCGATGAAAGTCAAAAGAGCGTGCAAGACCCGCACGAAGACGCGCCCCAAGCGATGCCAAGTGCGCATCAAGATCAAGTCTAACGGGAACAGCTCTTTCCGCAGCACCCGTAGGCGTTGGTGCACGCCAATCAGCAGCATAGTCAATCAGAGTCCAATCTGTTTCATGCCCAACAGCAGAAATAACTGGAATAACAGATTCGCTAACAGCGCGAACCACTGCTTCATCGTTAAACCCCCACAAATCCTCTAGACTTCCTCCACCACGCGCCACAATAATCAAATCAGGTTTCAATAAAACGTCTCCAAAAGGAAGAGCATTAAACCCCTGAATAGCAGCAGATACTTCTTGACCACATGTTTCACCTTGAACGCGAACAGGCCATACCACAATATGTAAAGGAAAACGATCCGATATCCGATGAACAATATCACGAATGACAGCACCTGTCGGAGATGTCACAACACCTATAATGCGAGGCATATAAGGTAAAGGCTTCTTTCTTGATTCATCAAAAAGACCTTCTTCCGCAAGCTTTTTTCTGCGATTTTCCAAAAGCGTCATCAAAGCACCAACGCCCGTTGGCTCAAGAGCCTCGATGACAATTTGATATTTTGAAGAACCTGGATAAGTTGTCAGTTTTCCAACAGCGATAACTTCCATTCCTTCTTCAGGAGGGAATTTAAGTTTTCCCATAATGCCACGCCAGATAACAGCCTCTAAACGCGCTTTATCATCTTTTAAAGCAAAATAAGCATGACCCGAAGCATGTGCTCCTTTATAGCCTGATATTTCTCCGCGCACCCGCACATAACCAAACTTGTCTTCAACGACACGCTTTAAAGCACCCGCTATCTCAGAAACACTAAATTCCGCAATATTCGTTCCAACAGGTCTTTCAACAAACAAATCTACCATTCAATTGGCCTAAAAATATTCAATTTAACGTTCACACAGCCATTCCTTAATTGAAGGAAACAGCACTCTTGTAAAATAGAATCCCTCAAAATTATATCTACAAATAACACAGCATAAAAATCATCATTCTGTGTAAAAGAATTTGTCATCACTTAAAATATCCAAACAGCCTATTGAGATTATAGAAAATATTCTTAGCGTGAATATTTTGAGATTTTATTGAAACAAATAAAAAGTTTTTTTTGAATAAACAATCGAATGGATCACTCTTACCACTTTATTCCACAGCGAATGGAAACAAAAATGACGCACTTTAAGCTTTTCTAATCTTTTCGAAACATTAAACGACATAAAAAACCTGTCGCAATAGCCAAAAATACCGCAACAATTCCATACAAAACACTATGTTTATGAGCTTCCTGAAAAATTGTATAAGCAATGTGGGCTTTAACGATTTCAAGAGTTTTCGTTGTGCTATCAATAAACTGTCCATCACGAAAGAGATAAGCACGCACACGATAATGCCCAACAGGAACATTGGCCGGTAACTGAAAATATGCTGTAAACAATGAGCCAGAAGAAAAATGAACTCTTCCAACTTGCTCACTATACAGATTTTTTGCTTTTTGTAACTTTATAAGTTCTTCACGAAAAGACTGTATTTTTATTTCATCTCGCTCATCTGTCTTAAGAGGAAAATAAGATAATCCTAAACCTAAATGTTTATAATTTTCAGTACTCGTAATTTCCTGAATTTCACGCGTTGTTACCATTGAGTAAAATAAAGGAACATCTTGAAAAATTAAAGAATCTGCATTAACCCAAACACCAGCATTTCGCTTTTTTTCTCGAACAATTACTGGACGCTTTTTTCCTTCCAAACTAACAACAACATCATAACGATTTTGTTGACGAAGCAATGGATCCATATTTTCCAAAACACCTGCAATATAAAGATCACGACCCGCAAAATTCGCACCAACTGTGATTGTATTAGTTGTCACAATAATTTGAATGGCTTCATGAGAAGCTAATTCTGCATTGGCGCGCATCACCATAGACAAAAAAATAATGCAAAACCAATTCACTATCATGAACAAAGAAAATAATTGACCCATTTTTATCTCATAAGAACGGTCAAAGAAAAAAGATTATCAGGACGTATAAATAATTGAAAAGCTAAACGCATACAAACAACCAACACAAGACATGCCAACGCCATTCGTAATTGTTCCGCTTTTAGTTTCCTTCCCGCTCGTATGCCATATTGCGCACCAATTCCTCCACCAAGCATAAGCAAAAAAGCTAACACAATATCAACAGAGTTATTACTCACACTTTGTAAAATAGTTGTGAGGGCTGTTACAAATGTAATTTGAAACAATGATGTACCAATCACCACACTGGTTGGAACACGCAAAAGATAAATCAAAGCAGGAACCATAATAAAACTTCCACCAACTCCCATAATAGAAGAGAGTAATCCTATGATCAAACCAATCACGAAAACTGGAATCACACTCACATAAATCATTGATGTCCGAAAACGCATTTTGAGAGGTAAACGATGAATCCAATTATGCTGACCAGGACGACGAATACTAACTTTTTGTCCCTTATGTTGCCGTATGATCGTACCCCAACTTTCAATAGCCATCAAACTTCCTACACCACCAAGGAGAATCACATACAGAAGTGAAATAATTAAATCTAATTGCCCTGACGTTCTAAGAAGAGAAAAAATTTGAATTCCAATTAACGAACCAAATCCTCCACCTATTGCCAAAAAAATACCTAATTTGAGATCGAGACTACGTCTTTTAAAGTGTGTAATTGCTCCTGTCACAGAAGAAGCAATCATCTGATTAGTTCCGGTGCCAACAGCAATGGCAGGAGGGATATTATAAAAAATCAATAAAGGTATGATTAAAAAACCACCTCCAACTCCAAAAAGACCTGAAATAAAACCAACAACAACTCCCATACTAATCAAAATTAGTATATTGAGCGACATTTCAGCAATTGGTAAATAAATACTCACTTACGAAACTTTCAATAAAATTTTAGGTTCGCTTCCAATAGTTATCAAACACTCTGTCAATAATTCTTATTTTATTTTAAAACAGGAATTTGAACTCTACAAATACTTTTAATTAACAAGTAAATAACGAGAGTTCACCTCCTTTTTTACATTCTTTCATTAAAATAACAATCATAATCAAAGTTAAAAAAAACGCTCCCATTCGATAAAACGGTAAAAACATAGCGTTATAACAATCATAAGCGCAATGAGTAAAAAACTGACCAACGTTTTTTTTACACAATAACTCAAAAAAAGAAAAAATTTCAAAGATCTTTTTTTAACAGAAAAAATACGTTGAACTGCAATATCACGGAACAAGTGAGCATTAAAAAATTTCTTTTCGGCAGGAATATCTTTCAAAGATTGCGCTATATCTTTCGACAATGATGACACAGACTCCGTTAATGGAGCATGAACTTTATTGTGTTGCAATGAGTTCATAGAACTCGATTGTAGTGCATTGTCTTTTTCTTTTTTCAAAAAAATTGGTACATCTTGAGATGAAAAGAAGTTTTGCTCTTTCTCACCTGTCGCATGAGCAAGATAATGCACGACAGAACCAACTGATTGTGAATGGGAAGCTCTTGATATCATTGCTGCTTCTTTCTGATCTTTCTTTTCATGAAGCAAATTTTGAATCAGCATTTCAATTTGTTTTAAATGATCAAAAAGTTTTTTTTCTGTCTGAATACGCGCAGCATGTTCAGCCAAAATGGCTTGATTAATATCATCTAAGTAAGATTTAAAATGATTATCCAAAATATTTTGTATCGTTGCATGATGAGCGGCTTGTTTTGCTTGCATTTGTTCATAAACATAGCGCAATTGAGTAGCAATATTCGACATTGTTATTTCAGTAAACGTCTCCGTTTTCTGCTTTTGATCAACAACAAAAGAAGAAAGCTTATCATGCGCAACCGCATTTGCACTATGACTTTTTATATTCACTGACGCTACCCCTTATTTATTGTTCTTTATAGAATCATATCAATAATGAGGCAGTGTGATCCATTTTAGTAAATAGAGCTTTAAAAATAATAAAAGAAAAGTATTTTAAATCATAATAATTTGAGAAAAAATAAAGCTTATATTGATCTTTAATGAATTAAACTTCTGAATAACATATGATGACTTCACCTTAATGTAGAATTTCAGTTATCTTTGCTTATAAACTGAACATTGTACAAACTCATAATGATCAACCAACATTTATTTCATAATAAGCTGAAAATAAATAAAAATTTTATATCTTAATTATTGATACAAGACTATTCTTTTACTTATTCTTTATAAAGTTTTTTTCACAAATAATGAGGATATACTTCTATTTTGAAAATTAAGATCCATTTATGCTTCCAAACCTCCTCCAAAAATTCATTGTTACTACAATCTAAGAAAGAAAAGAATGAATTAAAATAACATAAGAAAATAAAGGAAAATTTATAGAATTAAAAAAACAATTATGCTTAAATTTTAAAGAAGTTGGTTTCTTATCGTTATTCATATAAACTAGTCATCGGATAAACAAAGAGGATCATCATGAAAGTAATTGTCGCTGTCAAACGTGTTGTTGATTATAATATCAAAATACGTGTTAAATCCGATGGCACAGGTGTTGATCTATCCCATGTCAAAATGTCCATGAACCCCTTTGATGAAATTGCTGTCGAAGAAGCCGTTCGTCAAAAAGAATCTGGTAAAATTTCAGAAATTATTCTTGTATCCATCGGATCAGAAGAAGCACAAGAAACCTTACGGACAGGGCTTGCAATGGGAGCTGATCGCGCTATCCTCGTGAAAACTGAAGAAACACTCGAACCCTTAGCAGTTGCGAAAACACTCAAAGCTATTGTTCATGAAGAAAAGCCAACGATGGTCTTTTTAGGCAAACAAGCCATTGATGATGACAGCAATCAAACGGGTCAAATGTTAGCAGCTCTCCTTGGTTGGGGACAAGCAACCTTTGCTTCACACCTCAATCTCGACGAAGAATACGCTATCGTAACTCGTGAAGTGGACGATGGCACACAAACTATTCGCCTCCCGCTTCCTATGGTTATGACTGTTGATCTAAGATTAAACGAACCACGATATACTTCTCTTCCTAATATTATGAAAGCGAAAAAAAAGCCGATTGAAAAAAAGGAAATAACTGATCTTGGTGTGGAGACACGAGCGCGTTTAACTGTCCTTGGCGTTGAAGAACCAAAACCCCGTCAAGCCGGAAGGAAAGTAGCTAATGCAGAAGAACTTGTTCGTGCATTAAAAAACGCAAATCATATTTAAACAAACAGACAACACAAAAAAGGCAAAGTTTATGGCAATTCTTTTATTAGCCGAACATGACAATCATTCCTTAGCAGAAGAAACTGCAAGAGCACTCACTGCTGCTCAATCAATTGGAAGTGAAGTTGATATTTTGGTCTGTGGAGAAAAAGTTCAAAACATTGCAGAAAGCTGTGCTCGTCTATCTGGAGTGCGTCAAGTATTTCTTGCTCAAGCGGATTATTTAGCCCATCAATTAGCAGAACCTCTAGCTGCAACAATCGTAGAACTCTCTCATGAATATGAAGTAATGATGGCTGCAGCCACCTGTACTGGTAAAAATGTAATGCCGCGCGTTGCTGCGCTTCTTGATCTTATGCAAATTTCAGACATTATCTCCGTCGTGACACCAAATACATTTAAACGACCAGTTTATGCAGGAAACGCCATTGAAACTGTACAAACAAATGATCATAAAAAAATTATTACCGTGCGTGCCGCCTCCTTTAAGCCAGCACTTCAAGAAAATAATGCCCCCATTAAAGCAATTTCCCCTGCCCCTAATCCAGACCTTTCTTCATTCCTCAAAAAAGAAACAAACAAAAATGATTGCCCCAATCTTACCTCAGCGCAAATCATTATATCAGGCGGTCGTGGACTTGGATCACAAGAACATTTTATGAATCTTCTTTTGCCACTTGCTAACAAACTCGGTGCAGCTTTAGGTGCAAGCAGAGCAGCGGTTGATGCCGGATATGCACCCAATGACTGGCAAATTGGACAAACAGGAAAAATTGTTGCTCCAAAACTTTATATTGCTGTTGGGATTTCTGGCGCCATTCAACATTTAGCTGGGATTATGGATGCACAAATTATTGTGGCGATTAATCAAGATGAAGAAGCGCCTATTATGCGAATTGCAGATTATGCTCTCGTTGGAGATCTTCATCACATTATTCCTGAACTGGAAAAAGCTCTATAAGTCATGAATGCAAATAGGCATCACCAACGCGAAAGCATGGAATTTGACATTGTTATTGTAGGAGCAGGCCCTGCAGGTCTTTCTGCAGCAATTCGTCTCAAACAAATCAATCCCGAACTTTCTATTATCGTTCTCGAAAAAAGTGCTGAAATCGGTGCACATATTCTCTCAGGAGCTGTTGTTGATCCTATTGGAATCGATACACTTTTACCAGAATGGAAAAATGAATCAGATCACCCCTTTAAAACATCTGTCACAAACGATCAGTTTTTCCTGCTTAAACCTCAATCGGCTCACGTATTTCCCAGTCTTTTTCGTCCTAAAATTTTATCAAATGACGGTTGTTACGTCGTTTCATTAGGAGATGTTTGTCGATGGCTCAGTAAAAAAGCTGAAAAACTTGGTGTTGAAATTTACCCAGGATTCTCTGTATCAAATGTCCTGCATAATGATCATGGAGCCATCATTGGTGTTCTTACAGGAGACATGGGGCTTGAAAAAAATGGAACGCCTGGGAAAAATTATATACCTGGAATAGCTTTACTTGCAAAATATACTCTCATTGCAGAAGGAGCACGCGGTTCAATTGCAAAACAATTGATACAAAAATTTAATCTTAGCAAAAATCGTGATCCGCAAAAATTTGGTCTTGGTCTTAAAGAACTTTGGGAAATTGATCCGCAAAAACATAAACCCGGTTTAGTGCAACATTTTGCTGGCTGGCCATTGGATAATAAAACAGGAGGTGGAGGTTTTCTCTACCATCAAGAAAATAATTTAATTTCTGTTGGTTTTGTTGTACATTTAGATTATCAAAATCCTTATCTCTCCCCTTTTGAAGAGTTTCAACGGTTTAAAACGCATCCTCAAATATACGACATCTTTCAAGGTGCAAAGCGTATTGCCTATGGAGCACGTGCCATTAGTGAAGGAGGTTGGCAGTCTGTCCCAAAACTCACCTTTCCCGGTGGTGCTCTCATTGGTTGTTCTGCTGGTTTTGTCAATGTGCCTCGGATCAAAGGATCACATAATGCTATATTATCGGGCATATTAGCTGCTGATAAAATTGCTGATGCTCTTGCCCAAGGACGCGCTCATGATGAAGTAACAGAAATCGAAGATCATTGGCGCCAGAGCCCTATTGGAAAAGATCTTTATCAAGTACGCAATGCCAAGCCTCTTTGGACAAAATATGGCACAAAATATGGAATTACGCTTGCCGGTTTTGATATATGGTGGCAACAGTTTTTTGGCTTTTCCTTATTTAAAACGCTATCTCATGGAAAAGCAGACCACGCTTGTCTCGCACCAGCTGAAAAATTTCAGCCCATCACTTATCCAAAGCCTGATGGTATTATAACTTTTGATCGTCTTTCTAGTGTAGCACTTTCAAATACTCACTATGAAGAAAACCAACCTTGTCATTTAAAAATAGCATCCATCGAAACACAAAAAAGCTCTGAATACGCAATTTATGGAGGACCTTCTGCACGCTATTGTCCTGCCGCTGTCTATGAATGGCACAATGACAATGATCACACAACTTACACAATTAACGCTTCAAATTGTATCCATTGTAAAACGTGTGATATCAAAGACCCTAATCAAAATATCAATTGGACATGCCCACAAGGTGGTGATGGACCTATTTATCCAAATATGTAATCAATCCTTATTTCCTTGAAGCAAAAATCTTATGAATCACCTATTTTCTGTATCTTTAGGTAACGCAGAAATTCTTTGCAAAGCTGCTTCCAATGCTGTTATCAAAGCATTCTGCCCACCTTGATGAGAAAAACAACCTGATAAAAGTTCATTCGTTCCACCTTTTGTCGAAAATTCTCTCTCAAGCAGAGAAAAATTAACAGATGTTGTTTTACGCATTTCATCAGAAAGATTTCCAAACATCATAGACAGAAAATTTGCTGATTGTTGTTTTTCTAACCCTTGTGTCACCAGCCACTGATGTGCCGTTTCCATAAAGTTAAAATAAACCCCCATTAATGAACCCGCTGTCATAAAAAGATTAAATTGATCTTCTTTATTCAGAACCAATGTTCCCCCCAACGCATCAAATAAAGAGCGTAAATAGGGATGATCTGGATAAATTGGTGTTAAATTTTTACACTCTGCCACAAAAGGAAGAGGAACAGCGCGGTAAACTTTGTGATTAATCCATTTTTCAATTTCCGCTGCTTTGGCCATAGCAAGAACAGAAACAATAATCTGTTCAGAACGAAAACGAAGAGAACGCAAAACTTCTTCTGCAGTTTGATTAGGCAAACATAAAAAAACACAATCGCTCGCATCTAACAAGGCTTGATTGTTTTCCGCAATAACAACTTTATCATAATCATGAGAAAGACGCTCCGCTACTTGCGCATTACGCGGAGAAATAACAATCGAAGATACATCAAAAGCACTAACCATTAAACCATCAATTATTGAAGAGCTAATCTTACCTGTTCCCAAAAAGCCAATTTTCATTTTTACTCCTTGTTTTCACCAAATAGATTAAAAAAAACTACGAACTGAACACAGTCAACACAGTTTTAACTGGATCAGATTCATCTTGGAAAACATTCAAATCATCAATTTTTACATACAAAAAATAATGAATAGAAATAAAGACCAAAAAAAATACACCTGATCATATTTTTAAACGTAATCGTATGCCACAATCGATAAAAATAAGATAATTTTCTAGGGTCAATCCAGTATCGACTTCTTTATTCGACGTAAATACCGATAGAAGAAGCAACACATAAAATCCCAAGAACCATCAAGCCTAAGTAAATTTTAGGCTTATCAAATAAAACGGCAAAAGCAGAAAACCAACCAACAATAGCAGCAGATAAAGCAAACAAAAAACCTGACTTATTCATAAGAACGATATGCACTGACATCAAACCACCAATAATCAGTGCTCCAAAAACAATGAATAAACCTATTGCAAACTTTTCATAATCATCCATACCCGCCCCCTCATAGCGAGAAAAGGACTCACTTCCTCAACCTTTATGTCCACAAATTTTAACCGATATGCCCATCAAAAAAAATATTTTTTCACGGCACGTAACAACAGCATAAAAAACTTATCGATCAGAAATAAAAAACGCTGGAATATGATATGGAAAACGCCATGGTAAAATTGCAATAAAATCAAAACGTATGCATAAAAGAGAATAATCCTTTTGTCGTGCCAACCAAATATCAGCAGCAGACTCAATGCGCTTTTTCTTCATCTGATCAATAGAAAGAATCGCTTCAGCTAATGTTGATCGTGCTTTCACTTCAACAATCAAAACTAAATTCCCACGCCGTGCAATTAAATCAATCTCACCACATCTAGTTTTAAAACGTGTTTCGACAATGTGAAACCCCTTCATCCGTAACCACAAAGCCGCCCATTTTTCAGCTTCAATTCCACGATAAAAAGCTTTCTGTTTTTTAGACACCATCTTTTGTTTCTTTTAAAACAATTAACCGCTGAAAGAGATCTCTTTTTTTCAAACCTGTTTTTTGAGAGGCTAAAAGCGCCACTTGAGAAGCAGAGTGTTCTTTTGACAATTCTAATAATATATTATCAATTTCTTGAGGATCTATCACCTCTAAAGAAGAAATCGCTTCACCAACCAATAAAACAATTTCTCCACGAATACGTGTTTGTTGCTCATATTTTTCGAGTAAATGACTTAAATGAGAAACATCCACTGTTTCAAATTTTTTTGTTAATTCGCGACATATTGCAGCGGGTCGATCAGCCGAGAAAATAGTCACCATATCTTGCAAAGTTTCAACAATACGATGAGGTGACTCATAAAAAATAAGCGTCGCAGGAATATCTTTTAATTGTTCTAGCCGCTTTTGACGTTGTGCTTTTTTAGGACTCAAAAAACCTGCGAAAAAGAAACTATCGGTCGGAAAACCAGTTGTTACAATTGCAGCTAACAGAGCCGATGCACCAGGAATTGGAATGATTTTATGACCTGCCTGACGAACTTCTCTCACCAATTTAAATCCTGGATCAGAAATCAGCGGTGTTCCAGCATCTGAGATAAGAGCGACTGTTTTATTATCTGCTAAAGCTGCTAACAACTTCTTTCCTGCATTTTGCGCATTATGCTCATGATAAAGCAATGGTTTTTTATCAATTCCATAACGTTCCAACAAAATCCTTGTCACACGGGTATCTTCACACGCTAAAATATCAACGCTTGCAAGAACTTGCAAAGCACGAATGGTGATATCTGCAAGATTTCCAATAGGTGTTGATACTAAATAAAGCGCTGGCTCTATAGCAAGTGTAGTATAAGCATGAGCGCCTATAAAATATGCTCTTTCACTCATACTTTTCCTTCATCTCAAGGGATCCCTTGCTAAAAGATCTCTCACAAACGCTTTCACTGTTCATAATTAATCATTTCTGCCAAAATATCTTGTGCTGCCATCAAAGGATCAGGCGCTTGAATAATAGGTCGTGCCACAACAAGGTGACTCGCACCAGAAGCTAACGCTTTTCTGGGAGTCATAACGCGCTTTTGATCTCCTTTATCACTTCCAAGAGGACGTATCCCTGGTGTAACCAAGGCCATATCATCTCCAATAATGTTCCGTAAATCTGCAGCTTCAAGTGCTGATGCAACAATTCCACCCATTCCTGCTTGCCGAGCTTGTTCTGCTCTTTTAAGAGCCAAATCTTTTAGGCTATCCTGATAACCCGCATTTTTTAAATCTGTTTCATCCATGGATGTTAAAACTGTCACTCCCAACAAACATAAACTACTTCCTTTAGCTGCTGCAACAGCCGCTTTCATCGCCGTTGGATACGCGTGAATCGTTAGCATCGAAACACCTAATTTTGCAATATTTTCAACAGCTTTCGCAACAGTATGATCGATATCCAACAATTTCATGTCGAAAAATACTTTTTTCTTTTCTTGAATGAGATCTTTGATAAATTCCATTCCCCCAGAAAAAGCCAATTGATAACCAATTTTATAAAAACTGATATCATTGCCCAATTGCATCACCAATTTTTCTGCTTGTCGAATGTCCGGAACATCTAAACCAACAATAAGACGTTCACGCATTGCAGTTCTCATCACGAAACTCCCCTATATCATAAACCATTTAATCTCAGTGAACCCTATAAAAAAATACCCATTTAAGATAATTTATCTTTTATTTCATGAACAATTGCACGGTAAAGATTGGCATAAGATCCTTGAGGTTCGGAAATAAAAATTGGTACACCATCATCTGAAGAAGAGCGTAAGGACGGATCTAGCGGAATTTCTGCTAAAAAAGGGATATTGCGATTTTCTGCTTCCGCACGCGCACCCCCATAACCAAAAATATCATAACGTTTTCCTGTATCAGGCGCAATAAAATAACTCATATTCTCAATCAGTCCTAAAACAGGAATTTTAACTTTTATAAACATTTCAATCGCCTTGCGAGCATCAACCAGCGCAAGATCTTGCGGAGTAGAAATAACCAATGCTCCCGTCAATTGCACTTTTTGAGCAAGTGTTAATTGAGCATCACCTGTTCCCGGCGGCATATCAACCACCAAAACATCAAGAGGCCCCCATAAAACATCTCTTAACAATTGTGTCACGGCGGCCATAACCATGGGGCCACGCCATACCATTGGCTGCTCTTCTTCAACCAAAAAACCCATTGACATTAATTTAAGACCAAATTTTTCATGAGGTTGAAGCTTTTTTCCATCAACAAGATGTGGTTTTTGATTAATAAGACCTGTCAAACGAGGTAAAGATGGACCATAGATATCTGCATCCATCACTCCCGTTTTGAATCCAGCATCCTGCAAAGCTAAAGCAATATTAATAGCCGTTGTAGATTTTCCTACTCCCCCTTTTCCTGAAGCAACCGCAATAATGTGTCGCACACCCTCTATCGGTATTCTCATAAGCGATGAATTTGCTTTCTGCACTACCGCCGCAGAAGCTGTATCTTTTTCTTTCTGTGAAAATATTTTCGATTTTTTTTCTGCTGTAAGCGTCACAGTGACAGATTTCACACCATCAAGTGTGCGAACCGCTTCTTCAGCAGAGCGACGCAATGGCTCCCATGCTTGCACCTGTTCATCAGGAACCGTAATGGAAAAAAAAACCTTTCCATCAGCAATAAATATTTCTGAAATAAGCCCCAGCGATACAATATCACGTTCAGAACCAGGTCTTTTAACTTTATGTAATTCTTCACGAATAGCGTCGCGTATGATAGAACTCACACTCTTTCCTTTATGTACAACAGAGACTAGAAAATACAGCAATAAGGATGAAAAAAGCTCAGGTCAACCAACTAACGATTCTTTCTCAAAATAAAAAAAGAAAAGATAGCTTTCTATGCTTTTCTACTCTCAAAATACGAAATTAACTCCAAAGAAAAACATCAAAACATAAAATTCATGACAAATTTCAACATAGCTTTCTAACATAGCTTTTAACAGAGTTATTGTACGTGATTATCACTTTTTACGATTTTTACTGTTATCATTTTTATTGTTCTCTTTTAAGAACTCAATAAACTAAATTATATCCTATAAAAATATGATCGTTACAAACCAATATAAGCCATAAATTTAAGTTCTTCTTGATTTCAACATCAGCGTCAAAATACCATCTGTAAAACGAAAAAATACAGATCAAATTCTTATAGCTAACAATCATTTTTTTCTCAATACAACGTCTACTCAAATGAACATTTGTAATCTTTCTTCATTTTTTTATCGACAAACAAAGAATAAAATAAGAATATAATATTGACTTCTTTTATAGTTTTCCTTATAGGAGAGCATCCACTTTGGAAGTTATCTGGCAGAATTGTGCTTTAGAACTGAGAAGGGCCGTGCATACGGTGTTTAATCAATGAAACGTACTTATCAACCCTCTAAACTTGTTCGTAAACGCCGTCATGGATTCCGTGCACGTATGGCAACAGCGAGTGGTCGTAAAATTGTTGCAGCTCGGCGTGCGCGCGGACGCAAACGGCTATCTGCTTAATCTTGCGTATTTTGGCTATTGAGCACTATTTGTTATTTCTTTATTGTAAGATTTTCGTTATAAATCTTTGGTGTTTCTTCGAGTCTTTAACAAAAGTTCGAATCGTATTCTATGAAGAAAAAGCATTTTGGTCGTATTCGTAAGAGAGTAGATTTTTTAGCCGCGCGTACAGGGGAAAAGCGGCGGGGTCCTTTATTTCTTCTTGAAGTTAAATCTCGAGAACAAACAGGAGACATGGAACCTCCTATTGCGCGCATCGGTTTTACTGTAACACGTAAAAACGGAAATGCTGTCCAACGCAATCGAATTAAAAGACGTTTACGTGAAGCAGTGCGAGTTGGATTAAAGGATAACATAAAAGCAGGAAACGATTATGTTATTATAGCGCGCAAAGAAGTTCTTGATGCACCTTTTTCATTTCTCATCAATGAATTAAACCGACGAATGAAGTCAACCAGCTCAAACAAAACAACAAAAACAGGATAATACGAATGGAATATAATCGCAATTTCTTCATCGCTATTGGATTGTCTCTTGTTGTTCTTATCATGTGGCAATTCTTGTATATTGTTCCTAAACAAAAAAAGATGCAAGAAACACAAGCTATTGCACGACAGTTGTCACAACCAGATTCAAATTTTTCTAAAACAACAGCATCTTCTTCTCATTCTAGCGCAGCATTAATCAATGAAATGACACCTGAAAGTCGTTCTGCACAGTTAGCAAAAACAAAACGCATCATGATTAAAACTAATGAGCTTGAAGGATCCATTAATCTTGTTGGTGCACAATTTGATGATCTTTTGCTGAAAAAATATCACGTAACAGTCGACAAACAATCGCCTAAGATTGCATTACTCAACCCTTATGGCTTCACAGAAGCCTATCTTGCTGAGTTCGGTTTTACAAATCCATTTATATCAGAAAAAATATTACCACAATCGGACACACAATGGCAGGTGGAAGGCGATAATACACTATTGACTCCTTCAACACCCGTTACATTAATCTATGATAATGGACAAGGACAGATCTTCCGCAGAACCCTTTCCGTCGATAATCATTACATGTTTACGATTGAGGATTCTATTAGCAATGAAAGTGATAAGCCTATATCTCTTGTCTCTTACGCTCGCGTCGCACGTGCTGCACCGCCAACAGATGAAAATGCAACATTTTTACTTCATGAAGGGATGATAGGTGTCGCAGGAAATACGCTTAAAACTGAAAAATACAAAAATTTAAAAGAGATGTCTCCCAATCCTGAAAATAGCCAAAAAAGTGTAACTTTTTCAAAAGTTACAGGAGGATGGATTGGTATTACCGATAAATATTGGGCTGTAGCAGTCATTCCTCCACAAGAAAAAGAATATACAAGCCGTTTTGTTTATTTTGATCGATTAGAGACTCACTATCAATCGGATTTACAAAGTGCATTTTTAACAATTGCGCCTCATGAAACAAAAACAATTACAAATCGTCTTTTTGCTGGAGCAAAGCAAGTTAATATCATTAATCATTATCAAAATCAGTTAGAAATCAAAAAATTTGCTCTTTTAATTGATTGGGGATGGTTTGATTTTATTACGAAACCTATGTTTTCTCTTATTAAAATTTTCCACAAGCAAACAGGTAATTTTGGTATTGCTATTCTTCTGGTTACAGTTCTCTTAAAAGTGCTGTTATTTCCACTAGCAAATAAATCATATAAATCAACAGCTGCGATGAAAAAAATACAGCCAAAATTGCTAGAAATAAAAGAAAAATATGCAAATGACAAAACAAAACAACAGCAAGCTATTGTGGAATTATATCGTACTGAAAAAATAAATCCTGTTGCAGGATGCTGGCCAGCACTCATTCAATTTCCAATCTTTTTTGCTCTGTATAAAGTTCTCTATATTACAATTGAAATGAGACATGCTCCTTTCTTCGGCTGGATTCAAGATTTAGCAGCACCTGATCCAACTTCTATTTTTAATCTCTTTGGTTTATTGCCTTATGACGTTCCATCATTTCTGATGATTGGTGCATGGCCTTTAATCATGGGACTCACAATGTTCTTGCAAATGCGGATGAACCCATCCTCCACAGATCCAACACAAGCTATTATTTTCACATGGATGCCAATTATCTTTACCTTCATGTTAGCATCTTTCCCTGCTGGTCTCGTTATCTATTGGGCATGGAGCAATATATTATCTGTTATTCAGCAAGGGATTATTATGAAACGTCAAGGAGTAGAAATTGGTCTTTTCAATGAACTAAAAGCTATCATACAGAGAGAAACGAAAAGAAAAAATACATAAATGATGAAACCTTCTTCTCTTTCTGGTCTTTTTTCTCAAAACTGGATTTTTATTCGAGGCGTTCCTGCAATAAAGTTTCTTCCTCCTGAAGGGCCACCGGAAATCGCATTTGCAGGGCGTTCTAATGTTGGAAAATCTTCCTTAATTAATGCGCTCGTTCGAAAAAAAAACTTAGCACGAACTTCAAATACACCAGGACGCACCCAAGAGCTTAATTATTTTGTACCTGACGGCTTTAGTGGTCAGCACGGAGATATGCCTCCTATTGCGCTTGTGGACATGCCAGGTTATGGTTTTGCAGAAGCTCCCAAAAATCTTGTTGATGCATGGACGAATCTAATTTTTAATTATCTGCGGGGCCGCACAACACTTAAACGTGTTTATTTGCTGATTGATTCACGTCGTGGAATCAAAAAAAATGATGTGGAAATTCTTGATCTTCTTGATAAAGCGGCCGTTTCTTACCAAATTGTTCTAACCAAAAGCGATAAAGTAAAACCAAACGCCCTTGAACACTTAATCACCACAACAAAAACAAAGCTTCTTAAACATCCAGCGGCTTATCCAGAACTGCTCATCACATCTTCAGAAAAAGCAGTAGGACTAGAAGAATTGCGCACAGCTATTTTACAAGTCATCGCACAATGACAAATCAGCGTTTACGCATTAATATGTTATTAAACATAATTGTGAGCAATTGCTAATGATCTTGTACTTCTAATAAAGTGTCTTTATAAAATTCCCTTTGTTTTAGAACATGATCAACTTCATTGAACTACATAAAATATGCTGACACTTTTTCATTATCCACTCTCTTCCGCTTCCCGATTTATACGCCTTATTCTTCAAGAGTACGATATAGCCACACATCTCATCGAAGAATATGAGTGGGCAAGAAGACAAGAATTTCTCATACTCAATCCTGCAGGCAATGTACCTGTTCTCCTTGCTGAGGGTGAAATACCATTATCAGGAGCAATTGTTATTTATGAATATTTAGATGAAACACGTGGCAGTTTAAGACAAGAAAATAAATTTTTTCCCGACAATTCTTTAGAACGTGCTGAAGTACGTCGTCTTAATGATTGGTTTTTAAACAAATTTGAAAATGAAACAACACGTCATATTGTCCGCGAAAGAATCTATAAGCGTGAGATGCCATTAGCAATTGGTGGAGGCGCACCCAATTCACAAATTTTACGTAATGCGCGTGCTAATATTCCACCTCATATGAACTATCTCAATTGGCTTTGTGCATCTCGTGACTGGCTGGCTCATTCTCACATATCCTATGCAGATTTGGCAGCCGCAGCCTCTATCTCTGTTTTAGATTTTCTTGGTGAAATTGACTGGAATCAATTTCCGGCAGCTCGAGAATGGTACATGCGAATTAAATCTCGTCCCTCTTTTCGTCCTCTTTTGTCTGATCGCATCAGAGGAATTGCACCAAGTCCTCATTATACAGATTTAGATTTTTAAAGAAAAATTCTATCTTTGCAAAAAGAAACAGATAAACCAAGTTTTCTAAAAAAGAAAACTTAAAGCTGTATTCTTCTTTTGGTTCAATAATCAAGAAACCACATCACACATTGACTTTAATATCATAAATCTCCTATCCGTCTCTGTGTAAAAATATAAAGATAACAATAACCATGTATTTTGGTTATTTTGTTCATCTGTAATTGTTTTAAAACATGGGAAAATACTTAAATAACAATTACATTGATTCAAAAAATACGTATAACATGCATTGTTATCATGAACACATGTAAAAGATCGATTTAAAAACATATGCATAAATTTTTCTTCTTTTCTAAAACAAAAAGAAAATTTTCTATAATTAAAAGATAACACAAAATATCACTAGGAGGGAAATATGCGTCTTACAGTTGTTGGAGCAAACGGAAGAATGGGACGCGAGTTAATTGCGGCTCTTCAAAAAAGCAAAGATGCAGAACTCAACGCTGCACTTGTGCGCAAAGGATCTCCTTTGATAGGAAAAGATGTCGGTGTCTTAATTGATTCAAATTCTCTTGGAATTCAAATAACCGATAATCTGGAAGATGCTTTTTCTCACACAGACGGCATTATCGATTTTTCTCAACCACAAGCAAGCCTACTTTATGCCAACTATGCTGCTCAAAAAGGTCTTGTTCATATTATTGGAACAACTGGTTTTAACAAAAAAGAAGACGCACAAATTGCTGATTTTGCAAAACATACAACCATTGTCAAATCTGGAAATATGAGTCTTGGTGTTAATTTATTAGCAAGCCTTGTCAAAAAAGCAGCCAAAGTTTTAGAACCTGACGATTTTGATATCGAAATTTATGAAATGCACCATGCAGAAAAAATTGATGCACCTTCTGGAACAGCTCTTCTTCTTGGAAATGCAGCTGCGGAAGGTCGCAATGTTACACTTAAAGATGTGAGTGTTAGTGGACGTAATGGCTATACAGGAAAACGTGAAAAAGGAACAATCGGATTTGCTTGTTCACGAGGAGGAACAGTTATTGGTGATCACAGTGTTACTTTTGCAGGATCAAATGAACGTATTGTTCTCTCACACTCAGCACAAAAACGCTCTATCTTTGCACATGGTGCATTAAAAGCAGCATCATGGGCAAAAAATCGTAAAAGTGGGCTTTATTCAATGCTCGATGTCTTAGGATTGAATGATTAATTTTAAACAATTAGTAATGATAAAAGGAAATTGATAATGGAGCGCACGCTTGTATTAATTCGTCATGGACAAAGCGAATGGAATATTCAAAATCTTTTTACTGGTTGGAAAGATCCTGATTTAACAGAAAAAGGCATTGCAGAAGCTATAACAGCAGGGAAAAATCTCAAAGCTGCTGGCTTAAAATTTAATATTGCTTACACATCTGCATTACAACGTGCACAAAAAACAGCCCAATATATTTTAGAACAAATGGAGCAATCAAACCTAGAACTGGTAAAAACTCCCGCATTGAATGAACGTAATTATGGTGATTTAGCTGGCTTAAATAAAGATGAAGCACGTCAAAAATGGGGAGAAGAACAAATTCATATCTGGCGCCGTTCTTATTCCACAGCACCACCAAATGGAGAAAGCTTACGCGATACTGGTGCACGCGTTTGGCCTTATTATCTTCATCACATTCAACCTCATGTTTTACGCTCTCAGACTGTTTTAATTGTCGCACATGGAAATTCGCTTCGCGCTCTTATTATGGCACTTGAAGGTTTAAACCATGAAGAAATCGTTACAACAGAATTGGCAACCGGCGTTCCAATTATTTACAAATTGAATTCGGACTCAACAATTACATCAAAAACAATCCTTACACCTTAAATCATCTCAACCTTAACCTATAGAGATACTTGAATTTTATATTTCATAGAGAAGCAATGAAATTTTATAATTTCATTGACAGAGTAACTTCATAAGCTTAGATGAAATTTATTGCCCAGATGGCGGAATTGGTAGACGCGCAGGTTTCAGGTACCTGTGCCGCAAGGCGTGGAGGTTCGAGTCCTCTTTTGGGCACCATTTTTCATTTTTAATGTACTGAAATATATGAATTTTTTTATAATTTACAATTTTAGGACCACCTTTTAGACCACCTTCTGAAATTTATACAACTTTACCTATATTGTTTCTATTTTCTCCTTATTTTTCTCCACCTCACTATTCTACCTAGCTTATAGAGTTCAAGAAAAACTCCTTAAATCACCCAATTCGAATCGTCGTTGTTGAATAGCACTCAATATCAACAATTAAAACGCACTGTCGTAGCCCAAGTCATGTTGATGAAAATCAGTATGATGGCTGCTTTATAAGCTCAATAAATGTTGCTTTAATCATTTCTCTTGGATGCATGAAGCTTCTATGGCAGCTAGAATTTTTACCTTCTCCGATATGAAAAAGACCGGAATTCAATTCCAGCCTTGTTCTTTACGTACATATAATTTCTGCTCCACTATTTCATAAATGGAACCTGCATCAAATAACAAATCTTCGGATTAAGATAAATCTTGTTTCTGTACATAAAAAAATACAAAACAATTAAAAGTAAATTGTGTCAAAAATACGTATTGACATAATTATAACAAATTTGTTAAATTATAAGCATAAATAAACTGATAAATGAAAGGATAAAAAAATGCCTGAAAAAACAGAACTTTTATCTAAACTAGCAGAAAAAGAAGAGACCATAACCAAAATAATGAGTCTCATATCAAAATACGTCACTGAACAATCTGATATTTTGAGGGATCTTATTTCGACTATTTTGAAGTTAACCTCCTAATATTTGAATGATTGAAATATAGTTTATGTCGACATGCTAAAAATAACACGATAAGCTCCCCACACTTAGTAGGTGGGGAGTACAAATTTAAACTTTTGGATAATCCTGAAGTTCATAAAATTACCATCCATCTTTAACTATTCAATTCACTGAATTAAATCAAAATGGCTACTTCATACGCTAAAATCGTATTTTATTATCGCTAATTTTGTAAATTCAAAACCCACTTAGCTCAATATGTATCTTGAAAACTGCTTTAATTCCCTTTCAGAGAGAGATTTGTATAATGCAAATGCATAGTTTTCCTTCTATATGATGCGGCTGCATTCCTTTTTTAATTTTTTCTCAATTTTTCTACATTCTCAAATCAATACAAAATCAGATCGAATATGATACTCTCGACAATTACTCTAATGACCGATTAATCTCTGATCGTAGTATTGAGATCATAAAGACAAATTTAACCAACACTCAAGCAGTTAGATAAAATTAGGATTGAGTCAGAAGATCGCGATCAATTTAAAAACTTCAGTAACTTCTAAAAACGCATGCAGTTCATGCGCGTTAACAGTCTGTACAGTTTCCTGAAAACTACATTTTCTGTAATGGAAGAGTGTTCATAACGAACTTCTGTATAATAACTGTTTTTGATTAGACGCTATAAAAACGCCGAGTGCTCAAAAACACGGTATACAGTCCGCTGTTATGATTTCCCCATAAGAGTATTGTATAGCGTAACACACCTGACAAGCCTCTTGTATGCGAGAAATATATAATGGTCATATTATGCAAAAAAAGACGATATCGGGAATCCATCCACTAACATTGAAAGCGTTTTAAGGACTCTGAAGCGACAATAGATACATTACCACTATATATTTTCAAATCTTTCTTGATATGAAAGATACCTATTGCTCCACAAGAACATACCATTGTTCTAAAAAGTCTGTTCGCATGTAAACTTTTGAGAAAAATATTCTTCTCTTTTTCCGTAACAGCATTCCTCATAATGGCTTGATAACACTTCTTAAATCAAACTATCCGTAGCTAAACGCTCTCTCTGAAGAGAGCATATCGCATACATCAAGATTAAATCTTTATGTTGACGTGCAAATAGGCCTCACTATTCCTACGAAAAATATTTATCTACTAATGCATAAGCAATCGCTGCTGTCTCAGTATCCAAAATTCCATCATATCTTTCTGGACGAAAATGCAACTGAAAAGCTCGAAGTAAATTCTTGTATCCACTCTCAGTTCCTGCAGCTGAAATATCATATCCATACTGATTCAATTTAGCCATAACATCTGCTGGAGTTGGCATTTTTTTACTGAATTGCGTCACATAATCATTCTTAACTGTATCATCATACCATGCTCCTATTCCCGCTTCATAAAGCTCTTTCCAAGGAAAAGCTGCACCCGGATCACTCTTCCTTCCAATGGCAATATCACTATGACCGACAACATTGACTGGTGTAATTTCTGGGTAACGCTGAATAATATTCAATGCAAGTTGTTTGACCGCTTCAATTTGAATTGGATTATAGGGAGGGAAATCTAATATCTCATTATTAAAACTCTCTACTGAAGACCCAACAACCGGATCATTCAGAGCTTTATCATTCATATCACTCTGCCTAGAGTCTGTGGATTGATTTTTATCAATTGGATTTAACAAATACTCGTTCTTGTCATCTCCTCCAGTTTTTGTTTTTTCTGACATGCAAGAACGACAACTCGCTAAATTAACAATTTCAATTCCTATTGATGTATCATTCAAATTACTACGTCCAGCCCATGAACTAACACCAGCATGCCATGCGCGTTCCACTTCATCAACAAGATTAAAAATACGCATCTCTTTAAAACCAGCTTCAATATATGTTTGTTCTGTAGGATCCGGAACAAGATAATGAGAGCTAACCAACTCTCCTGTCAGAGCTGCAATCGATGCCTTAAAATCAATTGAGGTATAATGCATAACAAGAAAACGAACACGACGATTAAAGCTTTTGATAGAACGATAGCTATTATAATCAATCGGATACATAAAAAAAATCCTTCTTTTTGTTTAATTATGAATACCATTACACATAATCACAAACCGTACACGAAACGAAAAACAACAGTTATTATCCAAATTAGCGCGCCACAAAAACCTCTCGCTTCAGATCAAAGTTTGAAATATTTATACTCAAATAGAATAATCACAAACGACTAAAACTAAGATCAGCCATTACCACTCATTTTCAGAGTTACTACATCACCAGTAAAATCATCAAAAAACGTAACTGAAACTTAGTTAATGAGCTATCTTACCGCAAATATACTCACTTACTTATTCGAAAAAAATAGAAGTTATAATCACAGTGCTCATATTTTTTCCGCAATACAATTATCACTCTTATTATTCACCCAAAGAAGAGCATAATGAATCTGAAAGCATTATCATTAAGTGCAATGACTCATCTCTACAATTCAATAAGGAGCATCTTTAAAAAACTTTGCGGCAATTTATTGACAAGTAAATCTGTAATGCTTAGTATCTATCACGATATCTTGCATTAACATTATTTCCAAAGATAATTAAAAAAACTGATTGAATATTAATGCAAACGTCTCTCAATTTTTGACATTACCTTCATCACCTGTTTTATCAGGATATGATCTACACATATAATCTCATTTCTGTCATGATAATCGGTATCGCTGTAGAAGTTGACTATGTTCCATTTTTCACTTCTGGAACATAATTCTTCAACAAACATTGTATCTCCAGCATCACTACAGGAGATAAACAACATGGAAACACGTCTTCCAACAGATACATCATTGGACACACTCTTTCTAAAAGAAACAGCTTTAGAAACACAATATTCCCCATTCCGCACCACTATTTCATGGTCAGCTGTTTTTGCTGGATTGCTAACAACTATTGCAACAGCGATCTGCTTTTCTTTTTTTGTTGCAGCTTTAGGCTTAGGACAAGTTGATCTTTATTCTTCCTCACCTTTCGGAAGTATTTTTACGTCTGTTGGTTTAGGATCATTTATCGTTATTGTATTGAGTCTTGCTGCAGGAGGTTTTGTCGCAGGTCGTTTTGCTGAAACAGCCGGCAGTCTTCACGGTTTTTTAACTTGGGCCATATTAATGCTCCTCATAACCGTGCAAGCCACTCTACTCGTTTCAAGCGCAGCCCATATAAGTGCTAACGCCATTTCAAAAACAGCATCTGTTTTAGAAACAGAAGGACGTACAATTCTCGCTACAACAAACTCTAAAACTTTTGACAAATTACTTCCTGATCAGAATAATTATTTCGTTGATTTTGATAAACTCCGCAACGATTTACAAACAGTTTTACAAAAAAGCAAAATTCCTGCTCTTGATCCTGAACATCTTAATCGTACATACAAAGAAGCGATTAAAGATATTCGTTCCACAATCACAGCTTTTAGAGAAGATCCTTCTCATTATCGCACACATCTTAAAAATCTTGAAAATAAACTTTCTAACCGCGTACAAAACATTACAACTCAAATCAATCGTAATGATATTATTCAAGGGCTTATGAACAATGGAATGACACATGCTGAAGCCAAAATCACAGCAGACAATGCAATCGATATTTATCAAACAGCAGAAGCGAAAACAGAACAAGCAATTAAATCATTGAGTCAACAAACTGGTATTATAGCAAATAATTTCGAAAAAGCTTTCAACAAAGCTCAGAATATGACAAATCAGGCTATTGGCACTGCTTCTTCGATCGGTTGGTGGAGTTTTTTTGGTAGTTTTCTTGGTGCTATTATTGCTAGTTTTGGTGGTTATTATGGATATAAAAGTCGTCAAAACTACCTTATATTATAAAAGATAGATGCTTTATACAAAGCCAATTAACACACCGAACAGATCTGCATA
>NZ_JANHOK010000005.1 GCF_026929975.1 Bartonella sp. F02
CGAAATTTGCCTTTTTATCTGCTGAACAGTTCAAATGATAAACAAAAAACTGTCGTCAAATATTTTACTGGATCTTAGGCATGCCCACATTGGCTTTGCTTAAAATCCGCATATTCCGTCTGTATTTTTGTTGACTGATGAGAGTTCGTTCCGCTTTGCGCAAATGAATAACGGCTTGTAATTTTGCGACTTCATTTTGAATCATCGCAAGCTCTCCTTCAATATGAGTTTGCAATTCTGCAATATCTTTTAAACTCTTTGTCTTTTCAATATCCTTCAATAGCTCGTTTATATGCTGAAAACGAGACTCTGTGTTTTCGAAAGATTCTTGACTGATTACTTTATCGGTTGCTGTGGCATATCGACGACGGTGTTCGATTTTTGCGCGCATTTCATTAACAGCCTCAGAAGATGTTTCATCTTGCATAATTTTTTTGAGTGGTGATGATAGATCTGATGAAGAAGATGTATGCAAAGATTGATAAATATTTTCCGGATTCTCAAGAAAAAACAACTTATTCTGCTCTTGTCTGTTTTCAGGAATGTCTGTCTCGTCGAGTTTCAATTTTTTCATGCCGGTTATGGAGTCATATATTTTTCTTTCTATATGTAATTGCCTTTGAAGATCCATAGCTTGCTCTCTCGCTACCTGAAATAAAGACCTCGCAATCTCTTCTTTTTTTCTTGAGTTTTGTGTTGAGTAGTATTTTGTAAGTGCTGAAGTTGGCATTCCAAATGTCACAGCCATGATTATGATCATAACCAGTTTTTTCATGATGCACTCCTTTTAACTTACATATACTTAAAAACAATAGACAATTACATTAATCAATTATTGTTTTTTAATAAACATCAAATGATATGCTTTAATAATCGTGAATTTATTCAGTTATAGAATTAATATGCACGTTTATAAAAATCCATATGAGTAAAATCATAAATTTATATCAACAAAATTCTCTTAATTTAAGCAATGAGATTAGATATTATCACACATCAAGTATTTATTGTATACTTGGCATTGTTGAACTGTTCCTATTTATAATTTTCATCGTATAATCATACACTTTTTCATTGATGTGTTCTTGTTCTGAATCACGGAGGTGAGAAACCGTTTGTAATTTTGTAATTTCATTTTGTATTATAGATGCTTCATTTTCAAGAGCAGCTTGTAATTCTCCCATTCCTTTTAAGTCATGTATTGCGTTCATTTTGTTTAGTAAACTTATAATATAATCGGAACGATTTTTTGCATCTTTCAAAGTTTGTAAACTAACAGTTTTGTCCATTATGATTGCAGAGAGATCACGTTGATCGATTTCTGTACGTATTTTACTGATAGAATCAAAAACTTTTTTCTCTTCTTTTTCGATGAATTGAGCAATATCTGAGTGACGCTTATCAGACTTTTTGTAAATTGATTCTGGTTCCTCAAGGATAAAATAACGATGTTCTCCTTCTTTAATTTTAAACTCATGATTATTTTTTGTTAAGGACTCATCTTGACGACCCAGTAAAGCGTGTTTCTTTTTCTCCCACTCATGCACTTTTCTCAATACTTCGAGTAATTTTATTTCTTTATCAAAGTTGAGGGATCCATATGGAGGAAATTTTATAATTGGAATCACTGAAAATGCGAATGCAGAATTTGATATTGCGAGTATTGCAGTAGCCATTATTGCAACCATTTGTTTTTTCATATTACGCTCCTTTTTGTTTTCATAATTTGCAAAAAAAAACTGAATTAGCGCTTTCTTGAATTATTCTGCAGTTGACAGATGAACGTTTATTAATCTCAGATGTTCTATTCCATTGATGACATTGCTTGATTGTTTTTAGCTTTAATTTCAATATGAAAACCCATCCAAAAATTATTATTTAAATGGTATAATTTACAGGTATAAAACTTTCTGTACATTCCTTTGGATTTTTAAGATTTTACCAAACCATGTTCGTTTCTTTTTTGTAAGAAAGTTGTAAAAATACATCACCTTATCTTAGGCATTTGATTATTGTTACGATGCAGAATTTTTATATTACGCTCGTATTTTTGTTGGTGAATCAATTCTTGCTCAGCGTCATGTAAATGCGCAACCATTTGTAGTTTTGTGACTTCATTTTGTATCATTGCAAGCTCGCTTTTAATGTAAGCTTGCAGCTCAGCAATGCTTTTAAGATCATTAGCATTTTTAGCATTTTTCAATAAGTGCTTGAGGCGATTAAAATTGGCCTGCACTTTTTGAAAAGACTGTAAGCTAATAGCTTTATCAGTCAATGTTGTATATTGGCCACGTTTTTCAATTTGTTGGCGTGCCTGCTCTAGAGAAACAGAAAGTTTCTCTTCTTTTATAATATTTTCTATTGATGTTAATCTTGTTGAGGGATGTCTAGCTCCAGATTGTTTATAGATCCTATTTGTTTCTTTAAGAAAAAAATCATTGTGCTCTTCTGCGAGAGCCGTTAATTGTTTTGTAGGTGCGTTTGTTATAGACGCATAGAATGTATTTCGATCTTTATTTTGCTCTTTGATTACCTCAAGTTTCTCTTTGAATATGTCTAATAATCCAGAAAGGTCAATAGGAGTTTCATAGGATCTGCCCCAAACAAAAGGTGATGAACTAACGTTAAATGCTAATGCTGAGTTTGACACTCCGAAAAGTGACAAAACAACAGCTGTTCCAATCAACTTTTTCACAGTGTATTCCTTTCAGTTTTTACATGTTGTAAAAAAATTGGTAACCATACAGCAGGATCGTCACCAACTTCGGCGATAATAGATTCAACAAGTTCTGCATTATCAGGTGTTCCTGACAAAACGAGAAGTTCATCATCAAAATTTTGTTCTACTGTTTTCCCATCAATCATTATATTAAATTTGCCAAGATTTAATTCTGCAAGTGCAGATTGATCTCCTTGTTTAATAAGAAATTGTCGACTAAATTCCCCCAGACCTTTAATCAATTCAAATTCTGCATCTGTTAATTTGAAACCTTGTGTATAATCTTCGTAGTTTGCTCTAGGATTAGCAAGAAAGATATATGTTGCACACTGTTGAATAAGTGTTTTTGCAATATTACTTTCCAACGCATCACTCGGTTCTTGTGTGGCAAAAACAAAAATACCATTCTGTTTTCGAATAGTTTTTTGTTTATTCTTTGCTAAATCTTCAAAATATGGATCTTGCAAAGGCTTCCAAAACTCATCAAAAATGTACATAAAACGCTGACCAGTAATCATTCCTTCTGTACGGTAAAGGAGATACATCATGACTGGAGTCCGTGTTTCAACATTATCTAAGAATTCAGTAATATCAAAACCATAAATTTGATGTGTCGATAAATCAAGAGCATCACTCGGGTTGTCAAATAACCATCCGTAATCACCACCTTCACACCACTTTATCAAACGCGAATGAACAGACGGGTGCGCATCACGATCATCTAAATGCGGGTTGGGTAAAAATTGCAAAAGCAATGACAAACGGCGCAATGATCGATCAATACTATTGCTCATCAGAGCCATAATCGCTTTGTCAATTTCCTCCTCATCGCGATGTGTAATATCACCACCAGCTTCTGCTAGTTTTTTTACAAATTGTTTAAGGAAAATCAAATTATTTTGTGTTGGAGGAAGCTGAAATGGATTGAAACCACTTGGTTCGCCCATTTTGAGTGGAAGATATCGCCCCCCCATTGCGCGGATGATAATTTCCATGCCTCGATCTTTATCAAAAGCAACAATTGTTGGTTTAAATTTTTGTGCTTGCGCTAACAAGAAACTCAACAAAACAGTTTTACCAGAACCAGATTGCCCAATGAGCGCTGTATTTCCAAGTAATCGTTTGTCAGTTGCATCTTCTTCAAGCCGAGAGGCATGAAAATTGAAATAAAGAGGTGTTTTACTAACTGTCTTAAAAATTGTAACGGCTGGTCCCCACGGGTTCCCTGTCGGTTTTCCCGACATGAAGTTATGAAAAGATGAAAATGATAAAAAATTAAGTGATGTAATCGGTGCAGGACGTGGCCGCCATTGCCAATTTGCAGGAAGTTGTGCCCAATAGCCAGCTTCTATCGCTAGATCGACCGGCTTTGGAAAGACTCCAACATCTAGCAAGGCTGCATTCGCTTTAGCCATATAATCACGTACTTCTTGGATTGTATTGCCATAAATCATGAGTGTGCAATGATGCTCACCCATGACAAAATGCCCACTGATAAGTTGGTTCAATGCCTCATCAATTTGCGTAATTTGACTTGTAGCGACATCGCGGGCATCAATAAGGTTGCGCTGATGTCTTTGTAAATAATCTTTGGCGGCATGTCGTGATAAAATAGAAAAACTCTGCGTTAGTATAAATTCAAAGTCACTTTCTAAAAGGACATTAAATTGCCCCGGTTTTGTTGTGTCATTATATTCTTTAATTTCAATCATTCCGAACCGGCGAATTCCAGTAGTCGTACGGACCTCACCAACAGCACCCCATTTTGAAAAAAAAGGCCGATTGACAGCCATGTAATCAGCAAAACGGTCACGACAAATTGGCATGGGACGGTGTTCGCCATTAATGAGCAAACTCAAAAATTCAAGAGCAGAAGAATACGAATAACCATCTTTTTCATACACTCCAAGCAATTCTGCTCCATAACGTTTTAATGATTGGCCGAGAGTGTGATTAATATCATCGAGAACTTTAATGCATGTCTCTTGTCTTAGCTTTTTTTGTTCAAGTGTTTCACGCTCATGTTGAGCAAAAAAAGACATAATCTTGTCGGCAACAGGTCTATAAACAATTGTTAAATATAAATCATTGACCATCAAATTATAGCCAGTAAAGCTATGCCGATATTTTTCATCAAGCTGGTAGCAAAATACTTTATCGAAGGTTGAATCAGGATATTCATAAACACGACGACGTACAATATGTGTCCAAAGAGATAAATTTGCTGACGCAATACCGCGCAACATATTATTTAATTCTTTTGCCCATTGAAAAATATCTTCTTCTGAAGCACTTTGGTATGAACGTCCATCAATTTTCCAAACCGACAAATACTCCGCATTTTTTGTAGAAATAATTGTATCTGTAATGTGGTGCGAATAAGGAAGATAAAAGCTAACAGGCGTTTCTGACTTGAGTAGCTTATTGTTTTCAACAGCGCTCATAATGGTCTCCTTTTACGGTAATCAGAAGGATTATAACTCGAAGCACCCCAAAAACTTTTATTGCGATTTCGAAGTTTAGTATCGATCCATAACCACCAAATACGAAATGCTTTATCATCATTCTTTGTAACTTGTGCCATGATAAACCATAAGGGGAGTGCCATAAGCCACCAAAAGAGACTTATCGTCATAGCAAGAACAGCTACACCCATGATCATCATCATGAGTGGAACCATGGGAACACCCCAAATAACTGGAACACGCGTTGCTCCTTTAAATAAAGGAAATGCCTCAGGTTTTGACGGTCTCATAGATAACTCCAATTATGCGATATGGAAAAGCAAATTAGTAATATAATATGCCAACCCAGCAATGATGATACTAATTGCCCATCGTATAAATGTGCTTTTTTTAATAAGACGAAATAAATAGCCGATAAGAAGGCACAAAAGAATGATACCAGCAATAATAGGAACAATCGTATCAAGCCCTGCTTGTATATCTCTCAAAATATCTCTTATACCACTTGCGGGTTCTGCATAAACAGGTTGAATAATTAAAAACAGAATTACAGATGCAAAAGAAACAGCTATTTTTTTCGTGTTAAACATTATTTGAAAAGATCTAGGTTTTTTCATTTTTATTCTCCTAAAAAATTGTCTCAAATAATATCTCTGCCACAACGCACATAAAAAACTGACACATATTAAATTACTAAATATGAACACTTTTTTGAAGGAAGAAAACCAATTTATAACAGCGTTATAGTCAGCTCTAACTACCGTCAAAAAGCATAGATGTAATCTGGAGGGCAGAACCAGCAACGATCACACCAATGCCCCAACGTATAAATGTATCTTTTTCTATAAATCGACCTGCATAACCAATAGCTAATCCTATAAGAATAACAGTTGCAGCAATAGGAACAATTGTTTTCAGTTCGGTCTGTATTTCGTTTAAAATGTTTCGCGCTTTTTCTAATCTTGCATACGCAGGATGCGCCATTAAAAATACAATCATTCCTGCAAAAAACGCGACAATGTTGTCGTTAATTTCAGATTTCTGTCCCATGTTTATTCTCACTGACGACTGATTTTTTACAAAACACGATGTTTAATCACAAAATTATGTTTCATAATTAAACTTTGTCAGCCCTTATAGAGCATAGATGTAATTTGGAGGGCAGAGCCCGCAATGACCACACCGATTCCCCAACGCACAAATGTGTTCTTTTCTATGAACCGACCCGCGTAACCAATAGCTAATCCTATAAGAATAACAGTTGCAGCAATAGGAACAATTGCTTGCAGTTCGGTCTGTATTTCGTTTAAAGCATTTGTAGCTTTAACCAGTCTCTTCTGTTGAGATTGTGCACATACAGGATAATTCATTAGAGATACAGCTATCGTTGAGACAGCAACAGTCACCTTGTTGTTAATCTTTATTTTAAGATTATTAAATTGTTTCATATTATTTATCCTCGTTAAGACTAAATTTTCCACAAACAACACCTCTTTCTTCAAGGAATTTAAAAAGATACTTTGGATTAGCCCAAGTTCTTAACTTTCCTCTCTGTGTAAGAAGAGCATATTTATTGGGCTTTTTTGTTACTGGATTATCCGCAACAAATGTGAAGTACCATTCCTTTTCTGAACGCATTACAATTGTAACTTCTCTCACTGCTTTTTGATTAAACGCTATATCAACACTACGTTGCTCTATCATTTTCATTGTTAGGACCCTTAAGTTTAAAAGATTCTACCCAATTTTATAAATTAGAGCCTAATAATCTCTTATCTATTCTCTATCATTATATTTTATCAAAATTATATTTTTAACGTATAAATGCAACAATGCTCATCTCCTGTTATTTCCGGATGAAAAGATATCTGTTGCTGTAAAAACATCACTCACATTATCTACCTTACCTGTGAATGCATCCGTAAGTTCTTCACGAGATTGAACAAATATTGCTGCTTTAAAAGCATGTTCTTTTTCTGTAGTATAATGTTGCACTGTTTTTTGCTTTTTTTCATCGACAGGAACAAGCGCGGGGATATTAACGTCGACATGAGAGGAAACTTTTTGCACATAACCATTGGCAAGACCTCGCTTAAAATTTCCTGTGTTATAACAGCTTAATGCCGCACGTAGTGCAGCTTGTCCTGCGCTATGTGTGGAAAGAGCACGTTTGTAACAATCTACAAGTACAGCTTGCAGAGCTTTGAGATTTTTACAAGGATCAAATAAATCAGAAAGCGACATTTTAAGCCATTCAAGATTTTTAATATTTATTTGCCCAAGGCCGACATCAAAATTATATCCAGCATTTTTTAATTGCTGAGCCATGGTCACAGCTTCTTCAAGTGTAGATGGTTGACGCGGTAATTTATAATTGCCGTTAACGCCTATTGCATAAATATTCCCTTGCGATTCTTGAGTAATAATAGCCGAAATCGTCGTCGGATGAACAGCAGGCGCACATGTTGCTGCAAGCATTATAAAGTCTGATAAAGCCATTAGCACCTCACTCGATGATAGAAAACTTTATCTATACAAGTACTAATTGCACATAAACTTTTCAGAAGTTCATCAGCGATATAACTCGAAACAAAGACTTTTAACCTATTACCGCAGTTCTGAAAAACATACCGAGCACATGTTTCTATGCCGCTAGTAATGTATGCGCGTAAACAACACCAATCATTCCAACGAGAGACTTTTTGAAAGATGCAACAAAAGAAGTTTAAACGAAGCCATAACCAATTTTTCTGATTCATTGAGGCAAAAGACGCAACAGAAGAACTCTTTTTTGATTTATCTTTTTGTTGTCCACAAAGGATGCACATCACTTGCGTGCAAAAACACAAAAGACACTCAAAAAAAATCAGAAATTTATCCTCGGAGTGGGACTTGTTCTTTCTAAAAAGTTGCCATAATTTATAAGCTGGTGGTTTATATTTACTTCTAATGGTATGTTCATGAAAGCCAAAAAAAGACAACAATACCCCGATGCTCAAATTGTCAACTCTTAAAGCTGAACCCAAAAAAGAGACATCGGTAATATCCGAAACAGAAATAAAAGAACTTTTGCGGCTCAAAACACGAACTCCATAAAAGTAATATATTCATCATAACGTTAATTTTGAAAGCTAATTAAGTAGGCAAAAATTGTCTAGAATTGTGTTTAAAATATGACAAATCGCAATTCTTTTTAGCAAAGGGAGTAAAAAGGTGAGTGATTTAAAAAACATGAATCCTGATGAGCTACGGGAAATGCGGGCTAAAATTGATGCAGAACTGAGAAAACGGCAACTGAAAGAAAAAAAAGAAGCACAGAGAAAAATTCTTGAAATTGCTAACACGCATGGAATTGATATTGCTGATCTTGTGGGAAAAGAGCGTTATTATAGAAACCCTGATAATCAATGGGAATTATGGAATGGGCGTGGACGTAAACCAAAGTGGGTTAAAGAGTGGTTAGAGAATGGTTATTGGCTTGAAGAATTAGAAGTACCCTAACAGCTATATAATATTCAAAAAATAGAAAAAAATAGAATATGTCTTAACTGATGAGAGAATGTGTTAGAAGACAAAGTGATCAATCATCCTTGTGATGATAAAAATGTCTATGAGATTGATTGTGAGAGTATCGTCCTATGCTTTTTTGGGGAGTATGGAATTTGACATGTTTTTTTATACTCGGTGTTGTCGTGGATGATGTGAGACAATTGAGCGTGTTTGAAAAAAACGTTTAAAGAGTTGAGAGGGTGTTGATCTTTGTGGTTTGTGTTTTTAGAAATTTTCAAAGCAATATTTCTATTGAAGATGTAATATTTTATTTTGAGAAAAGTGTAAGTTGTTTGCACAGTGTTAATAGAAGCAAAGAGAAGCGTTTTATATTCTTTTCACTTTAAAGAGGAAGGCCGCGTAAAAGACGTGGCGCATTATGAGTAAGACCCGAAGCCTCTTGAATAAAATATTTTTTCATTTTTGGCATACGATTGACAACTCCAAGGCCAATATCGCGGAGCATGCGTAAAGAAACAAGATCATTTGAAAAAAGTGTGTTGAGGAAATCATTACTAAAAGCCATGCGGACGATTTCAAAACGCCGCCAGCTTTGATAACGTTCAAGAGTGGTGAGAGATCCGATATCAAGACCCAATCGTGCTGTTTCAATAATGATTTCAGCTAAAGCAGCACTATCCCGTAATCCTAAATTCAATCCTTGTCCTGCAAGGGGATGGATCATATGAGCGGCATCACCAATGAGAGCAAAGCGTGGTTTAATATAATTGTGCGCTAAAGAAAGAGTGAGAGGAAAAGCGTGTCGTTCTCCGTTCCAGGTTAATTGCCCGAGGCGGCAGCCAATACGTTTTTCGATTTCTGTTTCAAAAAGAAGAGGATCAGCCTTGAGATAGGATTGAGCTATTGTAGATTGCTCACTCCAGACAATGGCTGAGCGATTTCCTTTGAGTGGTAAAAGAGCAAAAGGACCTCCAGGTAAAAAATGTTGCGTTGCTTGGCCATGATGAGGAAATTCATGCTCGATAGTGCATAGGATTGCTGTTTGTTCGTAGGGTCGTGAAAATTTTTTAAGGTTTGCTTTTTCGCGTAATTGAGAGCGGGCGCCATCGGCGGCAACAAGCAATTTTGTTTGCCAGATTTCGTCATTGCTTAAAGTAACGATTGTGTGTTGAGTTTCTTGATGAAAATTGATAACGCGTACATTTTCGATAAAAAGAATATTAAGATCTTTTGCTCGCTTTTTTAAAACATGAGTCAGTGTTTTATGTTCAATCATAGCGGCAAAGGGTTCATTGGGAGCGACATTGCCTTCAAATGTTAAAAAAATTGGTTTAACAGGATCATTCGTACGGGCATCTGTGATAATCATTGAATGAATAGGTTGTGTATAGGCTTTGATATCGTCCCAACAGTGTAATTGTTTAAACATGCGAATAGAGGCAGCAGCAAGGGCAAAAGCCTGTATATTGGAAGTTGAAGATGCATTTTGAGAGGATGCATCAACAAGAGTGACTTTAAGCGCAGGCGCGGCTTGTTTGAGCGCTATTGCAAGGGTTAAACCAACGACTGCACCACCTGCGATAACAATATCACAGTGTTTTATTGTTTTATTAAGATTAGAAAGCACTAGTTTTGTTCCAATTTATTCGCAGTTTATATAATTTTTAAACAAACTTGATATTTAATATCATTTTTTGTGCAATCTTAAAGGAAAATTATTACGATTCCAGTGTGTAAGCTCTATTAATATATTTGTACTATGATGGGAGTGAGATATAATTTTATGAATAATAAGTTTTATATTTGGAATTGATAGATGCGCCAAGATTTTTCTCCGTATGATTTATCAGACGCGAAAGACGATCAGGGTTCGCGGATTATGAGCATCTTTTTGCGCCAAATAGGTGCATTCATTGGGCTTGGTGTTTTTGCTTTTATTGTTTTTTGCGTTTTATCTTTAGCAACTTGGAATATTGCGGATCCTTCATTTACTTCTGCTAATGCAAATAAAATAACAAACCTTATGGGGCGGAATGGAGCGATTTTTGCTGATTTTGCTCTGCAGTTTTTTGGTTTGGCAAGTCTTGGTGTTTTATTACCACCATTGTTTTGGTCCTTTTTATTGATGGCTCAAAAAGAGATCTCTAATCTGATTTTGCGCTTGTTTTGGTGGGGGATATCAACCATTCATTTTTTAGTTGTTTTTGCTTTAATGACACCTGTGACATCTTTTGCTTATTGGCCATTGCCGATGGGACTTGGAGGTATTTTGGGAGATGAAATTTTAAAAATTATTTCTGCTTTTTTATCCTTCTCTCTTTCTTCTGCGCAAAGTGTGTTATTAGGAATTTTTCTTGCTCCTATAAGTTTTTTTATGGCAGCTCTTTCTGGTAATGTTGTGCTACGACGCTTGGGAGGGAAACATAAAGGAAAAAAAGTTTTAAGTGAAAAAAATGTGGAGCCTGTTTTTGATATATCAGAAGAGGAAGAAGAATCTGGGTCTGAAGTACGATTCGGTTTTTTTGCAACGATTTTTGGAGCAGTTTTGCATTTTTTGTATTTTTTACAAGCTTGGTTCGGTCGTCTATTCTCATTGAAAAGCTCGTCTAGTAAAAAAGAAAAATCGTTTGATCGAGTCGAGCCTGTTTTTGTCGAAGAAAAGAAAGAGAGCAAAAGATCTCACAGCAAGACGTCAGCTTCTGTTCCGAAAAACCGTGGTTTTGAATCTTTATCATCTTTGTCAAATGGAGAATTTACACTTCCTCTTTTGGATTATCTTTCTGTTCCACCGCCAATTATCAAGGATGCAAAATTATCTCCTAATGTTTTGAAGGCCAATTCCCATGAATTGGAAAATATTTTACTCGATTTTGGCGTTAAAGGAAAAATTATCAATGTACGTCCTGGTCCGGTTGTGACATTGTATGAATTTGAACCAGCTGCAGGAATTAAATCGTCACGTGTTATTGGTCTAGCCGATGATATTGCACGTTCAATGCGTGCGATTTCTGCGCGCGTCGCTGTTGTTCCAGGGCGCAATGTAATTGGGATAGAGCTGCCTAATGCAACGCGTGAGATGGTTTATCTGAGAGAAATTCTGCAAGCACAGGAATTTTTTGACAATAAAGCAAAGCTCGGTCTTGCTTTGGGAAAAACCATAGGAGGTGAAACTGTTATCGCAGATTTAGCCAAAATGCCTCACCTTTTAGTTGCTGGAACAACGGGATCAGGAAAATCTGTTGCTATTAATACTATGATTTTGTCTTTGCTTTATCGTATGACACCTGAGCAATGTCGTTTAATTATGGTGGATCCTAAAATGCTTGAGCTTTCAATTTACGATGGGATCCCACATTTATTGACGCCGGTGGTGACAGATCCTAAAAAAGCCGTGATTGCACTTAAGTGGGCTGTGCGTGAAATGGAAGAACGCTATAGCAAAATGTCAAAAATGGGCGTGCGCAATATTGATGGCTTTAATGCTCGTTTAAAAGATGCGCAAAAGCAAGGAAAAGCAATGGAACGGACGGTTCAAGTTGGTTTTGATCATAAAACTGGAGAGCCGCTCTATGAGACAGAAACACTTGATTTAAATCCTATGCCTTATATCGTTGTCATTATTGATGAAATGGCAGATTTGATGATGGTTGCAGGAAAAGATATTGAAGGAGCCGTTCAACGTTTGGCACAAATGGCGCGTGCTGCTGGCATTCATGTGATTATGGCAACACAGCGTCCTTCCGTCGATGTGATTACAGGAACAATTAAAGCGAATTTCCCAACGCGTATTTCTTTTTCTGTAAGTTCAAAGATTGATAGTCGGACAATTCTTGGTGAACAAGGAGCGGAACAATTATTAGGGCAAGGAGATATGCTCTTTATGATGAGCGGAGGGCGTGTTCAGCGTGTTCACGGACCTTTTGTTGCGGATGATGAGGTTGAACAGGTTGTTGCACATCTCAAAGCACAAGCGTTGCCTGATTATTTGGAAAATATTACTCAAGAAACTGAAGAACATGGAATAGATGTTTCACTGACTTCTTCTTCCGCAGATGATCCTTATAGTCAAGCTGTTGCAATTGTTCTTCGTGATCGAAAAGCCTCTACCTCTTATATTCAGCGTCGTTTAGGAATTGGTTATAACCGTGCTGCTACACTCATTGAACGTATGGAAGAAGAAGGAATTATTAGTCCAGCAAATCATGCAGGAAGGCGAGAAATTTTAGTTCCTGCTGAAGAAGAACCATTTTGAAATGAAAGTTTTGTGAGTATTGTCAAACAATATTCTATGAAGGGTATTGTTTTATTATTTCTTATGTCATCTTAAAAAGAGAACAAAGATGATGGAGGATAAGTGTTAATGGAGATATATTTTTTCTTGAGACGAGGAGTAGTTTATTTTTATGGAAGCATTGTTTTTGGAGTATTGATACTCTCTTCTCTTGCACATGCGTCGAGTCGTATGGAACGTGCGCAAAATGTTGCCAATCATTTTGCGGCTATGAAGACAATGACAGGTGATTTTATTCAGTTTAATCCAAAAGGAAAAATATATGAAGGAACATTTTATTTAGAGCGTCCGGGAAAGATTCGTTTTAGTTATAAAGGAGTTCCTTTACAGATTATCGCAGATGGTCGGTTTGTGGGAGTTAATAATCGTGCATTGAATACCTGGAGTTTTTATCCTCTTTCTCAAACACCGATGCAATTTTTGCTGAGCAATAAAATTGATTTATCATCAGGACATTTATTAACTCTTCATGAAACTCCAGGAGCAATAACAATTATTTTGCGAGATAAGACAATTGGTAAAGGGTATATAAAAATGATTTTTGATGCGAAAAATTATGCATTACGACAATGGACAATTGTTGATTCGCAGAATTTGGAAACCACTGTTCAAATTATGAATGTGCGCACAGGCGTGAGATTTGTTGATTACATGTTCAAGATTCCTCATAAAAATATTTCAGTATCGCATCATCGGAATTAAGGCAGATGTTTTTTCGGATTGCTACTTGGAATATTAACTCTATTCGCTTGCGTCTTTCACAGGTATTGAAATATTTGGAGATATTTCCAGCAGATCTTTTGTGTTTGCAAGAAACAAAATGTCCAGATCATTTGTTTCCACGGGAAGCTTTCGAAGCAGCAGGGTATAAACATATCGCTTTAAATGGTCAAAAATCTTATCATGGTGTGGCAATTATATCTCGTTTTCCTTTTTTGAGTGTGGAAAAGCGCTCTTTTTGTCAAAAAGAAGATTGCCGTTATCTTTCCGTCGTTATTGACTTGTATGGAACAAAATTACGAATTCATAATTTTTATGTTCCTGCTGGTGGAGATATTCCAGATGCAAATGTCAATGAAAAGTTTCGTCATAAGCTTGATTTTTTAGATGAAATGTCGTCTATTTATGCGAATCAGGGTGATGGTTTATCCTCTCTTTTGGTAGGTGATTTAAATATTGCTCCTCTAGCAGATGATGTTTGGTCTCATAAACAATTATTAAAGGTGGTGAGTCATACACCGATCGAGACTGAACGTTTACAGTCTCTGTGTAATGAGGGAGGATGGGTCGATCTGATGCGAGTGCGTTTTCCAGTCCCCACTAAATTGTACACGTGGTGGAGTTATCGTGCGCGAAATTGGGAGCTTGCTAATCGTGGTCGACGGCTTGATCATATTTGGGCTTCTCCAGATTTAGTGCATTCTATGACTGATTTGTCAATTTTTCGTACAGCAAGAGGGTGGTCTCAACCTTCAGATCACGTTCCGGTACAAACTTTATTTGATTTTTTATGAAAAGTTTGAAATAAAACGCTTCAGTTAAAAACGGAATGGATTTATTTCAGAAAATACAGGAGAGTAAATGCACATTAGTAATCTAAAGTGGGTTGCTTCAAAAGGTTTTTTGTCTATTGTTTTTCCTTGCCTTATTGTTTTGTCAGGGTGTGTTGTTGGTCCTAATTATCGTAAGACATCTTTTGTGGTGCCAACAGGTTGGGGGCAAAAATCTGCGAACATATCTGAAAATCCAGCGATGCTTGCTGGATGGTGGCGGCGTTTTAATGATCCTGTTTTGAATGAACTAATGAATGATGCTATTTCGAGCAATAATAATGTTGCTGTTGCCAAAGCACGGGTTCGTGAAGCTCGCGCGAGTTTGGGGCAAGCTGTAGGACGGCTTTTACCCAGCCTTTCGAGTGGAATTTCAGGGAATCGTAGTGCTCAAAGTTCTGATGTAGCTTTGAACCACTACAGAAGTAGTTTGGATGCGAGTTGGGAGCTTGATCTTTTCGGAGGGCATAAGCGTGCCGTTGAAGCAGCGCGTTATGGTCTTGAAGGGGCTGTGGAAGAGATGCGGGCGACAATGGTCACGCTGTTAGGAGATGTTGCAACAAATTATGTCGAAATGCGTGGGTGGCAACAAAAATTATTGATCGTTCGTCAAATTGCAACATCCCAGCGGAAAACTTTTGAACTCATTCAAGCTCAATTAAAAGTTGGTGATGCTTCGATCCTTGATGTTTCAAATGCACAAGCACAAATGATTAATACGGAAGCGGATATTTCACAAATGGAAGCCAATTTGGCAATGAGTATTCATCGGCTTTCTGTATTAACGGGGCGTGTTCCTACAGCTTTAAGGCCTCTTTTACAGAGAAATGCTCAGAAAATGCAGCTTCCACAACCGATATGGCCGGTATCAACAGGAATTCCAGCTGATATTCTTCTGAATCGTCCAGATTTACGGCGTGCAGAACGTCAATATGCGCAGGCTACAGCACGGATTGGTCAGTATGAAGCAGAGCGTTATCCATCGCTAAGCTTAACAGGCAATATTTCAACGGCGGCGGCAACAGTGGGTCACTTGTGGCAAAGCTCAACAATTGGGTGGTCGTTTGGTCCTAATCTTCGTTTTCCTTTCTTTAATGGAGGACAGATTGTAGCATCTGTTGCTATGGCACGTGCTCAGCGTGATCAGGCTTTTATTGCTTATAGAGCCGCTGTATTGGGTGCTTTAGAAGATGTTGAAAATGCGCTTGTGAGACTCAATAAACAACAAAAACATTTAGAAAAATTGATAGCTGCAAATGCTGCTTATGAGCGTTCATTGAAGCTTTCACAGCGTCTTTTTGAAAATGGAAGTATTAGTTCCTTTGAATTATTAAATGCAAGTCGTGCCTATTATTCTTCGCAAATGGCAGTGAAAGATAGTCGCATTGCTTTGGCTATCCATTATATTGCTTTGATGAAAGCTTTGGGGGGTGGTTGGGATGGTACAGTTGATGTATCACGTCCAGAAATTGTTGACAATGTTCCGCGTTCGCAAATGAAGGTGAAGTAAAGATGAAACGTTTATTGATTAAGATAAAAAATGGAATCATGAAACGAAAAAAACTTTCCTTATTTTTAGCAATCCCCTCTCTTATCATTGTGTTATTATTTGTTCGTTCTTGTGTTTTTGGAACAAAGGCGACAGTTTATATGACAGCGGTTGTCAAGCGTGGAGATATTGAAGAAAGTGTTTTAGCTTCTGGCATTGTTCGTCCTTCTCGGTTGGTTGCTGTTGGTGCACGTGCAACGGGACGTGTTGTTGCAATGCATGTTGTTCCAGGAAGCATTGTCAAGGAAGGGGATCTCTTGGCAGAAATTGATCCTACCGATCAAGAAAATGATTTAAAAAGAAGAAAAGCAGCCTTGGCTCATTATCATGCTCGTTTGACTGAACAGGAAACTTATCTTTCTCTTGCACAGACAAAATTAGAACGTCAGAAAAATATGAGTGAGATTCGTGCAGTTTCTCAGGCAAGTTTAGATGATGCGATTGCTCAGGTGAAAATCCATGAGGCGCAGATCGCACAGCTGAAAGAGCAGATTATGCAAGCACAAATTGATGTGGAGAGTGCAGAGGTTAATTTAGGGTATACGCGTGTGGTCGCGCCTTCTTCAGGAACGGTTTTAGAAACTGTCGTTGAAGAAGGACAAAACATTAATGCTGTTCAATCAGCACCAACAATTGTTATCTTAGGTGACTTGTCAAAAATGACAATTAAAGCCAAAATTTCAGAAGCCGATATTTTAAAAGTGCGTGCTGGACAACCAATTTATTTTACAGTGCTCGGAAATTCAAAGCGCCGTTATGAAGGAATATTAGAGAGAGTCGATCCTGCGCCGGAATCAATTCGTGCAGATGAAAGTATTAATCCAGGTATAATAGGTGGTTCGAGTGCTTTAGCATCCTCAGCAATTTATTATAATGGACTTGTTCGTGTTGACAATGCGGATGATTCTTTACGCACGTATATGACAGCTCAAGTTCATATTATATTAGGACGCTCTCAAAATGTATTATTGGTTCCAAGTGATGCTTTACGAGATGAAACGCAAGAGCATAAAGCATGGGTTCAACTGTTGGTTGGCAATAACAACATAGTGGCTAAACAAGTCACTGTTGGGCTGAATAATAAAGTGATGGCTGAAATTGTATCGGGCCTCAATGAGGGTGATGTGGTTATTACAGGGTCGCGTGATGGACTCATGATCGCCTCTCCTGATGTCCATAATGAAGATGAGATCTAAAGCATGAGAACAGAGCAAAAAGATGCCATTCTTGTTTTGGAAAATGTAACGCGTGAATTTTGCATAGGTGAAATACCAGTTGCGGCTTTAAAAAACATCAATCTAACCATTAAGCGTGGTGAAATGGTGGCTATTGTCGGACCATCAGGGTCAGGAAAATCCACATTGATGAATATTTTAGGGTGCTTGGATCGAGCAAGTTCTGGGCGTTATCTGATTTCAGGAAAAGAAACAGCTTCACTTTCAGCAAATGAATTATCTGCTTTGCGGCGTAATCATTTTGGATTTATCTTTCAACGGTATCATTTGTTGAGTGCACTGACAGCTCTTGGAAATGTTGAAATTCCAGCTATTTATGCAGGATGTGCATCGGCAACAAGAAAAAAACGTGCACAGAGTATTTTAACACGTTTAGGGATGCATGATCGGATCAATCATTATCCTAATCAACTATCTGGTGGTCAGCAACAGAGAGTATCAATTGCACGTGCTTTAATAAATAATGCTGATGTTATTCTTGCAGATGAACCAACCGGTGCGTTAGATCGACAAAGTGGTCAAGAAGTCTTGCGTATTTTGGAGGAATTGAATCAAGAAGGTCGGACAATTGTTATTGTAACGCACGATATGCACGTGGCTGAAAGAGCTAATCGTATTATTGAAATTAGTGACGGAGAAATTGTCGCTGATCGTTTATCAAAGACCGAAAAAGTCAAAAATTCTGATCCGATTTTATATCAGCAAGAAGATATGAAAAATGAAAAAGAGCTTGGATTTTTTCGTTCTTTGTTTGATCGTTTTCGTGAAGCATTTATCATGGCTTTATTGGCAATGGGTGCGCATAAAATGCGTGCTTTTTTAACAATGCTTGGAGTGATTATCGGAATTGGGTCGGTTATTGCGATGGTCGCTATAGGGAATGGAACGCAAGAAAAAGTTTTAGAGAGTTTTCAGGGCTTGGGCTCTAATACATTAACCATTTTTCCTGGGAAAAACTTTTCTGATCCTAATTCAGAAAAAATAACCAGTTTGGTTGAGGCAGATGCAGAGGCTTTATCAAAGTTCCCTTATGTTGCTGGTGTGACACCTCAGATGTCTGTAGGATCAACGATTACGAATGAGGCAGTTGAAGCGAATGCTGTGATCATGGGTGTGGGCGAGCAATTTTTTCAGACAGAAGGTCTTAAAGCGGTCGAAGGACGGTTATTTGATCAACAAAGTGTACATGATCGTGCTGTAGATTTAATTATCGAAAAAGAGGCAGTTTCTGTTCTTTTCCCGAAGAGTCATGAAAGTCCTATCGGGAAAGTTGTCCGAGTGGGGCAAGTGCTTGCGCGGATTATTGGGGTTGTTGCTCCTAAAGATCATGGAGGTTTATCAAATACACTTCAGGTTTATTTGCCTTATACAACAGTACAAACGCGTTTTCTTGGAACAACAACTGTTCGAGCGATTACGCTTAAGATTGCAGATGGGGTTGATTCACAATTAGCCCAAGAGACTGTACGACGTTTTTTAATTATGCGCCATGGTGAAGAGGACTTTTTCATTAGAAATTCAGAGTCATTTAGGAAGCGTGTCATGGAAAGTACGCATGTTTTAACGATTTTAGTGTCTTCAATTGCAGCGATTTCATTGATCGTTGGTGGTATTGGGGTGATGAATATTATGTTGGTGACTGTTTCTGAACGGGTTAGTGAAATTGGAGTTCGCATGGCAATAGGTGCGCGCAAGAGTGATATTTTGCAGCAATTTTTAATCGAATCTATTTTAATTTGTGTGATTGGTGGGGCGATTGGAGTGCTTCTTGCTTTTTTAATTGGCGGGTTGTTTGCTCTTTTTGATGCACCTATTCGGTTGATTTATTCAGCAAATTTGATTTTCATGGCTTTTCTTTTTTCAACATATATAGGAGTGTTTTTTGGGTTTGCGCCAGCGCGGAAGGCTTCAAATCTGGATCCTATTGTTGCACTTGCACGAGATTAATTATCTATTCAAGAATATGTGTGGCACTGATATGATCGATTTTAGATGCGCTAGAGAGTTTTGATAAAAAACTCTCTGAGAGAGAGTGTAGAGTCACGAAGATAATATTTTGTTTACAGCACGAGAGAAGAAAACAGCTTCAAACAATTGAAAATGTATATGTTGTGATCGATGTTTAACGTATCACTGTTTTCCGTTGATTGTTTTGTAAGCGGTGTTTTACATCTTTAAATAATCTTTTTGTTAAAGGCATCATCAGAGACCCTTTTGTGAAGGTTTTTTGATGATTTTGTCAGAGAAGGTGTTGGGACAGAAAACGGATGCTATAAAGTGTTAATCGTCATTATTTAAAATTTTTCATAAATAAAAAAGAGTCATATCTTACTCGTTTTCAAGATGCATCCAATGTTTATTCTTCAGAAGATAAAATATACATGAGAAAAGCTGAAGTATTGGTTAAATTAAAAAATTGAAAACCGAAGAAAAGAAGATATAAAAAAGATCAGAATGCAATCCTGATATGAACGCCTATCATTTTTAGATATTCGAATGCAAGAAGACGGAGATAGTTGATTTGTTGTATTGTATTTCCTGTGTTCCTTTTTTTAACAGGATAGGCAATAAAATTGATATCAGGCATTAAATGTTTCAATTCAAGTAAAGAACGCCACATGTGATAATCATGAGTGACGATATAGAGTGTTTTATAGTGATGCTTTTTGATCCAAGCAGCGCTTTCTAAAGCATTTCCTTTTGTATTTGTTGCTTCTCTTCCAATATCAACGCAACAGGCAAAGAGTTGCGGATTAATAGATGAAGTGCGCATGAAACTTTTGGGATTCGTTGTTCTATTCACACCGCTAATTAATAAGCGTGAACCAAGTTCTTGTTGAAGGAGGTTGAGTCCTGTTTTTATTCGGTTACTTCCTCCCGTAAAAACGATAATTGCATCGGCTTTGGGCAATGAATTTGGTGGTTGCAATTGGACAATTTTCTCAGAAAAAACAATAAAACCCATACAGAAAAAGAGAACCGTCAAAAAAAGAGAAAGTGTTGTTGGTGGTAAATAGCGAAAAAAACGATTCCATCGATGAGCAGTGTGTTTCGCTTGTTGTGGGGGAACACGCTTCGAATGATCACGGATGGATGATTCAGAATGAGAGGAATCATAGGTCATGAAATTAAAATAAACCGTTTTCGTGTTGATCAATTTTTTTGAGTTGTGCCAAGATGGTAACGCGGCTGGTTAATGCTGTGAGAAGAGAGACAACCAAAACAAGAGAAACGATTTTTCCATAAGTGGTGTAACTAATAAAAAAATGTCCAAATAATGCAGTGACTTGACTGGTTTCAACTTGACCGAAATTATAATTTGTCCAAAACGCAAAAATGCTAAAAAGAAGAGCACTTGTTACGCCACCATAAATTGCTCCGCGGAGTGCTGTTTTAAAAAAATGCCAATCAAATTGTTGAGCAATGAAATGTTCTTCAGTGCCGAGGAAATAAAGTACATTAATAATATGTGCATTTTCTGCGAGAGCATTGCGTGTAGCAAAAATAATCGTGAGAATAAGAGCTCCTAAAACGAGTGTTAAAATTGAAAAACCAATGAGAATGGTTGTGTGAGCCATTGTTACAAAACGGTTGATCCAAAAACGATGATCATCAAATTGGGCTCCGGGAATTTGTTTTTTTATAGCTTCACTGATGGTGTTAAAATTGATCTTTTTATCTTCTTTTAATGTCACGATGATAAGTCGGGGCAAGGGCAATGAATGAAATGTTAAGCCTTTTCCAAGCCACGGTTCAAGCAATTTTTCGGTGGCCTTTTGATCAACGATTTTCGCATCTTGCACGCCGTTAAATGTTTTAACAAGTTTAACAGCATCACGGAGTGCTTTTTCTATATCAATGTTTTCAATAGGGAGGATTTGAATGGTTGCTTCTCGACTAATTTGATGGCTCCAATTATGAGAAGTGCGGTGTACTAAATCAACACTGATGAGCGTTAAACTAGAAAGAAATGTCATAATCGCAATTGCTGCAACCAATGCTTGTCCTGATATGTTATCTTTAGGAATAATAGCTGTTTTTGTCGCGTTATCGCGTGTAAAAAGTGATTTTTGAATCTGAAAAATGGAGAAAGATTTATTCATAGATTGTCATCCGTCCATTTTGGAGGATCATGCGCCGAGCCGCAACTTGTTCCATGAGGGTAATATCATGAGTGGCAATAACTACAGCTGTTCCAAAACGATTTAATTCAATAAATAAGCGTAAGAGACGTTTGGCCAAAATGGGATCAACGTTTCCTGTAGGTTCATCGGCTAATAAGATTTCTGGTTGATCGATGAGGGCGCGCGCAATCGCTACCCTTTGTTTTTCTCCTCCAGAAAGAACGGGTGGCAAAACATGAATATGATTTCCAAGTCCAACCCACCGTAAAAGATCTTCAACTTCACTACGATAAGATGATTCTTCTTGTCCTTTAATGCGGAGAGGCAATGAAACATTTTCATACGTTGTCATGTGATCAAGCAAGCGAAAGTCTTGAAAGACAACGCCAATACGCTGTCTTAAAGCCGGAAGCTCTTGTCGTTTGAGAAGTGCTGTATCGGTTCCAAATAAATCAATATGACCCCGTGTTGGCTTGGTGGCTAAAAACATAAGACGCATCAGTGAGGTTTTTCCTGCTCCTGATGCTCCTGTTAAAAATTGGAAAGACCCGCGAGGAATGTGAAAGCTAATATCACGCAGGATTTCAGGTCCCATTCCATAACGTAGCCCGACATTTTCAAAGTGAATCACTTTTCGTTACCATTTCCGCTTTTATTTTGAATCATGATAAATTACCCCTCCTTTATATTTCTGTCTCAGTTTTGATGTTCAGTAATTTTAGCGGTTTTCTCTTTCATTTTTTCTTTCCCCCTTTTTCTTTAATTGATTATTTTAAGTTTTTAATTCTGTATTTTGACGGTTTGCGATAAGATCGTCAATGACCTGTGGTTCTGCAAGAGTGGATACATCTCCCAGATTATCACAATTATTTTCAGCGATCTTGCGTAAAATACGTCTCATAATTTTTCCTGATCGTGTTTTAGGAAGATCTGCGGTAAATTGAATTGTATCCAATGTGGCAATAGGTCCAATTTCCTTTCTGACATATTGAATGAGATCTTGTTTAAGCTCTTCACAAGGTTCCGTTCCATCGATTAAAGTAACAAAACTATAAATTCCTTGTCCTTTAATGGGATGCGGATACCCCACAACAGCCGCTTCTGAAACAGCGGGGTGAGCAACGAGCGCTGATTCAAGTTCTGCGGTTCCCAATCTGTGTCCAGAAACATTGAGTGTATCATCGACCCGTCCTGTAATCCAATAATAACCATCCTTATCCCGTTTACAACCATCGCCTGAAAAATACTTGCCTTTATACGAAGAAAAATATGTTTGAATAAAATGCTCGTGATTTTTATAGAGAGTTCGCATTTGTCCAGGCCATGAATCGATGAAACAGAGATTGCCTTCTGCTTCACCTTCTAAAACATTTCCTTGAGCATCAACAATTTCAGGCTTAATTCCGAAGAAGGGACGTGTAGCAGATCCAGCTTTGAGTTCTGTTGCACCGGGGAGAGGAGTGATCATATGTCCCCCTGTTTCGGTTTGCCACCATGTGTCGACAATGGGGCAGCGACTGTCTCCAACTGTTTGATAGAACCATTTCCAAGCTTCTGGATTAATCGGTTCACCCACGGTTCCTAAAAGACGCAAAGATGTTCTCTTTGAGCGTTTGACAAATGAATCACCTGCACCCATTAAAGTGCGAATAGCCGTTGGAGCGGTATAGAGCGTATTGACTTTGTGTTTATCAACAATATCCCAAAGTCTACCTTGGTCGGGAAACGTTGGGGAACCCTCAAACATTAAAGTGGTTGCACCATTGCATAAAGGTCCATAAAGCAGATAAGAGTGGCCAGTGATCCAGCCTATATCAGCAGTACACCAATAAATTTCGTGCGGATGATAGTCGAAAACATATTGATGAGTCATGGATGTGTAGACAAGATAACCCGCTGTGGTATGAAGAACGCCTTTTGGTTTCCCTGTTGAGCCTGAAGTATAGAGAATGAAAAGAGGATCTTCAGCATTCATGTCTTCTGGTGGGCAAGAAGCTTCAGCATGACGTAATTCTTCATGGTACCAAAAATCACGTCCTTTGATCCAATCAATTTTTTGATTTGTGCGCTGGACGACTAAGACGCGTTTTATATGAACATTGTGGCTTGCTGCAATCTCAATGGCACGATCAACATTGTGTTTTAAATTGATGGTTTTTCCTCCACGCAGACCATGGTCAGCTGTAATGATAAATGTAGATTCACAATCGACAATGCGTCCTGCTATGGCTTCAGGAGAAAATCCTGCAAAAATAACTGAGTGAATGGCACCAATACGAGCGCATGCAAGCATGGCATAAGCTGCTTCAGGAATCATCGGTAAATAAAGAGTGACTCTGTCACCTTTTTTAATTCCATGGTTCTTTAAGATGTTTGCAAAGCGACAAACATGTTCATAAAGTTCATGATACGTTATTTTCTTATCATGATAAGGATTATCGCCTTCCCAAATCAGTGCGATTTTGTCACCATTATTTTTTAAATGTCGATCAATGCAATTATAGGCAACATTTGTTTGTCCATCTTCGTACCATTTAATGGATATATCATTTTCAAATGAAGTATTTTTTGTTTTTGTATAAGGTTTAAACCATTCAATTCGTTGACCATGTTTGGCCCAAAAGGTTTCCGGATCATTAATACTCTCTTGATACCATTTTTGATAAGTTTCGGGATCAATCAAGGCGTTTTTTTTAATATCATCCGAGATTGGATAGATTTCTTTAGACATAATTTACCTCCCATTGAACATATTGTTCCCATTTTATGTTGAAAAAATAACCCATTCCGTTTTTCATTGTTCTGTTTTTTGGTTTATTTTCCCATAAGTTTTTTCTTATGTTGTGAAAACTTATTGTTAGATTAAGTCATAAAGGTTTGAGTAGTCAATTTTACAGTTTTCTTCTTCACGTCTTACTGACGACGTTTTTTATGGGATTATTTATGGGGAAAGATGTTTCGAATGAATCAGAAAATGCTTAGCTGAGGCGCTGTCCGAACAAAGCGGAGCCAATGCGAAGGATATTGGAGCCAAATTGAAGAGCGATTTTAAAATCATTTGACATCCCCATTGACAGTTTTGAAAGACCGGATTCTGCTGCAAGTTTTGCTAAAAGAGCAAAATATGGGCCAGGGTTTTCTTGCGCTGGAGGGATGGCCATAAGACCGATAATATCAAGTTTATAGTGATTTTTACATTGAGCGACGAAAGAAGCGACTTCTTGAGGTGCAATGCCGCTTTTTTGAGGCTCTAATCCAATATTGACCTGAACATAACAAGGGAGATATTTATTTTGTTTCTTCATTTCTTCAGCTAAACTTTTCGCTATTTTTTCTCGATCGACAGTTTGAATGACATCAAAAATTTTAACCGCTTCGGCTGTTTTATTGGATTGTAAAGAACCAATGAGATGAAGTTCAATGTTTTTAAATTGTTGGCGCAAAAGAGGCCATTTTTCAGCTGCTTCTTGCACGCGGTTTTCAGCAAAGAGCAATTGGCCCGCTTGCAGCAGAGGGATAATACAGTCTGCAGAAACAGTTTTTGAAACCGCCATGAGTTGAACACTCTCTAAAGAGCGCTGATACTCTTCACATGTTTCAGCAATTTCTTGTTTAAGATTTTTCCAAGTGTCAACAAGAGTGGTTTCATTTTCGCTCATGATCATATCTGCTTTCTGTTTTGGGTTTTATCGTATGTGTTATTGTTTATAAAAGATTCCAAAATATTTGTCGAAACGCTTGACGAAGGTTCGAATCCATGGTGAAGCATTTGAAGGCTTTTTTGTTTAATTTTGTTAATAGAGTATCATAAGAATGACGATCGAACGCTATAATCCACGTGCACAGGAACAAAAATGGCAAACAATTTGGGATGAAAGAAAACTTTTTCAAACCACTGAAGACAAAGAACGCAAAAAATATTATGTTTTAGAGATGTTCCCTTATCCTTCGGGACGTATTCATATGGGGCATGTGCGTAATTATGCGATGGGAGATGTTGTTGCGCGTTATAAGCGTGCCAAGGGATTTAATGTTTTACATCCAATGGGATGGGATGCCTTCGGTATGCCGGCTGAAAATGCTGCTATGCAAAATAAAGTGCATCCGAAAACGTGGACCTATCAAAATATTGCTGTTATGCGGAATCAATTGAAACAATTGGGGCTTTCGTTAGATTGGTCACGTGAATTTGCAACATGTGATGTGGATTATTATCACCGTCAACAAATGCTATTTCTCGATTTTTACCAAAAAGGGCTCATTACACGCAAAGTGGCAAAGGTCAATTGGGATCCCGTTGATCATACAGTTTTAGCCAATGAACAAGTTGTTGATGGTCGTGGATGGCGTTCTGGTGCGTTGGTTGAACAGCGCGAATTAACACAGTGGTTTTTCAAAATCAGTGATTTTAGTGAAGATCTATTAGCAGGGCTTGAAAAACTGGAGAAATGGCCAGAAAAAGTTCGTGTTATGCAAAAAAACTGGATTGGAAAATCACAAGGTCTTCTTATTCGTTGGGCGTTAAGTTATGCAGATGCTGGTAATGCTGTTGATGAATTTGATGAAGTTGTTTGTTATTCAACCCGTCCTGATACCTTATTTGGAGCCTCTTTTTTAGCGCTTTCAGTGGATCATCCGATTGCACAAAAATTAGCACAAAAAGACAAGGCGCTTTCTGCTTTTATTGAAGAGTGTCGGCGTGGTGGAACAACTACTGCTGCGCTTGAGACAGCTGAAAAAAAAGGATTTCGTACACCTCTTTTTGCGATTCATCCGTTTGATTCGACATGGCGTCTTCCTGTTTATATTGCCAATTTTGTCTTAATGGATTACGGAACAGGAGCTATTTTTGGTTGTCCGGCGCATGATCAGCGGGATTTAGATTTTGCACGCAAATATGATCTTCCTGTTCAGCCCGTGGTTTTGCCAAAAGATGTTGATCCTCAGAGTTTTGTCATTTCTAATACAGCTTATACTGGGGATGGAAAGATAATAAACTCAGAATTTTTAAATGGTCTTACGCCACAAGAAGCTTTTGAAGAAGCCGCTAAACGGCTAGAAGAACAGTGCTTGAATCATCAACCTCAAGGGAAAAGAACTGTGCAGTTTCGATTGCGCGATTGGGGAATCTCGCGTCAACGTTACTGGGGATGCCCCATTCCGATGATACATTGTGCAGAGTGTGGGGTTGTTCCTGTTCCGCGGACTGATTTGCCCGTTGTTTTGCCCGATGATGTTACTTTTGATCGACCTGGAAATCCGCTTGCGCATCATGAAACATGGCAGAAGGTTGTTTGTCCTTCTTGTGGTCAGTCGGCAAAACGTGAAACCGATACAATGGATACATTTGTTGATTCTTCTTGGTATTACGCTCGTTTTACAGCACCTTGGGCGCAAGAACCAATTGATCCAGAAGCAACGGGTCAATGGTTGCCTGTTCAACAATATATTGGAGGAATTGAACACGCAATTTTACATCTTTTATATGCGCGTTTTTTTATGCGTGCGATGAAGTTGACGGGGTATGTCACTGAAGATGAGCCTTTTGAAGGGCTTTTTACGCAAGGCATGGTTGTTCATGAAACCTATCGAGATGATCAAGGATGGGTTTCACCGACAGAAATTTCGATTGTTGAACAAGATGGAAAACGTCAAGCTTATAAACTTTCTGATCACAGCGAAGTCAGTATTGGTTCGATTGAAAAAATGTCAAAGTCAAAAAGGAATGTGATTGATCCTGATGATATTGTAGCTTCTTATGGAGCAGATACGGTGCGTTGGTTTGTGCTATCTGATTCTCCTCCAGAACGTGATGTCATTTGGACAGAAGCGGGGATTGAAGGCGCCCATCGCTTTGTTCAGCGTGTGTGGCGTGTGGTTGCTTCAAGTGCTCCAATTTTAAGAGAAGTTGTTCCCCATGTTGGGCGTCAAGGTGCTGCTTTAGAACTGTCAAAAACAGTTCATCGCACATTATGTGCTGTGGAAGATGATCTTGAAAAGCTTGCATTTAATCGAGCTGTTGCTCGTCTTTATGAATTATTAAATACGCTAGCACCATTAGTGAATACCGCAGAAAATGCTGAAGATGATATGAAATCAGCGTTGCGTCAGGCAATGGATTTTTTCTGTGCAATGATAGCGCCAATGATGCCTCATTTAGCAGAAGAATGTTCTGCTGCATTAGGAGGAGAAACGCTGATTTCTGAGCGTTCTTGGCCCGTTTATGATCCAGCTTTAATTGTGGAAGAGTGTATCACTTTGCCGGTACAGATTAATGGAAAAAAGCGAGGAGAAATAACAATTTCTACAGAAGCTGATAAAGTGACGATTGAAAAAGCTGTTTTGGCTCTTGGTTTTGTGCAAGCACAATTAGCCAACAAATCAGCAAAGAAAATTATTATTGTCCCGCAAAGGATCATTAATGTTGTTGTTTAGTCGTTTTTTGTTTCTTGTTTGCGTGTCGGTGCTCGTTGGTGGGTGTACAATTGAACCTCTCTATCGACAAGTCTCACAAGTTCCAACAGAAATGGTCTCTGTTTCTCGTGGAAAGCTTGCAGAAAAGGATTCTGCGAGCCTTTCTCAAAAATTAGCAAGTATTGTCGTGGAAGAACCGACAGATCATTTCGGACAAATGGTTCGCAATCGCTTACTCTTTCTTATGTATGGGAATGGAAGTGAGCCTTCTGTTCCTTTGTATCAGTTATCGCTCCAAACATCAGTTTTGACACAGACTTCTGTACAGGTAGAAGAAAGTCGATATATGGATAAAGATACAAAAAGAGAAAGACGTCCTTCCATGGGGACAGTGATCAGCCAAGCTTCTTATATTCTTAAAGATATGAAGAATATTTTTGTTGCACGAGGGAAAGGTGTGATGAGCGCATCTTTTGATCGTCCTCTCCAAGAATATGCAACGCTGCAGGCCGAAAAAGATGCAAAAAAACGAGCCGCAGAAGAATTAGCTGAACAGATTTTTATGTTGCTTGCAAAAGATCTTGCAAAATCTTAATCTGTTTTTACGTGATCGTTTGTCCTGTTTTACGCCAATCCTCTGAAAGTATTTGCAAGCCTTGATCGGTTAAAGGATGTGTGACGAGAGATTTTAGGATTTTTGGTGGAATTGTAGCAACATCTGCACCACTGAAAGCGGCTTCTTTAACATGATTGGTGGTGCGGATTGAAGCTGCTAAAATTTGTGTCGTAAAACCATATTGATCATAAAGAGTGCGAATTTCGTAAAGGAGTTTTACACCACTCATTCCGCAATCATCAATTCTGCCAATGAAAGGAGAAACGAAAGTTGCTCCCGCTTTTGCGGCAAGGAGAGCTTGTGTGGCAGAAAAACAGAGGGTAAGATTTGTTTTCAATCCTTGTGTTTTTAATGCTCTACAAGCTTTCAGGCCATCGAGCGTTATCGGCAATTTGATACAAATATTGTCAGCAATTTTTGCTAAAACAGCAGCTTCTTTCATGATATCTGTATATTTTAATGCCGCGACTTCGACAGAAACAGGTCCTTTAACAAATGTGCAAATTTCTTTTGTCACTTCAAGAATATTGCGTTTAGATTTTAGAATCAGAGAAGGATTTGTGGTGACCCCATCCACTAGGCCTAAATTTTGTAATTCTTGGATCTCTTCAATGTTAGCGCTATCCACGAAAAATTTCATTCTCGATCTCCTTGGGTTTTGAAAAGCTTTTTTAATGCTTCTTATGATTCCCCTTATTAATGTTATGCGCTATTGGTGAATAAAAAAGCAAGAGATGCATCACATATCTTATATGATATGATGCGCTAAAAATCGTTGAGACACGAAAAATAAAAAAGGAGGAGATCTATGAGTATCAATATAAAACAATTGTTGTGTTGCAAAGGTGAAGTGAATAAATCAAAACAATGAAAAATCGTGGAAGCAAGAAAAGCGTAAAAAACAAAATGCAAAAATAGTGATGGTGTCAAAAGTGAAATCAAACAATACAGATATACAAATTGTTTCCGTTTTGGTTCCGCTTCCTGTTTTTCAAGCTTATAGTTATGGTGTTCCACCTCATATGAAAATTGAGATCGGTTCTTTTGTTCGCGTTCCTGTTGCAGGACGCGAGGTTTGTGGTTTTGTGGTTGCACTGGGTGAACAAGCCGCAATCAATGGACAAGTTATTGCACCAGTTGCACGCGAAAAACTCCGTTTGATTGCGCATGTTTTTAATTGTCCACCATTAAAAACTGAGACGATCGCGTTTTTGCGTTTTGTTAGTCAATATACAATGGCTCCTTTTGGTCTTATTGGACGGTTGGTTTTGTGTGTGCCTGCTGCTTTAGAACCAGAAGCGCCTATTCTCGGTTTGCGTTATTGTGGAGGAAATGTTGATCGTTTAACGCCGGCGCGATCACGTGTGTTAGAACTGGCACGTGATGGTACTGTTTGGACGCGTTCTGGTCTCGCTCATGCAGCTGGGACTTCTGCATCGGTTGTGGATGGTTTAAAGTCGCTTGGGGTTTTTGAAGAGACAGTGGTGCCAGAACCAACCCTTGTGGCGACGCCGAATCCTGATTTTTGTTCACCTGTTTTAGAAGAGCAACAGAAAACTGCAGCAGCTCTTTTGCGGGAAGGTGTCCTTGCTGCTCAATTTCAGGTTTTTTTGCTTGATGGGGTTACTGGCTCTGGAAAAACAGAAGTTTATTTTGAAGCAGTGGCTCAAGCGCTCCTTTGTGGGAAACAGATTTTGATTTTATTGCCGGAAATTGCTTTAACACAGCAATTTCTAGATCGCTTCCATGCGCGCTTTGGTGCATCAGCTGCTGAATGGCATTCAGATTTAACACCGCGTCGTCGAGAGCGTGTATGGCGGCAAGTTGTAGAAGGAAAAGTCCGTGTTGTTGCGGGAGCACGTTCAGCCCTTTTCCTTCCTTTTCAAGATCTTGGATTAATTATTGTCGATGAAGAACATGATGGCGCTTACAAACAAGAAGAACGCGTCTTTTATCATGCTCGTGATATGGCTGTTGCACGAGGATCTTTTGAACATTTTCCTGTTATTTTATCTTCAGCAACTCCCTCTATTGAAAGTCAGGTTAATGTTTTGTGGGGGCGCTATCAGCATATATGTTTGCCATCACGGTTTAATGCGGCGGCATTGCCACGATTACAGGTTGTGGATATGCGTCATGGGGGTGTGGAGAAAGGACGTTTTATTTCTTCTGTTCTTGAACATGCTTTGGAACAAACTTTAAATAAAGGTGAGCAGGCTCTTCTTTTTCTTAATCGACGCGGCTACGCTCCCTTAACATTGTGTCGCGTTTGTGGGTATCGCTTTCATTGTACGGATTGTTCAAGTTGGCTGGTGGAGCACCGTTCGCAGGGTCAACTTAAATGTCATCATTGTGGGTATCATCAGCCTATTCCAGAATTCTGTCCTGAATGTGGAACGTTTGATCATTTAGTGGCTTGTGGGCCAGGGGTGGAAAGAATTGCTGAAGAAACACAAAAGCTTTTTCCTCAGGCACGGTTATTGATTCTATCAACGGATTTAAAAGGTGGTATCAGTCAATTACGCCAAGAATTAGCCGCAATGGCAAATGGAGATGTTGACATTATTATTGGAACGCAGTTTATCGCAAAAGGACACCATTTCCCGGGGCTCTCTTTGGTGGGAGTGATTGATTCTGATCTTGGTCTTGCCAATGGTGATTTGCGTGCTGGTGAACGAACCTTTCAGTTGTTATCACAGGTTACAGGGAGGGCGGGGCGCACTGGGTTAGAAAGTATAGGATTATTGCAAACGTATCAGCCCGATCATCCAGTGATACAGGCTTTACTTTCACGACAGCGGGATAATTTTTATAAGCGTGAAATTGCAGCACGTCAGCATTATCATTTACCTCCCTATGGACGGTTTGCTTCATTAATTATTTCTTCCGAACAACGTCAATTGGCAGAAGGTTATGCACGTGCCTTACGTCAAGCTGCACCATCGGTACAAAATGTGTCTGTTATGGGACCAGCAGAAGCACCTCTTTCTTTAGTGCGTGGGCGTTACCGATTTCGGCTTTTGCTGCATGGGCTCCGTTCTTTTGATATACAAGGATTTATTCGCACAATGTTGAATCGTGCACCTAAAATAAAAAGCTCGATTCGCCTTCAAATTGATATTGATCCACAAAGCTTTCTGTAAAAAATAGGAATATATTCGTTGTAATAGAGTGGTGTGAAAGACACTGTTGAGTTTAATGATTGGAAAAATTGGGTTTATAGGACAGTGCAAAAGAATAAAATCTCATGTTTAAGCTTGAAAGAGACTGTTCTTCTTTTGACAGATGTTTTAAAAAAAGAATGTGAGAATGAAAAAGTCATAATGAAATCATGAAAATATAATGCTTACTTGTCTTTAAAAGGTCTTTTCTTCAAAATATGATATTATTTTTTTGAAAAAAATGAAAAAGCATTGCTTTGTGGTGTTGCGAGTTAATAATGTCTGTGCTAAAAATTGAATAGTTTTTTTGTTCTGAATTTCAAGAAGAAGATTCTTAAAATTCAAAATTTTTGTTCTATTATTATCTGGTAACCATCAGAGAATTGCTCAAGGGAAAGAGGCGGTATTTCGTGTCGGATTCATTTTCTCTTATACCGCTTCCATTAGTGAACCGGCGCTATGCGCAGGCTCTTTTTGATTTGGTTCAAGAAGCAGGATGTGTTGAAGAAGTTGAAAAAGCTTTGACATCTCTTCAAGCTTTTTTGGATCAAAATAAGGATTTGAAGCGATTCGTGCAGAGTCCATTTTTTTCAGCGAAAGAGCAAATTAAAGTAATGTATTCTGTTTGTGATGGCATTGGTTTTTCTGATGAGGGAGCTGGTCGGATTATTAGTAATTTTTTGCGTGTTGTTGCAATGAATCGCCGACTTTCTGCTTTGCCTAGTATTTTACACGCTTTTCAGCAGCACATTTCTGCGTTTCGCGGAGAAGTTTCAGCACAAGTTATTTCAGCGCGTCCTTTGGATGCGAATCAAAAAGAAGAATTGTGTGCAGCGTTGGAAAGTGTTGTTGGAGGAAAAGTTTCGCTACGTATTTCTGTTGACCCGACGATTCTAGGTGGGCTTATTGTTCGCTTTGGGTCTCGTCAGATTGATACGTCTCTTGTGACAAAATTATTTTCGCTTAAGCTTGCATTGAAAAAAGAGGTCAGTTGATGGATATTAGGCCGTCCGAAATTTCAAAAATCCTAAAAGAGCAAATCAGAAACTTTGATCAAAAGTCTGAAGTTTCAGAGATTGGTTGGGTTTTGTCTGTGGGTGATGGTATTGCCCGCGTTTATGGTTTGGATAATATCCAGGCAGGTGAAATGGTTTCGTTTTCAAATGGAGTGCGCGGTATGGCGCTTAATTTGGAAACTGATAATGTTGGGGTTGTGATTTTTGGGGCGGATCGTGATATCCGCGAAGGTGATACTGTTAAACGGTTAGGCGCTATTGTGGATGTTCCAGTTGGGCCTGCTTTGCTTGGACGTGTTGTTGATGCGCTTGGTAACCCCATTGATGGAAAGGGACCGATTAAAACAACAGAGCGTCGTCGTGTGGATGTTAAGGCGCCAGGTATTATCCCGCGGCAATCTGTTCATGAGCCAATGTCAACTGGATTGAAAGCAATTGATGCATTGATTCCAATTGGACGTGGGCAACGTGAATTGGTGATCGGGGATCGACAAACCGGTAAGACGGCGATTTTGCTTGATACATTTTTGAACCAAAAACCTTTTCATGAGAAAGGGGCTGGAAATGATCAAGATAAAGTATATTGTATTTATGTTGCGATTGGCCAGAAACGCTCAACGGTTGCGCAATTTGTTAAGGTTTTGGAAGAACGTGGTGCGCTTGAATACTCTATCATTGTTGCAGCTACAGCTTCTGACCCAGCTCCAATGCAGTTTATAGCGCCTCTTGCTGGATGTGCTATGGGAGAATATTTCCGTGACAATGGGCAGCATGCTTTGATCGGTTACGATGACCTTTCAAAACAAGCGGTAGCTTATCGTCAGATGTCTCTTTTGCTTCGTCGCCCACCGGGTCGTGAAGCTTATCCAGGAGATGTTTTCTATCTTCATTCTCGTCTTTTGGAGCGGGCTGCGAAGTTAAATGCGGATCATGGTTCTGGGTCTTTGACTGCTTTACCTGTGATTGAAACGCAGGCTAATGATGTTTCTGCTTATATTCCAACGAATGTGATTTCAATCACTGATGGTCAGATTTTCTTAGAAACAAACTTATTTTATCAAGGAATCCGTCCTGCTGTAAATGTTGGTCTTTCTGTTTCGCGTGTTGGTTCTGCTGCGCAAATTAAAGCGATGAAACAAGTTGCAGGGTCGATCAAAGGTGAATTAGCTCAATATCGAGAAATGGCTGCTTTTGCGCAATTTGGTTCAGATTTGGATGCATCAACACAGCGACTTTTAAATCGTGGAGCGCGTTTGACGGAACTGTTGAAGCAACCGCAATTTTCACCTCTTAAAACACAAGAACAGGTTGTTGTTATTTTTGCTGGTGTGAATGGCTATTTGGATAAATTAGAAATTTCTGATGTAAGTCGGTTTGAGCAAGGTCTTTTAGCGATTTTGCGGAGTGATCATAAGGATCTTTTGGATGCTATTGCTGATCAAAAACAGATAACGGATGATATTAAAGGGAAGTTGGTGATTGTCCTTGATACTTATGCAAAGAATTTTTCGTAATTGATTAGTGGAATGCTTGAATGGCGTCGTTGAATGATCTGAGAGACCGTATCGCCTCGGTTAAGGCAACACAAAAGATTACCAAAGCAATGCAAATGGTTGCTGCGGCAAAGCTGCATCGTGCGCAAGAGGCGGCGGAGGCTGCGCGTCCTTATGCGCAGCGTATGGCTGCTATTTTAGCAAATGTGACTGCTGATATTGATGGAGTTGATGCACCACCTTTAATGCGTGGAACAGGACGAGATGATGTGCATCTTTTGGTGGTTTGCACGGCAGAGCGTGGTTTATGTGGTGCTTTTAATACACAAATTGCGCGTCATGCTCGTGAGCATATTCATGCGCTGCTTTCTGCTGGTAAGACGGTTAAAATTATAACGGTTGGAAAAAAAGGGGCAGATATTCTACTCCGTGATTTTAAAGAATTGATGATTGATCATGTTGATTTACGTTCCGTAAAACGCATTAGTTTTACAGAAGCAGCAGCTATTAGTCAGCGCATTATTGATTTATTTGATGAGGGCGCATTTGATGTGTGTACGCTTTTCTATTCTGAATTTATTTCAGTGATTAATCAGCGTCCAACAGCTTTAGGTTTGATTCCAACGGTCTCTCAAAAAAACGCTTCGAATAAAATGGAGATTGCTGAAAAAGCAGGTAAAAGTGAAGTTTTGCAATCGACAGTTTATGATTATGAACCAGATGCTGTTTCTTTGTTGGATGATCTTGTGCCGCGCAATCTTTCTGTACAAATCTTTCGTGCTTTGCTTGAAAATGTTGCCGGTGAGATGGGGGCGAAGATGAGTGCTATGGATAATGCATCGCGCAATGCAGGTGAAATGATTAATAAATTGACAGTGACGTATAATCGTCAACGTCAAGCGCAGATCACTACAGAGTTGGTAGAAATTATTGCGGGCGCTGAAGCGCTTTAAATTGAGAAGGTAAGGGTTTATGGTAAAAGCAGCGACGTCAAAAAAGGGAGCATCAAAAGCTGAAGAAAAGAAGCCAGTTGCTCGTTCGGGCGTAAAAAAAACCGCTTCGAAGTCTCAAGCGGATGTGAAAAATTCTTCTGGTTCTACACAAACATCTCCGAAAAAGGTTGATGCGACAGGATCTGTTGGTCATGTCAAACAAGTTATTGGAGCTGTTGTTGATGTGCAATTCGAAGGAGAATTACCAAATATTCTCAATGCATTAGAAACAGACAATTTAGGCAATCGATTGGTTTTGGAAGTAGCACAGCACTTGGGTGAAAATACGGTGCGTACGATTGCTATGGATACAACAGATGGTCTTGTGCGAGGTCAAAAGGTTTTTGATACAGGAGCGCAGATTAGTATTCCTGTTGGGGAAGAAACACTTGGTCGTATTATGAATGTTATTGGAGAGCCGGTTGATAATGTTGGACCCATTGTTGCAAAGAAAAAACGTTCAATTCACCAAGAGGCACCTGAATATGTTGAGCAATCTACGGAATCAGAAATTCTTGTAACCGGTATTAAAGTTGTTGATTTGTTGGCACCTTATTCAAAAGGTGGAAAGGTTGGTTTGTTCGGAGGAGCTGGTGTTGGTAAAACCGTTTTAATTATGGAACTTATCAACAATATTGCGAAAGCTCACGGAGGTTATTCAGTCTTCGCTGGTGTGGGAGAGCGAACACGTGAAGGAAATGATCTTTATTATGAAATGATCGAAAGTCACGTGAATGTGAATCCGAGAGAAAATAATGGCTCAGCAGAAGGATCCAAATGTGCGCTTGTTTATGGGCAAATGAATGAACCACCAGGAGCACGTGCCCGTGTTGCTCTTTCAGGATTGACTATTGCAGAAAGTTTTCGCGATGAAGGGCAAGATGTTCTTTTCTTCGTTGATAATATCTTCCGGTTTACACAAGCTGGTGCAGAGGTTTCAGCTCTTTTAGGACGTATCCCTTCCGCTGTGGGGTATCAGCCAACTTTGGCAACCGATATGGGTGCTTTGCAAGAACGAATTACGAGTACAAAAACAGGATCTATTACATCTGTTCAGGCTATTTATGTCCCAGCGGATGACTTGACCGATCCAGCACCTGCAACATCTTTTGCGCATTTGGATGCGACAACAGTTCTTTCTCGTTCAATTGCAGAGAAGGGAATTTATCCAGCTGTTGATCCGCTTGATTCTTTCTCGCGTATGTTGGATCCGTTAGTGGTAGGAGAAGAGCATTATACTGTTGCTTCTCAGGTTCAAACAATTTTGCAGCGCTATAAAGCTTTGCAGGACATTATTGCTATTCTTGGAATGGATGAACTTTCTGAAGAAGATAAATTATTGGTAGGGCGGGCACGGAGAATTGAACGTTTCCTTTCACAGCCGTTCCATGTGGCTGAAGCTTTCACAGGATCACCGGGAAAACTCGTACCTTTAGAAGATACCATTAAAGGATTCAAAGGGCTTTGTGCTGGTGATTATGATGATTTGCCAGAAGCTGCTTTTTATATGGTGGGTTCGATTGATGAAGCCATTGAAAAAGGAAAGCGTTTAATTGCAGAAGCTTCTTCATAAGAAAGCTATACGACAAATGCTTGTCGTAGAAATGACAAGAGGGACCTGTGGAAAACAATAAAACAGAGCGTTTTTTATTTGAACTTGTATCGCCTGAAAAACTTGTTTTTTCAGAGAGAGTGACGTCGGTTGTTCTTCCTGCCGCTTCAGGCTATTTAACCGTTATGGCGCGTCATGCGCCTTTAATGGCAAATATTGTACCGGGAAGTCTGCGGGTTTTTTCTTCTTCAGGAGAAAAGTTGTTTGCTGTTTTAGGAGGTGTCGCTGATATTACATTTGAAGGCTGCTCGCTTTTAGTTGAGAATGTGATTGCTGCTGATCACCTTTCTTTAGACGAATTGGAAAGAAGAATTTTGCAGGTTCGAGCAATGATTGATTCCAGCTCAAATGATGAAAAAAAATGTGAGGTTAAGGATTTGTTTCATCAATTGATGAACACTTAAAATATATTTGCAGAGATAAAACCGAATAGGAATAGAATATAAACAGCAAAAATACAGCTGTATTGTTTCTGCTGCAAAAATACATTTCAGTATTTTTTAAAAAACTCCTGTCAGAATGTATCATTTTTTTATTTTGTGATCAGTTTATTATCCTTTTGTATTGAGCATTATTATTGTCAGTAAGACTCAATGTTATTGTGATTTTTTCTTTTTTCATGATATGAGCGGAAAATTACAGAATGAGGTGCTGCTTTTCTGGCTTCTCAAAAAGGATATTTGCAATAATTGCAAAAGTAAAAAAGTTGATGGGTTCATTTTGATTGTATTATCAAAATAACAGCCTTGTCTTTTGAGAATTTTATTTCTTCTCGTAATTCATTGGAGATTTGCTTATTTTGATGAAAATAGGAACTTTATTATCATTTGTTCACTGTGTTCTGGTTCATTGTTTAAAAACAAGAAAAGATTTTTCCTCATTTATTGAGATCGTTGAGAGAGCTTTAAACGCGGTGGATTGAGAGCGATGTTTTGGCATTGTAAGGATTGTGTTGGTAATCTTTTTAAAGATATTTGACAAATTGCACTTTAGGCGTGATCTTAAAAAGAAAAACATTGTTTATGGAAGAACCAAAAGAAAAAGATCATTGTCAAAGATTGGTAGTTGCTACTCTCTCTTTCAAGTCTTTAGTGTTGCTATAAGCTCATAAATTGACGGGGAAAATCCATATATTTTATTTCAAATGATCAAAAGTTGGCAAAAAGAAGATTTTATTTCGAGTGGATACTGTTTTTTCTTTTTGTTGACCTATGGGAAAAACAATGTGTTTTCCTATATGCGCAATGTGTATCTGAAAATTCTGGTGATTGTAAGCTGATTGCTGATGATAAGGAAAGGTGAGTTGTATTGATATCCATTTATGGTGGATGTTAGATATTTTATTGTTTTTTTTAGACTGAATAACAAAAAGGTTCATAAATTATGCGGGGTATTATGTGATTGAGGAAAAATCAGAATTTTTATGACTAAAAATTAATACTGTGATTGGATATTCTACACAAATTATGTGATCTGTTTATGATTCATAGCGCATATAATTTATTTAATGCAAAATAAGTAGGGATTAAGAAGCTTATGTCTAATATGTAAGAAATTACATGGAGTAATCTCTTATAATATGCTTCTGGAGGTTAAGGTATTGACTATTTTAAGTTTGCTTTTTTTACCGTTTCTTTATAGCAAGTGGGTATTTACTTTAGAAGATTTTATATGGTTTATCATCACTTTTCTTTGGAAGATGTTATTTTTTTAATTTTTTTCTTTCAAAGTTTTTTAAGAAGTAACAAGAAAACCCACATTTCAGTGGGCATTAAAAAGATCTGATTTATCAATGAATGAATGCGTTGTTATTTTTTACGCATGAATAAAAAACTGGTTAAAGCAACTCCCATTGCTAATGCAATCGTTGTTTTAGGGTTTTCTTTGACTTTGTTTTTTAATTCTTCAGTGTGTTCATTGAGATGATAAAGAGCATGACGTCCTTTTTGTTTCCATGTGTTGAACATGGAAGAAAGAGCACCTGTATTGTTGTTATTAGAGAACCAATGATTGTTGGGTGTCAGTTCATTTTTTAAGTGTGCAATGTGTTTCTTGATTTTACCTTTTCGGAAACAGTTAGAAAATATACACATGGGTTTAACTCCTCCATCTTTGATGCTGCTTGAGAATGTTCAGAATTGTGTCTGAGATTTTCTATAACGGTTTGAAGATTAAAAAGTTGCATGAATTTGGTTCTTAGATTGCACGAAATTGATCATTATGCACTTTATGAAATATTTTTTGAATTGTACTTAAAAAAAAATTGTCATAATAGTGCATTATACTGCAGATCTTGAAAGTTCGAGAAATTGATGAGTTCCGCACATTATTTATCTAAACCGTTAGAGCGGCGTCGATCTGTTGCTGTCCTAGTAGGGGATGTGGCTGTTGGAGGCGATAACCCTGTTGTGGTTCAGTCTATGACAAATACGGATACTGCTGATGTTGATGCAACTGTTGCGCAAGTTGCTTCTTTATGGCGAGCTGGGTCACAATTGGTACGAATAACGGTTGACCGTGATGAAGCTGCGGCAGCGGTTCCTAGAATACGTGAGCGATTAGAACGGTTAGGTATTTTTGTCCCGTTGGTAGGGGATTTTCATTATATTGGTCATAAACTTTTAGCAGAATATCCTGCATGTGCCGAAGCGCTATCAAAATATCGAATTAATCCTGGGAATGTAGGCTTTGGTGCAAAAAAAGATCAGCAGTTTACAGAAATTATTCAAATTGCTTGCCGCTACAATAAACCAATTCGCATAGGTGTGAATTGGGGGTCGCTTGACAATGTATTATTAACAGAGCTGATGGATCAAAATGCTAAGCAGGAAAAGCCTTTGTCTGTTATTGAAGTTATGCGAGAAACGGTGATTCAATCTGTGCTGCGTTCAGCATTATTAGCAGAAGAGATAGGATTAGGGCGTGATAAAATTATTCTTTCCGCCAAAATGAGTGATGTACAAGATTTAATTGCTGTCTATACTTCTTTAGCTGAACGGTGTGATTATGCGCTTCATTTGGGGTTAACAGAAGCTGGGATGGGAACAAAGGGCATTGTTGCTTCTTCTGTGGCATTAGGCGTTTTGTTACAGCAGGGAATTGGTGACACGATCCGTATTTCACTGACACCTGAACCAGGGGGAGATCGAACACGAGAAGTAAGTGTTTGTCAGGAACTTTTACAGGTGATGGGATTTCGGCAATTTTTGCCTGTTGTTGTTGCTTGTCCTGGATGTGGGCGCACGACTTCGACAGTTTTTCAGACATTGGCACAAAAAATTGAAGCGGATTTGCGTAAAAATATGCCCGTTTGGCGTGACAAATATCCTGGTGTTGAAGGGTTAAAGGTGGCCGTTATGGGGTGTATTGTCAATGGACCCGGAGAGTCAAAACAAGCTGATATTGGGATTTCATTACCTGGAATGGGAGAATCGCCAGCGGCACCTGTTTTTATTGAAGGTAAAAAAGTTAAAACATTGCGTGGTTCTCATATTGCTGAAGAATTTGAAACAATATTAGGTGAATATATTCATACACGTTTTGGACGCGGATGAAATCAGTAGAGTATTTCCTTTGTTGTTGTTTTGGGAATAAAGAGAAAAAATGCAGGTTTTATTTAATGTTTTCGTGTTGCAATAAAACGTGCTGCTTGTCTTAAAGGTTCTGCTTTTTTGCCAAAAGGGTGAAGCAGTTCTTCTGCAGTGCAAATGAGTTCATCACGTTTTTTTTCTGTTTTTTGAATACCATAAAGATTAACAAGAGTTGCTTTATTTGCGGCTTCATCTTTTCCTGTTGTTTTTCCAAGAGTTTTTGTATTTGACGTAACATCGAGGATATCATCAGCCAATTGAAATGCGAGACCAATATAGGAACCAAAATCAGCAAGTTTTTGTGTCATTTCTGAAGAGGCATTTCCAATGATCGCACCAGCTTGACATGCAAAGCGAATAAGTGCTGCTGTTTTCATGCGTTGGAGTGTGATAATGGTATCATAGTCGTGCGGTTTTTTTTCAGATTCAAGATCGAGCATCTGGCCACCTATCATACCACCAAGTCCGGCTGCTTGTGTCAGTGTTGTGATAAGCGCAATTCTCATTTCTGGCGTGAGTTGGCTCGCTTTGTGTGAGATAATTTCAATGGCAAAAGTTAAAAGAGCATTTCCTGCAAGAATTGCCGTTGCTTCATCAAATGCTTTATGGACAGTGGGTTGTCCACGTCGTAACGTGTCATTATCTATAGCAGGAAGATCATCGTGAATGAGCGAATAACAATGAACACATTCTAGTGCGACACCAATATCAAGAGAGTGTTCAGGAGGAATATCAAAAAGAGCAGCACTTTGGATGACTAAAAAAGGACGCAAACGCTTCCCACCGTTGAGAACACCGTGGCGCATGGCTTTGAGTAAAATTTCAGGACGCGTAATTTCACCATTTCGGGTTTGATTGTTTAAAAGCGTGTCGAGCCGTTGTTCTACGCTGTGAGCGTGTTTTGTGAGAAGACTTGTAAATTCATCCATTGTTTCTTCCTTTATTCTTGCTCAACAGGGTGGTTCTTTTTATTCTTGCTCAACAGAGTGGTTCTTTTTATTCTTGCTCAACAGAGAATGGAATAGTTATTTTGGTTATATTAAATTCTATCGCAAAAAGATCTTACAAAAGATTGCTGAAAGGGAAAAGACAAACTTATTGTCAGTTTTTCTGTTTTGCTGGAAAATTGTTCTCTTTTTTGTTTTTTTTGCCAGTTATTTTTTTGTTAATTTATCGTTTGAACTTTATTCATCCTGTTTCTACCTTAATGATCCGTGATTGGATGCAAGCAGAAGATTATAAACGAGAATGGGTTGAGTTGTCCGATATTGCGTTTTCTATTCCAGCAGGGGTTGTTATGTCGGAGGATGGACAATTTTGTCGACATGCTGGAGTGGATTGGATGACGCTGTTGACAATTGTGAAAGAGAATAAAGAGCCTTTGCGTGGGGGGTCAACTATCACTATGCAAATGGTTAAAAACCTTTTCCTTTGGCCAAGTCGATCTTATGTGCGTAAAGTTTTTGAAATTGTTTATTCTCTTTTTGCTGATTTCATTTTACCTAAAAGGCGTATTATGGAAATTTATTTGAATATTGCAGAATGGGGGCCTGGAATTTATGGAATAGAAGAAGCGGCTTTGTACTATTTTAATCAATCTGCACAAACGCTCACTGTTAAACAAGCTGCAGCTCTGGTGGCAAGTCTACCCAATCCTTATGTTCGAAATCCTCATCAACCCACAGAACGTTTTTTAGCTTTAACGCAGCTGATTCAAAAGCGAATTACCATATCAAATGTCTATACAACATGTCTTCGTTGATGTGTTTTCAGATATGAGAAATTCTATTGAGAAAAAAGTTAAAGTGTATCGTCATGGTGGTGGTTTAAAAGGTGAAATATTTCAATTTTTTTCTGGAATGATGAAATGCGTATCAGTTTTGATAGAGAATGAAGCAGAAAAAATATATTGCAAAGATTCTTTTAATAAAAATTGCACATGTTTTGTTCATTTTATTTTTATTGACGGCTAAGATTCGCATTTTGTTGCTTTAAAATAGGAAGAGTTAAATTAAGAAAATAGAAAAAAGAATTTTTAAAAATGTGAGCTGTCTACAGTTCACCAATCTTTTTGCGTGGAATATTCTATTCTTTCCTCTGTTTTAAAGAGAGAAAATCATGTATAAAGAGAAAACAAAAAATTGCATGAAAGTCTAGTCAAAAGACTTTAATCAGTGTATAGAGAAACAAAATTTATTTCGTTGTTGGCAGAAGCCATTATTATTGGCTGTGCCTGTTTTGTTTTTGTGGATTTGGAGTGTCTCTTAATGGCTGTACCTAAACGAAAAACCTCTCCGTCAAAACGGGGTATGCGTCGTTCGGCTGATGCGCTTAAAGCACCAACTTATATTGAAGATAAGGATTCTGGGGAATTACGTCGCCCTCATCATATTGATTTAAAGACTGGTATGTATCGCGGACGTTCGGTTTTACCAGCTAAAGACTGAGATTTTGATCAGCGTTAGTGATAAAGCTCTTTTGATTGCATATAAAAAACAGAAGATATTTTCTGTTGCTTATAGAAGGGTGTCCGCTATTCTATTGAAGTTTTTCTAATTGAGTAGGAAGTTTTTCGCATCGCCGATGATTATGAAATTTGAGCTTATTGATCGCATGTGCGTTATTCATAGGTTATTTTTATAAAGAGCGCCTTTATTCTCAATGAAATGAAGGCGTTTTTCTTTTTTACGTGTTTGTAAGAGAAGATCTTTAAAAAAATTAAAACCTCATTGAATATTTTCATTCTATTTCGTGCAGTTAAAATCATTTAGAATAAACTAAAATCTGGAATAATTTAATCTTTTATGGATTGAGACATCTTCCATGTTATGTCTTTGAAGAAGAAAACGATAAAAGCAAAAGAAGAATAGGAATAGAATCCTGATTGTTAGAGTTTTCAAGGTTTCATCAGTGCATTGAAAATATCACAATCATACACCTGTATTGATTGAAGAAGTAATATGCATTCAGCGTTTCGAATCGCTGGTCATTTTGCTCAATTTTTGTGATGATATGCAAACCATTGTCTTTGCTTGAAAGAAAGTTTTATTCAGTTAAGAAAGACAATGATTCCTTTTTCAAATATTCAAGATTGAAGCATAATTTCTTTAAGTATTGAGAGAAATTACTATATGTTATGTCTGAAACAGAACACATGATACTCAGATAAACTACTGTGCATCACTGAAGACATAATTTGCAATAAATTACTTTTGTCTTCATTAAAACAATAAAAACACTCCTCATAGAAGTCTATGAATGTTAGTGCCTGAATTTGCTTGCACTTATTTTAAAGACTTTCTTTACTGAAACAAACTTCTGATATAAAGAAATATCTTTACGCTGACCGGTGTATTATCACGGAAGTTTCTGTCAATAATTACGCCGCACAGACAGCCTTGCTATTTCCATCAGTTTCAGCTTTGAAATTACGATTTTTCGATCTGTTGATGAGGTGCATTTCAATTAAATTGATGGCTTCTGTTTCAGAAAAACTCTTAATAACAGCAATTTCACGAGCCATCCGGTCCAACGCAGCAGTATAAAGCTGACGTTCGGAATAAGATTGTTCAGGTTGCACATCTGAACGGAAGAGATCACGAATGACCTCAGCGATACAAATAAGATCCCCTGAATTGATTTTAGCATCATATTCTTGAGCACGTCGCGACCACATTGTTCTTTTGATTCGTGCTTTCCCTTGTAAGATTTTTAATGCTCGTTCTACAGAATCAAGAGCAGATAATTTACGCATGCCAGTAGATATAGCTTTTGCAATTGGCACTTTTACATTCATTTTATCTTTTGCAAAATGAATGACAAAAAGCTTAAGTTTATGTCCTGCAACTTCTTGATCTTCAATTGCGACAATTTGTCCCACTCCATGCGTTGGATAAACGATGTATTCAGAGGTTGAAAACCCTTTAGCATTGGAAGAGGTGTTGTGCTGGGATGCCATATTTCACTTCACTCCTTTTGCGACAAATGACTTTATGAAAATCATTGACCGCATAACAAGATAAGTTAAATGTCGAATACATTGAAAAAAATTTTGTGCTCATCTACAGAGCACAAAAACAAAAATATTCAACAGAAAACATTCTGGTTTACAAAAAAACAATACTTAAGAAAATAATTGTACCAGAGGACTTTTAACATTAAAAATCAAAAAAATCAATCATTTTGCTCAATAATTTTCATTTTTACATAAAATGATCTCAATTATTGAACAAACAGAGTATGTATTGTTTGATTATTATTCGCCACTTCCCGGATTTTCTGAAAAATACTTTTCTAATTTGTTGGGAATACCATCCATTTCTTTTGCTTGAGGTAAAGGATCTTTTTGAGTCGTTAAATTAGGCCACTGTGCCGCATATTTAAGATTCAGCTCTAGCCATTGTTCTAACCCTGGTTCCGTATCAGGTTTAATAGCTTCTGCCGGACACTCCGGTTCGCACACACCGCAATCAATGCATTCATCAGGGTGAATAACAAGCATGTTTTCACCCTCATAAAAACAGTCAACAGGGCAAACTGCAACGCAATCGGTATATTTGCAGTGGATGCAATTGTCAGTTACAACATAGGCCAAAATAGCCCTCCAGTTCTTAAATTAATGATTTTTATGAGATGTAGTTGGAGTTTCTGTATCACTTGCAAAACGATCACGGAGCGCAGCCAATTTTGCAAAAGGTGAATCAGGATCAGGACGTTTTTGTGCTGAAGATGAGTGACGATCGAGACGCTTAGTGTGCGGTTTATTATGTTTATGAGACAAGTGGCCACGTGATACAGTTTTAGAAGAAGTTGCAGTATCTGTATTAACTTCTTTTTTGAAAGGTTTTTTGTATTTACTGTGCAGCTTGCGCTTAGATTGAGTGTTTTTATGAGAGCGGTTATGATGTTGATAATGATAACGCCATAATAAAATAACTTTATCTTTTGTAGCAGGATGTTTTGGTTTGGCAATATTACCAACAGGCTCTGCTTCGGGTAAATTATTTGTTGCACAAAATTGTTCTTCAGAAAAAGACGATGAAGTTTCTTTTTCTATCGGTTCTGATTCTTGCAAAATGCTCCAATAATCGCCAACACATTCTGCTTCAGACAATATCGATTCTGTTTTGCTCTCATGAGATGAAGGCCCTTGTTGCGCGAGTATTTGTTCAAGCTCAGTACTGCTGATGGAGTGAGATTGATAGCCAAGTCCTTTAAGAATTTCTTCCATGTCGGCTTCATTGGCACCAAGAATAGACATCATCGTTGGAGTGACAAAAAAATGTTTGCCATCATAAGCACCATCAGGTCTTGGTTCTGTTTCGGGGTTCCAGTTTAACGTAGAGCGAATGAGATTGGCTAAGCGCTCTAAAATATCAATCCGAACGGCACGCTGTCCTAAAATGTGATAACCTGTGAGGTGATAAAATTTTAAGTTATAATGAGGATCAACAATCAATGAAGTGCGACCCGCCGTTAAAGAGGCTAATATTTCACTCAAACCAATTTGTTCGCTATCTTCATTTTTGAGACACCAAAGAAGTGTAAGAGCGCGGACTGGGATGGGTTTGAGTATGGCTGGAATGTAAATATGAAACGCACCAAAGCGAACACCAAGACGTCGAAGGATGGCTCGTGATTCTTGATCTAGACCTTTAACTGTTTCAGCAACGTCTCGACGGGGTAAAATCCCTAAAGAACGAACAAGTTTTGAAGCAAGATCACGCGTTGAATCCGTTAAAGTATCAGCATTTTTTATATCAAACAATGGTTTTAAAGCTGTCTCAAAATGAAAAATAACAAAACGTTCTAACCGGATCATGACTTGATCACGAGATTCTCTGGTTAATTGTTCATCTGCGAAAAGAATGAAGTTAGGTTTTAAAATATCTTCTGCAGGAATGAGTTGTCCTACAGGTTGCCCAATCCAACGAATGATGCCATCAGAACCAAGTGTAAAATCACCGTTGGCAGAAGCACAAAAACGTCTTGCACGTTCAGCAAAGGCAATGATTAAATCTTCATCATCATGTGTTAAATTCTGCTCGTTTGTTGCTTCATCTGGTTCATTTTTATTTGCATAAAAACGAAAACCTTCAAATTTGCCACTTCGTTGTTTTCCAATAAGAATATCACCTTGTTGAACGATTTCGCTATCCATGATTACTTTCTTTCTCAGTGCCTTATAGGTTTATTATTTCGATGATTCCATATTTATATTTCTTTGAAACTCCATAGTGCATATTGCTTCTTTAGCATGTTTGTCACACCTTCTTCAATCATCCTTGTTATTTTTTGCTTATCTATGAATACAATTATTGGTTGTATTGGCAAAATATAAACATAAAAATTAACCATGTAATCAAAAAAATAACGCAAACTAACAACTGAATCGAAAAAAAAATCTCTCCAATTGAGCGTTCTGATTTTTTTCTACGAATTGTCAAAAAATCCCAGAAATACAGCTTTTTTAGCTCTTTGTTGAGAGAACAATTTACTGATTTTGGATTAATATTTTCAGTTTGTGTCTTCGAACAATAAGTTTGATGCCCATCATAAAAAAAACAATTGCGATTATAAAAATACACGTTAAAGTAGCGAATGTTTAAAAAACAACTTTTACGTTATTCAACGAAACGATGATGTCGTTGTCAGATCAACTTTAATGATTTTAATCGCAAGAGGTTATTATGGGTAATCTTTCAGATGCTGTTTATAAAAGCAGCAAAAATTATAGCGATGCTGATAAAAGTTTGGGACGTAATATGATGCGTTCTGCAATGCAGGCGCCTTATCTTGAACGACAAAAAGAACATGACTTAGCTTTACGATGGAAAGACAAAAACGATGATGATGCTATGCATCAAATTGCAGCAGCGCATATGCGTTTAGTTATTTCAATCGCAAATCGTTTTAAGCGGTTTAAAATGCCGTTAGGAGATTTGGTACAAGAAGGTTATGTTGGGTTATTAGAAGCAGCAGCGCGATTTGAACCGGATAGAGAAGTACGTTTTTCAACCTATGCAACATGGTGGATACGTGCGTCGATCCAAGATTATATTTTGCGGAACTGGTCAATCGTTCGAGGCGGAACAAGTTCTTCACAAAAAGCACTTTTCTTTAATCTTCGGCGTTTGCGAGCTAAATTAATTCAGGATGATAGCGCTTTGTCGAAACAAGATATTTTTCGCATGATTGCAGAAAAACTAGGTGTTTCTGTGAATGATGTCGAAAGGATGGACTTTCGATTTTCTGGAACGGATAATTCGTTGAGTGTTTCTGTTTCTGAAAACGGTGAAAATCCCGTTGCAAAAATGGATGCTTTAGTTGACGATAACCCGCTTCCTGATGCTTTAATTGAGCAAACAATCGATAGTCAAAGACGGACACAGTGGCTCTACGAAGCTTTAAAAATTCTCAATGAACGGGAACTTGAAATTATCCGTTTCCGCCGCTTAAATGAAGAAGGAGCGACTTTAGAAGTTTTGGGCGAAAAATTAGGAATTTCAAAAGAACGAGTACGTCAAATTGAAGCACGCGCTTTGCAAAAATTACGCTCTGCTTTGCTGAGCACAAATTCAGCGGATGCTTATGAAGTGTGAGCAATGTACGGGCTTACTTAAGATAAACAATAATAACGCATGAATATAAAAGATGCATGGAGAGTAGATTATGGATAAAAGTGATAAACTCACTCAGTGATAATTTTGACCCATGTTCCTGCGTGTAAAATTTGGGTCGGTGAAAGTCCATTTATAATGCGAAACAGTTCTTCTTGGTGAGCTATTCCGTGCATTTTGTTAGAGATATTTGTTACATTTTCTCCTTGTTTGACACGAACGATGCGAATTCTCAAAGGTTTTAGTTGATTTAAAGCAGAAGGTGAAAGAGGATGAAAACTTTGTAGAGTCTCATTGAGAACAGTTGCAAAATTTTGAGAATGATGAGGTGCTGCCGTCAGAAAGCGAAAGATATAGTCTTTAAAAGGAATGACGACAACATCAAATTGCCAATGCTCATTGGTTGCGCGAGCGCGAGCTGCAGGTAAACTTTGTATCATGATGGGATGAACGGAAGAATGATCAAGTTTTGCAACCCATCCACTCTTTAAATAGTCACTCGCAGACATGCCAGAAGGTAGAGGAACCGCATCAAAGCGAAGGGCAATTTTATGAGGACCGCTGGCCCAAACAACATGTGCAGAACTCTTTAGAGTAAAAGTATCGGGAACAGAAAAAGCAATTTGTAATTGAGGATGAATAAATTGATTGCCTCGTATATAACCTTCATTGTGATTGCCCCCAAAAACCATACCGTCAATGCTCTTTAAAAAATTGTCGCGCTCAGTTCTACCAACATGAGAAGAATGCAGTGCACGCGCTTTTGCAATAGCGAGACGAATGCGCTGGGGGGTTGTTGGATGCGTTGCTAAAAAATCTAGAGAAGAATTGGCCGCACCTGAAACATTGCGAAAGGCGCTATATGTTTCCATGGATTGTAAAAAGCGTGCAGCAGCAAAGGGATCATAACCGGCTCGATTGAGCATTTCTATTGCAATGGAATCAGCTTGCAATTCTTGGTTGCGTGAAAATTGTGCAAGTTTTTGTTTCCCTGTAATTGCGTGTTTAGACGTTGTATTAGAATGAGATAAAAGGTTAGCAGTAATGCGATCAGCGCGTTTTAATTCGACTTCTTTTTTCAGGCGTAAAACGCCGTGATTAGCTGTAATATGCGCTATTTCATGAGCTAAAACAGCGGCAACTTCTGAGGTGTCATTTGCTAAGGCGAGCATGCCGCGGGTGACGTAAATATAGCCGCCGGGTAAAGCAAATGCATTAACATTAGCTGAGTCTAAAATTGTTACACGATAAATTTGGTTCGGATTGTGTGCAACATTTGCAAGTTTGACAACAATGTTTGTTAACATGTGCTCAAGCTTTGGATTATGATATGTACCTCCATAGAGATGGACAATACGAGGATGTTGTGTGGCGCTCAAGGTTGCATAGACATCATTTTTGGAGTCATGTTGCGCTGTTCTAGAAGAGCTTAAAAGTGAAAAGGGATTATTGTGAGAGGATGGATTATGGCATGCAGATAGAAAAGATATCAGACTGAAAAAAAATATCAGATCAATTAAAGTGCGAGGGGAAAATACTGTCTGAGAAAATATGATGCCTCTAATCATTGTGAAACTCTGTTGCTTATTATTGGGCTCGTAGTATCGTATTAGTAGAATTTCGTTAGTAGAATATTACTTCTATCTTTTTGTGTGGTTTATAATCAAGAATCTTTTGGTACTTTTATCATTATCGTTTAAGAAAAAAATACCTGAAAAGATTGGTATGAAAGGCATAGATGTGATGACAACTTTTACGATATTGTTAAATGGAGATATTTGCATCACACAACGTTTACGAGATCAAATCCATGGAAGTCGAGTGATTGCTGCAGATGGGGGGATGCGTCATGCAGAAGAATTGGGCGTTACTCCTGAATTATGGCTTGGTGATTTTGATTCTTCTGATCAGGAGCTATTTCAGAAATATCATGATATTTCCCGAGAAGCTTTCCCTGTAGATAAAGATGCTACAGATAGTGCATTAGCCTGTGAAAAAGCACTACAGCAAGGAGCAAAACAATTAATTTTATGTGGTGCTTTTGGCGGAGAACGGAGTGATCACACCCTCTCTCATATGACACAAGCAATTGCTCTGGCAGAAAAAGGCATCTCCGTTTTGTTAACCAGTGGTAGCGAAGAAGGGTGGCCGATTGTATCAAAACCTTTTTCATGTGATTTGCCTGAGGGGTGTCTTTTGAGTATTATTGGATTTTCTGATTTGCAAGGCTTAACTTTGTCAGGTGTCAAATGGCCATTATCAGGAAAAGATATACCTTTCGGATCGTCATTGACACTTTCTAACCGTGTTTGTGGAACCTTTTACTGTGATTTGAGTTTTGGAAGAGCTATTTTATTAGCATCTTTACCTGTTTTATAGATTTTTCTGATATATAAAGTATAGCGGAAAAATGATACATTAAGTTTTAATACTATGGAGTTCGTTTTAGTCTGATGGTGAAGACGTTACGTTTTATTTTTTATAAAGAAAGAGGTTTTGACATGTTAAAGCCAGTTTTTACGATGGCAGTCATTTCAATGGTAGGCTTCAGTATGGCAGCTTGTACTGTTGCTGAACAGAGAGTTGCAGGCTATGGTGTGAGTGGGGCTGCCTTAGGCGCTTTAGCAGGAACAGCTATAGGTGGAGGAAGTCCTAGGTCAGCTGTAACAGGAGCAACAATTGGTGCTATCGCAGGAACAGTGACAGGCGTTTCTGCAAATAAAAGAAAAGCATCAAGAGTGGTTGTTCAGCCACAACAATTATGTACATATCGCGATCATCATGGCCAGCTTTATCAAGCTCCATGTCCTCAACCGGTACAACAACCAAAATTATGTGTCTATAGTGGCGTCGGAGGCAAGCTGTATCAAGCGCCTTGCCATCGTAGACGTTATTAACGGCTATGCCGCTCTTGCGGCTTGACCGCATTTCCTTAACTTTTGGGGGAGCGCCTTTACTCGATCAAGTGTGCTTGTTCGTGAAGGAGGGAGAGCGTATTGCGCTTGTTGGTCGGAATGGATGCGGAAAATCAACGCTGTTAAAAATTGCTGCTGGAATTTTAGAACCGAGTGGAGGCGAGGTTTTTCGTCACCCTCGGGCAACGATTCGTTATGTTTCTCAAGTCTCTGATTTTTCAGGATTTGACGATATCAATACATATGTTGAATCTGGTCTTGATGATGTTCATGATGTGCAATTTGTAAAAGCATTGCTCGGAAATTTTGGTTTTTTAGGAACAGAAAAATTAGCGACGCTTTCTGGAGGAGAAAAGCGACGTGTTTCATTAGTGCAGGCCATTGCAGCAAAGCCTGATATTCTTTTATTGGATGAACCAACCAATCATCTCGATTTACCAACGATCGAATGGCTTGAAAATACCTTGTGCTCTTTACGTTCAGCACTTGTCGTGATTTCACATGATCGGCGGTTTTTAGAAACAGTAACACGTTCAACGGTGTGGCTGGATCGTGGCACAACAAGAAGAGTTGAAAAGAATTTTTCTCAATTCGAAGTGTGGCGTGATCAGATCCTTGAAGAAGAAGCTCGGGATCAACATAAATTGGGTCGTCAAATTAAGCGTGAAGAAGAATGGTTGCGCTATGGCGTGACAGCACGGCGTAAGCGTAATGTCCGGCGTTTAGGGGCGTTAAAAGAATTACGGCATCAGCATAAAACCCATCGAGCTCCTTCGGGAACAGTTCTTTTAGAAGCAGCTAAAAGTCATGATTCAGGTCAATTAGTTCTGGAAGCAAAAGGGCTTTCAAAGTCTTATGGCGATCAGGTTATTGTTAAAGATTTTTCATTGCGGATTCGACGCGGTGACCGAATTGGTCTGGTAGGGCCCAATGGAATAGGGAAAACAACATTACTTTCAGTTTTGATTGGTCAACAAAAAGCAGATAAGGGAACCGTGAAGCTTGGTTATAATGTTGCAATGGCATTGCTCGATCAACAGCGTATTTTAAATGAAGAAGAGACTTTAGCACATTATTTAACAGGGGGAAGAGGAGAGACAGTGTTGATCAATGGGCAAGAACGTCATGTTGTTTCCTATATGAAAGATTTTTTATTTTTGCCTGAACAAGCGCGAACACCTGTGAAAAAATTATCAGGAGGAGAAAGAGCACGTCTCATGCTAGCACGGCTTTTATCACAGCCTGCAAACTTCCTTATTTTGGATGAACCAACCAATGATTTGGATATGGAAACCTTGGATTTGTTGCAAGAATTTATCGCTGATTTTGCAGGAACAGTATTATTGGTAAGCCATGATAGAGATTTTTTAGATAGAACCGTAACGCATATGTTGGTTCCTCAAGGAGAGGGAAGTTGGATTCTGTATGCGGGCGGCTACAGTGATATGATGGCTCAAAGAAAGAACCATGACATTTCACAGCAAAAAGAACAGCAAAAATCTACAAAACAAAAGAGCCAAACAAAATCAACAGCAGCGCATGAAGAAAAAACACCACGCAAATTGTCTTATAAACAAGCTTATGCGCTAGAAAAATTACCGCAACAAATTGCTTCTTTGCACAGCGAAATCAAAGAAATTGAACAAGAATTGTCAGATCCAACTCTCTATAGCGGTGATAAAGAGCGCTTCGAGCGTTTGTCGATAGCGCTTGAAGAAAAGCAGAAACTTTGTTTGCAAAAAGAAGAAGAGTGGTTGGAATTAGAACTCTTGAACGAGGAAATTAAAAAAGACACGCGCTCGCATTAATTCATACCAAGCGCATTTTTGTAAAGTTGGATAATGGCTTCTTCTTCCATCCGTTCATGGTCTTCTTTTTTGCGCAATCGTATAATACTTCGCACAGCTTTACTATCAAAACCAGATCCTTTGAGCTCAGCGTAAACTTCTTTAATATCATCCGAAATGGTTTTCTTTTCTTCCTCAAGCCGTTCAATTCGTTCTATAAAAGAGCGTAATTGATTGGCAGAGATGGCTTGTGTTTGATCGATAACATCGTTCATGATATTTTTCTCCGGAATAGTCTATTGTGTAAGTTGGCTTGTTTGACACTAAGCCATTATTGGGTGCTCGAAAAACAGGAAGAAAGTCAAACTATTACATTTTTCCCTTCACAAGATAACTTTTAAATGATTTGTATAAACAATTTGTATAAAAAAGTGTGTTTATGGACAAAATAATGTCAAAAAGCAGAAAAAAAATGTGATATTTGTACTACGTGTGTCTATATGTTTTAGTATTCTTTGTTTTTTAGATAGAGTGTCAGTATTTTGCAGAAAGAGAAGGAAGAGAGGCATAAGCTTTAAAAGGCTTACAGCTTTAGATGAAGTGTATGAATGTTCAAAAATGGCAAAAAAAATTTCAGACAGCTTTTTGTATTTTCTTGTTGAATGTAGCTTTTGTTTTTACAGTTTGTGACTTTGCAAAAGCGGATTTTCGTGTCTGTAATACAACACAAGAGCCTGTTGGTGTTGCTTTGGGGTATCGCACTCCTTCAGGGTGGGTGAGTGAAGGCTGGTGGGTGATCCCCATGACAGAGTGCAAAACACTCATTGATGGACCTCTTTTATCACGATTTTATTATTTTTATGCTGAAGATTCTCAGAAAAAAGGAAAATGGCCCGGCTCGATAACGATGTGCGTGAAGGATAGCCAGTTTACGATTCAAGGAGTTCATGATTGTTTTGCTCGAGGATATCAAAAAGCGGCATTTAAAGAAATTGATACAGGCAATCAAATCAACTGGATGGTGCAATTGACAGATGTGTCTTTGTTCAATGATTCTACTGTTCATGCCCCCACACTTTCAGGAGTTGCATCACCGTGAAGCGTGCGCGTAAAGTGAAAATTATTGCAACTCTTGGTCCTGCATCTTTTTCATTAGAGATGATTGAAAAGCTTTTTAGAGCGGGAGCTGATGTTTTTCGTTTAAATATGAGCCATACAGATCATGCAACAATGCGGGAGCTTGTTCAAAGAATACGGGCTGTTGAAAAATCCGTTAATCGACCGATCGGTATTTTAGCCGATTTGCAAGGGCCGAAATTGCGGATCGGGTGTTTTGCAAAAGGACAAGAAGATTTAGTTGTTGGGCAAAGTTTTACACTAGATAATTGCGATGTTTCAGGTGATGCAAAGCGTGTTTTTTTTCCACATAGAGGAGTGTTAGAAGCTGTAAAACCAGGAGATCGCTTATTGATTGATGATGGAAAACTTGAACTGCGTGCTGAGGTGTGTGAAGGCCATTCTCTCCAGTGTCGTGTCGTTGCTGGAACGCATATTTCTGACCGAAAAGGGGTTAGTTTTCCCGATACAATTTTGCCGTTTGGATCTATGACACCAAAGGATGATGCGGATCTTTTAGCCATCTTGGAACAGCCCATCGATTGGGTTGCCCTTTCTTTTATTCAACGTCCACAAGATATTGTTGCAGTGCGCCAACGGACACAAGGTAAAGTATCTTTAATGGCAAAAATCGAAAAACCACATGCTTTAGAGCATATTAAAGAAATTATTGATGTGGCTGATGGGATTATGATTGCACGAGGAGATCTTGGTGTCGAAATGCCTTTAGAAAAAGTGCCTGCTATTCAAATGGATCTTATCAAAGCGTGTCGTTTAGCTGGAAAACCCGTTGTGGTTGCGACACAAATGCTTGAATCAATGATTACATCATGTGTGCCAACGCGAGCTGAAGTTTCGGATGTGGCGACAGCTGTTTACGCTGGAACAGATGCCGTCATGTTGTCAGCGGAATCTGCATCTGGTCATTATCCAGAAGAGGCTGTTTTGATGATGGATCGAATTGCTCAGCAGACTGAAAAAGATCGCAATTATGCCGTTATGCTCAGCGCGCAGCATCCTGTGCCAGAGTCAACAGGAACAGACGCGATTTCTCTTGCTGCGCGTCAGATCGCTGAAACTCTTCAATTAGCTGCAATTGTTGCCTATACTTCTTCGGGGACAACTGGGATACGAATGTCACGAGAACGTCCAAATAGACCAATTGTTGCTTTATCTCCAATTGTGGAAACTGCACGTCGATTAGCTTTGATCTGGGGGTTGCATTGTGTGGTGACAGAAGATGCGTGCAATTTGGATGATATGGTTGATCATGCAGCGATGATTGCTTTTCAGGAAGGTTTTTGTCAAGCTGGAGATCAATTTATTGTGACAGCCGGCGTTCCACTGGGAACACCTGGGACAACAAATTTGCTCCGCGTTGCTTCTGTTCCTGTGGCTTGTGATGAGGTTAAAAGGATTTAAAAGCGCTGTGCTTAAGATATTGAAAATGAGAAGGCTATAAAGGATCAACAAATGTATCAGTGTTTTCTCTCTTGAGAAGAACTGAGGCAGAAAATCTGATGAATTTTGTTGTCTAGAGGTTCTCTTTGTGGTGTTGTGCGTGGACAAATGAGAAATTTCAAACTCTGCTTTTTTATTTAAGAAGAGGTGTGTGTTTCTGTTTCTTCTTCGGTTTGTTCTGGAAGAGAAACCGTTCCGTGGTGTTCGTTTTCAAGTAATTGTTGAGTGAGATTTTCAATTCTGCGTGTGGTCTCTTGTACAATTTTGCTCATGGTACGATCTTTTTCATCGTTTTGTCGTAAAAGAGCGGCATTGCTTTCTCGCAGTTTTTTGTTTTCTCTTTTTATTTCTTCCATTTCATCGATAACCATAATGCCTGCCATAACAGAAAGACGGTGGTCACCAATTTCACCAAAGTTTTTTTTCAGATGTGTGATGTATTGATCAAACTGAGCAGCAAGTTCAATGAGATGTTGTTCTTGTCCTTCATCACAAGCCATACGATAAACTTTACCATCAATTGTAACGGAAACAGTTTCCATATATTTTAACCTTTATCTATCAATCACAATACGAATGGTTTCCATTGCTTTAATCAGACGCTTGGAAACTTCTTTATTAATTGTTTCGAGACGTTCTGCATGAGCTTCTACTTTATCAAGGGCTTGAGCAAGACGACTACGATCAGCATTCATTCGTTGTATTTCTTCTTCCCATTCATTGTTTTTATCAATAACAGCATTTCGATTGATAATGGTGATTTCGAGATTTCTGAGTGCTTTTTCCAATTGCTCTAAAGCTTGTGGTAGAATAGCATTCTCTCGATTCATGACAATTATATCCTTTAGCATTTTTATAGACAAAAACGAATCACTCATTTTCTTATTTTTTCATATATGTTCATTCTGAAATATGTAAGATATTTTAGCAAGCAAAGCAGGGGATTGATATAAATTAAAGGCTAGATTTTTTAATAGTGTTGGCATAAATGATAGAGATGTTAAAGTGTGCTAGGGAGAAATATGATTAGCATCATCACAAAAGAGAGTATCGGCAGTTGAGTAAACGATAAAATGTTTTAAAAAATGTTTCTTAAAGATCACAGTCGCTTCGAGAATAATCGTAAAGATTAATAATTTAAATAATAATGGTCTATTATTCATGACAAATACAAAACAACAAAATCAGATGGCTAATGCTATCCGTTTTTTGGCTATTGATGCAATTGAAAAAGCGAATTCAGGGCATCCTGGTTTACCAATGGGAGCAGCAGATATTGCGACGGTTCTTTATTCAAAATTTTTAGCTCATGATCCTAAAAATCCTCGTTGGCCTAATCGTGATCGCTTTGTTTTATCGGCAGGGCACGGTTCTATGTTGCTTTATGCTCTGATGTATCTTTCTGGCTATGAAGATGTTTCTTTAGAAGATATCCGTAATTTTCGCCAATTAGGATTCAAAGTTGCGGGGCACCCAGAATATGGGCACGCAGCAGGAATCGAAACCACGACAGGACCTCTGGGTCAGGGATTGGCAAATGCTGTGGGAATGGCTCTTGGAGAACGTTTACAAAATGCGCGGTTTGGCGATTTAATTGATCATTATACTTATGCGCTGGTTGGTGATGGCTGTTTAATGGAAGGTATTTCTCAAGAAGCAATTTCTCTTGCTGGTCATCTCAAATTAAATAAACTTATTGTCTTTTGGGATGATAATAATATCTCAATCGATGGAACTATTTCCTTGACAGATAGTACAGATCAGGTTGCTCGTTTTAAAGCTTCTGGTTGGAATGCAATAAAAGTGAATGGGCATAGCCATAGTGCATTGAAGCGTGCAATCGAAATGGCACGAAAATCGGATAAACCAACACTTATTGCATGTAAAACAACAATCGGTTTTGGAGCACCAAACAAAGGAGGAACCAATAAAGTCCATGGATCGCCTTTGGGAGCACAAGAAGTTGCTGAAACGCGAAAAGCTTTGGAATGGGATGCTGAACCCTTTGTGATTCCTTCTGATATTCTTGATCATTGGCGCTTAGCTGGGTTGAACGCTGCTAAAAAGAGAAAAGAATGGGATAAAAAATTTGCTGATTTACCTTTATCAGAGCGCGTTGAATTTGAACGCCTCATGCGAGGTGATCTCGTGGGGAATTTTGATAGCATTATTGATGCCTATAAACAGAAATTGGCACAAGAATGCCCCGTTGTTGCAACTCGAAAAGCTTCTGAAATGGCTCTTGATGTTATCAATGAGGTTGTGGTTGAAACCATCGGAGGATCTGCTGATTTAACAGGGTCGAATAATACAAAAACAGGTCAAATGAAAACTATTGCGGCAGACGACTTTTCTGGCCGATATATGCATTATGGAATTCGAGAACATGCTATGGGAGCTGTGATGAACGGTCTTGCTCTTTATGGCGGGTTTATTCCTTATGGCGGAACTTTTTTATGCTTTTCTGATTATATGCGCCCTGCTATGCGTCTTTCTTCATTGATGGGTGTGCGGGTTATTTATGTCATGACCCATGATTCAATTGGTCTTGGTGAAGATGGGCCAACCCATCAACCTGTAGAACATTTGGCCGCATTGCGCGCTATTCCCAATCATTTTGTTTTCCGGCCTGCTGATGCTGTGGAAACAGTGGAATGTTGGCAATTGGCTTTAAAGGCACGAACAACACCTTCTACCTTAGCATTGAGCCGACAAAATTTACCACTTGTGCGTCGGGAGTATCAAGAAGACAATCTCTGTATGCTTGGCGCTTATGAGTTATTAACAGCCAGTGATGAGGCCAAGGTTACTTTATTTGCTTCAGGGTCTGAAGTACAAATTGCTGTGAAGGCGCGGAATGCTTTGGAAGCAAGTGGTATCCCAACGCGTGTTGTTTCTGTTCCTTGTTTTGAATTATTTGCTCAACAATCGGTTGCGTATCAATGTGCTCTCATTGGGGAGGCTCCTATTAAAATTGCAATTGAAGCGGCAATCCGGCAAGGATGGGATCGGTTTATCGGAAGTGATGGAGTCTTTATTGGAATGAGCGGATTTGGTGCCAGTGGACCGATGGAACAACTCTATACGCATTTTGGGATTACGTGTGAAAGTGTTGTGGCTACAGTTGAAGAAAAGCTTGAAAAAATCAATGAGAAAGGGACGAAATGACTGTTCGCGTTGCAATTAATGGGTTTGGTCGTATTGGACGCAGTGTTTTGCGTTCTATTGTAGAAAGTGGTCGCCAAGATATTCAAGTTGTGGCTATTAATGATTGTGGAGCCGTCGAAACAAATGCTCATTTGCTGCGCTATGATTCCGTGCATGGACGGTTCCCCGTTCCCGTGAGTGTGCAGGGAGATGCCATTGATGTTGGATATGGATTGATTAAAATGACGGCAGAGCGCGATCCTACAAAACTATCTTGGAAAGCGTTAGATATTGATGTCGTGCTGGAATGTACTGGGTCGTTAACGGCACGTGATAAAGCAAGCGCTCATTTGGATGCAGGAGCAAAGCGTGTTCTTGTTTCTGCTCCTTCAGAAGGAGCTGATCTCACCGTGGTTTATGGCGTTAATCACCATGCGCTGAACAAAGAACATCGCGTTGTTTCTAATGCTTCATGTACAACAAACTGTTTGGCTCCTGTTGCTCAGGTACTGCATCAAACGATTGGTATTGAAAAAGGTTTTATGACAACAATCCATTCCTATACGGGAGATCAACCTGTTTTAGATAAGAAACATCGCGATCTTTACCGAGCACGCGCCGCTGCTCTTTCTATGATCCCGACATCAACAGGAGCAGCAAAGGCAGTGGGATTGGTTTTGCCTGAATTAAAAGGATTGTTAGATGGTGTGGCGCTTCGTGTTCCAACACCGAATGTTTCTGTGATTGATCTTACATTTACAGCCAAGCGTGATACAACAATTGAAGAAATTAATGAAGCCATACGCGCTGCAGCTCAAGGAATGCTGAAAGGTGTTCTAGATTATACTGAGGAAAAATTGGTGAGTATTGATTTTAATCATAATCCACATTCAGCAATTTTCCAAAATGATCAAACGAAAGTTGTTAAAGGGCGGTTGTGTCGGGTCCTTGCTTGGTATGACAATGAGTGGGGATTTTCAAACCGTATGAGTGATACGGCGGTTGCTTTTGCTCAGACAATATAGAAAGAAATGAATAAAGAGGGCCAAACGGTCCTCTTTTTGATAGACGAGAAAAATAAGTTCGTTCAGTAAACAAAAAGCATTTTGCATCCTCAAAAAACAGCACTGGAGTGGAAGAGAAAAAATCAAAAAAATCTGTCAGTATTTTTTTGAAATCTCAGAAAAACTCAACAAGAAGAACGGCATAAATAAAAAAGAAATGAAAAGAGAACTATCATGAAATTTCGTACGCTTGATGACGTTGATGTGTCAGGAAAACGTGTTCTTGTGCGGGTTGATTTTAATGTGCCTATGTCAGAAGGAAAAGTGTGTGATGAAACCCGTATTGAACGGCATAAAGACACACTTCTAGAGCTTCAAAAACGAGGAGCTAAGCTTATTTTGCTGTCGCATTGTGCTCGTCCTAAGGGACAGGTGGTTCCAGAATTTTCATTGCGTCCTGTTGTTGATGTTCTCAAAAAAATAATGAATCAACATGTTTTTTTTGCTGAAGATTGCATTGGGATGAAAGCTCACGATGCAGTTGATGCCCTACAAAAAGGAGAAATCCTTTTACTTGAAAATCTACGCTTTCATCCTGAAGAAGAAGAAAATAATCACTCTTTTGCTGAAGCTTTAGCACGCAATGGTGATCTTTATGTGAATGACGCTTTTTCAGTGTCTCATCGTGCGCATGCATCGACGGAAAAGATAACAAGTTTTTTACCTTCTTATGCAGGGCGTGCATTACAGCGTGAATTGCAAGCTTTGGAAAAAGGACTGGAGTCTCCTGCTCATCCTGTTATGGCTATTGTTGGGGGAGCAAAGGTTTCAAGCAAGTTGTTTGTCCTCAATCATTTGATTGAAAAGGTTGATCATTTGGTTATTGGGGGAGGGATGGCTAATAGTTTTTTAGCAGCACAAGGTATTGCTGTCGGTCAATCATTATGTGAACATTCATTGGCAGAAACGATCAGAGAAATCATTGAAAAAGCACGGGATAATCAATGTGCGCTGTTGCTTCCTTTAGATGCAGTGGTCGGGTTTCGTTTTGAGAAAAATACACCAAGCCATCTCTATGATATTACAACTATTCCTGAAGATGGGATGATTTTAGATATTGGAGAGCGTTCTATTGCGTGCATCAATAAAGTGATTGATGAGGCAAAAACGCTTGTGTGGAATGGACCGCTTGGTGTTTTTGAGATGCCTCCTTTTGATTTAGGAACAATGGCGGTTGCACGTCATGCTGCTCAACGAACACAACAAGGTCAGTTGGTATCAATCGCAGGAGGAGGAGACACAGTTTTTGCTTTGAACCATGCGGGTGTTGCTAATGATTTTACATATCTTTCAACAGCAGGAGGCGCGTTTTTGGAATGGATGGAAGGAAAAATTCTTCCAGGTATTTTTGCATTAATGCAGATTGAAAAGAAAATGATATAATAGAGATACAATCAAAAGAAATCATAAAATTGTATCTATCATGTCTTGAACAATGAAAAAGAAAGAAGAGGATTTTTTATGAATGAGCGTCTTGAAGATATAGCGCTTTCTTTGGTTAAAGCGGGTAAAGGTATTTTAGCAGCCGATGAAAGTACCGCTACAATCGGAAAGCGTTTTGAAAGCATTGGCATAGAATCAACACAAGACAATCGTCGTGCTTATCGTGAAATACTTTTCACTGCAAAAGAAGCAATGGAAAGCGCTATTTCTGGTGTTATTTTATATGATGAAACCATTCGTCAAAAAGCATCAACGGGGCAAATGCTCACGGACATTATTCGTGAGGCTGGAGCTTTACCGGGCATTAAAGTGGATACAGGTGCAAAGCCTTTGGCTGGTTTTGAGAATGAAACGATCACAGAAGGATTAGATGGTCTGCGGGAGCGTCTCAAAGAATATTATGCCTTAGGGGCACGTTTTGCTAAATGGCGTGCAGTGATTGCCATTGATGAGCATTCTTTACCTACAAAAGGGGCTATTTCTCAAAATGCTCAAGCATTAGCACGTTATGCTGCTTTATGTCAGGAAGTTGGTATTGTCCCCATTGTTGAGCCAGAAGTTCTGATGGATGGGCAATCGCGTCAGCATTCAATTGGACGTTGCTATGATGTGACAAAGACAGTTTTAAAAACTGTGTTTGAGGCGTTATTTGAAGCACGGGTCGTTTTAGAAGGAATGATCTTGAAACCCAATATGGTGATTGATGGCAAAGATATTCGGAAGGCATCTCTTGAAGAAGTAGCAGAGAAGACTATTTATGTCCTTAAACAAACTGTTCCTGCTGCTGTCCCTGGAATTGCTTTTCTTTCAGGAGGACAGTCTGATGAAGAAGCAACAGCGCATTTATCTGCAATGAATGCTATGGGCTCATTCCCTTGGGTGCTGACTTTTTCTTATGGACGTGCATTACAGGCAGCGGCATTGAAAATGTGGGGTGGAAAACACGAAAATATTACGGCAGCACAAAAGGCTTTTGGTCATCGTGCGCGAATGAATCATCTTGCAGCGTTAGGTCAATGGACGCAGGAACAAGAGAAAATTTAATTTAATTCCAATTTGACATGCTCCAGCACCTCTATCATGTTCTTGTGGTAGAGGTGTATTGTTGAGAACTGGAAATATGGGATGTAAAAATTATACTGTTAAAGATCTGTTTGACGTTGAAGAATTATCTTGAAATGTCTCTATCGGATAATTGGATAGTCATTTGAAAGACAGAAAATAATCTTTTTCAAGCGTGAGAAGACTAATTTTTGCACAGAGAAAATGATTTATGCTTCAAATCATTGTGAACGAGATGATTTTAAAAATCAAAAAAACGTAAAAAATAAAAATATGAGCAAGAAGTCTCTTGAAAAAAGAGAAGAGGCAATTATCTACCTTTTCGTATATTACCTTTCTTAGAAGCGTTTTTCTTTCGTGAGTAATGTGAAATGAAGAGACAAATCTTTCTATGATCGATGATGATAGAAAGGAATGGGATTTCTTTGAATGTTTATTTTCAGAGAAAAACCATACGAATAGAAGCTTAAGTGTGGGAGGAAAAGACTGCTGTAGGATAAAATAATTTCTATCATGATGAGTGAATGAGATATTTTGCGGCTTTATAAGGGGGATCTACAATAAATAAAAAAGCCTGGTTTGTTTATAATCAATACAGAATGCTTTAGATACCTTCATTTCGATAACCGAAATGAAGGTATTTTTTGTGTGTACATATGAATTTTAGAAGATAACTTTTTGATTAAGAAAATTGACACAAACATTTTGAGCAGGAAACGTGCTTTTTTCTTTTGTGCAATATTCAACAAGAATGAGCATTAATGTCTTTTATGTTCATTCTTGAAGGTTTCCCAAGGATACAATGTTGTATCCAAAGAGATTGTTATAGTGTCAGCTGTTTATTGAGTACTTAATAAAGGTGACCACGCTGGATCAGAAGCATCATTGGGAGTGGGAAGTTGGCGTTCATTGCGTCCTGTAATATCAATCGTGTAAATTTTTGGACCCATCCCTGGGTTTTGACGAAAAAACATAAGGACACGGCCATTGGGCGCCCAGGTCGGACCTTCATTATGAAACCCTGTGGTTAAGATGCGTTCTCCCTGTCCATCAGGATGCATCACACCAATAGAAAATTGACCTTGAGATTGTCTTGTGAATGCAATGTAATCGCCACGAGGTGACCAAATCGGCGTGGAATAACTGCCATCATTAGAAGAAATTCGCTGAAGGTTACTGCCATCTGCATTCATGATATAAATTTGTGGTTTTCCGTTTCTGTCAGAAGAAAAGACGATCTTCTTCCCATCGGGTGAGTAGGAAGCTGATGTATCTATGGCTTTGGTTGTGGTTAAGCGTGTCATGGTGCGTGTTCGTAAATCCATGGTGTAGAGATTTGAGCTACCATCATGTTGCAATAAACTCATGATGACTTTTTGCCCATCGGGAGAAAAACGTGGGGCAATGGTCATATTGTCAAAAGCACCGATTAATTCTCTTTGTCCCATTTCAATTTGTTGGAGATAAACATGAGGGATATGATTATGGCCATAAGCCATATATGTAATTTCCTGCCGTTTTGGTGAAAAGCGTGGTGTGAGTAATAATTCACTGCCATCGGAAAGATAAATTAAATTGGCTCCATCTTGATCCATAATTGCTAAGCGTTTTACACGTGCATTGCGTGGTCCTGTTTCATCGATAAAAACAATCCGTGTATCAAAATAACCACTCTCACCGGTCATTTGACTATAAATTTCATCGGCAATCATATGGGCAACACGACGCCAACGTTCTGTTGCGGTATAAAAGCGCTGACCTTTAAGTTGTTTATGGCCAAAAACATCCCATAAACGAAAATCAACTCTTAAGCGACCATCGGTTTCTCTTACCACTTGACCTGTAACTAATCCTTGGGCGTTTATTTGCTGCCAATCGAGAAAACGTGGTTGAATGTTGGAATTAGTAATTTGCTCAAGAAAGAGTGTTTTGTCTAAAGGTAAAAAAAGTCCAGAACGTTCAAGGTCGGCTGTGACAACAGCAGAAATTTTTTGCCCTATTGAATCGTTAGAAATAAAGTCTGTGATTGCAATGGGAATAGGGTTAAAGTCCGCACCGGTAATGGTGCCTTTTAATTGTGCGTGAGCCAATGAAAAACCCGAAAGCCACAAACTCACGGTGACAATAAACCAAGAAAAAATTGCAGGTCTTGTTATAGCCCTCATGAAGTGTATCCTTTCATTTAAACAAATTATGTCTTTCGTGATCCCATTCTTTATATTATGGAGTGGTTTCTTGAAGAGGATCAATATTAAAATCAAAACCTTTTCCCCACAAGTCATATTGGTTCCGTGGAAGGTCTGCGTAAGGTTGGCACGCAAAGACAGCTGCATAGACTTGTCGTTTCATGATCGCTTGCAAGCTTTCTTCTCCACTCAAAGGTTCAATAAGAGGTTCGCCTATAATCATTCCTTTGCGGTTTAAGTAAAACTGCAAACGAACAATGGGACGGTTATTTAAATTCCCACCGATAGCAACAAGTTTCAGCTTTTTTTGAATACAGGAACCAGCAAGGCTCACTAATGTTTGCGCCATTTTTGTGGTGTCACCAATATTTTTGCGTGCGCCGGATGCCTCTGGATTGGTGGAGCGTTTTGCTCCTCCTCCTTGGGTGCGCATCCGATTGAGAAAATTTTTTTCTTCAAGTGCTAGAATATCGTCAATTGTCTTTTCATTGCGTTTTTGAGGTGAAGGAGAAGAGTGTTTCACAAATTTTTGTTTACTTTGTGGAAGAGGAGGATTTTCTGGATGCTCAATTTTTGGAGCTGGTTTATGTGTCGATGGTTTTTTAGAAGGCACTTTTGGCGTGATGGATTCTGCTTTTTGAGGTTGTGGTTTGATAGGATCTGGTCGCTTTGGAGATGTTTCTAGCGATTTTGGTTGTGTTTGTGAGGGTGTTAATTTCTCTGGTGAGGTTTCGATAGGGGTGAAAGGTTCTTCCTGAGAGGTGGTTTCATTTTCCTCTGATGGAGCAGGGGGTGTATCAATTTGGTGTGGTTTTTCTTTTGGCGTTTGAGGTTCTTTTGAAGGTTCTGGAGGGGTGATTATATCATTGTGAGCAACCTTGGAAGAAACATCTGTTTTCGTTTCTTGTAAGTCTTTTGTAGAGTGAGATGACTCTGATGTTTCAGGTGCAGCCTTTTCCTCTGATGGAGCAGGGGGTGTATCAATTTGGTGTGGTTTTTCTTTTGGCGTTTGAGGTTCTTTTGAAGGTTCTGGTGGGGTCATTATGTCATTGTGAGTAACCTTGGAAGAAACATCTGTTTTCGTTTCTTGTATGTCTTTTGTTGTGTGAGATGACTCTAGTGTTTCAGGTACAACCTTTTCCTGCGATGGAGCCGGTGGTGTATCAACCTGACGCGGTTTTTCTTTAGGTTTGAAAGGGGAAAGAGTATCTACTGTTCCATCACCAACATGCTGTGCATTTTCTTTTTCTTGTGGTTTTGTGGTTGGTTTGGGGGCAGGATGTTCCTTGAAAGGAGCCTGGAGCAAACCTTGTTGTAAGGCAACTTCTTCATTAAGAGGGGCTAAGGTGATGGGAATGGTGTCGAGTGGTTGTGGTGAAAAGGGAATAGGATTGGTGAGATGCATTCCCATCAAAATGAGAAGAATGAGATGCACTGTCAAAGATAAAACTAAGGCTCGTTTCATGCTATGATGAGAATTCATATCCGTCCATTATATTGTACTTTTGTCATCTTTCATCATTTTTTTTATGCATTGTGCAAGAGCTGATGAGGGTTTTTATTGCGCTAAACTGGCTAAAGCAACATTTGAAAAACCTGCTTTTTGAATATCGGCAAGGAGTTGTAATACTTTTTGGTATTCAACTGTTTTTGCTGCGCGGACGAAAATGCGCTGGTTTTTGTGTTCAGGGTGAGCGATCAGCTGTGCTTTGAGTTTTGTAATTAAAGCTTCAGGAGTTTCGTAGTAGTCTTGGTTGATCGCTAAACGCCCTTGTGCATCAAGTGAAACTGTGAGAGGAGGGCTGTCTGCTCGCACAGGGCCTGCTTTGCTCTGGGGGAGATCAAGAGGAACACCGTTGACCAAAAGAGGAGCAGAGACCATAAAAATAATAAGCAAAACCAACATGACATCAACAAAGGGTGTTATATTAATTTCGCTCATAAGAGGTGTGTTTGAGCGGCGGCGGCGTCTTGTGTTTTTGGAAGAAGAAACGACAGAAAATCCCATGACTTAATCTCTTTTATTGGGAAGAATTGGATGTTGTTGTTTCATCAATTCTCCGGGATACAATGGTTGAAAATTCATCAGCAAAATCTTCTATTTGTGCAATGATTTTAGCACTCTCATGTGTCAATTTGTTGTAAGCAATAACCGCTGGGATCGCGGCTAACAAACCAATCGCTGTGGCTAAAAGTGCTTCTGCAATGCCTGGCGCTACAATCGCTAGTGATGTATTTTGAGAAGCGGAAATCGAAAGAAATGAATTCATAATGCCAACAACTGTTCCAAATAATCCAATAAAAGGACCAGCCGACCCAAGAGTTGCTAAAAAACCTAATTTCGATTCTATTTTTGCACTTTCACGTCCTAAAGCAACATTCATCGCTTTATCAATTCTCATTTGTAAGCTAAGAGAGGTGTGAATGCCCTTTGTAAGAGATTTTTTCCATTCTGTCATTGCCGCTATAAAAACGACAGACATACTATTGGGATGGTAGTGTTTACAAGAGACATACAGGTCTTCTAAAGGTTGTCCTGACCAAAAAAGACGTTCAAAGCGTTTGATTTCGCGCCGAATTTTTCGATAAGTGAATATTTTATCGAGAATGATCGCCCAACTCCATATAGAAGCGAGCAATAAGCCAATCATAACAGCTTTAACAACCCAATTGGCTTGCATAAATAAACTAAACAGTCCAATCATCTCTGGCTTTGTAAATTCCACATGTGGCATAATTTCTATCCCTTTAAATGAAAGATCCATCGACAAAGGCTCTACATAAAACAGAGCGTGCCACAGATTGTTTTATAGTTTCTAAATTTTGATCAACAAAACTAAGTTTACAACAAAAATCGACAAAAGAAATGCAAAATACGAAACTTCCTGATCGTCATCTTATGGATGAAAGGTCGAAAAAATGTCTTTAGGGAGACGTCGTGGTTTGCCTTCTTCGTTGATAATGGCAATTTCAACTGTGGCTTCGGCCAATAATGTTTCATCACGCTCAATAGACTGATCCATGAAAAAACGTGCGCCTTGAACACGATTGATCTGTGTTTTGATTGTTAACAGATTATCAATTTGTGCGGGCTTGGAAAAATTAATTTCTATGCGACGAACAACAAAAAACAATTTTTCGCCTTGTACGCCTGAGGCTAAGTCGACATTATTAAATCCCGTATTGCGCAAAAATTCTGATCGGCCGCGTTCAAAAAATTCCAAATAACGCGCATGGTAAACCACACCAGAGAAATCTGTATCAGCAACATAAACACGTGCTTGAAGAATATGAAAAGGGTTTGTTTTATCATTAGTGACATGGGATATTTCAGTCATCATCTCTTTCCCATAAAGTTTTTTGGAGGGGTGAAGGGGTTTGTGGGCTGTTTTTTTCGTGTGAAGTTATGAGTTGAGTATGTTTTTGTGTTGAAATCGTGACGTTGGGTGCACAAAGTCCTAAATGAGACCAAGCTTTTTCTGCGAGAACCCGTCCTCGGGGGGTACGTTGAATAAAACCAAGTTGGAGAAGATAAGGTTCAATAATATCTTCAATGGCATCACGTGGCTCTGAAAGAGCAGCGGCAATTGTTTCGATCCCGACTGGACCGCCTAAAAATTTTTGTGCTATCAAAAGAAGATAACGGCGATCGAGAGGATCAAGACCAAGAGAGTCTACTTCAAGACAGGAAAGAGCTTCATCAGCAAGAATACGGTCAATTTTTTCTGCCTGTTTGACCAGTGCAAAATCACAGACGCGCCGTAAAAGGCGTCCGGCAATTCGAGGGGTTCCACGAGCACGGCAGGCAATCTCATGCGCACCATCATCGCTGATTTGAACCGAAAAAAGACGCGCATTCCGTTTAACGATCAATTCTAGTTCTTCTACGGTATAAAAATTTAATCGGATGGGAATACCAAAGCGATCTCGTAAAGGGGTTGTCAATAATCCTAAACGCGTTGTCGCTGCCACTAAAGTGAATTTTGCTAAGTCAATTTTGACCGAACGCGCCGCTGGACCTTCCCCAATAATTAAATCAAGTTGATAATCTTCCATGGCAGGATAAAGAATTTCTTCAACCGCAGGGTTTAAACGATGAATTTCATCGATAAAAAGAACATCGCGTTCTTCTAAATTGGTTAAAAGAGCAGCTAAGTCTCCCGCTTTCGCAATGACCGGTCCTGAAGTAGAACGAAAATTAACGCCTAATTCTTTAGCCATAATTTGAGAAAGTGTTGTTTTCCCCAAACCCGGAGGGCCAACAAATAAAACATGGTCAAGGGCTTGTTTACGTGTTTTGGCAGCTTCAATAAATATTTTTAAATTGGCACGCTCTGCTTTTTGACCAATAAAGTCGTCAAGCGTTTGTGGCCTTAAAGAACGATCAGGATCATTGGGAAGGGGAGTGGCACTAAGAAGCCGTTTGTCTTCATCTTTTTGCATTGTTACCTTGTATTCTGTGAAGAAAGCAATTTAAGACTATGACGAATGAGAAGTGCTGAAGATATGGTTTCTTCTCCAAGTTCATTCTTTGCAACAGCAATCGCATTGGCTGCTTGATCACGCTCAAAACCAAGATTCATTAAGGCCAAGAGAGCATCATTGACAAGTTGACTGGTCGCTTCTGAGGTGAAAGCCGAAGAGCGTTGGCTTGTGTTGCTTTCATTGAAAGGAAGCACTTTACTTTTGAGTTCACTGACAATTCTTTGGCTTACTTTTTTTCCAACACCTGGTGTACGGCTAATCATGGCAATGTCACCCAGTGTAATGGCTTGTGTGAGCTCATCGATCGATAAAGTTCCTAAAACGGCTAAAGCAACTTTTGCGCCCACACCTGGAACATTTTGTAGAAGACAAAAATAATTTTGTTCCGATTGTGTCGAAAAACCAAAAAGACGGATCGCATCTTCACGAACATGCGTTTCAATAAATAAACTTATTTTTTCTCCAATCTCTGGTAAGGAAAAACGAAGCCGGTTGGGGATAAAAACAACATACCCCACACCATGGATATCAACAATAATGTGATCATCACAAACTTCTTCAAGGATGCCTTTCAACTTTCCAATCATGCAGGAACCTTTATGCGAGAGGAGAGGCTGGTGCGGTGGGTACTATGACAGAGAGCAAGAGCAAGAGCATCAGCGGCATCATCGCTGTCAAATTCTGCACGAGGAAGAAGAACTTTGACCATCATATGAATTTGTTTCTTTTCTCCATGACCAACTCCAATAACTGATTTTTTAACTTTGTTGGGAGCATATTCAGAAACAGGAAGACCTGCTTGTGCGGGAACCAGAAGTGCAATAGCACGCGCTTGGCTCAATTTTAAGGTAGCGGCAGCATCTTTGTTGACAAAAACATGTTCAATAGCGGCTTCATGAGGTAAAAATTGATGCACAATGTTTGAAAGCCCTTTATGCAATTCGCAAAGTCGCGAAGGAAGGTCATTTTTGGCATTAGAATGAAGAGTCCCAGCCGCGACAAATTGCAGACGATTGCCGAGTAAATCAATCACTCCCCACCCCGTCCGTCGTAAGCCAGGATCAATGCCTATAATACGAATCGTTTCTGCCATAAAAGGAGTTTATGTTATTTCTTGATGTTTGAATAGGCACGACAGGAAAATAGAGAAGAAGAGTATGAGACATTGAAAAAGTTTGAGAGAATGAAAGAAGTTAAATGAATAGAGATTAATTTTTTTCAAAAGAATAAGCAAAGGAAAGCAATAAAATAGAGCAAAAAAAAGTCGGAAGATCAAAAAAGAAAAAAGAAAAATTTTTAAGGACGTTTAAAGGCCGTTTTAAGCAATTGGATTTGCTGGTTGACAGGGTTTTCATCTTCAACAGCGTGGGTAGAAATTCCTTGTTTATTGTAATTCATATATCGTACGCGCTCTTCTAAACGAAGAGACTGTGTAACAAAATGACGAAAAGCGGATGGCAATTCTTTCCAATGCTCTGTTTTTTGTTGAAGAGAAGGTGTATGAAGAGAAACTTTCGCCGCTTCGCGTTTTATTTGTTCCGGTGACATTTCTCCTTCGCGTTCTGCACGAAAAAGCAAAAGACGAGAAGCAATTTGCATAAGTCGGGTGCTTAAATACACAGTTTCTTTCGCAAAAAGTGCAGAAATTTCCACAGGAAGAGAACGAGCCGCTAATTTCCCTTCTGTGTCAATATAGGTGGCTGTTTCTTCTATAAGAGCCATTGTTTCTTCATAAAGACGATTAAAAACACTTTCAAAAGCATCATGCTCAATCATGATAATTGGTTTATCGTATGGATGTTCATGTGCACTCACGCTTTTATACTCCAGTTTTGAAGCAGAAATTATAACTCTCAATAAAGAGCGGGATCAAAAGTCTTTTCATTGCTGTTCTGTAACTTTATTTGGGAACTCAATATCTTTTTTGAAAGAGCTCTGCAATCTGCTTCTTGTGCTAGGGTTAATGTGTCCATAGTGTTATGACAATAAGATGACTTGATGCAATATTTTAAAGATTATGAATGATAAGATTTTCGTTTTTCATAAAAATAGGCAATCCAAAACTGAAGAGCAATACCACTGACAATCAAAAGGGTATCAGAAAAAAATGTGCTTGTAACTAATGTTTTAAAAACCTGTCCAAACATTGCAAAAATGGTTCCGGTCACAAAAACGGGTAAACCATGTCTACCCAAAATGGCTAAAGGATGTTTTGTGGAAACTTGAAAGCGTTGATTGAGCCAGGGAAGAGAAAGGATCAAGAAAGATAAAGACATAATGTGTAAGAGACGGGGCAGACTTAAAAAAGTTTTGTTAAAATTTAATAAGGGTGAAGTCCAGTGAAACCATCCAATAAGACCCCACCAATTTAAGCGAACCCATAACAATGCAAGCAAAACGTAACTCGCAGATAAAACCAGTAAAAAAGGACGGAAAGGAAGTTGTTTTCCTTGTTTCAGAAATAAAGTGCCTGTGAGTCCCAAAACAAAAAGAAATTGCCATGATAAAGGATTTAAAAACCATTTTCCGTTTAAAGGATAAGAAGGGGGAGCAATTTTATAAAAACCACAGATAAGATAAATCATAAACGATGCTAAAAGAAGAAGTCCCTTATGTTTATGACTCCAATAAAGCGCAAAAGGAGCAAAAATCATCAGAACAATATAAAGAGGCAGAATATTATTATAGCCTAATTGATGTCCAAAACTGAGAGTGCTGAGGAAGGCGATAAAAGGCTGCGTGAGAAAAAGCTCCACATTGTTCATGCTTGATAGTTTTTCTGAATGCCAGAGGAAAGAAGCCCCTAAAAAAAGAGTTAAAGTCACAAAAGTCGTGAAGAGATACGCTTTATAAAGTTGAAAAGCTCTTCGCCAGAGTTTTTGGAGAATAAAAGTAAAGCGCTTTTTGGATAGTTGAGCGTTAAAGCTTAATCCAAGAGAAACACCTGAAAGCAAAACAAATATTTCTGCCGAATCTGAAAAACCAAAGTGCTTATGTGTGAAATGTTCATACACTGTGCCAGGAATATGGTTGATGAAAATTGTCAATAGCGCTAAAGAACGAAAAACATCAATGCGTGTATCACGGCTTGAAAGATGTTGATTGTAATTGAAATCACCGTAGTATGCCATAGGTGAACCTTTATTATGATATAAATAAGGTGATTTGCTTATAACCCCGCGCAATCATAAAACGATCTCTTTTAATATTCAAGGATGCAGGATGACAAAACGAAAGAATAAACCCGTTGAGCCTTGTCTGGTGCCTCAGTTGGTTTTGACACTGGATGTTCGACGCGATTTAAACCCTCTGCTCTTTCGTCAAATTATACAAACAAAGTCTTTTGCTTGCCTTATTCTCTATGATTCTCAAATTTCTCAAGGAGATGAATCTTTTTTGCAAAAAGGCGCTCAATTATATATTGATGACGTTCAACAAAGTGGTGCAGCCTTTCTTATCGCTGATGAAAGTCGTGTTGTTGGTCGTGTCAAAGCCGATGGCTTGCATGTGGAAGAGGATTCTAATCTTCTCAAAAGTCTTCAAAATCATAAAAAAGAGCAGAAAATAATTGGTTGTGGGAATTTGAAGAGTCGTCATGCTGCAATGAATGTCGCTGAAACAGGAGTCGATTATCTGATGTTTGGAAAATTGGGTGCGGATAAAAAACCGCAGGCGCATGGCCGCAATATCCAATTGGCACAATGGTGGACGGAAATGATGGAAATTCCTGCAATTATTCAAGCCGGTGCAGATCCTGAATTTTTTGATGAAACTTTAGAAACGGCGTGCGAATTTATTGCGATTGAAGAAATGATTTTTTCTCATGATCATCCTTTAAATGTTCTTGATAGAGTGAAAGAAAAATGTAAAAATTTTCCTGTATCTTCAGAGAAGTCATATTAATGATAAAAAAAACGGCAAAAATGCTGAGCTTAGGAATAGCATGGCTTGGACTAGCTGGTGCTAGTGCTTTGGGAAAGGATGATTCATTAGAGTTATTGAGTAGAGATTTCAATACCATTCAAGATTCTAGTGATCTAAAAAAGAAAAAACCAATCAAAATCCTCAAACCAGGACAATATGATGAAGCTTATGATTATTATGTCCAAGGATATTATTTAAAAGCTTTTCGTGCAGCACTCAGACGTGCTGAAAACAATGATCCTTTTGCACAGACTTTGATAGGAAAAATGTATTTGGAAGGATATGCTGTTCCCATCGATGGGGCGAGGGCTGCTTTGTGGTTTGGACGCGCCGCTAAACAAGGAGACCCACAAGCACAATTGCGCTATGGTTTAATGTTGCTTGAAGGAACTTTTATTAAAAAAAATCAACAGAAAGCCGAGGAATTTATCCAAAAAGCAGTGCAGGCGGGTGTCAAAGAAGCTTATTTCTATTATGGGCAATTGTTGCTCGAAAAAGCATTGCCTCACGATCAGGTTCTTGCGGGTGTTTCTTCACAAAGTCCTGATAATACAATGGTAGAGCAGGCTTTAATGTTATTTTTAAAAGGTGCGGCACTTGGTGAACCTGAGGCTGCTTTTGCAGCAGCACAAATTCTTGCTTCAGGAACATTAACAAGACCAAAAGATGATGATAATGCGCGCAAATTGCTTGAAGTCGCTGCGTCTAGTCATCACAGGATGGCTCAAATGATTTTGGCGCAATGGCTTGTTCAAGGACGTGGAGGAGAAATTGATGTCCAACGAGCTTTTGATTTATTTTTTGATAATGCCTTCAAAATGATCATACCAGCGCAGATTGAATTGGCACGATTTTATCGTGATGGAATTGGGACAACAAGCAACCCTATCATGGCGGCTGCGTGGTATTTGGTAGCAAAACAGAACAATGAACAAGTGTTGGATCTGGAAAACATGTTACACAATATGAGCCATGATCAGTTAAAGGAAGCTCAGCAACAAGCTATGCAACTTTTCTCTTCTTTTTAAAAAATTGATCAATAAAGAAAATGTGTTTTTTCCTTGGAAGAAAATCTTTTTAGAATACTTTATAAAAGTTTGCGTCTAATGTATTTCTGTGATTCAGCAAAAAATTAAAAAGGGGTGGGACATTTGCTTGGAGAAAATAACATTGGATGTGAATAATGAAAATTAATGGTAATGAAATTCGACCCGGAAACGTCATCGAGCATCAAGGAAGCCTATGGGTGGCTGTTAAATGTAACGCTGTAAAGCCAGGAAAAGGCGGTGCATTTAATCAAGTCGAAATGAAAAATGTCCTCGATGGAACAAAGCTTAATGAAAGATTTCGTGCAGCTGAAACCGTCGAAAGAGTTCGACTCGAACAAAAGGATTTTACATTTCTTTATCAACAGGGTGATGTTCTGGTTTTTATGGATACTCAAACCTATGAGCAACTCGAATTACAAAAAGATTTTGTTGGAGATCGTGCTGCTTTCTTACAAGATGGAATGACGGTGACAGTTGAGCTTTATCAAGAAAAACCAATTGGTATTTCTCTTCCCGATCAAGTAACAGTGACAATCGCTGAAGCGGATCCCGCCATTAAAGGACAGACAGTGACGTCGTCTTATAAGCCAGCTATTCTTGAAAATGGGATTCGTATTCTTGTGCCACCATTCATTAATTCTGGGGAACGGATTATTGTCGATACCAATGAATTAATTTATGTGCGTCGCGCAAGTTAAGAAAGGATAAAAGATGGCTCATTCTGCAGTCATGAATATCATGGTGCAAGCCGCAATTAAAGCTGGTCGCGCTTTAGCGCGCGACTATGGCGAAGTTCAAAATTTACAAGTCTCTTTGAAAGGACCAGCAGATTATGTCAGTCAAGCGGATCGTAAATCCGAGAAAATTATTCTGACAGAATTGAAAAAAGCACGGCCAAAATATAGTATTATCACAGAAGAATCTGAGGAAATCATAGGGGAAGATGCGCAGCATCGTTTTATCATTGATCCTTTAGATGGGACGACAAATTTTTTGCATGGAATCCCTTTTTTTGCTGTTTCTATCGCTTTGGAAAGTCAAGGTCAGGTTGTAGCAGGTGTGATTTATAATCCTGTGATGGATGAACTCTTTACAGCTGAACGAGGGCGGGGTGCCTTTTTGAATGATCGGCGTTGTCGGGTTGCGGCACGGCGTAAATTAGAAGACTGCGTGATTGCAACGGGAATCCCTCATTTGGGGCGTTCTCATCATGGACATTATTTGGTTGAATTGCGCAACGTTATGACTGAAGTTGCTGGTATTCGACGGTTCGGGGCTGCTGCTCTCGATTTAGCTTATGTTGCCGCTGGAAGAGTGGATGGCTTTTGGGAAGATAATCTTCAGATTTGGGATATGGCCGCTGGTCTTTTAATGATTCGTGAATCTGGTGGTTTTGCGACGGATAAAGAGGGAGGAAACGATATTTTTCGTAAAAAAAATATCATTGCTGGCAATGAATGGATTCATGTTGAATTAAGAAAAACAATTCAAAAAGGAATTTAAAATCTGTCAATTTCTCTCTTGGAAATCGGCATAAAAATGCAACAGTAGAAAGTTTTATTATCGAAAAAATGAAGACAACAGTGATAGTTGTCTACATCTCTTCAAAAGAGAAGTAAAAAAAGATGCTTGCTGGAAGCATTTGTTCTATAGACGAGAGAAAAAGTTCTTTTATTGGCACTTGTACAACAAATGTCGTTGTTTTTGTTATAATGCATACACTATTTTCTGAGAAGCCAACATTGATGTTTTTGAGGTTCTTATAAAGAATGGTGTGAAGAAAATGAACATTTGTTCACAAGGTTTTCATTTTCTACTTGGTGCATGATTAATGTCTCCTGAGTGCGTGATTGAGTGCGCATCAGTGATTTTTTATTCAGATTGTTTGGAAGGGTTATTTTGTCCTTATTGAACGCGTGTTATCAAGAGATGGATTCCATGATGACACGCGTTTTAAAAACTATTTTGGTAGCATGACTTTTCGCAAAATCACGCTGTTTTATCTGGTGAAAATTGAAGTTTTGCTAAACGAGCGTATACTCCATTTTGAGCCACTAACTCTGCATGTGTTCCTTCTTCAATGAGTGTGCCTTTATCAATCACAAGAATACGATCGGCTTTTAAAACCGTTGCTAGACGGTGCGCAATCACCAATGTGGTACGGCTTTCCATTAATTTGTCTAAGGCTTCTTGTACGAGTTTTTCGCTGCTTGCATCTAAAGCAGATGTTGCTTCATCCAGAAGTAATAAAGGCGCATTTCTTAAAACAGCTCGTGCAATCCCAATGCGTTGTTTTTGCCCACCAGAGAGCAGTATACCGCGTTCCCCAACACGTGTGTCAAAGCCATCGGGTAAGGTTTGAATAAATTCAAAAGCATTGGCTGTTTTGGCGGCTGCAATGATTTGGTCTTCATTGATATTTTCAGTACCAAAAGCGATATTTTCACGGAGTGTTCCATCAAAAATATCGACATCTTGCGGAACATAAGCAATGGAAGAACGTAAATCATGGAGAGAAAGACAACTCATATCGATGTTATCAAATCGTATATGCCCGCTTGTGGGGTCATAAAAGCGCAAAATAAGAGAAAAAATCGTACTTTTCCCAGCACCTGAAGCACCAACAAAAGCAACAGTTTCGCCAGCTTTTATCGAAAACGAAAGATGATGTAAAATGTTGTCTTGAGCTCTGGAAGGATAACTGAAATCAACTTGGTTAAAAACAAGAGCACCTTGAACCGGTTGTGCAAGAGGGACAGGTTTTTTAGGTTCTATCACAGAAGGCTGCTCTTGTAATAATTCTGCAAGACGTTCAGCCGCACCGGCTGCTTGGACTAATTCTGCTCCCACTTCTGAAAGTTGTGCAAAAGTTCCAGCTCCAAAAACAGCGTAAAGAAAAAATTGGCCTAATGTTCCACCAGACATAGTACCATTGAGAACGTCATGAGATCCAATCCATAAAACGACAACAACACTGCTAAAAACAAGAGAGATAGCAAAACCGGTAAACCAAGAACGCAATTTAACAGAAGAGCGTGCTGTTTGAAATGCGCGATTGATTAAGGTAGAAAAACGGTTAGAAATGAGCGTTTCAGCCGTGAAAGCTTGAACTGTACGAATGGCACTTATTTGTTCTGCAGCTAATGCATTGGCATCGGCAAGACGATCTTGTGCAGTACGGGTGCGGGTGCGCACTTTACGCCCAAAAATAATGAGAGGAATAGCAACACAAGGGATTGCGCAAAGGACAAGTAAAGATAACTTCGCGTTTGTGATGATCATCATGATAATGGCGCCGATGACGACAATCAGATGGCGTAGAGCAACAGAAGTTGTTGAGCCAAGGGCTAATTTGATTTGAGTGGTATCGGTTAAAAGTCGCGAAACAAGTTCACCAGAATGAGAGCGATCAAAAAAAGCCGGAGAAAGATAGGTGATGTGCTTAAAAACATCGCGGCGTAAATCGGCAACAATATGTTCTCCTAATGTCGTGACGCAATAATAGCGACAGCTTGAGGCAAGAGCCAGAAGGAAAGCTAATACAAATAAAACACCAAAATAAAAATTGATATGGCCACGATTTGAGGCTGTGAACCCATGATCCAGCATTTGACGAACGGCAATCGGTAAAGCCAATGTGACTAAGGCTGCAACAAACAAAGAAATTAAGGCAAAAATGATGAGCCAGCGATAACGGATGATGTAAGGACTAAAACTTTTGAGGAGAAGGAAAGATTTCGTTGTCTTGATTTTTTTTGTAGAATTTATAGAATCGTGTGAAGATTCTGTGTAATCATGTTGTTTATTCACGGGGTCGCTCATTCAAGTTGATGTATAGTGTGTCCACTTTATTGATTTATTACGATCATTGATAGTGTTTGGACACTTGTTTTTTAATACGTGCTCGGTTAATATAAATTTAAATTCATACAATGTACCAAAAAGACAAAAAGAGTGCACGAAAAAAGTATATCAAGTGCACTTCGTTGTGTAAAAACAGAGAGTTTGCCATATGAAAGCGAATATTCATCCCAATTACCATCCGATCCATGTTGTTATGACTGATGGAACACAATATACAACGCGTTCGACATGGGGGAAAGAAGGAGATACCTTGAATTTGGACATTGATCCAAAGACCCATCCAGCTTGGACAGGAGGATCTCAAACTTTGGTCGATCGTGGTGGACGTGTTTCTAAGTTCAAAAATCGCTTTGGTAATCTTGGCGTATAATTTAAAATCTTTCAGAGTTTGATCGAAAGAAATTCTAGATAAAAGAAAAGGTCTTCGTCAGAGTGTGTGTTTTTTATTTTAAAAAAATGCACTTTGGGGGGGGTGCTTTTCAGAGTTTTATTTTTAGGCTCTGTTAAAGGGTTTATGAATATTTTTTGAAAAAACGGTTTGTTTGAAGAAACGGTTTGCGGAGCTTGAGCTTTTGCGGAGCTTGAGCTTAGGAAAATCAATCAAAGAAATGATTTAAAGCGACGTGAAAATTAAAAACTCCGTGTTAAAACGGAGTTTTTCGTCTATGCAAGATAAATAAAAGTCAAAGATAGTTACGCAGATAGTTTTGCTAAAATCTCATCGCTTACATCAAAATTTGTATAAACATTTTGCACATCATCATCGTCTTCTAATGTTGTAATGAGGCGTAAAACGGAGATTGCTTTTTCTTCATCAACGGGTGTGAGAGTTGTGGCTTTCCATATGGTTTTAATGGATTCTGCTTCACCAAGTGTTGTTTCAAGCATTTTTGAAACGTCACCGATATCTTCAAAGGCACAGATAATATGATGACTGTCTTCTTCAAATTGGACATCTTCTGCACCAGCTTCAATGGCCGCATTCATAATATGATCAGCAGTGCCTGCTTCAGCTTTATAAATAATTTCACCAATGCGATTAAACATAAAGCTAACGGATCCTGTTTCTCCGAGTGCACCGCCTGATTTTGTGAAAGCTGCTCGCACGTTGGACGCTGTTCGATTGCGATTATCCGTTAGAGCTTCCACAATGACAGCAACGCCCCCAGGACCATATCCCTCATAGCGTACTTCATCGTAGTTTTCCCCATCGTTGCCTGAAGCTTTCTTAATGGCGCGTTCAATGTTGTCTTTGGGCATTGATTGTGATTTAGCATTCTGGACAGCAAGCCTTAAACGTGGATTCATAGTAGGATCAGGACTGCCGAGTTTTGCTGCAACGGTAATTTCGCGCGCAAGTTTGGAAAATATTTTCGAGCGCATTGCATCTTGGCGCCCTTTACGATGCATAATATTTTTAAATTGTGAATGGCCTGCCATGGGCTTACCTTTCGGTTGAAGATGAGAAGACTCACTATCGTAGAACAAATGAACGGACAAATGTGCCACACGTATAGAGTGAAAGCTTGAATAAAGCTTTTATAAAAAAAATCACATCAAAGGTAAAGATCTTCTTAAATTAAAGATGACTCTCTGATGACTATCTTGTCGTAGATTAAAAAGCACGCTATAAAAGAAAGTGATTTCATAGAGCAAGGGGTTTATTGTGTGGTCTGCTTTATTGAAGAAGACCAAAGGGAAGGTCTCATGTCTCTTTATATAGGATGATGAGCATCATACAAGAGATCAAGAGAAAGTTTATATTGTGTCGCTCCATGGAGAGCAATAACCTGCCTTGAAAAAGAGGCAAATAAAAGGATGTTAGAAAGATGGCAACACAACTTTTGATGCCTAAAGCTACAGCAGTTTGGCTAGTTGATAATACAGCTCTTTCATTTGAGCAAATTGCAGAATTTTGTAAATTGCATGTGTTAGAAGTTAAGGCCATTGCGGATGGAGAAGCCGCTCATGGGATTAGAGGGCTTGATCCCATTAGTTCTGGGCAGTTGACACGTAGTGAAATCGCACGGGTGGAAGCCGATCAAACAGCACGGTTAAAAATTTCTGAATCGAGAGTGCGTATCACTGAAAAAAAACGCAAAGGTGCACGTTATATTCCTCTTTCTCGACGTCAGGATCGTCCAAATGGAATTTTATGGCTTGTGCTTAATCATCCTGAATTAAAAGATGCACAAATTGCACGCTTGATTGGAACAACAAAATCAACGATTGAGCAGATTCGTCACAGAACGCATTGGAATAGTGCTAATCTCACTCCTTTAGACCCTGTTGGGCTTGGCTTGTGTTCACAAATTGATTTGAATATTGAACTTCAGAAAGCAGAAAAAAATCGTCTTGTTTCTGCAGAAGAAGATAAAACTTTGCTTCCTGCATCGATTACAGAAAATGCTCTGTTCAATGAAGAAGAGCAAAATATGGACAAAAATTTGGATGTTGATAAAGTCTTTGCTAAATTGAACGCTCTTCAAAGAAATCAACAAAATGATGGGTAAAATGAACTTAATCATTGAAGAATTGTTAGCTTGTGTTAAGAAAATAAACCGAAAACAGCATGAAGTCAGAAACTTTACAGAAAGTTCAAAGAAAAAGTGAAAAAGACATAAATCAATTTTATAGAGTTCTACATAGTCGATATTAATTTTAAAAAATTGTTTAGAATAATCTAGTTCTTTCAATTTTTATTCTTTCTGTAAGGAGAAGTCATTCATGGATTGTGTCAACAAGATTATCCGTCAATACCCATTTGCAGGGCTTTTTGTTTTGCTTTTAACGATTGCGGGTTGTGCCACAAAAAATTTCGACACGACCAAAAATATGAGTCATGGTTATATGAATGGCGCAAAAGGCCACAGTGCGCCTCCGGGGTCTGTTCAAGAGTTTATGGTGAATGTTGGAGATCGCGTTTTCTTTAGTTTGGATTCTTCAGCGGTTGAATCGGATGCAAAAGAAATTCTTGCACGTCAAGCAGAATGGTTGTTACGCCATCCTCACTATTTTATCCTTATTGAAGGACATGCTGATGAACGTGGAACACGGGAATATAATTTGGCGCTTGGGCAACGGCGTGCTGTTGCGGTTCGTGATTATTTAATCTCTTTAGGAGTTTCTTCACAACGGATGCAAACAATTTCATACGGAAAAGAGAGACCTGTCGCTGTTTGTGATAATATTTCCTGTTGGAATCAAAATCGACGGGCAGTCACAACTGTGAGCTCCATGAGAAGAAATTAAAAAAACTTATTTCAATGGTCTCTTGAAGACTATTGATTGAGGGGGCGGGGGGCAGCGCATGTATGTACTCAAGAAATAGAAGTGGAGCATTGTTTCTTGAGTGCTTATCCTTACAGCATGTGTTTGCTTTCCCTACCCGCTTGGGATAGGGAATCGGTTGGAAATTGGCACAGATCACTGAAATGAAACAAAAATTTCAGAAAATTAAAATTGCCTTTCTCAAATGAAGAATTTAAATCTGTTCTTATGAATGAGACCTAAGTGATTTAAAAACTATGATTTAAAAATTATTTACAGACACAGGTCAGCACGTTACAGAAAAGTGAATATCCCAGTTTTTTCCTTTTTCAAGGGAAGATGTTTTTGATAAACGATTTAAATGAGGAGCAGAAACTTTCTCAGTGCCTATTCAATTAGCAGAGAATCTTTTTAAAAAGTCCGATTTTTCTGAATGTCAGAAGCTGCTTCTTGCTGTTTCTGGGGGCGGTGATTCGCTTGCTTTATTATTTCTGGTTCGGGATCATTTGAAAACGCTGTCGGCTCCTCCTGAGGTCATTGTGGTGACAGTGGATCATCAATTGCGTCAAGAATCAGCGCGTGAAGCAGAATACGTTGCAGAAATCTGCCATGCTTATCAGATGAAACATATTATTGTGCGGTGGGAAGGTGAAAAACCGAAAACAAATATTTCTGAAAAGGCCCGCATTGCCCGCTATGATCTTTTGTTTAAAGAAGCTCAAAAACAGGGCGCAACGCTGATTATGACAGGCCATACACTGAATGATCAGGTTGAAACTTATCAAATGCGCAGTCAACGGGTTCAAAAAAAACAAAAAATTAAGCACAAAAAAAGTACAGAAAAAGTAGAAGAAAAATTGACTCTTCAACCAGATACGGGTGTGGAAAACGATCAATTAGAGTGGAGACGAGGATTGTCTTGTATGCCACGGGAGTCATTACTATGCCAAAAGGTGCGTTTGATCCGTCCATTACTTGGTGTCAGACGCGCAACATTGCGTTCTTATTTATCATTAAAAGGAAAAACGTGGATTGAGGATCCAACAAATGAAGATATGAATTTTGAACGGGTGCGTGTGCGGCATTCTATTCCTTCTGAGCAGTTGATGACCATTGCTGGAAAGATCAATGAAGCGACGCTTAAACGGCGCCAGCAAGCACAAAAGATTGCGGATTTAATTTTAGCATTAGATATTTCTGTTAAATATGGGCGTTGTTTTATAAAAAATCCTGCTCCCTGCTTATACAAACATCCATATTTCTCCTTTGTTGTGGGATTATTTGCCGTCTTGATGGGAGGACGCTCTTATTTGCTTTCTTATCAAAAATTAATGAATCTCGGTCAAAAATTATGTTTGCAATATCCAGAAAAACAACGGTTGACTCTGGGAGGATCTGTCATTGAATATAGTCAAAAGGGCATTTCTTTTTGGCGTGAATTTCGAAATCTGAAAGAAGAGACAATTGCACCAGGTGAGACACTTGTATGGGATGGGCGCTATCAAGTGACCAATCATGAAAAACAAGCAATCAAGGTCGGGGCAGCAGATCTTGAGCACTTGAAATATTTTCTTGATAATGGCATAGTGAGTTTAGAGCGTCCTCACTTTCCTTCTTTGCAAACTCTTCTGATGATTTCAAAGGAAACAAAGATCATTATTCCAGAGCTTACAGATCTATCCTCTGCGCACCATGAAATCGCTATCACGCGCATCATGGCACCCTTTAATTGGTTATTATCGCAAGAAGATGCTGCAATTGTTCATGTTATTTGGCCTTTTTTTAGAATTTAAAAGAGAATATTTTAATATCAAGGAGAAAAGATGAAGAAAATCGTTCTAAAAGGTGATAAACATCTTGTCATATCTTGGCAAGGCGGAGACAAGGTTATATGTTAAAGAATAACTCTTTAAGAAATTATATCTGATTTAAGTGGACCTAATATGAATTCCAATTATCGCTCCCTTTTTATTTGGGGGATTATCGCTTTAATTCTCATTGTTTCATTTTCTCTCTTTAATGGAGGGAACCAGCGTGCGGGAACGGGTGAGCTTTCTTATTCTGAATTTTTACAGAAAGTTGAAAATAATGAACTTTATTCTGTCACTATTCAGGGGCAACGGTTAACAGGACAGACCACAGATCGTAAAGTTGTTTCAACTTATGCACCAAGAGATCCGAGTTTGGTGCAAAAGCTAGAAAATAAAAAGGTTAATGTGAAGGCTGTTCCTGAAAGTTCTGGAAATAACATCTTTCTCAATCTATTGTTTTCGTTACTTCCTGTGATTATTATTGTGGGTGCCTGGATCTTCTTTATGCGGCAAATGCAAAATGGATCCCGTGGGGCCATGGGGTTTGGTAAATCAAAAGCAAAATTACTGAATGAAGCGCAGGGGCGTGTCACGTTTCAAGATGTCGCAGGTGTTGAAGAAGCGAAACAAGATCTCCAAGAAATTGTCGAATTTTTACGCGATCCGCAAAAATTTCAGCGTTTAGGAGGACGTATTCCACGCGGTGTTTTACTCGTTGGTCCTCCTGGAACTGGGAAAACCTTGCTTGCACGCTCTGTAGCAGGAGAAGCCAATGTCCCATTCTTCACAATTTCAGGATCAGACTTTGTGGAAATGTTTGTGGGTGTAGGGGCAAGCCGTGTTCGGGATATGTTTGATCAGGCTAAAAAAAATGCACCTTGTATCATCTTTATTGATGAAATTGATGCAGTGGGACGTCATCGTGGAGCCGGTTTGGGCGGTGGAAATGATGAACGAGAACAGACATTAAATCAGTTGCTGGTTGAAATGGATGGTTTTGAACCCAATGAAAGCATCATTCTGATTGCTGCAACAAACCGTCCCGATGTGCTTGATCCTGCTTTATTAAGACCAGGGCGATTTGACCGACAAGTTGTTGTGCCAAATCCTGATGTTTCTGGACGGGAACAAATTTTAAAAGTTCATGTGCGGAATGTGCCTTTAGCACCAAATGTGGATTTGAAAGTTTTGGCTAGAGGAACTCCAGGATTCTCTGGTGCAGATCTGATGAACCTTGTGAATGAAGCCGCTTTAATGGCTGCAAGCCGCAATAAAAGAGTGGTGACAATGCAAGAGTTCGAAGATGCAAAAGATAAAGTGATGATGGGAGCTGAACGGCGATCAACGGCTATGACGCAAGAAGAAAAAGAGCTGACAGCCTATCACGAAGCAGGGCATGCTATTGTTGCTCTCAATGTTCCTGTGGCCGATCCTGTTCATAAGGCAACCATTGTTCCAAGAGGAAGAGCTTTAGGGATGGTGATGCAATTGCCTGAGGGAGACCGCTATTCCATGAGTTATCGGTGGATGATTTCACGTCTGGCCATTATGATGGGAGGAAGAGTGGCGGAAGAATTGAAATTTGGAAAGGAAAATATTACGTCGGGTGCGGCGTCCGATATTGAACAAGCAACAAAATTAGCACGGGCTATGATTACACGATGGGGGTTTTCTGATCTGCTAGGAAATGTTGCTTATGGAGATAATCAGGATGAAGTTTTTTTAGGACATACCGTTGCCAGAACGCAAAATGTTTCTGAAGAAACAGCACGGATGATTGATTCTGAAGTACGGAAGCTGATTGATGATGCCTATAAAAGTGCAACAAAAATTTTGAAAACAAAAGAAAAGCAATGGTTCGCTTTGGCTCAAGGTTTGTTGGAATATGAAACATTAACTGGTGCAGAAATTAACGAGGTGATTGCTGGAAAATCGCCTTCACGAACACAAGGGAATGTTAATGAACCTCCACGGACATCTGCTGTCCCTAAAATAACAGCAAAAACGGGGAAAGAGACAGAAAAATCGAGTAAGACAAAGTCTGAAAGTACTGAGCTTGAGGAAACTCAGCTTAAAGAAGATCCGTCGACGGGGAAAAACTCTGGAGAAGCCAAAAGCGATGCGGTTAAAGCGAAAAAAACCAAATCCAAAGCTGCGAAGACTAAGGATACTTAAAAGACATCAAAAATAAAAATGAAGATCAATAAATGGATGTTTTTAAGAGGAAATAAACTCTAGACAAAGTAAAGACGTTGAGACGCAAAAAGTGCGTCTCAACCAAAAGAAGAAAAAACTCCAAAAGAAGACAAAACTATTGTCTTGTGATGCTGCAAAAGGATCAAACAAGAAGATAAAGTGAGTGTGTGGCAATTCGTTTAAGTCTCTATAAAATGAAAAAGAAGATCTGAAGAAATCTGTAAAAAAATTGAAAAGAGAAAACTCAAAAATTCTGTTAAGATTTTTTTTAGAGATATATTTGATGCTATTCGAGTGAATAATGTTCCCCATAGTGATCAAAATAGTGTGTTGTCCTACCAAAAAGAGAGTAAGCAACAGGTTTTGCATCAATAAAATTGAAAAATTTTCTGAGGTGGAAACGTGGATTTTTAAGTGAGCGTTTTTATTGTTTAATTTGATGATTTCAAAAGAAAAATAGAATCGAATTCTAGTCTGAAGAGACTGTGAAGAAAAAAGTGCGTGGACAAAGGAAAAAAGATGGCGCGAAAATATTTCGGGACAGATGGAATTCGAGGGAAAGCTAATTTTTTTCCCATGACGCCAGATTTTGCCATGAAAGTTGGAATGGCGGTTGGAATTTTATTTCGATCACACCATCAATCGCATCGTGTTGTTATCGGAAAAGACACACGTTTGTCTGGATATATGTTAGAAAATGCTTTGGTTGCAGGATTTACTGCTGCCGGAATGGATGCTTTTTTATTGGGGCCTGTCCCTACACCTGCAGTGGCGATGTTATGTCGTTCATTACGTGCGGATATTGGAGTGATGATTTCTGCTTCGCATAATCCTTTTTATGATAATGGGATTAAGCTTTTTGGAGCCGATGGATTTAAATTATCTGATGAAATAGAACAAAAAATTGAACAGTTAATTGACACGGATTTATCGAAATCTTTAGCGGGTTCTAGAGAAATTGGATGTGCAAAACGGGTTGAAGGCGATATCTACCGTTATATTGAATATGCAAAACGAACTTTACCGCGGGATGTAAGGTTGGATGATTTACGGATTGTGGTTGATTGTGCCAATGGCGCTGCTTATAAAGCCGCGCCTCGCGCTTTATGGGAACTGGGAGCAGAGGTTTTTGCGATCAATGATGAACCAAATGGTTTTAATATTAATCAAAAATGTGGGTCAACCGATCTCGATTCTTTAAAAAAGAAAGTGCATGAAGTGCGGGCTGATGTGGGAATTGCTCTTGATGGCGATGGAGACCGCGTTTTAATGGTGGATGAAAAAGCGCAAACAATTGATGGAGATCAGTTGATTGCAGTTATTGCTGAGCATTGGCACAAAAATGAACGGTTACAACAAAACGGTGTTGTTGCGACAATCATGTCGAACTTGGGGCTTGAGCGTTTTTTAATGAGTAAAGGCTTGGATCTCATTCGAACCAAGGTTGGAGATCGCTATGTCGTTGATACAATGCGTAAAAAAGGCTACAATGTTGGCGGGGAAGCTTCGGGACACATTGTTTTGAGTGATTTTTGCACAACAGGGGATGGTCTTGTGGCTGCATTACAGATCTTGGCTTGTATGCAGGAAAGTCAACAGTCTATGAGCGAGTTGTGTCAGCGTTTTGAGTTTGTACCGCAGGTTTCAAAAAATATAAAAATTAAAGATAAAAATGTTTTACAGAAATCTGAAATAAAAACAGCAATCGATAAAGCAACACAACGCTTGGGACAAAATGCTCGATTGGTTATTCGTCCTTCTGGAACGGAACCGCTAATCCGTGTTATGGCAGAAGGGGATGATGAAAGAGTAATTGAAGCGATTGTTACCGATATGGTGGATGTTATTGCACGCAATAATAATCTTTAAGCAAAATATCGATTAAAAAAAATACAGATTTTCAAGGGATCCTGTCTCTCTCTTTCATGAAGAGAAAAGTGCTTCTCTCTCAGAGAGAAGCACCTTGGGGGGGAGCTCAAATTTGTGTTTAAAGCATGCCTTTTAAGAAGAGCCTTTTTTGTCTTTTTGCCATAAAAGATAAGCCGCAAGCCCAAGGGCTGGTACACCTAGTTTAGCAAGAGGCAGATATTGACTTAAAAGTGCAAGACCGGATACGGTTGATGCGGCTATCAATTCATGATTGCGTTCTTTTAACTGCTTTTTGTGTTTGTATTGTTGGTAGGTTTTAAAAAGACGTCCCAAAAAAATGCTGAATCCTGCAATAAAAAGCCAAATGACAAAAAGAGTTCCGGCTGCAGCAAGAGGAGACATCACAAAACAAAGAGCAATAAAACCTATAATGTTTAAAAATATCAGAGCCATAAACAATGAAATCCCAATCATGATGCAAAAAATCATTTGAGTTTGAATTTTTTTGACGGTGTTTTTGATCCCACCGCCAACAAAATAGCTCATGAGAGGTGCAACGAAGTTATACATGAATTAACGACGCAACAATTGAGCAAGAATAAAACCAACACCCGCTGCAAATAGAACGCTTTTCCCTGGATTCTTATGGATGCAGTGGTTCATATAGTGTTCAAAATCATTGATCTTGTCTTTTGCTTGAGAGATGATTTCTTCACCATTGTCTTTTGCGGAATGATAAAGTTTTTCAGCTTTGTGTTTTGTGTCGTTTAATTTATTTGCACCAAGGTCACTCAAGCTTGAAGTAATGTCTGCAATTTCACCGCGCAATTGTTTCAATTGTGTTTGGAGCTCTTTTTCTTTTCCCATTTCTTTATTTCCTGCCATTTTATTGTTTGCCATGATGATTATTCTCTCTTTTTTTGAGTGTTGTATTTTATGGACGCATTTGCTTTAGAGTAAAAATTTTTGAATATTTATAGTGCGGATAACGTTGCATAAGCTTCTTGGTTCCATCTTTTTATTTTTTTGCAAAAAAAATCGGTTCGATCCGTTTTCTGCGGATAAAGGGAAAGAAATTTTTATTCCAGAGACAAGAAAAGATGTTTTATGAAAAAAAGAAAGATGGATAAAATATCTTTGAAAAAGAGAAAGAAAAGAAAACAATAAACGAAAATAAAAACACTGTTTTATGATCAATTCAGAGAGTGTGTCTGTGAGAAGATTGCTCAAATGTTTTTCTCTTTTTACGTGCCTTTTGTTGCCATAAGGTATTCCTTAAATTTGACACACAATACCGTTATGAAACATCACCTTAAGAAAATGATAAAAAATGATCAGCAGAATTGTGTGAAGGAAAGGGGTATAAATATAAGATGAATATGGAAACTGAAACAGCATCTTTAGAAACAAATTCTTCTCCGTTTCTGACCCATAATCTTTCCCCTTTTTCGATGTTTATGGATGCTGATTGGGTTGTTAAATGTGTAATCATTACTTTATTGCTCACTTCTATTCTGTCTTGGACAATTTCTTTTGTTAAAATTATTGAAATTGTATTGGCCAAACGAAAAGCACGTTATGAATTGCATGTAGCTTTGAATGCTCAAACGCTCTCTCGTTTGGCGGCAAGTTTGAAAGATCAAAAAGGGGTAGGCATGCTCTTTTTGAAAGAAACACTGAAAGAAGTTTACTTGTCGACACAGCGGATGAGTCTCATTGAAACCGAGGAGCCCAGTGACAAGACAAATGAAGAAAAAAGCTCTGATCATAACGTTGCGTACGGTGAGGATTTTATTCAACAGGATGATTTTTTACGAACAATCAATGAAGGCGTAAAACAACGGGTGCATTCGATTTTGTCACGCTGTTTGCTGTCTGTGATGCAACGTATCTCGTGTGGCAGTGCCATTCTTGCGACTGTTGGGTCTATTGCCCCTTTTGTCGGGCTTTTTGCAACAGTGTGGGGAATTATGAATGCTTTTATTGGCATTGCTCAATCACAAACAACACGGTTGGATGTTGTGGCTCCAGGGATTGCTGAGGCCTTACTGGCTACGGCTGTAGGACTTTTTGTCGCTATTCCCGCTGTGATTATGTATAATGGTTTATCTCGCGCCCTCAATAGTTATCGGAAGGATTTGGGAGATATTGCTGCTGCAATTGAAAGACTTTTAAGTCGTGAATTAGATAGGCAAAGACAGCAAAAAAGCCGAAAATAATGAAAACAAATTTTAATGATGAGTGGAATACAGAGGATTTTGGGTTACAGCATGATATCAATGTAACCCCTTTTATCGATGTTGTTTTGGTTTTATTGATTGTCTTTATGGTTGCTGCGCCTTTAGCGACATCCAGTATTCCTGTACAATTACCGTCAATAACGCAAGCACCAACTCCTCAAGTGGATCAACCTCTCTTTATTACTGTGCAGAAAGATGACACTCTTTATATTGGAGATCATTTTGTCAATGAAACCAATTTTATTGAGATTTTGGTACAGGAAACAAAACACAATTTAGAAACAAAAATTTTGATTCAAGCAGATACAGATGTCAATTATGGCTCCATTGTTAATGTGCTCAATAAACTACAAACCGCTGGATATACAAAAGTTGGTTTTGTTGGGTTGCAAAAGGCACCTCATAAAACGACAGACAGAAATACACATGATAAAACTGAAAATAGAGGCAATGACAATGGAAAGAATGGCTCTGTAGAGAGGGGAGATCATTCTGAAGGAAGTACCTTCCATCGGGGAACTGATGGTGCCACAAACACAACAACGCATCCCCCCACACCTGTGGCACCTTTTTCTGTCGATATTCCGTTCTCTTTCCCATAATTTTTAAAAATATTATGGAAAAGCGCTAATTCTATCGGACGTTAATAGTTTCCTGTTGAACCAAAACCCCCATCACCGCGATCCTTGGTATTATGCGGCATGGAAGAGGTCTCTGGGGAGGAGGTCTTTTCTTGGTCTGATCCCTTTTCGCAAAGAGCAACGCGAACAACAGGTGCAATAACAACTTGGGCAATGCGCATGCCACGCTCAATCGTGAAATCTTCTTGTCCTAAATTGATGAGAAGAACTTTCACTTCACCACGGTAGTCACTGTCAATGGTTCCTGGTGTGTTGAGGCAGGTAATGCCATGTTTAAGAGCTAAGCCAGAACGGGGGCGTATTTGTGCTTCGTAGCCGCGTGAAAGGTGAAAAATTAAACCTGTGGGAATAAGCGCGCGTTGCCCAGGTGCAAGAACAAGCGATTCCCCTTCATTGAGCGCTGCGCGTATATCAAGACCAGAAGATCCTTCTGTGGCATAGTGGGGAAGGTCTAAACCTTGTCCATGTTCAAGACGTTCTATGGGTAAAGTGACGCTCTTTGAGAGCGTGCTCTGCGGGTGATCCAGAGGAGAATTCTGTTGAGTATAGGACATAATACGGCGCTTTCAGAAATAAAATTGATAGATGCTTTTAACAAAGGCTTTGGGGCAAGACAAGACTCATTCAAATAAGGTTCTTTGTTCAGACAAGACTCATTCATGTCTTATGTTTACACAACACAATGATTAAGGTGTATTGATGGAAGAATTTTTTTTATTATTTTGAAACGCAAATGCTTGCGGCACAATTAAATTGTCACCCATAAACCCTTGAAGAAAAGCACGCCAAAAAGGTGTGGATATGAATTTATTCTGAATCCACACACGGTTTTATGTTTAAAAAACACCATAAAAAATGCAATAAAAAGTTCTTTGTCTTAAAGAAAATTGATGAAAAAGAGAGGAATGTCTCCTTTATTTCCCTCAGTTTTGTTCTTGTCTCTCTTTGGTTGTTGTACCACTGGCTATCCTTCTTTATTGGAGAGCGGTGTTTCTGATAAGCTTTTATCATCCTGTTTGATCTCTCTGAACCTTCAAAAGGCTGGTGCACAAAACAAAGGAATGAGCCTTATTTCTACAGAATACAAGGATGACAGCTTGGATGACAGCTTGGATGACAGCTTGTTGGGATTATAGCTTCTTGATGTAAAAACTCTCTTGTTGCTTTATATGTTGCCTATCAAAACACCCGTAGCAAAAACCAAAGCTCCGCCAATAAGGACCTGGAGAGAAGCACGCCAAAAAGGGGTAGACATGAATTTATTCTGAATCCAAACAATGGCGCCAAGCTCAAAAAATACAATAAGAAATGCAATGAGTGTGGCCAAGGAAAAAGAATTGATTAAATAAGGGAGTGTATGCCCCATCCCCCCCAGCGTTGTCATGATACCGCTGGCAATGCCTCTTTTAATGGGAGAGCCACGCCCTGATAAAACGCCATCGTCATGGGCGGCTTCTGTGAACCCCATTGAAAGACCCGCTCCAATTGAAGCAGACAAACCAATCATAAAGGTTTGATGTGTGTCTCCCGTTGCAAAAGCTGCCGCAAAAATGGGAGCAAGAGTAGAGACAGAGCCATCCATTAACCCCGCAAGACCCGGTTGAATCCATGTTAAAAGTGTTTGCTTTTGTTTTTGCTCTTGTGTGGTTTCATTCACATTCTCTGTATGATGAGTATTTTGAATGGCGGATGTGTCATCTAAAAAAGGAAATGGATCTTCAAGTGAAGGCCCATGCTTTACACATCCTTCGCAAGAGAAATTAAGAAGTTGTTGATAATTCTCAAGCTCTTGGCTGCTCATGGCTGTAAAAACTGCGGCTTGATTAGGACAATGAGGCTGTAAAGCCTTAGCTGTTTTTAAATAAAATGCTGCACGCGCTTCTTTCGATTTAAGAGCGCGAGTGATGATTTCTTGCGCTGAGCAAGAAGAAAAATTTTTGCGCTGTATGAATGAAAAGAAGGAGGTTAACATGAGTCGGTTCCTTATAACTTAGAATAATTCTAAGGAATAATTTAGAATAATTCTAAAATATAAAATGAAAAACATGAAAGTCAATTCACAATTTATTAAAAGTTTGATACACAAAAAAAGAACAGTCTCAAAATACATGTTCTGAGCAAGAAACAGTGTTCTCTCAGAAAGGTTCCTCATCAAGCGTGAAAATGGATCGAAAAAGGGGAAAGATCATTGATCTGAAAAGAGAGAAAAAAATTCTGAAAAAGGAAAAATAATCCTTTGATTGTGCTTTCCTAAAAGTGGGAGGTTATTTATCTTTGATTAAAAAGAAAAAAGAAGCATCGAGAGAAACTTCATTCTGAGAAAATAAAAACACTGTGGGAAAATAAAAGGAAGAGTTTCTTTACACAAAAACGACGAAAGGAGTAGTTACCTACTCCTCCGTTCCTATCTCCCCTTTCGGGGAAGCGGCCATTATTTCTAATGCCGTAGATACCTTCTATATAGTCTCATTTTTTTTAAAAGTCAATGGGTTTTTTAGTCAGGTTTTTTTAGTCAGTGATGCAAACGGGGTAAATATTTATGCATAATCGCCACGACTTTATCAAAATCTTCTTTGGGCAATCGTGGAACATAATGCGAGGCACTTAAACGGCTCACTGAAACTGTTGTGACATAATTGCAGATAATCCACGATTTTTTATTTTCAATAGGAGATTGCAGTGGGTAAGCCGCTGGATTACTGGGTTGTGACTTTGTTGTAAAGGGTAAAACAGTCACATTGCCATGCAACCTTGCACATTTAGAAAGAATTAAAACAGGACGTTTTTTCCAAAATTCAGGTAATATTGCATCATGAGGAAAATCACACCAAAAAACTTGCCTAATACGTGGCGCTGACCGAATGCGTGGCTTTATCCGAGGCGGTTTAACGTAAGGGTCGTTAAGATCTCCCACATATTTATGATGCTCACGCCAAGCTGCATGATCATGTTCCATAGGGTGCTGCGGTTCTTCGAGATGTGTTATATCGAAAGAAGTTGGCGTTGAAAGTGGAGGTACTTTATTTTTATCATCGGGCATAGCAGATCTCTCATCTATATCAAGCCCCTCATTGATTTCCATGGTTACTTCGAAAAAAAGTTTTATCAAAATATTTTCAATAAGTACAGAGGGTTAAAGCAATAAAGGAGTTATTTTTTTAGCAAAAACTTTGCTGAAAAGAAACAATAAGCCCGTTCATTTTAGATTGAAGGGGCAAAGGGATCATCATGGAGAGACGATGATGGGGTGAAGGAGGAGTGTTAATAAAAAAATTTAAAGAAAATGAAAAAAAGTAAACGGAAGAGTTTTTTCATTGTCCTGTTTGTGTTGTGTTCCGATGTGCAAAAAATCCTTTTGAAACCATATACAGACTGATCAGTGTGAAAAAAAAGCTCGCAATCATATTCCAGTTTGCTAATGAAAGGAAAAGAAAGCGGGTTGGGGCTTCAGAACACGAAGGACGAAAAGTTTGGTTGAGCTGATCTAGAAGCTGAGTGCTCTTTGTGATGAGCCTGCTTGAACTGATTTCACAGCTGGAAGGAGCAGACCAAAGGTGAGATTCAACACCTGTATGATAGATCGCTAAGATAAGACTGCTGATCATGAGGAGAAAAACACACAAAAATAAAAAGCGTGTCCAAGAAGATACCTTAGAAACCCATGACAAAAAGCCTGCTAAAATTAAGAGAGGGATAGCGCTATAATAAGGAAAACGTTCAATTAAACATAAATGACAAGGAAGATAACCACCAATATATTCCAAACCAAGTGCTAAACCTATGGTGATCGAGAGAAAAAAAGCTAAGAAAAAAGCCCATAGGCTTTGTTCTTTGTTGTTTTGTTCTTCGAATAAGTGTTTACGCAGCCAATGATGAAAAGGTAAAAAGCCAGTCATGATATGTCGTATTCCTTAAAGAAAAAAACTTCTTTGCAAAAGAATAATGTATAGTCCATAAATCAATAACAAAACAACACATCCAATGAGAATTACCCATTTGAGATGACGAGAAAGAAAATCTATCGTTTGATGACCAAAGCGTCGAATAAGCCAAGCAAGAAGATAAAAACGTGCTCCTCTTGAAACAGCGCACAGTATTACAAAAATGCCAAGATTAACACCCATAACGCCTGATAGAATTGTCACAATTTTAATGGGCGGAATGTGTGAGAAACCTGAAATCAGCAATAAAATGATGAGAAGTTCCAATGTGGAGTTGTTTTTAAGCGCTTGAAAACTCTCATATTTATCATAAAACTCTAAAATTGGTTTGGCAAGAGCATCATAAGCAAAGTGACCAATAAACCACCCAAAAATTCCTCCTAGAACCGAGAATAGGGTCGCAATAAAAGCATAATGATACGCTTTCTGAGGTCGAAGGAGAGTCATTGGAATATATATAAGATCAACGGGAATTGGAAAAAAAGAGCTTTCAATAAAAGCAATAAATCCAAGCCAGCGAGGCGCATTTTGCCGGTGTGCTACAGAAGCAACCCAAAGCTTTAATGTATTCCATGTCATGACTATGATTCCATAGAGTAGAGAGAGCAAGAGTGTAAAGATTTACTAGCTAAATGGAAAAGAGTAAAAATAATGCGAATTTTTTAAAAAACAAAAGTACACGGTTGACGATTTATTCTTCTTCATATACTGCAGAGAAAAATAAAAATTCAAAAAGGCTCCATCTGTGTTTTAGAGAGTATGTGCGGGTGTGGTGGAACTGGTAGACGCGCCAGACTCAAAATCTGGTTCCGAGAGGAGTGTCGGTTCGAGTCCGACCACCCGCACCACTTTATTTTCCATCGTGAATATTATCGCCCATTGTGAATATCATCAATGAAGTGACTCAGAGAGACTCAATAAGTTTGCTCTAGATAGATTGAATGAGTGCACTCTTGTGATTCTTGTCATCATAAAAAAGTTCTAGACAGAGGGAGAGCCATGTCTTTATTGGTTTTGTAGGCTCTGGTTTTGTTAAAGTTAACAATGCGCAAATGGTCTTATTAATGATCGGGGTAAGAACCGTTTAATGATCGGGGTAAGAACCATGCTGGTCGGCCTTATCGGATTTTGGAGTCATTGACAGAATAAACTTTGAGTCATGGACAAAATAAACAAAGCAATGAATTGAAAAACTCTGAATAAGCATCACTCAAAGTGAGATAAACCCCGTTGATCGTTTGCTATGCAAGCCCATTTTCTTCAAAAGAAGGAAGAGAAAATAATAATCCTTTTTATATAAAATTATTCTTATTGTTGTGGGCACGCTATCAAAAAATGCAATTTCATCGAGAGTCAGAAAAGATGCCTTGCAGAATGTTGCGGGAGAGAGCTGAGTGTGTTGTGTTTTTCTTGATGTGTGAAATGGCTGAAATGTTGAAAGTGACATGTAAAAAGATGAAGAAGAAAAACAGTGGACAAAGATGAAATGAAGAAAAACTCTCATAAAAAATCATTGAGCTGTTTAAAGATAAGTATAAAAATAGAATAAATAAGTATAAAGATAGAATAAATAAGATTATTAAAAATAAGACGAGTCTCATTGCTTATAAAACAAATATAAATCTTTTAAATCAGCAGTAAATTTGTTTCATCATGTCTTATAAACCAACATTATTCTTTATCGTCTCCATGATATGTTTATCGATAGGGGGATTGATTTCTACCGATATTTTTTTGCCAGCGCTGGATCCTATGCGTCAGCATTATCATGTCACAGAATCGCAAATTCAAAATGCTATCGCAATTTTTTTATTCGCTATGGCTTTGGGACAGCTGATTTACGGACCCTTGAGCGATAATTTTGGGCGAAAAAAAACGCTGCTCTTGGGTTTATTTATATGGCTCTTTGCGACTTGCAGTATCCTCTATACAGTCGATAGTCACTCTTTCCTTCTTTTACGCTTTTTGCAAGGTCTTGGAGCGTGTGCTGGGATCGTGATAAGTCGCGCTATGATTAATGATTCTCTTGATAAAAAAGCAGCCGCAAGGCTTTATTTAGTGATTTTTCCCTTTGTTGGGACATCGCCAGCGCTTGCTCCCTTTATTGGAGGGCTTTTATTAAACGCTTTTCCTTGGCAAGCGACTTTTATCTTTTTAAGTTTCTTTATCCTGTGGACCATTGTGTTGAGTTCTTTTGTTTTGACTGAAACTCTACCTGGGCACAAACGACACCCTTTTTCTTTGATGGGGATTGTGAAAAACAGCCTAGAGGTGCTGAATAATAAACAGTTTGTCTTTTATGCACTTATTCCCTGTTTTGCTTATGCAACTTATTTTGCTTACATTGTGGAATCTCCTTTTTTATTAAAAATTCTGGGGTGGCCAGTTCACTTTATTGGATATAGTTATATTGGAGTTTCTTTAACTTATGTCTTGGGAAATTTAACAGCGCGGTGGTTTCTCAAACAAAAGTCTATGGAAAAGACCATACAATATGGATATGTGATTTTCATGCTGGGAGGCGTCTTGTTTGCTTTGCAAATGTATGTCAGCCCGTGGCCGGCTGTGACAACTGTTATCGCGATTTCTGTGCTCACCTTTGGAAATGGGTTTTTATTACCGCTGGGAACAGCGTTGGCCATTGCATCCCATTCCCATGCAGCGGGTGCAGCATCTGGTGTTATGGGCGCTTTACAATTAGGAAGTGCAGCCTTGAGTGCAGCGGTGATCGGAAAACTCTCTGGACATGATCCATGGACTGTTGGTCTTTTATTGGCGGTGTGCTGTCTTGTGGGGTTTATCTTCTACAAGTGGAAAGCACATTCTTTTATACTGACAGAAAATGAGCCAATCAAATAATGCCAACTAAATAACGAAAGACATCATTTCTAATCAAAAGTTAGAAAGAAAACGATTGGACTTTAAAAAAGAGAGATGTCTCAACAGAATAATATTTCTTTTAAAGAAATGGAGATTATAAAAACTATGGCCGGAAAAAACCTCCAATAGTTTTAAAACTGTCTTCAAGTATAACGCGATAAAGGTGAAAATAACCCAATGCAGGCGTCTAAAAAATGAAGGCTCTATTGATATAGAGCCTTCACGCAATCGATCTGTGAATTTAAAAGATCTTATGTTTCATTTGTATCATTTGTTTTATTTGTTTTATTTGTTTGTAATCTAGCGTCGATATAATCAATGACAGTATGCGCCATTTTAGAGAACCCAGAGAGTATAATTTCCCCTTGGAGATAAACATTTTTCACTTTTTCCCATATATTTCCAACTTTTTGTGGAGAGATAAACAAACTTATTGGCTGTAAAAGACCATGAAATTTTTCATTACAGTACGGACCGACTCCGTGAACAGTCGCAACAATAGGTCTTTCATTTATCTCTGTCGTTTGGCTATAAGCATGCCCTATCGTAGGTAAATTATAAGTTATCGCAAGTAAAAATACAAAATGTTTGATATTCATAGCGATACTCCCATATTATTATTATTATTTCACAATAAATATCCAAAATGGCTTTTACTATATTTTAATTAAAATGTCTATAAGTAAAAATAATAAAAATAATGTATTACTTGCAAATTATTTTCAATAATCACTTATAAGAAAGAAAAACTATTCATAATTTTCAATAGAAAAACTTTGAATCTCAGTATTTATAGTATCAATACTATGGAGAAATATTAATTATATTTAATGTAGGATTTGAAATACATATTTTTATTTTAATGAACGTATTTTATAAAATAACTTTGTAAGAATAAAAATAAAATGAACAAAAATAATCAGTAAAAACTATCATATTATACTGTAATACTATGCTATAGTACTATGGATTGATGGTTTATTGAAAGTCATTTTTTATTTCATTGTGAATTATAAAATGAATGATATGATTTTTTATCATCCGTCAGTTTGTATTTTAATCAGTTTGTATTTTAATATGAGTGTTTTTATGTCTCTTTGCTAAAAATTATGTCTCTTTGCTAAAAATAATGACTGTTTAAGATTTCTTGAAACATAATAATATCATTGGTTTCATTCTTGAGAATGAGCGAAAGAAAGTGTGTAAAGCAAGAGGGCATGTGTGAAATCTTGGAGCCATTCTCAAATCTTTTGAAAAGTTCTTCGCAAAAGAAGAAAAGGATTTTTGAACAGAGGTCATCAATAAGCAGAGATGATCTTGGCGCTGGTGAGGTCAGAGAGACGAATTATCGTTTATGATTCGATTCTTTGATAACACGATATTGAAAGAGGCCTTCTTGAGATTGCAGAGTGTCTGATTCTTGACACGAAAAATGTACACGAAAAATTTGAGTGAAAACCACTTGTTTATGCCTGCATTTGATTATGCCTGCACTTGTTTATGCATTTTATGCCTGCGATTGATTCGTATGTTCTTATGTTGGGAGAAAGTTTTTTATGATTCATAGGATTGTTGAACAGATTTTCATGCGATCAATGTTGTGAAAAAAAAGCGATCAAGGACATGAGAATGCTTGAGAGCAGAAAAAACAAGAATATCAGTGACAGCATAGTACGGGGGAATAGGATGCAAAAAAATGAAAGAGGCGAAAAATAAGTATCGCCTCATGGGAGAGAAGAGTTCGAGTTGAGAAAGAGAAATTGATGCCATAGAAAAAATAACAATGGCAAAAAAGACGAAAGAGGAGAGGGAAAGTCTCACAGAAGGAGATTAATGATTGGAATATCCCCAATGGGTGGCCATGAGATCAAGACAATCTCGTAAATGATCAGCAAGAGAATTCTGTTTGCGTTTGGAGGCGCTTAAATTTTTAACCGCTTGACCATATCCTATAACGCGCTCAACAAGGGAATAACCTAAAACCCCAAGCTGCGTTTTTATTTCTTTTAAGTGATTGGAAGCGTCTATTTGGCGTTCAATATTATTCGTATAACAATGACCACCGTCGACTTTTTGTCGGCTGTAGTCAAGGCTCATGGATGTTTCCCCACGACTTTGAGACCAGTAAAAATAAAAACGTTCTGAGGCTTTGTATTGGGCTTTGCTGATATGGCCTTTCGCATATAAAAGAGCAATAGGATGGTTGCGTGCATTGATTGTGGCAAAGATCGTGCGTGGATTACTGGAACTTTCTTGTGCGGTTGCTTGGAAATAGGGATTGCTGGTCTCAATGCAGATCTCTTGCTTTTTTGAGTTAGTTGAAAAATGATTTTTTTCAGAATTGATACAATTCTTCTTTTGAATCAAAGAGCAAGAACACAGAGAGTGTGTCGGGGTTTTGGTGTGATGAGAAGTCAGTATTTTCTCGTGGTGTGACATGATGTATACCCTCCAATGGATTGCTTGTGTTGTTATTTTTCAAAAAATGAACATTGTTTGAATTGTAAAAATGCGCTGTTGAGAGCAAAAAGCATGCATTTTTAATAAGAATTGAATGTGTAAAAGGTTTTTAAGATCTGAAACTTTCTGTGAGAAGAACTGGTCTCCTAAGGGAGATTTTGTTTTTGAATTAAAAAAGATACGTTTATGGGCTTCACCAGAAGGTCTCTTTGGAATCAAAAAGCATTTTGAAGAATCAAAAAAAAGCTTTTATGGAACGGCTTGTGAAGGAAGTGAAGATTCTTGACAGAGAGCCGAGGTAGGGGGTGTTGAGGTTGGCATGGTGTTGGTTGCCAAGGGGTGAGGTTGAATGGGCTTGGGAGAGGTGGCATATTTTTGTTCTCGCTCAATATAGCGGCGTGGCCATGGCGTATTGTCAGAAGAACAACGATAGCGATAAGTCTTGGAGTCAAACCAAAGACCAACTTTCCCTTCAAAATCGCCAGAACGCTGTTTGGCGATATTGATAATAACACCAGGGCGTGTTGATAATTGTGCTTTTTCTTCTGGGTGATGGGCGGCAAAAATCTTGTCCTCTAAAGAACGATTGCGCCAAATTGTAATAATGTTAAAGGCATTGGCGCCAATTTCTGAGGCTCCTTTAATGTCTTCTGTGCCAGGAATATCTTTCTCTAAACCGCCTTTGCGGGCATGCGCGACAAGGTGAATATGAACAGCATTTAAAATGGCCCAATCAACTAATTTATAAACCGCTTGTTCTTGCCCTGTATAATCGTCTGAGGCGATCCCTAAACGCATTAAACTGTCAATGATAAATTGATCGCAGCCATATTTTGCACGGCAATAATCAAAAACATCAAGTAAGGCATCAACATTTGATTTCCCGACATGTTCATAAAGAATAAGACCCTTGTCCAAAAAATGTAAAATACGCTCAATCATCTCGGGAGTTGGCTGTTCTAAGCCTCCCGTTTGTTTCGTTAAACGGCGCAAAGATTGTTCTCCCTTCATTTCTAAGGAGGCTAAACAAAGACGGCTCTTTTGCGCAATCCAATGCGGAATACAGTCGGATAAAAGCTGGCTTTTGCCCGCTCCACTGGCGCCACTCCACAGGGTTAATTCCGATGGACGAAAATAAAGTTTGCCATTCAATTTCGGGTAAGGAACCGTATATCCTTGATGCTCTTCAGCTGTAGGCCAGAAGAGATGGATGATTTTGTCTTTATAATCTGAGGCACGGTGTAACCCTTCTGGCGTAAAATTTTGCGCTTGGGAAAAGGCTGTTGCGAGTGTTTTTGCATCAAGACCAGCACGCAGACAATCATTGGCATCTTTATGAGGAAGGTGGACACGATAACAACGGTGGCGCCCAAGACGATGAGCAATCTCAAGAGCCGCTTCTTCTCCTGGTTTGTCCATATCTGTGGCTAAAAAAATTTTCTCAAAAGACTCTAAATGGTCAAATTCATTTTCAATCCAATTGTGTTTGCCTCCTTTTCCCCCGCCAAACGGTAATGAAACAGCTGGGTAGCCATAGGCCGCTAACGAAAGAGCATCAATTTCGCCCTCTGTAATCACAATTTCACGACTCTTGGCACATAAAGCCTGCCAGCCAAATAAAATGGGTTCACACTGAGAAGCTGTGGGTTTTGCTTTCGCACCAGATTCCGCTAAGCGCTCTTTGACCAGAGCAAGTGTGCCATCCGGTTTATAAAACGGAAAAACAATCTTCTTGCCATTTTCTTGAATTCGGTAACGCTTGATAATGTCTAAGGGAATCTGACGCTCTTTCTCTAAATAGGTTTTAACCCAATGTTTCGGTTCTCCCCCCGTGGGAAGAGGAGCAGGGCGATAAAGATGACGTGGCGCCATAAAGGGCTTAGGGCGAGAAAGATTAAGGTATGCACGTGCTTCTTCTAAAGCTTGAGGAAGACTAATCCCTTTCACCGCACACCAAAGATCTAAAAGATCCCCACCGCTCCCTTCTGCAAAATCATACCAAAAACCGGATTTCTGCCCACTTAAGCAGACCGATAAACTTTGACCAGCCTCACCGCGTGTGCTGCCGACAATCCAATCATTGCCGCGTTTGCGTCCTTGAGGAAGAAGCATGGCTGCAATCGAGCCCGCTTGGGATGAAAGCTTTTCTTTGATCTCAAAAATTGTACTCATCTTGATGCACTCAATAATTGATCAGACTTTGGTAAAGCATGTCTTCATTTGTGTTGCGGGACCGGTTTTGGGCAGAAGAAGAAAGAACAGACAATTTTTCACGATTGTCTTGTAAACGCTCAATTTCACGCCGGAACCAGTTGCGCCATGTGGCTTGCCAGTCAACTTTCAAAGCATCTTTGCCACTTTTCGCATGCCAATAGTCACGAAATTTCTTTTCTTGCCAACGCGCTTGCTCTTCACTCAAACCTTCTGAAATTGCTGCACCAATATCCGCACGCCAATCAAGAGGCAGTCTTTGCCCTTTCGGCGATTTTTCTGAGCGTGGGCGTTTTGGTGAACCCATCGCTGTTGGAGAAGAAAGATCCACTGTTGAGGAGGAAGATATGGAAGAAAATTCCGCAGAAACGCCCGTGTGATCTTGAACAACAAGAGCTTGAGGCGTTGCTTGCGCTGAAGAGGAAAGAGTGGCGCAAGAGGAAATTGGCTCGGAGTTGCAATCTCTCGATGGTGCCAAAAGAGACGCAGAGCAGAGATCAGGGCCTTGGGAGATACCTTGAGACAATCCTTGAGAGGGGTTTTGAGAAGAGCCTTGGGAGAGACCTTGAGACGAGCCCAGAGACGAGCCTTGGGAGAGACCTTGAGAGAGGGCTTGAGAGGGGGCTTGAGACGAGTTTTGAGACGAATCTTGAGGCGAGCCTTGAGAGAGGGCTTGAGAAGAGCCCAGAGACGAGCCCAGAGACGAGCCTTGAGAGAGGGCTTGAGAGGAGTTTTGAGACGAATCTTGAGACAAGCCTTGAGAAGGGTCTTGAGACGAGCCCAGAGACGAGCCTTGGGAGGTGTCGTTTGTGGGCGTCAAGGGAGAAGAAAGCAGTTCAGATCTCTCTTGAGACAACGAAAAAAAAGATCGTTTTTTGGAAACACCGTAAGGTGTTTCTTTTTCTCCTCCCTTTTGAGCTTCTGAGTTATGTGTCTCATCTCTTGGGTAATTGTTAGAGAGCTGTTCAAAAGTCGTATTGATTTTCTTACGTTTTTTGGCAGAGGCGTGCCCCGCATAGGATTTTTTCTTAAGCAATTGTGCACGCTCTTCAAACACATGGCCACAGCGTTCATTCCAAAGTCCATTCGCTAAATTCAAAATCTTTCCTTCTGAAATGAGCATTTCTAAAACGGTCACAAAAGTCCGCTTGTCACAACCGCAAAGACGCGCTAAACGCTCTTCTGATAAGTCAAGAGGACGGCCACGGGCATAAATTTCATTGAGTAAAATCGTGTAAATACCAATTTCATGTGCACGCATGCCGCGGACACCCCCAAGAAAATCATTTTGGTACCAACAAACATAAGGAAGTGTTGATGCTTCATAAGAAGGAGTTTCTGATGTATGATCGTGTTTCATGAGACAATCAGCTTTCTTGTGTTTTGATCGATTTTTGTTTAAAAAAGAATCTGAAACACTAGCGTCGTGCGTTTTGAAGCATGAGACCGCAATTGATCGTTGGATAAAGTGTAAAGTATTTCAGATTTGTTTCGTTTTTTTCTTTGTTATTGTGTTCGATACGTTTTCTGTTTGCGCGTTTTTATCAAATTTGCTCGTTCTTTATAAATACTCTAATATCTGTCGATTGCAATTTTAGGTTGCATCTATAAAAAAGAGTAAATAATACAATGTGGGAGATGCGTAAGATTATGAGCACCTTTCTGCATCTTTGGAATTGGTGAAGTGTTTTGTAACCTAAAAATGAGGCTGTATCTCCCCTTAAAAATTAAGTTTTATTGTATTGAGTGTATATCCTCTTTAAAGGATATTTTCAAGTCAATTTTATAAAAGAAGATGTATTTTTAAAAAGACAAGTTATATGGTGAGACTATGAAGATTGATGGTTGGCGTCAAAGATTAAACAAAGCAGTCGAAAAAAGTGGACGGTCAAAACGATCCATTTCTCTTGCTGCTGGTAAAGGAGCGGGATATCTTCATTCCATTCTCAGTGAAGGAAAAGATCCAACAATTGAGTCGCTTTCGGATGTCTGTCATGTCATTGATATTAATATGAGTTATATTCTTTATGGATATGATGCAAGTTCTGAAGATAAAGAGTTTATTGCTCTAATTTCAAATCTTTCTCCTGAGGAACGGCAGGCAATTTTGACTCTTTTGCGTCGATCACATGCCGAAGGAAAAGAATAATTTCTTTTTGTGTTTGCACATCAAGATTGCTCCAATAGTGTATTAATTTAAAATCATTCATTTTAGTCCTCCCGTCTACTTGCGGTTGCTTGGAGTATAAGAACATATAGAGAGCAATACGAAACAATAAGCGAATAAAATACCCAAGACTCTTTTGCTCATTGCTGCTGTTTGAATGTCATAAAAAGTAAAAATTTATCTTTTATTAAAGATAAAAATAATTGACATCTCCTCAATAGAGGATATAAGACTAATCTTATATTTGATCCTGTCAAGATCAAGATCTGTGTTATCAACGATTCAAAGGGAAAAAAATCATGAACAAGATTGCATTCGTTAAAGAGGATGAAGTGTTGGTCATCATTTGTGAACAAGAGGAAAGTGGGGCTTATAATGGCCCAATCGAACAAGCAGAAGAGGTGCTGGAAATTGTGGAAGAGCATGACACTGTGCAAAGACTTTTAAGACTCGATTTGAAAACACTTCACGCCGATGATGTGAGTGAACAGTTGGCCGATGTGTATATGCAAAATCATGAAATTCACGCATATAATAATGAATTTCAACCGTTCATTCTCGAGAGTGATGCGTATCATATTTATCTCGATAAAAAAAATGCACGGGACTATGAAGATAGGCGATACGGTTCTTATGAACAGCAACATCGTTTGCGCTCATGGGATGTTTTGGCAGATTATTGGGGGTGAAATCAAAGGCTAACGTATCTCAAATGGTGTCTTATAAAATCTCATTATAGTATGACAAAATAAGCATAACACAATTAAACTTGAATCGCAAAATCGAATGCATACCTCCCCCTTTTAAAGGGAAAAAGAAAAATGATTCGTGAAAAATTTGGTTCATTTTTATCAAAAAGATGCGTTTTTTCTCGTTGAAGAAAAAATGATTCAGGATGAGTTTTATCCTCAAAAATAAAAAATATCTCTTCTTCAATCAAGAGAGCAGGTTTTGTGTGTAAAAAACATGAATCGCAAGACTTGTAGAAAAAAATGCTTTTCCAAAAGAAAAACTGGTCAAAAAAAGGGGGAAATAACAGACCATGCCTGTGATTATGGATTGTATTCAAGGAACACATGAATGGCGACAAGCGCGCAATGGTTTAATAACAGCATCTTTGTTTGAAATGATCATGGCTCAAAAGAAAAATGGTCAGAAAACACAAAAATATCATGCCGTCATGATGAAACTGGCTGGAGAAAAAATCACTGGGACGTATGTGGATGAAGGAACAACCATTCCCATGCGACGGGGAACAGAATTAGAACCAAAAGCACGCCAACTTTATGGATCACTTACCCAGACAGAGCCCCAAACAATTGGATTTGTTTTATCCGATGATCGAAAAAAAGGTTTTTCTCCAGATGCTTTTATTGGAACAGACGGGATCTTGGAAATTAAAACAAAAAAACCTGAACTGTTAATCCCTTATTTTGATCAAAATACTTTTCCGGCGGAACATAAAGCACAGTGTCAGGGAGGATTATGGATTGCACAACGCGAATGGATCGATTTGATGATCTATTGGCCAGATATGCCGCTTTTGATTAAGCGAGCTTATCGCGATGAAGCTTATATTCGTAAACTTGAAAATGAAATAAGCCGGTTTAATGAGGCTTTGGACAGGATGGTGCATAAAATTAAAAATGCCGATACAAAAATCATCAAACAGGAGAGCAGAAAAAGGCAAGGCGAAAGAGACGTTTGTACAGAAGAGAAAAGCTTGGAAGAGAGGCAGAGGAGTCCAAAACGGCAAACCTATAGAAAAGGTCGCGCAGGAGTACAAAGATTAACGGTAAGCCCGAAGAGGAGAAAAATAAAAAATTATGGAATGTGGATGAAAAATCTTAGAGAGTGGTCGTGAAAAGATTTTTAAGAGAAAAAAGAAAAATGGCCAAAAAAATGATTCTTTAATGGTGCTGCGAGAGAGGATTGAACTCTCGACCTCTCCCTTACCAAGGGAGTGCTCTACCACTGAGCTACCGCAGCACTGTCCTTCTGGGCGCCTTGTGCCATATTGTGCTAAAATAGGCAAGAGAGCATTTGTTTCTCTGTGTGAGAAAATGCTATTTGATTAAAGAAAAAGTGCTTTTTGTGGAATTCCTCTTGAAAAATATTATGCGTTTGTTTAAAGAGCACAAAAATGCTCAAAAGGTTGTGCCATGACACAAATGGATGAACAAAAAGAAATCATTAATCATAAAGATGAAAAAATGAGACAGCGCCAAGACAGATTGGCCAAGCAATTGCGCGAAAATCTTAAACGGCGCAAAGAACAAAGTCGTCAAAGAGCACAACACGAAATATAAGAGACCTTGTGAGCATCAATCTTTTCGCAATATTTTTGCAACTAAACTTCTCGATGATTCGTTTCAAAAAAATGGTTTAAAAATAAATTTCCCACGGGACTAGAGCCTTTTTTATCTTGAACAAAAAATTCAAGGGGTGGGGAAAGAGAGATAAGTGAAAATATTATGGATTCTATTCAAATTATCGGCGGACAATCTTTGCATGGCGTTATTCCAATTTCAGGAGCAAAAAATGCCGCATTGCCTCTTATGATTGCTGCTTTGTTGACTGAAGAAACGCTGACTTTAGAAAATGTACCCCATCTTGCCGATGTTGAGCTCCTTATTCGAATTCTCAATAATCATGGGGTCGATTATGCTGTCGAGGGGCGAAGGGAAAATAAACAATTCGCGGATGCAAGAACAATTCATTTTACAGCACAAAAAATCGCAACAGTCTTTGCTCCTTATGAACTCGTTTCAAAAATGCGCGCAAGTTTTTGGGTGCTTGGACCCCTGTTGGCGCGCTGTGGTGAAGCTTATGTGTCTCTCCCCGGAGGCTGTGCTATTGGAACACGACCCGTGAATTTCATCCTAGAAGGATTAAAAAGTCTAGGAGCGCATGTCGAAATCGAAAAAGGATATGTGCATGCAAAAGCACCAAAAGGACTCAAAGGGGGAACCTATCGTTTCCCTAAAGTAACTGTCGGGGGGACGCATGTCATGCTGATGGCAGCGGTTTTGGCAGACGGAAAAACAATTCTTGAAAATGCAGCCTGTGAACCAGAAGTTACAAACCTGATCCAAGCTCTCAAAGCAATGGGAGCAAAAATCACCGGAGAAGAAACATCAACGCTGATTATTGAAGGGGTCGAAAAACTTAACGGAGCAAGAGTACGCGTTATTGCTGATCGTATCGAAGCGGGAACATATGCAATGGCGGTGGCAATGACAGGGGGAGATGTGTTGCTCAAAAATGCAAACCCTCATCATCTCAAAAAAGTTCTACAGGTGCTGGAAAATACAGGACTCACAATTCAAGAAAAAAATGACGGCATTCAAGTGCAACGAGACAAAACGCAAACAAAAATAAGCCCTGTGAATATCAGAACAGGACCTTATCCTGAATTCCCAACCGATCTCCAAGCGCAATTTATGGCATTGATGATATGTGCTCAAGGAGAGGCTTATATTACAGAAACAATTTTTGAAAATCGATTCATGCATGTCCAAGAATTAGTACGATTGGGCGCATCCATTACCCTGAATGGACAAACGGCAACCGTTCATGGAACCGATCAATTACAGGGTGCAGAAGTGATGGCAACAGATCTGAGAGCTTCGGTGTCTCTTGTCATTGCAGCTCTCGCAGCGCAAGGAAAAACAATGGTCAATCGTGTTTATCATCTCGATCGTGGTTTCGAACGATTGGAAGAAAAATTGGCACAGTGTGGCGCAAAAATTCAACGCATCTCTGTTTAAAAATAAGAATACGAAGAAGATCAAAAAACAAAACTCTTGAAAGAGAATAAGATCATTTGTTTCATGAACAAAAGTGTGAAAAAAAGCACAAAAAATCTACCAAAAATCTGGGACTTCGGGCTTTAAATGAGGGCCAATACGCACAGCAGATACCTTTTCTGCTAAACCTGTACGATCTGAAAGTTCTACCGCTAAACCACAAAGAGTGGCTGGACCTCGCGCAGGTTCAAAATGATCCTGCTTTTTTTTATAAAGAAAACGATATAAGGGCTCTTCTTTATCCATGCCAAGAGAGGAATTATAATCACCACACATGCCAGCATCTGACATATAGGCACTACCGCCTTCTAATATTTGTGCATCAGCCGTAGGAATATGGGTATGAGTGCCAACAATAACACTCACACGACCATCAAGAAAATGGCCAAAACATTGCTTCTCGCTGGTGGCTTCTGCATGAAAATCAAAAATAATGGCATCAGCCTGTTCATTCAAAATACAGGCTGAGACAATTTTTTCTGCAGTTTCAAATGCATCATCAGCATCGCAGGGCATAAAAATATTGCCAAGAACATTGGCAACAAGAATACGTGCGCCATTTTTTGCCGTAAATAAATCAGAGCCCTTTCCAGGAGTGCCAGGAATAAAATTTGCAGGACGTAAAAAACGATCACTATAGGAAGCGTATTTCAGTGTCTCTTCACATTGAAAGGCATGATTGCCTGTGGTGACAACATCAACACCAGATGCTAAAAGATCTTGATACGTTTCTTCCTTTATGCCAAAACCATTCGAGGCATTTTCACCATTAACGACAATAAAATCAAGTCGCCATTTTTCCCTTAAAATCGGAAGATGATCAAAAACTGCTGAACAGCCCGTAGCACCAACAATGTCACCTAAAAATAAGAATCGCATAAGCGTTTTAATCACACTTTAACATTGGAGAAAACCCTTTTCTGTGAAAATGCCTTGTAAAACAAGATCATGCTCGGCTGCAGGAATGGATTCAACTTCCTGACAGGAAAAACCAAGACCAAATAATTGCACAGAATGTCCGTTTTGCTTAAGTTGTGCAATGGCACGGTCATAATAGCCACCACCATAGCCAAGGCGATGACATTGGGCGTCAAATGCAGAAAGAGGAACAATAATAATCGTTGGGGCAACAACCGCGTGAGACGCGTCGGGACCAAATGTGCCAAACTGCATGGATTCTAAAGATGCCTCTTCGGAAAATGTACGAAAAACCATCGTTGTGCGGTCAAGAATAGCCGGTAATGCCAAAAAACCACCCTGCGATGAGACAAAATGGAAAAGGGGACGCGGGTCAATTTCTGAGCGAATGGGCCAATAAGCCGCAAGAATAATTTGAGAAAAATCTGCGATCTGTTGTGTGAAATAATCGGTCGCGTGAGTACAGGCGCGCTGTGAAAAAACATGACGCTCAGAAGGCGAGAGGCGATTGCGTTGCGATAAACCAACCTGACGCAAATGTGAGCGGATCGATGAAGTGCAGTGTGAATTCTTGGTAGTTTTTGACATCGCTGAACCAAATATTTCACAAATCAAACCAAAAAATTCTTTAATAGTGTTTTGGTTCGATAAAGAAATTCGTTGTATCTATAAATTGTGCTTTATCCATAAAACAAAGTGGTGAACCACAACAACCGATGGAAAGATTGATTCCGAGAACCTACTCTGTAGGTGGGCGCCATATGAAAAAGCCCACGAGCTTTTTCAGGGACAGCTCCCTTTGAAATCAATAAGGTCTCAGGAATACGTTATTTCCTGTCGAGAAGCGCAGTACACCTCTTTCAGTATAAAACAGTTTTCTATGTTCGCCTAGACAAAAAATGATGAAAGAAGAGAGACTTTAAACATAAAGGAAAGAAAACTTAAACTTCTTGATCCAAATATTGATCTAAAAGAAAACCAATCCGTTTTTGAAGAGAGCGCATTTGCGGATAATAATGAAGAGCCGTTTCATAAGCTTTGATGGCTAAGGAAAAGCGTTGGGTGGATTCCATGATAATGCCAAGCTCAAAATAGGCTATGTAATTTCGAGGTTCAAGTTGAAGAGCTTGAGATAAATCAAACATTGCAAGTTTGAAATCGCTCAATTGAATATGAACCCAAGCACGCCTCACCCAAGCTTCTGCGTAAGTGGGAGAAAGAGCAATGATGGTGTCAAGATAATCAAGAGTAAGACCATAATTCCCAGCATTGATGCTATCACTGACCCATTCCATTAAAAGATCAATCGTTTCACTGCCTGATTGTAACCATAAACGCTGAATTTGCTGACTAATCATTTTAGCATGATGTGCGTTAGCACAATGTTTCAAGTCTATGAGTAAACGATTGATTTCTGCTTCTTTACGCTGTGCAAATGAACGAGGATCAGAAAAAATAGCCGTGTCTGACTCTTCAATTGCAAGTGATGTGGAACCCGTTTCAGGAGAAGAAGACGGTAAGGGGGTGGGGATAAGGTCATCCGGAGACAAAAGAGATTGAGGAAGAGAATCTTCAAACGGAAGAGAAGGGAAATTATCTTCATAGCTTTCTCCATAACTCGGAGAAAAAAAACAAAAAAAACTAAGAAAAAAAATAAAAAAATTACGCCCTGATGCTCGTAAAATACAGAAAAAAAACGATAAAAGCAGTAAAAGGCACCATGCCTGTAAAACAGAAACAGGCATAAAAAGGTTAGCCTTGGCGCGCTCTAAAACGCGGATTGGTTTTGTTAAGGATATAAATACGACCTTTGCGACGAACCATACGGTTATTGCGGTGACGTTCCTTAAGAGCTTTGAGCGAATTTTTAATTTTCATTCTATTCACCATCTATAAACACAAAAAATTGAGTGTAATCTTACAAAAATAAAATACAAAATTACACGCAAATACAATGCAATATCACACACTTTATTATTGTTATTTCTTATTCTGGTTACAAAAAAAGACTTTTCTTTAAAAAAAAGTATTCAACAAGCAACAGTACAACAAAAAAATGCAAAGCGCACATCACTGCAAGTTGCACAGAATAAGCAAAAATTACAAAAAAAATGTGAAGCTCTTCTAACAGGAAGTCTCATCTCTGTCAAGCGAACTCCTTTGAGTTCAATACTCGATAAATGCAAGGATTAAATCGACAAAAATAAGCTGAAAACAAAGAATCTTAAAGCCAAAAATAAAGAAGAAAAGAGAAGAATTGATACAATTTGAAAACAAAAAGAAAAGTGGACTCTGTTGGCGCGAAAAAGACAAAAAAATGAACGGTGTAAGAGGCTTTGTTTGAGTGATGTGCGTTGTTTGAGTGATGTGCGTTCCGCTTGTCTATCGATCCACTTGTCTATCGATAAAAAAGGATGGTGAAAAAAATGTCCGTGCAGGATCGTGAAAGAGAAAAATGGGAAAAGAACAGAATGATGAAAGAGAAAAATGGTGAAAAAAAGCTTGAAAAAAACTCAAGAGGAAAGGTTTCTTTCCTCTGAGTAAAAAATCAATAAAGAAGCCTATCTCTCTGAATATCGTACACGTAAAGAAAAGCTATTTCGTTCTCTCTTGAATCATTGTGGCAGGACCCGTTAATTGGATGACGTGCCCCATTTTTCGCGCAGGGCGGACGGAATTTTTACCGTATAAATGCACCGATGCCGATTCCTTCTTTAAAAAATCCCAGAAATCATTCAGATTATTGCCAAGAAGATTGGTCATTTCGCAATCGCTATGACGCTGTGTGCTGCCTAAAGGTAACCCACAAATAGCACGGATATGCTGCTCAAATTGCGAGGTCATACACGCTTTTTGTGTCCAATGACCAGAATTATGCACACGAGGCGCTAATTCATTCACCAAAAGACGCCCATCAGCTAAAACAAAAAATTCAATACAAAGAACACCAATATAGTGCAAAGCATCCATCACCACAAAACTGATCTCTTGGGCAGCCTTTTGGACAGCATAGGGAGCATGTGATGGCAGAAATGTTTTGTGAAGAATGCCGTTTTTATGCTTATTCTCACAGCAGTCATAGACGGCTTTCTCTTTTTGGAGATTGGAAGAGGAAATAACAGAAATCTCTAATGAAAAAGGAACAATCTCTTCCAAAATAGAGGGTTGATGTTGAAGAGCAATTAAAGCTTTGTCAATAATTTCTTCACTCGGATTATGAAGAGCAATCTGATTTTTACCATCATAACCAAAACGGCGCGTTTTTAAAAGACCACGGCCGCCTAAGGCTGAAAGCCCAGCAATGAGAGACGAACGATCATTCACAGCATGCCATGAGGCTGTCCGGATACCGTGTTCATTGAGAAATTGTTTTTCAAATAACCGATCTTGTGCAATTTCTAAAGCGTGGGATGAAGGAAAGAGAAGAGCTTCGTTTTCGATATATTGAACCGTTTGGAGAGGAATGTTTTCAAATTCATAGGTGATAACATCGCACATCTCTATCAGGCGATTTAAGGCTGAAAAATTGTCATAAGAAGCAATAATATGCTTGTTAGCCGTTTGAGCAGCAGGACAATCCGAATCAGGACAAAGAATAACAGTTTTAAAACCAAGTTCGGCAGCTGCAATGGAGAGCATTCGAGCTAATTGACCACCACCAATTAAACCAATCGTACTTCCCGGTGATAAACCCTCAGATCGATAGATCATCTCAAACCTCAGTCGTGGGATAGTCAGCAACATTGGCTGTTTGTTGGTGGCGCCAATCTTCTAAACGCTGAGCAAGATTAGGATCATAAACAGCCATAACCGCCGCTGCTAAAAGCGCTGCATTAATAGCGCCAGCTTTACCAATGGCTAAAGTGCCAACCGGGACACCAGCAGGCATTTGCACAATCGATAGCAAAGAATCTTGACCCGATAAAGCCTGAGATTGGACAGGAACGCCAAAAACAGGCAAGGAGGTTATCGCAGCCAACATGCCCGGAAGGTGAGCGGCTCCGCCAGCGCCGGCAATCAAAATTTTAAAACCTGCATCTTTTGCAGATTTTGCAAAACTATAAAGGCGATCAGGCGTTCGGTGAGCCGAGATAATACGAGAAACATGAGAAATACCAAGGCAGGTTAAAATATCTGCGCTGTGGCGCATTGTTTGCCAATCCGATTGGCTTCCCATCAAAATCGCCACGTCACATGAGTGTTGAAGCATTATACGTCCTTTTTCTTGTCAAAATGCGATTCAGTTTTTATTTAAAAGTTTTACACTTTTTTTACAAAGTCAATCGAGAAGAAAAATACTTTTTATTCAATGTCATAAAAAGAAAATTCCTTCCAAGATGAGAAAAGATATCGATTCTCTTGAATAAGAGAGCACATTTTTAAAAAGGATCGAATGTTTCAAAAGGTGATTTTTAAAAATAAAAATGAACAAATAAGGGGTGAAATCGTTTAAAAATGTATGATAAAAAGAAAATATACGTAATGTATGTTGAATTTTTGTTCACAAACTTAAGAAAATAAGATATGAACGCTGCACAATAAATTTCATGGTAACGCAAAAAAAATAAAGCGTTAACTCTCTATAAAGTCAATCAATAGACAATAAAATGAATGAATAGATTAAAAATGAATGAATAGATTATGAAAATAACTAAACAATGAATGCATAAACTATCATTTAAACTATAATTAATGTATAAACCATAATTTAAAAATGTGTAAACCGTAAAGGAAATCATTGCTCTATGTCGAAAGAAGAAGTTTTGGAATTTTCCGGTGTTGTTACTGAACTGTTACCAAATGCGATGTTTCGCGTGAAATTGGAAAATGATCATGAAATTATTGCTCATACAGCTGGAAGAATGCGCAAAAATCGTATTCGTGTATTGGCTGGTGATAGAATTATGGTCGAAATGACACCTTATGATTTGACAAAAGGGCGCATTACCTACCGCTATAAATAAATCATAACAGCGATAAAGCGAGTGTGTTAAAGGGGCGTTGATCCTGAAAACGCTTCTCTGCTCCTGAAAAAGTCTCTCTTCCTCTTATGAAAAAAATAAGTGACTCTTATGACTAAGAGGCAATGTTTTTTCTCTTGCTGAGATAAAAAATAAGCTTACATAAAACAAAAAAGCTGGCATCAATTGCGTAAAACAAAAGAATTTCAGGATAGTTTTTGAGGAAAAATAAAAGATGTCGGGCGCAATAAGAAGACCTTTAAAAATATTGCTCAAACTATCACGTGATGCAGAAAAATGGAATGTTAAGGAAAAAAGACAGACCATGAGGATCGCAAGATATAGGCCATGAATATCAAGATATAGGCCATGATATAGGCCATGAGTATCAAGATATTCTGAAAATGTGTTAAGTTTGTTCGGTGTGCAAGAGTCTTGAAGAGATGAACAAAAGGGATGTGTCATGAAAGTCGATTTGATGCTTGCTTCTGCTTCGCCGCGTCGTCTAGCGCTTTTGGCGCAAATCGGTGTTGATCCAGATCAGGTTTATGCGGCGAATATTGATGAAACGCCAAAGTTAAAAGAGCATCCCGCAAATTTAGCAAAGCGCTTAGCAAAAGAAAAAGCTCTCAAAGCACAAGAAAGTCTTTTATGGCGTGTGCAGAATAATCCCCAAAATGCTGTTGCCGAAAAAAAACTGATTTTAGCAGCCGATACAGTCGTTGCTGTGGGGAAAGTCATCGTGCCAAAACCTGAAGGAGAAGAAGAGGCGCAAGAATGTTTGCAATTTCTCTCAGGAAGAGAACACAAGGTTTATGGAGCTGTATGTGTACTCAATGAACGAGGAAAAAAAACAGTAAAATTAGTCGAAAGTCGTATCCGTTTTAAATATTTAACAACCGAAATGATCAAAGCTTATTTGGATTCTGGTGAATGGCAAGGAAAAGCAGGCGGATACGCTATTCAAGGAAAAGCAGGAGCATTCGTTGTCAACCTTTCCGGTTCCTATTCCAATGTTGTCGGCTTACCCTTGGCTGAAACAATGGATCTTTTGGTCGCTTATGGGTATGCCGTGCTCCCCAATTGGACAGAAGAAAGAGATAAATAGGCAAAAAATGATGAAACCATTCGAGCCATCAGAAAAAACCAAAAAACAACACGAAAAAATAAAAGAATGCAGTCAATCAATGATCCCGCAAAAGAAAAAACGCCTCCCGCGTCCTTGTCCAGAGTGCGGGAAAATGTCACAGGATAAGGCTTATCCCTTCTGTTCGTCACGATGTCGAGCCGTTGATTTGAACCGTTGGCTTTCAGGGGCTTATATCTTACCGCCGCCGCCACAGACAACGGATGAAGAAGAATAACAAAGGCCATAAAAAACAAAAGGCCATAGAGAAAATAAGCTTAAAAAGAGTCAAAAAATAAACCTCTCAACAGTCATTTCCTTTGTAGGGGAAAAGTCTGTTGGGGGGTGAAAAGAAGAAGAATGCTAGGCAGTAGTGTTCTCTTCTAAGAGACAGTTCTTCTTTTTTTAGACCTCTTGCTCTGAGCGCTGAAAAAACCCATATTCATACAATAAGGGGGTATTCTTCAAGTCAATATAAACAACAAGCTGTTGAAAGAAACTTTATAAGCGTTGAGGAGTTTTTTTAAAAACTCTGAAAAGAAAAAATGCGACGGCAGGCAAGGAAAGGGAAAAAATGAACTTAGAAAAATATAGCGAGAGAATTCAAGGATTTTTACAAGTCGCTCAAAATTATGCGCTTTCTTCTGACAATCAGCAATTTATGCCAGAGCATTTCTTAAAGGTTCTTTTAGACGATGATCAAGGACTGGCAGCTTCTTTAATTCAAAGAGCTGGAGGTGATTGGGCCGTTATTCAAAAAAAACTGACAGAAGCATTAAATGCTTTGCCTAAAGTGCAAGGAGGGAATGCCCAGCTTTATATGTCGCAGCCGCTCGCAAAAGTTTTCGCAATGGCAGAAAATATCGCGCAGAAAGCAGGAGATCAGTTTGTCACTGTTGAGCGTGTTTTGCAGGCTCTTCTGATGGAAGAAACCGCAAAAACAGCAGAAATTTTAAAAAGTGGAGGCTTAACGCAACAAGCGCTTAATCAAGCAATCGAGGCAATGCGAAAAGGAAAAACGGCAACAAGTCCCCATGCGGAAAGCCAATATGATGCTTTGGAAAAATATGCACGCAATTTGACAAAAGATGCCCGTGAAGGAAAACTCGACCCTGTGATTGGACGAGAAGAAGAAATTCGCAGAACCATTCAAGTACTGTCACGCCGCACGAAAAATAATCCCGTGTTGATTGGAGAACCCGGGGTGGGAAAAACCGCAATTGTGGAAGGATTGGTGTTGCGGATCGTCAATGGAGATGTGCCTGAAACGCTCCGTGATAAGCAACTCTACGCGCTCGATATGGGAGCATTAATCGCCGGAGCAAAATATCGAGGAGAATTCGAAGAACGTTTAAAAGCCGTGCTAGCAGAGGTGCAGGCCGAAAACGGACAGATTATTTTGTTCATTGATGAGTTGCATAATCTTGTGGGGGCTGGAAAATCCGATGGACCAATGGATGCATCCAATTTACTTAAACCCGCTCTTGCACGCGGAGAACTCCATTGTGTGGGGGCAACAACACTCGAAGAATATCGAAAATATGTCGAAAAAGATGCCGCTTTAGCCAGACGCTTCCAACCCGTCTTTGTGTCTGAGCCAACAGTCGATGATACCGTCTCTATTTTGCGAGGAATCAAAGAAAAATACGAACAACATCACAAAGTGCGCTTGGCAGATAATGCTTTGATTGCAGCAGCACGTTTGTCAAACCGCTATATCACCGATCGCTTCCTCCCCGATAAAGCCATCGATCTTATCGATGAAGCCGCAGCGCGATTAAGAATGCAAGTGGATTCTAAACCAGAAGAACTGGATGCAATCGATCGGAGAATCTTGCAATTGAAAATTGAACGAGAAGCTTTGAAAGCAGAAGTCGATCCTTCTGAAAAAGAACGCTTGCAAGCCGTGCAAAACGAACTCGATATCTTAGAAAAACAATCCGTTGAAATGACAAATGCTTGGCAGGCAGAAAAACAAAAATTAGGACATGCCGCTGATTTGAAAAAACAACTCGAAGAAGCACGAAATGCTTTGGCGATTGCTCAGCGAAGCGGACAATTTCAACGCGCAGGAGAATTAGCCTATAGTGTCATTCCAGAACTCGAAAAACAACTCAGTGCCGCTGAAAGTGATGATTCGAAAAATAATCTCGTTGAAGAAATCGTAACCGCAGAACATATCGCTCAGATTGTATCAAGGTGGACCGGAATCCCAGTCGATCGTATGTTGGAAGCAGAGCGTGATAAGCTCTTGCGGATGGAAGATGAAATCGGAAAACGTGTCATTGGACAAGAAGAAGCCGTTCAAGCGGTTGCTCGAGCGGTAAGGCGTGCACGGGCAGGTCTACAAGATCCCAATCGACCCATTGGATCTTTCATGTTCTTAGGGCCAACAGGGGTTGGAAAAACAGAGCTCACAAAAGCTCTCGCCGCTTTTCTTTTCCAAGACTCAAATGCAATGCTGCGCATTGATATGTCTGAATATATGGAAAAACATGCCGGTGCTCGATTGATTGGGGCGCCGCCAGGATATGTCGGATATGAAGAAGGAGGCGTGCTGACTGAAGCTGTCAGGCGCAGACCTTATCAAGTCATCTTATTCGATGAAATCGAAAAAGCGCATCCTGATATTTTTAATCTCTTATTGCAAGTGCTCGATGAAGGGAGATTAACCGATGGACAAGGGCGCACCGTCGATTTTCGCAATACTTTACTCATTATGACATCAAATTTGGGCGCTGAGTTTTTAACAGCTCTTCCAGAAGGGCAAGGAATCGATAAAGTCAGAGACAACGTTATGCAAGCTGTAAAAGCCGCATTCCGGCCCGAATTCCTCAACCGTATTGATGAAATTATTCTTTTCCAAAGACTGCAACGAAAAGATATGGAAGCAATCGTCGATATCCAGATGCATCATTTGCAAAATTTGCTCAATGAACGAAAAATAACATTGAAAATCGAACCAAATGCCAGAGAATTCATCGCTCATAAAGGATATGATCCGCTCTATGGAGCAAGACCTTTAAAACGGATTATTCAAAAAGAAATTCAAGATCCTCTCGCTGAAAGTATTTTGCTTGGAAATATCCAAGAGGAAACAACCGTCAAAATTGTAAAAGAAGGAGATCAATTGGCTTTCTATCCGGTAAAACAAAAAAATGAACAAGAAAACCTTAAACAAGAATAAACAAGTAAAAGAGAGAAAAGAAATCAATAAGAGAGAAAAAGAAAATAAAAGTTGACAAGGTAAACCTAAATAGATAGTATAAAAGCATAATTAAAGTTCTGTCTTGATAAAGCTTCTTTGAAGTAGAGAGGGAATTCAAGAAAGTAAAAAGAAAAATAGAAGATGTTCTCAGTTGTATGAGGAAGTTGGTTTTTCTTGAAGAAAGAATTTATAAACAGCGAGTGTTTAAAGTGGAATTTCACGGGGGGATTATTTCGTGGAGGATGACACTACCGTTGTTGTATCTGTAATGAACTTTCGGTAGGTTTTGCTGTATTATATATTTGCTAGGTTGTATATGTCTTTTGTCATATCTCGCCCTGATCGTGTATCAGGGTTTTTTTTTAAGTGATAGTATTATTGTTCTCGAAAAAAGATCGTATGTGCTGAATAAACCAGCATGAGAGCTGAATGAAGAGCCTAGTAGCTCAATGAAGAGAGTATGTGCGCGCTTATCCTTTTCATTTCATAATAAAATGGTTATTGGGCGGTTGTATGCAATAAGATCATTGCATGGGAAGAAAATCCTCAAATGATTTGAGATTGAAAAAGAATGTAAAAAAATAGGAAAAAAGCTCAAATTCCTTCATTCTTAGAGAAATCAATGAGCAAAGATCAATAAAAATAGAAAACTAAAAAAGAGAAAGCTCTCTATAAAAAGCAGATCTCATGATGAAAAGTGCAGTGCATGTGTGAAATGTGGAGGCACTCTCTCTTAAAGAGTAAAAAAATTGAAAAATGTATCGTCTGTCTTACCATGATGTTCATGGAAGAGGAGGATTTTCTTATGTGTTGAGGATAGAAAATCTTGCATAGGAAAATGAGGGACAGCACAGCAATCATGCACTCTATGAGGATAAAAATTCTTCAAAAGAAGATGAGCCAACAATAAACACAATAAAAGATTGAAAACACAATAAGAAATTAAAAAGTTTCTTGTGGAGACATGATTGTCATTGAGGATGTTTGTGTCGTTGTGAACAGTATGCGCGAGTGGTTTGCTGGGATCGAGACCTTGGTTCAACGATGTCTACGTATAATTGGGTTTGCGTATCGTTGGTGATGATAGGCATTGCATGGATAATGCTTGTATATAAATAAATGAATTCAATTGAAAGAAAACGAGGATGACAGATAAAAATACGCTTCCCTCACGAGGAAGAGGACGCCCTAAAGGTGCATTGAATAAAACAACAAAATTGCTCAAAGATGCTATTTTAAAAGCTGCTGAAAAAGCAGGATATCATTATGGTGAAGAGGGCTTGGTCTCTTATCTGCAATATCATGCGGTGAATAATCCTGGACCTTTTTTCTCGCTCTTAGCAAAAGTTTTACCTATGCAGGTAACAGGAGAAGGAGGACACGATGTTAAAACGGTTTCGCGTGTTGAGATTGTGCCTGTCATTCCAAATGAAACAATGTCAACTGCTCAGAATGGATCGGACAGTGAGTGTTCATAAACGCATGTGGGCATTTGTTTAAAAATTCATTGATGCTGTTTGTACAGTCAATGATCAAACATTGACCTTGAAGTGAGTAAACAAAATTAAATTGAACAGATAAAATTGGATAAACTGTTGCTTTTTCTATGGGCAGAGTGATGCCAAAAATGTTTGCAGAAAAGTGACAAGGTCAAAAATCGTATAAGCAAACACCACGTCAGAGGCGTTGATCCAAATGATGTGTCGAGATGATCGACAAAAGTGCTGATGATATAGCGTGCGATAAATTTAAAATAATCTGATGAATGATCTTATCTTATTATGACGATTGCTAAAGTTGCTCTTATTCCAAAACTCATTCCTGTTTTTTCTGGAAAAGCAGATATTCGTGCTGCTTGGGGAGGACGGGGATCGGGAAAAACAAGATCCTTTGCTTTGATGTCTGCGGTGGTTGGATATCAACATGGAAAAGCAGGAGAACGAGGGGTTATTTTATGTGCAAGACAATTTCAAAATTCACTCAGTGAAAGCTCATTGGAAGAAATTAAACGCGCCATTGAATCCTATCGTTTTTTGAGAGACTATTATGAAATCGGGGATAAATATATCAAGTCAAAAGATGGGCGTATTGTTTATGCTTTTGCAGGATTGGATCGCAATATTGCAAGCATTAAATCAATGGGGCGTATTTTGTTGTGTTGGGTTGATGAAGCTGAACCCGTAACCGAAACGGCTTGGCAAACCCTCATTCCAACGCTGCGAGAAGAAGGAAAAGATTGGAATTCTGAATTATGGGTGACATGGAATCCTTTACGGGAAAATGCGCCTGTGGAAAAACGTTTTCGAAACGTAAAAGATCCTAATATTAAAGGCGCTGAGATTAATTGGCGAGATAATCCTCAATTCCCAGATAAACTGAACCGAGATCGTCTAGCAGATTTAGAACACAGATCAGAGCAGTACCAACATATTTGGGAAGGGGATTATCTCCAAGCTGTGCAAGGAGCTTATTACCAAAAATTACTCCTGCAAGCTGAACAGGAAGGACGCATTACCTACGTGCCAAGGGATCCTTTGATGCAGATCAAAATTTTTTGGGATATCGGAGGAACCGGCGCAAAAGCCGATGCAACGGCTTTGTGGGTGGCGCAATTTGTGGGTCGTGAAATCCGCGTGCTCGATTATTATGAAGCGCAAGGACAACCTCTCTCAGAGCATATCGGGTGGGTGGGCCAAAAAGGATATGAAAATGCGCTGATGGTTTTACCCCATGACGGTGCGACAAAAGATCGTGTTTATAATGTGAGTTTTGAAAGTGCTCTGCAAGAAGCTGGATTTCGAACCACTGTTGTTCCTAATCAGGGAGCAGGAGCCGTTAAAATGAGAATTGAAGCGGTGAGGCGTCTCTTCCCAGCGATGTGGTTTAATCGGGAAACGACAAAAGCAGGGCGAAAAGCACTCGCATGGTATCACGAAAAACGAGACGAACAGCGCAATATCGGCTTGGGAGCCGAACATGATTGGGCAAGTCATGGGGCCGATAGTTTCGGTCTCTTGTGTATTGCCTATGAACAACCAAACATTAAACCACAAAAAAATGCTTATCAATCTTCCCATCATTCTCAAACATCATGGATGGCTTTTTAATGAATATCTATACATCTCCTTTGAATTCGCCGGAAGCTTCTGCAAATGCAGGGGAAACAATCGAACATCAGGCGCTCTTTAAAAAACTCGTGCAGTGGTATCATGATGATATGGCTCATGTTGAACAGTGGCGAAAAAATGCGCAAGAAGACTACAATTTTTACAATGGGCGGCAGTGGAATGAGCAAGATCTCGCTGTCTTACGAGAACAAAATAGACCCGTCATGACCTTTAATCGTGTTGCTCCTTTGGTCAATGCTGTCATTGGTGCAGAGCGAAACAATAAACGACAAGTGCAATTCATTCCAAGACAAGAAGGAGCAGCTCTGGCAAACCAAATCTTAACAGGAGCTGCTGAATGGTTTCGCGATGAAGCAGGAGGGGAATACGAAGATTCCGATGCTTTCCAAGATGCTGTTATTTGTGGCATGGGATGGACGGATACGCGTCTGGATTATGAAGAAGATCCAAAAGGAAAACCTGTCATTTCGAGGTTAGATCCCATGAAAATGGTGTGGGATGCAAGCGCTTCAAAACCCAATCTCATCGATGCACAGCATATGTGGTATATTGATGAAAAACCGCTAGAAATGGCTAAGGAAATGTTTCCTCATGTTCATTGGAGTGATCTTCATGCAGATTGGGCTCAACACTATACACCCTCTTATGCAACGCAAGCAGGAGAAGAGAGCGCGGCATATGATGAGATGAACTTTCAGGAACCGAAAATGGTGACGTTGGCCGAATGTCGCTGGTTTGAACGCGAAGTGTATTATAAAGTTTTCGAGCCACAGACAGGACAAGTTGTTGATTATTCTGAAAATCAATTACAAAATCTCAGAAAACAATATCCAGAAGTTCAAGCCACAAAACTTACCCGAAAAGTCGTTAAACGCGCTTTCTTGGGAAAAAAATTACTCGAAGTTCCCGATCAACCATTGGTGCCTTCTCATCAATTGGGGTGGGAGTGTATTACTGGCTATTTTGATAAACTCAGTCGGCAATTCTATGGAATTGTGCAAGCAACAAAAGATCCGCAACGTTGGGCCAATAAGTATTTTAGCCAAGTCATGTATCTGCTCAATAGTCAATCAAAAGGCGGAATCATGGCCGAACGAGACGCTTTTGATGATGATCGACAAGCCGTAGAAAGTTGGGCGAGAGCGGATAGTATTACATGGCTTAAAAATGGTGCTGTGGCTTCGGGAAGAATTCAACCAAAACCTGTGGCACAATTTCCCAATGGCTTTTTTCAGCTCTTTAATGAAGCGAAAGGGGCTATTTTCCAAGTAACAGGATTGTCGCCTGAGTTTGTCGGTATTCGTGCCATTAATCAACCAGGCGTTTTGGAAGAGCAAAGACGGCAATCCTCTCTCAATATTTTGGCATCATTCTTTGATGGTTTGCGCAGATATCGGCAACGACAAGGAAAAATTATTCTCTATCTCATTCAAAACTATCTCTCAGATGGACGATTGGTACGTATCGCAGGAGAAGAAAACGCAAAATATGTGCCGCTCACACGCGAAATGATGACAAGTTTGGAATATGATATCGTTGTTGATGATGCGCCAACAAGTCCAAATGAAAAAGAACGTACATTCTCGATTATTACGCAGTTACTCCCTTTGATGCAAAATTTCGCAACACCAGAAATCATGCTCGATTTATTGCATTATTCTCCGTTGCCGGCGTCTCTTATTCATAAAATTGAGACAAAAGTGCAAAAGCATAATCAAGAAAACAATAATCCTCAAACAACGCTTCATCACAGTGGTGAAAATGAAACCGATAAAATAACGCAAGAAATCTTGCAGATGCTTCAAGCCGCTCAGCAAACTTCTTGATTGTTCACAATCATATTTTATCAATCAAAAAAGGAGAAGGCCAAGACAATGGATACAGAAAACATAACAGCGGAAGAACAAAATCAATTCATGGCAGGAGCTCTGCAAGAAGGTGAAGAGGGTGAAGCAAGAGAAACTGCTACAGAAAATATCAACAATGAACCTGAAAAAAATGTCACAGATAATCAGTCTTTGCAAAATGGGGAAACGCCGCCAGATCCACAAAAAGATTTTATGGGCTATATGCAATGGCTAGGAAAAGCCGTGCAACGACAAGAAGCCGAACAAGAGAAAAAACAACAAATACAAACGCCACCCGAACCAGAACAGTTGCGCTCTTTTTTTCAAAATTCTACAGCTCAGGTGAAACAAAAATATCATGATTTTGATCAAGCCGCAAATTTTGTTTATGATATGCGGGCAACGCAATTGTCTGCTTTCTCTTCAATTTATCCCGAGATGGCTGATCCAAAAATCATTGATGAAATGATTGGAGAAGAACTCAAGCAAATCGTTCATGATTGTGCACGAAAAAATCAAAACCCTGCTGAAGTCATCTACGCTATGGCGCAAAAAATTGGCTATAAAAATCAACAAAACAGTCTTGTTGACAATATACAAGAGAGAAAAAATTCTGCACGCACACTTTCCGCCTATAATGGTTTATCAACCAATGGCCCCATTTCTTTGGCCATGATCGATAAAATGTCCGAAGCAGAATTTAGTCATTGGATCAATGATCCTAAAAATAAAGCGACTTTTAATCGTTTAATGGGGGGAGAGGATCTATAAAAAGAAGGGGGAAAAACTGTAAACAAAAACAATCTATACGAAACACTGAAAATATCCACGCTTGTGAAAAGAAAAAAAGTGGCAACTCAATAACCGGCCTTGTGCCGGTTTTTTTATATCAATCATTTTGAAAAGAGGAAAGAATGGCTGTAACTCATGTCGATATTAATGATGCATTAGCAGTCCGTACATGGTCAAAACTGCTCAACCAAGAAGTGTCAAAGGCAATTTCTATTGCTCCCCTGATTGGGAGAGATTCAAATAGTATTATTCAATTGAAAGAGGAAACAAATAAAGCCAGTGGTGATGCCATTACCTTTAGTTTGCGTGTGCAATTACGGGGAGATGGTGTGAGCGAAGGAGAAAGGCTTGAAGGAAAGGAAGAAGAATTACAATTTTCTAATGATCGATTGGTCATTAATGAACTCGCTCACGCGGCTCGTGTTAAAAATGAAGGCACAATTGATCAACAACGGCTTTTATATAATTTACGAACAGAAGCTAAAAATGGATTAGTGGATTGGTATGCAGATCGATTGAGTATGATGTTTTTTATTCAAGTGTGCGGATATACTGAAAAAACTATGAAATTTGAAGGAGAAGTCATCTCTCTTAAACCTGTCCATTATGGTTTTAATGCACCAAAATCACCAAGTGATAAACGCATTATTCGTCCTAAAGGGAAAGACAAGGATGAAATCCTGAGATCAGACGATATCTTTACTCTTGAATTGATTGATCAAGCAGTGGAACGCGCTAAGCTAGCAAATCCAAAAATTAGACCCGTGCGGATTGATGGAGAAAATGTTTATGTTCTCTATCTTCATCCAACACAAGTGCGACAGTTGCGAACCAATACAGCTGAAGGCCAGTGGCTTGATATTACCAAAGCGATCTACAGTGGAAGCCGTATGAAAAACCCAATCTATAATGGCTCTTTGGGCATGTATAACGGGGTTATTTTACGCGAGTCTGAACATGTGACGGAAGGTGTAAGCACAACAACAGAAACAGAAGGACGTCTTTCAAATATACGGCGAGCTGTTTTGCTTGGTGCACAAAGTGCTGTGATCGCTTTTGGTAAAGGTCGTGCAGCAACACGTTATCAATTGGTTGAAGAACTCTTCGATTATGAGCGTGAGTTCGGTGTGGCCGCAAAAACCATTATCGGAATGAAAAAAACACGGTTCGAAATCCCAAGCTCTTCACAAGGAGCTCAAGATTTTGGCTCAATTGTGATCTCAACTTATGCACGCATGAGTTAAAATTTACTGCAAAAAATTTTTGATCTCTCACTCTCTCCCAACGCACTGTGATGTTGGGAGAGAAATAGAAAAAAGGATTGTGGATATCGATGACTGTTTTATCTCTCAACGCTCAGGATTTCGACTTCAAAATGCTAGAGCAGCCGAAAAATTTTGATCATATGCTGACACTGATTCAAGATGAAATTGATGACACAACGAATGAATATTGTATTCAAATTCAAGATTCAATTTTGGCAGCTATTCGATTGTGTGAGCGGGAACCTTTTTTCTTTAATGAAAAGAAAAAAACAACCTTTAAAACACAAAGAGGACAAACATGGTATGGAGAAAAAGATAACCCTTTGATTGCAGGAGGTATGGATATTGAGACCATGCTTTTAAAAACAAAGGCGACAACATATACGCATCTTTTTTATAAATCCGTTGAAAATGTGCAAAACGAAGAGGGAGATCACCTATCGCAAGGAACTCCCGTTTGCTACACAGTGTTTGAGCAAAAAATAGGGCTCTTTCCAACACCTCAAGAAGTGAACACGGTTCAGATCTTTTATAAGACACCTCGCTTTGTTGATGGAAAAAACATGCAGGAAGGTGATTTTTGGTGTGTTCATGCTTTTGATTTGATTAAAGCGCGGGCAAAATACGAGCTTTATAAAAATATCCTTAAAGATCCTGAAGCCGCTCTTGTGTCTTACAATGATTTTCAAGAACAGCTCCAACTCTTACGTTGTGAAACATCACGCCGAAATGGCCAATCCAACATTCTGGCAACGGGGTTTTAAATGGCTTTTTTTCCAATCGCTGATTATCGACCCGATGTGGCAGATATTAATAGCATCTTTACCGATGAGTTAATTAATGTTTTGCCAGCAGATGGATCTTACCTGCCTATGCCCAATTTTATACCAACGTCAGATCCTTGCCCGGATCCTATTTTAGGCGCAATCGCTGTCAAAACAAAAAATGGAGTGGCCGTTATTGTGGGAACGCCGAAAAAAATATATCTCCTCGATAACACAACACAAATATGGAAAGACGTGAGTCGAAAAGAAAACTCCTATCTGGCAAATGTTGATGCTCCGTGGTCCTTTGCTTTGTTTGGCGATTATATTATTGCTGTCAATGCCAATGATAAGCCACAAGTCATTGATTTAAGTCATGAAGAAACATTTAGAAATTTAGGAGGAAATCCTCCACAAGCGGGGATCGTTCGTGTTTGGGGAGATTTCGTCTGTTTAATGAAATTAACAGAATATCCAAGGCGTGTGCATTGGTCGGGCTTGAATGATGCAGAATGGTGGACTGTTGGAAAAAAAAGTTGCGATTATCAAGATTTTCCCGATGGTGGATATGTACAAGGAGCAACAGAAACAACAAACCCTATCATTTTTATGCGTTCTGCAATTTATGCTGGTTCCTTTATTCCTGGGTCTAAAATTATTTTCAGTTTTCAAAAAATTCACGATAAACGGGGGGCTAAAAATCCAGAATCAATCGTGTGCCGTGGCGATATGGCTTTTTTTGCTGATGAGGGGGGATTTTATCAAATTACCAGTGATGGACGCATTATACCTATCGGATTTGAGAAAATTGATCGAACAGTCACAGAAAAAATGAGCCATAATAATGCATCGACTCTGTGGGCGGCTATCGATGGTATTTATAATCGCGTTTATTGGATGTTTGATGCGGATGACACAATCAAAGAACGGACTTTACTCATTTATGATTGGGGATTGCAAAAATGGACAAGAGCGACCATCAATGTAAAGATGATCTTGCCAATTTTCCTTGCAGGATACAACTTAGATAGCCTTGACCAGGTGTGCGAAAACCTTGATGATTTACCGTTTTCTCTCGACAGCAAAGTGTGGAAAAATGAATCGCCTATTCTTGGGGCTTTCGATCATGAAGGAAGGCTTGGGGCGTTTTCTGGAAGTCCCATGTCTTGTGTGGTGGTCTCTCAGGAAATGGGACAGACAAATGGCATCGTAACCCGTGTGAAAAATATCATGCCACAGGTGAATAGCGCAGAGTTTTACGTCTCTGTGGGGATCCGTTTGCGTCAATCTCTCAGTGAGAAAACGGTTTGGCTTCCTGCAAAACAACCATCCCGAAATACAGGGCAAATCCATTGCCGTGCTCGAGCACGATTTTATCGCTTTAAACTGGAAATTCCTGAAGGAAACCAATGGTCTCGTGTGACAGGGTTTGATGTGGAACTGAAACCTGCCGGAATGCGCTGAAACTTTGATTGAAAAATGAGACCGTGGTTGAAAAAAATGCGACAATAATTCTAGACAAAAAACGCAATTAAAGTTTCATCTTCAAAAAATATCGGCTCAGCGTCAAAAAGCTGAAAAAGCCAAAATCATGATACAACAGCAAAACACAAACAATTCTTATTCCATTCATCTGACAGATCAATGGTCATGGGACAAAATCTTGCTCTATCAAGAGGAGATCAATGAGGCCATGAAAAAATATGCTGAGCGATTTCCAGAGGATGTTTGTTTAGAAATGATGGCGAAAGAAATCCTCAATGGTCAAACGCAATTGTGGCTGATCTTAAAAAATCAAACGCAATTTCGTGCTTTCGTTATCACTAAAATTGAAATGACGCACAATGGAAAAAAACGTGTCGTTCTTTTGGATTTAGCTGGAAAAGGAGGACTGAAATTGGTGAAATTAATTGAAACGATCGAAGAATGGGCTCGAAAAATAAACGCCGATGAAGTGCTTGCCCTTGGAAGAGTGGGGTGGGCAAAAAAACTCGCTCAACACGGATACGCTACAAATCTTATTCATTATAGAAAGGTTTTAAAACCATGAGAAGAAAAAAAACGCCGCAAATTAAAACCACAACACAGACAAATGCTCCCCCTGTATGGGCACAAAATATTTTTACACAAGCGGCTGAAGATGCTCTCGATCTCTATAATAAAAACGCGATCGGTGGAAATGTTTATCAGGGAGAGCGTCATGCAGGTTTAAGCGATATAACAAACAATGCCATTAAAGGTTTGGCACAAGCTGCAGAGCAGTACAACAATCCAACACTCAATCAGTGGTTAAAGACGCCAACGCAAAGCTATAATAATCTCTCAAATATGGCAAAAGGAGAGTGGATTGGAAAGAATAATAAATTTAATGAAGCGTTAAATAATGCCCTGAGTAAAACATCCGATGCTATTAATCAGTCTATGGCAGGTGCAGGGCGCTATGGATCGGGAGCCCATACCGGTGTTCTCGCCGATGAATTAGGGGCGTTGGCAACAAAAGCAACAGCACAACAATATAATCAAGATGTCAACAATATGATGAATGCCAATCAGATGATTGATCATTCAATTCGCGATCAGATTAATGCAGCAAATACCTATTATCAAGGACAGAGTAATGCTCAAAATAACGCTTTGAAAGGGGGAATGGTTCAAGATGTGAATCAACAAAATGCTCTGAATGCGGATCGTGAAAAGTGGATGGAACAAGACAATCAAGCTTGGAATCAGCTGGAAAGGTTGCTCAATGCAGGAAAAGCAGCCGCAGGAAATTATGGAACACAAACCGATAAGTCTGTAACAATTCCTTCTGTGGCACAAAACCCGCTTCTTGATGCAAAGCGATTGCTGGGATTAGTTCAGGGAATTATTGGGCTTTCTGATATCAGGGTCAAAGAAAATATTGTGCGTGCGGGAGAAAAAAATGGATATCCTCTTTATGAGTTTAATTATCACAACAATCCTCAACGCTATCGAGGAGTCATGGCTCAAGATGTGGTGCGTTTGAACCCTGATGCCGTTTATGTCGATACCAAAACAGATTTATTTTACGTAGATTATAGCCAAATTGGCTTTGGACTCGAAAAGGTTAAACCCTCAAAAAATAAAATGTCTACATTCTTTAAAAAAATAGTGACTCTCTTGTCTTGTTGCTTTTCTCGTTTCGGCTTCCTGCAAAAAGGACATGTTTCATGAGTTCTATTTATGATTGGTCGTTGACTGCACCAGAAAATGCGCGTTCTGATGACATTATAAATTGGGCTGAAGGACAACCTCCAAGCTCGGTTAATGATAGTGCGCGTGCCATGATGCAACGCTTAAGAGAATATATATCTGATCGTGGTGGAGCGATTGAAACAAAATTCATTGTGAATAGTGATGAAAATAAAACATCAATTGCTTTAACAACAAAATCGCCTATTGCAAAATATACCAATGATATTGTCATTCGTTTCAGAGCACAAAATGAAAATGTCGGAACGACAAGCGTTACATTAAACAACTTAGCGGCACAGTCCGTTTATAAATTGACGCAAAAGGGGATAGAACTTTTAACCGGTGGAGAGTTTAAAAAAGGAGGGATTTATGAACTTATCTATCATTGTGATATCGCCGGAAAAAATTTAGGAGGATGGTATTTAACGAGTTCGAGCACTTCATTCTTTGGAGGATGTCCACCCGGTTTTATTGCTACTTTCGCTATGCAAAATCTGCCTGAAGGATGGATTTTATGTGATGGTAAAGAACATTCTCGTACAGAATATAGCAATCTCTTTGCTGCCATTGGTGAAACATGGGGAAAAGGAAATGGCACAACAACATTTAATGTGCCGGATTTGAGAGGAATGTTTTTACGAGGATTGGATAATGAAAGAGGGATTGATAAAAATCGCGTTTTAGGAAGTAAACAAGAAGAGTGTTTTAAAGCGCATACGCATACAGGGAAAACCGATGAAGCGGGAGAACATAGACACGAATATACTAAGTTAACTAAAATAAGACCAGGAGATTCAAATCAAGCGGGGACAAGACCGCGATTTTCTAGCCCTTCCGTTGATGATACCACAGAGGAAGCGGGTCGGCATAACCATACAATAACATTGGATGAAACAGGAGGAGAGGAAACACGCCCTGTCAATGTTGCTGTTGTGTATGCCATTAAAACCTGAGCACTCAACGCATGATTAATCCTGTTTGTGATGGATCCAATTTTCGGAGCATGCTGACATGAAAAAATCATGCGAAAAAATGCACTGAAATTTATCGTGATCATTATTCTAGGGAATAAAATATGAGAGGAAAATTATGGAATTGAGAAATGGAATGACGCTCTTTCCTATCAATGAAATTGAGGATCCTGGCTATATTCGTGTGCTTTTATATGCAAATGGAGAGAGAACAATTCATGCGCCTTTAACGGCATTGTTGAAACATGTGTATCAAGACATAGAGCGTAATAAAAGAAACCAAAACAAAAATTATGGTTTGTTGTTGCAGCGTGTCAATCTTTTAGAAAAAAAATTGAATGCTGTTCTCAAGGAAAATAAGAATGATTATGAAAAAAAGTAGAAAAAATAACAGGTATAAGCCTATCTAGAGATTAAGGAAAAAGAACTTATAGATAGAGTAATTTCATTTTCTACAAACATGAAAGGATGATCAACACGGAGCCCTAGGGGGCTTTTTTTTATGGGGTAAAGACTGATGCGGAGAATATCAAAAGAAGGGCTTGCGTTGATTAAACAGTGGGAGGGTTTACGTTTAAGAGCATATCAAGATGCTGTCGGGGTATGGACAATTGGCTATGGTCATACAACCAAAGCCGGAAATCCCGTTGTCAAAGAGGGAATGAAAATTACAGCAAGTCAAGCCGATGGTATTCTGCGACGAGATTTGGCACAATTTGAGCACACTGTCGAAAGAGAAGTCTTCTATTCTTTAACGGATGAGCAATTCGCAGCTCTTGTCTCTTTTTGCTATAATGTGGGAATAGAAGCTTTTTGCAATTCGACGCTCTTAAAAAAACTGAATAAAGGAGATTATGAAGCCGTTCCAGCGGAGTTGCAGAAATGGACGAGAGCAGGAGGAAAACGTTTGCAAGGTCTTGTTCATCGGCGAGCTGCGGAAGCCGGTTTGTGGGCAAAGAGGGCATATATTTCGTCTAATTATCAAACAGTGGAAAAGCCAAAGGACTCTCTTTTTCGGAATGTTGAAGTTGGAGTGCCAATCATTACTGCTTTTTCAGGGCTAACAGGAATCTTGACAGGACATGGTCCTGTGCAATGGGCTTTAGCTGCCATTATCACTATGGCGGCCATCATTGTTATTATAGTGTATATCTATCGGATGAAAGATGATCTTTTATGAACCTCATATCACGTTGGAGCGTGGTGACGAGCTTGATCATAGTTGCCGCATTCAGCGGTTTTTTTTATGGCCGCTCTTTTGAACGAACAAAAACGCTGACGCAAGCCATTTCTGCTATTAAAAATCGTGAAAAAATTGATGATAAGATTTCTACCCTTACTCCTTTTCAGCTTTGTTTGGCTCTTGGTGGGGTGCATGACGAATGCTCCACCGTCTTGCATGGGGTGGACGAGACCGCCAGTCATTAATAAACCCGCCTCTTTAGTCAAAACAGAACCCGCTTTATCTCGTTGGATTGTTGCAACAGATCACTTTGGTCAAAAACAACATTGTTGGAAATCATAAGAATGAACAATAATAAATCATAAGAATGAACAATAATGAAGTACATCTTAACGCGGTGGTATTGTCTTGAGAGTTTCTTCTTTTATAGATCTTGTGCATGCGGCTTGTGTTTTTCATGAAGTATTTTGATAAAGATAGCCTTTTGAGGCCCTATCGGTTTGTCTCTTTTTGCAAAAGAGCATTTATTGTGTTAGGAGAGCCGTTGCGGGGCGCTGTTTTCAAGATGGATTGTTTTCATAGAGCCTATGATACCGATCATATCATTGGGGAAGTGCTCAAAAAATCCCGAAAGAAATTTGTTTGATAAAAAACTGATATGAGCAAATCTTTTCGTTTTTAAACAAAGCGGTAGGAAGTGAGTTATGTGAATTTGAGAGCAGAAATCTAAGGATTTATACGCATGAGGTGATATTTATTTTAATCTATTTTGAAGAGATGAAGGATAATGATTTTTTTTAAAAAAATGTTTTTAGCTTTGATAGCGCTTATTGTCACAACAGAGATGTCTTATACGAACGATACTGCAAAAGAAGAATTTTTAATAGGTGATGCAAGCGCTGTTACAGCCTATATATCAGGAACATGTTTTATTGCAGTACAAGTGGGGCCGAATGCTGAATCGGATACAGTGTCTGGAGTATGGGATTGTTCTACACCCGGTGGGAAAAATATGCTTGAAGTGGCTACAACTGCCGTTAGTTCGAAAAAAAAGATCAAGCTGTGGTTTAAAAATCCTGTATTGAGACAAAATGGTACTACTGTTAATCAAGCAACAGGAATCGTGTTCACGAATCTGCCCAATAGTTTTAGACGAATTTAAAAGTGGCTCTGGTGCATTGGGGGGGATAAAAAAAGAGAGAATAGGCTCGATTTTTTTTGAAGCCTGTTCTTTTGAGCAGAAGAGTTATGCGGCATCAATGGTTGAATGGTGATTCACGGGGGATTGACAGCTGTATTAATAACTATTGTTGTCATGATTATAGTCTTTTTCATTAAAATATGTTGACCAGCAAGTGTCACACATGGCTATTATTATAGAATAAATACTTAATTTTTATGTAAAAGACTTGATAAGAGATGTTTTATTATGCATCTTGAAAGTATGTTGCATTGTTCCGTAATAAAAAGCTTATCTTAACGCGTTAGAGGGTTATTATATTGGTCGAAAAAAGAGTCCATGGTGCGTTAAGAGATACTGTCTTAAGGGAAAAAAAAATCCGTGCGAGGAAAAAAGTTTATCGTAGAAAGTTATACCGTACAGTCGCTTTTGTTAGTACAGTTCTTTTTTGCATAGTGCTTTTGTTTTTTTCAGTTAAAAAAGTTGTTGAGCATTTCTTTTTTAAAGAAGAAACTATACAACAGACTTTAACATCACCCAATATTCCGATCTTTGATGCGCGTGTTTATTGTAGAGAAATTGCTGCGTCTGCTGTTCCTGATATGAGAAGAGAAGTTTATCCACGCTGTTTGAATCTCGAAAAAGAGGCTTATTTTACAGTTCGAGAAATCTGGGAAGAAATTTCTGATGAGGTCAAAAACAAATGTGTGGCTCTCATTCGACCAGGAGATGGAAATTATTTTCTTTTACGAGATTGCCTGATGAATGAAATCGTGAGGGATAAACGTAAAGTCCGTTATCATTTTTAAAATCTGGAATAAACGTTCAAGATCGATCAATTTCGTTGAAAAATTATAAGAAGTGTTGATTGATAATCCTTGAATGATAGTGTGTCCTTTCAAAGGTCTGATCCTATCTTTCGCAGAGTTTTTATTATTCATTGAGAGAGATTATTTAAGATTATTTACTAAGAAGGCTGTTCGAGATTATTCCAGCTTCTTAAGGTGGTTTGAAAAGCTGAGAGTGTTGGCAAACAAAAAAGATTATTGGAAAACACTGGCGAAAGGATGTCATTCTTTCGACATGAGCTGAGCATTCACGCAGATTCGTCGTATTCAGAACATGATAAGAATATTCATATTCATGTGCGTATCATTGTACTTAGTGTATGCAATCGTTGATTAAATTTTTCTTAAAGCTATCATTGTTCGCATTGATTTTTATAAAATGATATGGAACATGGAAGTGTTATTGAAAGACACACACGATAAAAATATGAAAAGATTCATCAAGTTTTATTAATTTTGCAATAAAAATAAATTTTAATGGCTTTGATCTCAAATTGATTGAATATTTATCATAAATTTGCCGCATTGTTGTTGGATGCTGACGAAAGCTTCAGCATTCAAGCTGAAGTTAGGTGATAAAGGAAACTGCTATATTTGCTGCGTCCCCCCTGCAGCAAATAAATCTAGGGTCACCGCTCCATAGCTTTCCGGCAGTTGCAAATGCAGCTGTCGGGAATTCTGCTTCTTGAAGTTTGCTATATAGAGAGAGTACCTGTCAAGTATAAAGATTGGTTGCGGTGAGGGTTGTAATTTCTTGGTGTTTTTCAGCTTTTTATGGAACTTGCAATGCAGGGTGGGTGTTTTTACCTTAAGTTTAGGTTTTTTTGATCGTAAATGGAGTCTTGTAATGTGCCGGCGTTGCCAGTTTTGAGACGTTTGAGATGCAATTTGTGGGGAATGTTTCTTTAGTTATTTTTTCAGTGTTCACATTTTTGATGATTGAAATATGATGTTTTGCATTTCTAAGGTTATTTTGTACTTTAAAAGTTTTTCCTGTGAAAGAGGTGTTCATGCGCTGTTTTCTTCATAAAGCATAGATGTTTGTGGAGATATGAAATAAAATAAGCATTGAAAAAACAAAGTAATTATTGATTTTGTAATGATTATAAAGGTTTTCCGTTAATAAAAATCAAAGAAGGATGGTATAAACATGAACAACACAAGGGAAGGTTTTTCGTAAAAAAAGATTGAACAAAGAGAGATTTGAAAAGTGTAAGAACGAGTGATTGATTGTTTTTAGAATGCTTCGCGTGATGTGCAAATTGATATATTGATGAAAGTGAAATGTCTTTTGCAAGGTGGTTTTATGCAAAACTCTCAATGGTAGGGTTGCTTTCATGGGCAGGAGAGGTTATGCTAAATGCGATACTTGTGTGAAAAATGCGCGAATAAGGGGATATCAGCATTTTTTCAGGGATGGAAAGTCTAAAAGCATAAAGAAAATTTTCTGTTTATATGCCTGCGTGTAATGTGCATATTTTCGTTTTTTCTTTTTTCCACAAGATTATTTTTTGAACAAAATATAGCATATTTAAGAAAAAACACTTGGAGTTTTGTGTGAAAATCACTAGGGTCCTGCATGTTAGCAGAAAAAAAGGAAATTTTAGGCTTAAGTATTTCCTATCTGTTGTTTATTGTTTTCAAAAAAAATATGCTTTTTCAAATATCAGCCAAGGTTATTTGAAAAACGTAAGACGGGAAACATTCAATAACCGTGTTTTGATATAGCAAATATTTCAAAAATAGAATGAAGAATAAAATTAACTAAGACAGACAGACTCCAAAAGGGATAAATATGAGGCCACAACAAAATAGACGGGTGCGCGGTCGCAATAATAACAATAACAACAATCGTCGCGGTCCTAATCCGTTGTCTCGGAATTATGAAAGTAATGGTCCGGATGTTAAAATTCGTGGAAATGCCCAGCAAATTGCTGATAAATACATAAGTTTAGCGCGTGATGCTCAAGGAGCTGGGGACCGTGTTATGTCTGAGAATTATCTGCAACATGCTGAACATTATTTACGGATCATTCTGGCAGCTGTTGGACAAATGTCTCACCAAGTTCAACGGAGTGAAAGCAATGAGCAGGAATGTGAAGAAGTCAATGCTGCAAATGCTGCAAATGCTAAAAATGATGAAATTAAAAATAATGATGGCAAAGATGAGCTGCTACTTCAGCAAATGCAGCTAGAAAAAAAGAATGATGAACAAAGAAGAAGAGAAAAAAACGGGCGTGCGGATGATGCGTTAACGACCAATGCTTTATCAGAAGAAGTTGATAATCAGAAGCAATATGCTGCTGAAAATGATTCTGAAGCGGTTAGCGATAAAAATGCTAAAACTGTTAAAAAACCACGTCGTACTCCGCGTCGACGGACTGCCCAAGCAAAAGAGCAGGAAAAAGAAATATCATCGTCTGAACTGCCACAGATGGCATCAAAAATGATTGAAGAAGAAGTGGCTGTCGCAGAAAAAGTTGTTGAACTTCCTTTGATGACAGAAGAAGTACAGAAAAAACCACGTCGACGTCGGGTTGTTGCTGCTTCAGCAGAAGAAAGCGTTTAAACGTTTAAACGTTTATTATGGCGTTTCTGTTTGTAGTAGAGAAGATGGTGAGGGTGTGGAATCGGTTATTTCAACAGAAAGAGTTGAGATAAGTTCACCTGTATAATAATTATAAATCATGAACTGTGTTTGACCATTGGGTGTTAACACGTGTAACATGATATTCTTTTCTGAAAGACTGTGTGAAAGAATTTGTGTTTTTTCTGGTAAACGCAAAGTGTGCGAGGTGATTTCTGAACCAGTATTTGGTGCTGAAAAGAGCTTTGTGTCTTTTGTAGCAGGTTCATGGGCTATAATTTTATAGATAACCCCCCCAAGCACAGCAAGAATGAGAGCAATTGTAATTGAAATGGAAATAAGCATTAAACGCATAAGCTTTTTTCTAATTCGTTCCACTGCAGGATCTAATGGGTCGTTTGAGGACAACAAACTGTTTTCTTCTAGTGAACTTTGTAGAGAGTGAACGTGTTTGTTATCCGCCATGGACCTATCCCTTTTTATTTTTTTTAAAATATCGGGCGAATTTATGCGTTTAATGCTGTTTATGCAATGGTTTGCTGAGCAAAAAAGAGTCAAATGACACAAAACTATCTGTTGGCGGGTTTGTTCATGGTTTATTTTGGCTGCGTAAAAGAAAATGGCCATGGTTTGTTACAGACCAAATAAGATCTATTTTTTCCAACTGTAAATTGGTGTGTATGTTTGTACATTGAGCAAAAATCTGTTCTCCATGAGGAGAAAATTTTTTGACCAAAGGGATCATTTGCTGTTCACAAGCTTGTACGGTTTCATAAATCTTGACCATTGTATTATTAGAGTAACAGCTTTTAAGATCATCTGTACAAGCAACTAATAAAAGAATTGAAACAAGAGGAGCCATAAAAATATCGATCTTGAAAAATTGGCAAAACATTGAGATATTTGCCAGCAAAAAAGAGAAGACGTTCTCGAGATTAAACGATCTCAAATGTTTTTTGTTCCCATGAAGAGGATGTGGAAAAGCGTTATTTGAGCAAAAAATATTTAAATGCACAGCGCATTTCAAAAAGGAGTAAAGATATATTTTTCTTTATCTAGAAATAAACCAAGCTGTATAGAAGGGTATACTTCGTTCTTGTTCTATAAAAATACATCAAAATGAGTATCAGGAACAGAGAGACAATACATAACACCTTTTTCTGTTAGCGTTAAAGAAGCTGAGCCATTAACAGAAATAGGGACGATTTTTTCCAAAACGGCACTTCCAAAACAGGTTTGCTTTTGCTTAGAAAGAATGGTTTGTGGTGCAAAATTTTCGCTCCAGGTGATTAAGAGATGCGTATTTTTATTGGTATTTTTTTGAATTTCGCAACACACAGAAACATTTCCGCCTTCTTGTGATAAAGCACCAAAAGAAAGTGAATTGATAATGAGTTCATGAAAAGCCAAACCGATATGTAACGCGGCATTTGGAAAGAGATAGGGATCGACTCCTGTAATTGAGAATCTTTCCATTTCTTTGACTAAATAACCAAAAATTTGAGATTGTACGAGATCCCGAAATTGAGCACCTCGCCAGTCAGAATCAGTAACAAGATCTTGAGAGTGGGAAAGAGAATGGATTCGTCCTTGAAATTTTCGTAAAAAAACTTGAAGCGATTCAGTATATCGGGCGGTTTGGCTTGCTATACTTTGAATGATAGCCAAAAGATTTTTAGAGCGATGACTGACTTCTCTGAGCAATATTTTTAAGACTTGCTCACGGCGGCGTAATCCTGAAATATCAACACCTGTGGTGATAATTCCGATAATTTCTCCATTGTCATTGCGATGACAATCAATAGAAAATTTATACCAAATATCTTGCTTGGAAACATTCTCAAAGCGCGCTTCGATGGTTTGCATTATGCCAGTTGCTAAAACCTGTAGCTTGATTGTTTCCATATTATCTGCAAGATCACGCGAAAAAAAATCACTATCGCGGCATCCTATGCGCCATTTATTACGCAAATGTTGTGGTAGATTTTCAGACCACACATAAACTAAATTAGGTGTTTGATATAAAACACAAATATCAGCGCCATTGATGGCTTGCATTAAAGCGCTCAGACGCGATCTGTCTATGTGTGGGGTAGAAACAGGAGTCATCATCATGATCAAAATTTTGCTGCGTTTTAGGCAGCTTTGGAAGCATTTTCTTGGAAAAATAATGCTTGTGAAATGAGTGCTTTTACCATATCAGGATTAAACGGTTTTGTAACGAGAAAAGTAGGTTCAGGACGTTCTCCTGTTAGTAATCTTTCAGGAAAAGCTGTGATGAAAATAACAGGAATCTGCTCCTTTTTCAAAATATCATTAACGGCATCAATCCCAGAACTGTTATCCGCTAATTGAATATCCGCTAAAATAAGACGTGGTTTTTTCTGATGATACATGACGACAGCTTCATCACGCGTGCGGGCAATGCCGACAACTTTGTGGCCAAGATTTTCAACCATTTGCTCAATATCCATAGCAATGAGAGGTTCGTCTTCAATAATCATAACCTGCGTGGCAATTTGCTGAGAAATATCCAGAGAGGCTTGATTCAGAAAATGACGAAATTCTTGAGCATCAAGATTCATAATTTCACCTGCCTCACGCTCATTAAATCCTTCTACAGCAACTAAAAGAAAAGCTTGGCGTGCTCGTGGTGTCAGATAGGATAGTTTTTCATGCGCTTTTTTCTCAAGATCAAATTGGGATAAAGGAATGGCGATATTGGGCGTAGTTTGGTCAAAAAGGTGGCAAAAAAGTTGGTAAACTCCAATACGATCGCTAGATGCTTTTGGAAAAATAGAGAGATCAACAATAAGAGCTTCTAACATCGCAGCGACATAAGCATCTCCAGAAGATTGGCTGCCAGTTACAGATCGAGCAAAACGTCTAAGATAGGGAAGATGTGATGCGATGCGCGTTGATAGTGACATATGTATGACTCCTTTGTCTTTTGTAGGCGCTTTATTACTCAAAATTCCCAATACACAAAAAAGTTCCTTCCCCCGTATGGAACTTTTTAGATGAAATTATATTTACAACCATTAAGGGATAACCTTCTTTTTACACTATATGGGTTAGGGGGATAAAAAATGAACAATTGTGGTGAAAAAAATCTCACCAATTATTTCGCGCTTGAAGATGATATTCTTGGCACAAATAGTGAAATAGCGCTGAAGCTGCGTCAATTTTATATGAACATTCAAGAAGAAACTATTCCTGTGCATTTGCTGGAGCTTTTAGAAAAGCTCGATAAAGCTGAGCAAATGAGTTTGAATCGTGCAGAAAAGGCTTAATCTGCCATGACAACAAGCACGAAAAACTTTAAACAAGAATTGCTCTTATCTTTGCCAGCTTTGCGCGCTTTTGCTATTTCTTTGTGTAACAAACGCGATAAAGCAGAAGATTTGGTTCAAGATACCATCATGAAAGCGTGGGCAAAGCAAGAAAGCTTTGAAATGGGAACCAATATAAAAGCTTGGCTTTTTACCATTTTACGGAATGAATTTTATACTCAAATCCGTAAAGGAGGAAGAGAAGTTCAAGACAGTGAAGGAATTTTTACTCAAAGTATGGCCGTTCATCCCACTCAATATGGATCTATGGATTTACAGGATTTTAAAAAGGCCTTAGATATGCTTTCTTCTGATCAAAAAGAAGCCATTATTTTAATTGGAGCCTCTGGTTTTTCTTATGAGGATGCTGCGGCTATTTGTGGTTGCGCCGTTGGAACAATTAAAAGCCGCGTGAGCAGAGCGCGTCATCGTTTACAGGAGCTTCTTCAAGTCAATGGTGAATCCGATTATGGACCGGATTCTTATTCTGCTGGATGCACATTGTGCTCATTTAATGGCTAAAAAAGCGTAATAATTATGATTGAGAACCTTGTTTTTTTTATTCTCGTCATAGCTATTAAATAAAAGTCCTCATTTTAAGAAAATTTAAAATGTATGGCATATGCACCCTTGGGGAGAATAAAGAGAAACTTATATGCAGGTGCCAAGAGGGCTTTTTCTTGATGTTCTAATTGATCAGGCAAATTCCCCTCTGTGCTGAAGAATGACGATTGTCAGGTTCGCCAATGGAAATTATATGACAACAAAAACAAACTTGCTTCCTAAAAAAATAGCTTCTACTTCAGCAACATCCCATTGGCGTTGGACGGCAATGATTGTTTCTCTTTTGATGGCATTTTTAGCATCAACTTTTATTGTCCTTTTATCAAATGCTGTTGATCGCGAGATTTCTCGATTGAACATTAGTTCGGAGTTGCGTGAACAAGCAGATTTGGTTCTGATTAGTTTAATTGATATGGCAGCAGCTGACAGAAGTTATGCCAGTAGTCACAAAATGGAAGATAAAGCACGCTTTGAAAGTGCGGTACGCAATCTCAATGATATTCTTGATTATACGGCGCTGATTGTTTATTCGCATCCACAATGGTATGAATGGTTTAATGCGTTTAAAAAGGAAGTTGAAACGCGCAAAGCTATTATGAGCACGCATATGATGACTCTTGATGATTTGATCGAAGAGACGCAAAATCTTCCCACTTCCTCTGAAATCGCAAAGATGCCCATTGCTCATTTAGCACAATTGATGACAAATTTCATCAATGGAGATGATATTGAACGACAAAAACAGCGTGAGGGAATTGCTGTTATGCGTGCTGCTTTAACGTTAGCAGCGATCATTTCTGTTGTGAGTACTTTTATTTCAGCCTTTTTTGTCATTAATCGTTTTCGTCGTGATGTCCGCTATTTGAAGATATATCAATCATTGCTTTATAGTGAAAATACAGCTCTTGAGGCACGTGTGAAAGAGCGAACACGTGAATTGGAAAAAGCACGTAATCATGCAGAAAAAGAACGCCAACGTGTTGAGATTTTATTGCAGGATGCAAGCCATCGCATTGGAAATTCTCTTGGTACGGTATCCTCTCTGCTAGGATTGCAGTTAAATCGGAGCAAGAATGAAGAAGTAAGATCTGTTCTTGGTGCAGCACGTGATCGTATTCAAACAATCTCAACGGCTCATCGTCGGTTGCGCTTGAGTGATGATATGGAAACAACTTTATTGGCAGAGTTCCTTAGTTCTGTTGTTCATGATGTTGAATTAGCGGTTCCTTTTGAATTACGCGAAAATATAACGATTCACACGTCTTTCAAAGATTGTCGTTTATCTTCTAGAGATGCCACAACGCTTGGAATTATTTTAGGTGAACTCCTAACAAATTCTTTAAAACATGCTTTTCCGAATCATCGCGCGGGGCATATTTATATTTCTTTTGGTCCCCAAGCCAATGGTCAGATGGTTCTTATTGTTGAAGATGATGGTGTGGGCATGAGTCACCAAGATTCAGAACAAAAAACCGGCCTTGGTCGCTTAGTTGTAGAACAGCTTTGTATGCAGTTTGGGGAAAAATCTCTTTTTGAAACATCTCATCTGGGGGGAACAAAGGTCACAATTCCGTTACCAAAACTTGCAACGAGTGATTCAAAAGACTCATCGTCAGATGATTTACCTTTTGTTTTTTAATCATTTAAAAAAGTGTTTCTACTTTATTTTTATTATACTTTAGTTGTTCTTCTTTTTTGTAAAAAGAAAGACACTATTTTTCATGGGAAAGAGAAGTTTCAGCTTCTCTGTATCATTGATGATGGGAAACTCCATGGAGAAGAATGCACGTTTTGAAAGGGAGGAAAGATCCTTTAAGCATCATTTTCTAGTTGTGTTACGGGACTGTTGATTAAAGCATCAATATTGTGTTTTTCTCGCAAAAATGCTTGAAGATCTTGGTTCGTTAAAGCTTTGCTATCAGGGAAACGGATCCGCATGGGATCCACTTTTGTCCCATTGACAATGATTTCAAAATGACAGTGAGGTCCCGTTGCCATTCCTGTTGCTCCTACATATCCAATGACTTGTCCTTGTCGAACATAGACTCCCGGTTTTATGCCTGGAGCATAGCGGCTTTGATGCGAATAACTACTGACATAGCCGTTGGCATGTCGAATTTCTGTATGGTTTCCATAGCCTCCTGCAACGCCTACTCTTGTCACAACTCCATCTCCAACAGCAATGATGGGAGATCCTTTTGGAGCAACCCAATCAACACCTGTATGCATGCGAACATACCCTAAAATAGGATGTTTGCGCGCTCCAAAGGGTGAACCTAAAACACCATTCGGAATAGGTTTTCTGAGTAAAAATGGTTTTGAGCTTTTCCCTTCTGAATCATAATAATCGATACTGCCGTCATTTGATTGATAAAGATAATATTTGTATGTTACTTTGCCAAAGGTTGCACTAACATAACGAATTTCAGGTTTTGCATAAGCTATTTGTTTGCGTGCTTTGGTGTTTTTGTTTTTATTATTTTTTTCAGTGTTTTTTTGTTCTGGAATGGCATAAAATATTTCGAGCTGATCGGTTGGCGTTATGCGGCTTTTCATATCAATATTGGTTGCCAGCAAACGAATGAGACTCAGAGAGATGGATTGTGGCATGTGATGACTGAGAACAGCATGATAAATAGCATCGTAGACTGTTGGCAATTTTGCTGCACTGATATAAGAATGTGGAATGCCATTTTGAAGTGCCGCTTTAAGCGCATAGGACATTTCTGGTTCTGTGCTTTCAACAAATTCATTCTCATCATTTAGAGCAATAGTGAGAATATGCCGCATTCCTTGATAAATGCTCACGCGGACAAGGTGATCTTCTTCTCCCTGTTGAGTAATCACACCAATGCGTAAAAGACTTCCCTTTGCTAAAAGTTCAGAATCATTGGCTGCCGTTAAAGCCGCGTCGATTTGTTCCATTTGTTCTTTTGTATAATTGAGTTTTTTCAGAGCATCCCATATTCGTTGTTCTTTTTGAATGGGGATAATGTCTTCAGCATAATTTTTTGAGAGATCGATTCGATGATTTTGTGGTGAAACTGTAACATTTTCTTGAATAATGCGTACTTCAGGGGCATCGGTCAATTTTGATGTCGACGATAAGCTTTCAAGTTGTAAAGGGTCGATAAGTGTAAGAATTGAAAGAGGATCATTTATTTTTTCTAAATTAAATCCTGCGCTTTGTAATTCTTTTTGCACGTCATCTTCTGTGAGTCTATCTGAACCATCAAAGTTTATTTGCTGTACAATAAAATCACGGTTGCGTAAGATTATTGTTGTTTGCACTTTCGCACTATAGATATGCCCAGAGATATGCTCAGTATCTTTTTGCTGAGTCATTTGATTTTGTGCGTTGTCTGCAAAAATACTTAATGCATCAAATTTAGGATAAGTATATTGCCCTGGGCGTTCTTCGGCTAATGCCATCCTGATCCATTGAAATTTTTGAGTTTGAACAATTTTTGCATCACCTTTTTGTTGAAGAACCGATAATTCGAATTGGCGCTTACTATCAAAACTTTGTCGGGCGTGCGTTGGAGCAATACGATCCCCTTTATAACCATTGGTATTAGAATCTTGTTTTCTTGACCAGTGTGACCAAGTGAACCATTGAGGTGTTTTGCCTAATAATTTCTGTTCATCTAAAGCTGTAAAAAGTGCAATTCCCATTAAAATACAGGAAGTTACTCCCGTGAGAATCGTTCCAGCAAGCCAACGAATAGAAACTTGCCGGCGGTCCGGAAGAGACCGCGTGACTAGGAGAGCGGGATCTTGTCCTGGGTCGTTTTTTTGATGTTGATTATCCCACATGGATCTTCATTATGCTTTCATCTTTAAATAGTGGTTATTACAGGATGAACAGAAGTTAAAAAGCTAACACGGCTTGGACTGTTTATACAAGAGTTTGATTGTTTTATCGAACATGGAGCAATTATATTAAAGTAAAGCCTATTATTCTCAAGAATAAATTAAACAGAGACAGCATAATTTGATAAAAAGTTATTACAAACTTTCACAAAGACAGAGTCAATGCTTTGTGTTTGTAATTTTTTTGCTAGTTTTG
>NZ_JANHOK010000006.1 GCF_026929975.1 Bartonella sp. F02
TGATTTTTTAAAAGTGTTGATTGCATCTTTTGTGGCTATGACAGTTAAAAAATCTGTTCCGCTTATATGTTTAAAAGAAAAATAATTGCTTTTATAGAGAGGTTTGAAATGGCAATAATATATTTAGAGAGCTACAGAAAGAAGCGCTAATCATTAAATTTTGTTATGTGTATTAAGCACAAACATGAGGTAAAATTTTCTGGTAAGAGAATGAAAAGAGTTTAAAGCCATTTAAAAAAACATTTGCAATACCAAAAAATCATAAGAGAATTATTAATTGTTTTATGATTTTTTGTGTTTCTGTATTTATAGTTATTGAAGCTATCTGTTTTTGTAAAAAATCGAAAGAAAATACTTCACGAAAAAATGGTGCTCAAAAGAGGCAGTGCGGGCTTTATTAGTAAGAGTCAAATAACATAAAAATGTGCAATAATATATTGATGTCTATAACTGTTTATGTTCCAATAAAGAAATTAAGAATTAAAGAAAAAATCTCAAATCAAAAATCAAAGGTGGTCTAAAAGGTGGACGAGAGGGGCGTTGAGTGAGAGCGATCCATCGGTTTCAGCATCATTCATAAAGTCATCTCCACAGGGTAAATATTGTGATGGGGCAGGTCTGTGGTTAAATGTGCGAAAAGACAATACGCGTTCTTGGTTTTTCCGTTATACGCACCACAATAAGCGCCATGAAATGGGGCTTGGTTCTGTTACGAAACTTTCTTTAAAAGAAGCGCACGAGCTTACTAGGCGTTATAGTAATATTCTTAAAGAAGGCAATGATTCTATTGTTTTTCGACAACAGACTATACATTAAGGCTTTGATTCATTGTGTGCTTGTAGCATACAATAGGTATGTCGGGTGTGGTTATGCTATACAATACTCTTTATGAGAAAAGCGTAACGACGGACTATCGACCGTGTTTCTTAGCGCCCGGCATTTCTTCGGAATGTCAATAAGAAACCTTTAATCGATAGGAGTTCATCATGAACACTTTTATAGAAACTACGGGAATCACTTCTAATAGTGCAGCCGTTCAGACTATGTCTAGCCATGAAATCGCAGAATTGTGCGATAAGAAACATAATCACGTTATGCGCGATATTAGAAATATGTTGACTGAATTAAAGGAGCAAGGAGGTCAATCCAAATTGGGATCGACCTATCTGGATAAGCAAGGGAAGGTTCAAAACTGCTACCATCTACCTAAGCGTGAATGTTTAATTCTTGTCTCAGGTTACAGTACTGTTTTACGAGCCAAAATAGTTGATCGTTGGCAAGAATTAGAATCGCAAATAGCAGCTTCGCGCATTGACTATTCAAGTCCTGAGGCGATGATTGGCTTTTTAATACATTTGCAAGGACAGATTGAACAGAAGGACGCCATCATTGCTGAATTAGAGCCAAAAGCCAAGGCACTTGAAGGTTGAAAGCGTTCTGATGGTTTGTTCGGTTTGATTGAAGCAGCAAAGATGCTTGAAGTACGGCCAAAAGATTTAACTGATTATTTGCGTCAAAATGATTGGGTGTATCGACGTGCTCCAAGCGGTTATTTGTTACCGTATCAAGATAAAATAAAGAAAGGTCTTATGGATTGTCCAGCTATCACTATTCAAAGACCGGATGGAACAGAAAAGGTGCTTCCTTCAACAAAGATTACATCCAGAGGTTTGGCTTGCTTGAGAGAGCAAATCCATGGAGGTACACAATGAACAGAATAGATATTAGGAGCATGGATGCCGAATTTCTGTGTGATTTATGGATGAAACTGTCTCAATTTTCTAATCATGAAAGCATTGGAGAGGAAGAATGCATTATTTTGACAGATATTATGGAGAAAGTAGAGCAGGCTTTAATTGTCAGGCTTCAAAATGAATTCCCAAGTTTTGTGAAGGTTATAACCGTTTTTGCAGATTCTGGAGATTCAGAACTTTCCAAAAGCTTGGATCCATTATTGAAAGATTATGATCTGAGTTTGAAAAGCCCTATTAAGAAGATGGCTTAAATTTATCATGAAGTTTACATCTTTCCATTAGTTAAAGTGGGAAGGTGGTTAAACCGTACATTTAAATTTATTAATTTTAGCAAATTCGTCTGCTTTTTCAGCTTGTAATATACTCACGTCGTAAGCAGCTTGCATGTTAAGCCAAATTCAGCAGTGGTATCAAAAAAATAGGCTAATCTTAGCGCTGTATTGGGAGTTACCGGACTGTTTTCAGCAACAAGACGTTCTATCCTCGTGCGTGGAACATTCAATGCTTTTGCAAGAGCATAAACAGAGAGAGAATATTCTTTTAAATATTCTTCCCGTAAAATTTTTCTCTTAAAGACGATGATAATGTCAATCAATGCATGCTGTTTTTGTGTAACTGTTGTGATCATTATGACGAAAATAACCAAGTCCTATAGTTCTAAATTTACCGCAACTCAGACAAAAATCACATTAAAAATTTAAGTATTCTTTCACGCAGCGAATGTTTTCTCAATTGTAAATTTAAGTACAAAAGAAGAAACTATGTTTTTAAATTATATGCAATGAAATTTTATCCATATAAGTTTTTAAGTGCAATATCTGGAATGATGGTTATGTAAATAAATTATTGTGGTATATATTTTTCTTATTATGGATTTTATAATAAAAACTTCAAAATCCGCTGATCATAAAGCTTTTGTATGAACAGACTCTAGAAAAGTAAAGCATTTTCATAGAAAATAAAGCAAATAGTTACTGTTTCTTGGTTTTTATAAAGAAATAAAGAAATAAAAAATAGACACGATAAGAAGGATTATAGATATTTATAAATACAAAATAAATATTACTAGATTGACAATTATAATGAAATGTGTTTTATTATATTCTGTATGCTAGTGTCCTCTGAGAGGATCATGATCGTATATTTCATTTTAATTTTTATATGAAATGTTATTGTTTTTATAGGAGATGTATATTATGAAACGTATTATTTTAGCTGCGGCTTTATTTTCAATGGTGTCTTCGATGTCAGCTCATGCTCTTCCTAAAGGAAATGCAGGTGGTTGGAATGCAAACTATATAGCGCGAAACCTTGCAGCGAGGGATGGCTTGGATGAATCATTGATTAGTAAAATTGCAGCATTAATTTCTCCTAAAACATTTTACTGGAATCGTTATGATGTAACGCCTTCTGAGCATAATAAATTGAGGGATTTAGGAGTTAAGCCTGTGTGTAATCAGCTTATTGTGCAAAGTAATGGATATGCATACAGAGAGTGTTTCGTAAAATAGTTACATGACACATTAAATAAGTGGGGTTTTTATGCAAATATTGATTGTGTAGCTATTAAGTTGCATCTTTAGTTTTGGCTGCTCTGTAATCTTTGTTCCTAATGTATAACTTTATTTGGTTTTTAATAAAAGGGGCTTCTTCTTAATTCACTTGAAGAATAGAAAGGGTAGATGAGGCATCAAGAAAAATAAAAACCTCCGCTTTATTTGAGTTGTGAAGAAAAACGCCTTATTATGTTCTTCTGTAAGAGATTTACAGTACTTTTGAGGGCGTTTTTTTAGGGATTTATTATGATCATGGACTGACTATTTTTATCTTCTTCTTATTATGTGAAGTGCTCTATCTAAAGTGTGTTATTTGATAGATACTGAAATTCAAGGCGAAAAAGCTGTTAAGTTTATGGTGAGTGGCAAGAAGTTATGTAGAGATACGTAAGCTTATAATTTACGAAATTGCAGATAAGTTTTAGGTTGTTTTTAAGAATATGAGATAGAGTTACTTGAGTTTTATTCAATTGATTCATCACCCTTTGTAATTATATAATAATTCGACTGCATTGATTAGATTATTGTAAAGCGCTTTGGCAATAACTGCTTTGTAGGTTTGTTTTTCAGAGATTTTTTTCTGTGTTTAAGTCTTGCTTTGTCAGTTATTTCGGATGACGCAGTTATGCTAATAGCTGTTTATTTGTCTATTAGGTGTTCTCTTTAATTGCTTGTTGTCGGTGTAAATTGGTGTGGTTTACTTTCGCATAAAAGATACACCACTTTTTGCATCGCTAGATACTCTCATGCAGATCTAGCTTTGCGATCAGGCATTAAGATTGCGGTTATTTTTGTTGATGTAGTGTCTCATTTTCTATAATGAGCTATGCTATCATTTAAATGAAATAATAATCATTGTGTGGCGACCTTTGCTGTTCAAATTATTACCGCATAAGGTCTTATGAGTTGTCCTGCTATTATTATTAAAAGGCCGGATGAAACAGAAAAGGTGCTTCCTTCCACAAAGATCACATCCAGAGGATTGGCTTGCTTGAGAGAGCAAATCCATGGAGGTGCATAATGAACAGAATAGACCCTAAGAACATGGATGCTGAACTTCTGAAAGGTTAGCTTATTTTTTTGATACGACAGCTGAATTTTGGCTTAACATGCAAGCTGCCTATGATGTTCATGTATTACAGATGGAAAAAGCAGAAGAATTTGCCAAAATAAACAAAGTTAAGCATATTCTTGGTTGGATAATGAATGAATAGGAGAAATGCTTTGTTGAAGGCTTATAATTTGATATCAACTGGATATTAAAAAGAATGAAAAGATTTTTTTCTCTTGTTCAGAAAGATAAAGATTCTACTTTTGGTGTTCAGTTTCCTGATTTTGAAGGTCTTTTTTCTGCGGCCGATGAGGAAGAACAGTTAATGGCTAATGCAACGGAAGTATTGTAACTTTATTGTGAAGAAATGCACACAGTGCCTGAACCATTAAAACTTCAAGAAGTTATGCAACAAAAAACTGTTAAAGCGACTTTGTCAGAAGGTAGCTTTTTGATGCAAGTTCCATTGATGGAATAATGAATCAAAAGTTATATTATGCACGATAAAAGCAAGGCTGGAATGGGATTCCGGCCTTTTTTCATATTAGAGCTAATAGAAGTTTCTAGAACTACAGGAGCATTTATGCATTCCAGAGAAACGATAAGAGAGACATTTGTTGAGCTTATAAAATTAGCCAAGACACTTGCTGGCGATAATGTCTTCAATATGCGTGATTTCAATTTTTTCCTTGAGAGAATGCCTGCTATTAACGTCTCAACACAGAGCGAGAATATTGAAGATGCTTATCAGCATGACTATGGGATACGGCGACGCGTTTTAACCGTTGATGTTGAGTGCTATACAACCTGTGAAGATGGGGCACGTTTTGTTGACGAATTAGCGTGGGCTGTTGAAGAGATTTTTCAGGATAACCCAGATTTAAACAATACCGTTGAGACATGCCATTTGCAAAACATTGCTATGGCTTTTGGCGACAATGGTTTTGTGGCACTTCATGGGGCTATTTTAACATTTGAAGTTACTTATGTTGACCAATATTCCGCATCAAGAAGAGCAAGCGTGTATTAAGAATCAAAATTCTCTCTCTCCGCTAGACATCAATAAGAATCTCCAATTCAAATGTTTTCATCACTGTTCACTATTTTGCTATTTCCTCAATATTTTTTACTAACTCCCCAATCTTTTTATAACATCTTCAAGCTTTTATTTCTGAACAAGCGTGAGATATCTAGAATGCTTTCTCGCTGTTTTTTCTTTCAGTGCTTTCTCTCGTGTATTTTCAATCGCTCTACGCACACTTATGACTTTTGAAATAAGGGTATTTTCTATTTTTTGGCAATAAGCTAAAAGTTCTCCGGAGGTTGGCATAAATGTTTTTGACACTCCATTTGCTTGACCAGTTACGATATCTTCAACACCCTTTTTCAAGGTATATGCTGAAATCCGTTCCAGCATCATGCCATAAGACAGTATATTGGCGCAGTAAAAGATACTCGTGCAAAATACCGTTTTGCTTTGTTTTTTCATATTAAAAGTCAAACCGCAACAAATGTTACTATAGAAGTAACACTGTCTCACCCTTCGGGCAATCAAATCTCAACAGAAGGAACATTTTCAATTGATGGGCAAGGTAGCAAAAATCACATTCAATCTGTTGGCTCTACTATCATTTATGCACTCAGATACCTATTAGGCATGTTTCTTAATGTAACAAGTGAGGAAGATGATACAGATGGCAACATGCTCATCGCAGATATCACACCTAAGCAAATGAATGAAATCGAAGAATTAATGGAACAGACACAATCGGAGAAAAACAAAATGCTCTCTTTCATAGGAGTAAAAAATCTAACAGATATGTCTTACTAAACAAGCACAAACTGTTTTGTTTACTTTGAAAAAGAAGCAACGCTCACAAATGGCTAAAGCTCGACAATCTTTATTGCAACAAGAGCAACAAACGACGGTGTAAAATGGAACAACGAACAGCACAATGGTTTTAAGCGCGTTTAGGCAAAGTCACTGCTTCAAACGTTTACAGTGTCGTCAATAGAACGGCTAAAGGATTGCCGACAGGCAAATATGACGAATACAAAATCAAACTCCTTGCAGAATGTTTAACAGGAGAGATAAGCCCACATTATGAAACAGAAGATATGCGACGGGGCATTGAGCATGAAGATGATGCAATCGAAGAATATAGCTTCATTTATGATGCCAATGTAACAAGGTGCGGTTTTGTGCCTCACCCAATAATTGAGATGGCAGGTGCAAGTCCTGATGGTCTCATTGGAGAGTATGGATTAATCGAAGTCAAATGCCCCAAATCAACAACCCACATACGCTTCTTTATCAATCACGAGATCAAGCCTGAATATGTAGCGCAAATGCAATTTCAAATGGCTTGTACAGGACGAAAATGGTGTGATTTTGTAAGCTACGATCCACGATTTACTGGCCAATCGTCGAATTTACGTCTTAAAATATGCCGCATCCACCGTGACGAGGAACAGATTGCACACATCAATAAAGCTGTTGAAGCGTTTTTAGTAGAGATAGAGCAAGATATGAAAAAGATCATGACTGAAGCCGCTTAATTCTATGGGGGTGCTCTCTCTTCCTAGCGTCTCCACCCATTTATAACATAAAAGATAGAAAGATAATGATATGATATTTGATGATGGCGATAGATATGTAACGACACGTGAATGTGCACAACTCTTTAGCGTATCAACAACAACTATTCGCAATTGGGTGATGCAAGGAGCGTTTCCTGAACCTTATAGGCTAGGGAGGGCAGTGAGGTGGAGAAAAAAAGAGATCTTGGCATTTACTCCAAAGAAAAATAAGGAGCAAATAGAAACAATATAGGTAAAGTTGTATAAATTCCAGAAGGTGGTCTAAAAGGTGGTCTTAAAATTGTAAATTATAAAAAAATTCATATATTTCAATAAATTAAAAATGAAAAATGGTGCCCAGACGCGGATTCGAACCACGGACACGCGGATTTTCAGTCCGCTGCTCTACCTACTGAGCTATCTGGGCACGTTTCAATAAAATATGAAACGTTTGGGTTATAACATTAAAATTTTCTCTGTCTAGCCATCAAAATAAAAATAATTGATTTTTTATAATTTTATCTTTATTATTCAATATGTTAAAGATTTTTTATATTTCATAAAATCAATGTGTAAATCTTTGATTATACGCTAAGCATAGTATGAGAGAGAGTTTTTTGTAATAAAAACGAAAAGTAATTGGTTTTTAAGAATCAATTGAAGAGTGTTGTGAATTGTAGTTTTCTTCATAGAATAGCAGTGTATTTATATTCTATAAAATTAAGTGGACATATTTTTTATATTTATAGAAAATAAGCTATTAGCGTGGGTTCTTTCGTACATTGTTTTATTTTTTACTATAAATCATCTTATCTAAAAGGAATAGAATAATGATAGAATTGGAGGCACCGGATAGTCGTCCGAGAAATCCTAATTTTTCTTCAGGTCCTTGCAGTAAGCGACCTGGTTGGACGGTTGAAATTCTTAAAGATGCGTTGCTTGGGCGTTCTCATCGATCTAGACTAGGAAGATTAAAGCTTGCTGAAGCAATTGATTTGACACGTGATGTTCTCGAAGTGCCTCTAGATTATCGTATTGCTATTGTTCCTGCTTCAGATACAGGAGCTGTTGAGATGGCTCTGTGGTCTTTGTTAGGAGAACGGGGTGTGGATGTGGTCGCGTGGGAGAATTTTGGTTCATGTTGGGCCGTAGATGTTATCAATCAATTAAAACTTTCTGATGTGCGTTCGTTAGAAGCATCTTATGGAGAATTACCCGATTTAACACAGATTAATTTTGAACGTGACGTTGTATTTACGTGGAATGGCACAACTTCAGGTGTTCGTGTTCCTAATGCAGATTTTATTCCTGATAATCGTAAAGGCTTAACAATTTGTGATGCTACATCAGCTGTTTTTGCACAAAAGCTTGATTTTTCAAAATTAGATGTTGTTACTTTTTCGTGGCAAAAAGTTTTAGGAGGAGAAGCAGCACATGGAGTTCTTATTCTAAGTCCTCGCGCTGTTAAACGTCTTGAAACTTATGTTCCGATTTGGCCTTTACCAAAAATTTTTCGGATGACACAAGATGGAAAATTGAATGAAAATCTTTTCAGAGGAGAAACGATTAATACGCCTTCTCTGCTTTGTGTTGAAGATTATCTTGATGCATTAAAGTGGGCAAAATCACTTGGTGGTTTGCAAGCATTGATTGCACGAGCTGATAAAAATTTTTCAGTTTTTGATGCTTTTGTTCGTCAATCACCTTGGTTAGAGTATTTAGCAAAAATTCCTCAAACGCGCTCTAATACATCGGTTTGTTTGAAGATTGTAGATCCGGTTATTGTTGCTCTTGATTTTGAAATGCAAGCGTCTTTTGTCCAAGCAATAGTGATGCGTCTTGATAAGTTAGGAGTTGCTTATGATATTGGTGCATATCGAAATGCTCCTCCAGGGTTTCGGATTTGGACAGGGGCAACAATAGAAGCTTCTGATCTTGTGCTGCTAACAAAATGGCTTGAATGGGCTTTTCAGGTTGAGAAAGTTCAGTGTGGTTATTAAAACAGCTTTGATAAGGTTGTTTAAAGTATAATAAAAAAAATGATGATAATAATTTTTATATTTTGAGCGTGTAAAAATTGTGAATGAATACTGCATACTAAAGATATATTTTATATTAAGACAGATTTGTTGTGAGTATTGGGAAATTTAAAGCCGAATAATATAAAAATTTGAAATGAAGAGTCGCACTTACTATAAGGTTCCGTTATAAAGAACCGTTTGTTTTTTAATATGGGTGTTATTTTACCAAATGCAACGGAGAAAATTATGGCCAATGTAGTAGTTGTTGGTACGCAATGGGGTGATGAGGGTAAAGGTAAAATCGTCGATTGGTTGTCTGAACGTGCAGATATTGTCGTGAGATATCAAGGCGGTCACAATGCAGGTCATACATTGGTTATTGATGGAACGAGCTATAAATTATCGCTTCTACCATCTGGTTTAGTCCGTGGAAAATTATCTATTATCGGTAATGGAGTCGTTGTTGATCCTCATCATTTTGTTGCAGAATTAAAAAAATTACGTTCTCAAGGTTTGAAGATTACTCCTGAAATTTTGCGTGTGGCTGAAAATGCTTCTTTAATTCTTTCATTGCATCGTGATCTTGATGCTATTCGAGAAAATAATATTTCGGGTTTAAAAATTGGAACAACACAACGAGGTATTGGACCTGCTTATGAGGATAAAGTAGGGCGTCGGGCTATTCGAGTGATTGATTTGGTAGAAACTGATACGCTTATGGCTAAAATTGAGCGACTCTTAATTCATCATAATTCTATACGCCGTGGAATCGGCGTTGAAGAAATTAATGCGCAAAAGCTTTATGATGAATTAATGCAGGTGGCAGATGAAATTTTACCTTTTGTAGATTGTACGTGGAGTCTTTTGGCAGAGCGTTGTCGAATGGGGCAGCGCATCCTTTTTGAAGGAGCTCAAGGAGCGTGGTTGGATAATGATTTTGGAACTTATCCTTATGTAACATCATCCAATACAATTTCAGGGCAAGCTTTGACGGGTTCAGGTATGGGACTGGGTGCGGTAAATTATGTGCTGGGTATTGCTAAGGCTTATACAACACGTGTAGGAGAAGGGCCATTCCCGACAGAACAGATTAATGATGTTGGAGAGTTTTTAGGAGAACGTGGAAACGAATTTGGTGTTGTAACAGGTCGGAAGCGTCGTTGCGGTTGGTTTGATGCAGTTTTAGTCCGTCAGATGGTGAATGTTTGTGGTATCCGTGGTATTGCATTGACAAAACTTGATGTTTTAGATGGTTTGGATGAAATTAAAATTTGTACTGGCTATGAGCTTGATGGCAAAAAGATTGATTATTTACCTTCTGCTATGGGAGCTCAAGCTCGGGTGAGACCAATTTATGAGGTTTTAGAAGGCTGGAAAGAAATAACTGCATATGCACGAAGCTGGAACGAATTACCAGAGAAAGCTATCAAATATGTGCGCTGTATTGAAAAACTAATTGATGCACCGGTGGCTCTATTATCTACTAGTCCTGAACGTGAAGATACGATTCTTGTAACGGATCCTTTTGCGGATTAATTATTTTCTTTTATTTTTAAATAAAAGTAGATTTTTAGAGTATAACAGAAAATATGCGAAGTAACATTTTGGTATTCGTTGTATGCTATTGCGGTATTTTTGTACAAATACAAATTAATAATTCATTTAGAGAATTAAAATTAAGAATGCAAAAATACTTTATGTTTAAATTTTTTTCTCTAAGTTTGAAAAGATTAAGATAAGATATGGTAGATTTCGTTGGAATCTTGAGAAAAGCAATTGATGCACAAAATAATGCGACATCTCAATTACGTGAACAAATTTATGAGCGTGCTCTTGAAACCTTAGAATATAAATTTGTAGAAGCAAAAATTTCAAAAACATTAGCAGATACACAAAGAAAAGCTTTGGAAGATGCTATTAAAACGGTTGAAGAAGAATATGTTAGGATTGAAAAGAGAAGGCTTTCTTCATTAATTGGCTGGCAATCTGCAGATGAAATGAGCGATAATAAAAGTACGCAAGACTCAATATCGCTGCAAAATAATCATACTTCATTTTTAAGAATAGAAGATAAACAACAATCGTCTACAACTGATAAAACATCGGATACATTGTCTATAAAATCAGATGTTCCAGATGCAGAGTTTGTTAATATGGATAATGTTGTGACTTCTCATTCGTATGATGGACATCATGATGTTGAAAAAAATACATCTGAAAACTCAGAGTCATTTTCTCTCGGACAAGTGGATAGCTCTCATATTGTTTCGCATATTTTTTCTCAAGCTTTGAAAAGAGCTAATCGACCATTTGTACGAAAACGTATTATGATAGGGACTGCAGCTTTTTGTAGTTTCGTTATTTGCCTTATCAGCATTTTTCTTCTTGGTGAGCGTGTATTTTTATCAAATGATAATCAGTTACAAAGAGAAAAAGTTGATGTTTCTGGAATGCCATCAAAAGTATCTATCTCTAATAAAAAGCTGACGCAGCGTTTATTGGAAAATGGAAGTGAAGTTGATGTTGGTTTGGTTGATAATACAGAGTTTGTGAATGATAAAAAAATGTCGACAGCTGTTTCCACTGATTTGAAGACAATTAAATCGCTGGGTGAAGCCATCCTTTATCAATCTCGTACAGATTATGATGAAGAAAAAGTGGCAACGGGAAGTGTACAATGGTCAGTGATAAAGGAAGCTTCTGCTACTCAGGGGAAATCAGTGGAATTAGCGCTACGAGGTGATCTAACGATTCCTGATGAAGGGTTGTCATTACAGATGACTTTCCGACGTAATACTAACGCATCTTTTCCTGCTGCTTATATTATAGATTTTATTTTTATTACTTCTGATCAATTTTCAGGTAAAGCGATAAGCGATATTAAAGCATTAACTTTTAAGGCAAGTGAGCAATCTGTTGGTCAAAGTTTAACGAGAACTGTTTCAGCTAAAATTAATGATGATTTTTTTATTTTTGCACTAAGTGGCAATCCTCCATTTTTTTATCGAAATTTACAGCTAATACGTCAGTTAAATTGGATACGTTTGGTGATGAGTGATAAAAATGGTCGGATACACGAACTTACCTTTGCGAAAGGAGCGGAAGGTGAAGCTATTTTTAATGATGTGATTGGAACGTGGCTTACGCAAAAAAATAAATCAGAAGTTCTCTACTAGAGATAGTAAAGTACTCATACAAAAAAATATAGGGCGATAAATTTGTGATAGTTTTCTTTAACAGACTTAGCGCACAAAAAGAGCATATATGATATATATGCTCTTAGTTTGAATGAGTTTCATAAGTTTGATAGCAGAGTTGATTTTGTGTTTTTTTGTTGCAATGAGATCAACTCGTTCATAGCATTCTGAACTTTTTCAAACGCACGAATTTCAATTTGTCTTATACGTTCTCGGCTAACATTGAATTCGTTTGAAAGTTCTTCTAGTGTTGATGGTTCATCATTCAGACGACGTGCCCAAAATATACGTTTTTCACGCTCATTTAAATTATTTATTGCGTGCATTAACATAGAATGGCGTTTTTTAAATTCATCTTGTTCAATCAAAATTTGCTCTTGACTGCTAGAATCATCAACCAAGCAATCTTGCCATTCACGGCTCTGACCTTCATTGGTTCGTAAAGGTGTACTGAGTGAAGTATCACCGCTCAGTCGATGATCCATTGAGATAACTTCATCTTCTGATACCTTTAAATGCGTAGCAATTTCTTTGATTTGTTCAGGGTTGAGACTATTATTATCAAATGTTTGAAGTTTATTTTTCAATTTACGCAGGTTAAAAAATAAGCGTTTTTGATTCGCGGTCGTTCCTATTTTGACAAGGCTCCAAGAGCGTAAAACATATTCTTGTATTGATGCTTTAATCCACCACATTGCGTAAGTTGCTAAGCGAAATCCTTTTTCTGGTTCGAAGCGTTTTACAGCTTGCATAAGACCAATATTACCTTCCGAAATAACTTCTCCTATAGGTAATCCATAGCCACGATACCCCATTGCAATTTTAGCGACGAGACGGAGGTGACTTGTTACAAGCCTATGCGCAGCTTTAGGGTCGTTATGTTCACGATAACGCTTAGCTAACATATATTCTTCTTTTGGTTTTAGCATTGGGAAACGGCGTATTTCTTCTAAGTAACGATTAAGGCCGCCATCACCTAACGTTACTGATGGTAGACTTACATGGGCCATATAGCACCCTCCTTATTATTTGAATTCCCATAAGGCAAATTCTATTCACGAACATTATATAGGTACTCTTGTTCTTACTTACATTACCATAATTTGAAATTTTGTTCAAAAAGAGATATTTCATTGTAAAGTCATGAAGTGGTTAAAAGTTTCAACAAAGTTTTTTAAAGTGATTTATGAGTTCAGCCATATCTTTTGGTAATGATGAAGAAAAAGACATGACCTCATTTTTAATTGGATGTTCAAAAACAAGACTAGTTGCATGAAGTGCTTGTCGATTGAATTGATCGATTGTATCTTTTATTATAGAATTAAATATATTTGATTTTGTTTTAAAAGCGTTTCCATACACGGTATCACCTATAAGCGGATGTCCGATATGAGCCATATGAATACGGATTTGGTGTGTGCGTCCTGTTTCTAGACGACATTCTAAAAGACTGGCTACAGGTGCTCCGTTTGCACAGGCTCCATATTTTTCAAGCAAAGAAAAATGCGTAATGGCGCGTTTAGCACCGGTATGCTCCTTATGAACGACAATTCGCTTTGTTCGATCATAAGGAGATCGACTGAGGAATGTATCTATTGTTGTTTTATTGTGATGAGGTGATCCCCAAATGAGAGCATGATAACGTCGATCTAAAACACCAGTGCGTCCATGGTCAGCAAATTGTGCGCTGAGACTTTTATGAGCAAAATCACTTTTTGCAATAACCATAACACCGCTTGTATTTTTATCAAGACGATGAACAATACCAGGTCGCTTAACACCACCAATACCCGATAAGCTTTCACCACAATGGTAAATCAGAGCATTCACTAACGTACCGGTCCAGTTGCCATTTCCTGGATGAACAACAAGACCGGCTGGTTTATTAATGACGATAATGTGATCGTCCTCAAATAGGATATCAAGTGCAATGGCTTCACCTACAGGTTTTGCGTCATGAAGAACCGGTATTGTTAATTCAATCAGTTGGTTGGCTTTCAATTTTGTTTTTGGTTCTTTTACTGGATGTCCATCAATTGTAAGGTGACCTTCGCGAATTAGAGTTTGTAAACGTGAGCGTGATAGTTCGTCTGGATATTGTTTAACAAACCACTGATCGATGCGTTGTCCAAAAGCATTTTCATCTGTTCTCTTTTGCACTATTACACAATCCTATTTTTGAGTTGTTTAATGGATTTTACCAATATGAAATTGCTTTTGTATCTAGGAACTCTCTAATTCCCCATTGTCCACCTTCGCGAGCACGTCCAGAAAATTTTACGCCTCCAAAGTAACTTCCATCAGGTAAGCCGTATCCATTAACTTCTATCATCCCAGAACGCAATTGTGTAGCAATACGTTGACATTTGCTTCGATCTTGAGACTGTATATAGTTTGTGAGACCATATGTTGTATTATTGGCTAAAGTAATAGCTTCATTTTCGGTATCAAAAGGAATAATTGAGAGGACTGGACCAAAAATTTCTTCTTGGAAAATGCGCATATCAGGTTTCACATCTGCAAAAACTGTTGGTTGTACATAATAACCATGTTTCATTCCTGTTGGTAAACCACAACCACCTGCAATGAGTGTCGCGCCTTCATCAATTCCGGATTGGATAAGAGCTTGAATTTTGTTATATTGTTGTTGTGATACAACAGGACCGATATGATCTCCTTCTTGATGATTTGAGCCTACTTTTGTGTTTTCAGCAATGTCTTTTGCTATTTTTGTGGCTTTATCATAGATTGAGCGCTCTACGAGCATCCGTGTTGGAGCATTGCAGCTTTGTCCACTATTATAGAAGCAGTGATGGACACCACGTGAAATAGCATCTGCATCGGCATCAGCAAAAATAATATTTGCTCCTTTTCCACCGAGTTCTAAGCAGACTCGTTTTAAGGTATCACTAGCGTTTTTAGAAATAGCTTTTCCTGCTCTTGTTGAACCTGTAAAACTGATCATTTCTAAATCTGGGTGAGTGGATAAATAAGAACCTACATTGGCTCCGTCACCATTAATTAAATTAAAAACGCCAGCAGGAAGAGCGGCTTCATCTAAAATTTCTGCAAAGAGCATAGCAGAAAGAGGAGCAATTTCAGAAGGTTTTAAAACCATTGTACAACCTGCTAATAGCGCAGGAATTACCTTAAGAGTTATTTGGTTCATAGGCCAATTCCATGGGGTAATCAATCCTACAACGCCGATAGGGTCATATTGAAGTATTGCATGGTTATTGTCTTCAATTAAAGATTCTTGAAAAGAAAATTCTTTAAAAGCTTTAATAAAATTGCGAATATGGCGGCTTCCAGTTGCAGTTTGTGCATTGCGTGCCATATCAATAGGAGCTCCCATTTCCATTGAAATGGCTTGAGCCATATCTTCAGAACGTTTTTCATAGATCCCAAGGATTTTCTCGACGAAGGAAAGGCGTTCATGAGGTGTGGTCATTTTCCAGTTTTGAAAAGCTTTTTTAGCTGCAGCAATTGCTTTATCAACATCTGCGGTATCACCAATACTAATAACAGCGCAAACTTCTTCCGTTGATGGGTCAATGACGTGTAGGTCATTTGTTGTGATTGGGTTATCCCACAAGCCATTGATATAAAATTTTCGCTTATTTAGCATAACCTTATTGCTCCTATTTGCATAAATAGTTTTGGTTTTAAAACTGTACTATTTTTAAAACTATATATACTAGTGATTAAAACTGTTGATAGCAACATTCTTTACGAATGATGGGTAGATTTGAGTTGCATTTAAAACGTGCTTTTTAAAGAATCTAAAATGGTGATGTTTACATTGAGAATTATATAATGATGCAAAAAAAACTTTGAAACTAAAAGAGTTAATAATTTTAGCGAGCACATTATAAGATAATTTATTGTTTAATATTTGGTTATATGAAACCTTCATTGAAGGTCACAATGTAGGACATTTCAGAATGTGTAGATTGCTCAGGAAGCTTAATACATTAAATATTGTATTCTTTTGCTTTAGAGAAAAAAGTTAATAAAAATATTTTTTGTTTTAAATTGATTGTTAGCAAAAGGTTATTAACCTTCATGATGTAAGTTCTATGTATCTTGTTTAAAAAATCTTTCCGTTATTATTACATAATGTCATAGGTATCATGCGTAATCTGAATATAAAATCTACTTTTGCGTCTTCTTTTCTTGACAAAAATGCAGAAGGCCAATCAGAACAAACTTCATCTACAGAGGTTGCTGAAATGTTTTCCTATCCAACTGTATGGAAAAAAGCATTTTCTCTTGGACAGAATGTACGTTTCACACGAACGCCAGAAGTTGAAATTTTACGGCGTCGCATAGAAACGGATCCAGTTTTTGCACAACAGTTTCAGGCTTTGTCAGCAAAAGAAAAGAAAAAGCTTACACATGTTCCAACATTTGACAAAGAATCGATCAAATCTCAATTGATTGAAAATGAAGAAGCACTTTATTGCTCAACAGCTTTAGAGCCGGTTTCTCAACAAACTGTTGGTGAGTTAATTGAAAAAGATACAGAGAAAAATTTATCTTCTGTAGAGAATGTAAAACAAAAAATAGAGCCTGTTTTTTATCTTTCTGATAACGCATTTTTTGAATGTGAACCTTTTATGATAGAGCAAGTTAGAGTGAAAAACTCACAAAAAGAAAAAACATGTTGTGATTTAGCAGAAGAAACAGTTTTCCAGAAAAGTGACGATTTATTGGATATTTGTTCTGCTTTTGATGAGTCTATTACTACTCTTTATCGTGTGCTTGAAGGTGGTTCTGCACAATTGTATCATTCAACTGCGTCAGAAGTTTTAGAAGAAAATATTAAGAAAATTTCTGATGCAAATTCTTTAAAAAGCGAAAAATCCGAAGGAGTTTTAGCGCATAACGCTCATTCTATTTTTGAGAAAATTGAAACAAATCAAGAATCCTCTATTTTGAAAAAGTCTGCTCAAGAAACACGTGACTTTTCTAATTGTGTTGTAAGCGATGATTGTAGAACAGTGGATGTTGCAAAGAGTGCAGCTGATTTGTTTGTGAAAAAAACAAAAAAATATTCACAACAAGCTGTTGATATGCCGTTATACAACAATCATTCTGATTTTATGCTAAGAACTCAATTTGCTGAGGATCACGTTTATAATTTTCCATCGATTGATTTATTGCAAGAGCCTATTTCTCACAGTGATACAAGTATTTCACAAGAAACATTAGAACGTAGCGCTGGACTTTTGGAGAGCGTTCTAGAAGATTTTGGGATTAAGGGTGAAATTATTCATGTGCACCCAGGTCCAGTGGTAACAATGTATGAGTTTGAACCTGCTGCTGGGGTAAAATCGTCTCGAGTGATTGGACTTTCTGATGATATTGCTCGTTCTATGTCGGCTATTTCTGCACGTGTTGCCGTTATTCCTGGGCGGAATGTTATTGGCATTGAATTACCAAATGCAGCTCGTGAAACTGTGTATTTACGTGAATTAATACAATCAAGTAGTTTTTGCGATAGTCAATTTAAATTAGCTCTTGCTTTGGGAAAAGGAATTAATGGTGAGCCTGTTATTGCGGAATTAGCGAAGATGCCTCATTTGTTAGTGGCAGGAACAACAGGTTCAGGAAAATCTGTTGCAATTAATACAATGATTTTATCAATTCTGTATCGAATGACTCCAGAGCAATGTCGTTTGATTATGGTTGACCCTAAAATGTTAGAGCTCTCTATTTACGATGGCATTCCACATTTGTTGACACCTGTTGTGACTGATTCAAAAAAAGCTGTAACAGCTTTAAAATGGGCGGTTCGTGAAATGGAAGAACGTTATCGCAAAATGGCTAAATTGGGTGTGCGGAATATTGATGGTTTCAATGCACGGGTTGCACTTGCGGCAGAAAAAGGTGAAACAATTATGTGCACTGTGCAGTCTGGGTTTGATAAAGAAACGGGAGAGATGCTTTATCATGAAGAAGCAATGGATTTAACACAACTTCCTTATATCGTTGTCATTGTTGATGAAATGGCTGATCTTATGATGGTTGCTGGTAAAGAAATAGAAAGTGCCATTCAGCGCTTAGCACAAATGGCACGCGCGGCAGGTATTCATCTTATTATGGCAACGCAACGTCCTTCTGTTGATGTGATTACAGGAACGATTAAGGCAAATTTTCCAACGCGCATTTCTTTTCAAGTAACATCAAAAATTGATAGTCGTACAATCTTGGGAGAACAGGGTGCTGAAACACTTTTGGGACAGGGAGATATGTTGCATATGATTGGTGGTGGGCGGATTATGCGTGTACACGGACCTTTTGTTTCTGATAAAGAAGTAGAATCTGTCGTTGAGCATCTTAAAATGCAAGGAAAGCCTGATTATTTAGCAAAGGTTACAGATAGCGAAGATGATGAGAAGAATAATCAAGAAGCTGACGATTCGGTTTCTGAGTTTGTTGCAGCAGGAAAATCTGGAGGAGAAAGTGAAGAACTCTATGCTCAGGCTGTGAAAATTGTTATGCGTGATAAAAAATGTTCAACGTCTTATATTCAACGTAGACTTTCAATTGGTTATAATAAGGCGGCTTCTCTCGTTGAAAAGATGGAAGAAGAGGGTATTGTCGGCGCTGCTAATCACGTAGGAAAACGGGAAATTTTACTCAGCGGATGTGGTGAATAAAATATCCGAATGGTTAAAAACATACGACAAAAATAATTTGGAAGAGTATAGTGTGGTTGTTTTGTATAAAAGCGGACATTGTTCCGCTTTTTTTATTATGAGCTATTAAGATAGTTTATTTAATAGTGAGCAACATAATTCAAAATGTTACACTCTATGAAAATGATCGGAAGTATCGCTATTAGTGTAATTTTAAACAAGAGAAAGATAAGGAAGTGCCTTTGACATTTTTGGATTATTTGGAATGTAAAGAAATTAAACAAGCCTTTATCCGTGGACAAATGGCGTTTGTTCTTTCATCTGATGGTAAAAATATTCTTTGGTCGAATGGTGCTGCTGCATATTTTTTTGGTTTTTCTTCTGTTGAGGATGCAACTTCACAGCATGGTTTTTTTGATCAAGAAGTCTCTTATAAAATCCTGAAGAGTGCTCAGTCTTCACGTTTTATTATGTTAAACGGTGTGAAGTATTGTGCTGAATTTTCTATTTTTTCAGTTAACATTTCGAGGATTGGTCAAGTATTTTTATTAGAAGCGATCCTTACAGAACACATTTCTATCATTGCCGGTTTAGATAATGCGACAAGGTCTGTGGCTGTAATTGATGCAGATGCAATCATATTGGAATCTTCTTCACATTTTGATTGTGTTGATGAAACGGTTAAAATTCTACTGCAAACTATTAATGATGATTCACCGGTAAAGACTGTCTTATCTGTAGAAAATGGCAATATACACGTTGGTGTTATTCGCTTGGAAGTGAATCCTGAAAATTTTCTTATTTTATGTGTGCAATTAAATAAAGAGCAGTTAATAAAACAAAAGAGATCTTTCAGTTTTTCATCTAAGCTTTTACCAAGGCGTTTTATTTGGACAATGGATGCAGATGGTTATTTTTGTGATGTCTCAGAAGAGTTATATGAAACTGTTGGCCCCATATCTTCTCATATTGTAGGAGCTGATTTTGATCAACTTGCCAAACAATTTAATGATGAGCGTTATCGTACTCTAAGTAGTTTTATTAAGTCGACTATTCCTTGGAGTGCGCAGAAAGTTGAATGGCCTATAGATGGTTGCTCGGACAAACTTGATGTTGAATTATCTGCTTTGCCAATTTTTGATCTTGGACATCGGCTTAAAGGGTTTCGTGGATTTGGTATTTTAAAACTCAGAGAAAAAGTACAAGATACACAAGATGCAAAGCGATCTGTAAACACATCAACTCTTTCGGAAGTTGAATGTTTAGCTTTTCGTGAAATAGCAGAACGATTGCGGAGTGAATTACATTCGTCTTTAGAAGAAGAATCGGTTGTTGAGGATATGTCGGTACAATTACCGCTCACTCAGCCATCAGCTTCTGTTAATGTTATAGAACATGTGTCAATGAAAGAACCTTCGGCAATTTTATCGCTATTAGATACGGTGACAGATGGTGTATTGTGCATTGATGAACAGAGGCTTGTTCAATTTGTGAGCAATTCTGCTTTAGCACTAATGAATTATGAAATAAATGAATTATTAGCACAGCCACTCTTGTCATTCTTTACTGTACAAAGTCGAGTTTTGATTGAAGAATATTTTGAACGAACGCGTGCGACAAGAAAAATCCAGATCTTTAATTGTCATGAAAGCGTTGATTTGGTAACGAAAAATAATGATACTTTAGCGATTTCTATGATGATCGTACCATTGATTCAGCAAGGTCATTACGCTGTTGTTTTGCGCAATATGATGGAGGTTGCTTACTCTTTTGATAATGCAGGAAAAGAAAATAAAATAGCCAGAGCTGTTGATGAAATACAGACATTTTTAAATATGCTCATTGATTTCGCAGAAAATACACGTGATGGTCAGTTTAGTCACGTAAAAAATGAGCGTTATTATGAAGATTTATCTCATATTATTTCATTTGGAAAACAGATATTATCATTGATGTATCAATTATCAGAATATTCTAAAATGAATGATGCTGGTATAAAGAGTCGCGTTAATACCTCTCTTATTACTCAAGAGTTTGATGTGATATCTCATTTACGCACGAATATAGCTTTTTTTGAAACACAAGCTAATCATAATGGTATCATTATGCGCATTGTGGCACCGGTGCATGTTCCATTCATTCGGATATCACCACAAGTGTTTCGGCAAGTTATATGGAGTCTTCTTTTTAATGCAATTCATTTCACTCCCTCGGGAGGACAAATTGTTATCCACGTTTTTTATGGCAAAGGGCAGTGTGTGAAGATTTCTGTTAGCGATAATGGTGTGGGAATGAGTGAAAAGGAAATCGCTTGGATTATGCAACCTTATGATCCGATAGAGTGCACAGATGATCAGTGTTATGAGAGGGTGTTAAAAGAAACTGGTTTGGGATTAGCGATGTGTAAGACGATGGTAGAAGAGAATGGAGGTCAATTTTTATTGTTTTCAAAACCACATCACGGGACAACAGTCGAAATGTTTTTTCCCGTGTTTCGTGAATAAAGCGTTGTGTAAATTTATTTTTTTTCAGCTAAAAGATCTCTAATTTCTGTCAAAAGCTTTTCTTCAGAAGATATTTTTTTGGGTTTTTCTACTTCTTCTTGTTTGTGACGAATTTTATTAATGACTTTAACGAGAATAAATAAAACCCAAGCAATAATGAAAAAGTTTATGAGAATTGTTATAAAATGTCCATAGCTAATGGTCGCTCCAGCTTCTTTCGCAGCACTTAAAATAGCTTTTTTTTCGCCTGAAAGTTGAATAAACATATTAGAGAAATCAATACCACCTGTGATAAAGCCAATGATTGGCATCATAATGTCGTTAACAATTGAATTAACTAAGTTAGAAAAAGCACCTCCTATAATGACACCGATAGCTATATCGATCATATTACCTTTTAAGGCAAATTCTCTGAATTCTTTAAGCATTATATTTCCCTTTTCCGCGTGGTTCTTTACAGTAGTTTTAATTACCGCTTTTTATGAAAAAGAAAAGAGGGATTTTTATTTTTGCGAGAAGTTATATGACAGGCTATTAAAAATATTTTGTAAAGAACATTATAATGCGTAAATTTTAAATGCAGGGTATTAATTGCATATAATGTGATTGTAATTTAGACCAAATTTAGATCATTTTTGATTGATCTAAGCAATTTATTCAATTTTATCTCTTAATAACTCCTAAAATAGTACAAAGTAAGTTTTTTCAAGATGAAAATATTTTTTATAGATACTGTATATCAATCTAAATTGTATTGACAGTTATGGAAGATATTTTTTTGTTTAATGAGGTGGTGTGTTTCTATTTGAAGGCTGTATTTTTTGTGATGGTCTTGGATATTGTAAAGCTTAAATGAGCTGTCAAAAGAATTGTTTTTATTTTATGGAGAAAGAGAAAATGAGTTTCTTTCGTTGTATTGGTCGTTCTGCTTTATTTATGCTTGATCCAGAGCGAGCACATCGCTTGGCAATTGCAGGACTGAAAAGTGGATTAAACAGTTATCAGAAGATTATTGATAAGCGTTTATGTGTGAGCGTTGCAGGTCTTGAATTTGAAAATTTTATTGGTCTTGCTGCAGGGTTTGATAAAAATGCAGAAGTTGTCAATGCTGTTTTACGTTTAGGATTTGGTTTTACTGAAATTGGTACTGTTACACCAAAGCCGCAGGCTGGAAATCCTAAACCAAGACTTTTTCGCTTGATCGAGGATGAGGCGATTATTAATAGAATGGGTTTTAATAATGATGGGCACCAAATTGTTTATGATAGGTTACGTGCATGTAAATTATCCGGTATTGTGGGAATCAATATTGGTGCCAATAAAGATACAGCCAATAAGATTGATGATTATACTGCAGGGATTGCCTGTTTTTATGATGTTGCTGATTATTTCACAGTGAATATTTCTTCACCAAATACACCAGGGTTACGTGATTTACAAACACGAGATAATTTACGGCTTTTAATTAATGCGGTTGCTCGAGCACGCAGTAATCAAAAGAAAAAACATGGATTTTCTATTCCAATTTTTTTAAAAATTGCTCCTGATCTTACGGAAGACGAATTAGATGATATTGCTGAAGAAATAAAGCTTTCTGATTTTGATGGTTTAATTGTTTCTAATACGACGCTTTCTCGTTCTGGTCTTATGAATAAAGCATTTGCTGCTGAAAGCGGTGGGCTATCAGGACAACCGCTATTTGAGCGCTCCACCATTGTGCTTGCAAAAATGCGTCAAAAGCTTGGTAAAGATATTGCGATTATTGGGGTTGGTGGTGTACGGAATGCACAAACTGCTTTAGAGAAAATTAAGGCTGGTGCAGATTTGATACAACTTTATAGCGGAATGGTTTATGAAGGACCGGGTCTTGCAATAAGCATCATAAAAGAAGTTCTACAACTTATGCAGCAAGAGGGTGTTGAGAACATCAAGACTTATCGTGATAAGAATGTTGAGCGTTGGGCAAAATATGCACTTCCTTTGGAATAAAATTGTTGTTTATTGACAAAAATGGTATGATTTTTTTAAATAGACTTGCAAACTCTTTTGATCTTCCGTATGTGACACAGTAGAAGAGTGATTACATATTAAATAGTGAATGATTATTGGAAGATTGACTATTTATTTTATGCGGTTGTAGCTCAGCTGGTTAGAGCGCTGGTTTGTGGCACCAGAGGTCGTAGGTTCAAATCCCACCAACCGTACCAATTTCCCTATTATTTTTTTGTAATAATAAGCATTCTGTAGAAATATCAAAGTACCTTCTATTTTATAAAGGTATCGTATTCTTTAAAAATCAAATATATACAATTTTATGCAGTGCTTATGTAGGAAATGATGCTATAACAAAAAAACGAATTATTTTTTAGTTGGTGTGTTATGGCTATAAAAGATAACAAACAAATGATAAAAAAAAATTGTGAACCTATTTCCGATGTTTTAAAAAAATTACGTGGTGTTGAAAGCTGGGAAGAAGTCTTGCCATGGCTTGCGTTTCGAGATGTGGAGGATATTGAATGTATCACGCCTGATCAGGCTGGGGTGGCGCGTGGAAAGATGATGCTTTCTAAAAAATTTACATCAGGAACATCATTGGCATTACCATCTGCTGTTTTTATGACGACAATTTCAGGAGATTATCCTGAAGATGGTCATGGTTTTGAATATCCAGAAACAGACGGTGATTTACGTCTTGAACCTGATCTTTCTACATTGAGTATTGTTCCATGGGAAGAGGCTCCGACAGCACAAATAATTTGTGATCTTGTATACCAAAATGGGCAATCCGTTGATTATACGCCGCGTAATGTTTTGCGAGCAGTCATTGATTCATATGTGCAAATGGGATTAGAACCAGTTGTTGCGCCAGAAATTGAGTTTTATTTGGTGCAAAAAAATCCTGATCCTGATTATCCTTTAGTGCCTCCAGTTGGTCGTTCTGGTCGTTCGATTGGTGGTGGGCAAGGTTATTCGATTGCGGGTGTTAATGAATTTGATGAGTTTATTGATGATATTTATCATTTTTCAGAAGCACAAGGGTTAGAAATTGATACTCTTATTCACGAAGAAGGAGCGGGTCAGTTTGAAATCAACTTGCGTCATGGTCATCCTATTGAATTAGCAGATCAAGTTTTTATGTTTAAGCGAACCATTCGTGAAGCAGCTCTTAAACATGATATGTACGCGACTTTTATGGCAAAGCCTATTCAGGGGCAACCAGGATCTGCTATGCATATTCATCAATCTGTTCTTGATAAAAAAACAGGTTTGAATCTTTTTACACAAGAAAATGGAGAAGAAAGTATACATTTTCGCCATTTTATTGGTGGATTACAAAAACATATGGCTGGAGCACTTGTTATGCTTGCTCCTTACGTTAATTCTTATCGACGTCTTATGCCAGGTCTTTCAGCGCCGGTTAATTTACGTTGGGGATATGATAATCGTACAACTGCTTTCCGTGTTCCGCGTTCTGTCCCACAGGGGCGGCGTGTTGAAAACAGATTGCCTTCATCTGATGCTAATCCTTATTTAGCACTTGCAGCCTCTTTAGCTTGTGGTCTTATTGGTTTGCAGCAAAAACTTGAACCAGATGAGCCTGCAACAGAGACTGTGAACGCTGATAATATTGAATTGCCACGTGGATTAATTGAAGCGGTTAATTTGTTTGAACAAGATGCAATGTTACGGGCTATTCTAGGAGATGCGTTTGTCAGTACTTATGCCGCTATTAAACGGCAAGAGTTTGAAACTTTTATGGAGGTTATTAGCCCGTGGGAGCGTGAATATCTCTTGCTCAATGTTTAAGTAATGATGACTATGATTGATCATAATGCAATTTCTCCAGGAATCTCTTGGTATGAAGATACTTTAAAAGATCGTCCTTTTTACCCATTTGTTGATGACCAAATACAGTGTGACGTGGTTATTGTTGGAGGCGGTTTTACAGGACTTTCAGCGGCCTATCATCTAGCTAAATCTGGTGTGAGTGTTGTTTTATTTGAAGCTTCGCGTTTTGGAGATGGCGCTTCAGGCCGCAATGGAGGACAATTAGGAACAGGTCACCGACAATGGGTGGAAACATTAGAGAAACAATATGGTTTTGAACGCAGTAAAGTTTTATTTGATTTAGCTGAAGAAGCTAAAAAAGATATCTTATCTTTATGCGCTATGCCCGAGTGTGATGTTGATTTTATGGCAGGTCAGATGTCTGTTTTTCATAAGAAACGTGAAATAACGGCTTATCAACGGCACGTTGAAATGATGCAACGTTATGGTTATCTTGGTCTTACTTTTATGGATAAGGTTGAAGTTACTGAACGACTTGGCTCTTCTTTTTATCATGGAGGTATTTATGATACGGATACGGGGCATATCAATCCTTTAAAGCTTGTTGTCTGGTTAGCAAAAAAAGCAAAAGAAGTGGGTGCTAAACTTTATGAGAAAACACCAGTAACGGCCATAAAGCGTAATAATCACCAATATATTGTAACAACAGAACGATGTAACATAACAACAGAAAATATTTTATTGGCAACCAATGCGTATAATCTTGGACTTCGGAGTTTTGTTGAGAAAAATATAGTTTCCATTCGTTCATATATTGGAGCCACTGAACCGTTACCAACGAATAGTTCCATTCTTCCAGGTGGTGAAGCGGTAGATGATTCTCGTTTTATGGTCCGTTATTTTCGAAAAAGTATAGATAACCGTTTATTGTTCGGTGGTGTTGAAAGTTATGATAATCAGCATCCTGTTAATTTAGATGCACGTATACGACGACAGATTGTTGAAATTTATCCTCATTTACAGGGTATTAACTTAACACATCATTGGGGGGCTACGGTAGCAATTACGGTTGAGCGTATGCCTTATATCCGCCAACTAAAACCAGGTATTATGTATTGTGGTGGATATTCAGGACACGGGGTTATGCTTGCTCCTTTTGTAGGAAAATTATACGCTGAATGGTTTTCTGGAAAACGTGAGCGGTTTAAATATTTTCAAGATTTAAAGATTTCATCTTTTCCAGGAGGAAAAATTTTGCGGTTTCCACTGATATTCTTAGCAATGAATTGGTTTTCTTTATTAGATCATTTTTAATTGGTCAGTTACTCTTTTATTGTCTGCACAATAAATTGTTACGCAATGAACGCATATTCATTTTAAGCATGCTTAAAATGAAAAATTAGATAAGTAAAAGTTATATATTATATATAATGACTAGAAGTTTGGTATAGGGAGCTTATGTGCTCGAGCTGCTGCTTTAAGTGTATTAACCATAAGCATAGCAATAGTCATAGGGCCAACACCGCCTGGAACGGGTGTGATGGCTGCCGCTTTTTCTTTAATTGCTTCAAAGTCAACATCACCAACGAGACGGGTTTTGTTTTTGCCTTTTTCTGGTGCGTCAATTCTATTTATGCCAACGTCAATAACAATAGCTCCATTTTTAACCCAATCTTTTTTAATTAATTTTGGACGACCAACAGCTGCAACTAAGATATCAGCACTGCGGCATACTTCATCAAGATCACGAGTACGGCTATGAGCAATAGTCACTGTGGCATTTGCGGCTGTTAATAGGGCTGCCATTGGTTTTCCAACAATATTAGAACGTCCAACGATAACAGCATCAAGACCGGACAAATCCTGTCCACATTGTTGTTTGATCATCATCATAGCGCCAGCTGGCGTGCAAGGAATGATTGTGTCATCAAATACGTTTGCTGCGAGTTTTCCTACATTGATATAGTGAAAACCATCAACATCTTTTTGCACTGCAACAGCTTGGGTAATTCTAGTGGTGTTGATATGAGCTGGAAGAGGAAGTTGCACTAAGATGCCGTGAATTGTAGGATCAGAATTTAATGTTTCAATGAGTTGAAGGAGTTCTGCTTCTTGAGTTTCTTTGGGAACCATATGTTTGACAGAAAAAAAGCCACATTCTTCCGCTTTTTTGCTTTTTGAGGAGACATAAACTTGACTGGCGGGGTCATCTCCAACAATAATAACAGCAATTCCAGGTTGTATATTGTGGATGTTGCGGAGTTTTTTTGTTTCATCTTTGACTTTAATAATAATATCTTCAGCAAGTTTTTTTCCGTCAATAATGTTATTCATGAAGGAGATCCTTTCAGTAGGGCTATTTGCTTTTTTAAAATATTTTATGACAATAAAATAGAGTTTTATTGCAAAATTGAGAACAAGAAAGTTATTTTAATAGTTTTTACCCATTTTTACTTTTGAAAGTGTAAGAAAATAATAATTTTATAAAACAGGTATTCCATTGTTGTTGTAATAAAGTTTGGGTAAGAAGAATAATGCAGCGATTAAAACTATAAAAGATATATTAAATTATAAAAATTTTCTTAGCAGTAATTTGGTTTAATTGTGAGTTGTTATAAAAACAAAACGTAGAGGAAAATTGTGCGCATTGAAATAATTAATTGTTTGAGTAAGATTTTTATTACAATTATTTTTTTATGTGGATCTGCTGTTATTATTTTACCTTATATTGTATCAACAGATGCAATTCGTGTCCGTTTAGCGCAAGATTTAAGTGCATGGACTGGCTATAATGTGCAATTGCGTGATCTTCCACAGTTAAATATTTTTCCTTATCCCAAAGCCGTTCTTTCAGGTGTTACTTTGACATCAGAGATTGATGATGTCTCACCTTTAATGGAAGCAGAATCAATAGAAGTTGATCTTTCTTTAATCGATCTTCTACGGGGACGTATTTCTTTTTCAGAAACGCGAATTGTTCGTCCACGATTCGTTATGATAAAACCTGTTAAAACAGCTGCAGATTTTTTGGATACATTTTCGCGATCGCAAGGAAGCTTAGGGTTAGCTGTACGCAGGGCCCGTGAAATGGTTCAGAACAATTCTGATCAATCAAATATAGAACATCTTTTAAATCAGCCTTTTGGGCGGATTGTTATCGAAAATGGTGTCCTCATATATCATAATGGTGTTTCTGGAATTGCAGAAAGAGTAACGGGAATAAATGCGACTTTAGATTGGCCAGAATTAACACAAGCAGTGCGGTTTCGTGCAAAAGCTCGTTGGCATGGAGAGTTAACAGAATTATTGATTAATGCTGATCAGGCTTTGTTACTTTTTGCCGGTGGAAAAAGTTCACTGAAGGTGAGTTTCAATTCTATTCGTGGAGGAATAACATTTATAGGACAAGCGCGATTAACAGACCATTATATATTTGATGGAAAGCTATTAATGCGTTCTCCTGGATGGAATCAGACATTAGCGTGGATTGGTCGTAATCTTTGGGGACATCATTTGAAAATACCCATTGTCTGGGAATCTCATTTTTTAGCACAGTCGACGCACATCCGAATGGATAATATTATATTTTCAATAGGTGCAGCAAATGCACGTGGAGCCTTAGAATTAGATTTTCAAAACCATATTCCAACGATTATTGGATCATTAGGTTTTGATAATTTGGATTTTAATTTATTTGAGTCAATATTTTCTTCAATTAAAAACGAAAATAAATTTTTTGATATCATGATTTCTGATCATATCGGATTGGATGTAAGACTTTCAGCAGCACAAGCAAAAATAAAAGACGTTTCACTAGAAAATTTGGCCGCTACAATACAAATTAGAAATGGATATGGTATTTTTGATCTTGGCAATGCTAATGTTTTTGGTGGATCTGTTCAGAGTAACATTCAAATTGCACAAGAAGATGGTGAAAAAATACGTATTGAAGGGCGTGCTTCAGGAACATCTGTTGATATGCAATCTTTGTTAAATTTTTTAGGATTTTCACCATTCATACAAGATAAAACCAACTTTATTGCTACAACAAAAATATTGACAGATTGTTGGCCAAAAAACTTTATGCAGATGCAAGGCCAATTAACATTGAATATATCTTCAGGTCAGTTGTTGGGGTATGATTTAAATGATTTACAGAATAAGCTTTTAGAAAATAAACAGTTTTTTTTAGCCAATAATAATATGACTTCAATAGCTTTTGATCGTTTGAATATTAAAGCAAAATTTGCAAATGGAGCAATAACAGTAAAAGAATTATTTATGCATATGGCGGATTGGAATTTATTGTTGCAGGGGATCATTGCAATTTCTGATACTCAAGGCAAAGAGCATGAATTAACACTACAGGCACGATTACAAAAAAATAATCGCTCAGAAACTTTATGCAAAGACGTTCAATGTCTGACAAATAGTTTGATGCAACCATTTGTTTTTTCTCTTAATTCTACAGGACAAAATATTGGTAATTTTTTTGTTAATCAAGACAAAGAGTACTTTGTGCGCAATGCACAATAATTGTAAAAGAATATGAAATACATTGAATATATTATCTTTGTATAACATACGTGGTATAATATATATGCCAAAATTTAAATGATGTTTGTATGTATTTATTAAGTCTGAGAAAAGATGCCATAACCATCTTCGGAGAATGTACTATTTGTATCTGCTCCAACTGAAGCAATTCCGATAGTTCCAAGAATAAAAGCTAAAATTGTAGTAACTGTCACTATTGTAGCTTTTTTTGCAGACATATTTTTCTCCAATAAGCAAAAAGAGCCATTGAATGTAATGGCAAAGGGTATTCTTATAAGTTTTTATGAAAGCAGAATCATTCTACATTCTATTTGTTCCCTTATATTTCATAAAGGTGAAGAAATTCTATAGTTTTTCATATATTTAATTTTTACGTTTGATTTTTCTTTTGTTTCTCTTGACGATTGCGGTTGGCTTTGGCACAATTTTTTTATGCGTGCAAATTATAAACTTCAAAGATTGTTCATTCGGCATTCTCTTGCTTTAAATGAAGAGATAGTTATAGAAGGGCCTCAGGCTTCTTATCTCGTGCATGTTCTGCGTATGAAAGAAGGAGCTAAAATTTTACTTTTTAATGGGCGCGATGGAGAGTGGCTTGCGAAATTGGTTACTATTAAGAAAAAATATGTTATTGTTCATATTATTCACCAAGAAAGAGTGCAAACATCGTCTTCAGGTCTTATCTATTGTTTTGCTCCCTTAAAGCATGCGCGTTTAGATTATATGATTCAAAAGGCTGTAGAAATGGGAGTATCTGTTTTGCAGCCTGTTATGACACATCATACACAAGTAAGCCGTATCAATATGGCGCGTATAGAGGCTAATATTATTGAAGCTTCTGAACAGTGTGGTATTTTATCTTTACCAAAGTGTGAAACTGCTATATCGTTAGAAGAACTGTTAATGCAATGGGATAAGACGCGTTCTTTATTGTTTTGTGATGAAATGCAAGAAACGTGTAATCCTTTGTCTATTTTAAATAAACACAAAGCTATTCCATTGGGAGTGCTTATTGGGCCAGAAGGTGGATTTAGTGAAAAAGAACGTATCTTTTTAAAAAAACATCCGTTTGTTATTTCTATGTCGCTAGGTTCGCGTATTTTGCGTGCTGATACTGCAGCGGTGGCTGCTTTAGCTATTATTAATGCTGCGGTGGGGAATGAGTCTGTTAATTGAAGGACTTGTAATGTCATTCAAAACGATTCATTTAAAGGGATAGGGTTAGTGATAGGGTAAAATAATTCATGGCGCTTGATACGACTGATGAAAGTAAAATTGATAATCTAGATTCTTTGGTGGGCTATTTTCAAGAAGGCTGTAAAGCAAAAAATGATTGGCGTATTGGTACTGAACATGAAAAGTTTCCATTTTATATAGATGGTTTTCGTCCTGTTCCATATGAAGGAACAAAAGGTATTCGTGTTCTTTTACAAGAAATGCATAAAGCTTTAGGTTGGAAGGCTATTTTAGATGAAGGAAATATTATTGGATTGGTAGGATCAGCTAATCAAGGTGCAATTTCTTTAGAACCTGGTGGGCAGTTTGAGTTATCTGGTGCACTACTGCAGACGATTGATCAGACTTATCATGAGGCAGCAGAACATCTGACTCTTCTTAAGAAAATTGCTAAACCATTGGGGATTGGTTTTCTTGGTATTGGAGCGAGTCCAAAATGGACCTTAGCTGAAACGCCACGTATGCCCAAATCACGTTATCAAATTATGACTAATTACATGCCAAAGGTTGGTCATGAGGGTCTTAATATGATGTATCGAACATCTACGATTCAGGTTAATCTTGATTTTTCCTCTGAAGCGGATATGCGGCGAAAAATGCAAGTGTCGATGAAGTTGCAACCGATTGCAACAGCTTTATTTGCGCGTTCTCCTTTTACAGAAGAGCGTCCAAATGGCTTTTTATCTTGGCGTTCACACATTTGGGCTGATACGGATAATCAGAGAGCAGGGATACTTCCTTTTGTTTTTTCGGAATATTTTGGTTTTTCAGATTATGTTGAATGGGCACTTGATGTTCCAATGTATTTTATTGTCCGTAATGGGCATTATCACGATTGTACACATATAACTTTTCGTCAGTTTTTGAACGGTGCTTTAAAAGAAGAAGTTGCCGATTCAACGCCAAATTTAGGAGATTGGGTGAATCATTTATCAACTTTGTTTCCTGAAGTACGCTTAAAACGCTTTTTGGAAATGAGAGGTGCTGATAGTGGATCTTTGCAACATATTTGTGCTTTATCTGCTTTTTGGGTTGGACTTCTTTATGACAGTGAAGCGCTTAATGAGGCAGAAGCTTTAACGAAAGATTGGTCGTATGAAGAAGTTTTAAATATGCGCCAAGAAGTTCCTCAAAAAGGATTGAAAACGTCTTTTCGTCAAATTTCAATTTTGGAATTAGCACGACAAGCTGTTGCTATTTCACGTAAGGGATTAAATAATCGTAAATTCTATAATGCAAACGGTTTGGATGAAACAAACTTTCTTAATCCTTTGGAAGAGATTATTGCTGCTGGGCAGACGGATGCTGATAAACTTTTATCTTATTACCATTCTATTTGGAATAAATCAGTAGAACCGGTGTTTTCAGAATATGCTTATTAGATTTGAAAGGTAAAAAAATCTTAGAAGTTCTATAGAACAAATATTTTTGCTCATTCTATTTGTATGACAACAAAAGTGAAATTGTCGTATTAATTTATTTCTATTCCTCAAATTAATTTTTGATGTGACTAGAAGTGATTATATAAAGTAATGATTGGATAATTGTTTTATTGTGGATCAATAGAGTTTTGTCAAACAAAGAAAAAGTAGTATATTTTATTTGTTGAATTAACATTGAAAGTTACATATTCATTTACGGAATTGTATATGAAGGAGAGAGTAAGTTTTCCAATAAAATAGAACTTATAGCAGCAGGTGCTGCTTTTTCTATTTTTTAGAAAACTTTCACTGAGTTATTTGATAAATTGAAAATTATATGAATATTAAAAACGAGAATACCTCTCATTTATTATAAATGCATTTTTATTAATATTCATACATAAAAAATAATTACTTTTATAACATTCATCACACAATGAAGAATAACTATTTTATAAAAGTAATATAAAAACACTTCTGCTCTCTTAATCCAAAATAGAAAGACAGAAATTTATACTTTATTGGATATTATTTGTATGATGTAAAAACAAATACATTATCTCATAGCAACAGAGCGGCCATTGCTGACAAGACCTTCTCTTTGAGCACGTTTACGCGCTAACTTGCGTGTACGACGAATAGCTTCTGCTTTTTCACGAGCACGCTTTTCTGATGGTTTTTCATAAAACCCACGCATTTTCATTTCACGAAAAATACCTTCACGTTGCATTTTCTTCTTTAATGCACGAAGCGCTTGATCAACATTGTTATCACGAACGAGTACTTGCACGACTGATCCTATTTTTAGTATCATAGATAAACAAACAAAAACTAATTTTTTAAACATAAAGTTCAAAAAACACACAGGACGCTATATATCATATAAATGAGGTATTTGTCTATAATTGCTTTTAAAAAACTTTATTCTTTTTTCTACAAATAATTTTTTAAAGCTTTACATAGATATGGTCTGATTAAAAGGTTTAGATTTTATTGCTTGGATTAAGATAATTATTTTATGATGATATTTTTCATAAGTAGTCGCAATAAAGTTCAGACTCTTACTGAAAAATAAACTGTTTGCTTAGGATTTTAAAAACTTAGATACGACATTCATTAATTAGAGTATACGTCGATATGAGTTCCATATCAAATTTTGCGCACTGCGTTTCACGAAATACAGAAAAATCACATTATCGCATTAATGCATTTAGGAAAGATGATTTGATATCGTAATATAAAGAAACACCATGTGGCGCACCCGAAGAGATTCGAACTCCTGACCCCCAGATTCGTAGTCTGGTGCTCTATCCAGCTGAGCTACGGGTGCTCACGCTCACTTTATACAATTAAGATAAAGGGGTTCCTAATTGTTTTAACAATGAATTGCAAGTGAAACTTTAGGAAAAATAAAAAATTATCTGTTTGTATGAGATTTGTTCTTGTATAGAAATTATAATCCTTATCAGTTTATAAGATTTTTGTATGGTTTTTCTTTTGTTGCATTAGTTGCATTAACAGTAAAAGTTCAATATGAATGATAATTAACTTGACGATTTTATGAGTGAGAGATAGTCAGGGCGCGATGAGATATGTTCTTGCGGTGGGGGTTTTCAATACACTATCTGCAATGTTGCTTTGTGTGGAATTCAAATATTCCGGTCGAAGACTATTTCATGACAGTTTTCATAATTGATGACGAAGTAAGGATAGATGTATGAGATTATTAAAAAAGATCTTTCCATGGGTGCTTTTTGTTGTCGTTTTATCGATAATTTATTGGGGGATAAAACACAAATCAAAATCTGTTCTTATATCAGAGCAAAACAAAAATGCGGTGCATAAAACTTCAAAGACTTCAGGAGGTAGGCCTCCGATGAGTGTTGTCGTTGACTCCGTTAAAGTTCAAAGTTTTTATGAGCAATTGAATGCAGTGGGAAGTGGACGGGCTATTGCAGAAGTAGAATTAACACCTTGGTCAGCAGGTGTTATTGATAAGTTTTTTGTATCCGCTGGAGTAGAAGTAAAAGCTGGTGATTTAATTGCAAAGCTTGATTCTCAAAAAGAAGAAATAGCTGTTGCAAAAGCTAAAGTGAAACGAGACAATAGCGCATTAACGCTTGCGCGTATTATGAAATTACGTGCTACTAAGACAGCTACAGAAGTGCAAGAAACTTCTGCGCGTTTAGAATTAGATAATGCAGATTTAGTTTTACGTGATGCTGAGTTAGCGCTTGATCGACGTACAATTCGCGCTCCGATAAGTGGAACTGTTGGTATTTTACCTATTAATGCAGGAAATACTGTAACGCTCAATACTGTCATAGGTCGGATTGAAAATAGAGAGCGTATTTTGATTGATATATGGGTTCCTGAACGATACGCATCATACCTTCATAAGGGAGATGAAGTTGTTGCGACTTTAACAGACGATTCAAATAAGACTTTTGTTGGTCATATTTACGCACTTGATAATGTTGTTGATGAAGCAAGTCGCACACTTCACGTTCAAGTTGAAATTCAGAATAAAGAAAATACGCTTATGTCTGGCATGTCTTTTTCTGTTATGTTGAAATTTTATGGTGGTTTTTTTCCTGTTGTCGACCCTCTTGCTATTCAATGGAATAGCAGAGGATCATTCGTGTGGCGTGTGAAAGAGGGGAAAGTGGAGTATGTTCCTGTTTCGATTATTAAGCGCTACGCAGATTATATTGTCGTGAAGGCGCCTTTAGAAAATAATGATAAAATAGTTATTCAAGGTGTACAAATGCTTTATCCAGGTAGTCGTGTTGTCTTTGATCAATCAAAAAATTCATCAACAACAAATATCAGCCACTAAGATAATTAAGGTATGCAATGAGCCAAGAATTTGAGGGGAAACAGCTTGTGGCGCAATCAGAGTCAAGTGGTATGATAGCGTTATTTATTCGTAGGCCAGTTTTTACTTTTGTTGTAAATGCGATGATTGTGATTGCGGGATTTGCAGCATGGATGAATGTTGATGTCCGTGAGTTGCCAGATGTTGATAATCCTGTAACGACGATTATGACGATTTTTTCTGGTGCGTCGGCAGAAACAATTGATCGTGAGATCACAAAAGTTATAGAGGACGCTGTTTCTCATGTCTCTGGGATCAAAACAATTTCTTCTACATCTTCTTTCGGTCGCTCTCGTGTGGTTGTAAATTTTAATGTTGGTGTTGATTTGAATATTGCTGCATCTGATATTCGTGATGCTATTTCTCGTATTTCGCGTTCTTTACCAAAAGATGCAGACCAACCTCTTATTATTAAAGCAGATTCAAATGCTGCAGCAATGATGTACCTTGTTGTAACTTCTCCAACGATGAGTATTGAGGATCTGACAACAATTGTAAATGATCAAATTGTTGATGTGCTTTCTTCTATTGATGGTGTTGGGGATGTTCAGATTGATAGTGCTCATACGAAGATTTTTCAGGTTGATATTGATCAAATAAAACTTGCTAGCTATGGATTAACCGTTGCAGATATTTCACGTGTTCTCTCTGATATGAATACTGATATACCTGTGGGTTCATTAGATAATTTTAAGCAAACTTTAATTGTACGTGCTACGGCGCGTTTGACAACTCCAGAAGATTTTGAACAAATTATTTTAAAACCTCATGTTCATGTTGGTGATGTTGCCCAAGTTACTTTGTCTCCTGATATAGAAAAAGTTATTCTTCGTGTTAATGGCAAAACAGGGATTGGGTTAGGAATTGTGCGTAAAGCGCAATCTAATACTCTTGATATTTCCAAAGGAGTTCGAACGGCTCTTGATAATCTCAAAACTATTTTGCCTTCATCTGTTCATGTTGGTATTATTAGTGATGACGCTATTTTTATTAAGAGTGCTCTTCATGAAGTTGAAATTGCTTTAGTTATTGCTGTTCTTAGTGTGGTCTTGGTTATTTTCCTTTTCCTTAAAGATTTCCGTGTGACGCTCATTCCTGCTTTATCTATTCCTGTTGCTTTGATTGGAACAATCGCAGCCATTTACCTTATAGGATTTTCATTGAATGTTCTCACGTTTTTAGGACTTGTTTTGGCAACAGGTCTTGTTGTGGATGATGCAATTGTTGTCTTGGAAAATATTGTTCGATGGCGCAATATGGGATCTAATCCTCGGCAGGCTTCGATATTAGGGACACAAGAGGTTTTTTTTGCTGTCTTGGCAACAACGTTGACTTTGATTACTGTTTTTATTCCTATCTCTTTTCTTCCTGGGCAAGTTGGAAGACTTTTTAGAGAATTTGGCTTTGTGTTAGCTGTTGCTGTTTTTCTTTCTTCAATTGTTGCATTAACTCTTTGTCCTATGTTAGCTGCATCCTTTCTTAAGGAACATAGCGAAGATAGTGAAGAGAAGGATTATCGTTTTTCTTTTTTGTATAAGTTAGGCGCTTTTTTAAGCAAAAACTATTCTTATAGCTTGCATAAATGTTTAGAGCGGCCTTGGACTGTTGTATTGGTTTCGATTGCTTTTTTCTGTCTTTGTGTTGGTGGTTATATGAAATTGCAACACGAATTAACGCCAGAAGAAGATAGAGCTGCGATTGCTTTAATCGTTAGTGGGCCACAAGGGATTTCAACGAAATATTTGAATGAACAAGTGGAGAAAATTGAAGAAAGTTTAAAACCATTGCGAGATTCTGGTGAAATTGTTAATAGTTATTCTATTGCAGGAATAGGAGGGTCATCCAATAACGCTTTCCTTATTTTATTGCTTTCACCTTGGGATAAGCGTTCACGGAGTCAACAAGAAATTGTAAAAGATATTAATGCAAAAATTAGATCTTTTTCAGCAGTGTTGGCGTTTGTCGCCCAAGGTAATTCTTTAGGCATCCGAGGAACTAGTCAAGGGTTACAATTTGCAATTCTTGGTGACAGTTATGCGAAATTGCAATCAACAGCCGATGAACTCGTACGTGCATTGAAAGCTAATTCGCATTTTGTTCGTCCACGATTGACTAGTGATGCAACACAACCGCAATTTTTTATTGATATTAATCGAGAAAAAGCTTCCGATTTAGGGATTGATATCACTAATTTAGGCAATACATTGCAAGCAATGTTAGATGGCAGGAAAATAGGTTCTGTTTATATTAATGATCATTCTTATGACGTTAAACTGACATCGCGTAACAATCCTATTCGTGATTCTGCTGATTTGGGAAATATTGTTTTAAAAAGCAAGGACAATAAATATGTTCCCCTCTCGGTTATTGCAGAATTACATGAAAAAGCTATTGCGCCTCAATTAAACAGAGAACAGCGCATGCATGCTGTTGTTTTGAGTGCAAATCTTGCTCCGGGAGTTACTTTAGGAACAGCTTATCAAACGATGCAAAAAATTGCCTCTCCTTTGTTACCTGAAGGAAATTACATTATTCCTTTGGGAGAAGCGGCGACTCTTGGTGAGACATCTTCGAGTATAATGGTTGTTTTTGGAGTTGCTTTTGTTATTATTTTATTAGTTTTAGCTGCTCAGTTTGAAAGTTTTATTTCAGGCTTTATTATAATAGCTACTGTTCCATTAGGGCTTGGTTGCGCTGTTGTTGCGATGCTTTTAAGCGGTGTAAGCCTTAATATTTATAGTCAAATTGGCTTAATTTTATTAATTGGTATTATGGCGAAAAATGGTATTTTAATTGTTGAGTTTGCAGATCAACTGCGTGCTCAAGGGAAAAATGTACGTGAAGCTATAGAAGAAGCGGCGATTATTCGTCTTCGTCCTGTCTGTATGACAATGCTTTGTGCCATTTTAGGAGGTATTCCATTGGTGTTAGCAAAAGGTGCTGGTGCAGAAGCGCGGATAGCTTTAGGCTGGGTTATCGTTGGAGGTTTGGGGTTAGCAACCATCTTCACTCTTTACGTCACGCCAGTTGTTTATCTCTTTTTAGGGCGTTTTGTAAAACCGAAGGTAGCAGAAATTACGCTCTGAATGGAAAGGTTTAATCAAATCTAGTGATAAAATAGAAGAGTATAATTGTTTCAACTGCTGTTAAACAGAATATTTGTGGGATCGTTTTTGTAGTTTCTCTCTTTATTTTTACTATTTTATCGTATGTACGACTAGTAAAACATATTTGGAATAAAAGTCGCTTTTTACTGTGTCATCCTTGATGTTTAAATTTTATTGTTAATGATTATTGATTATTGATTATTGAGGATAATTTATGGTTCGTAATAAAAAGGTCTTTGAAGCAACTTTGAAGGCTTTAAAAGCGCATGCTATACAAGATGGGGTTTATGACATTCGCCGACATTTTGTAGAAGATGAACAGCGCTTTTCCAAATTTTCTTTAAGACTTGATGATTTTCTTCTCGACTTTTCAAAGTGTGGTGTGACATTTCATACGTTAAAACTTTTAGATAATTTGGCAATTGCAGCAGATGTATTAGGCAGGCGTGAAGAGATGTTTGCCGGTAAACCTATTAATACAATTGAAAAACGTTCTGTTCTTCATGTTGCATTGCGTTTATCTGCAGATGAAGTTTTTATGTTGGGTGAGCGTAATATTGTTCAAGATATTCAAGCTGTCCTTGCTCATATGGAAAATTTTTCTGAAATGGTTCGTCATGGTAATTATAAGGGACATAGTGGTCAACGGATTACTGATATTGTCAATGTTGGTATTGGTGGTTCGGATCTTGGACCTGCGATGGTTACAAGTGCTTTAAAATCTTATCATGATGGTCCACGTTGTTATTTTGTTTCTAATGTAGACAGTGCCCATATTTCTGATATTCTCGCAAATTTAAATCCAGAAACGACACTTTTTATCATTTCTTCTAAAACTTTTACAACGGCAGAGACTATGACGAACGCTTTGGTTGCTCGTCAATGGATTCATTCAAGTTTAGGAGAGGAGGCTATTAGTACACATTTTGTTGCTGTTTCAAGTGCAATTGATAAAGCATTAGAGTTTGGTATAAGCTCTTCAAAAGTTTTTAAATTATGGGATTGGATAGGAGGCCGTTATTCAATTTGGTCAGCAATCGGTCTTGCTGTTATGTTAGCGATTGGTAGCAAAAATTTCCGCTTGTTTCTTGAGGGTGCTCAGAAAATGGATCAACATTTTAAAAATGCACCTTTGCATGAAAATATTCCTATCCGACTAGCACTTTTAGGTTTTTGGCATCGTGTTATTTGTGGTTATTCATCACGTGCTGTTATTCCTTATGCCCAGCGTTTAATTCGCTTTCCTTCTTATTTGCAACAACTTGATATGGAGTCCAATGGTAAACAAGTTTCGTTAGATGGTAAACCAATTACATTTTCTAGTTGTCCAGTTGTTTGGGGAGACACAGGAACAAATGGACAGCATGCTTTCTTTCAACTTTTACATCAAGGAACAGACATTATTCCTGTAGAATTTATTGTATTTGTAAAAGGACATGAACAAAATTTACATCATATGCATGATATGCTAGTAGCTAATTGTTTGGCACAGTCAAGGGCTTTGATGACAGGTCGTAATTTTGAAGATGTGCAACGTATTATCATCAAAAATGGAATGAATAAAAATGAAGCGAGTAATTTAGCGCTTCATAAAAGTTTTCAAGGAAATCGGCCTAATATTATTCTTATTCAGGATTTGTTGACCCCTTTTTCTCTTGGTCGTTTAATTGCACTTTATGAGCACAGAGTTTTTGTTGAAGGTGTCTTGATGAATATTAATTCGTTTGATCAATGGGGTGTTGAGCTTGGTAAAGAATTAGCAGATGAATTATTATTAGCCATACATAGAAAAAATAAAAAGAATAATTATGATAGTTCAACATTGGGGTTATTAGAGCATATTCAGGAAAGGCGTATGAAATAAAAATATTCTTATCATATTATTTTCATTGAAATTTTGGCGGAGAGAGAGGGATTTGAACCCCCGATAGAGTTTCCTCTATGCCGCATTTCGAGTGCGGTGCTTTCAACCACTCAGCCATCTCTCCTTATATAAAAAGTACAATAAATTTTTTTACTCTTTGAATACATTATTGCGGCTAGATACTCTTCAATTGCTTTGAGTACAATACTTTTTTCATTATTTGTTGGATTTTATTGACAGAGGATAGAAATTTCGTCATACACGTAATTTATAAGCGCGGATAGATCTAGCGCATATTTTTGTTTGGGGAGATGTTTTCTAACTTCTTTTAAATTTGTTACGACTGATAAAAAGCAGCCTATTTTTCTTTAAAACAAAAGTTGAATAAGAGCTGGATCGAATGAAAGGATAAAAAATGTTCGCAGTCATTAAAACAGGTGGTAAGCAATATCGTGTTGTTGCAGATCAGTTGCTAAAAGTCGAAAAAATAGTTGGCAATACCGGTGATGTTGTTGAGTTCAGTGATGTATTGATGATTGGAGAAGGAGATAATACGGTTGTTGGTACACCCGTTGTTTCTGATGCCTTAGTTACAGCTGAAATTGTAGGACAGGGGCGTGCACGTAAGGTTATCGCGTTTAAAAAACGTCGCCGTCAAAATTCAAAACGTACGCGTGGCCATCGTCAAGAAATAACGACACTGCGTATTTTAGAAGTTTTAACAGGTGGTAAAAAGCCTAAAAAAGCAGTAGGACAAAAGGAAATAAAAGAAACTCCTTCTCTTAAGAGAACTACTGTAAAAACTTCTGAAAAAAATGAAGAAAAAATTGAGTCGTAAAAAGAATAACTGTGACGTTAGAGAGTCAGAAAAATTAAAGGAGAACATCCATGGCACATAAAAAAGCTGGTGGTTCCTCACGGAATGGACGTGATTCGGAATCGAAACGTCTTGGTGTAAAGAAATTTGGTGGTGAAGCTGTTATCGCTGGAAATATCATTGTTCGTCAGCGGGGAACGCGTTGGCATCCTGGAAACAATGTTGGTATTGGAAAAGATCATACTCTTTTTGCACTTTCTGCAGGCACGGTTTCTTTTTATAGAAAGGAGAGAAATCGCTCTTATGTTGCAGTTATTCCTACAGAGGAAGCAGCGAAGTAAGATAGATATTTGAGAAAAATAAAGCTCTATGATATCTAGGTTTTGAAGTTTTTTGTATTCAAAAAGAAAGATAGGGATCTGTCTTTCTTTTTTCTTTTTGAAAAGAAGATAATAGATATTCAGAATATTGTGTAAATACATGAATTTTAGATTGTATGTTTTAAATAATCTAACATTTATCATCAATTTTCTTTATACTAAGTCGGTATAATAGTGGTTTTGTCAGAAATTGCGATATTACAGAATAATCGCAATGTTATGGAAAAAGGAAAAGAGTTTTTTATACGTGAAAATTTATGAAGTGTATTCTTCAGTGCATTGATGCAACGTTTTTACGGCATTTATAAGTGATTACTTTGAGCGTAAATTATGAATTGATTAGTGCTGACTATAGTTTATAATGATTATGATCTATTTTTTTTGATACTTGAGTGATATTCAATAAGTTCATTTTGATGTTTGAAGATATCAAATAAAATTTTAAAAGATTTGAAAAGGTTATTTTAATTTTTGGTTCTGTTTACAAAGAAAATTGTTTTTTGAGTTTTTAATTGTAGAATTTAAACTTGCTTGTTGTCTTTTTCTGCGTATAGTGTGAGAACTTTCTTGGAGAGGTGGCCGAGTGGTTGAAGGCGCACGCCTGGAACGCGTGTATACAGGAAACTGTATCGAGGGTTCGAATCCCTCTCTCTCCGCCATAGACTTTTTCATATGCCCCAGATGGCATAACGCCATAACGCTAGAAGATTAGCCTTTACAGTCTTTGTGGTATTTGTAATTGACTTGCTCTCTATAAAAAACCTCGTTTTTCTCTAATTTTTCCCTATATATGGCTTTTTTCTGAAAAACGCCGTACTTGGAAAAGTGAAGTACGGCGTTTTTAGTCATGGAAATTCAATGAGTTAAAAATTGACCGGTTCGCACTAGTCTATGCTTGGTATTGTTTACTGCTTAATACCATCGATCCAACTATTAAAATCACAATTTGTATCTTGGCTGATCATTAAAATTGGCTGATATTCACGTGTTTTGTTCTTGTAAAGAATTGTTTTCTTCAAGATCGAAACACTGCTTAAGTGGCTTACTTAGCAAAGTCGCTTATTTTTATCTTTTTCTAACAGAAAAGAGATGTTTAGAGTCACTTATGAAAATATGTCAATAATTATATGGAATATCTTATCAAGAAGATCATATTTGTTGAAAATATACCCGACAATTATCCAGATAATTGGCATGACAATTTTCGAGAAAAATAACTTTAGGGCTGAAACAATTATATCAACAATAATTTTGAAATATGTTTTTTTAAGCTTGGTAGATTTTGATATAGCTATTTCAGACCAGTCAGTAATGATGGTTTTGGCACTATCTTTGGTTATGGCTTTACCTGTAGCGTCAACACTGAGTACATCATTAATCTCCAAGAGTTTATATTGATGTTTGTTGCTCGTATTATAACTGTTTTGATTGATTATGCTTTTGGTGGGTACAATCAAAACAAAAGGGTTCTCCTCTGTCATACGGAGATGATTGACGATTTTCTCAAGTTGAGAAGAGTCGTTCCCCAAGAAACAATAAACCGAGAATTTGTACGCAGCGTGTGGATTTAAGGAGCCTAACTTCCAAAGAGAAAATTGTTCTTTGATCTGTTCAAGTTGTTCTGTGAAACCAATGGATGCAGCAATTTTTGTTGCCAGTTCTTTATGATTAATTTGATATATCGCTAGCTCAGATATATGCAGTTTGCGTTTGTCGCATGCTCCTATTTCCGATGTGCAAACTCCGACAATATCTTGAGTGCTATGATGCACGACCTTCATATAATTACTACATTGATTGCATGGAATGTTTTCTGCTTGTTTGGTGGTCTGTTCGAGTAGATTTTCCGGAAAGTTCTGCCATTCGGCCTTTACTCCCTTTCCATTAGGTAGTTGGGTTAATCTATACCATGGTGACATTTGAGACAGCGTCATGGTTTTCTTTATGTGTTACGGGTGGATTACTCTCTTCTTCTTGCTGTTTGTTAACAAAGCCGCACTTACGCAGCCATGTTTCAATCAAGTGAGAATCCTCCTTTCGATCAAAGCTAGCCACATTGGGTGGTCGCACCTTGACTGTGCGTGGACGCTTAGCATTATCAAATTTTACAGAAAAGCTAGCCGATACAAGTTCGCCAAAAGTTGGAAAACTTTTTCCTTTATCTGATAGTGACGCAAAAATATCGCTTGAGCGCAGCGTATTTTTATCATTATAGCGCCCACGGAACTGCAGCTGAATTTCAATGAGCTTAATAGTTTCTATACCATCAATATCTATGCAAGCCAAGGCATTCTCACCTTTATCAATAAGTGGTTGTAGAGTGTATTTCTCTTTATTTGGAAAATATTTTTTTTGTCCAAACAGATGTTGACTGAATAAATCGAGATACATCATACGCTCTTTTTTCGCGCCAGATTTATTAAAGACTGCTAACTCATTATGAACGCAGTCGTAGACAATCACATCATGAAATTCAGGGCGATAGAGGATCGTTTGAGATTTTCCGGATTCAATTTTTCCCTCACGTTTCAACGGCATGCCATGACGAATGAGAAAATAAGTTTTGTTTTCATCTTCAGCTTTGCCAGTGATGATACGGCAGCCAGTTCCGCGTTTTTTTTCATAAAACCAAGCATCCATAGACTTTTCAAGAGTTCTGATTACTTCATCTTTTGGTAAGGGGAAAATATCAGATGATTTTTGATCTGACTGGAAATATATGAATGACTTTGGCTTTAAAATTATGACTTCAGCATGTAGACGCTTCAAGATCTCGGGGTTATGCAGCCAAAGCGCTAAGGCTAAATCAGCCGTTGTTGAGTTCTCAGGGATGTTAAGATTATTGGCTATAGCTTGTTCGCTAAGTTCTTCAAAATGTTTACTATCAGACATTTCTTGAATAAAGAATAACGCGTCAACAAGGTCGAGATCCATATTTTCTGTTGGGTTCAGCAAAATTTCGCAGAGGGTTTCATAGTCCAGTTCATTATCTGCATTCAGATTAAAATTAAATCCACGCTCGGTTAGGTAATTTTCATATAGCTCCAGGAAGGTAATGAGGTTATCTTTATGGATGTTTTTCAAAACATCAGGTTGAGCAAAACGTCGTAAATTATAAGCACTCATTGTGGGTTATCCTCCTTGAAGTTTGTTTAGGAGGTCCTCGGTGTTAGCATTCAAATAGATATTGTAAGACCTTCCAACTTATTTAAGTTTATCCTGTTGTTTTATAATGATGGATTTTTGTTTCGAATTTTCCGGACAAAACTCAACATGCCCTCTTGCACAATACTCAGTTGCTTGAGTTTCTCAAACATATTAGATTCTTTCACACTCAATCCTACAAAAACCCATGTATCGTAGGTGACATACCTACAGCCTGTTTCAGGTGTGCAATAGTCTGCCAAAGTGTATTTTGTGCGTTTGCCAGTTGTTGCATAGCGTCTCTTTTTTAATTTTTGCTAATAGCCTAATTAAATGAAGTTTATGAAATGTACAAGCTTAATTTGATACAATGTATGCAACATTGATTGAATTCATAGTTTTCTACTCATTTTAGTAAGTAACTCTTTGAGTGGCGCAATAACTTTTAAAGAAGCTTGCTATCTCTAAAACATTATACATGAGCGAGATCGTTGCATTAAGATAGCCTGTTTATCAGTACTAGGTATTTTCCTTGCTTAGACACGTCGCGTATGTACCCAAGTATCTGTCAATTTATTTCTAATGCTTGCTTGACGGCTTTCGAAAGTATTGTTGAGTGTAGTTTGAACTTGCAAAGCGTTAATTTGCCCAATGAAGGTATTGTGATGATCCCTGTTATACATGAAGGCCGCTCACAAAAAAGTATCGAGGAAGGTGAAGTGATTAAAGCCCAATATCAAGCTTTGTTTGGGCAAGAGTTCACAGATCATCATGATGGCAAAACGCGTCCAATTGCGCAAGATGATATTTTTGTCGTCACTCCGTATAATGTGCAGGTCAACTATTTGCGTTCTATCTTCCCAAACAAGGCAAGAGTTTGCACTGTTGATAAGTTTCAAGGACAAGAAGCTCCTATTGTGTTAATTTCTATGGTGAACATCTAGTGCTGAGGATATGCAGTGCACCATAGAGTTTCTTTATAGCAAAAATCGTCTGAATGTTGCAATCTCACGTGCCCAATGTTTGGCTGTTGTAGTTATAAATTCTAAGTTACTAGAAATTTTATGCAGCACAGTTGAACAGATGAAGCTAGTCAATACATTTTGCAGGCTGGATGAGTATTCAAAAAAGATAAAATAAAGAAATAAGTAACATTTTTTAATCAATTGATATAAACAAATATCAGAAAAGAATTAGGTGGTGATGTAAAAATGAAGCGAGCATGATGTTGTTCTAATTGAAAATTCTTAGCTTTATGGTATATTCGTGGTATTTGAAATTGTTGAGCTTACACAAGAGGAATTCGCAAAAAAAACACGCAAAAAGTACCATGTTTGAACCATTGCATTGATCCGATTAAGAATAAGTGAGAGTTTTAAAATATAATAAAATTTTCTAGTATTTTGTTTTTCACTGAAACATTTTTTTGAATGTTGAAATGTTTCTTGTTAGTGAGTGCATGCTGCTTATATCAATGTCAAAAGTTTTCTAGAAAATATTCAATTTTATCTGGATTTATTATTTCAAATACTGCAACTAACACAAGTTTGATGCTTGGAAATAATTTTCAAAATAGTTGGATATTTTCAAGTAAGTATAATGCGAAGTATTATTAACAGGTTTATGAGAGTGCAATAAGAAAGTTTTTTAAAAGGATAGTTTTATAATATTGATCTTCGTAAACTGTATCTTAATCAACACTAAAATACACTTTTTTAAAATAAATCAAAAATTTATTAATTTGTGTACTTGCCATTTCATTGATGCGCTTTATCTGAACAATAGTTGAGTTTCAATTGAGACCGTTTTTATCAAAAAACGAAAACTATTGTTTTATGGAGACATTAAAAAGGTGTGTGATTTTTTCTAAAATTTTTGGAGATAAGAGTGTGTACTCTTCTCTTGAGGCGCGTATTTTCTCAAAAATTTTAAGATGATACAGTAGTAGCTCTCGGTTTCAAGCAGTTTCCTTTATATTTTTTAGTGATGCGCAAGGGTAATTTTTGCGAGGGGTGGTTTAGTGTTGCAATTTTTACCCTATTGTAAGTGTTTGCATTGAGGGTTTTTGATGAAAAAAACTTTTTTAACATCGAAAAAAAATGATTGTACATGTTCCTTTTATTGTCGATTTTTAATTAAAGCAATTTCTTTTAAAATTGCGGGTGTTGTGCTTTTATCCAGCAGTTCTCTTGTTTTTGCTTATGATGCAAAGATAGTTCGTTATGCAAATGTTAGATTCTATAACTCAGGACCTCCTTCTTTAGAATATTTTGACCTAGGATTTGCAGAATATTTGGAATATTCTCTCCCAATATTTCAAGGATATTGGGTTCCTGATATGACAATAGGCGATATATTAACGCCTCCATCAAATAGCAGCGAGCTTAAACCCAAGTATAAATTTCATCATAATGTTGCTTCTGCTTTGCAGGCCATTGGTGAAAACAGTGTAAAAATGCAATCTGCTGTGGGATACCTGAAGAGAGATATAGATGAAAAAGAAATGGAATTTTATAAAAAGATTTATGAGATTTCTAAAAAAACTTTGTCATGGGATGCTGGTAAAAAAGCATTTGCGGCAAATAGAGAAGGGCAGAATCGCAAAATCACGGATATTGCGAAGGGCAATATTACAAAACATTCAAGTGATGCCATCACAGGTCAGCAACTTTATTCTATGGGGAATAAGCTTGCGCGCTTTTTAGGAGGTAATTCTCAATATACAGATGGACAATGGACTGCACCTACTTTTAAAGTTACACGATTTAATTCGAATGGCTCTTCTACTGGCTTATCTACCCATAGTGTTGGCAAAGCTTTCCGTATTGTTAATGGCAGTATGTCAAATATAAATAGTCGTGTAAACAATGTTAAGGAAGCAATTCAAACCGTAGAATATAAAGCAGTGAGTTATGACATAAATGATGCTGGCAAAAAAACAAACAAAATCACTTTAACAGGCGGCGATGAAAGTGAACCTGTCTTGCTGGATAATGTTGCAGATGGCCAAGTCAATGAAAATTCGAAACAAGCTGTAAATGGGCGGCAATTACATCAAAACATGGCTATTACTCTCAAGCAGGCAAACGACTACACAAATCAAAAAGCTCACTACGCTGCAATCGAAAACACCAAAAACATTTTAAATTTAAGTTACAATGTTAATCATGTGCGTAAAGAAGCCCAACAAGCTGCTGCCATTAGCTTAGCAGTCTCTAACCTTCGCTACAACGATACGCCTGGAAAACTTAGTATCGCATTTAGTAGTGGATTCTGGCGCAACCAATCTGCTATTGCCGTAGGTATTGGATATACATCTGAAAACGGAAAAACCCGCTCTAACATATCTCTAAGCGGCGCCGGAGGACACTTCGGAATAGGTGGCGGTTTTAATCTGACTCTAAATTAGTCAAAAAGAAACCCTCTTCATCTTACCCATCCCACTCCAACCTTGTCTCACAACAGGGATGAAAACTTCACCAACATAAAATAATCTTTTATAAAAAACAATAACTTACCTCTAGATTCATAATAGAACCACAAAAAAAACACATTTCACTCTTGAATCTTTTATTATTACACTATAAGAAGGGGGCTTTTAAGAGAATAATAACCTAAATTAAAATGTACCACAGACCAAAATTACCTTAATTCACCCCTCTCAACTCTCTTGAGCACTCTTAAATCAGAGATTTTTTGTTGTGTCTTCTAAGTTTTATTCACAAAATATGTCTTCGTTTATGTTTTAAATACACCTTCATTATTACAAAATGACCTACTTTACTTTCAAATTTTTAATAACGCTCAAATGCATTCACATTTCAAAATTAATCCGCACTACTTTCTATCTACAATCTACCTAAAATAATAACGCTTCTTTGCAAAACAAAAACTCTGCAAGCGATTTTATAAATCCCTCAGAGTAAGAAGCGTCTCTTAGTTTATTTTCATATTCCTACAAGAAACCACCAGCTTTTTCTAATGTCAGAATATGTCTTTTTTATGTTTTAAATATGTTTTTTTATCATTGGGAGCTTTTTATGAAAGAATTATATTCAACTTCAAAGGGGAGTGATTTGAATTATAACTATTCATTTTTACGTATATCTTCAATTAAGGCAGTTTCTTTAGGGGTAACAGCAGCCATACTTTTATCAAGTGTTTCTTCGGTTTCGGCCGCTAATCTTGCGATAGCAGCAGCGAATAGTTATAGTACAGTTGGGGGTTCTGTGAAATATGAATATGGTTCGCAGGCAAGTGTTGTTATATCTGGTGACAATAATCACTGTGGTGCAGACCGTGTGATTGGCCGTGGTGGTCCAGACAGAGAGCAGGAGGGTGCGATTACTGCAGCGGCACAATATGATCGATTTGTAAAAGATACAAGATTTGATGGTGATCGTAATATTTATGGTACTAATACCAGTAGTGTTGCTTATTCTGGTATTGGTAGAGTAGATAAGACTAGTGGTTATATGTCGGAGCATACGGGTGGTGATAATAATGTTATGCCTATCGCTTACGGTGTCTATTCTTTTGTGACAGGCTGTGGAGCTTATGCTTCAGGAAATTATTCAACAGCATTTGGATCGGGCGCAACAGCATTGTCTGGGGGAGCAATGTCCTTTGGTGTTTCTTCACTTGCTTCTGGAAGAGTGAGTGTTGCTATGGGAGTAGGATCTGAAGCAACAGCTGTATCAGCATCTGCTTTTGGTGGACTTGCTCGTGCGGCGGGTGAGCAAAGTTCTGCTTTTGGTTTTAAAGCATATGCAAAAACTAAAAATGCACTCGCTATGGGGTCTGAGGCACGTGCTGAAGGAGACGTTGCAATTGCTGTTGGTCGACTTGCAAGTGCAAAAGGCCCTGATAGTGTTGCTTTTGGGGTTAGTGCACTTGCTGCAATGAAGAGTTCTATTGCATTGGGTTCTAACTCTAATGCTGGTGGAGACTCTTCAATTGCTATTGGAGATAATGCACAAACAACTGTTAGTGATGGGGTTGCAATAGGTTCAGGTAGTGCGTCTGTTACTGCAGCTGGTGTTGTTGGTCGCTATGCGGGGGATGCAGAGAATCCATACCAGGATAGCTCTCTATGGGTTAGTACGAAAGGTGCGGTTAGTATTGGTGATTTCAGCAAGGGCATCACACGACAGCTTAAAGGAGTTGCTGCTGGGACTAAACATGACGATGCAGTCAACGTTGCGCAACTGATTGCAACAGAGAACTGGGCTCGTAGACAATTAAAAAGTGCAAAAGAATGGGTGAAAGATGGCTTCACAACTATCATAGGCGTTGATGGTTCTCCCGATAAAGAGACATGGACTGCTCCTACTTTTCAAATTACTCAGTTTGATTCTAAAGGTGCTGCCAATAAAAAACAATATAAAAATATTGTTGAGGCGTTTAAAGGTACAGATACTGCTTTGGTCTCTCTGAATACAAATATTAATACGATAAAAAAAGATTTTTTGACTACTTCTGAAAATGTAGCAAAAGCTTTAGGTGGCGGTGCTGCGTATAGCAATGGCAAGTGGACAGAACCGAGTTTTGGTCTTGTTCAAATCACATCTGGTGGAAAGGTTTCTGAAAAACAGAAT
>NZ_JANHOK010000007.1 GCF_026929975.1 Bartonella sp. F02
TGGAGCAAGAGATCCAGCGTCGGAAAAAAGAGAAAGAAAACAAAGAGATGTAAATCATCTCCAAGACAACAGCGTCGCTAATTTTTAAAAAAAATTTCTACTATAAGGTATAGTATTATACCTTATAGTAGAAACTGAACATTTGTTATTTCATTTGCGAATTTAAAATTTGATCGTAGCAAAATAACTCCGGCTTTTTTAAGGATGACCACGTTTTTCAAACCATTTGCGACAAAAACCAATAAATGCTTTGTCAGGATCACGTGGAGCATCAAGACCTCCATCGGCCATCCAATTGCGCCATTCTTGTTCTAGATAATATACATCCCATCCAGGAGCCACAATTTTGGCTTGTTGCATTGTTTCTGCATTGAGTATGGCAACAACAAATTGCTGCGGTATGGATTTTTTCAACATCGTGCCACGATTGGTAAATGTTACCATATCGGTTTCTTTATCATAATGCACATAATAATCAGGTAGATGGTTGTGCTTGGTCAAATGCCTAACCATAAGACGGAATTTCTTTTCAGGACTTTGAGAACCACATTTTTTAAGCAATAGCAGCAACCCAACTTTCCAACTATCTTGTTGTCCGCAATGTTTCCGGGCAATTTCATATATTCTCCGCTCAAGAGGTTTACGCAAACGAAAATAATCTCGATGAAGAGTTAATACTTCTTGTGCTTTAATGGCATTGAATACCCATTCTGAAAGTTCAACTTCACACCACAGCAAGCGGCCATCGAGCCCATGTTTTCGGCGCACTGAAGCTCCGTTAATTAATCCAAATATATTTGTTTGTTCTTCATTTCCTGTTTTAATATTCGTTTTTATTGTTGTACCGCGAATCCTTTCCAAAGCGTCTTGAAGAGCCTGATAATCTCGACCTGAAGTTCCACGATTAGTAAAAACAAGTAATTCATAAGAATTAATCCGAACACGTGGACTAACTTTTTCACCCCGTTTGAGTTTATGCATGATCTGCGAGATACAATAAATTAAAATGCTCTTATCATAGATGGTTGCTAATCCTTTATAACTTGGTGTTACTTCTAGCCAATTTCCTCGCCCATCCTCATAGCGTCGTACAGTCATTTCTGGTTTTTTTGAAAGAGAATAAAAAGGATGCTCCATATGTGCCATTAAATCTTTGAATACGGCATCAGAGACATCACAGATAAAAAGATCATGCTGTGGATGACGCTCTGGTAAGAGATTTTCAAAAGAATTTGTGTTATCAGGAACCATACTATTATTTTTGTGGTTTTAGGAACCATTTGTCAAGTTTTATACTATTAAAAACAGTTCTAATGAACTAATTCGTGGTTTTAGGAACTAAAAAACGTGTTATCAGGAACTTTTTTTCGTGGTTTTAAGAACCATTTAGCTCAATATAGAAGCATTTTTTTCTATCTTTTCAAAGTGTTAAAGAATTCGCAAAATGCTTTAACACTTAATATAACACTTATATAACACACTGTAATTTTAAATAATGCACCACTTCATCTTTTGATAAATATTAAATTTAAAAAATTACGAATTAGCACATAATCAAATTTAGAAAGAAATTTTCACTAGTTTACAGTTCATTGAAACAATCCGATAAACAAATGACCCGTAAGAAGCAAAAGCATTTGCGGGTTCCTGTTTTCCAGAGAAAAAAGAGATAATTAAACGCCAAGCAAAACAAGCGGAGATGAGTGCAACGTATTATTTGCGAAATGTTTGTCAAAATTATCATATTACTAGCGTAATTGATTATGAAAAAGTTCGTGAGCGAGCATGCACAACGGTGATTTTAGTTATCTGAACGGATTTCTGAAGTTTTGGCTCATCAATGATAAGCGAACAGTATAATTTGGTAAGGAAACTATTCAAGAGTTGTTAGGTCAGATAGAAGCAATGCAAGACGAAATGAGAAAAATCAGCACCAATAGCGTTAGCTGACATTTTTTCATAAAGTTTTTGCACTATTTCTATATTTTCTTTTTGTGCATCGATAATAGATTTTTTAATTGTTATTAAGCGAGATTTATCTAAATTTCTTAACCGCACACAATGTGGAATTATATTTTTTACACACTTCATCCTGAAGAACTATAAAATGCCACAAAGAGAGTGATACACTGGGGAATACTTATGTACTTGAAGAGATTTATTGCTGATAAGTTTTTATCAAAAAAAAGAGCTTAAAATCTCCAAATATGTAACTAAAAGAGTCGAGTGAGGGGTAGTTCTTCATAAGAGAGTTTGAAATTTAATACTCTTATGAAACAGTATTACGTTGTGAGAAAATTATTATGATGCCATCACAAAGCACAACTTCAGCTACTCCAGCTAATTATTGTTACAATAATGGTGTGCTGAAAAATAAATATGGAATAGCAGATTTTCAAGAATTTACACAAAGGTGTCAAAATGATGTAAAACAAGCGATGGAGAAGTTGTATCAAGAGTCTTTACCGGATTGTTTTGATAGCTCTTACCTAATGGAGATTCATCAAAAAATATTTGGCAATACTTTTGAATGGGCTGGAAAACCACGCTATATGCACCATAAATTTGATGATGGCACGGTTGCTGTCATGAAAGAAATGAATACAACAGAATCTGGTATTACTTGTCTAAACGGTGATGAACTTCAAAGAAGCTTAGCAAAAATAGATCATACACTTGTTACAAATAACGGTTTTCAAAATTCATCGCGTGAAGATTTTATCAACTCTGTAGCGGAGATAATGACTTCTTTTAACCGTGTGCATCTATTTGTAGCAGGTAATTACCACACACAAGAGGTATTTTTTACAAAACTTGCTCAAAACGCAGGTTACGAGTTTGATTTTTCTCTTGTAACAGAAACACATATAAAAAATGTCACTGCAATTGCAGCAAAATATGGTGATTTGAAACCTATGATAGAGATGCTTAAAGGTATTTCTGATCCTATAAAAAAGCACGCTTTAAAAGAATTTATGGATAGTATGAAAAATACAGTGGGGGATGATATTCATAATAATATGATTGTCGCTGCAAAAGAAGGTCAAACCTATCAGGGTGTCTATAAAGGTTGTGGTTTAGAAGGTTTTGCAATTGAAATGGATGGTACATTTATTGTCTGCTCCGTAGACTCTCTTACATCAGAACAACGCAAAACATTTAAGCCCGGTGATAAGATTACTTTTACAGTTCCAATAGCTAAGGACTTTGAAAATTTTTTTATTTCTGCAGAAAAAATAAATCCTCCAACAAAAGAGGAAATTGCTGAAATACTGAGAAGCGATCTTGCTGTTCAAACAGCCAAAGATAGCGTTCAACGTTATGCCAGATGCGTTTATGGTAAACCTCATGTGTTAGACGATAATCTAGAGCAAATTCTTACAAACCCCAATGCAGGTGAACTTCTCCAAAGACAAGTTATCAGTACTCCTCATAGGGTTCATAAACTTGCAGGTTTTACTTGTTGTGGTTTTGGAAATAAAAGATATCAAAATGCCAAAGAGAGTGTTTGGGGTCTTGGTGAAGCGCTTGAACTGTATAACAGAGCCGTAAGGAACGTTAGAAAAGAAATTAGTCAAGAGCATCAAGAAGAACAAAATCGCTGTAAAAAACAGGTCAAGATGCCAAGTAAAGAATTGCTAAATGTTCTTAATTTATCAAAAGAAATGCAGCAAAAAACCTTATTATCTTCTTCTGGATTGCAAAAAGAGCTTAATGATTTTTTAAAGGCCGTTGATACACGTCTTTCATTACAAGAAAAGCAGGCTATCAATAATAGAAATTCTAAAGATTTAGCTAAAAGTCTTGGTGTTCCGTTACACAAAGCACAGAAAATTGTAAGAACCATTGAGCATGCAAAAAATGCACACCAGTATCAAAAAGCTCAATTAATTAAGCTTTCGCGACATCAAAAAACATTATCTATGGCAAATTAATAAATATTAAATTTTATATTACAGTCTTCTTATTCTTGAATAAGAACGTTGTTTTATCAATGTTCTATTTATAATGAATATTATTCTATATTATACCGCCAATTTTTAAAAATTCAGTTTGCAAAAAAATAAAAAACTGAAACTGTTGCATTTATGCAAATGGTTTATTGGTTGTAGTCCCCTATATAAAAATTACGAAATGACTTTTTAGAGCTTCCGATATTCATCAGTGTATTATTAAAGACAGTTTTATTAAAGAAAATACATGGTGAAATGTTATCGTCTCTGGAAGTAAAAAACAATAGTACAGAAAAAACTATAGAGAAGGCTTTTTTAAAAAGGAGCGATTTACAAAAGCAGTTCCAGCGGATCATTGTATATTTTTATGTAAAAGATCACAAGTATTCTGCGAAGCAATTGATTTTGTTATTAAAATTTTACTCTGGAAGAGAGTTCATTGTTACAAATAAAATTTTTAGAAAGAGATGCGATGGGGGAGTCATTCGTAAGAGATTTTTGTCCTCTTATGAGCAAACTGTGATCAATTTATAAGGAAACAACCATGGCAAAGTCAAAACAAGGATATGTTAGTCACGCTTCCAATTATTTTTACAACAATGGTAGTGTATTAAAAAATAAATACGGAATAACGGATTTTAAAGAACTTCAACAAAGATGTCATTATGATGCAACAAGAGCAATGGAATTTTTGTACGATGAGACTTTGCCAGAACGGTTCGATTCACAATATCTAACGAATATCCATAAAACTTTGTTTGGTAATACTTATGAATGGGCTGGCCGGACTCGCGAGGTTCCCACTATATTGCGAGATGGTACTACTGCCGTTATGGCAGAGATACAAACAGGAGAAGATGGTCTTTCTCATGCAGTCAGTATACAAGTTGAAAATGGCTTACGAGACATGAGTCAAAAACTTGCCGATAAGAATAATTTAAAAGGTTTATCGCGTGAAGATTTTATCGATGAGGTTACCGATTTAATGACCTCTCTTTATCGCATACGGCCTTTTGTAGATGGAAATAAGCGTACATCTAATATGTTTTTGGAGAAGCTTTCTGAAGCTGCAGGTCATGAACTTGATTTTTCGCTTGTAACAAAAGAACGTATGGAAACTGTATGCAAAATTGCAGTAAAACATGGCGATAAAACTCTCATGAAAGAAATGTTGAGTGATATGCTTCATCCACAAAAAGCAGTTGCTTTAGGGGAATTTATGCAGAAAATGCAAAATACTGTGGGAGATGATATTCATAAATATCTTGTTTTAGGTGTAAAAGATGGCATGACCTACGAAGGCATCTATCAAGGTTGTGGCGAAGAAGGATTTGCTCTTAAAACGAAAACTGATCTTTATGTTGTTGCTCCAGCAGGTTATCTTACCCCAGAACAGCGCAAGACGTTACAACCTGGTGATAAAATCACTTTTACAGCTCCCATGGAAAAAGACCTTAGCCAAGTTTTTATTCCTGCAGAAAAAGCAGCTGATTTAACGAAAGATCAAGTTGCTGAAAAGGTTTCACAAGATGTTATCGTTAAAGCCGCAAAAGAAACGGTTCGATATTTTTCAAATCTTGTTTATAATAAACCATCATTATTTGATAATAAAATGGATATAATTTGTCGAGTTCCAGGTGCGGGAAGTCATCTTGCAGATCAGATTGAAAATAGTCCTAGGTCTTTTGGTAGACTTGCAGGTATTAATTTTTGTGGCTTTCAAAGTAGCAGACGTCAAGAGGCAGTAGAAAATATTGGAAAACTGAGAGATGCCTTTCAAACTTATGTAACGCTTGCAGGGAATGCTAAGAAGGAAATCCTCGAAGCGCATCAAACGAAACAAGCCCGTTGCGGACAGGCGGTAGAAATGCCAAGTAAAATGTTACGGTCTCTTTTGTCTGTGTCACAAGAAACACAACAAGCAACCTTAGCGGAATCCCCTTCATTGCAAAAAGAACTTAATGATTTTATGAAAAAAATTAACAATCGTCTTACACAAGAAGAATTAAAGGCTGCTCGTAACAAAAATTATGGGCAACTTATTAGCAGTATGGGAATATCAAAAAACAAAGCAAAAGAAATTGCAACAATTGCTGATAAAGCCCAAAAGGCTTGCAATGAACTCCAAAAAAACCAACAGCAAGAGAAAGTAGTTAAGTTGCAACGTCCAAGATCAATGTCTATGGCAAGTTAACAAGTGCAAGATTTTAAGTCTGAATTGTAATATTCATGGGTAGAAATTGTTATGACAATATTTTGCTCATGAATATTCTATCGTTTAGCCTTCTATTTCTAATTTTAAGAGTGTTTTTTACAATATATCTCAGTAAAACCGAAAGAAAGGTACAATGAAATATACAAAAGCACAGTTCGTGTTTATTTTAGCGCCAATCGCTTTAGGTTCTCTAACAATATTTTTTGTTCCTCATTTATTATCTTTTATAATAGAAGACATGGATCATCGTCATGCTTATTGGTATCTTCGTTCGAAACCTTTAGTAACAATGATAATGGTTTCTATTGTATCATTGATGTATACAACATCGCAAAAACTCCATATACGCAAAGCAATAACGATCGTTTCAGCTGTTTTTTTTGCTGTCCTTGCTCTTTATTATATTGGAAATGAAATTAAACGATTAAGCCCATATGTTGGCCAAAATGGTGTTACCTGGAGTTATGCTCTACAATTCATGGATAACATGGTGATTTTTGGTGTCATTGCTGGTGTTCTTATTTTAGTGTTACAAACTGTTAAAAGCTATCCGCACACAAATCATATAAAGCGTGCAAAAAAAGGAATTTTTGGCGATGCATCATGGATGAATTTAAGTGATGCAGCCAAAATTTTTCCTGCGAATGGTCAAATTGTTATTGGTGAAAGATATCGCGTAGATAAAGATAATGTGCGCGATATTCCGTTTTCACCGAATAATAAAACAACATGGGGAAAAGGTGGCACTGCACCTTTATTAACTTTTAATCTTGATTTTGGTTCAACCCATATGATCTTTTTTGCTGGTTCTGGTGGATATAAAACAACAAGTACAGTCATTCCTACCTGTTTAACATATTCAGGATCTGTTGTTTGTCTTGATCCTTCAACAGAGGTTGCGCCAATGGTCAAATTTGCGCGTAAAAAAATGGACAATAGGGACGTTATTATCCTTGATCCAAATTCAGTATTAACAAAAAAAATTAATGTGATTGATTGGCTTTTAGACGACAGTGTACCACGCACACAACGTGAAGCTAATATTGTGAGTTTTGCCAAGTTGCTTCTTACGGATAAAAAATCAGATAATTCTTCGGCGGAATATTTTTCAACACAGGCTCATAATCTTTTAACAGCTCTTCTGGCCCACGTTATATTTTCTGATGAGTATAAAGAGAGTGAACGTAATTTGAAAACATTACGAAAAATTCTTTCTCAGTCAGAAACCGCTGTTGTTAATCAGTTACGCAATATTCAAGAAACTTCGCCTTCTCCTTTTATTCGTGAAATGGTTGGTATTTTTACAGAAATGGCAGAGCAAACGTTTTCGGGAGTTTATACAACTGCATCCAAAGATACCCAATGGCTTTCTTTATCCAATTATGCAGATCTTGTTTGTGGCAATGATTTTGCGTCTTCGGATATTGCAAATGGAAATATAGATGTTTTTCTCAATCTTCCTGCAAGCATTTTGAATAGTTATCCAGGTATTGGACGTGTGATCATTGGAGCGTTTTTAAATGCAATGGTTACAGCTGATGGAAATTATAAAAAACGCGTTTTGTTTGTTTTAGATGAAGTCGACCTTTTAGGTTATATGGATATTTTAGAAGAAGCACGCGACCGTGGTCGTAAATATGGTATATCTTTAATGTTGTTTTATCAATCGTCTGGTCAGTTGGTTAAGCACTTTGGAGAATCTGGAGCACGATCATGGTTTGAAAGCTGTTCATTTGTGAGTTATGCCGCCATTAAAGATCTCCATACAGCCAAAGATATTTCAGAACGCTGTGGTCAAATGACTGTTGAAGTATCTGGAATAAGCAAATCTAGAGGATTGTCTCTTACTAGGGGTTCTCAAAACATCAATTATCAACAAAGAGCACTGATTTTACCTCACGAAATTATTCAAAATATGCGTCAAGATGAGCAGATTATTCTTATGCAAGGACAATCACCCTTACGATGTGGACGATCAATCTATTTCAGAAGAAAAGAAATGCTTGCTGCCGTTGCTAAAAATCGTTTTGCTCCAAAAAGTGAATAAAAAATATAAAATTCTTTATTGATAATTGATATCAAAACGATAATGCAAAAAGAGCAATGGATATTCTGAACAATGAACCATTTCCATAACAATTTTATTTTAAGTTTTTGACATAAAATGAAAAGAACTTATTAAAAATCATCAATCATAAATTTCAAAGGGATTATAAGATCCATTATTTTGACGCCATTGTAAAGGTTCGGTAAAATCGCTTGACCAAATACCAACCTTATTTTTTCGTGAAGTTTCTTCAGTATTAAGATATTGTATTGGAATAGGATCTTTATTATCTTTTGATATCACTAACATGCCTTCTGCAAGGCCTACTTCAGCTAAATCAACGCCTTGGACAAAACATTGTGCATAGCTAATTCCATTACGCACAACAGCTTGCTTACATGATAAATCTTTACCAAGTGTTTTCGTAACTAACCAAGCTGTTGTAACCGCACCACATGGCCATGCTTGATTATTTAATTTTGCTCTTTGACGTGGTGCACATGTATCTACACCATATAAATGAATATTGCGAGCAATATGCTTACGCCAAGATTCTGCAACAGGGGTTATTAATTTAAATGTAGCACCACTCGTGACAGATGCTTTGCCATTAAAAACAATCGTATTATTAGGCAAAACACTATTTTGCAAATTCAAATCCTGTTTATATTTTGTCAATTGTGGCTGAATATTGGATTCAGAGGATTTTCCTTTTTCTAAATATATATCAACGATATCTTGGAAATTTTCCATCTTGAATCCATTAAAAGCGCTTAAATCTATTTCGCCTTTGTATCTACTTATCCCCCACAATACAGAACCTATAATGTATATAATAACGATTGTTTTAAATTGTATTTTCTTTGCATGTTTACTAAAAAAACCCATTTTATTTATATCCATTAAGATTTGTAAGCATAGTTTTCCTCTCTCAAAAAAGAGAACTTAAAAACAGAATGTGTTGTAAATTAACAACATTCCGTAAATATAAAAACTATTTTTATACTTTAAATATTGTCATTTTGATAAAATAATACACTTTATGGTTGTATTATAATGCACCATATTTTGTATCTTAGATAAGGCATTTTGAAAGTAAGCAAGCAATCATCACGAAAGATTTTAATAAAGCAAGAGCGATTTAAGGTGAATGAGATTGAGAAAGCCTAAGATAATAAGAGTTTTTGGTGTTGGGACAAAACTAAACATTCTTTTTAAAGAGAGGTAAAATGACAGACAATACATCCAAACATACATATTTTATCATTATCATGATGCTTTTAACAGCAGTTGTTGTCTTCAATCCTGCGTATGCGGCTTCTAGTACTTTGGGGAATGTTGATAACGTTTTACAAAGCATTGTTGATATGATGACAGGTACAACCGCAAGGCTTATGGCAATTATATGTGTTGCTGCTGTGGGGATTGGCTGGATGTACGGATTTATTGACTTACGCAAAGCAGCTTATTGTCTTCTCGGTATTGGTATTGTTTTTGGTGCCCCCAATCTCGTTGGTACATTGATGGTAAAAACAACTCCAGCTTAATGGGATAGTGAGAGATGAATGAAGATACCCTTTTTCTTGCATGTACAAGACCAGCCATGTTTGCTGGTGTAACAATGGAAGCGATGGCGCTTAATATCATGGCCACATCTACTCTTTTTATTTTGACAAGTAGTTTTACAATGATTGGTTTTGGTGTTGGAATGCACTTTGTTTTGCGTGAAGTCACTAAATACGATCACAATCAGTTTCGTGTATTAGTTGCTTGGCTGAATACGCGAGGAAAACAAAAAAATCTCACAAAATGGGGTGGTGGATCTACATCCCCATTACGTCTTATTCGTACTTATAAGGAATTAAGTCATTGAAACAGACGTCAATTATGAAAAGGGAATCTTTACCTGAAGATTATATTCCCTACGTACGCTACGTCAATAAACATGTCATTGCGTTAAACTCACGCTGCTTAATGAGTGTGATCGCTGTTGAGGGTATAAATTTTGATACTGCAGATATTGATCAATTAAATTCTTTGCATGATCAATTAAACATCTTATTAAAAAATATTGCTGATGAACGAGTTGCTTTATATTCTCATGTTATTCGTCGACGTGAAACTATTTACCCAGACAGTAAATTTACTTCATCTTTTGCAACAAGATTAGATGAAAAATACAAAGCAAAAATGGTTTCACAAGATTTGTATAGAAATGATCTTTTCATTTCATTGTTATGGAACCCAGCAGCAGATAAAACTGCACAAATCAATGAATTTTTTCAGCGATTAACAAAAGCTAAAAAAACACAATCTGAGCCAGATGCTGAAGCTATTCGTAAGGTTGAAGATATCAGTGAGGATCTTATACAAGGTTTAGAAAGCTATGGAGCGCGCCTTTTATCAATTTATGAGCATGATGGCATTTTATTTTCTGAACAAAGTGAATTTTTACACCAATTGGTAGGTGGAAGACGTGAGCGTGTGCCAGTCACATTTGGGACTATTGCATCAACAATTTACTCAGATCGTCTTATTTTTGGCAAAGAAATTATTGAAATTCGTCATGAAAGTAATGAACGCTTTGTTGGTATATTTGGATGGAAAGAATATCCATCTAAAACACGGCCAGGTATGACGGATGGTTTGCTGACAGTACCATTCGAGTTTATTTTAACACAGTCTTTTGTTTTTAAAAGTAAGGCGGCCGCCAGCACTATTATGGGACGGAAACAAAATCAAATGATTAATGCGGCAGATCGTGCAAGTTCACAAATTGATGAGCTTGATGACGCGCTTGATGATTTAGAGTCTAATCGTTTTGTTTTGGGTGAACATCATCTTTCGCTAGCAATTTTTGCTAATCGTCCAAAAGAGTTGACAGAATATCTATCAAAAGCACGCGCCCATTTAACTAATGGTGGAGCGGTAATAGCTAGAGAAGATTTAGGATTGGAAGCAGCGTGGTGGGCGCAGTTGCCTGGAAATTTTAGCTATCGCGCACGATCTGGAGCAATTACAAGCAGAAATTTTGCAGCTTTATCTCCATTTCATTCATTCCCCATTGGAAAACTCGAAGGTAATGTTTGGGGATCTGCTGTTGCATTGTTGAAAACACAAGCTGGTTCACCTTATTATTTTAATTTTCATTATGGCGATCTTGGTAATACCTTTGTGTGTGGTCCATCCGGATCCGGTAAAACAGTGATTGTGAATTTTCTTCTCGCACAATTACAAAAACATAATCCTACCATGGTTTTTTTCGATAAAGATCAAGGTGCAGAAATTTTTGTACGGGCTGGAGGCGGAAAGTATAAGCCTTTGAAAAATGGCTATCCTACTGGCATTGCGCCATTAAAAGGGATGGAATATACGGCAAAAAATAAAGTCTTTCTTCGAAACTGGGTCTTAAAGCTTGTAACAGCTGAAGGACAAGCGGTGACGGAACAAGAAAAACAAGATATTGCAAAAGCTATAGATGCTTTAGAAAGCCTGCCTCTTGAACAACGTTCTCTTGGTGCTCTCCAACTCTTTTTGGATAATACATCAAAAGAAGGCATTGCTATACGCTTACAACAGTGGATTAAAGGTAATGCCTTGGGTTGGGTTTTTGATAACGATTACGATGATTTAAGTCTAGATGCAAAATTTATTGGTTACGATATGACCGATTTTTTGGACAATGATGAAATTCGGCGTCCTTTGATGATGTATTTGTTTAATCGGATTCTCGATCTTATTGATGGTCAGCGTATTATTATTGTTGTTGATGAATTTTGGAAAGCACTTGAAGATGATTCATTCAAAGCTTTTGCGCAAGATCGTCTGAAAACAATTCGTAAGCAAAATGGCATGATGCTCTTTGCTACACAAAGTCCCAAAGACGCTTTAAATTCAACAATTGCACATACCATTATTGAGCAATGTCCTACTCAAATATTTTTTCCAAATCAAAAAGCAAATTACAATGATTATGTCGAAAACTTTAAACTGACTGAGCGCGAATTTGAATTACTTCAGTCAGAATTGAGCAGGGAATCTCGCCGTTTTCTCATAAAACAAGGACAAAGCTCTGTTGTTGCAGAACTGAATTTACGTGGAATGAGCGATGAAATTGCTGTCTTGAGTGGTACAACCAAAAATATCGAACTCATGAACCAAATTATAAATGAATATGGCGACAACCCTGATCAGTGGCTTCCGATATTTTATCAAAGGAGAGAAAATCAATGAAAAAATATTATTTAGCGGCATTTTTGCCTTTGTTTTTTATCTCTAATGCGATGTCACAAGATATTTCAAATGTTGATGCATATTATCAAACAGCATTAAAAAGTACACAAACATTAAATGATATAAATCCAGAAGACATTTATAAGTTGGTTGAGCAGAAGAAACAGGAAATTTCTGATTTAGAACAGCAATTTATAAATGTTAGTGCAAGTACAAGTGAAACAAAAACAGAAGAATTACAACAACTTCAAATAAAAATATCGCTTCTTCAAGCGGAATTGCAAATGGGCGCTCTAGGACTTCAATCTCTTTCTATGATTAAAGCAAAAACGGAAAAAACGAAAGAAGAAATACGTGAAGAAGAACAACAGAAAAAGCATAAACAGATTGAAGAAAAATTAAATCAAAAACTTGCACAATCTAAAGGGAAACTGAATTTAAGATAATGTCGGATTTTAATTTTGCTCCATTCGAAAGTATTTCTGATTATATTTTACAACCACTTTCTAGTGTTGTTGATACGACAGTTGCTGGTTTAGCTTCTGCTATCGCTGCTCCATTGAATCTTGCAGGAATTATTTTTATATTTCTGTATGGTTATAATGTTATGAGTGGTCGTGCTGCTCTTTCGGTAAATAGTCTTATTAATAATGTTGTTAAAATTGTTGTCGTGACAACAATGGCAACAAATGCAGATACATTTAATGTTTATGTTAAGGATATTTTCTTTGGTAATTTAGCAACAGCGGTTGGTAATGCTTTTAACAGTAGTCCTGCTGATGCCAATGTTTTTGATTATATTTTGTTAAAGACAAGTGCTTGTTACCAAGAGGTTCTAGCTGCTGCTTGGCTTTTTGAAAAAATCATCGTTGGCTTTATTGGCGCTTTTATGATTTTGGCGGTTATTATCTTTTGTATAGCTGGTTTTACTGTCCAAATATTTGCAAAAGTTGCTCTTGTGATGATTATAGGTCTTGGGCCTCTTTTTATCAGTTTATATTTATTCAATGCAACACGAAAATTCACTGATGCATGGATTACGACATTGGCTAATTTTACGATTTTGCAAATTTTGGTCATGATGCTTGGGACTATTATGTGTAAAATTATCATGTCTGTTCTCAGTGCTTCATATGATTCAATTTATTACCTTTTCCCGCCTGTAGTTGTTACAGCTTTCGTAGGAAGTATTATTTTTCGCATGCTTCCAGGAATTGCTTCTGCACTTGCTAATGGCGGACCATATTTTCAAGCTGCAGCGTCTTCAGGAGGACAGATTTTCGCTATGATGTCTGGTGGCTTAAAAGCTGGCGAAAATGCAACAAGAAGTGTTGTTTCAAAACTTTCTGGGAGTGCATTAACAGCAGCAAAAAATGGAGTTCGAGGTCGTGGCCGGTTTTAATATCAAACACCTATAAAAAAGATCATGTTTTTTATCTTTAAACTGAACACGTCGAAAAATAGGCTCATTATACAACTAATACGGGAAATCGTTTTTATATTTATATTTAAAAAGTTGAATCAAAGTGTTTTGTCCAAGGCTTTTGGAAGATAATTCAGAATAAAAACACCGATGTGTTGTTACAAAAATATTTATGAGTTCAAAAAATGAAAATAATTATTATTACAACTTTTGCGATAGTTCTTTCTGGTTGTACTTCTCTTAGTGGTACTAAAAAATTACAACGATGTGATGGTAAGCACACCCGTATTTTAAACAAAGATAAGTGGGATTGGAACAATAAAAGCACTCTTCCGCAAGGAAAAAACGTCAAGCCCGTTGTAAAACCAGTGATCCTTAATATGCAGGAAAATGAAAAGTTAAAAATTGATGCGGCCAGTTAACATGACTTCGTAAAATGAGTGAATGCATGAAACATTATTTTATAAAAATTGCGGAGAGAATGCGTGAAAAGTGATGCATTTGATGAATACGTAAAAGAAGCACGATCATTCGATATAGATCGTATGCATGGTATGCGATTGCAGATGAGGCTTTTTATGGTTTTGACCATACTTTTTGGGTTGATGACAATCGCTTTGGCTTTAGCTGTTGTAGCATTAACACCTTTAAAAACAGTAGAGCCTTTTGTTATTCGCGTTGATAATTCAACGGGGATTGTAGATACTGTTAGCGCATTAAAAGAGGCTCCTCAAAATTATGATGAAGCGATAACACGCTATTTTGCTAGCAAATATGTTCGTGCACGTGAAGGTTTTCTATTATCAGAAGCAGAAAGTAATTTCCGAACTGTTTCTCTTTTATCTTCATCAGAAGAACAAAACCGTTTTGCAAAATGGTATGCTGGCAATAATCCACAAAGCCCACAAAACATTTATCGAGATATGATTGTTACAGTTACAATCAAATCGATTTCCTTTTTAAGCAAGGATCTTATTCAAGTGCGCTATTATAAAATGATTAGAGATTTTGCTGGGAAAGAAAGTATTTCTCACGAAGTTGCAGTTTTAAATTTTTCCTACATTAATGCATTTATTGGAGTCGAAGATAGATTAATCAATCCACTTGGGTTTCAAGTGTTTGAGTATAGGTCTGATCCAGAGGTGGTACAATGATCAGATTTTTAAAAATACTTTTTTTAGCGTTTATCGTTGTCGTAAGTTGTTACACAGGAATATTATTTGCAGAAACAACACCTGTTAGTGCACCAAAAGATAATCGCATAAGATTCGTCAATTATGATCCACACAATGTCACACAAATCATAGGATCCATTCGCTCTTCAGTGCAGATTGAATTTGCCGACTATGAAGAAGTAACTCATGTGGGGATTGGTAATTCTGTTGCTTGGCAAGTTGCGCCAGCTGGTCATTTTGTTTTTTTAAAACCACGTGAAATTCAGCCTATTACTAATTTGCAAATTGTTACAACGCGCGAAGATGGAACAAAACGGTCTTATCAGTTTGAATTGCAAGTACGTGAAGGTGATGTTTCAGCTGGAAATGATACGTATTTTCTTGTTAAGTTTCGTTACCCACAAGATGAAGCGTTGCGTAAAAAATTAGCTGAACAAGCAAAAATTGAACAGCGCGAAGCAGAATTTGTTGATAACGTTTTAAGCATTCATGAAGATTTTGGTCCACGTAATTGGGCTTATGAAGCGCAAGGTTCCGTTTTAATTGAACCAGTTTCTGTTTATGATAACGGAAAAACAACAACATTTACATTTTTAGGCAATACTGAAATTCCTGCTATTTATATTGTATCGCTTGATGGACAAGAATCTCTCGTTCCAAAATCAATTAACGGAAATAAAGTTATTGTTCACGCTACAGCTCTACAATTTACTTTGCGCCGCGATAAGGAAGTACTGTGCATCTTCAATAGAAGATTTACACCTGCAGGATTTACTCCCGAAACAGGTACAACATCACCATCTGTACAACGTCAAGTGAATATAGGAAGCGGCCATGAGTAATGAAGTATATGATGAAAATGATATTGATGATCGCGACACAATAAAAGACGGAAAAGCGAAAAAAGAGAACTCTAATGTAAGTAAATCAGTTGCTTTTTTTATTCTTTTGGGCGTTTGCGGTTATTTAGTATATTTAACGCTTTCAACTTCAACGGATAAAAAAAAGTCCGTTGAACCTCCAAAGAAGGGGATTATTAAACAAACGGAGTTTTTTTCTCCTGCAGATCCAAAGCCTCCTGTACTTCTTGAGACGGCTGAACAAGACAAAACTCTGTTGCCCACGATTGAGTTGCCAACACCGCAAAAAACAAATACACAAAATTTTGATAATTCATTATTAGAAGCAGCACAGCGTGCTCCTGTATTGGCTTATTCCAATCAAAATCAAGCGCAAACAAATGGAGAAACGAACAATGAAACTTCGCTTCACAGTTTTGAAAATAAGCCTGATGAAGCGGCACAACGTTTTAATCACCTTCTTGAACCTACAGTTTCTAAAGGTGTACGCGCTTCGGTACTTGGTAATAGAAACTACATCATCGCGATGGGCGCTTCTATTCCATGTATATTAGAAACAGCTATCAGTAGTGATCAACAGGGATTTGTGAGTTGTATTGTTTCTAGGGATATTTTATCCGACAATGGTCGTGTTGTTTTACTTGATAAAGGGACACAAATCGTTGGTGAATATCGTTCTGAATTAAAAAAAGGACAAAATCGTCTCTTTGTTTTGTGGAACAGAGCAAAAACACCAAATGGCGTTATTATAACATTAGCGTCTCCAGCAACAGATGCCTTAGGGCGTTCTGGTATAGATGGTGAGGTTGATAATCATTGGTTTGAACGAATTGGATCTGCATTTCTTATATCATTTGTAAAAGATATAACACGTTATGCTGGTGAGCACTATTTCCCAAAAGATCAAAATACAAAAAGTTCTAATACAGTTTCTACTGGGCAAGATATTGCAAATATTTTTGCTGAAAATTACGCAAATATTCCGCCAACATTGACTAAAAATCAGGGTGAAATAGTTAATGTCTTTGTCGCTAGAGATTTAGATTTTTCCAGTGTTTACAAATTAAAAGTAACTGAAAACAAAAAGCGTATTTTAAATCGGGCTCTTTTAGGAAACTTTTATAAAAATCCGGTAACGTTTAAATGAATCAAAATTTGCCAAATAGAGTTGATGAAGCTGTCGCGGTTGTTTTAACAAAGCTTGAGCCAATTAACACTTTTTTGAAAGACGAGACTCTTTTTGAAATTGTTATTAATCATCCCCGTCAAGTGATGATTGAAGGTATTCATGGATGGCAAACTATAGAGGTTCCAGCTTTATCATTTGATGAATTAATGAGTATAGCTAAGGTTATAGCATCTTATTCTAAACAAAATATATCTGATAAAAATCCAATACTATCCGCCACGTTACCAGGTAATGAGCGGATTCAAATTGTCATTCCGCCAGTTGTAGAAAAAGATACAGTAAGCATGACAATTCGCAAACCGTTTTCGCATAATTTTTTACTTGAAGATTTGGCGGATAAAGGCCTCTTTTCAATATGCGAACATGTATCATTTACACCATTGCGTGATTATCAAGTTCGTCTTCACGAACTTAAAAGCTCTGAGCGTGATTTAGCGACTGCTTATTGCAATAAAGATTTTGTCTCTTTTTTAAATCAAGCTGTACAGCTGCAAAAAAATATTCTTATTGCAGGGAAAACAGGTTCGGGAAAGACAACGCTATCAAAAGCATTAATCGCTAAAATTCCCGAAGATGAGCGGATTATTACTATTGAAGACACAAAAGAATTAATTGTGCCACAACATAATCATGTTTCTATGGTTTATTCTAAAGATGGCCAAGGGTTAGCTTCTGTTGGTCCAAAAGAATTGCTTGAATCTGCTTTACGAATGCGTCCTGATCGGATTCTTTTACAAGAACTTCGTGATGGTACAGCTTTTTATTATATCCGCAATGTTAATTCAGGTCATCCAGGTTCAATTACAACCGTTCATGCGTCAACAGCGCTTGCCGCCTTTGAGCAAATGACTCTTTTGGTTAAAGAAAGTGATGGCGGGAGCTATTTAGAGCGCGAAGATATCCGAGGTTTATTGATCTCAATGATTGATATCATTGTTCAATGCAAACGGGTTGATAGAAAATTTAAGGTTACAGAAATTTATTATGACCCGTTCAAGCAACGAAATATCTTTGGAGGTGGTTAGAAATGAACATTTTATCTCTCTCAAAAGATTTTTAAAAACGAATTTTAACAACGGAGAAGGAGGATAATGATCAGAAAAGATAACAGAATTTTTTTTATTTCTCACATCAGAGAAATTAAAAAAGCGTTAAGAATAAGCGAATGTTGCCATCAGTATTCACGTCATATTGAAGGGATAAAATGCTGCATTCAAAAACGCTGAAAGTTTTAGAAAAATATACGGAGGGGATTATTCATTAAAGGAATATAACCGTGAAAAAAGCACAACAACCTCAACCCATATATGCCGATTTGGCTTTTCACAATAGTTTTTTTATAGCTAATACTGGCGTACTAAAAAATAAATATAACATAAAAGATGCGGCAAAATTGCAACAGCAATGTGAACGCGATGCGCGTATAGCAAACTTCGATTTGCAGGATACTCCTATCGCTGGACCTCTTGATTCTAACTATCTAAAAACACTTCATCATCGCTTGCATCACAAAGCTTATGAATGGGCCGGCCAAACCCGCAATGAAACCTTTAGATTTGAAGATGGTACTCGTTGTAGTATGCCAACAGTTACAAAATACGGTATAGAGGAAAAGTTTTTTGCAAAAGGTCCAGAAGTTACACAGAATTTAAAAGAGCTGGATAAAACACTTAAAAGTTGTCATTATTTTAAAGGTTCTTCGTATGAAGAGTTTGTTGATAATGCATGGCAGTCGTTTATTTTTTTAGAGAAAACACAGCCTTTTGTATCCGGAAATGATGTCACACATCAGGTATTTTTAAAGCATCTTGCTAACGCTGCAGGATATGATCTCGATTTTTCAGTTGTGTCAAAAAAGCATTTAGATGATGCTTGTCGTGCAGCAATCAAAGATAATGATTTTGGTTCAATAAGTCGTATGTTTGCAGATATGTCTGATCCAGAGAGAGTAGTTACTTTTAAAGAAGCTGTGGAGCACATGAAAGGTTTAGGGATCAAAGATGTGGAAGCACGCGGCGTTTCTTTAGCAGTTTCAGGTCAAACTTATACAGGGACTTACGTAGCTCATACTGAGAATAGTGCTATAATGCGAGTAAATAACGAATTTATCGTTTTATCAAAAGATAATTTGAATCCAGAACAAATAAAGGCATTTAAATTTGGTGATGAAGTTCGCATTCAAGCTTTAACATCGCAAGCGCTTGGAAAATGCTTAATACCAGAAGAAGATGTAATGCCTTTGACTAAAACAGACATCTGTCAAAAAGTTGAAGAAGACGTTTCTGTTAAAATGATCAAAGCAAATGTTCAAGGTCTATCACAAGTTGTTTATGGCAATCCTAATGCATTAGATGATAAGTTGAAAGAGCTTAATTACAATCCAGAATTGGGTTCTCATCTTGCTCAACAGATTTCAGAAAATCCTAAAGCTATAGGTGCTCTTGTAGGAAAAAGCAGTCTTGGCTTTAAAAGTCAAGAGCGCAAAACAGCAGAAAATTCTGTTGTGCTTTTGAGTGAAACAATTACGAGTTATGCACATATTGCAGCGAATACAAAAGGAATGGTTATGAGAGATCATCAAGCTGCACAAGAACGTGGCAGACAAGAGATCCGGACGCCAAGTCAAGAGCTGCAAAAAGTTCTTAATTTGGATTCAAGAGCGCGGCAAACTGCCTTAGAAGGTTCTACTGCATTGCAAAAAGAACTTCGTGGTTTAGTGACATCATTCAATGAGCGTTTATCACCAAATGATCGTAAAGCAATCAGAGAAGGTAATCATAAAGATCTTGCTCAAAGTCTTGGTACATCAGTAATGAAAGCGGAGAAAATTGTAAAAATTTGTAAGCAATCTGAACAAGCACAACACGATTTGAGCTGTTCTAATCTGTACGCTAGAGTAGCAAAACCTCAAAAATCAAAAGCGATGTCTATGGCTAGCTAAAAAGTATAAATTTTACATTTTGTTCAATATCCTAGGCGGGAATTGCCACAACAATACCTGCCTAGGATATTTTTGATATATGACTATCAATTTGAAAACATTGTGGAATAATTTAAGGTTACTGTTTTTACATTTCACAGATGTCAGCTACACGCTTTAACATCCTCAATAAATAGCTGTGAAACGAGATTTATCTAGATTATTTAATGTGAAGCTATTGCTTGTCGCACTTCATTGTAAGACGGATTTCCTTTCCGATTTTTTGATAAACTGTAGGATTCATTTATTATATGATATTGTATAGGGTTAGTGACAAAAGCCAGGACCTATTTATGACATCTATTTTCCTAATGCGGTTCTCAAATTATTAATCATTACTTGGCTATTAGAATATCGTATTAAATCATCTGATACTATGTAGTGCTTCGCAGTAATAAGTAATGGCAAATCACCGCTTTGACCAATATTACGCATATGATTGCATAACTCATTTTGTACATCGTGCAATTCTTTGGCTTCTAGCGTCTTATTAAGATTTTGCATATATCTTTTTATTGGAGCAAAAGCCAATTTAAGTCTTCAACAATGATATCACGATTTAATCAATCTGCTGCGTATTTTGTGTCAGCATTTTTCTTATAAAAACCTATGTTACAAATAAATTGCACTCCAAGTGAATTTTCTGTGTCTTAAAAATTCCTGAGAAGCAAAACGAAGGAATAAACACACCATTTCTATAATGTAACTTTTGATTTGTTATCAAAAAACTTCTTTGTTAAATATTTTCAAGCAAAAAATATTTTTTATTCAACTGTCGTTAAAAGTAATATAATTGTTGTTCTCTTCATTTAGTTCATACCAATATTGGGAACGATTTTGTGTGTTCGATTTGTTTGAATTTTTTATGACAGGTACTTTTATTCCTTTTGAGACAATATCTTCTGAGCATAAGCCATTTTTGTGAAGTATTTTTCCTATAGTACACCCAGCTTGAATAAGAGATTTTTTTAAAAAATAACTATAATGATTTTTTCCAAACCATTTTGAAAAGAAATTATATTGATATGTAACAGCAGAAAAAAGAAGAGAAGAAAAATTCTGAATCTCTTTTTCTGCTAACTTCATAAAATAAGATACTAAACCATTTTTAGTATTTTTATCGTATTTTTTTTCTAATTTTTTAAGAGCTTGAATAAGAGATTTTTTTAAAAAATAATTATAATGATTTTTTCCAAACCATTTTGAAAAGAAATTATATTGGTATGTAATAATAGAAAAAAGAAGAGAAGAAAAATTCTGAGGATCTTTTTCTGCTAACGTCACAAAATAAGATACTAAACCATTTTTAGTATTTTTATCGTATTTTTTTCCTAATTCTTCAAGAGCTTGAATAAGAGATTTTTTAAAAGAAAAATCATACTTATCCTCAGTTTCATGTAGAAAAAAAACTTCCTTGAGTAGTTTAATAAAATTGCTATTATTTACTTTTTCTAAAAAAATAAAATAGAAGACAAGAGTATTTTTACTACAGTTTTTTTCTATCTCTTTGAGAATATCAGTAACTGCTTTTTTTGAATAAGAAGGAAAAAAATTTAAATGTAACTCAGTTGAATATTTTTTGTATTTTTCTTCTATTATTATTCTAATAACCTCGATAAGATCCTCTTTTAAACAAGCAGCTGCGTCTTTGTTTGTCCATTTTTTTATCCATTGATCAGAATAGACAGCTTTAATTAGATCAATGTTTGTATGGTGCAATTGAGTGTTGTGGATAAAATAAGAAATAATACTGCACCTTTTTTCTGTCTCTTCAAGAGCCAGAATAATAGCTTTTTTTAAAGAAAACTCATTTTTCTGCTTTTTTTGAAGAATAGAAACTTTCTCGAACATGAAATAATATTTATTTATATGTTTATCTATATTCTCAATCTCTGATTTTTCATCAATTGTTTTCGTAATTTTTTTTATAGCGTCATTAAAGCAAGGTTCTTTTTTCAGAAAAAAAATATTTTTTGCAAATTTGTTTTTTTTAGAAATAAAAGCTTTTAAAGCTTCTTCAAATAAAGAACGATACTCATCGTAATTTTTAGTTGCTAAAGCAAAGTAATAAAATAAAGATTTTTTTGTATATAACTTTGCGGTTTTTTGAGTGGCCCAAAGAATATTTTGCTTTAGAGATCTGTCATATTGAGCATTTTTGGGAAATAACAAGAAATTCTGAAACAGTGAAGAATAATGAACAGGATGCTCGTATGCTAAATATATTAAATAAGGCATAAAGCTATTTTTGCTGTACTGATTTTCTCTTTTTTGAACAAAATAATATTTAGGAAAATTTTTTTTTAAAAAATTCATTCCTGTTTTGTTACCGGCCTGGACAATGACTTCTTTTAAAAAAGGAAAATTTTTTTCTTTATTATGTTTATTAATCCATTGGTTAGAAAAAACCTTACAAAATAATTCACTAAATTCTGAAGGATCTTTTTGGCTCAAGTAGCTGAAATAAGAAATGAGATTGCTTTGTATTGATTTTTCTTTTTTATCAATCAAATTATGTAATGTGTGATCGTGTCTACAGTCTACTCTTTTGTGGGTATGATAATACCAAATTTTATCAAATATGATATAACATGTTTTGTAATTTTTAGTTACTAACTTTTCAAGATATGTATCAATTTCATCATATGCTACGATATATAACTTTTTACAAATTTGCTTAGCAATTTCTGTTATAGCTTTTTTAAAATGAAAAACATTCCTCTCTTTTTTTAAAACACTATCCTCTTTTTTTTCCTTATTTATAGCGTCTACAGCTTCTATAGCTGTTTCAAATAGAGGACGATACTCATCGTAATTTTGAATTGCTAAGCAAAAATAAAATACAATATTATCGTATTTTTTTCCTATTTCTTGAGCTGCATTGATAATGTCATCCTTAAAATTAGACGTTGCTTCAATTTCGTGAGAGAAAAAAATTTTCTTAAATAATTTTAAAAAACATTTATCATCATAATTTGCTAGATATATTAAATAAAGCTTAGAGTTTTCATCTTGCAATTTTATGTTAGAATTGTCATACATCGATTTTATGTTACGGCTTACATACTGCAAGTTTACGTGTTTACGAAAAAAATGCAGTCCTTTTTTGTTACCGTCCAGAATAATAGACTTTTTTAATGGCATTTCTTGTTGAGGATATTCATCAATCCATTGATCAGAATAAACTGCACTAAGTATATCAATAAATGGTTGAGAAACTATTTCAGTATGATTTTGTTTTGCTAAATCTTCACACAAAGAGACTAAGCATATTTTCTTATTTTCGTATACTTTATTAAACGCATCAAGAAATATACGTTTTAAATAAGAAATCCTTTCTTTATCATTTTCATTGTCCATTGAAAATAGCATTATATAATAAAACCAGCGAATAAACAAAAAGGAGTCTTTTTCAGCGATGTGTATTAAATAAGCAACAAAAGGATGTTCAGTGGATTTTTTATATTCTTCTCCTACTTCCTGAGCAGCTGAAACAAGCGTTTCTGTCAAATATGGATTACTGTTTTTCCCAGAATTTTCAATAATAAACGAATAAAATAGCTCATAATAAGCGATGTGATATTCCTTTGCTAGGTATTTACAGTAAAGCTTCAAATCATTCACGGAAATATATTTTTTTAAAGGATTATCCTTTTTTCTTTCAATGTTTTTATAATAACCAATACAATCTAGCATAGAGATAAAGATGTTAGCTTGTTTAAGTGCTAAATATTGAAAAAAAAAGCTAAGATTTGTTTTATCGACTTTTTTCTTATTTCTATATTTCTGAATAAATTTTTGTATTATATTCCAACTAAAGTGAATTATTTTATTAAGCACCCAACCTATCATAAAGCTAATTATTAAATCCATAAAAATAGTTATCACTGTCACTTATTATGTAATATAAGTTATACTTTATAAGAAAGAAAATATTAGAATTGTATGAATATCACAGTATATAAGTATAATTATACAATAATTATGTTTTATACACAATTAAGCATAAATCTACCTATATTACATTATAGTGATTGCCTAGGCTATTTTAACTCGTTAAAAAAGCCATAGTCAAATAGACTCGGCTAATTTTATTTTTAGCTATAAATAACAAAATAGTTAATTTGGGTATACTCAAATTAACTAGGAGAATGTCATGAAGATTGCTAGGGTGTATATGCGTGTTAGCACCCTACGCTATGCATGATCGAATTGTGGCCTTACGTACCGCAGGGCACAGTATAAAGAAAACGGCAAAATTAGCTGGATGTAGTGAAAGTCAAGTTAAACGCGTGTGGGCCATGGCTCAACAGAAAAAATCCAATAAATCTACTATTTTTTTTATAAAAAGCTTGAATAATATCAATAATGATACTATTTTAAATTAGAGCGAAGGAAACTCTACCGGATCTGTAATTGTGCGCTGGATTTTTTTTGAGATTATAAATGACTAAAAAAATATTATAAAGTTGATGAAATCATCGTCTAATAATGTGAGATTCTCGGATTTATTTACTGTATGTGAACATTTTTTTGGAAAACCACGGAACAACCGTTCAAGTCATTTTATTTTTGAAACGCCATGGCGAGGTGATCCACGCATCAATCTTCAAAAAGCTTCCGGCAATAAAGCAAAGAAATATCAAATAAAACAAGCTTTAGAAGCAGTAGAAAGAATAGAAAGAAAAAATTATGCCCAGCGTAGGCGGCAATGATGAAGAAAAGACATACTTATATACGTATCGTGTTTTATGGTCACAAGAAGACGAAGAATATGTTGGCTTATGCGCTGAGTTCCCGTCTCTTTCATGGTTAGACCTTAAACCAGAAAATGCCTTGAAAGGTATTATGAATCTTGTTTCAGAAGTCGTTGAGGATATGAAACAGAATGGAGAAGCGGTTCCTATCCATTTGTCGCATATAAAATATAGTGGTAAATTTCAGTTAAGAATACCGCCAGAACTTCATAAACGATTAGCCATTCAAGCAGCTGAAAACGGTGTGAGTTTAAATCGGTATATTTCTTCTAAACTTTAGTTGTTTAAAAATAAAATTATTGTTTATTTTCTTGGTGTTTTATACATGGCCGAAATACGGCCATGTAAAATAAGCATTATTATTTTAAGTATTATTTGGATTCATCGTTACTAGTCCCACTTAAGCTATTGCTTTCTTTTTGTGGTTCCATGCTATCACGAATGTTTTTGGCAATTTTTCCACCGGTTGTTTCTTCTATACGTTCTTTGACATTTTTTGCTATTTGCTTTCCAGCACCTTTTCCTAATTCCGCAACAGTTCCTGCAGTTACTTTTGCAACATTTGATAACATACTACTTGCTGAATTATTTTGTTTATTACCAAATCCAGCCGCCTTAGCAAAAGGCGTGCTATTAGATGTTCCTTCTCCTTTTTTGTTATTGTTATTTTTATTAAGTACGGAACCAAGACTCGGTGTACTTTCACTGGATTGTGCGGATTCGGATGCTTTTTGAAATGCAGCTTTAAGAGCAGAAGCCCCTCCTGCTGCTCCAGTTGCTGCACCTGTCCGCTTTGCGTAAAGCCATCATTCCAAATGTCCAAATCATAGAAATTAAGGCTAAAGACCAAAATAACCGTGATGCAGCTGCACTAATAACTGTCTGCCATGTAGATACAGCATCATGAAAACGCTGCATAATACCATCTAAAATTCCATTGTGGCTAAGCGTTTCAGCCATTGCTGGCTCAAGAAGCATAACTGTGCTTATTATTATTAAGACACTTAAAGTAAAATATTTTTTCATTGTCATTCTCAAAAAGGAGCTCGACTCCAATCTTTATTTTTGACCGGTTTAGAATTCCATTCGAGCATAGCTTTGTGAGCGTTGAAAGCATCGCATTCAGCTTTGTAAGCGTCTCGATTTCTTTTACTTTTCAGCTTTTTAAATTCTTTTTGGAATACTCCAGGTGAACAGTTTTCCTCATTTGGATACGGTCTTTCTTCTTCACCACATCCCACTAAAGCTGCTGTCATTAGGATTGCAGTTGTAAAAATAAAAAGTTTTTTTGTCATTTTATGACCCCCCTATTAGTATTTTTCTGATGAATTAGGATTAAAAAATTCAAAAGTTTATCTGTTGTAAAAACCAATTTATATTTATTTCTCACTAAATCTGTATTTGCTCCAGTCTTTTCTTGGGCTTGGTTTAAACGTCCATGTAGTCAAGTGTTTCATCATTGCATCGTTTCGCGCTTTCTCATCTAGTTCAGCTGTCATTCGAGCTGCTTGAGCTGTTTGTTTGACGGCTTCAGATACCGATATGATGTTTTGTGCTAGATTAGCTGGATCGAAAACTGGCAATCCTGCGACAGTTTCGATAATAGCTTGTGCTAGAGCGGGCCTAATGGTTCCCATGCAGTATGGTTTTTCTCCATGGCAATACCACCAAATTTTGCCATCTGCATTGACTGAAATTTCTTCGGTTTTAGGATCATTGAGAGCGGCAAGAAGCTCTGGTCCCATATCGCGTTGCAGCTTGCTCTTCGCTCGTTCTTTGACGGAACTGTTTGTTCCTGTCGATTTGTTCACTTTGAATGTTTCCCCGCTTTGATAGAGTCAACAAACCCTTAATCCTCCAATATATAAAATACTAAAAAACATCGAGTATATCGAAATTTTGTTTGGTGCAACATTGTAAAATAACAATCCACAAAAATGACAATGTTTTTGAATCGTTTTCAATGAGGTTTAGACGCTAAAAGACAATTATCACTCACTTTTCCTCTTTAGTGTTAAATTTTATCTTGTAGTTTCTTTTTTGCTTCTTCACCCCATTTTTTAACAAGAAAAGCTCGATGTTGCGGTAATGTGACATAAACTCGCTCATAACCAGGCGGAGAATTATCTGGCAGTTTCTTTCTAGTTAATACACCAAGGGTCGATTGATCTAGGTTGGTGGATTCGAGCAGAAGCGAAAGCGGAGTTTCAAGAGCAATAGCGATGGCTTCCATTACATGCAAAGAAGGATTAGCCTTTCCTGTTGTAATTTCAGAAATAAACGCTATGGAAATGCCAGATTTTTTTGCGAGCATTGTTTTTGTCATGCGCCGCTCTTTGAGGATGCGAAGCACATTTTTTAAAAAAATGAAAACATATACTGATTCATCAATTCTCACGGACGAATTCCTAGTTCCTTTGTTGCAATTCTATTCCTCTAATTAAAAAACTCTTCTATAGTTTTTCAATTGAATTATAGCTACTTTAGGATTTAATAAACAAGAATATATCTAAATTAACTAAAAGAAATGGGGAGATTTCTGTATGAGTGACAATACTACTAAAAAAGACAGCACGATTACACAGAAGTCGCAAACACCTAATTTGTTTCTCAAGAGTACTGATGATGGTCCGCTCAACATACCTCTAAACTTGATTGATGAAGATCCAAACCAGCCCAGAACAGAAAATAATCCTGGTTTTTCGAGAGAGAGCTTAAAAGAGTTAGCGGCAACAATCCGTTTGCGTGGTGTTAAAACTCCGATTTCTGTGCGCAAACATCCAAAAGAAGTGGGTCGCTTTATCGTCAATCATGGAGCACGTCGCTTGAGGGCTTCAAAACTAGCTGGTAAGGATACAATCCCTGCTTTTATCGACCAGGACTATAACGAAGTAGACCAAGTAATCGAAAACTTGCAACGCAATGAACTAACAGCTCGTGAGATTGCTGATTTTATAGGCCGTGAGTTAGCAAAGGGTGTAAAGAAGGCTGATATTGCCAAGAACATTGGTAAATCGCCAGCGTTTGTTACCCAATATGCTACGCTATTGGATTTACCTAAGCCAATTGCAGAAGCATTCCATTCCGGCAGAGTTCGAGATATTACGATAGTTAATGAACTAGTGAAATTATTGAAGAAAGAACCTGATGAAGTTAATGCTTGGTTTGCAGATGACAGTCAAGAATTTACACGCGGATCATTTAAAATATTGCGCGAATTTCTAGATCAAAAACACCTACACAAAACTGATAACAATCGTGATCCCAATACCATTGATGTCTTCACGGGAAAAACGGATACTGAAATCATTGATGGTGAAGATAGTCAAAGACTAAGGACAAATATCAAGGAGAAGAAGCAAGAAAAGCAAGATTACGACAAATTGAAAAAGGTTATTGTTCAAGTTGAACATGATGGGCGCCCTGCCCGACTTATGCTTAATCGTCGTCCGGTAGCTAAAGGATATGCTTGGTTGAAGTATGATGATGACAATCAAGAATTCGAAGTTGATTTGACCGAAGTACAGCTTGTTTCATTGATAGAGGGATAAAAATTATTACTTCGCATTTTTATTAATTTTTAAATGAATTTTAAAATAAATTAAAAAAACATATGTTATATAACTGCTTATATATGTTAAGTGTATGCTGTATATATCTAGTATATTCAGGACATAAGCAGGGATTTTAACGTATGCCAACGATTGTATTTTGCTCCACAAAAGGGGGGGTTGGAAAATCAACATCAGCACTTGTTCTTTCACAGGTTTTAGCTCAACATGGTTCAAAAGTTAAAATAATAGATACTGATCATAACCAACCTATTGCGGATGAATGGTGGCAAAATGCCAGTCCCAATTATCCATTAAACATAGATGTTCAGGGGGGAGTTAATGAGAACACTATTATAGATGTTATAGATGAAGCAGCAAATACACATAGTTTTGTCATTGTTGATCTTGAAAGTTCGGCGAATATAACAGCATCATATGCTATTAGCCGTTCTGATATGGTTATTATTCCTATGGGGGGAACAAAACTTGACAGTCGTGAAGCTGCAAAAGTTATTTCTTTTATAGTACGCGAGGGAAAAGCAAGAAGAAGTGATGTTCCTTATCGTATTATGTTTTCAAAGTGTTCAGCACTACAGACACGTGAAGAAAAAGAGATACGCAAAGAACTCATTGAAACAAAGCTTCCTGTTTTAGCTCATGGAATGATGAATAACGCTGTGTTTTCTGCTATATTTGGCTTTGGATGTACTCTTTATCAGTTAAATAAACAAGATGTATCAAATATTGAATCTGCCATAGAGAATGCTGAACAAATTGCCACTGATATTGTACAAGCATTAAAGCTTGAAGGAGTGGTGTGATGACAAAAGAGCGTAAACCAACATTTACTACTTTAGATAATTTATCTACTATAGAACCTACAACAAAAGCTCCTAAACGCGATAAACAAGATATCGATAAAATTGCACAACAAAGTGGTTTTACGACACGTCACGCATCTTTTGAAAATTCAAAAGAGCCTATTTTAACTAAATCTGGTTATATTGATGGTCGATCTAAGCGTCGTAGTATGAAAACAAATCGTATAACTCTTGCAATTCGACCGGACGTCGATGAAGAATTTCGAGCACTTGCAGAGAAATTGACACCGCCCAGACAAAATCTTTTAACGCTTGGAGACGTTTTACAGATTTTAATACACCATTATAATAATTCCACTTTTTTTAATACTGAATGTAAGGAAAATAAATAAAAACGGAATGTCGTGAATTTAAATTTTAACTATATTGAATTTTTTTCTTTTAAAGATAATCTGTGTGTTGACTTATTTTATAAGGTGATGAGTCTACTGAAATAGGGAGATAAACGGCAAAAAAATAAAAACCCAACTGCGTTAACAGAAGGGTTTCTAAAAATATCCTAAAAAATATCCTAAAACTTCTCAGGAAGATTTTTTAGATAAAAAGTTGCTATCTATTTAATATATTGTGATATCTTCTGCAAGAAGAATTTTGTAAAATAGGATATTTTTTACATTTTTTTTGCCTCTAAAAAGAGGTTTTGAAAATTATGGTTAAGAAAATATCTGGAAGACAAATATCTGCACATCATATAGAATATAGAAAACTAGCAGAAAGTGCTCAGATTGGTTCAATAAGTCGTGGTCAGTTGATTGGATTGGCTAGAAAGTTGGAGATGTCTGGTTTTATTAAAGAAACCGAAGGAAAACTTCTTCTTGCTTTATTGAACACAGCCCCAAAAGTTTCATTTGAAAAAGGTGGAATGCCTATCGTTTTCAAAAGCAATTACTGCCTTGGTAATGATATTCGTCGTAGTGAAGGACGTGTTAGTCGACTGCTTTCACGTCTTTATGATTGCGGTCTTATTGTTATGCGCGATTCTGGTAATTTTAAACGCTATTCAATGCGCGGCCATAATAACGAGATGGCTTGTGGTATTGATTTACGTATTCTTGTTGTTCGATATTACGAGCTAAAACAGAAAGTTGATGAAATACTGGAAATTCAAAAAAAGCAAAAAGATGCTTTGCATTATTTTAGAGGATTGGTGCGTCAAATTAAAGCATCTTACGCAGCAATAGAAACAACTCCGTTTGTATCAATGCTTTTTTCTAGAATGCAAAAAATCATCGATATTATTGGTCAGCCGACCAAAGCTTCTTTTGAAAAATTGCAAAAAGCAAATCGTCTTTTTGAGCGTATTTTACGATATTTTTTTAAACAAAAAACATCAAAAATGACATACAAGCATGTCGCCAGTGACATACATATAGAACATACAACCCTTAACTATAAATGTAATTGTAATAAAAAAGCTCATGAAAATGAAGAGAAAGGCAAAACCAAGGGTACATCATCTTCAAATAACTCTACATTGCAGCAAATAAAACCGGAGTTATTAGCAAAGGCATTGCCTAATACTGCTATGCTTCTTAAACATAAACTGCAATCTGAAAGAGATTTAATTGGTTCTATGGAGTTTTTATCAAAAATGGTGGGTATTTCTTCTCATGCCATTCAAGAATCCATACAAACTATGGGTTTTGAAAAAGCTGCTCTTGCCATTATCGTTGAAAAATATTGCAAAAAACTTATCAAATCCCCAGAGGGATATCTGCGTGGTATGATTGCCAAAGAAAACAAAGGTGAATTGTATCTAGAACGTTCTTTTTATGCTTTATTAAACGAAGAATTTGAAGAAAAATTTAGTGATTTACTCATCGTAGAAAACGATAAAACCAAACTAAATGATGAAAGAATGCCTTTGTTTAAATCAAAATTAAATGAAGTTCTTAAAAAATGGGAAATACCAAAAGAACTCAACAGATTTGCTTATTGAAGCTATTAAATTTAGAATGGAACAAATGGATTTAAAATAAAGGCTTAGTACCTGCAATTGGGCATGTAAATTGTGTTTATGAAAGCGGGGATAGGGGGAAAATTTGGATAAGATAGGAAGAGGGGAACGCGCTCCTTGGGATGATTTTCCAAGGGTTATCCGAAATGGCGATTTGGGCTCACTCAAAAAAGAACCAGAATACCAAGCCGCTAAGTCGGGTGATAAAAAATCCGCCCTTGATCTTGTAGAGAAGGTGCTAACAAATGATACAGTATAACAACTCAAAGAACAGATAGGCAATCGCAAACCTCTTATACTCCCAGTGTTGGCCGTTGAGGGTGCTGGCAATAATAAGATTCCTATGGCAATAGCTAAGGTTCTTGCAGATCGTTTAGGTTTGGATGTAGAATCAGGTATTGGTCAACGCGAAAAGATTGGGCGAACAGGAACCGGCTCCGATCATCGTTTGGCGTTTAATCCGACTTTTAATGGAAATGTAAAAGCTGGACAAGAGTATCTCATTGTTGATGATAATCTCACAATGGGAGGCACAATTGCCTCGCTGCGTGGATATGTCGAAAATCGTGGTGGTAAGGTTATTGGTGCATGTGTTATGACTGCACATGAAAACTCACTTGACCTTGCGATCAAACCAAAAATGTTAGCGGCCATTGCTAACAAACATGGTTTGATGATGAATAAATTTGTAGAGGAGACTTTTGGCTATGGTATCGAAAAACTCACACAAGCAGAAGCAGGACATTTCAGAGCCGCCCCGACGGTTGACGCAATCCGAATACGAATCCATGATGCAAGAGATGCGGGAAGCAGGCGCTTGGATGGAGCAAGAGATCCAGCGTCGGAAAAAAGAGAGAGAGAAAGAGGGCAAATAGATATAAAGTCTCTCCAAAACGGCAGTGTTGGTAATCGTTTGCAAACGGCAGCAGAGGGCTTGCAACGTGAACAGCGAACATTGTTAGAAACAGCTTCGCTGGAACAAACTTATCAAGAAACCCTTGCTTTTTATGTTCAAGCGAAGCATGAACAGATGAAGTGTAATGAGGATCGCTTAGAAAATCTTATTGATCAGCAGCAAGCTAAATTACAACAGATGCGGATCCAAAAACCCAGTCGATTTTCCATGCCGCGTAGTAAACGTGTGTGGCGAGATCAGCAGGTTCGACAACAAGCACGTTTGCAAACACTTCACACCCGCCTAGAAGCTGTACATACAATCAAAAAGGGAATGGGTTTGTATGCTCCAAAGATAGAGGAATTGGCAACGCGGAAAATGCGAATTGAAAATCCGAAATTAGCCAGTGATTGGGATGCTATGCGTGAAGCCATTCGGCGTCAAACAGTGTTGGATCATCAGAAGAAACGCAAACAAAGCTTAGAGAAAAATAGAGGTCAAAAATTAGGGTTATCCAGACATTCGTAAAAAGGCTAATAGTATCGAGATTATTTCTATCAACTTCATAAGACGCCCCACAGAGGTTTTATTATTGAAATAACATACACTAATATATTTTACTATAAGATATAGTATTATACTAAAAGGTACTTTTCCAATATAATTTGCTATACTGGATTAATCATTCTATTTGACAGTTTTATCTTTATTTGAAAATAACATCCCGTACGGGTTTATTTTCTTGTATTAAGCACATAAAATGATAAAACAATCCCGAAAGGGATGATTATGATTCAAAGTAGAACGAAAACACTAGGGCTTATTGTTAGAGATGTACGCAAACAGCAAAAACTCACGCAAGAACAGCTAGCAGCAACATCTGGAGTTGGTGTTCGCTTTATTCGTGATTTAGAACGAGGAAAAGAGTCGTGTCAAATTGAAAAAACCCTCAATGTACTCGCAACATTAGGCATTGATATTCAAATTAAGGATAAAAAATTGTGACGCGAATATTTGATGTTTACTTACAAGCTCAATTTGTCGGTGAATTGCATCAATAGGACAGTGACAATCTCATATTTTGCTACAATACAGATTATTTAAATCAAAATTTACATGGTATTTCTATTTCTCTTCCTCCCCGTATTGAAGCTTATGAAGGCCAATTGGTCAAATCTTTTTTCTCCGATCTTTTACCCGATGAAACTGTAAGAGAGCGCTTAGCGGCTTATTTAGGACTCTCTGAACAGAATGCTTTCGCTTTACTTGAAGTTATAGGGAGGGATTGTGCTGGAGCCCTTGCTCTATATCTGCATGGGCAGATTCCACATGTTCCAACTAATAATGCAGAAACTCTTAATGATGCTCAGCTCAAAAAAATTCTGTGTCGTGTTATAGAAATGAATAAAGAACATTATAAAAATATAATACTATATTATAATATACTATAAGATATAGTATTATACTAAAAAGTATCTCACAAATACAATGAGCTTTAACTCTGTTATTTTCAAGGAAAATATTTCAAAGTCATTTCACGAACTCCACCCATGATGAAGTTATATAAAACTTCTCCTCACATTTTTTTGATTTGGTATTCTTATTTTTAATAAAGTAATTGAATTTTACATTATTTTTGCATATATTTAATAACGATAACAATCATTTAGCTATATTTAATTTTCAAAGTATAAAATATACACCCTTATTATTTGCAGAATTTTTCCGCTTCATTATATTTACTGGTTTTTACGGGTGGTTGCTAACAAATGCAACCAGTGGCTCAAATATTTTCGGTAACTATTGTCAATTACACATACAAAAAAGCCTGCAAACGCCAAACTTTTCGCATTCTGTCATCTGAGGCGTATGAAGGTTTGTTTTAAATCAATAGCGCTGTATTAACCCTTTTTAAGTTAGAATCTCTGTTGACCATCATTGGAAACGTGATTAACCTTCTTGATCTGGTAACCTGTAACTGGTACTGCGTCCACCGCTGGAATTTTGAATAAAGATCCCTCGCTCTTTTAGATCTTGAATATCTCTGAGAGCTGTATCATTTGAACACTTAGCCAGCTTGGCGTATTTGGAAGTATTGATGAAGCCTTCAAAATCATCTTCAAGCATGCGGTTAATGATCAAACGCTGACGGTCATTCACCGACTTTTGATTAATGGTATCCCAGAGCTGTGCCTTGAACATGACTTTGCCGAGTGTCGTTTCAGCATTCATAATCGCTCGACCAAGACAATCCAAAAACCAAGCGAGCCAATCTGTTATATCAAGTGTAGCTCTTTGCTGTTTTTCAAGTTGATTATAATAGTGTTTGCGTTCTGCCTCAATTTGCGATGACATACTATAAAAGCGATCTGCTTTACCATCTGCACGAGCCAATACCATATCACTAATCGCTCTAGCAATTCGTCCATTACCGTCTTCAAAGGGGTGAATAGTTACAAACCATAGGTGAGCAATAGCTGCCTTAATGACAGGGTCAATGTCATTACCGTTGTTAAACCACGTAAGAAATCCCGCCATTTCTTTTTCCAGACGATCTGCGCTCGGCGCTTCAAAATGAATCTTTTCTTTACCTGTATAGCCGGAAACAACTTGCATAGAACCGGCCTCAACAGTCCGCCAACCGCCAACGATGATTTTATGCATACCATTACGCCCTGTTGGAAACAGCGTGGCATGCCAGTTAAACAAGCGATCTTTTGTCAATGGCTTAGAAAACTGCTGCGTGGCATCTAGCATCATTTCAACGACGCCTTCAACATCTCGGCTTGCTGAGACACGTCCAGCACTACCAATTCCAAGCCTGCGAGCAATTGATGATCTGACTTCTTCGAGATTCAGATTTTCACCTTCGATAGCTGAGGATTTTACAATGTCTTTCGTCAACGTGCTAAGACTAGCTTCACGCTTCAGTTGAAAGCCAAGCCTTTCCATGCGCCCAAGCAAAAAACCTTGACGATGGCGTATATCGACCAATTTGGAGGCAAACACTCCCACATCCCATGTAAACTTTGGCCAGTTTTTATGTTCATGAATCCACATATTCTTCACCTTAATCACCGCATTACTTAAGGTGATTATAGGTGTTATTCACCGCAAAGCAAGATAATTCACCGTATATTATGCGGCGATTAAGGTTTCTATTCACCGCAAAGCTATCTCATGAACTTTACACGGCTTTAGTTTTTTTGAATATTTACGCGTGGATCACCTAGCCATGGCGTTTAAAAAATAGAGTGACTTGAACCGTTGTTCCGTGGCTCTCCAAAGAAATAAGGATACACAGCCAATAAATCCGAAAACTTGATGTTTTTTGGTGATGATTTCATCAAGTTGACTGTTTTTTCAATTTTCTTGCTCACAATTTAAAATAATATCATTATTGATAATAATTAAATTGTTTATAAAACAAGTAGAGGATATTTGTTGCACTACATATTATGTAGGTTTATTGGTCTTTTTCTGTTGAGCCATGGCCCACACGCGTTTAACTTGACTTTCACTACATCCAGCTAATTTTGCCGTTTTCTTTATACTGTGCCCTGCGGTACGTAAGGCCACAATTCGATCGTGCATAGCGTAGTCGGTTTTTCGACCAGTATATTTGCCGGCTTTTTTTGCCAACTCTATCCCTTGGCGTAACCTTTCTCGTCGATCTTCGTAATCATCGCGAGCCATCTGTAAAGCTAACTTTAAAAGCATATCTTGAACAGATTCCAAAACAATTTTGGTAGTACCATCAGTATCGGCAGCCAATTCAGATAAATCGATCACACCAGGCACCGATAACCGTCCACCACGTTCTCGAATTGAGGCAATCAGACGTTCCGCCTCTGGTAACGGCAAACGCGAAATGCGGTCAATTTTTTCAGCAACAATAACATCACCCGGTTGCAGATCCGCAATCAAGCGCAACAGCTCAGGTCGATTAGCACTCGCACCTGATGCTTTTTCACGATAAACGCCAGCGATGTAAAAACCTGCCGCCTTAGCCTCTTCAATAATGCTAGCTTGCCTCGTCAAATCCTGTTCATCGGTGCTAACACGCATATACACCCTAGCAATCTTCATGACATTCTCCTAGTTAATTTGGGTAACCCAAATGAACTATTTTGTTGTTTATAGCTAAAAATAAAATTAGCCAAGTCTATTTGTCTATAGTCTTTTTAACTGGTCAAAACGACCTAGAACTTACATGAAAAATGCTTGATAAGCATCCCTTTTCAAATTTTCATCAAACCCTAATTTGTATTGTGCTCATCTCTATTTTTCCTGCATAATGTAACTACACTTGTAATATCAACTGATAATCTTACTGAGATGAGGGTGTGTTATATAGATGTTAAAGATTGCTCAGATTCAGTTCTTAAATTAATATAAGAATATACACCAAGATAAGGAGACTACCATGAAAAATAAATTACCAAAGAGTTATATGACTGATGATGAACGTGAGGAATTGCGAGTAGGTGGATTAGATCAAGAGTGTATTTATCTTTCTGAATCAGAAGCGGCTGATCGTGTTGGTGACGAGAGAGCAGCGTGGGAATGGTTAGCTATGACGGAGCCACCAGCTCATACGCTTTTATTTCTTAAACATAGGTGTGGAGCACAATTTATTCGTGATATGGGGTTTAATACCAAGAATGCCGATGAAGAATATGGTCCAGATTGGCTTAAATAAAACCGTTGCATAATAACCCGCTGCATCTGCAAACTGACTTTATTGGGAAGATAGATACTATCTGTAGCCAATTTATAAAAAGCTTTGTTATCTTCTCCATGTCGAATGATTACGCCAGAATTTTTGATAATATTCTCTGCGCGTTCAATTGGATTCCAATCTGGAATCTTAACCTCTAGAGCGGGAAGATCATCAATCTGCTCAGCATTAAAAACCGTAGAAATAAACACCAAAGGACGTGAAAGCCTTAAGGTTTCTTTAATTTGAATACCTTGAGAATCCTTCACGGGATTTCCATTTTCATCAACCTTGTTTTGTTCTTTGCTGAATTGCCAATACTTAATCAACGTGCCTTTCTCACCTCGACGAACCTGAGCGCCTATTGTCTTGGCTTGCTTATATGTCATCCAGCGTGAATCAGCGCGATTCTGCGACATCAAGTGTAATGCATTGACTCCTTTATAACGATTACCCGTTATGGGATTCATCGGCATATTGCTACCCACTGATCCTGCTTTCCATGGTATTTGCCATGGCGCTGTACCGGCTTTAATTTGTTTAATAAGGTTTTTGGCAACAATTTCTGAAAATAATTCTTTTTTGCTGATCATGTCATACCCTTCCCCGCGATTGAGACGATCATTCATTCAATAGATCTATAACTCCTTCAAAAGCATCTTCCTCAGACAATGCATCCTCAGCAAACGCTCCAAGTCTTTCTGCTTCATCGGGATCACATTCTACTTTCAATCCTGGTGTCATAAGTGCTTTCATTTTTTCATTCAGCACCTCATCAGCATATTTTTGTTCATTAGAGATCGTTTCATCAAAGTTGATGGCGTTGTGTTTTGTCATAATTTTACTCCCCTAGTTAATATTGCTGTTCTAACAATAATTAATTTTTGTAATAAAAATCTCATGTATTATTTTCTCTTACTTACCAAGTGATAAGCGGACGAATGACTGTCTTAATCTGAGAGCGATTAATTGGCCCAAAGTAGCGACCATCAAAAGATAGGTCATTAATATCTGACATGAGAAGAAGTTCGGAATCGTCCAGTGTATAATTATTGACTTGATAACGTGGTAGTGACCTGCCATTTTCGTCGGCTATGTATAACTTGCTATGCGGCAATAGATGCCCATTAACAAGGATTCCATTTGGTGTTACAGTTAAAATATCCTCTTTAGCGGCTACAACTTTCTTCATCATATAACCATAACCACCAGAGCAAAATCCACTAGCTATATAACCCCATTCCTTAGCAAGGGCAAACACGCTCACTGGTGGCGGACAAAACATAACATAAGAGCCCTTTTCGATTGGGTCTTTGCTTGCCCAGTAAATTCCAACTGGAATACTGGGTGTCGTATTAACACGAATACCAATAATACTCAAAATAACACCAAGCCCAAAAATCAAGAAACAAGCAACAGCTACACCAATTGTAAACCGTTTAAGAATGTGATTCATATTGTAACCATATCCGTATCATCTTGTACGATACGCAATTTATCGCTTTGCTTCGGCGCTTGAACGTCAGCACGCGCCTGAAACACGGGATCTTTAAAATAAAGCAGTTGCTTGCCGTAAATCGCTGGATAACCAGTAACATAAATTACCATATCTCCAGTTTGTTCGATTCCACCATCAGCATTCTTACGAGGTCCTGGCATACGCAAACATTCATCAAGAGTTAGCAATGGACGTTGCACTTCTTGAATAGTGCGGGATACTTGGCCAAGCATAGTTGCAAATACCGACCTAACAACTCTTGAATAGTTTCCTTACCAAACTGTGCCGTTCGTTTATCGTTGGTGAGCCAAAGCTTCAGCAATCCACCAAGGCGACCAAGATCACCATTGATGCGTGCTAGCTCACGAACTTGTTCATAATCAACCACTCCAGTAATGCGATAACCTTGTCCGACATCTCGCAAATAACGCGCTACACTCACTCCCGCTTGTCTTGCTTGGCGTTCAATTACCTCTTTTCCCTCTGGAAAAACAGGAACTCGCAAATGCTGTTGCCGTTTACGGATCATTTGCTCATCGGATTGTTTCATTGTTCAACCTCATGATCTTATCAACGGTAGTCGGTTAATCTCGTAGAGCAGGATATTTATTGAGCACTTTAAGTGCGAATAAAAAATGTGAAGTTAGCTAACTTCACCCATCCTGCCCTTCTTAACTGATCGTTAAAATAATCAGTTTTGATACCATAGGAAATATATATTATATATATCAATATTACTACTAATTTATAGCAATAATTATTCATTTTAATGCAGCAACTGCTCAAAAAACAATCTATTGAAAATATCGTTATTCGTATATATTATATAGTAAATGTACAGTTATTGTGCAGTAATAATGTAAAAGCATAATTTATTCGCATTTAATGTACAATAACTGCGCAATTATTGCGTATAATCGATTATAACTGTGCATTTGTAGTACAATTACTTGACTATGGATTAATAATAATGACAAAAAAATACATCGAACAATTAGCGGAATGGGTAAAAGAACACGAAACATCCAGAATAAGGAAAGGTAAAAGTTTAGTTGCATTCTTGGCAGTAAAAGCTGATGTGAAAGAAGCTATGGATGCGGGATATTCACTAAAAACAATATGGGAGCATATGCATGAGTCAGGAAAAATTCCATGCAGATATGAAACCTTTCTTAAATATGTTGGTCAGTATATCAAGAACATGGAACCATTGAATCCATCAGAAAAGATAAAAAAAGATAGAAAACCAACTCAAAATAATTCCCCTAATGTTAGTGGCTTTGTATTTAATGCTACTCCGAAAAAAGAGGATTTAATTTAATGGCTAAAGTTCATATGATTTTGCAAGGAAAAGGTGGTGTTGGAAAATCCATGATTGCCGCAATACTTGCACAATACAAAGCAAGTAAAAAACATATGCCACTTTGCATTGATACGGATCCGGTCAATGCAACATTTGAAGGATACAAAGCTCTCAATGTCCAATGAATTAATATTATGGATGGTGACGAAATTAATACCCGTAATTTTGATGCCTTAATCGAAATTATCGCCTCAACTGAAAAGGAACTGATAAAGCTGTTGAAGCTGTAGAGCGCAAACTTGAAAAAGCGACTAACCTTCTCTTGTCTCCACTCTAAGACGCAAAACGTGTAGCAACGATGAATATGCTAGCCAGCTGCATGGCAATTATTGCCGCAGGTCTAATTCTGTGGGCAGTCTTATAAAACATCCTATGTTTTTAAACGGAGAAGAATGTTTCAAATAACTATAAATTAATAAAGCTTCATTTCTGAATTCGAGCACTTGCTAATTCATAAACTTTTTTATCTTCACGTTTACCAACAGCAATAACCAAAATCACGATTTCTTCATCTATTACTTGATAAATTAAACGAAAACCAGCAGAACGCAGCTTTATTTTATAACAACTGGCTAAATCACCATGTAAGCGTGCAGATTTAATATATGGATTATTTTGTAATTTCTGTAACTTCTTTTTAAACTGTTCTCGAATAGTTTTATCTATCTTTTTCCATTCATCTAGTGCCCGTTCATCAAACTCAATATTAAAGATCATTGAGATCAACTTTAACACGCTTTGCTGGATTTTTAAGGCGGTGACGAACAATTTCTAAAATATCACTATCTTCATCGTTATTGCTTAACATAATAGAAACTTCTGAAAAAGGTAATTTTTTATTTTCTGCAACATAACGTAAAAACAAACGTAAAGCATCAGATGGTGATAGATTCAATTTTTCAAATGCTTGATAAGCATCCCTTTTCAAATTTTCATCAACCCTAATTTGTATTGTGCTCATCTCTATTTTTCCTTTATAGTGTAATTACGCAATTCAATATATCGTAATTACATTTGTAATGCAATATAGTATTTTTTCTTTACATTATACTGTTAAATATAGCATCCCAATCACTGGCTAATTTCGAATTTGCAATCCGCATTCTTTCTCTCTCTTTTTTCCGACGCTGGATCTCTTGCTCCA
>NZ_JANHOK010000008.1 GCF_026929975.1 Bartonella sp. F02
GACTGTTTAAAGTGACGTAATCACTATCTAGGACAAACGAATCCTTATGAGCTTTTCCTGATACTTGAACCAGAGAAACTCCACGATTCCCTTTCTGTTTTCTTCCCTTTTGTCCTAGACTCTCTTCAATCGCAGAAACATAAATTGTAGTTGCTCCAACAACATCACCATGAATGAGTATACGATCTGCTTCAGATATTAAAGAAGAATCACGGCCACTCACAAATGCATTGACATAGATCCGCGCATCACCTGCTGCACTGTAAGAGGGAGATACTGAAAGTTGTCCATTTCCTGCAGCGGCCTGACCTTCTTCAGAAGCAATCTTTTCTTTTCCAACATGAAGCGTTTGATATTTCTTCGATGTTGGTTTTTCAAAAATAATACGGCTGTTTTGGACATATGCTTTTGAAATCAATGAATCGTATAACTCTGCTGAATTTAAAATAGAATCTGTTAAATCTTTTTTCTTTTTCGGTCTTAACGTCCATTTTGATTCACTTATGATAAATTCAGCAGTCGATTCATCATCAATGCGCACACCTCCTGTTAATGTCGCATCATTTGCAAAAACTACTACAGAAGAATCATTTTCAACCTGTAATAATAAATCACCCGAGACACTCGTACCTTCTAAAAAACCAATCACAGAATCTCTTTTAGCATCACTATAAATGGCTATTCCTTTTGGAACAGATAAAGAGCTATTTTTAAATTGGATGGAGCCTAATGATAACGAAACATCATCGTGCCTGTTATTATAATTAGCACCACTTTCTAAATAGAGACCTTTAAATTGATCTCCTCGCACTGTAATTGCGGAATCTTCAACCTCGACATTTGTAAAAAATATCCCATCGGTAAGTTGTGATATAATACTACCTTTGTTCTCGTTTTCTTGCAATAATACAATTGGAAGATACGATAGAAGTGTATCACGCTGCAAAAAATCTGATGAACTCTCAATCCACAAACCGTTGACATCAGTTGCATTAACATTCACACGCTTCAATTGAAGAGAACCGCCTTGTTGCACAGAAAAAACTGAAAACTCTTCTTCCGAAGCATTCTCTTGCCCCTCTTTTTTAACACTTTTTGACGTAATACGAACATTATCCAAAACGACATTCGCTCTAGCATCAACATCAACTCCTCCCGCATTAACCGCATTAATTGCCCCCCCTGTAACCTGAGCCGTCGCACCATTAAAAACAGTTAACCCTACCCCTTCATTGCTCGCATTAATCTGTGTATCCTTCAAGAAAACAGATGTCTTACTCCCATTTACCTGTGTCTTGCCTTCACTTGCCTGAACACCTATCTTTGCGTTAATCACCCCACCATTCATCTCTAATGTTCCATTAAGAACACCAACACCGATTGCAAGACCTTCAAAAAGCGGATTATCTAAAATAGCTGTTCCGCCTTTCTTTATACCTACACCATATGCAACACCGGAATTTGGAACAGCTTTCACTTTTATATCCGTCGCGTGGACAATCGTGTTCTTATTCTCTACCACAATAGCAAGAACAGGAGGAGCTTCTTTCTCACTCGCTCCTGTTAATTGATAACTCTTCCCATTTATTATATGTTTTTGACCATCCTTACAGCGATCAAATTGACTACTTTGATTATTCTGATCCCCACATCGAGAGACAAGGCTTTTCGCATTTGGCACATCAGATGATACCCGCGCACAAACAGTAACATTATGCAAAAAAGAAAAAATAGCCGTGGTAAAAGCACACACATACACATGATTTTTTAATATTTTGACCATAATTCCATTGCAAACTTTCTCCCCCTCCTAAAAAATAACATCAATTTAAAAATTAAAAATATATTTATACTTTATGTGTTTTTAAAAGAGTGCATAATTCATTACGTATTTTATGTAAAGATAAAAAATGAATCTAATGGCAACTTTGTTGCAATCTCATAATGGCATTTTTATAAAAAATTGACGGTCAAATTATAAAAGTTAATTATTATTTGATCATTAAAATAGATCCAGAATTTCACTAAAAAATCTGTTTTCAAAAATATTGCCTTATTCATAGATCCGAGAAATTAAGCTTTTTTGAAAGAAACTTGAGCACTAAACTTCAATCCAGGGACTAAAATATTTAAGATCGATTCAATAAAAATGATACAATATTATCATTAGCAAAACAGCACCATTCTTTTTGTAAAATAGGGCATGAATAAATCATATACACTATAACATTAAAAATGCTTTATTATCTTATCACAATGCCTAAAATGGAAGAAGAATAATCATGGGTTATCTATTCATTAGCACGCTTCTGATACAGAAAAAACATGCAACAATGATCGCTAAAAAACTTTAATCTTAAAAATAAATGACAGAAGATAGCCCAAACACTATAAGTCATAATTCGTAAGCACTATCATTTAAAACATAATAGCAAATATAGCGCGATAAATTGCTCTATTATTTAAAATCATAAAATTCTACAAGAATTATGGAAATCGTATCTTTCAAGAAAATAATCTACAAGATAATTGAGCAGAATCTTTTCTGAATCTCTGAACACTACCCAACGCTAATTACGAAATTAATACGCGTCGCGAATAAAGCAAAACAAGCTACGATAGTTAATAATGGACTTTTGACTTTGACATATTTTGAATCATTTTACAACATAACATAATATTTCAGAATATAATATATTTTGTAAATTGATGATAAAAAAACTCTTAAAATTAATATTCTTACACTATACACTCTTTGGATAAAAACTTTAACAATCTAAGGCAAAAGGATGAAATTAATGACTAAATATATAAGATGGACAGCTTCTATCTTAGCTGCGATGATGATTTTTACGACAGCTTCATGGGCGAATACCAGTATTCGTGCAAATATAACGATTGACCATACTTCGGGCTCAACAGCGGTTAAAGCTAGTCCTCAAAAAGTTATCGTATTTGATCTTGCAACACTTGATAATATGAAGCATCTTGGTATCGATGCCGTTGTTGGTGTGCCTGAAGGCCAAAAACCTGAATATTTGAGTGAATTTAATAGTGCTCGCTATGAAACGATTGGAACGGTTTTTGAGCCTAATTACGAAAAAATTATAAATCTTCAACCAGATCTCATTATTATAACCGGACGGACACAACCAAAATATAAAGACCTATCTCAAATCGCTCCAACGATCGATTTAACAGTACAAAACAAAGATACGATTAAGGATATTGAACGTAATATTACGATTCTTGGACAAATCTTTGGCAAAGAAAAGGAAGCTACACGCGAGATTAAAAAACTCCATGATGTATTAGCAGACGTTCGCAAACAAACAAATGAAAAAGGAACAGGTCTCGTTCTTATGACATCAGGTGGAAAAATCAGCGCTTTAGGTCTAAACTCGCGTTTTGATATTTTCCATTCTACATTTGGAATTGCTCCTGCAACAGATAAGTTAACTGTAGAAAAGCATGGACAGCTTGTTTCTCCTGAGTTCATTCTCGAAGTAAATCCTGATTGGCTCTTAGTAATTGATCGAGATTCCGCAATTGGACGAGAAGGACAATCTGCAGCACAATTGCTTGATAATGCACTGATTAAACGCACAAAAGCTGGAGCTAAAAATCAAATTATCTACCTCAATTCTTGGAACTGGTATAGAGCAAGTGGCGGTTTAACAGGATTATATGAAACAGCAGAACAAATTCGTGAAGCTTTTGCAAAAAGCAAATAACAAGTAGCTTGCTTATTTTAAAAAAATAAATTTAATAGTAGAAGTTTTATCAACAAGCTTCTGCTATTTTTTTTGAAAGAAATTCAGCGTGAAATATTACTGGATAGCTGTTATCGGAATTATTTTGCTTTCCATTCTCAGCATTTTCGTTGGTTATTCGCATGTTACACCTTCCAATCTATTATCAGGTGATCCGATTGCATGGCTCCTTTTCTGGCAGACACGACTTCCTCGCACAGTCGCAATTCTTTTAGTGGGAATGTCACTTGCACTTTCAGGAATGATTATGCAATTACTTGCACGAAATCGTTTTGTTGAACCTTCAACAACTGGAACTGTTGAATCCGCATCTCTGGGCATTCTCTTTGTCATGATTTTTGTTCCAGATGTCCCTATTCTCGGGAAAATGGCCATTGCTACAGGTTTTGCTATGGCTGGCGCTTTACTTTTCATATTTTTATTACGTCAAATCCCTTTTAAATCTGCTCTTACTGTTCCTTTAACAGGAATTATGTTGGGATATATCGTGAGCTCTATAACCAACGCGATTGCCGATTATGAAATGTTGCTTCCTTCTCTTCAAGCCTATTTATTTGGCAATTTTTCAATGATCCTAGAAGGAAAATATGAACTCTTATGGCTCTCTTTTCCTTTATGCGTTCTCATTTATTTTACGGCCGATCGTTTTACAGTAGCAAGTCTTGGAGAAAACTTAACAAATAATCTTGGCCTTAACTATCGCACAGTCATGTTTTTTGGCCTCTTTGTTGTTGCATTAACCACCGCTTTGGTTATCTGCATTGTGGGTCGTATTCCTTTCGTTGGACTTATTATACCAAATATCGTTTCAAGCTTTATGGGAGACAATATGCGTTATAGTGCACCTTGGGTTGCTATCAGTGGTGCAGGACTTGTCTTAATTTGCGATCTCGTAGGACGGATCATAAATCCTTCCTTTGAAACGCCTATCAGCACAACCATGGGTGTGGTTGGCAGCTTTATTTTCATAATGCTTCTTTTACGCTGGAGAAAACGTCTTGGCTAGAAAGAAAAAAACAGCGTTAACCTTCGCAATATTGATCGCATTAACATGTACAGTCATTGGTTTTTATATGACATGGAATGTTAATGCTTATACGTGGCCATTTCGTTTAACAAAACTCATTTCTCTTCTTCTTATCTCATACACAATTGCCATTTCAACTGTTCTCTTTCAGACAATTGTCAACAACCGTCTTCTCACACCTTCTATTATGGGATTTGATCAACTTTATATTTTAATCAAAGCCATTGTCCTTTATTTTTTTGGTTCTCTTGCTTTGCCTTTTTTTAATGAAGAAGGACAATTTATTCTTGAAACACTAATTTTAGTTATATTTTCTACAAGCCTTTTTCGATGGTTATTTTTAGGAAATCTAAAAGGACTTCATATTACCTTGTTAATCGGTATCGTGTTTGGAAGTTTTTTCTTCAGTTTAAGGATGTTTATGCAGTTACAGCTTAATCCGGATCAAATGATGAATTTAACCGACATCATGTTTGCAAACTTTAATAAATTTAACACATCATTAATAAGCTTCACCACAATCATTGTTATAATCGTGAGCTTGATTGCTTGGCCTTTACATCGTCTGCTTGACGTTTTAGCTCTTGGGCGTGAAACAGCTCTCAATCTTGGCGTTGATTATCACAAAAACACAACAACTATTCTGATTTTTATTTCTATTTTTGTTTCTATTTCCACAACATTTGTCGGACCTGTAACTTTTTTTGGATTATTGGTTGCAAACCTTGCTTATGAGATTTCTCCACAAGAAAAGCATAATGTTGTGGTGCCAATTGCAATATTATTAGCAATCATTTGTCTTGTTGGTGGACAGTTTATTCTAGAGCAAATTTTCGATATGGCAGGACGCTTGAGTTTTATCATCGAATTTTGTGGTGGTATCGTTTTCTTAACCTTATTAATGAAAGAAAAATTCAAATGATTAAAATCGATAATCTATCCAAAACTTATGGTACACGATTGATTATTGATAATCTATGTCTTCATCTTCCTAATGAAGGAATTATTTCGCTCATTGGTCCAAACGGTTCTGGAAAATCAACTCTCTTAATGATGATGAGACGACTCTTACAAAAGAATACAGGAATAATTAATATTGACGGTCTTGATATTTATCAAACCCCCCATGATATTTTAGCTAGAAAAATTTCACTTCTGCGTCAAGATAACCCTTTATCCGTTCGTCTAACCGTTTACGATCTCGTCAGTTTTGGGCGTTATCCTTATTCGAAAGGCCGCTATAACAACGAAGATAAACAATTTATTGACAGTGCTATCCGATATCTTGGTTTACAAGATCTAAAAACATGTTTTCTTGATGAAATTTCTGGAGGACAACGTCAACGCGCTTTTATTGCAATGGTTCTTTGTCAAGATACAAAATATTTGCTTCTGGATGAACCTTTAAACAATCTCGATATGAAACATTCTATTGCAATGATGAAACAATTACGCCGCACAGCCAATGAGCTCAAAAAAACCATTGTCATCGTTATGCATGATATCAATTTTGCATCTTCTTATTCTGATACAATCATTGCACTTAAAAATGGGAAAGCTGCTTATTGTGGAAGTCCTCAAGAAGTAATGCAACCTCAAATTCTCAAAGAAATCTATGATGTGGATATCCAAGTTCAAATCATCAATGGTGTGCCAATCGCTCTTTATTATGAATAATATAAAGCTTTTTTAAGTTTGCACACTCTTTAAAATCTGCTAAAAACCAGAAAATAACAGATATTGGGGAATAGTTTAAAGGTAGAACAGCGGACTCTGACTCCGTTAATCTTGGTTCGAATCCAGGTTCCCCAGCCATATTTTGTTTCTCGAGAGACATATTCTCTCTCCCTTGATACAAAATAGATATACTCGCAGACTTTAAAAACAAAATTCTAAGATAAAAATCTTTAAAAATTTAAAAACCATATTTTGTAATTTAAAGAATAAAAGAGGTATCTTCATCTATCCTGTACAAAATATATGAACTCAATCATTTCCTTCTGATGCTTATAAGCTTTTCATGATATATTTATTCATAGCCATATTTCCGATCAAGTTATCTACGCATTATAATGATAAAAAAGTTGATTTTTGAAATTTTTGTATCATACAATAACCACATAATGTTTTTTGGAAATATACGATTATGAAATATATAGGAATAAGTATAATTGCTTTGGCTTTATCGGGATGTTTGACACCTGATTCTGAAAGTACTAAACGAAACAGCCAATCTCATGATATTTCTTCAAAAAATTTGTCTTTAACAAGAAGACATTCTGTCAAGAATTATACAGCTATTATAATGGCAGATCCGCAAGCGTGGCGTTTAAATTCAGGTGATCCTAATGGGGAAACAAATAGAAACCCATGGATACAAATAAATAGAAAAGTTGCACGAACAATCAAATCTCATAAAGCTGCATTTCATATCATTAATGGTGATTTGACAGAATTTGGTCAACTAAAAAACTATATTGATTATAGAAATATCTACAAAAACATAGGATCCCCTGTCTATGAAGGTTTAGGAAATCACGATTATGCAAACAATGTTGGGAATTGCGAAATTCCTGAGGAATTCAATTCTTCTAAAAATGCGTGTGCCATAAGCGCTGTTAAGAGAATGCTGTCACAAATAAAACAATATCGCAATTCTCTCCCTCATTTTAATGCAGATTTTGTTGAGGATTTTACCATTGTTGCCAACAACATTATTCACGTTATAAAAGGTAGTTTAGCTTATTCGTGGGATTATGGAGATATTCACTTCATACAACTTCATAATTACCCAAGTTATCATGTTTCTTTAAAAGAAGAGCACACTGAGGTACACATAACAAAGTCATTAGACTGGCTCAAAAAAGATTTAGAAAGTGCCGATGAAAGAGGACAAGTCAGTGTTATAAACTTCCATGATGGACGTCCAGCATCTATTGATGGAGAATCATTTTTTATTCACAAAAAAAATGCTAAAGATCTAGCACTCTTTAAATCAATGATTACGAAACATAATGTCAAAGCTATCTTTGTAGGACATACACATTACCAGTCCTATTGTCGTGCAAAAGATGATAAAGTATTTGGAAATGTTCCCCTCTATACAGCTGGTGCATTATTTAATGGAGACTATTACCACCTTGAGGTAAAGGAAAAAGATATTTATGTTAAAGCTTACAATGGAGAAGTAGGAAAACCTCTTTTGATAAGAGATCTTGGCATCATAGGAGGAGATACAGAGTTCTCTCCAAATTGTAGCAATTTATAATGAAAAAGCAATTCCCTCCTTTTGTGTACAGATAAAGCATAAAGGGAGGAATGTTTGTGTTGTCTTTTAAAAACTGAAGATGTTTTATCTTCAACAAAAATCATACAATCAGTCATTTCAGCGATATCATCCACGCAAAGGCCACTCTTTAATCTTGTTTCAGATCAAAATAAGGTATTGGGATCATAAAGAGCTCATTATCATTTGATGATATTCAATGCTTTATTCTATGCTTATTTGATGATGTTAACAATCAAGCATCTATACAAAAAATAGGCAAAATCACTCAGGATTTCCGCAACCATCTGCAAATTAGTTAATCACTATTGAAGAATCAATATTAAAATAATAAACAACAAATTGTTTATAAAAATTGATAATTTTAGATTCTTTTAAACACCAATAAATTTGAAATTTATAGGAAAATTTGCATCCATAGCGGATGTAGATTCATTGGTGTTTAACTTAAAAAATAATATAATAACGAATAGATATTAGTATTAATCTATTGAAATATTTTATTAAAATGAACAATGGTGATCTATTTATCTTTCAAGAAAACATAAAATAACAATGATCATCATCATATAAATGACACAAAAATATAATTTTGAAAGCAATATTTTAAAGAAAAATGCACATTCAATTTGTGTATTATAATGATTTATATTTTCACATTATAAGACACAATATATCATATTTAACTTTACAGAAATAACATAATGAGTTAAATGATTCATCAGAAAACGATATATAAAGATAAAGACATAATTTAGAGGCATATCTACATGTGTAAAAAAAATTTTTTACGATCAACTGTTGCTGGAAGTCTATTTTTTTCATATTTTGGTTCGCTTTTGGGAAGTAGCGTTTCCATAGCTCAAGCTGCTGATCAAAATGATAGTGGACCTCATGTTGCATATAATGATAATAAAACTTACGGGAATGGAATTACTGTCTATAAAAATAGAACAAGTAAAAATAGCATCACTTTAAATAATGTCAGTCTTCGAGATAAAATAATTGCAGTACATGCTGATGGACCTACAGAAGTTACAATAATAGATGGAAGTATTTTTGCAGGTGTTGGTGCGTTGATGACAACAGATGGTGGAAGTATCAACGCAAAAAAGATTAAGATTCAGTCACAAGAAAATGGTTTAATTAGTGGAGGGGGTGGTCGTATCAGTCTTACCGATTCGACAATAACTATCAAAACTGAACAAGGATCTGGTATTTTATTCAAAAATAAACAGGACGCGATTTCTTATAGTAATAGAAATATAATTGTAAATGTAGATGATCAAGCCAATACGATACCTCTTAATGAGATAATTTTAAATAATACAAAAATTTCTGTTGAAGATGGGATTGGTGTTTATGGGGTTTTTACAAACGATCGCATTAATTTAAAGAATTCTCAGATTTTTGCGGATGTTTTATTAAAAAGTGAGCCACCGAAAAATCCGGAAAATGGAAAACGTGAACAACAGAACAAGTCTGGAGTTTTGACTGTTAATGCAGACAATTCAACTCTGTACGGAAGAGTAGATGCCGGAGGGAGTGCTGTTTTTAATTTACGCAACAATAGTCAATGGTTCTTCAATACTAGTTTGAATGAAGTAAATCGTTCTGGTAGAAGTGAAGAGGAAGAAGGTTATTTACTAGTTGACGCTGCAGTAAGATCGCAGTCTAAAGTTTCTGCACTTACTCTTGATAATAGTAGTGTTATTTTCGGAGAGCCAGTAAAAGGTTCTTATGGAAAGCAATATAAAAAATTAAGTGTAGGACCTAAGCCAAACAATCAGAATGAGGCTATACCAGTTGTTCCAGTTGGAGCTCAAAATGGAGCTCCTGCTGTTGGGGGTGCAGGTGTAGCTGGTGCAGCGGCTCCTAGAATGCCAGCAGTTCACACAGCAGTTTACACCGCAAAAGGGAACGCGAATGTTTATTTAAATGCAGAGTGGGATGAAAATTCTCTAGCAAGTACGACAGCTGATCAGATTTTAATTTATGGAGATGTTTCAGGTGTTACAACACTTCATATCGATGTCAAAGAATCGAATGTGAAAACCTCCTCCACAAATAGAAACTCTCAAAGAAATGGAAGGAACGTAGCTGAAAATTCTGTTCTCGCTAGACGTCTTGCTGCTGTTACTGAAAATACAAAAGGAATATCATTAGTTCAAGTATCTGGGAATGCAAATAAAGATTCTTTCCAGTTGAAGAACGGTTACATGACTGCGCATGGTACGCCTTATCAATATGTGCTGAAGGCTTATGGTCCTGGAGAATCTAGTGCAGGTCAAAAGCGATTGGATGCAAATTTATTGAATGTTAGAAATGCTGGAAATGGGTATGCTCCGAGAGCTCAGAATGGTTTTTGGGATTTCCGCTTACAAAAAGCCTATCTTGATCCGAATTCAAAAGTCAGAGCTCTTGTGCCTCAAGCAGCAAATTATTTGATTATGCCGAATGCCTTGTTCTCTGCTGGTTTTGCTGATGTAAACAATCAAAACATTTTTGTAGCAGATATGCGAGCAGCTTCATTGAAAATGAATGAAGGAAAGAAACAAGCTGTATTTTTATCTCCCTATGGTGATAAGTTGACCTTATCTTCTGCACGTAGTGCTCTCGAATATGGTTATGGTGCTAATATTAATTATTATGCTTTACAAGCAGGTCTAGCATCTTCAATGCTGGAAGGTCAGAATATCACAGCTAATTTTGGCTTGATCGGAACTTATGGAAAACTCTCATTCACTCCAAAAGATGTGAAAGATGCTGATAAAAGTGCTCTTGATAAATGGTTGCTAACAGCATACACGGGATTGCAATATGAAAAAGGAGTATATGCAGATGCCCTCTTCTCCTATGGACTTATTAAAGGGGATATTACAAATGCTCTTGCTGGAAAAACTGCAACCTTAAAAAATGCAAAAACATTAAGTGCTTCTGCAACTGTGGGTCAAAAGCTAACGACAGGAATTGAAGGGTTGGTATTTGAACCACAAGCACAGATTGTTTATCAACGTTTGGAATTTGATCCTATCTTAGATGCTGATGGATTTGAAGTAGATATGGAAAATCCTCATCAATGGTTGTTGCGTGTTGGTGGGCGTTTATCCAAAACGATAACACAATTTGAAGGAAGCCCTGCAGAAGACAATACTGTTTCTTTCTACGGAAAATTAAATATTGTTAGAGCTTTCAAGGATGGTGGAACAATACGAATGGGAGATACATTCCAGCTTGATCCTATGAAGTCCTCAATTGAGGGAGGAATTGGTGTAAGCGCTCATCTTTCTCAAAGAGTTGCGTTGAATGGTGATATCAGCTATCGACACAAACTTCAAAAATCTGGTGTTTCTGGTACAACGTTCTCAGGAGGAATGCAGTATCGATTTTAAATAATAATAATTTTCTTCGAAAAAAATGGAATTCAAGGCAACGTGATACGTTGCCTTTTTTCATAAAATTTACATTTCTTACAAAAGGAAAATTTTCTGCTTCATTGTAATCAAAATCTTAAATTGACTTTTTCACTTTTATGAAAATAGCGAACAGTATTTTCTTCTTTTGATTACTCAATATTCTAATTGGAAATGGACATAACTATTCTTATACAAAATGTCATTTTGCATCATTATACTCAAAAAAACTGAAGAAATAAAAATGAATAGACTGTCTTTCAAAATAAAGACGAACTGCATATCCAAAGCCATGTAAGAATCTCAGAACACAACCACAGATCTTAAAGCACTTGTATTTCAATTCCTCACGATATCAAAAATCACTCTGTTTCTTTAGAGTTAATAGCATTTTGCAAAATTTGTGAAAGATCTCCAACAGCATCTAAATGCGTATCAAGTAATTCGCTATTACGATGCAATTTTTTCTGCAAATCCAAGAGTAAACTCTCGACTTCATTTTCGATATCTTGATTCATATAGCGCTTCATATCACTCATAGATTTATTAAGATCGCGCAATCCTCGTGTTTTACATAAATTGATTTCTTCGTAATCTGGCACACCGCAGCTTTCTAGCATATTACTTTCATAATCAACGACCTCCGCAAGTCCTTTAACAGCGGCAGCAAATTTCGTCATCGCCCAGTCACGGCCAATGAGTTTATTATCAAGAGCTTTTGTCTGAGACGTAATATCTTCGTCATCACAGTGCGCTATAGACATTTTCATTCCCCTTTTATAATATAATATCGTTTGACTTTTATTCCAAATAAAAGAACCAAACGCCTCTTACTCAATGCACATAGGCATCAAATTCAATTCACTTTATCAACGTTCTATTCCCGCTGATAAACAACTAATCTCCAACAGCAAATCCCTTGCTTTTTACTTCATTTTACGAGTTCAGTTTATTCGTTTAGAAGTTAATATCTGTATCTGTGCGCAAAAGTCTGTTCCATAGAACACGTCCGTTCACTTACAGCATAAAATATCCTATCTTCTAAAAATTCCTTGCACTCCCCTTACAAGTAACCAACAGGAACACTCGTTGCAACACAATTTCAACAACAATTTGCAACACAAAAGACTCAAATTCGCAAAAACTTCAGTATCTGCACTCCCCATAGCTTCTCACATATATGCACACCACGCACTCTCCCATTCAAACACTATGGGATCAAATCACAGCCAATACAGCCAATTTAGCAGAAGTGTTCCCCTCACGCATAAATAGCCAGCATACCCTTAGTATTTTTCACAAAACGTAATTTGTCAATAGAAGAGCACTATTCAAATTCATTGATCCTGATTATGATCTTAATAATCATCCGCACAAAAGATTGAAGAACTTTCCCACATAACGCAAACCATCAATATATACATTGATAGCTTAGTAACTGTTTTTGTAAAATAATCTTTAAGTCGATCAGAAAACTTCTGAATTTTTTCTGCGCACCTGTTGTTTTATATGCATAATCCCCCTTTCCATAAAAGTAGAAGAAATCAAAAAATTATACTCATTTTCTCTTTATAACCAATAAATGCCTACAGTTTATTTCAATCACAACCTATGTAGTGCAAGAAAAAGCTTTAAAAATATTTTATGAATAACAAAAAACATAACGTGTATCTGTATACGCTACAGTTTTCTCTATAGCCATTCTATTCAATAAGTTAAAACTAAACAAATAGCCTTAATATAAACACAAATGACCTTACTATAAACATAAATGAATCAATCAAATCAAATGATTGTAAGATGAGAGAAAATTAGCATTATTGAATGGGTAAAAGTGTCTTTTTGTTGATGTTTTGGTGGGTAAAATAAGCAGCGCGTTCTGTAGAAAGAGATCTTTATGAGATATAGTCGCTCCATCAAGATTAAGCGAGGAAATTTTAAATGTTTGTGCCTATGTGCCATGAAACAAAGACACTTTGCTCTTTCCATAAGAATGAAAAGTGCCATTTTAGAATTTGCTGCATGTGAAACATCGGTGCATATTACAATGCATCATGTAATGTGATTGATAAAATTTATACAGCAAAAAATAGAAAGAAATATTTGTGGCTGGTATAGTTAAAACTGCAATGCTTTATTCAATGTTAATTATAAGCATCAATATCATTGTTGTTTTAGCACTCATCGCGGAGATGGACTAGACATTATCTGTGTTTTTTAAAGTTCTTTAGCTTTACAAGTGATTATACATACCAAAAGTGGAAACAGAAGGGACATGTTTTTAAAGTGTAATCATTCAATGTGAAGCTTTGGGTAGAGAATTTTTGATTACAAAAATAATTGTCTTATTTCTATAATTCTAAACATAAAATAAGCTCTTTTATATTGAAAAAATTCTCGAAATTATTCGAGAGTGATATTTTAAAAAACAGATGTGATAAGCTTAAAATAAAAAGCATTTCTCATATTGCTTCTTATTTTTTCTAAGCTTGTTGTTCTTCCAACCAAAAGATATATTTTTGTTAAATTGTGCGTAAAAAATTTTATTTTCCTTAGAAGGTTTGTTACACAAAATCTGTAAGAAAAAAAACCTATAAGGATAAAAAATGGATTTGCAAGAAATTGAACACAATATCTTCGTCAGCGCTCAAATTAATGTCGAAAACATTGAAACATTAGCTAAAACTGGTTTTAAAACGATTGTCTGTAACAGACCTGACCAAGAGGATCCTGATCAACCTGATTTTTTCTCTATCAAAGAAACCGCTCAGAAATACGGCATCAAAGCCTATCATATTCCAATCATTCCTCCCCTCATAAAACCATCGGATATTGAAGCTATGAAAACAGTCTTAAAAACAGCACCTTTTCCTCTTCTTGCTTATTGTCGCTGTGGAATACGCTCAATGCACCTTTGTCGTTTAGCGCATCCTTAATCTTGCATTTTAACCAATCAGCAAGAAACAAACGCTAAATTTCCTTTGCTCAAACAAAAATTATAAAACTGTATAGGCAAAGGTAAAAATGATGACTAAATCAGATCTTAAAATATTTAACTCACCGACTCAAAAACGCAAGTTCCATATTTTTCACGATGTCTTAGAATATATTTTTATGATTATGGTCAGTTTAAGTGCCATTATTGCAGCTCTTTTATCTTTTTCAGACCATATCAAAATGTATTTTTAAAAGTTAAAAGCTTATCTAAAGGCGATAAGGGTTGAGCTGTTACCATAACGTCTCTTGCTGCTGTTTCATCACAGCGCATTTGTTGTATCAAAGGCTCTAATCCATCAAATTTTTCTTGTTTTCGCAAAAACTGCAAAAAAGAAATTGTGCAATTTTCATCATAAAGATCTTCATCAAAATCAAAGACATACGTTTCCAAAAGGGGAGATCCATCCATAACAACGGTTGGACGACACCCAAAACTTGCAACTCCATTATACAAGAGACCATTAGCGCGACGTAAGCGAACCGCATAAACACCATGAGCCAAACTGGTTTGATGGGGCAATACTTGATTGGCAGTAGGAAAGCCCAAAAGACGACCGAGTTTTTCACCATGAATAATTTTTGAACGTATCCGATAATGATACCCTAATAATTGAGCTGCTTTTTCTACCTCTCCTTGCGATAAAAGCTGACGAATAAAACTGGAAGAAATCATCTGCTCATCAGAATCTTGTGAGCTATAAACTGCAGCAATTTGCAAGACTTCAAAACCGTGTTCTTCCCCCATCTGACGAAGAAAATGCGTATTTCCATTCTTTTTACATCCAAAATAAAAATTTTCTCCTGTCACAACCGCAGAAACGTCAAAAGCCTGTTTTAAAATAACATGAATAAACTCATCGGCTGAAAAGGCAGAAAAATGAGCATCAAAAGGCTGTTCGATCACACCATTAAAACCAAGAATTTTGAAAATATCAGCTTTTTCAGTAGCTTGCGTCAAACGATCAACAGGAGAATCAGGATGAAAAAAACTTCTTGGATGCGGTTCAAATGTTAAAACAAGAGCAGGTTTATTTTTAACACGTGCCAAATCAAGTGTTTTTTGTAATATCGCTTGATGACCACGGTGCACACCATCAAAGTTTCCAATCGCCAATACTGCATGACGCAAACTCGAAGGGAGCTTATCATACCCTTGAAGATGTAAAAAATCAGCCATTACTGAAGAGCCCACATCACTGCTTGTGGCTTATAGCCATAATGATCAAATAAAGAATGGAGAGCTTCTTTGTTTAGAATGCCATTTTTCATACAATCATGACGATGAATACCACTCGTAATATAAAGCACATCAATCCCAAAATGAATCGCGCCTTTAACATCTGTCAAAAGACTATCGCCAATAGCCAGAATTCGATTTTTGTCGACAGATCCACAAATTTCTGTCAATTTTTCAAAAGCACATTCATAAATAGGTGCATGAGGCTTCCCAGCAATCCGAACTTCACCACCTAATTGTTGATACAGACGTGCTAAAGCTCCAGCACACCAAAATTCTCTATCTCCAAAATGGACAACAATATCAGGATTAGCACAAATAAAAGGTAAATTTCTCGCTTGTATTCGACGAAACATCTCTTCATAAGCCTGTGGTGTTGCATCATACTCTTCAAGGAAACCACTGCATACAACAGCAGTTGCTTCTCTTTCTTCAACAAATTCACAGTCTAATCCTTCGAATAAAGCCACATCATGGTGCGGACCAATGAAAAAAATTTGACGTGGAGCTGCAGAAATAAGATCGCGCGTCACATCACCTGAAGTCACAATTGCATCATAATAATCAGGATTAATTCTCATAGTGTCTAATTGAGTTGCAACATCTTGTCGCAATCTCGGTGAATTGGTAATGAAAATAACGCTTTTCCCTGCTTTTTTTATTTTCTGCAACGCTTTTAATGCCGCTTCAAATGTATGCACACCATCGTGTACAACTCCCCAAACATCACAGAATACAGCGTCATAATCATCCATAATAATATCAATATTGGTGAGTTCTTGCATGGTACATCTATTAAGTTGTTTTCGATTAAGTAAAATATCTTTTCATTTCAAATTACTTATCGCAAGATAACGCATCTGTCATCTTCTTTCTCTACAAAGGCATAAACAGTGATCAAACAAGAGGATAAAAACACTCATTTAAAATGACAAAAGAAAAATCAAATAAAATCTGTTGTTGAAGATTGTTTCTTTTTGTATACTAGATTATTCCCTTTCATAGCATAAAATCTATCTTTAATTGTAAAAACAAAATGCGCGATCATTTTATGGGAGACATAAAATCTATGATAGAATAAGCAACATATATTCTAGAGTATTTCATAGTCTTTCATTCACAGCAAACCAAACACAATCGTAAAATGCTCTCTTGACATAGTTATCACATTTTCACAATCTAAATGGTTTTTTATTGACCGTCTCACTGCAAATTCAATGTATCTTTATGAGCCTAATTAAAAAATTCGCCACCGTTGCTTCTGGAACCCTAATGAGCCGCATTTTCGGTTTTGTACGCGAAATGCTTATGGCTGCAGCTCTTGGAACCGGCCCTGTTTCCGACGCCTTTAATGCTGCTTTTCGTTTTCCAAACACATTTCGACGTTTTTTTGCTGAAGGCGCTTTTAATGCAGCTTTTGTGCCTCTTTTTTCAAAAAAAATTACCGAAGATGGAACAGAAAATGCCTGTAAATTTGCAGAAGAAGTCTTTGGCGTTCTTTTCTCATTTCTCTTACTGTTAACGATCGCAATGGAAATGAGCATGCCTTTTCTGGTACGCACAATCATCGCCCCAGGATTTACAGAAGATGCAACAAAATTTCATGCAACAATTCATTTTACAGCGATTATGTTTCCTTACTTAACGTGCATGTCTTTAGCTGTCATGATGGGAGGAATGCTTAATGCATTGCAGCGTTATTTTGTTGCTGCGATTGCTCCTGTTTTTTTAAATGTTATTCTGATCGGTGTTCTCGCTTATGCTTGGATAGCCCAGTTAGATGTTTGGCGTATCGGATTAAATCTGTCCTGGGGAGTGATGGTTGCAGGGCTTCTTCAACTCATTTTGATTGCAATCGCTTTATATCAAAGTGGCATGAAAATCTCTTTTCGTTTTCCACGATTGAGTCCTAATATTCGTCAACTCCTTATTTTAGCATTTCCTGCGGCTATTACAGGAGGGATTACACAAATCAATTTGTTGATCAATACCAATATTGCCTCTAGCCAATCAGGAGCTGTATCTTCTTTGGTCTATGCGGATCGTCTCTATCAATTACCGCTAGGAGTCGTGGGGATCGCTGTTGCAACTGTTCTTTTACCAGAACTAACAAAAGCTCTGCGCAGCAAAAAATACAATCAAGCGCAAGATTTACAAAACCGAGCAATTGAATTAACCTTGTTTCTGACATTGCCAGCATCAATCGCTTTTTTATTCATTTCTATTCCTATTGTTAGTTTGCTCTTTGAGCATGGTCAATTTACCAGTGAATCAACACGCAATGTTGCACAATTACTGGAGCTTTACGGCTTAGGTCTTCCAGCTTTTGTACTCATAAAAGTCTTTATTCCAAATTTTTTTGCACGGGAAGATACAAAAACTCCCATGATTTTTGCAGGAGTTTGTGTTTTTATCAATATCAGCTTAGCCTTAACATTATTCCCAATTTTATCGGCTCGCGGCATTGTCATTGCTGAAATTACCTCGGGATGGGTGAATGCATTGCTACTTTATAGCGTCCTTATAAAACGTGGATACTGGAAATACGATATCAAACTCATTAAACGAATTGCACGACTTACAATCACAACAATTTTAACAATGGGAGCATTATACTACGCACTGAGCTTCTTATCTTTTCCTTTATCTTCACAAGCATCTTTTCTTTTACGCTTCTTTACCTTAGCAGGGATCATGATCATTATCATCTTCATTTATTTTATAATCTGTTTTTGGCCAGGACGCAGCTCTTTCTCCTTCTCACGTAAAAATATAAAGTAATGCTTATCATATTCGAGCTTGATTTCAGTTATACCCTTTGCCACAACACATAAAAATAACACCATTGAGAAAGGCATATCTTATGGACACCTTAACACCGCTTGTTTTTTCTGGCGTTCAACCCAGTGGAAATTTGCATCTTGGTAATTACCTTGGAGCGATCAAGCATTGGGTTGAATTACAAACGTCCTATAATTGCCTTTATTGCGTTGTCGATATGCATGCGCTAACAATTAATCCTGATCCAGCGACTTTAATAGAATCTACCCGAGACGTAACTGCCGCCTTTTTAGCGGCCGGTATTGATCCTAAAAAACAAATTATTTTCAATCAATCACGCGTTTTTCAACATACAGAATTAGCTTGGATCTTGAATTGCATTGCACGTATCGGCTGGCTGCAACGAATGACGCAATTTAAAGATAAAGCAGGAAAAAACCGCGAGCAAGCATCCCTTGGACTTTTTGCTTACCCAAGCCTTATGGCTGCAGATATTTTGGTCTATCGTGCCACACATGTTCCTGTCGGTGATGATCAAAAACAACATATTGAACTCACACGTGATATTGCACAAAAATTCAACAATGATTACGCAGATCGAATTGCAGAATTAAATTATGGCTTTGCCATACAAGAAAACTCTCAAAAGAAAAATGTTTTTTTTCCAATACCCGAAGCCCTTATTGGCAATACAGCAACACGCGTTATGTCTTTGCGAGATGGAACAAAAAAAATGTCAAAATCAGATCCTTCTGATTTTTCACGCATTAATTTAAGTGATGATGCCGATCTTATTGCAAAAAAAATCCGCAAAGCAAAAACAGACTCTGCGCCTCTACCTGAAACAATAACAGCTTTGGAAGGACGCCCAGAAGTGGATAATTTACTGGGTATTTATGCTGCTTTTTCAGAAATCAGCAAAGAACAAGCTCTCTTAGAGTTTTCAGGAAAATCTTTCTCATTATTTAAATCAGCTCTTGTTGATCTTGCCGTTCATAAACTGGCGCCAATAACACAAGAACTCCGTCGTCTTCAACAAAACAGAGACTATATCGATTCTATTTTGCATGAAGGTGCAGAACGTGCTAGTGTAAAAGCAGAAGAAAATATGAAATACGTTCGTGAAATCATTGGATTGTTACACAAACCATAAAAACAAAATCTTAATCATCAACATACAGAAATAAAACTGCATGGTCTCAAAAAGAAAAATTTTGGAAAAAGGACGTCAGAGAAAAATTTTGGTCATTATCGACCAAACACCAGAATGTCACCGTGCTGTTGCTTTCGCTGCACAGCACGCAAAAAATACCAACGGAACATTGGTCTTATTGTCTATTATTGATAATTCAGAATTTCAGCATTTCTTAGGTGTCAACGAAATTATGCGAACTGAATCCGTAGAAAATGCCTCTGCAGCTTTAAAACAAATTGCCCATGAAGTTCATATGAAAAAGGCAATTAAAACCGAAATTATTGTCCGTGAAGGTCAAAAAAATGATGAAATTTTTAAATTGATCGATGAAGATCAAAGTATTGCAATTATTGTTTTAGCCGCAGGAAGCAGTTCAGAAGGACCAGGACCACTTGTCCAATCAATCGCAAATCGAGGAGAAGCTTTTCCCATTCCTGTCATCATTATTCCAAGTGGTATTGCAGATGAAGATATTGAAGTTGTTGCTTAACAATTTTTTCTTGCATTAATGATCTTCTCATTATTCCTTAGCTTTGAAGAAAGGATAAACGATGTTTATTCAAACTGAACTTACACCCAATCCTGCAACACTCAAATTTTTACCAGGTCGCGTCGTTCTTTCTGAAAATAGTATAGAGTTTCATGATAAAGAAGAAGCTGCTAAAACTTCACCTTTAGCAACAAAACTATTGAATATTCCAAACATTAGCGGTGTTTTTTTAGGCTATGATTTTATTGCTGTAACCAAAAATGATGGAGAATGGCAACATCTCAAACCAGTTATTTTAGGAACAATTATGGAGCATTTTCTTTCTAATGATCCAACTATTCTAACCAATGGTGAAACACAAAAACAACTCCACACACTTTATGAAGAATTTTATGATCAAAAAGACGCTGAGATTGTTGCAACAATAAAAGATATTCTAGAAGCACGCGTTCGCCCAGCCGTTGCCCATGATGGAGGAGATATTACCTTTTGTGGCTTTGAAAACGGTATTGTTTATCTCAATATGCGAGGAGCTTGTGCCGGATGTCCATCTTCAACAGCGACCTTAAAACACGGCATTGAAAACCTTCTAAAGCACTTTATTCCAGAAGTTTTAGGTGTTGAAGCCATGCCTGCATAAAACAGCGTCATTTATTGACTCCTTGAACTATCAAGAAAGCGCTTTCGCTATCGCCGCTATCGTAGAGTGTCACTGTCACAAAAAATGACTAACGTATCATGGACAGTGTCTTCGATGCAGCGCGTCCACTATTCTCAAAAATTTACAAATGTAGACCAAACATAAAAATATTGAACAAATTTTTTAACTAAATTTTTTTAACAAATTCTGACTTTAACCCCATTTGCCCAATGCCAGGGATTTTACAATCAATATTATGATCACCATCTACCAAACGAATATTTTTAACCTTAGTCCCACTTTTCAGAACAGATGAAGCTCCTTTTACCTTGAGATCTTTGATCACCATAACAGTGTCACCGTTTGTCAAACGTTGGCCATTAACATCGTAAACAACATCAAGAACGGAGGAATCTTCGTTTTTTTGTGACCATTCATGCGCACATTCAGGACAAATAAAATTTTCGCCCTCTTCATAGACATAAAGACCAGAACATTCAGGACATTTAGGAAATTGGTTCATACATTTTATCTTTATTTAAAAAATCATAACACATTGCAAAACTATTTTATAAAATAGTCTATAAGAATAATAAGTTATTGTATACAATAAAAGTAAAACATTAACTTTATTGTATAATTATCGATTATTACAGTATTTTTAAAAAAATTATATTAATAATCTTGATTTTAGACTTAAAGATTTAAAATACATCTAAAAATAAAACAAAACAATACATTTAAAAATATAAAAAACGGGCTAAAAAGCCCGTTTCTTTTTTTATATTTACTTTTTCTAAGGGCTTAGAAATCCATTCCGCCCATTCCGCCCATTCCGCCACCTGGCATTGGAGGCATTGGAGTTTCTTTTTTCGGAACTTCTGTAACCATTGCTTCAGTTGTAATGAGAAGGCTCGCAATAGATGCAGCATTTTGCAAAGCAGAACGCACAACCTTAACAGGATCAACAATTCCTAAAGCAATCAAATCACCAAATTCACCTGTAGCAGTATTGTAACCAAAAGTATCTGAATTATTTTCAAGAACTTTACCAACAATAATTGCGGGTTCTTCACCTGCATTGCTTGCAATTTGACGCGCTGGAGCCTGCAATGCACGACGCACAATGTTAATACCAGCTTCTTGATCTGGATTATTTCCTTTAACTGTTAAAGCATTCGCAGCACGCAACAACGCAGTACCACCACCAGCAACAATACCTTCTTCTACAGCAGCACGTGTTGCATTCAAGGCATCATCTACACGGTCTTTCTTTTCTTTCACTTCAACTTCCGTTGAACCACCAACACGGATAACAGCAACACCACCAGCAAGTTTAGCAAGTCTTTCTTGTAGTTTTTCGCGATCGTAATCAGAAGTTGTTTCTTCAATTTGCATTTTGATCTGGTTTACACGCGCATTAATTTCAGCTTTTTGTCCAGCACCATCAATGATCGTTGTGGTTTCTTTAGAAATGCTTACTTTCTTTGCACGTCCAAGCATATTCAAAGTAACGTTTTCAAGTTTAATGCCAACGTCTTCAGAAATAACCTGACCTGAAGTCAATACAGCGATATCTTCTAACATTGCTTTACGACGATCACCAAATCCTGGTGCTTTAACGGCAGCAATTTTCAAACCACCGCGCAGTTTGTTAACCACAAGCGTTGCCAAAGCTTCACCTTCCACGTCTTCAGCAATAATAAGAAGTGGTTTGCCAGATTGAACAACAGCTTCAAGAACAGGAAGTAAAGCTTGTAAGCTTGACAATTTCTTTTCGTGAATAAGAACATAAGGATCGTCAAGATCAACAATCATTTTGTCAGCATTTGTGACGAAATAAGGAGAAAGATATCCACGATCAAACTGCATTCCTTCTACAACTTCTAATTCAGTTTCAGCAGTTTTCGCTTCTTCAACCGTGATAACACCTTCATTGCCAACTTTTTCCATAGCATTGGCAATCATTTTTCCAATTTCTTCAGCACCATTTGCAGAAATGGTTCCCACTTGTGCAATTTCTGCTGATGTTTGAATTTTTTTTGCTTTTTTGAAAAGATTTTGAACCACTTCATCAACAGCAGCATCAATACCGCGTTTAAGATCCATTGGGTTCATACCAGCAGCAACAGCCTTAACACCTTCTTGTACGATAGCTTGTCCTAAAACAGTAGCAGTTGTTGTTCCATCACCAGCAACATCATTGGTTTTTGAAGCAACCTCGCGCAACATCTGCGCACCCATATTTTCGAACTTATCTTCTAGTTCAATTTCTTTTGCAACTGATACACCATCTTTCGTAATACGGGGTGCACCAAATGATTTATCAAGCACAACATTGCGACCTTTAGGTCCGAGCGTTACCTTAACAGCATTAGCAAGGATATCGACACCGCGCACCAAGCGCTCACGCGCATCACGGCCAAATTTGACTTCTTTAGCAGCCATCTATTTTCTCCTTGGATTATTCCAAATATTGGATTGTCCCAAAATAATATAATATGAAATAGAATTAAGAGGATAGATTATCCTAAAATTCCCATAACATCAGATTCTTTCATGATTAAAAGATCTTCACCAGAAATCTTAACTTCTGTTCCAGACCATTTACCAAATAAGATACGATCTCCTGCCTTAACTTCTAAAGGTACGAGTTTTCCATTGTTATCAAGAGTACCACTGCCAACAGCAATGACTTCACCTTCTTGAGGTTTTTCTTGAGCGGTTTCAGGAATAATAATCCCACCAGCAGTTTTGTTTTCAGATTCAACCCGACGGACAACGATGCGATCGTGAAGTGGGCGGAATTTTATATGAGCCATGTTTTAAATCCTTAAAACTTAAATATAACTAAATTAATCTTATTAAACTGTATTAATTTTAAGTTCCCGCTAGCACTCACGCGTGAAGAATGCTAACATCTCTTGAAATATAAAAACGGCACTCTACAATGTCAAGGATTCTATGCAAAAATTAATCTCGATATGCTGTATATACTTCGTGTTTTGTCTTTGTTCTTTAATTCTGTAGAACCAACTTTTTTATTAACCGAAAAACAATAAAAGGATCTCATTAACAAGTCAACATAAAGGGATTTTACCATGATTAAGACACGTCAAGAAAGCGATAGTTTTGGAACCATTTCAGTACCCGAAGATCGATATTGGGGAGCGCAAACTGAGCGTTCTTTACATAATTTCGATATCGGAACAGAAAAACAACCTATGGCTTTGATCTATGCTTTAAGCCTTGTAAAAAAAGCAGCAGCTCTCGTGAACATGGAAAAAGGGAAACTTCCCAAAGAGATTGGGGAAGCAATTGTAACAGCCGCCGATGAAGTACTTGCCGGTAAGTTTGATACACATTTTCCCCTCGTTGTTTGGCAGACAGGTTCTGGAACACAAAGTAATATGAATGTCAATGAGGTGATCGCTAATCGCGCTAGTATTCTTTTAGGAGGAACACTAGGCAGCAAAGCACCAGTCCACCCCAATGACCACGTCAATATGAGCCAATCATCAAACGATTCCTTCCCAACAGCAATGCATATTGCAACCACATTGCAAACACGCAAACATCTCTTACCAACGCTCTATGCTCTTATTGCCGCTCTCAAAGAAAAAGAGAATGAATTTTCTAATATTATCAAAATCGGGCGAACACACACTCAAGATGCAACACCGCTCACTTTGGGGCAAGAGTTTTCAGGCTATCGTGCAGCACTAGAAGCAAACTGCCATCGCATTGAAATGGCTCTAGCCGATGCCCAAATGCTTGCTCAAGGAGGAACAGCTGTTGGAACAGGGCTTAATACACCAAAAGGTTTTGATGTTGCATTTGCAAAAACAGTTAGCTCACTCACAGGAATAGAATTCAAAACTGCCAATAATAAATTTGAAGCGCTCGCACATCATGGAGCTTTGACGCATTTTCATGGAAGCCTCAACGCGCTAGCCGCGGATCTTTTCAAAATTGCCAATGATATTCGTTTCCTCGGATCAGGGCCACGTTCCGGCTTAGGCGAATTAAGCTTACCTGAAAATGAACCTGGTTCATCCATCATGCCAGGAAAAGTCAATCCTACACAGTGTGAAGCTTTGACAATGGTAGCGTGCCAAGTTTTTGGAAATCATACCAGTGTAACATTTGCGGCTAGCCAAGGACATTTTGAACTCAATACCTATAAACCTATGATTGGGTATAATGTCTTACAATCACTGTCTCTTCTTGGAGATTCCATGCGCTCTTTTGATACGCATTGCATTCAAGGGTTGCGCGCTAATCGGGATCATATCCAAGATTTGATGGAACGCTCTCTTATGTTGGTCACTGCTCTTGCACCAGAAATTGGCTACGAAAAAGCAGCAGAAATTGCTAAAACAGCGCATAGAAATGGAACAACTTTACGCGCTGAAGCTTTGAAAGCTGGGGTTTCAGAAACAGATTACGATCGGCTCGTTGATCCTAAAAAAATGATCCATCCACAATAAAACAAATTTTACGTTATAATATCGGGCCGTTCGCGGCCCAATTTTTCTTTTATATTGAGTAATTCAAAAGCCACGTGCTGTAGAGGCAAAAGAGCTTGGTGTGTTTCTTGAGTGAGTTTGCGTGGATCACTCTCATACTGCTCAAGATAAAGCCTTAGAGTTGCTCCCACCGTCCCTGTTTCCGATAAACGCACCACCAACCGCGCTCCATTATCAAAAAAAATACGCACTCCGTGCCCGTTGCTTGTGCTCTCATCCATTGGATCAGAATAAATAAAGTCATCGGATTTTTCGACCGTGAGACCAGCAATTCTTGTTCCCATCTGTGGCAATTGATCTCGCAAATGCTCCACCATTTCTAAAGCTTTTTTCCCATCAACTTGCTCATAATCATAACGTGAATAATAAAAGCGTCCATAAGTGCGCCAATGGTGTTGAACAATTTGAGCAACCGTTTTCTTCGTAACAGCCAAAAGATTTAACCAAAACAATACAGCCCATAAACCATCTTTTTCGCGGACATGATGAGATCCCGTTCCAAAACTTTCCTCACCACACAAGGTTATTTGACCAGCATCCAAAAGCGTCCCAAAAAACTTCCAGCCCGTTGGCGTTTCAAAACAATTGATCCCTTTTGTTTCAGCAACCAAATCGGCAGCACGCCCTGTTGGCATAGAACGCGCTATCCCTGCTATACCCTGCCGATAACCTTTGATGAGATGCGCATAATCCGCCATAATAGCCAGTGAATCAGAAGGTGTAATAAATTGCTTGCGGCCAATAATCAAATTACGATCACCATCCCCATCTGAAGCCGCCCCAAGATCTGGACTGTGATCAGACATCAATAAACAATATAGATCCTTCGCATGAACTAAATTTGGATCTGGAGGACGCCCTCCAAAATCCGGTAAAGGAAAAGCATTCATCACTGTTCCCTCTGGAAACCCTAAACACTTTTCAAAAATTTCCCGCGCATATGGACCGGTTACCGCATGCATTGCATCAAATTTTAAACTTAACCCTTCTGTTACCGCATGAGCAATACATTCAAAGTCAAAAATCTCCTGCATCAAAGAAACATAATCCGCTACAGGATCAATAATTTCAACACGCATCGAACCGATAAACGTGCTGCCCTCCGTCTCTAAATCAATGTCGGGCGCATCCATAATTTTATAAGAAGAAAGGCTCTGTGATGTTGCAAAAATAGCATCACAAAGGGCTTTGGGTGCAGGACCTCCATTTGCAATATTATATTTTATTCCAGAATCTCCCTCCGGACCACCAGGATTGTGACTGGCTGAAAGAATAATCCCCCCCTGCGCACGATATTTACGAATAAGATGTGATACAGCTGGTGTCGATAACAGTCCGCCTTTTCCAACTTTAACACAAGCAACACCTTGAGCAGCAGCCATTTTCAACACTGTTTGAATAAGTGTGGGATTAAAATAACGCCCATCTCCTCCAAGAATGAACAATTTTCCTTCACAAGATCCTATCGTGTTAAAAATCGATTGAATAAAGTTTTCAACATAATGAGACTGTTGAAAAACGGATACCTTTTTGCGCAATCCAGAGGTTCCAAGCTTTTGATCCTCAAAAGCTGTTGTCAAAACTGTCCTTATCCCCATCACTGTACTTTCACATTATCTCAATTCAATCTTAGAATATAGAACCACGAGTGTCGATGTTAATTCGTGCTTGACGACAATGTGGAATATCTGCAATCTTATGATAATTAATTAATGACTATTAAAACGCAACAAATTTTCTTAAACGCAACTCCCCCAAAAATACAGGAGCGATAATTATGATAAGCAAAAAAGTTCCCCAAGTAACATTTCATACTCGTGTACGTGATGAATCAGTTGGTGGAAATAATCCTTACCGATGGCAAGAAATGACAAGTGATGCTTATTTTAAAGGAAAACGGGTCATTCTTTTTTCCCTTCCTGGAGCGTTCACACCTACTTGCTCAACTTTCCAGCTTCCTGACTTTGAAAAACTCTATGATGAGTTTAAACAAGCTGGAATTGATGAAATTTATTGTATTTCTGTCAATGATGCTTTTGTGATGAATGCTTGGGGTAAAAGTCAAAATATCAAAAATGTAAAATTGATTCCAGATGGTTCAGGTGAATTTACACGAAAAATGGGAATGCTCGTTGCTAAGGACAATGTCGGTTTTGGAATGCGTTCATGGCGCTACGCGGCTATCATTAAAGATGGTGTTGTTGAACAATGGTTCGAAGAAGAAGGCTTTTCAGATAACTGTTCTCAAGACCCTTATGGGGCCTCATCACCACAAAACATTTTGAACGCGCTTAAAGGTTAAGTTTTCAAATCGGAATAGTTTTTAAACGGTGCAAATTTTCTTTTGAAAAAGATTTGCACCGTTATTTTTACACATAACTGAAGACAGTAAAGCTTTGATCATTTCTGAGCCGACAAAATTTCTTGTACAGCCTGAACTAATTCACTCTCATCCACCATTATTTGCGCTGGACGACTTTCTCGCCATGTTTGATTATCTTTAATTTCATGAGATAAACGCGCGCCCTCTACTAAATCTTTAATTTGAATTTTACCTTCTTGGCGCTCTTGTGATCCTTGAATCACCACACAAGGTGCACGACGACGATCAGCATATTTCATTTGTGCTTTAATCCCTGAAGCCCCCATATATAACTCAGAACAAATCCCTGCATTGCGCAATTGCATCACCATTTGTTGATAACGAGCAACAGCCTCTGGTTCTTTGTCCATCATTAAGACAACAACCGGTCCTCTTCCTTCCTGCACTGGCAATTTTCCAAGATTGTGTAAAGCAGAGATTAAACGAGACACCCCGATTGAAAAACCCGTTGCAGGGATATTCTCACCACGAAAACGAGCAACAAGTCCATCATAACGCCCTCCTCCTCCAACGGATCCAAAAACAACTTTTTGCCCATCCTCATTGAGAACATCAAAAAGCAATGTCGCTTCAAAAACAGGTCCCGTATAATAATCCAATCCACGCACCACTGATGGATCAATCTTGATGCGATTGTGATAACCGTTTGCAGAAAAAATGGCTTGCATCTCTTCAAGTTCTCGCACACCTTCCAGCCCCTGAGTATTGTGTCCAACTACTTCTTTAAAAACCTCAAGAGTTTCATCCGCTGTTTTCGTTTCTACAGCAATCAATGCAAGAATACTGTCAATCTCTTTATCTTTAAGACCAGCACCTTGTGTAAAATCACCACTTTCATCTAAACGTCCTGCGCCCAACAGCAAACGGACACCTTCAAGACCAAATTTATCCAGCTTATCAATGGCTCTGAGAACCGTTAGACGTTTTTCAATATGCTCATTTCCTCTCAAACCAATCAATTCTAAAACACCATCCAAAATTTTGCGATTATTCAGGCGAATGACATAATCGTGATGCTGAATTCCCAATCTCTCCAAACTATCCGATGCCATCATGCAAATTTCTGCATCAGCAGCTACTGTTGGAGCACCGACGATATCGGCATCAAATTGCAAAAATTGCCGAAAGCGCCCAGGTCCTGGTTTTTCGTTGCGAAAGACAAAACCAAGACGGTAACTGCGATAAGGCTTTGGTAAAGTTTCAAAATTTTCTGCAAAATAACGAGCAAGCGGTGCCGTCAAATCATAGCGTAAAGACATCCATTGCTCATCGTCATCTTGTAAAGAAAAAACACCCGCATTCGGACGATCTGTATCCGGCAAAAACTTTCCCAAAACATCAGTATATTCAAAAATGGGTGTTTCAAGCGCTTCAAAGCCATAAAGTTCATAAACTTCACGAATTTGAGCAATCATTGTTTCAGTTACACATAACTGTGTACGCGTACGATCAATAAAACCACGGGGTAAACGAGCTTTTGTTTTTTCTTGCTTTTCAGTCATTATTTTTCTCTCGCAGTCATGTGTATGAACAAATAATTGTATAGCGCTTCTACAAACAAGTATCGTATAGAAACAAGCATCGCAATGATTTTGTCATCTTATTTCTTTGCATTGTAGATTCATTTTTCTCCACAAAAGATGAATGATGCCATATTATGTTCTTCATACAAAAATTCACATCTTCTAAAATATTCAAATATAAGTGTATCATAGGTGTTTTCTCTTAAAGGTCTGTCAACAACCTATAGAAAATCTTCTTTCTCAATAGCGTGTTTTATTACGCTTATTGATTTCTTCTGAACAGAATGATCATTTATTTTCAATGTGGAACAAAAAGCGGATCAATATAAAAAAACAACTCATTCTGATCGTATAGGTTCAGAATGAATTGCTTTTCACTTTTTAACAGACTGTTTTTAAAACACAGGAAATGTCACAGCTTTATTAAAGAGGACATCTCCCACTTGCACATTGATTGACTAAATAACTTGCTGGAAGACGACCACTTCCTCTCCGATCTTCCCCTTCTCCGGTGCAGTTATTTTGAGAGAGAACAACACTCAAAGGAGCTTGTTCTGGACTCATTAACTGTAAAGATGCAAAAGAAGTGACTGCTGAAACTCCACGCCGCTGTGACAAGCGCAACAAGACAAGATTAGGATCCATCGTCTCTGACGTTTCGTTCGTAAACTCAAAATAGCTAAGTGAAGTATTTGTTGGAATAACCTTCAGCCCAGCAGAAGTTCGCAAAATTGGAACAGCATGCCGACCTGTTCCTCCCTCATAAGTCATTAAACCAATCCACACTGTACCTGCAGGAGCCGTGAGAAGCTCACGGATTGCCTTTAAAATGTCGTCATGAGTTGTCGCTAAACTTGACGTTCTCCATTCAAACTGGGGTAAAACAGATTGTGTCGTTGAAGCAGCTATTCTAACAGCAATCGCATCACTGGATTCCGTTGGATGTAAAGGAATTCCATAAAATTGAGGAGCATTTCGCATAACACTATAAACTGAATGGAACCTTCGATTCAACGAAATCATCGGATCGACCCCCTGAGCTGTATCAAAGAAATACCCTCCCTCTGTAAGGGGATCTCTTGGATAGGTGCTTTGGAGTTCCGCAATTATTTGATAAGTATGTAAAAGACATGTCCCACATATCCCCGCAGAAATTGTCGTGCTCGCTGTCGAAGTTGCAATCGCATGAAGCCGTTTGCGCCATGCATCATTCAACTTAAAATCAGGTGGAAGAGAACGTTTCACTCTTACTTTCGCATGGGAAGCAGATTGTTGTTTTCCTGGAGCTGGGCAATAATGCAACGATTCTGCAAAATTTCCAGAAACAAAGTGCTCCCAACGCTGAATATCATAAGAAAAAACAAAATTTGATTTTGGAGAATTTGTTGTATCCCCCTTAATATATGAACCTTTAGCTGTATAAGGAACACCCCAGTTAGTCCCAAATTGTGTCACCCGTAAATAATTACCATTTTTATCCCTCGCAGGGCCTTCACGACCATTTAAAAAAGAAATATCCCAATAGCCTGCATCTCTTTGTTTTGAAACAATATCTTTACAAAATCTCCATTCTACCCAATCCCAATTATCTTGAGGAGACTGTTTCGATGCCATGCATGAAAGAATTCCAGAAGAGGGAAAATAGCGTGCAAGGTGGCCATTTTCTGGATTGTAATAAAGATCTGTTATTTCTGTTTTCGATCCATTATCTGAAAGATAATACATCGTAAACCCATCTCTACTGACATAAGACCAACCAACAAACGTTTTAAGACTCATATTCCCAGGAGCTGCAACCGTATTAATCCAATGATCCATCTCAGCGCTTAAAGTATGATCGTAATAATCTCCCTGATTTTTTGAAATATATGTATACCACTTATAATCTTTCACACGATATTTTTCATCGGCTGTATACAGAGCTCTTCCGTTGATAACCCAACGTTGATTAGGATCATTGATAACGCAGGGTCTTAGTTTGAGATAATCCCATTGTTGTTGGCCATCCCCATCAACTCCTGTTACAGATCCCGGAGCTGTCATACACAGCCAAACATCATCAATCTTCCAAGCAATTCTTTGAAAAACATCATAGCGTGCAAATTTAACCCCCGAAGAAGAACAATTATCGATATAGACATAACTTTCACCATCGACAAAAGCGGGAGCGTAACAATATTCATACCCAGTATGCGCTTTAATATGAATAGCTTTATCTATAGGAGGATCAGAAATCTTCTGATCAGGTGCAGCAAAAAGCACACTTATCTGCATAAAAAAGATACCAAAAAATGAAACCAACTTTAAAGCATATGCTCTCATAAGACTCTCATCACTTTCATTTTAAAACGTGACACAAGCTGTGTATTCATTACACATATAGCCTTTTGGGCTACTTCTTATTTAAGACCTATTTAAGGCAAAAATATACATCAAATATTTTTCAAAAAAAATAAAATCACAATCAACACAAAAAAAATTGAGAAACTAAAAGTTACAAACTAACAATTCGGACAAACAAATCTTGTGATTTTTTAAAATACCATAATTATTCAAATTTTTATCCATTTTTAAAACTCAAAAATGTTATTTTTGAGTTTTGAGGCAAATTTTAAAAGATCATTTCCTTCAGAAGAATATAACATTTCTCTCAAAGAAAATAAAAAATGACTTGGATTATTCTTGTTCAGAGAAACAAAATAAAACGAAAAACCTCAATCATTGTAAAAAATAAACACCTTTTAAAAAGCCTGTATATTTTAAAAACAGGCTTTTTATTTTCTTAAAAAATAGCACATCGACCACTAACACACTGGTTCACTAAAGAGCTTCCTGGAAACCGTCTGTTCCCTCTTCTCCCTTGACCATCTCCAGTACAATTATTTTGTGACATGACACTATTCAAAGAATTTGCATCTATTCCACCTAACCGCAATGTTGCGAAAAAAATAATATTTTCAGTTCTCTGCTGAGAAAGATGATCATAGACAGTTTCAGCATTCATGGTTGCTTGAGTTGCCATAACAAAATCGTGAAATTCACTCATAAGATTTGTGGGAACAACGACAAGTCCAGAAGAAGTCCGAAGAATAGGCATTGCATGGGCTTGCGTACTCCCGTCTGGTAGAACAGAAATTAAAAAAGAAATCCAACTTGTCCCAGAAGGTGCACTCAAAAGCTCTTGAATAGAGTTCATAATAGCTCCACGATCTGTCGCTATATTTGATGCCTCCCACATAAAATGAGGTAAAACAATCTCCGTCATTGAACGGGCTATTCTCAAATTAATCTCATCGTCTGTTTCTGATGGTGTTAAAGGAGTTCCATATCTCTGAGGCACATCTTCCAGAAAATTATACAGGAAAGGATATCTTCGATGAAATGAAATCATTGGATCTCGATTAGGCCGCGTATCAAAAAAATAGCCTCCACTGGTCAGAGGACTTCCTGGATAATATTCTTCAAGCTCTGCCAGCATTTGATACGAATGTAAAAGACAAGTACCACAGACACCAGCTGCTACTGTAGAATCAGTTGTAGAGGTAGCAATACTAAAAAGACGTTGCCGCCATTCG
>NZ_JANHOK010000009.1 GCF_026929975.1 Bartonella sp. F02
TCAGTGGATTGTGCGTGTTGGAGGGCGTTTAACCAAAGCTCTTCCCGTGGCAGAACAAACTCGCGTTGTTTCTCTCTATGGGAAATTACATTTTGTCAATGGTTTGAAGAGGCGACAGTTTGTGCATTTTAAAGATGCATTCCCGTTGGGAGCTTTTGGTTCTTCATTAGAAGCTGGTTTGGGTGTTAATGCCAAAGTCTCTTCAAAGATATCGCTTCAGGGAGATCTTGTTTATCAGCATAAGTTGACGGATGCAGGCTTTTCAGGAACGCGTTTTTCTGGCGGAATACGCTATCAGTTTTAAGTATTCATTGGTTCTGATGCATAAATTTTCTTAAGCGGTGATGTTGATAATACCACATTCACCGCTTTCGCTTCCGAAGGCTAAATTATGGCCTGTTTTATCCCAACTTAATGCTGAGATGGCGCTTTTACCGCATGGTTTGAGAAGTGCTTCTTTTCCGTCGGCAAAATGTGCACACAAAATCATTCCATCGTTGAAGCCGATTGCAACAACTTCTTCACTTGGGTGGCATGCAACAGTGCTGACAAGAATATTCGCTCGTGTGCCAAGCTCTAAAGGCGCTTTTCCCATTGGTCCATCTTTTGTGTGAAAAGGCCAAACAATGGCGGCTGGCGCTCCTGATGTTGCTAACCATTTTCCTTTTGCACTCCAAGACCAGCTTTTGACTTTACTTGGGTAACCACTCATCCGTAAATCTTGATGATCAGTAAGACGCCAGCCATGTAATGCATTTTCTTGCATGGTAGAAATAACATAGCGGTTATCTGGTGAAAAAGTAACGCCACAATGGGCTCCTTTCCAGATTAATGTCGTTGGAGCTGCTTGTGTTGATAACCAATGAAGAGTGACACCATTATAATGAGCAACAGCGAGCCGTAAACCTTTTGGAGCAAAAGCAAGTCCTTCTACACTGCTTTTGTAAGTCATTGTTTGTAGACCTGTACCGATATCAGCTGATGCGATCCGTGAAGAGGAAAAAGCAAAAACATTTCGAGGTCCAAAAGTAACATTATTGATCCATTTACGTTCTTTTTGGCTTAAGATTTCTACACGACCATTTGCTGTTGTCTTACAGACCTTCCCATCTTCTCCACCTGTAATAATTGCTGTATTATCATGGGAGAAATGGCTTGAAATTATGCCTTGATGGATTTCAATAATTTGTGGCTGTGGATTAAAAAAAACAATGAAACCTTCTACTGAAACAAAAGCGGGTTTGTTGTCAATGAAGCCACAAGAGAGACAATAACTTTGGAGATCATAAGGGGTAATGCTTGGCATGATTTTTCACTTATGCACAATTTTCAAAACCAGTTTTGAGTTTTTCTGCATCAAGGGATCGACCGATGAAAACAAGCCGGCTTTCGCGCTTTTCGTTTTCATGCCATGGGCGTTGATGCTGTCCTTCAAGAATCATATGGATTCCTTGAATAACATAACGTTCATCATCTTCTTGAAAGGCAATAATGCCTTTTAAACGCAAAATATCAGGGCCTTGTTGTTGAGTAATTTGTTGGATCCATGGAAAAAACTTTTCTGGTTTAAGGGGACCTGTTTTTAAGCTTACAGAGGTTACTGTAACATCATGAATGGCTGAAGGATGAGTGTGTGTGTGATGATGATCGTGATGATGATCGCAATCGGGACCACAGACATGATCTATATGTTGATGTTCGAGAAAATGAGGATCATTTTCTAAAGTACGTTGTAGATCAAAAGAGCCTCGATCAAGCAGCTTATCAAGAGAGATGTTGGCGCGTTCGGTTGTATAAAGGATTGCGCCGGGATTAATTGCTTGAATGAGTGATTTGACATGCGCCTGTTCTTCTGGGCTAACAAGATCAGTTTTATTGAGCAGAATAATATCAGAGAAAGCAATTTGATCTTCTGCTTCACGGCTTTCTTTGAGTTGATATGGTAGATGCTTTGCATCAACAACTGCAATGACACTGTCGAGGGTGGTTTTATCATGGACGGAATCATCCATAAAGAAAGTTTGTGCAACAGGAGCAGGATCAGCAAGACCTGTTGTTTCTATGATGATAGCATCAAATCGATGAGAACGCTGCATAAGACTTTCTAAAACGCGAATGAGATCACCACGGACAGTGCAACAAACACATCCATTATTCATTTCATAAATTTCTTCATCTGATTCAACGATGAGATCATTATCAATGCCAATTTCTCCAAATTCATTCACAATGACCGCGTAACGTTTTCCATGGCTTTCGTTAAGAATACGATTGAGTAGCGTTGTTTTTCCTGAACCAAGATAACCTGTAAGAACTGTGACAGGCAGTTTTTGGGTCGCATTTTGCGTTTTTTCCATGGTGTCTACCTTTCATTTGAGTGCATTTATTGGGAATTTTTTGATGTCATCGAGTAAGTCACAAAGCCCGCGGAGTACATGCAAAAAAATTGCTTTACCTGCTTGTGATGTTGCTTGCCTTGCATTGCCTGCTGCACCTTGTTGGTTAAGGTCACTCATCATCCACCCGAAAGCGTGAGGTCCATAGGCGCGTAAATATCGATAATGCGTAATCATATCTTCTTGCTTATTGTGAAAATTGTCTGCATGTTCCATATGCACTTTTTCTGGTGCTAGATAGAGCATTAAAGAGGTTTCAATAAAGCCACCGTGAATATCAAGATGGCGTTGAGATGGGTCTATGAGACCTTCTGGGAGACCAAATCGTGTCCAGCTTGTTGCAACGGCAAGCATTGCAAAACGTTTGCGTAATTCGGTAATGACAATGTTCATTAAAGGAGAGTTTCCTCCATGAGCGTTGAGGATAAGAAAACGCTTAATGCCTTTACGGTAGCATTTTTCTCCAAGTGTGATCCAGCGCTCTATAGCATGAGAAAAAGTTAATGTTTGCGTTCCAGCAACATCCATATGTTCGATTGAATATCCAATTTTTTCAACTGGCAAGAGTGTGGTATGAAATTGTTTTTTTGTTTGTAAAGTTAGTTCTTTTGCAAAAGCTTCAGCAATAATCCAATCTGTTTCAAAAGGAAGATGATTTCCGTGATATTCGTGTGCCCCTAAGGGTAAAAGAGCAAGAGAAGGTATACCGGATTCCATAGGGTTAATTGCCAAAAAAAGAAATGAATAAGAATAAAATGATATATAGAATAATTTTTCTAAATTTTAGTCTATATCTGCACGAAACGCAAATAAGAGGATTTTATATTAAGTACAGTTGTGACAGAATAAAACTTATGACTAAGAATAAAAAATCAACACAGAATTCTATTTTGATTTTTATTATTAATTGTAAGTCAATGATGTGATTTTAGAGTACCTTTTATACTTTTGAAATCATCATTTATAAAGGCATTATTAACGATGAGGGTTTTTTATAGTACAATCATGGTTTTTGTGTGAAGCGTTTATCGTTTTTATGACTATTTCAGAAGAATATAGTCTATGAATACTGTAATTTTAACTATCATATTTTTGTATTGCAAAAAGCTTTTTTATTATGATTGATTTTTTTGTGTAATGTTTGATTATCTGTGTGAAAGATTAGTTTTTAGCTATTGTAAGAAGTTATTGTTTTAAGAACGTGTTGTTTAACAATTGAACAAAAGGTCTTGTTTTGCACGAAGACGAGCAATCCATTGATCTTCGCGAATAGCGGTATTATGCACTGTAATCAGTTCATTCTTTTTAATTTCTGCTGTTACTGTTGCTTTTTCTAAAAGACCGCAAGGAATGGCTTGGTTTGCGCGTGCATCTTCAAAACTCATTGTCCAAGCACGATAACTGTAAAGACCAATGAAATCGAGTTGATCTCCTGGATATAAATCTTTTTTAGCAACGGCACAGACTTCCGCTACTGGGCGGCGAAGAGGCACCATATCTGGTTTTCCGTAAAGCATGATACGTGCACAAGTCAAAGGCACTTCCATTGCCGTTAAATGATAAGGACGATGAAAAGTAAAGTAAGGTCCTTGACCGATTTTTAAATCTTCCATCCGTTCTCGGAGACGTGGATGTGTTATTTCTGCAATGACGAAAACACCAGGAGAAACTCCTGGACCGATTGAGTAGTCGACAACACCATATCTGTTTAAAATTCCACCATCTTGTTTTGGAATCAGTACTTTGTTTAAATCTTTGAGTGACGCTTGTGGTCCATGCATCCCAGGGCAATCTGGAAGAAGTCCTGTTGCGTTAGCAAGCGCTGCCATTTCGACCATTGTTTTCGAGCCATCAATAAATTCAACCAGCATGCGCACATTCATATTCCGTTGCAACGCTTCTTCTTCATATGCATCGGGTGTTGCGTCAAAAATCAGCGGATTATTTTTTCCTTTTCCAGCAGCAACAATCTTATGTCCAAGAGCTGAAACGAATTCGATGAGCTCCATACAAGAAGAAGGTTCATCTCCTGCGCCCAGTGTATAAATGAGGCCTCGTTTATCGGCTTCATGTTTTAAATAAGCACCGATTGTTGTATCCGCTTCGACATTCATCATGACGAGATGTTTATTGTTTTCAAGTGCCTTAAGACCAATTTCTGCTCCCGCTTCAGGGTAGCCTGTTGCATCAACGATAATATCAATTTGTTCATGATGTAAAACAAGATCGAGATCGCCTGTTGCAGCAATCAAACCTTTTTCAATTGCTTGTGTTAAAGCAAAGGAATTTTCAACTTCGCAAGCATGACCTTTTTCACCATAAGCAAGTGCAGCAGCTTCAAAAATACGTGATGGTGTTCGGCTTGCAACGGCTGCAATTGTTATGCCATCCATATGGGCAACGCTTGACAGAAAATCTGTCCCCATTTCACCGCAACCGATCAATCCAATACGAATAGGCTGGTGTTTTTCTGCATAGTGTTTTAAATCACGGGCTAACCCTGTAAGGCTTACATTGCTTGCCATGCTTTTTTCCTATTTTAAAATTACCTTTTTGAAAAGATATTTTTTCTTCGTAAGGTGTTTTTGCTCGTGAAATATAAATGCTTATGTTGTTGATCCTCTAATCAATGGCTTTTATAAAAGCAAGAGGGCAGGGTGCATATTGTCAATAAAACAGGAATAGTTTTTATGCCAAAAGAAATAGCAGTACGGGATATAGAAAACTTTATTGGAAAAGAAATCGGTTTATCGCAATGGCGTCTTGTGACACAAGATATGATTAATCAATTTGCATCAGCAACAGATGATTATCAATGGATTCACGTCGATGAAGAGAAAGCGAAAGAAACATCTTTTGGTGGAACGATTGCTCATGGTTTTTTAACATTATCACTCTTATCCACGTTGGCTTATGAAGCACTTCCACAGTTAGAAGGTGCAACGATGGGGATTAATTACGGTTTTGATAAAGTTCGCTTTATGAGTCCTGTGAAAACAGGAGCACGGGTTCGGGCTCGCTTTGTTTTATCTGATGCGAAGATTCGCCCTTCGGGTCGTGTTATTTTTCATTATCAGGTGACTTTAGAGGTTGAGAATTTAAAAAATCCAGCTCTCATTGCTCACTGGCTTGTTATTTCAGTTATCGAGGAACAACATTAAAGTGCAGAATTATTTGACATTTTTTTTGTCAAATTTCTGTGCCATTCGATCACCAAACAATTGAATTGTAATATTGAGAATAATCAAAAGGAATATAACGGTTGTCATGACAGAAGTATTATAGCGCTGATAACCATAGCGAATTGCCATATCTCCTAAACCTCCTCCGCCGAGATATCCGGCCAATGAAGTGGCACTGATAAGAGAAATCGCCATCACTGTGAAGCCAGTAATTAAGCTGGAAAACGCTTCAGGAATGATAACATATCGAATAATCTGCAAACGACTGGCTCCCATAGAACGAACGGCTTCAATAAGGCTATTATCGACGGTTTTAAACGATAATTCTGCAACTCTTGCATAAAAAGGAACGGCTGAAATAGTCAAAACAAAGATAACTGAAAGAATTCCTATTCCACTTCCCACAATGATACGTGTGATGGGGAGAAGATAAAACGCAAGAATAATAAAAGGGATAGCGCGAAGACTATCAATTATAATTTTCAAAGGATGATGAATAAGACATGATGAAAAAAGCCCTCCGCGTGCTGTTGTATACAAGAGTAAACCAAGTGGAAGACCTATCATAAAAGCAATTAAAGAAGCACTGATTGTCATCAATAATGTCTCAACAAGAGCACGAGGAATTTCATTATAAAGAATATTATACATAACCTAAGACCTCGCAGTATCGGCCTTGTTTTGTCAACCATTTTATAGCTTTTTCTAAAGCTACTTTATCTTGTCCGGGGAGCCCTAAAAAAAATCGTCCAATCGGTTCACCTTGGACTGTATCAATTCCACCATGAAGAATACGTGCTCTCAGACCTGTTTCTTCTTCAAGAAGATGTAAAAAAGGTTGTTGGGTAATGGCACCAGCAATATTAATTTCAATGACAGCTTCTTGACCTGTTTGTTTAAGGTTTTGTGCAATTTTTTCAGGAAGTTGCGGTGTTACAAGTTTTAACATGGCAATTGTTGTTTCTTCTTGTGGCGATGTAAAAATATCTTTGACATATCCCTCTTCTACAATGCTTCCTTGATTAAGAACAACAACGCGATGTGCAATAGCGCGAACGACTTCCATTTCATGGGTAATGAGGACAATTGTAAGGTTAAGACGTTTATTAATATCGGCGAGAAGTTTTAGAATAGCTTGTGTGGCTTCCGGATCAAGTGCTGAAGTTGCTTCATCGGATAACAATATTTTGGGATTTGCAGCTAAAGAGCGTGCAATACCAACCCGTTGTTTTTGTCCTCCTGAAAGTTCTGCTGGGTAATGGTTTTCTTTGCCTTGTAATCCAACTAATTCAATGAGTTCAAAAGCGCGTTGGTATCGTTGTTTTTTACGAATACCGGCTAATTTTAAAGGGAGAGCAATATTATCAATCACTGTTTGTGACGATAAAAGATTGAAATGTTGAAAAATGACGCCAATACGTTGTCGATAAGGCGCCCATTCAGTTTCTGATAAATTTGAAACATTGATGCCCTCAAAAAAAATAGAGCCCGCATCAATTTTTTCTAATCCATTTAAACAGCGAATAAGTGTAGACTTTCCAGCACCACTGCGTCCAATAACTCCAAGAATTTCACCGGCATGAATATCAAGAGACAAATTTTTTATGGCCGGAGTATTTGTTGTTTTAGAAAAAGTACGACTAATGTTTTTTAAAGAAATAAGAGGAGAATTTTCCATTCGCAATTACCAAGATGTTTGGGCAATTGTGCCAAAAATTTCTTGAATTTTTGCACGGACAGATTCATTGTTGTAAGCGGCAACTAATTTTTTAACCCACGGTTTGTCTTTATTGTTTGCGTGAACAACAATGATATTATTATAAGGGTTATTTTCTGTTTTTTCCCATGCAATGGCATCTTTGTGGACATCTAATTTTGTGACCAAAGCCCAATTTGTATTAACGATGACAATATCAAAATCACTGATTGATCGTCCTAAAAGACCAGCATCCATTTCACGAATTTTCAACCTTTTAGGGTTTTCAATAATATCAAGAGGAGAAGCTAATATATTCTTTGAATCTTTGAGTTTAATAACGCCTAAAGAATGAAGAAGACGCAAAGCTCTTCCGGCATTTGACGGATCATTAGGAATACCAACGCTTGCTTTATCCGAGAGCTCTTTTATGTTTTTGATTTTTCGTGAATAAATGCCTATAGGTGTAACAAAAGTGTTTCCAGCAATTGAAAGTTGGTAGCCATATTGTTCAATTTGATTTTCAAGGTAAGCTGTGTGCTGAAAAGCATTCGCGTCAAGATCTCCTGCATTGACGGCACCATTGAGCAGTGTGTAATCAGAAAAATAAACGAGTTCAATGTCTAAGCTTGCCTTTTTGGCTTCTTCGGCCGCAACTCGCCATATGGTTGCTTCTTCTCCTTCCATAACACCCAGTTTAATTTTTGATTTGTCTTCTGCCACAGAGAAAAGAACATGACAAAAAAAAGCAGAGAGAAAAAAAAGTAATCCGACAACAGAGCGTCGAGATAGTTTACTCAATGTCATTTGTATTTATTTTCCTTCATTTTTAGAAGATTTTATAAAGGGAAGTCCCACTATCATCAATATAAAAAGAGTTAGAGAGTACAAAAGCTTAAGAGAATATTCAATCATTTTTATTTCTATGATCGATGATTTATTTTTATCCTTTTAGCGTTTTTAAGAAAATATATTATTTTTGAGAAAAAAGAAAAACGCCCTTTTAGAAGACAATGCATTTGATTGTGATATTTTTTATGGAACCAATAGCATTCTCAAAACTTCTTTAAATGATTATGCGCTGAGAGAAGGAGTCAATAGGATCTTTTTCTCAGCGGCATAAGTAAAATGAGAAGCATCATTAGAGCTCTTGCTCACATGGATAGAATGAAAAGGGATCAGTAAAAACATCTTTCTTATCATGAGATTGCAAGAAACAAAGAGCTTTTTCAGAAATGAAATAAGCCTTTGTAAAGAAAGATATTTTTCCCTTAATATGATAAATAGGAAGAAAAAAGAATGTTTAAAAATAAATTTTTATCACTGACAACGACTCTGAAATTTTTAGTTGGAACAGGTTTAGGAATGGCTGCTTTTAGCGCGAATGCTGAAACTGTTGCTAAAGTTGCAGAAGGTCATATCATTGTGCGTAAAGGTCCAGCATCGGCTTATAAAGCTATTGCGACAATTCCAACGGGAGCAAAAGTTCATATTCAGAGTTGTTTATTAAATAAAGATTGGTGTTCAATTCGTTATAACAATATATTTGGTTGGGCCTATGCACGTTATTTAAATGTTTCTAATGTGCCTCTTATCCCTCTGAAAAAGGTTCCTCGGAAATATGTAAAAAAAGTTGAAATGGGTGCTAGTACCAGCAATTTGTTTACAGGTATCAACAATAGAGACGAACGGACGATTTTAAAACCATCGCCAACGGCGCATCGGGTCTCTGTAAAGCGTGTATCGGCTTATAATCCTTTATTTCCAGAAAGCGTTAATGATAGAAATGCTGAACGTAATGAAACACGCTACCGTATTGTAACATATCCTGCTCCATAAGAAGAAAAGAAAATTTATTACGGTTTGAAGTGTCAATAAATAACATCAGCATAAGGCATGTTTTGTCTTATGCTTTTGTTTTTTATTTAGGATGCTGATTTAGGTTTGATCAAATTATTAGAAATAAGCAATTCAGCAATTTGAATGGCATTTAATGCGGCTCCTTTTCTTAAGTTATCTGCAACAACCCAGAAAGCTAAACCATTTTCAACAGTAATATCTTCGCGAACACGGCTAATAAAAGTATCATCTTCTCCCGTAGATTCATAAGGTGTGATATAGCCGCCATCTTCGTGCTTATCGATGAGCTGACATCCGGGCGCTTCGCGCAAGAGATTTTGTGCGTCATGAGCACTGAGAGGTTTTTCAAATTCAACATGAACAGATTCTGCATGGCCAATAAAGACAGGAACGCGAACAGCCGTTGCTGTTAATTTAATTTTAGGATCCAGAATTTTTTTTGTCTCAGCCACCATTTTCCATTCTTCTTTGGTATAACCATCTTCCATGAAGACATCGATATGGGGGATGATGTTAAAGGCAATTCGCTTTGTAAATTTTTTCACTGAGAGAGGATCTGCAACAAAAACGGCTCGTGATTGTTCAAATAATTCGTCCATTCCCTCTTTTCCAGCGCCTGAAACTGATTGATAGGTGGAAACAACCACGCGCTTAATAATAGCCGCGTCATGAAGGGGCTTGAGAGCTACAACCAGTTGAATCGTTGAACAGTTAGGATTCGCAATAATATTACGCTTTGAAAAATCATGAATGTCTTTTGCATTCACTTCAGGTACAATTAAAGGAATATCAGCATTATAACGCCAAGTCGATGAATTATCGATCACAACACACCCAGTAGAAGCAATTTTAGGTGCGTATTCTTTAGAAATACTTCCGCCAGCAGACATGAGGCATAGATCTGTGTCAGAAAAATCATACGTATCTAGAGCTTTTACTTTTAAAGTTTTGTCACCATAAGAGACACTTTGTCCGAGTGAGCGTCTTGAGGCTAAAGGAACAACTTCATGGGCAGGAAAACCGCGCTCTTCCAGAATTGTGAGCATTTCACGACCAACATTTCCGGTTGCACCGACAACGGCAACTTTAAAACTCATTTTTTATACTCCTCATCCGCTCCATTTTATACAATTTAAAATATCATCGTCTTTGTCCTTGCTTTGAACTCAGGAAAGGGTAAAGTTAGTCAAGGAACATTCAATCATTGTCGTTTTCTAGATTCAATTTTATGCGTGTATTGGGCACAATGGACAGCACTACAAACTGTTTCACTTTGCAATGCACTGTTTTTTGAACCTTCAGGAGTTGAAAAAATTGAATAGTCGATATCAAGCCATACAAATATAACATTGACATTTTTTACTGTAGTTAATTCCTTATTCTCTGTCAATTTATTCTGACTTTAAAGCTTTTATTTTGCATTAATATCACTATTGAGTTGAGAATGAGCTCCATTGTTTCTCATACTATGAATATATTTTATTATATTTCAATTAACACGAGAAATAATTATGACAAGAACACTTGTTACATCTTTCTTGTTTCTTGATAATGATTTCAGTGTTGATTTGTGAAGAAAGAAAAATCGAAAAATTTCTTATTTTTCATTGTCTTTTAAAGGGCGCGCTTCAGAAGCTAGCATGATAGGGACACCATTGCGAATGGGATAAGCGAGTTTTGCTTTACATGAAATAAGCTCTTGTTTTTTTCGATCTAAGGACAGAGTCCCCCCTGTAATCGGACAAACGAGTAATTCGAGCATCTTTGGATCGGTGACCATTTTTATTTTTGCCATATTTTAAAATCCGTCAGTTTAAACGGTGATGTGCTCCTGTTTGTTTCATAAGAGAACGCTCGGTTAAAGCGAGAAGAGTCTGAGCGCGGCTCACAATATCTGGCGCTTCCAAAAGAGCTTGTTTTTCTGCTGGTGAAAAAGGGATAAGGGCTGAAAGGGCATTAATTAATATAGGAGTAGGTGTTTGTAGAATACTCCCCCAATTATAGTCTATCTCATGGATGGTGAGATAATTTTCAATAATATTGAGCAAATTTTCTCGATTAATGTTTTCTAAAACATTAGATTCTTGTAAATCTTGCATATTTGATTGAATGTTGGCCATTCGATAAGATTTTGTATTTTCTAATTCTTGTTTTAAAGTGAAGCGACAAATGCCTTGTAAAACAATAAGTAGCTGTCCATTCCCTGTTTCACTGTAATTTGTGATACGCCCTATACAGCCTATGTCGTACAGCTGTTGAGAAGAGTGATTTGTTGCTGATGCGAGGGGTTGAATGATTCCCAACAGGCGATTCGTTATCATGACATCTTCAACCATTTCAAGAGCGGGTTGTTCAAAAATGTTGAGCGATAAAAATCCTCCTGGAAGTAGGAGTGCTCCTTCTAAAGGGAAAAGAGCAATTTGCTTTGGGAGGTCATCTTCGCAATTATAATGAATATTGCCAGCTTTCATGAGTATTTTTAAACCTTATATCCGATGAGATTTGGTATGCAAAGCGCTTATAGCTTATGATATTATTGCAATATAAGAAAGGCATATCATTTTTAGGTATCGTTATATTTCTAGAACCGTTTATTTTTTGTAATGGTAACAATAACAACGCTATGTTATTTTTACCATCAAAGAAAATAAAAAGTAATCACAAAAATATACGTTGTTTTAAAAAGTGTTTTCAAGAAATGTTTGCTGTTTTTGAATAGAGATTTGCCATGAGATATTTTTTCCATAAGTATTCTTGCTTTTTTCAAATTATTTTTAGAGATTTTTTGATATAAATTTGTTCAAAATTACTTGTTTTTTGAAAATTTTTGATCTCTGTTATTGCAACCGAGTTTTGTCCAAAAAGGAAAATAATCTTTTGTGATTCTATTGAATACAAAGAGTTGTACTCTGTTTATGAGATATGAGTCTTTGTCATTTTTTGTTATCTTTAAAAAACACATCCCTATTTGTGTTCGCAATCACCATCTATAAAATTTATCAAATAATTTGCGGAATTCTCTCAAAAAATGGAAAATGAGAGTTAATTTGCTGATGACAGTGTGAAGAAGATACGTTATAGATTGCACTCTGTCGGAAAGAGCTCTATTGTCTCTTTCATTCTTTTGCGGGAGAGTGCAGAATGCAAACTTTCGCACCTGCCGCCGAAGGGGAAAACAGCCCATAATCTCTCAGGCGCTAAGGACCGTCAAAGAAAGAAGGCAGATCTGGAAAGTCGGGGAATCCCGCGCCGAAGGTGTAAGCGAAAATATTTTTCGTGAGTCTCTCAGGTTAATGACAGAAGGGCGTAGAAACTGCTACATTATGTAGCGGTGAGGTGCGGCTTTGGAGAAAATATGGGTACGTTATCACAAGAATTTGAAACATCTCCTTTAAAAATACTTCCTTTACGTGAATTTCATGAGCAAGCAGGGGCGAAATTTGGTGCTTTTGCGGGTTGGATGATGCCTTTAACTTATCCTCTTGGGGTTTTAAAAGAGCACCTTCATACCCGTACTCATGCTGGTCTTTTTGATATTTCTCACATGAAATTGATTGCTATTGAAGGGCCGCAGGCGGTTGAGTTTTTATCTTATGCTCTTCCTCTTGATGCGTCGCTTTTAAAAGAAGGTCACTCTCGGTACAATTATTTACTTAATGAGCAGGCTGGTATTCTTGATGATCTTATTGTTACTCGTTTAGCAGCGTGTCGTTTTATGTTGGTTGCCAATGCTGGAAATGCGGAAGCTGATCTGGCTGAACTTAAAAAACGTGCTGCTGACTTTGATTGTCAAATAACTGCACTTGAAAGAGTTTTGCTTGCTCTTCAAGGTCCACAGGCTGCTGCGGTGATGGCTGATGCAGGTTTGCCTGGTAATGAATTGTTTTTTATGCAAGGGTTTGAACCGCAGAAAGATTGGTTTGTAACACGCTCTGGTTATACAGGAGAAGATGGTTTTGAAATTGCTCTCCCAGTTGATCAGGCACGCTCAGTTGTTGAAAAATTGTTGAGTGATTCTCGTGTTGAATGGATTGGTCTTGCTGCACGTGATAGCCTTCGCTTGGAAGCGGGGTTATGTTTGCATGGTAATGACATCACCTCAGATACGACACCCATTGAAGCTTCCTTGATGTGGGCCGTTCCTAAAAGTGTCCGAGAAAAAGCACAATTTTTTGGAGCAGAGGCTTTTCTTAAAGCGCAAGAAAAAGGGCCATCTCGTTGTCGTGTTGGTCTAAAACCGCAAACCCGTCAACCTGTTCGCGCTGGAGCTGCTCTTTTTGACGATAAGGGAAATCAGATTGGGATGGTTACCTCAGGTGGTTTTGGTCCTTCTTTTGATGGGCCTGTAGCGATGGGTTATGTGTCCGTTGAGTTTAAAACTGTGGGGACAGAAGTTTTTACTGAGATGCGTGGTAAAAAGATTTCACTGTCTGTTCATTCACTTCCTTTTGTTGAGCAACGTTATTTTAAAGGATAATTCTTTATGGCTAAAATTTATTATACACAAGATCACGAATGGCTGAATGTTGAAGGGCAGATCGTTACTGTTGGGATTACCAATCATGCTCAAGAGCAGTTGGGTGATTTAGTTTTTGTTGATTTGCCACAAAGTGGAACTGTTCTTTCTAAAGGTGATTCTGCTGCTGTCGTCGAATCTGTTAAGGCCGCATCTGATGTTTATGCCCCTATTGATGGTGAAGTTGTTGAAATTAATGAAGCACTCGCTGATGACCCTGCTTTGGTTAATCAGAAAGCCGAAAATGAAGGCTGGTTGTGGAAAATGAAGTTGCAAGATGAAACGCAACTTGAAGGGTTGCTTGATGAGGCTGCTTATCAAGAGCTGATTGGGTGAGTTGTATGCAGGAGCACCGTTTTTCTTCTCGGCATATTGGGCTTCGGCCTGATGAAGTACAGCAAATGCTTAGTGTTTTATCTCTTGATTCCGTTGAAGCGCTTGTTTCACAAGCTGTTCCACAATCGATTCATTTGGAGCGTTCACTGGATTTACCAGAAGGAGCAAGTGAAGAACAAGCTTTGAAAGAACTGTCTCAGATAATGGGACGCAATCATGTGCGCAAAAGTTTTATTGGACAAGGTTATCATGGAACATTTGTCCCTCCTGTAATTTTGCGGAATCTTTTTGAAAATCCAGCTTGGTATACAGCTTATACACCCTATCAAGCAGAAATTAGCCAAGGGCGTTTAGAGCTTTTATTTTATTTTCAGACATTAGTCAGTGAACTGACGGGTTTGCCGATTGCTGCGGCTTCTCTTCTTGATGAAGCAACGGCTTTAGCAGAAGCGAACGCTATTGCTGTCCGTTTTGCGCGTGAGAAGAAAACAAAAATTTCAATTCAGAGTTGTTTGCATCCTCAAATTTTGAGTGTTGCGCAAACCCGTGCAGAAACGCAAGGGATTCACATTTGTAAAAATGAGAGCATTTGTTCTAATACTGCTGCTATTGTTTTATCATGGCCAGATACAAAAGGCTGCTTTCATGATTATAGCGCTGTTATTCAAGAGGCGAAGGAAAAGGGAGCATTAGTTATTGTTGTTGCCGATCCTTTGGCGCTTACTCTTATGGAAGCTCCTGCAAAATGGGGTGCTGACATTGTCGTTGGCTCGATGCAGCGTTATGGTGTTCCAATGGGATTTGGGGGGCCTCATGCAGGTTATCTTGCGGTGAGTGCTGCTTTAACTCGTTTGATTCCAGGACGTATTGTTGGTCAATCAACAGATACAAAAGGACGTATTGGTTTTCGATTAGCTTTACAAACGCGCGAACAACATATTCGTCGTGATAAGGCGACATCCAATATTTGTACAGCTCAGGCTTTATTAGCAAATATGGCGACAGCTTACGCTGTTTGGCATGGACCGAAAGGTTTACAAGCCATTGCACAACGAATCCATCATTTAGCGTGTCGTTTCGCAGATGGTTTGGAGGCAGCAGGTCTTCATCTTGAAGGATCACATTTTTTTGATTGTGTGAGCGTTTTTGTCAAAGGAAAAGCGCAAGAAATTGCTGATAAAGCAAAGATGAATGGCTATCTTGTTCGGATCCTTGATGAGGATCGGATTGCTATCAATTTTGATGAATTGTCAACAGAAGAAGATGCAGACACGTTAGCGCAGTTTTTTGGTGCACGATTATCGGATCAATTTTCTCCTCGTCTTTGGGGTCAAGAGCGTGATGCTGCTTTTCTTACGCAGCCATTTTTTCAGATGATTCAGTCTGAAACTGAGATGATGCGTTTTTTACGTCGTTTATCGGATAAAGATTTAGCACTTGATCGAGCGATGATTCCGCTTGGTTCTTGTACGATGAAACTAAATGCAGCTGCAGAATTAATGCCTGTGAGTTGGTCTACTGTTGCGAATATGCATCCTTTTGCGCCTCAAGGGGATACAGTTGGTTATCAAGAAATGATGAGTCAATTGAATGCGTGGTTGTGTGAAATTACAGGATTTGCGCAAGTTTCTTTCCAGCCCAATTCTGGTGCTCAAGGTGAGTATGCAGGGCTTTTGGCTATTCGCCGATATCACCAGTCGCGGGGAGACCATCAACGGAATATTTGTTTGATTCCTGCCTCTGCTCATGGCACTAATCCAGCTTCAGCTCATATGGCAGGAATGAAAGTTGTTGTGGTTAAATGTTTAAGTGATGGGGATGTTGATATTAGTGATCTTAAAGAAAAAGCTCAATTGCATAAGGATCATTTAGCAGCTTTAATGATTACTTACCCTTCAACGCATGGAGTTTATGAAGAAAGCATTAAAGAAATTTGTGCTCTTGTTCATGAAAATGGTGGCCAAGTTTATTTTGATGGCGCTAATTTAAACGCACTTGTCGGTCTATCTCGTCCTGCAGATATGGGAGCAGATGTTTGCCATATGAATCTTCATAAAACATTTGCGATCCCTCATGGTGGTGGTGGTCCTGGTGTCGGTCCGATAGGTGTAGGTGCTCATTTGCAGCCGTTTTTGCCTGGTCATGAATGGGATAAAACAACTCATGCGGTTTCTGCGGCTCCCTATGGCAGTGCTTCTATTCTTGTGATCACGTGGATGTATATTCGGATGATGGGAGCTGATGGTTTAAAATATGCAACACAGACGGCTATATTGAATGCTAATTATATAGCGCAACGTCTTTCAAAGGCCTATTCTATTTTGTATCGAGGTAAGAATGGGCGTGTTGCTCATGAATGTATTGTGGATACACGCTTGTTGAAAGATCAATATGGGATCACTGTTGATGATATTGCAAAACGTTTGATTGATTATGGATTTCATGCACCGACGATGTCATTTCCAGTGCCTGGAACTTTAATGATTGAACCAACAGAATCAGAACCAAAAGAAGAGATTGATCGTTTTTGTGATGCTTTATTGTCAATTGCTGAAGAAGCGAAGAAAGTTGGTACGGGGGGCTGGCCAAAAGAAGATAATCCATTGGTCAATGCTCCTCATACATTAGCAGATACTTTGGATGATGGTTGGGCACGGGCTTATACACGACAAGAAGCGGCTTTCCCAAATCCTCATCTTGATCCAGCCAATAAATATTGGCCACCTGTTTCGCGTATTGATAATGTTTCTGGAGATAGGGTTTTGATTTGTTCTTGCCCACCTCTAAGCAATACATATTAATTAAAATTCATTCATGAAAGACTTTAAAACAGCCTGTACCTTGTGTATGGGCTTTTTATTTACTTATACAGCATGATTAAATGCATGTTTGTTTTTTTATTGGGGATGTTTTATTTTCTTGTCTATTTTTTAAATTGTCATTGTCTCTTTTAATTTTTGGAGAGTGTCTATGAGCGCGTATGATTGTTTTCTAATCTAAGAGGGGTCTTGTATAATTTTTGGGCTGGTGTTGCAAATACAATTATAAAGTGTATTACATCATATCCAGATAATATAGCTGAGAAGTTTTCTGCATCTGCTGAAGCTATTGCATCATCTATGCATGTTCTGTTTTAAAAGAGAATTTTAATTATGCATGAATTGGTCTGTGTTGATACACAGGAGAAAGCATTTTTTGGTGGCCAATTCATTATTATTTTACCTTGCATTTGCAATTTATTCTGATTCTTTAAATATAAGTGCGTTGATAGCGCGAACCGAGAGAAGTCAAAATTTCATAAGGAATCGTGTTTGCATCTGTTGCGACTTTTTCGAGAGTTTGGTGTGCTCCAATAAGTTCTATCCAGTCACCTTTTTGAGGTTTTTTGTCTTTGAGATCTGTTGCATCTACGGTCATGGAATCCATCGAGATATGTCCAACAATGGGCATTTTATGCCCTTGAAAATAAACAGAGCCTTTATTAGAAAGGGCTCGTAACCAACCGTCTGCATAGCCAATATCAATGGTTGAGAGAATACTTGGTCGGTTCGTAATAAAGCTTTCTCCATAACCAACCGGTGTTCCTGCGTCGACGTGTCGAGTTTGGATAACTTGGGCCTCTAATTTCAAAACAGGTTTGATTGGTGTTGGGTATTTTTTATGAGGGTCAACTCCATAAAGTGCAATACCTGGACGAACGAGATCAAAATGAAAATCTGGATTCAGAAAAATTCCTCCAGAATTAGAAAAAGAAGCTTTACAAGCGGGCAGTTGAGCAAGTGCCGTTTTCATTGCGGCCAATTGAATATAATTGGATGAATGTGCCGCATTGTCACTATTGGCAAGGTGGCTCATAATATATTTTATGTCGGCTACTTTAAAAATAGTCGGGTGTTTAATTAATTGTTGTAATTCTTTTTGGTCAAGTCCTAATCGACTCATATTGGTATCAATATGAATGATTGCGGGAAATTTTTTATTCTTTTTTTGACAGAGTTCTTGCCAACTTTTGATTGAGTCCCAAGAATTAAGAACGGGAATAATTCCGGCTTGCGCTAAAAATTCTTCTGCAGAGGGTGGAATGTCGTTTAAAAGTGCAAGAGTGGCTTTTGAGGGCAAAAGAGTTTTCAATTGAAGCGCTTCATTTATTTTGGCAACAAAAAAAACACGGCACCCTGCTTTGTAAAGTGCAGGAGCAATCTTTTGGGCGCCCATTCCGTAAGCATTGGCCTTCACGACCGCTGAACATTCTACTGGAGCAACGTGCCTTGCGAGGGTTATGTAATTCGCAACAATAGCTCCAATATCGATGGTCGCTATCGCTGTAGGGGAAAATGATGCGTTTATTTCAGACTCAATGGATTTGCTCATTTTAGAAGACTATCTGTGTTGATAAAATACGAAATTCTTTTTGAATGATTTTTTTATATACTCTCATGATTTGCAAAGAAGATTAGAATATTTTTTTAGTTTATATTGAATAATGTTTTATTGAAATGGAATGTTCAATTTTAACGCAACCTGTGAAAAGATTATTTTTTATTGAGAGTATAGCAGATATGTTATTAATCTAAAATTGATGGAAAAAGAGATTTTTTGTTGTTTTTTTGCAGTTGATTTGTTTTTAGGAAAAAAGATACTCTCACTGGTTATAGAACAGTTATAAAACCTGTGAAGGGTGTACAGTGTTCTTATCTTAATTAAAAACTGTGAGGGAGTGTATATTCTTAAAAGTTATCTCTTGAGATAAATTGAAAAAATAAACAACAGTCTCTTTTTTTGAAAATGGTGGATTGTTGATTTTTTGTTTATGCAAGCATTATGATGGCAGATTCTTGCCAGGAGTTGTTTGTTGATTTAAAGATCAATTTATTCGTCATAGTATTTTGAAACCATATTTATCTCAAATGTGTTTCTTTATAATTTTTTAGTCAATGACTTTGTGCTAATGGCTTTTATTGGATGAGTTATGCATTTAAGAGAGATGTTGGCAGATGAATTTGTAGGACTTATACATCTGTGATGTATAAAGCTTGAAATTAGATGTTTAATAAAGATGTAAGGAAAATTTTTATGTGTGCATCTGCTACCAATGTTCAGTCAAACATGAATCGTGTCGCATCGGACTTTCCAATCCCTGAAAATGTATTTGCACTTACTGTTCAGGAAGTTTGTCATTATACAGATCGTTTATTTAAATTTCGTCTTAATCGTCCAGAGAATTTTCGTTTTCGTTCAGGCGAATTTGTTATGATTGGTTTGCCAAATGCCGAAAAACCAATTTATCGTGCTTATTCGATTGCAAGTCCGTTTTGGGATGAACAGCTTGAGTTTTTTTCAATCAAAGTGCCTGGAGGACCGTTAACTGAACATCTCCAAAAAATAACAATTGGTGATACAGTCTTAATGCGTAAAAAATCAACAGGAACATTGGTTCTTGATGCTCTTATCCCTGGGAAACGTCTTTATCTTCTTTCTACGGGAACAGGGGTAGCGCCTTTTGCAAGTCTTATTCGTGATCCTGAAACTTATGAGAAATTTTCCGAAGTTGTGTTAATCCAAACAACGCGTGAACAAAATGAACTCACCTATGCAAAAGACCTTGTTTCTTCTTTGCGAGAGGATCCGTTAATTGGTGAATATGCTCAGAAGCTGAAATTTTATCCTATGACGACGCGTGAACCTTCAGAACATATGGGTCGTATTACGACTGTTATGAAGAGTGGTGTTTTTTTTGAAAAAACGGGATTACCACATATTAACCCTGAAGAAGATCGGGTGATGATTTGCGGTTCAATGGCTATGTTAAAAGATTGTGCGGCAATGTGCGAATCGTTTGGGCTTGTTGAGGGGGCGAATAATGCACCATCTACCTATGTTGTAGAGCGTGCTTTTGTTGGATGATCCAACTTGTGATTGTATTATGGTTTCATAGTGTTGAGATTTTTCAATTGTTAATGAACAGAAGATGGATGGTTATTTATCCTTGAAAAAGTGATTACAGATGATGTATTTTGCGCAGGGTGTTTTAAAATGAGATGATGTGATTGTTCTCATTTGATGAAAGAGATCAAAATGCTCTACCAATAGTTCTTGAAATTGCATGAAACGCACGTTATGGCAAGATTATGGAAAAAAAATTTAAAGTCGCTGCTCTTTATTGTTTTGCAGATTTGAAGCATTATAGTCAATTACAAAAGCCTTTGCGGGATTTATGCCAAGCAAATGATATTAAAGGCACTCTCCTTTTGGCTCAAGAAGGAATTAATGGAACAGTTGCGGGTTCTTGTTCTGCAATTGATGCCTTGATACATTTTATTAATTTAGAGCCTGCCTTTCAAACCCCAGAGATTAAATATTCATGGGCATCAAAAATGCCTTTTCACCGTTTGAAAGTTCGGTTGAAAAAAGAAATTGTAACAATGGGTGTTGAAAGTGTTGATCCTTTAAAAACTGTTGGCACTTACGTGGATCCTGAAGATTGGAATGCTCTCATCCAAGATGAAGAGACACTTTTAATTGATACGCGCAATGATTACGAATATGCGCTTGGAAGCTTTCAAGGAGCTGTAGACCCTCGTATTAAAACATTTCGTGAATTTCCCGAATGGGTTGCAAAGCATGAAGCTGATTTAAAAAAGAAAAAGAAAATCGCAATGTTTTGCACAGGTGGTATTCGGTGTGAAAAATCAACATCTTATGTTCGTGAGCTTGGTTATGATGAGGTTTACCATTTAAAAGGTGGTATTCTTAAATATTTAGAAACGGTACCAAAAGAAAAAAGCTTGTGGCAAGGCGAATGTTTTGTTTTTGATGAGCGTGTTTCTGTTGGGCATGGTCTTGAAGAATGTGGGCGTGAATTGTGTCGGGCATGTCGCTCTCCTCTTAATGCTGAAAGTAAGTTATCGCTCTATTATGAAGAAGGTGTCTCTTGTGACGCGTGTTACAGTACGCGAACTGAAGAAGATAGAGAACGTTTTCGAGAACGTCATAGGCAGTTTCAGTTGTTAAAGCAACGCGCAATAGATTCTCATCAAGAACAATAGAATACTGAGAATGGGGTATAAGCTCATTGTTTTGAGAATTGATGTTTTTTGATGTGAGCTTTTTTGAAAGAGCTTTTCTTCTTATCTTTTTTTAATTTGTAAAAAATAAACGCTTTTGAGTTTTACTCACCGTTTGTCTTTTTACACTTTTTGTGTTTAGAGTAAAAAAATGGTTGAAATGAAAAAGAATTCACCTTATATAAAACATTGCCCAAAGTCGCACGTGCCTGTGGGTGTCCGCTGGTTCTCAAATGGTGAGATTAACCGGTACGGTACCTGGAACTAACCGCTCCAGTCATTCTTATGGCCAACCAAAAGGATGAGGACATCTTGAAGCAACGACGGTGCGGGCCTTTCTGGTGTCTTCCAGCAGTCCAAAAGCTGGGATAACTATAGAGGCACACCTCATTGCCTTCAGTGCGGAAGTGGTTTTTCATCTCCAATCAAAAAGGCAGATAAATCGGAACAATGCGATTTTCGCGCTGTTCTTTTGCTGTATGCAATGCAGATTCTTTCCTAATTATGTTGATAATTGGGGTAAGGATGTTTGTTGTATGCGTTTTGTCTTTGGCTTTTGGCAGTTTTTTCTGTCCAATAGCATAAAGTGGAGAATTTTTTCTCCCTTAAAAGGAGAATTGCACATGGCGACGCAACGTATTCGCGATTTCCTTGCAACACATCGTTCTGAAGGCCCATGTTTGGTTGTTGACCTTGATGTTGTCCGCGAAAATTATTTAAACTTTGAAAAAGCATTTCCACAATCACGTATTTTTTACGCTATCAAAGCTAATCCAGCGCCTGAAATTTTGCATCTACTTGCTTCATTAGGATCTTCTTTTGATGCGGCTTCTGTTGCAGAAATTGAAATGGCTTTAAAAGCAGGCGCAACGGCTGAACGCATTTCTTTTGGGAATACTATTAAGAAAGAGCGTGATATTGCGCGTGCCTATTCTTTTGGTATTTCGCTTTATGCAGTTGATTGTATTGAGGAAGTTGAAAAAGTTGCTCGTGCTGCACCAGGAAGTCGCGTGTTTTGCAGAGTTCTTACTAGTGGTCAGGGAGCGGAATGGCCATTATCTCGTAAGTTTGGTTGTGTTCCCGAAATGGCAATTGATGTATTACGTCGTGCGCACCAATTAGGCTTGCAAGCATATGGTGTTTCTTTTCATGTTGGTTCTCAGCAGACAGATTTGAATGCATGGGATTACGCTTTATCAGATGCTGCTCTTATTTTTGAAACTTTAGAAAAAGAAGGAATTCTGTTGAAGTTAGTTAATATGGGAGGCGGTTTTCCAACACGGTATTTGAAGGATGTTCCCACGACACAAGCTTACGGTGCTGTAATTTTTGATTCATTAAAAAAACATTTTGGGAATCATATTCCTGAAACGATTATTGAGCCAGGCCGTGCGATGGTGGGGAATGCTGGTGTTATTCGCACAGAAGTGGTTCTTATTTCCAAAAAAGAAAAGAATGGTTCTATGCGTTGGGTCTATCTTGATATTGGTAAATTTAATGGGCTTGCTGAGACGATGGATGAAGCTATTCGTTATCCTATTGAAACCGCTTATGATGATCAAGTGATGGAACCTTGTATTTTAGCGGGGCCAACATGTGATTCTGTGGATGTTATGTATGAAAAAACGCCTTATCTTTTACCTCTGTCTTTAACAGTTGGAGATGAAATATTGATCCATGGCACTGGTGCTTACACAACAACTTATGCATCTGTTGCATTTAATGGTTTTGAGCCTTTACGATCTTATGTGATCTAATTTTTTTGTTTCTTTTGTAAAGATTAAGATGCGTAGAAAGATATGACAGAGATGAATACAATTAATTTTCAAACAAAAGATGGTTCATTTTTTACACTTTCGTCTGAGAAAGAAGCAGATAAGTCTTGTCGGGAATATTTGCTTGATTTGGCAATGGGAAAGGGGCGAAAGCGTAAGTCTTCAGAAACTTTGCGTCGTGGTCGGTTAGCAGCTTGCGGGCTTTCTTTTGTTGTTAAAAATCCGTTTGGAGAGCTTGTTGGTAGTGTGCGTCTTTGGCACGTTACATGCAGAAAAGGTCAAGATGGAATCCAACATTCTTTGTTTTTAGGTCCTCTTGCTGTGTCTCCTGAATGTTCTGGTATCGGAATAGGGTCACTTTTAATGCGGCATGCCATTGCAATGGCGAAAGAGCTTGGTCATGGTGCTATTTTGCTTGTTGGTGATCCTGAATTTTATCAGCGTTTTGGTTTTTCAAGTGATTTAACAAAAAACTTAGCCATGCCTGGTCCTTATGAGAAGCATCGTTTTCAAGCATTGGAGCTTATTTCTGGACATCTTAGCGCATGTCATGGTGTTTTGATTCCAAGTGGAAAGTTAAAACGTCAGAGTCGTTTTCAGCGTCATAAAGTTGCTTAAAAATTGTTTTGCTTTTGCACGCAATGGCAGCGCATCGAATATTTCAAGCGCTGCTTTTTTATTGTATTTCCACAGTCTGGAAAATTCGCCCATATATGAAATAAAGAGTGTGCTAAAATCTCTTTTTAATCGAATCTTCTCTGCAATAGCTAATATTTTAAAATTGCCTTGAAACGATAAGCTGTTTTTTCTTTTGAATTTTGATCATTAAAAACAGTTTATTCTATCACTGATGCCCTTCATCAATGGATGGAAGGAGAATCAGTTGATGGTGGTGCTTTTTTAAGTAACATGACAGAAAATGTTAAGATTGTAAAAATAACGGTCAATATAAAGAAAACGTCACTGAAAGCCATGACCATTGCTTGCATGCGCACCATATTAACAAGTTGAAGTAAAGCAAGACTATGGGGATCGAACGTAGAAGAACTGAAATATGCTGTGAGATTTGCAATCATTTCAGTTGCATAACGCGTTCCTTTTTGAACAGTTTCAGCTATTCTTTCATAGTGAAGATCAGAGCGTTGTGTGAGAATAGTGTTGATGATTGCCAATCCTACTGCGCCACCGAGATTTCGTGTCAGATTAAAAAGCCCAGAAGCATTTTTCATTTTTTCTGGAGGCAATGATCCTAACGCAATATTATTGATAGGAACCATACACAGCATAATAGAGCTTCCACGGAAAACTTGTGTCCAAAAAAGCTCCCAAAAATCCCAGTTATCTGTCACAAAAGTTGCTAACCAAGTTCCCCATGCAAAGAAAGCAGCACCTATGGCGATCATAAGACGTGGATCCATACGTGCTGACAGGAATCCTGCTATTGGTGCGGTTAAAAACATAGCCATGCCAGATAAGAAGAGCGTTTCTCCAATCATAAGTGCATCATAATGGCGGATTTGAGCTAAATAGACAGGGTAGAGATAGGTGAGTCCATAAAGACCTATCCCGAGCATAAAAGAAAAGATGGATGCGATTGAAAAATTGCGATCAGAAAAAGCGGAAAGATCAACAATTGGTTCTTCAACAGTAAAAACGCGCCAAAAGAATATCATTGCCGATACAAGCATAATAATGAACAGATTCAAGATGAGATTATCATTTAACCAATCGCGACTCGTTCCTTCTTCTAGAATATACTCTAGGGTTCCAAGGAAGATGGCCATAAAGATAAGTCCCCACCAATCAAATTTAGCAAGTAAAGAAGGTTCTGCTTTATCAAAATCAATTAATTTCCAAGCGATAATTGAGATGATGATTCCAAAAGGCACATTAATGAGAAAAAGCCAATGCCATGAGAAAAGATGGCTCAGATAACCTCCTACGGTTGGACCAATGGTGGGGGCTAATGTTGCTACTAATCCTACGATAGGTGTAACAATTGGACGCTTAGAAGGAGGAAAGATCGTGTAAGATGCCACAAAGACACTGGGAATAATACCACCTCCAATGAATCCTTGGAGCGCTCGATAAATAGTCATTTGATCAATAGATGTGGCCGTTGCGCAAAGAATGGATGCCAATGTAAAACCTGCTGCTGAAACACTAAATAAAATTCGTGTTGACAGTAAACGCCCCAAGAAACCAGAGAGGGGCAACATAATGACCTCTGCAATAAGATAGGCGGTTTGAACGCGTGAAATTTCATGTGAACTTGCTGATAGTCCAGCTTGAATCTCGGCTAAAGATGAAGAAACGATTTGGATATCTAAAATAGCCATGAACATACCGAACGTCATAGCAATGAAAGCGATGATTCTTCCTATTCCTATCCGTTCTTGAGAGGGTGCAGACGCGGGATTATTCATGGCAGAATTCTTCGTTTTAGTTATAAAAGATTTTTATTGCTTTGGTTTTGTGCGTGTATTGATTTTTACGGATACACTCATTCCTGCTCGAATCCTTCCGTTTTTTAACGCATTTTCAGGAATTGAAATTCTTACTGGAACACGTTGGGTAATTTTAGTAAAATTGCCCGTCGCATTTTGTGGAGGCAAGAGAGAAAAAACAGCTCCTGTAGCTGGTGCAACAGAAAGAACCTTGCCTTCAAATGCATCATTTTTAAACGCATCAATAGAAATATAAGCTGTTTGCCCACTATAAATATTTTGTAACTGTGTTTCTTTATAATTTGCTTCAATATAAAGTGCGTGAACAGGAACTAAGGATGCAAGATGTTGGCCATTAGCAACAAAATCACCGACTTTTGCAGTTAAATTTCCGATAACCCCATCAAATGGTGCACGGAGAATAGTTGCATCGAGATCACGCTGTGCTTTATCGCGCATCAGCTCGAGACTCTTCGTTTGACTGACGGTTTCGTTTCGTTGTGCTTCTAACACTTGAATATTGGCCTGTGCTGCGGCAATATGAGCATCTGCACGTGTGACATTAGCTGCGGCCTGCTCATAAGAAGATTGAGCATTATCAAGATTGGCTTGAGAAACATAACGATTTTCTTTAAGCTCTGTGGTGCGTTTGAAGGTTAGCTGTGCATTGGTTGCAATTGCTTCAGCAGCTATTTTTTGTGCTTGAGCATCATCTAGGGAGCTGCGTGCAGCTGCGATTTGTGCATCAATCCGTATAAGCGTTTTTTCCTGTGTTTCAAGACGTGCATTGGCTTGATTTAGAGCAATTTGATAATCACCATCGTCAAGACGAAATAAAATATCATTTTTTTTAACAGTTTGGTTTGCGTTAATAAAAATTTCTTCGATATATCCATTTAATTTAGGAGCAATTGTGGTGATATCACCTTGTACATAAGCATCGTCTGTCGTAATCATATAACGCCAAAGCGTGAGCCATTTATAGCTTAAAAATAATGCAAATAACGCACTAATTATTAGAAGAATGCTTATTATTTTTTTGTGTTTTATATCTTTTGAAAAAATTGTCTCAGGGATAGACATAGGTTTTATACTTCCAATTACATTTATAATAGAAATTTATTATCATTTTTACGTAAAAACGCTTTATGATCTTTGATTGTGATACACGTTATTTGAGATGACAAGTAAAGTAGCGATGCATAATATTAAACTTCCATACTTGCAAGTGTAGATAATTATTTTATTCTGCATTACTTTTTATGAAGCATTCTTTACAGGTTCCTCGTATTTCTATTGTGCTTTTATAGGATTGAAAATCAATATTTTGTGTTATTTTTCTAATATCGTGTACAATTTTTTTATTTTGTATTTCATTGACTTTTCCACAGTTATCACAAATTGCAAAAGTTGTTAGTTCGTGTTGACAATGATTAGGATATGAACAGGCCATGAAAGCATTAACACTTTCAAGACGATGTACGCACTTGAGTTGGATGAGCTTTTCTAATGCACGATAAACTTGTAGAGGAGAACGAAGCCCTTCTTCACGCAAACGATTAAGAATTGCATAAGCACTTAAAGGGCCTTGCGAATTTTTTAAAATATCCAGAACTAACATTTGGTTACGCGTAAGTTTAGATGGCATTGATACCTTCCTTTTTAGCATGTAATGCAGCATAGAGCGTATAGAATATTTGTGCAATGGTGTTTATAATTCAAAATGATACCTATGTAAGGCGCATTTTTATTTCTCAATAAAACATAAAATT